>JAIBEW010000015.1 GCA_019459085.1 Kaistella sp.
AAGCTTTGCGCCGTGGCATCTATGTTTTAAGTATATTTGATCAGAGAGTCGTGCAACAGACACATCGGTTTGGCAATATGGCGGCTGAAGTACTAAATTCAAGTTCAGTTCTTCGATTGAACTTTTGTGCAAAACTCAACTTTTGTGCTTCGATTTCCGCCACATCGCCAAGCCGAAAACCGTTTGGTGCAATTTTAAACAACACTCATTTTCAAATGACAATTAAAGGAACATGGTATATTTTAGGAAATGGAATTTATTTTGAAAAAGATGAAGTGGAAATTTTTCCATATTTAAAACTAAGAAAAATAAATAAATTATCAGTTTTCGAATTAGCTGGTTTAGGTGCAAAAGGTTTTCAACAATGGTCTTTTATTGAACCTTATTGTTATCTTAAAAACAACTTTGAAATTATTAGTTCAGAAAATGACTCTACTTTTGGTTATGACATTTTAAACCGAGCTTGGTTATTAAGTACGTTATTAGTTTTAAGAAAAAAAACAACTATAAATTCAATTGCATTATTAAATCAATCTTGGAATAATCTAAAAGAATTAAATGATGTTCAAGCAAATCTTTGTGACTACCATATAAAAATGCTAAAAATAAATAGCTTAAGTGAACTTAAAATTGAAGACATAGATATTCAATGGCTTAAAGTACATTTTGAAACTGCAAATATTTTAGCATTTAAACATGAAAAGTTTAGGTATTCATTGGAAGTTTTAAATTCTTGGAGATATTGCGTTGATTTAAAAAGCGCTATTGCAATAATTTGGGCAGCAATTGAAAGTATTGTTGATGTCTCTTCTGAAATTACTTATCGTCTTTCATTAAACATTGCTTCATTGCTTCATGACAGAGGAGATAAAAGAATTGAGAAATTTAAAGAAATCAAAAAATTATATAGTCTTCGCTCAAGAGTAGTTCACGGAAGTAACATTAAAGAAGTAGATACTGAAAATGCTTTGGTGGGTTCTTTTAAATTACTTTCGGAGTTAGTAAATTATATGATTGAGAATAATAAAATGATATCTGAAAATGATTTTGAATCCGCTATATTTAAATAAACTACAGCTAACAGCAGTTTGGTAAAATGGCGGGTTTAGTGCTAAATTCAACGGCAGTTCTTCGATTGAACTTTTGTGCAAAACTGAAAATTTGTGCTTCTGTTGTCCCACCATCGCAAAGTCCAAAACGTTACCACGCATTATAAGAAGACGCCACCGAAACCCATAATCGAACAGATAAACCAGAAATGCCATTTACATTTTCACATCCAGCAATAGTTTTACCGCTGACATTTTTACCCCGAAAATGGTTTTCATTGACCGGACTTGTAGTCGGCAGTTTAACCCCTGACTTTGAATATTTTTTAAGGATGAAGATTAAGAGCAATTACAGCCACACCATTGACGGACTTTTCTGGTTCGACTTACCTTTAGGACTGGTATTGGCTTTCATTTTTCACAACATTGTTCGAGACTGTTTATTTGACAATTTGCCGGCATTTTTACAATCAAGATTTTCGATTTTTAAAGATTTTGACTGGAATGGATACTTCAAAATAAACTGGTTTGTAGTGACAATTTCAATCCTAACCGGTGCTGCCTCACACCTTTTCTGGGACAGTTTTACACATGACCACGGTTATTTTGTTCAGACCATTCCTGCACTGCAAAACGCAGTGGTCTTTTTAGGTGGATCAATTCCAATTTTAAAAATATTACAACACAGTTCCACTTTGCTCGGTGGACTAACAATTGCTTTCGCCATTTACAAACTGCCAAAAAACAAAACCATAAAAGAAATAAATTTGAAATACTGGACAATTTTAGCAGGACTGACATTGACCATTATTGCGGTAAAACTTTTAAGCGGACTTGACTTCAAGCAATATGGAAACGTAATCGTGACAGCCATTTCCGCAGGACTAATCTCATTGATGTTGACACCTATAATTCTCATTAAATTCAACGAACAATGAAAACATATCTAAAAAAGCTTTTTATACTTTCTGGTTTATTACCTGCAACTTTTCTTTTAGGGCTGACATTCCTTTTTTTGCCTGACCTGATAAGGAATTTATCCTTAGAATTGGTTGAAATCTTTATGGTTTTATCAATGATATTTGGAATTTGTGGTTATATCGGTTTATTGCTTTCATTGCTACCTAGGTTGGAACATAAATACCTGTTAAAATTTACATTCTTGGTTCTTGGAATTATAGGTTCTGTGACATTTACATCCATCACTGGCGGAAAAAGAGCGTGGACTTGGGTTTTAGATATTGACGAATTTGACGAATGGATTATATGGGTCTGGCCTCTAATGGTATCAATTGTTTTAATAGGTTTAAACGGACAAAGAGTATTCAATAAAAATGAAGGATAGAATAATTATCAGCCGTATTCCAAAACCGGGTTTCGTGCTTCTACGTAAATTAAGTGCTAAATTCAAGCTTTGTGCATCTAATTGAAGTTTAATCCCCACCTTCGCCAACAGCCAAAAAGTGACGGGCAGGCAAAAAAAGACAAATCCAATGAGAAAGACCGTTATCATATTGACGACATTTGTAGTTTTGGTTTCATGTAATAATTCTGAAAAAACGAATACCACAAGCAACGCACCAGTCTCTGAACTAATTTCCAACACAACGAAACGACAAAAATTAATTTTAGAATTAAAGAAGCTACGGCAAACCATAGCTTCCAGTGACAAAGAAAAAATTGCTGACATTTTTGAGTTTCCACTCACCGATGAATCCTTCAGTATCTACATCGACGATAATTCATTTAACGAACAATTCAATTCAAACGGCAACAAGACTACAAGAACAATGTTCTTACAACATTACAAATCAATTTCTGAAAGCATTTGGCTTGACCAATTAAAAAATCTGTTTCATAACATCGCCATTGACAGTTTAGACCATAAAGACACATTGGTGTATGAAGCTTACCGTAAAACTGAACCCTGCTTTTATTCTTACCAAATAGAATTAAATAAGGACATCGTCACATTAAGAATGAATATGAACTCCAATAGAAATTACGAATCCAAAACAATTTCAGAAGAAGAGACTCCAGAAAATTCAAGTGAAATATGCGAACACAATTTTTGGTGGATTTTTAAATTTGATGGAAATAAATTACATCTTGAAAGTATTTCTGGAGCGGGTTAAAATGCCAGCCCATAACAGAACCTGCCCAAAAGTGATGATGCAGTGGTTAAATGAAACTGTGTGCTTCGATCGCCCCACCATCGCAGAACCCTAAAACATTAGCTGTAACATTGGACAACGACAAACAAACGAACAATATGCTTGAAGTACCACCTACAATAAAACTACCACGACCTGACGAACTTCCTAACAATCCCGAAGTATTTGAACGACTGAAAGGACGTGAGAATGCAAATATTGTTGAAGGCTATAAACTTAGCAACAACACCAATCACGACCTTCCTTTTACATTTTATGCTGAAATCAATATTGACAATTCCCGGCTTTGGGACTTATTTAAAGCACTTGCAAATCAGTTGCCGGACAATTTAAGTTGCATTTACCATTTTTATGAAGAAGAAGCAATATTTAGCGTTTATAAAGACAAGAATATAATACTAAAACAGCTTGAAACTTATAAAACCGAATTGACGCAGGACTGCAATTTAGAGTTTGGACTTATATATCAAGCGGACGACAAACTGGAAGAAGTTTTTGTTTCTGACTCTAAGTTTTTAAAGGTTTGGGGCAACAATGAAATTGAATTTAGACAATTAATGAAAGACTTTAGACTTAACGAAATTTCGAACCTTAATTTCATTGACGAATTTCCTAAAGTAGTTGAACCTTTGACAATGTTCAATGAAAAAGCAAAAAGGACTGAAACTATAATTGAAGAACTTAATGAATTTTTTGGCCCGAAGAAAAAGGGTTGGAAATTATGGTAAATAAACCACGACAGACAAGAAAGCTGAACGCATAACAGCACATTTGCAATAGTCGGGTGTTAGCTTCGCTGGTTTTCAACTCGCGCTTCACAGAAAGTTTTGTGCTCCGCATCAACATCAGTGATAAAAAGCCCGCCCATCGCGAATCTCTAAACCGTTATAGGTAACCTTAAAATGACACTAACTGACGAACACATCACTTACGAAAATGACTGCCGACAAATGTTCGTTGGACAGATCATTCTTGGTGTTATTTATGGCGAATTAAAATATTATGCAGACGAAGACGGAAATAATATAAATCCTGAACCATATTACAAGACAAAGTATCCAGAAATTGACACTCTTGACCATTCTATTTACTTCAAGACAGACAACAAAACGATTTATGTTTTTTGGGACAACACATTTGTTTGTTATGGACTTCTATCAAAACAACTTGACTTCACAGAAGTAACAAACGACTATGAACAAAAATGGGATGTTTCTTCTGACAGTAAGTGGCAACCTTTGATAGGCCAAAAAATCGTTGACTTTAAAATTCTGTGGGCAGGAACTATGACTTCAATATATCCTCAAACATTTGAGATTAAAACAGAAAAGGGAAAATCAATTTATATAACAGCTTCTGAACTTAAAGACAATGAAGACGAATATTACTCTCAAATGGACAATTTGCTTGTAACTACAAATTATGAATTGTTGCAAAGGCTTGAAAACATAGAACAAAAACAAATAGAAAAACATAATTCAAAGAAAACTTTATGGACGAAATTATTTGGACAATAAAGAAGGCTTCCCCCGCTGCCGCACGAAATCGTAGATTCAGCATAGCTAATCCATTCACGTAGCTAATAGAGTATCCCCAGAATTTCATCACCCATGACCCCACGACTTATCACCCTATTCACTTTCGTTATTGGGCTTGTCCTATTTTCCTACGCTTTGACTTTACCAGATTACAGCGACCAACAAGCGGCAGGCGATCTGATCGAGAACGCTTACGACCTACAGAATACTTATTTAAAAGGAAATTTATATATCTTTACGACTATGCGGAAGTAGTTGCTGCTGCAGAACGTTATGAGTTATCGTGAAATACTATAAAAAAAATACCTCAACAGAATATGCCAGTAGATTTTAAAGAAATGATGTCGAAAATGTCCGATTACCAACTTGACGGATATATTGAAAACAGACACAACTACTGGAATTACAAGAAATGATTAAATAAACGGCAGCCGCAGGGCATTACTTCAAGCGGGGCTGAAGTTTTCATCATAGGGCGTTTCGGTAACTGTTCATTTTGTTATATTTACAAAGACCTGTGCTACTGGATCCGTCAACAGAAATATCCAACCGCTAAGCCCAATTATAAACGACAACGTAAAATGAATTTAAGATTTATCACCTCAGTAACAGCCTTTTTATTGGGCTTTACCGTTTCTGCTCAGAAGATTGACATTCAAAGAATTGACGACTTTGTGAGCCACATTGAAAACAACGACAGAGGAATTGGAAGCATTTCCATTTTCAAAGAAGGAAAAGAAGTGTACAACAGAAGTTTCGGACAGTCTAAACTGGAAAATATTCAGTACAATGCTGAAACGAAATATCAGATTGGGTCAATAACCAAGATGATTACGGCTACCTTAATTTTTGACCTAATTGAAAGTAACCAATTGCGTTTAGAGGATAAACTATCGAAGTTTTATCCTAAAATTCCGAATTCCGATAAAATTACTGTCAAAAATCTATTAGAACATTCCAGCGGATTAGGCGATTTTACGATGAAAAACGACAGTATACGATGGCTGACCGCAGAAGTAAGTGAAAATGAAATTTTTAAAGAAATAATAGAACAAGGCATTTCATTCCAACCAAACGAAAAAGTGGCTTATTCCAATTCCGGGTATTACCTGCTGACAAAAATCACAGAAAAGCTACTGAACAAAAATTACGCTGCAATCGTTGCAGAAAAAATTGCCATACCGCTGAATCTTAAAAATCTGACATCAGTCACCAACGGATCAAAAAACATTTTCCCTTCATACCATTATGATGAAAAATGGATACCCGCTACAGACTTTCATTTTCCAAATGTGACAGGAGTCGGAGATGTTATTTCTACCACCAAAGACCTCAACATTTTTCTGTATAATCTGTTTCAGTACAACATCCTGAATAAAGAAACTATTGAGCAAATGAAACCGGACTATGTAAAAAAGGAAACTTTTGGCAGAGGATTAATGTTTATGCCATTTTATGAGCAATCCTTATATGGACATGGTGGCAATACATACGGTACACATTCTATGGCTGCCTACAACGAGCAGGACGGTTTAGGATTGGCTTTTGCTATCAACGGACAACGTTTTCCGCACAATGATTTTGCAATTGGTATTTTGAGTATCATTTACGGAAAAGCGTATGAATTTCCTGCTTTCAAATCAATTACGCTTAAATCAGAAGACTTGGATCAATTTTTAGGAACGTACTCAAGTCCAACCTTTCCATTAAAAGTGATGATTACTAAAGATGGAAATACGCTGACAGGACAGGCAACAGGACAATCCGCATTTCCTTTGGAAGCTTATGAACCGAATAAATTTAAATTTGACCAGGCAAATTTAAAACTTGAGTTTCATCCTCAGGATAACAAGATGACCCTAAGCCAAGGCGGGATGAAAATTGAGATGAAGAAAGAATAGCTGTACTTAATGAGCTTGCACCTGTGCAAGGTTCAACTCAGTGATTGGACTGTACCGAACCTTCTCTTTGTATTAAACTTTTGTGTTAACCTATCACCCGGTCGAGAACCTCTATTTAAAATTGAAAACCACAACATCAGATCATAAAATGACAGAAACAAACTGCCTTAACTGCGGGAAAAGACTGACAGGCAGATACTGTTCAGATTGCGGACAGAAAGCCACTACACACCGCATTACCTTCAAACGCTTTATCTCCCACGATGTACTGCACGGGACGTTCCATATTGAAAAAGGTATGTTGTTCACCGCCCGACAGGCCTTGCTTCGCCCGGGGAAAGCGGCTTTGGATTACATCTCGGGGAAACGGGTAAATTATTACAATATATTTTATTTCATCCTGCTTTTAATCGGGCTGAACATTATACTGACTCATTACTATAATGAAATTGCACTGAAAATTGATCCGGACAGGGCATTAATTCCCACCACAAATGAAGCGGGCAAAACAGTAGGCGAAATTTTTTCTACCTACGGTAAACTGTTCATATTTGCTTTGGTACCTGTAACTGCGTTAAACAGCTTTTTAATATTCAAACGAAAAAAGCTTAACTACAGTGAGCATTTTATTATAAGCGGAATGTTACTATTGGGTATCTTCCTCATCACTACATTCGCTATTATTTTTTCCTTTACTGAATTCGCAGGATTATCTCCTCATTTTTTTGACTTTATCCATAAGCGCATCCCTTATGTTGTTTTGCTTTACGTTATTTTCGGCTACTATAATGCTTTTAGGAAAAATTATTCCTTCTTTGGATTTAGTTACAGAATGTTACTTTTTCTATTGATCTGTTCTGCCCAAATATTGTTGTTCAGCTGGATCATTGCAGGAATTGCGACAGGTTGGAAATCAGGTGCAGGAATTGAATTTGTGATTTAGAACCCTGTTCAGGAGAAACAGAAAAATCATTCGGTCAGTCGCTTCGCTTAAGTCCTCAACACACGTCTACCGGCGGAATGTCATCGTCAATTTTTAACAATTTTGTTTAAATGAGAAAAATATTATTCATACTTCTATTATCCATATTTTTTTCTTGTGTTTCATTTAAAAACGATGCATATCTTGAAAATCCCAAAAACATCTACATATCTGAAATGCAACTAAAAACAGAGGGGTATTTTTACAGACAATCATTGTTTAAGCCCACTTCATATTTTAATACGACTGAAGATGTAAAAATGATTCATGCTTTTTTTATTAATCAAGATGGTTTTACATATGAATTACAGGGTATTAATGGTATCATTCATTACTTGTGTACAAAAGAATTTATAAACGAAAATAGTTTTGAAAATGCGCACAAAAACATAAGTAAAATGGTGCAAATTCAAAAAGAGAATAAGATCAAGCTGTGTAATTTTTATGATGGGACTGCTGATGGAAAAGGTTTAACGAAAATATATGATCAAGACAGCATAAAAATCCAAATTTACCGGGCTTATGGCAATGGAAATAACTCCTATTCTACTCTATATCATTTACAGGAATATCGGGGCAAGATTATTAATGATTCAACCTTTATTATGAAGAAATCTATTGATTTTTATAACAACAAAAAAGAAGACATCAATGAAGTATATCATTTCAGAAAAAGTGACAAGCCAAATCTTAGTAACTATTTTATAAATAGAAAATAAAACCGCCGATAACAAAGGGTTTGGCAAGATTTGGGTTTTAGTCTTAGTCAAACCCATAGCCGTTATTAGAACGACCTGAAACCTCAGTTAAATTTCCTGATATTTTAGTCCGCTATAAAAATATTTGCAATTAAACTTGCGAAACCGAATAGTTGCGCTTACATTTGCAACCTAATAGTTGCATAATTAAAGAGCACTCCACATGAGAAGAGATATTTTTCAGGCCATCGCCGACCCAACCAGAAGAGCTATTATCGCCTTAATAGCGGTACAGGCAATGACTCCTAACGCCATTGCCGAAAACTTCAACACGACCCGACAGGCCGTATCGAAACATCTGCGCATTTTAACCGAATGCGAATTGGTAAAACAGGAACAGAAAGGCAGAGAAATTTATTACTCCCTTGAAATTGACAAAATGAAAGAAATAGATCAATGGATTGAACAGTTCAGGATAATCTGGAAAACCAGATTTAATCAGTTAGACCATTTATTATCAACAATTAAAAAAAATACAAAATGAAAAATCTGGAATTTAACTTTAAGGTTGACAAAGCAACAAAAACGGTATTCATCACGAGGGAATTTGATGCCGAACTTCCGCTGGTATGGGATGCATTTACCCAACAGGAACTCCTCGACCAATGGGTGGCGCCAAAACCCTGGACATCAAAAACAAAATTCATGGAATTCAAAGTGGGTGGGCGAAGATTTTACGCGATGGTAAGCCCCGAAGGACAGGAAAGGTGGTCGGTTCAGGAATACACTTCCATTACGCCAAAGACCCATTTCAAAATGTCGAATGCTTTTGCAGACCAGGATGGAAATCCTGAGCTTCCGGGTTCTGACTGGGATTACACTTTCAGTGAACACAACGGGATCACAAAAGTGAGTATTGTTATTTATAATGAATCTCTGGAACGTTTGGAGCGGATGATTGAAATGGGCTTCACAGAAGGATTTAAAATGTCGATGAACAATCTGGAAAACCTTTTGGCAACATTACAATAAAGTCATGATTTTCGTTTTCAGGACATCAGTTAGAACAAAACTGCAGGCGAGGAAACTCAAATCCTCCTTAAACAAAATTCTTCCCAATGCACAATGGAATTTTGACCTAGAGGACTGCGACAAAATTCTGCGAATCGAGAGTGAAGACAATATCGTTTTGGAAATAACAGACCTGCTTCACAGTCAGAATTTTGTCTGTGAAGAATTACAATAAATAGTCTCGCTTTTGGGGCAGTAAATGAAAACCCTCTGCTAACGGAGGTTTTGGATATAGAAAGTAAAATTTTCCACATCTATATCACAATTTTTTAAGACTTTTGTTCGTATTAAACAATGAAATAAGCAATGTTAAATAAACTCCAACGATTTCTTGATGCTCAGGAAGATGTTTATGAAACGGCGCTTCTTGAAGTGCGATCCGGGCGCAAAACCAGCCACTGGATGTGGTTTATTTTTCCGCAAATCAAAGGACTAGGCTTCAGTGAAATTTCTAAGTTTTATGCCATTGAAAATGCAGCTGAGGCGAACGAATATCTGGATCATCCCATCCTTGGCGCGCGTTTACGGGAAATTTCACAGGCGCTTTTGAAGTTTCCGGTAAAAGATGCCCATGCCGTCTTCGCCAGCCCCGACGATCTGAAACTCAAATCCTGCATGACGCTTTTTGCTGCCACCGACGCAGAGCAGGGAAATGTTTTCCGGCAGGTGCTGAAGGAGTTTTTTGAAGGGGAAGAGGATTCAGCGACGCTTGAAAAGCTGGCGAAATAGTTTAAAGCGGCGTATAAATTGTGAGCCGCTACTGTCTTTAATTTATTATGTAATTGAATCATCTCTGTTTTGATGTAGATTTTGTAACCAGTATTTCGTCTTCCGGTGACTATTTTCGGCTTTGATAAATGAAAGCAATAGAAAGGGAAAAGTTCAATATCTTTGCTGACTCAATTCACATTTTTAATGACTCTCCAATGAAAAAATGCTTTGGTTTCTTCCTGCTGATTTTATTTCCCTTCACCCTTTTCAGCCAACAGGATCTGAGTGCCGATGAACTGTTTACAAAGGCACGCACTGCGGCTTTTGAACAAAAAAATTATACGGCTTCCATAGAACTCGCTCAGCAGGCACTGCAAAAAGCTCCCGAGTATACCGAGATCTCTGTTTTTCTGGGACGGGTGTATACCTGGAATAAGGATGTGGCGGCTGCGAGATCGGTTTTCAGTGAACTGGAGAACAGAGGAATTAAGGATGAAGATTTTTTTGTCGCGTATTCTTCGCTTGAATACTGGAATGACGACAATGAAAAGGCCATCGAAATCCTGAACAAAGGTCTGGATGCAAACCCGCAGTCTGAAGAATTATGGCTGCTCAAAGCAAAGGTTTACAACAGTACCGGTGATTATAATCAGGCAGAGAAAGCTGTTGCTTCGCTCCTGGAAATAAATCCGAAAAGTACCGAGGCAAGAAAACTTGAAATCAAACTCAGTGATGTGTCTTCAAAAAATGCAGTAGGCATTACTTATGGTTTTTCGCATTTCGACAAGCAGTTTGCGGACGACTGGCATATGGTGGGAATCAGCTATAAACGAGTGACGCCAATCGGTTCTGTCATCCTGAGAGGAAATTACGCCAATAGATTTGCTGAAAACGGGACCCAGATAGAACTGGAAGCCTATCCGAAGATCTCCCCCACTTTCTATCTGTATGTAGGCGGTGCTTATTCCAACGATGTGGGCATCTTTCCCAAGTACCGAACCGGTGTTTCCCTCAATGCAAACCTGCCGAAAAGCTTTGAAGCGGAAATCGGTTACCGTCAGCTGCACTTTACCGACGATATCTGGCTCTATACCGCTTCCATCGGAAAATACTACAAAAACTTCTGGTTTAATCTAAGGACCTATATTACGCCGGACCGCGAAAATATTTCCCATTCCTACACGGGAACGGTAAGATATTATACTAAAAGTGCACAGGATTATTTTGCCTTTGTGGCCGGAACCGGCATCAGTCCGGAAGAGAACAGGAGTAATTTACTCAACAGTGAGACCTTCAAACTCAAGACCTTCAAAATTGGCGCTGAATATAATTTTTCGGTAAAAAAGACGAATTTATTCTCCGTTTCAGCAATGTATTTCAATCAGGAATACCGCCCGAATGTAAAAGGGAACCAGTTTGATATTACCTTTGGATACACGAAGAAATTTTAGAATTTCGGTTTCGTTTTTTTCATAAAATTTACATATACCGAATCCGGCATCAGCTTATGCTGTAAATAAAACCGGGCGTTCATCGATTTAAAATCATCAAATTTCCTGATTATTTTTTTCCGTTCTGCTGCATCCACAACAGGCTCTTCTTGCATTTTGCTAAGGATCAGCAACTGGTTGTCCTCGAGATGATAATTGCCGTACACATAATTCACCAGCTGGTTTTTGCTTTTCATGATGGGGATTCCCGAAACTGAGGCATCAGAATCTGGCCTTAACCCTTTTCCGACCCATGCTACCGATGATGGAGTGCTGAGCTGGTAATTGTTTCTGTAATAAGCCAGAATCGAAGGGGCAACATCGAAATGGCTCACTGTTTTCTCAAACTTTTTCGGGGCTTTCAAGAGCGAAGAATAGATCAGGAGTGGAACCCGAAACCGGTCAATCTTGGACTGCAAGGTTATTTCAGGCATCGCATGGTCTCCTGTTATCACGAATATGGTATTGTCGAAATCGGGGCGTTTGCTGTAACTGTTAATGAACTGTTTTAAAGCATCATCGGCATTCAGCACCGCGATCAGCTGTTTTTTGTGTTCGGTAGCCCATTTTCTCTGTTCTGCACTTAACGTACCGGAATTCAACCGCTGCGCATACAGTTTCTCATAAAAAGCAGTATTGTTAATGAGAAACGGACTGTGGGTGGATAAGGTGAGGATGGTGTTGAAATAGGGTCTCGATTCCGGTTGCTGAACTTTTAGCATTTTGGTGAAGACTGCCTGATCCTCGTAACCCCAACTGGAACCGTTTTTAAAAGGAAGTTTTCGGTAAGGTTTGCCGTATGACGCTTCATCGATAATATGATTGACCCCGCTGTACTTTAAAAATTCTACAGTGTGGTCGAAATCTGTATTGCCGCCGTAATAAAATCCGGTATCGATACCATTCGCCTTTAAAATATTATAAAGGTTCAGGTTTTGTGGGGTATCCTTCATTTCCAGAAAGCCGTTCCGACCGAAAGGTAATGACCCTGTAATCGTGGGCAATACCCCGAAAGTACGTCCAGACGAACTCAGATTGTTTTCCCAGTATAAACTTTTATTAGCCAAAGAATTTAAAAACGGGGTGAAATTTCCTACATATCCGTTTGGTGACGAATACGCATGACCCAACCCTTCCATGATGACTATCACCAAATTGGGTGTTTTTTCGGAGGTGCTCAAATAAGGGCCTAGAAAATCGGGGGTGTTTTCCTTTTTCCAAAATGGGTAATCTTCATCAATCATATCCGGATGTTTTGCGTAACCTCCGTCACCGTTCCAGAGGTTTTCTATTTCGGGATGCTGATTCACAAAATTATTGACGTTGGAATTGAAAAAATATTCCCATTTGCTTTTGGCGGCATTCTGGCAAAACTCGTTTACATTATTGAGCACCAGGATATTCTTTGGAATAAAAAGCGCAAACAGACCCAAAACCATTATGGCAACACCGGCATAAATTCTCCTGAATGGCATTCTTGCAGCAAACCAGAACGGAATATAAGAAGCAGCAGTCAGTATTACCAATAAAGCGAAATTTTTAATATTCAGCATTCCGCTGGCTTCAAGGATTTGCTTTATTTCATCGCGGTCATAATACAGAATGTCTGCTCCGAGCATATTCTTTGATTCAGAAAAATACACGAACAGTATGTACTGTACAATCGTGACAAAAGTACCTGTTAAAATAGCCAGAGACCGTGCCCATCCCTCTTTAATGAAATTGAGAAGGAGATAAAACAGTCCAATCCCGAACGTGAGTTTCAGAATAAAAATAGAATTCTCGAGAAACAGATTTTTTGCAATCACCGGTTCAATTTCTGACGCAAAAGTATAGCGGTACCACCCCCATTCCGCCAAAACACCCAAGGAAAAGAGCAGCAAAAGGACCGAGGCATAAACGCCCCATTTCCGCAGTCCCATTTTCAGTATTGCCCACAGCTTTTCTTTCAGTGGAAGATTTTTAGTATCCTGATTGAAGCCCTGACGCGTCATATCGCCCCAAGCGTGAGATTTTTTGAAATAATCTACAAAACCTTTTACCCCTGCCTTCACCACCATCGGATGAAAATAGAAGGGTTCCAGAATCGCCGTTCCGATGAGGCTGATGAAATCTTTCCGTTTCGAATAGACCTGATGACTCACCAAATCGACCAAAATGGCATAAACAGAGAACAGAAATCCTGAAGAAATTACGAGTGCGAAAAGAACAATAAAAAACGGCCAGTTAATGATCCCCAACAATAGAAAAATAAAGAAGATGATATAACCTAAAAATTCAACAAGTGGGCCTAAAAACTCAAAGAAAAACCAATAAGGAAGACTTACCATCCCCAGTTTTCCATATTTCGGATTGAACATGAGTTTCCGGTGTTTCCAAAGGGTTTCCATTGTTCCGCGCATCCATCTGTTCCGCTGTTTTCTTAAAATATCTTTGCTTTCGGGAGCTTCCGTCCAGCACAGCGGATCAGGAATTGTTACGACCTGATACGGTTCCTTCTTTTCCTCCATATACTTCCGCATCCGCACCACCAGTTCCATATCTTCACCTACGGTATCTTTATCATAACCTCCGCAAGCCAGTACAATTTTACGGTCGAACACACCGAACGCGCCCGAAATAAGAATTAAACCGGATGCGCGCGACCAAGCCATCCTGCCGAGTACAAAAGCACGGATATATTCCAACACCTGGGTTTTGCCCAGAAGCGTTTTAGGAAGGTTTACCTCCACGACTTTGCCGTTCTCGATTTTACAGTTATTGGCGAGGCGAATTACTCCACCACAGGCGATTACTTTTTTTTCTGACTGCTCCAAAAAAGGCTTGGCGAGTTTCAGGATGGCGTCCTGCTCCAAAATACAGTCTACATCTATACACACCAAATATTCTCCGGAAGAAATATTAACGCCGACATTCAGTGCATCGGCTTTTCCGCCATTTTCCTTGTCAACGACAATAATTTTACTGAAGGCGGGATTTTTACTTTTATAGATTCCACGGATTTTCTTGGCAGGGATTTCGCCCTGAACAAAAAATGAAACAGACTCCAGGTCGTAAGCCTCTATCAGCTTCGTAATGGAATCGTCTTTACTGCCGTCGTTTACGATAATGATTTCTAAATTATGATAGTACAGGGAAAGCAGCGAACGCACATTTTCGACCACCGTCATCCCTTCGTTGTAGGCCGGTGCAATAAGACTGAAGGTGGGGGCATTCGGATTTGCTGCAATAATACTGTAATCGGTAAAGGTATTTTGCTTTTTATATTGTACCACTGCTCCTAACGCATAAATCCCCACCCATGTGTAAATAATAAATACTGCGGCCCCGTATATTAAAAACAGCCAAATAACAATTTGATAAACGATAAGAGAAAACTCTAACATATTTTTTCCTGCAAGGCGTGTTTGATAATCCTAATTAAATGTTCTGATGATGATTCGGTATCTGCCAAACTTTTCAGATATTCTTCGTGACCCAATTCAAAAAGCGTTTCCGCTGATTCTATCTGAACTCCCGTATCACCACTCGCGCACATCTGCTGCTGCAGAAAGGGAACAGTACGCTGATCCCGCGACCGCTTCATGGCTCTCAGAATTTCGAGCTGCACTTCTTTGGTCTGATTCGGAAATATTTCGATAAAATCCATCATTGTTGATGAATGTTCAAGTCCCTGAAGCGTCTCCACCACTTTCACTCTCACCTCCTCGTCACGGTGATCCAGTAAAGTCCAAACGATTGGGTAATAGGACAGAAGCTGGAATTTCCTCAACAAACTCAGTGTAAATATGACCACTGAACTGTTTGTACTGTTGAGCCATCCCGACACGGTGTCTTCTGAACCTGCAGGGATTTGAGTCACTGAGAGCAACAGACGAAGCTGCTGCCAGTCTGAAATTCTGTTGGTGATGTAATTTAAGAAATCCAGTCCTTCGAAACCTTTGAAGGAGGCCATTGCATAACGGGCTTCCTGATAAACCTGCGGTGACGGGTGATGGACGTACGCTGCGATTTGAGGCAGGGCTTCCTGTACGTTCATTGCGGTGAGTTCCTGAATTCCTCCTGCAATAAGGTAGGGTTTTTTCTGATTGAGTTTTTTAAATGCCTCTTTTTTGAGATTGTAACTTGAGAAAAGCCCTTTAATTTCTCCCTGTGCAAGTCCTGAGAACTTGGTTTCGGAACTTACCAGTTTTTCGAGGAAAAAACCGCGAAAACGGGCCTTTTCTGAAAATGTGTCAAAATGTGGATCAGCTGGCTTATCATCTTTACCGAAAACAATCGCTTCAGAAACTTTATTGTCGATAATCTCTGACCAGATTGCCCGGTGCCTGAGTTCTTTATACTGATGAAAGCTGTACATCAGTACCGCAATGATCAGCAAGAAAACGACCACCAGTATGCCGATAAAAATATATAACAGTAAATGTAACGAATCGGGCATTCAATCTTTTTGTTATTTGACGGAAAATCGCTTTATCCGCAACATCAGTTCGTTGGGACTGAACGGTTTCACAATAAAATCAGATGCACCTAAGTCGAACGCATTCAACACGACCTCTTCCTGCCCCATGCTCGAGAGCATGATGACTGGAATTTCCTTTCCGGAAGACTTCACTGCGGAGAGGATTTCTATTCCGGAGGCAAAAGGCATCATGATATCTGTAATGATGAGCTCTACTTCTGTGTTCTGTATCGTTTCAATGGCATCTTTCCCGTTGCGTGTCAGAATCACTTCATATCCTTCTTTCACTAATTTATGTTCAATCGTTTTTAAAATCAGTTCGTCGTCTTCAGCTATTAAAATCAACATATTTTACTTTTTTAATTCATTAAACCCTTCATAATAGTTATTCCAACTGCTATTTCACGGATAACTTCATCTTTCATGCCAAAAAAATCTGCATTTTGGTCTGTTTTTAATTCCCAGGCTGCTGAGATTTCAGCGAGTTTGAAGAGACCGGCGGTTCCCGCGGTTCCTTTCAGTTTATGGAGCAGTTTCTTCACTTCCTCTCCCTCTCTGCGGTCTGCTGCTTCCGTAATCTTTTCTGACGAAACGGTAAGTTCCTTCACTACCAGATTCAGAAACATGTTTTTAAATTCTGCATCGTCCCCTACCTGTTCGTTCAGAAGGTCCATATCAAAATATTCTTCATTCACTATGGTTTCAGGATGCTCCGCGCCGGATTTAGGCGAGAGATGTTTTTTCAGCATTTCAAAAAGATCCGCATGTCTCAGTGGTTTGGGCAAAAAATCGTCCATTCCTGCATTGAGACATTTCTCTTTTTCTCCGAGCACATTTCCGGCAGTAACCCCGATGATCGGCACGTCTTTATATGCAGACAGCAGGCGAATCTTTTTCGTAGCTTCAATACCGTCCATTACCGGCATCTGTACATCCATCAGAATAATACTGAACTGTTTTATTTTACAGATTTCCAGAGCCTGCAGGCCATCTGTAACTTCTGTTAAATGCGCATCTGGGATAAGCGACTGCATCATTCTGTTGTTGAGCACCATATTTACCGGGTTATCATCCACCAACAGAACATTGAGAGACTGAGGGAATAATGAAATTTCCTCTACAGTTTTAACATGATCAATCTCAGGAGTCTTCGTTTTCACATTTTTTACCGCCCGCTTCAATGTACTGTAGAGGTCAGCTGACTTTATCGGTTTGAGCAGGCAGAATGATTTTTCGTCCTGACGGAAGGCATTGATCACATCGTGTTCTTCGGAAGAGGTATGAAGTACCACCAGTGGCGCTATCTCGTCCTGTTGGGTAAACAGTTCCTTAATTTTATCTATCGTTTCCAGACCGGAGATTACCGGCATGTGGTAATCCATCAGAATAACATCGAAACGCTCGCCTTTCATCAATATCTGTAAGGCCTCCATTCCGTTTGCAGCTAATTTTGCATCGATATTCTTATAAGCCAGCATGTGCTGAAGGATGATTCTGTTATTTTCATTATCATCAACAATCAGAACGCGTTCAATTTTTAAATCTTCATCTTCCGCACTTGCATCCGATTCATTTATCTCGTAGGGAATCTGTAACTGGAAGCAGAATACTGAACCTTTCTGCTGTTCGCTGGTTAGTATAAGCCTGCTGCCCATGTATTTGAGAATATTGTTGGAGATGGTCAGTCCCAAACCTGTTCCACCGTAACGTTTGCTGACAGAACTGTCTTCCTGGGTAAATGCATCAAATATCCTTTGCTGTTTTTCCTTTGGAATCCCAATTCCTGTGTCCCGAACGGAAAAACGCAAGGTGATGTTTTCACTGTTCATCTCCAGTTTTTCTACCTTCAGTTCAATCTCACCGTTATCGGTAAACTTCACAGCGTTCCCCAATAAATTGATGAGAACCTGCTTGATCCGCGATTCGTCGAGGAAAATACTTTCAGGTAATCCCTGCTCTATATTCAGCAGCAGTTCAATATCTTTTCGCTGAGACTGGTAAAGAATTACATTCATCACCTGACTTACCAAATCGTAAACATTACAACGGTCAATCAGAAGTTCCATTTTTCCGGATTCGATTTTAGAAAAATCGAGAATATCGTTGATGATGCTCAATAAACTTTCCCCGGACTCATTAATATAATTCAGGTACTGTGTTTGCATTTCGTTGAGTGGCGTTTTAAGAAGAAGATCAGAAAATCCGATCACCCCGTTGAGCGGCGTTCGGATCTCGTGGCTCATATTGGCTAAAAATTCCGACTTCGCTTTGCTTGCCAAATCGGCAATTTCTTTGGCGTTCTTCAGCTCTTCATTTGTTTTTACGGATTCCGTAATGTTTTGAATCGAAACGATCACTCCTCCCTTCAGTCCGTCAGAAAGATACCACGGACTCACTTCCATTTTATAATGTTGGATCTCCTCTTTATTGGAAACTTTGAGGGCTAAATCCTCGTTCTTATAAGATTTGCCATTCAGTGCGTCGAGATAAATTCGGCTGATTTCTACCGGAACTTCAATAGAAGTATGCAGTATATTTTTACCAATAATTTCCTTACGGTTCATGGAAAATTCTTCAGTCCAGGATTTGCTGACCGTTAAGTAATTCAGCTCCATATCCAGCATTGCCACAGCTACCGGAACATCAGCTACAAATGACTGAAGCATTGCTTCTTTTCTTGATAACTCCAGATAGATTTTTTTGAAGACATCAACATTCTGCATAATTCCGAATACTTTTTTGCAGACTCCATTTTCAAATTCCGGTACTCCGATCACTCGCACCCAAATTATATTGCCGTCGTTTTGTACCAGTTCCAATTCTTCATCATAGGAAATACCTTCCTTCACCGCTCTGTTAAATAAGAAACGGGCTCTTTTTTCGCTTTCAGGAGTGTAAAACTGCATCGCCCTTTCAAAATCTGGTTCGTAGGCTTGATCTACTTTATGAATATCTCGGGTAGCTTGGGACCAGAAGACAGTACCGTGCTTCATATTCACTTCCCATCCGCCAACCTTTGCAACAGCGCTGGTCTGTTCCAGAATTTTTTTAGTATATATAAGGTCCTTTTCAAGAGCCATTCTTTCTGTAACATTCAGTGAAGTGCTCATGACATAACGCTGACCTTCTTCATCAGTATCCACTACGTTGTGGTACATCCAGAACATTTCTTCACCCTCCTTTGTCTGAAGAATCATTGTGCCCAAATCTTCTCCGTTTAATTTGATCCTTTGCAGATACTGATCCAGTAGTTCCCAGTTTTTTTTGGGAACCATATCTTTCAGATTAAGTCTTTTGGTTTCTTCAATAGAATAATTCAGTGTTTCCCTGCCTTTTTCGTTTACAGCCAAAATATTACCATCCAGATCATGCATACTCATGAGGCCGATTGCATTCTCAAAAAAACTTCTGAATCTCCGTTCGGAACTCTCCAGCTTACTTTTTTCCTCGATGAGGTGGGTAATATTAATTCCAAAGCAAAATATTTCGGAATTTTTAAGGTTCTGCTTCAAATACCACTCAACAGTTATTTTTGTGGAAGGATCGATTTGAGTGGTGGTAGTTAGAACAAGTTTTTCCTGATTTTTTGGAAAATTTTCTGCCAAAGATTCCAATTCGCTGTTGCTCTCGCCTAAAATGGTTAAAAAATTTCTATGAAGTGCATCAGTAGTTTTAATTTTAAACACCTCTTCGAACGAGGGATTGACACTTTTTATTCTGAATGCATTATCAAGAACGCAGATCAGATTGTTCGTGATACTGAAGGTCTGTTCAAAATATTCGGCCTGAATATTCCGTTTCTTTCCCATCAGTATTTTGGTAACCCCTTCTCCAATTTTTTCCAGAGAAGCAATCTGCTTTTCAGAAATTGATTTGGGTTTGTAGTCAATCACACAAAGGGTACCCAAAGCAAAACCTTCGTCGTCAATCAAAGGGACCCCCGCATAAAAACGGATACCGCTTTCGATAACAATTTGATTTTCAGATGATCTTTTGTCCAATAATGTATCTTCAATCACTAGAATTTCGGCACTTGCAATTGCATATTGACACACGGTATTTTTTCGGTCAACAGAATCCAGTTCAAGACCTACGCAACTCTGAATGGTCTGCGTTTCCTTTTCCATCATTCCTACGATGGATGCTGGACAATCTGCAATCAGGCATGCCACCTCCGCAAAAACGTCAAGATCGGGATCCTTGCCCAAATGCAGTAAATCGAAAAATTCCAGTTTTTTAAGACGTTCATTCTCATTTTCGGGTATAAGAAGTGTATTCATAAATTCTTTTGAACTTGTTTTACTTTAAGATTTCTTCCCAAAAAAAACATTGAGGAGGAAGACCAAAGATAATCTTTCAAAAGTAAACTGGCTTTGTTTTTTTCTGTAAAGTAACATCGTTCCCGGATTTTTTTCAGGAAAAGTTCACTCTTTGCAGACGGTTCGGAACCCTCATACCGCAGTCTGTTTTCTGCCACCCAAGAATGGGATTTTACGCTCCTGCCATCTTTAAGTTATATTGTTCTCCAAATAATTACCTTTGTTCCTTCTAAACTTTTACTATGGATTCAGTGGCCTGGCTTTTTCTCATCTGTTTTGTCCTGACGGGCATCGGAGCCATTCTGGTTTTCCGGGAAATGAAGAAAGTCAGGAGGGAACGCGACCTGCTTTCTGCGGAAACCAAAGCTCTGAAAAAGAAACTGGGAGCAGCGAAACTCGATTATATCGAAACCAAACTCAGTCCGCATCTTTTTAAGAATATCCTCAACTCGGTGCAGTCGCACGCGTACCAGACTTTCGTATCGCTCGACAAGCTTTCGGGTGTCCTCGATTACGTGCTGTATGAAAGCAGCGAACGTTTTGTAACCCCGAAACAGGAGTTTGAGTTTACGAACAACCTTATTGAAATCAATAAAATTAAGGTGAATCCCCTTTTCGACTTCCGCGTGAAGCTGAATATCGACGAAAACGATCCTGTGTTCAATGAAAAAGTGCTGGCGCCGCTCGTAACGGTAGACTTTATTGAGAATGCCTTTAAACACACCGATTTCCTTGCCGACGGATCCTTTATCCTCGTCCAGATTTCGCTGCAGAACGGCATCGCATCGCTGAAAGTCCAGAACAGGATCTCTTCGAAAAATCCTATGGAAAAGGACCGCAGCGGATTTGGGTCCGGATCACTGGAACAGCGCTTAAAGATTATTTACCGCAACCGATTTACGCTCCGCAAGACGGTGCAGGACGAAATCTTTACCGCTTATCTTAAAATAGATCTCAATGACAAATACAATCAAGTGCGTCATACTCGATGACGAGCTTCTCGCCATCAGTTACCTGAAACTCCTGTGCGGACAGATCCCGGGTGTGGAAGTGGTGAAGGCCTTTAACAGGCCCGACCTTTTCCTGCAGGAAATATCGGGTCTTGAATGTGATGTCTGCCTGCTGGATATAGAAATGCCGGGAATGAACGGTCTGCAGGTGGCGGCACAGATTCCCGGGAAACAGATCATCTTCAGCACCGCGTATCAGGAATATGCGGCAGATGCTTTCGACCTCAATGTCGTGGATTATGTTCGAAAACCGCTGAAAAAAGACCGGCTGCAGCAGGCTTTCGACAAAGTTAAACGTCAGGATTTACCATCCACAGGATTCTTTTTTGAATGGAACACGGGTCTTGGCAGAACGAGGATTCTCGGCGATTCCCTGAAGTATATTAAAACTTCCGAAATCGACAGCCGCGATAAAAGGGCACTGCTTAGCGACCATTCGGAAATGATCCTGAAAAACATCAATTTCCGAACACTGCTTGAACTTTTACCGGCGAAAGCCTTTATTCAAATCAACAAGAAGGAGGTGATTGCCCTGAAAACGGTAAGAGCATATTCAGACTCAGAAATCGTTACCACGCTCACTGGTGAAAATGATGCACCCCTAAAACTGCATCTTACTGAGGCATTCCGCGACGGCTTTTACAGCGCGATGAAAACCTATAGCCCTTTCGTTACATAAATGCGGCGTTTCACTTCATTTCGGTGCTTAAAGTGCTGAATGTTTTTATTTTCTTTCGATTTTTGCACCATCAATATTGTAATCATGCAGAAGTACAGAAATCTCATCTTTTATATTTCCACCATCGTTGTATTCTCGGTGATGATGTATTGGTTTTTCATTCAGGGTGAAGCGCTTGAAAATGCCGCCTCGGTGGTCACCATCACCTACCCGGGTTCCATGTGGGATCACTTTTTAACTTCCTTTACCGAGAACCTTCATCATCCATTGGCACTGCTGCTTCTGCAGATTGTAGCGATTCTACTGACGGCGAGGCTTTTCGGCTGGATCTGTACGAAGATGCGTCAACCCACCGTGATTGGTGAAATGATTGCAGGGATCGTATTGGGACCGTCGTTTGTTGGGATGCATTTTCCTGAGTTTTCCGGTTTTCTGTTTCCGACCGAGTCGCTCGGGAATCTGCAGTTCCTGAGCCAGATCGGACTTATTCTGTTCATGTATATCGTTGGAATGGAACTGGATCTAAGCGTGCTGCGGAAAAAAGCCAACGATGCGGTGGTGATCAGCCATGCGAGCATCATTGTGCCTTTTGCGCTCGGCGTGGGTCTCTCCTATTTTATTTATCAGGAACTTGCGCCGGATCATATTCCGTTCCTTTCATTTGCGCTTTTCATCGCCATCGCGATGAGCATAACTGCCTTTCCTGTCCTCGCCAGAATCGTGCAGGAAAGGAACCTTCAGAAAACAAAACTCGGAACGGTAGTTATCACCTGTGCTGCTGCCGATGATATAACCGCGTGGTGCATTCTGGCCGCGGTTATTGCCATCGTAAAAGCAGGCTCCTTTACGAGTTCACTGTATGTGATCCTGATGGCGGTGGCGTATGTGCTGATTATGATTAAAGTGGTTCGTCCGTTTGTGAAGAGGGTCGCGGACCTGCAGACCGGCAAGGGCATTATCAGTAAATCCATTGTGGCCATCTTTTTTCTGATTCTGATTATTTCCTCCTATTCAACTGAGGTCATTGGGATTCATGCCCTTTTCGGAGCATTTATGGCAGGTGCCATTATGCCTGAAAATACGAAATTCAGGAATATCTTCATCGAGAAGATCGAAGATGTGGCTCTTGTCCTTTTGCTGCCCCTTTTCTTTGTATTTACCGGTCTGAGAACCCAAATCGGACTGCTGAACGATCCTGAACTCTGGAAAACGGCGGGACTCATCATCGTGGTAGCGGTAGTCGGAAAATTCGTCGGGAGTGCGTTGGCTGCAAGATTCCTGAAAATAAGCTGGAAAGACAGTCTGACCATCGGTGCACTGATGAATACGCGGGGACTGATGGAGCTTATTGTCCTGAATATCGGTTATGATCTCGGGGTTTTAGGTCCGGAAATCTTTGCGATGATGGTGATTATGGCTTTGGTCACCACTTTTATGACAGGACCTGCGCTCGACCTGATCAATTTCTTTTTCAAAAAAGCAAAGCCTTCGGCGGAGGATGACGATGATGCGGCAGGAAGTCAGTATAAAGTGCTGATCTCGTTTGTAAAAGCACAAACCGGTAGTACCCTGCTGAAGTTTGCCGATAACCTGACGCACAAGATGAACGGGAACAAATCCATCACCGCCATGAATGTGGCTCCTGTGGATGACCTACACAATTTCTCGCTTGAGGATTTCGAGAAACAGCAGTTTGCCGACGTTATTCAGACTTCGCATCACCTCAACACTACAGTAACCACGATGTTTAAAGCTTCGAACGACATTGATTCCGATATTATCCACATTGCGAAAAAGGGAAATTATGACCTGCTCCTTCTGATGCTGGGAAGTTCCATTTATGAAGGGACGCTGCTGGGCAGGCTGCTCGGTTTCACCACGAATATCATCAACCCCGAAAAACTGCTGAACACCGTGAAAGGCAGAACCAACATTTTCCAGATGTCGCCGTTTGATGATGTTACTTTAAGCATCCTCGATAAAACCACGATTCCGGTAGGCATTATGATCGACAAAAACTTCAGAAGTGCTGATAAGGTGTTTATCCCGATATTTGACCTCGAGGATTTCTACCTGCTTGATTACGCGAAAAGGCTGATCAACAACAATGATGCGCAGATTGTCATCCTGGATGCAGGTGGACAGATCCGTAAAAATATGGAAATACGAGAACTTATCCGCAGTATTGAGCATATGGCACCAAACCACATCAGTCTGCGGAATGAAAAAATCATTGAGAAGGAGTTTCTGGATTCACAGGATCTGATGATGATCAGCCGCAGAAGCTGGAAACATCTGATTGACAGCAAGAGTCTTTGGCTGCAGGATGTACCGAGCACGCTGATTATTACGCATCCCGGAGTATAGGAGGTAGTTCGTGAAGCTGTCATTCTGAAAGGAGCGTAGCGCAGTGAAGAATCTTTTACAGGTTTCATTCAGTATTATGAGATTCCTCCTTCGTCGGAATGACAGTCGTTCCGCTTATGATGAACGTGTGAATTTTTAAACACGAATGCCACAAATATTTTTACTAATTGGTACTATTTTAAGAGTGTTGGAATTCAGATTTTAAATTAGTTTTTTTACCACGAATGGCACAAATCTGCTCACAAATGACACGAAATGTGCAGTGCAATTAATTCAGAGCCGAATCACAACCTACATCCTGCTGCCATTTTCCATGCCTTGCCTTCAACCTTTTACTTAATCTGAAAAACTACAACCTGCTCCCTGCCATCTCCCTTCTGAAAAACAAAAGCCGCAGGTGACCGCAGCTTTATGAGATAAATGTTTTTGTTTTTTAATGTCCGCCCTGACCGTCGATGCCGTGTGCATGGCCGTGATCGAGTTCTTCTTCAGTGGCCGGCCTTGTGGTCACGACTTCAATATCGAAGTTCAGGACTTTTCCTGCCATTGGATGATTCAGGTCTACTGTTACGGCTTCGGGAGTGACTTCAAGAACCATGGCATTCAGGTGGTTTCCGTCGGGATCCTGTAAAGGCAAAATAGCGCCGATCGGCGGAATTCCGGACTCTTCAAACATTTCTGCAGGAAGCTGAGTGGTGGCGTTTTCCTCTCTTTCGCCATAGCCTTCCTGGGCAGTAAGCGTGAAAGATTTCTGTTCACCGGCAGCCATTCCCTGAAGGTGTTCTTCAAATTTTGGCAGCATCATGCCCACTCCGTAAAGGAAAGTGAAAGGGTTTTCAGCGTCGGTCTGTTCGATAAAGGTTCTTTCGCCGTTTTCTTCAATGGCATTCAGCGTGTACTGCAGCGCTACCACGTGATTTTTTTCTATTGTCATGTCTATAAGGTTAGCAAAGGGTTATTACATCCTTTTGTTGATTTTGGTATTTAGGAGCACCCGGTTTCCATGGTCTGCCGGTGTGCAAAGATAATATTTTGAAATAAAACGGTTTTCCCTGACAACACCTCCCCCGTATCAACGGTTTAACAACTTAACGCCTCCCCGACTCAACAATTAACCAATCAACTCCACTTCCCAAACTTCCGTAAGCCGCAGCGCGCCTTCGGTAAGGCTTTCCGGATGTTCGGTAAACCCCTTTAGACGTCCGGATTTTCGTTTTGTAATGAGTTCCAGAATCTGTTTTTCAGTGAGTTTTTTGCCGAAAAGGATAAAAGGGATTTTGAATCCGCAGGCGTTATGAGCGGTACAACCTACTGCAGTCCGGCCTTTCATGAGTGGATTTTCCGTGCATTTCGGACACTGCATTTCTTCCCAGAGAATAGGCAGTATTTTCCGCGGAACCGTAGGTTTTTTGGCTTCGGGCTGCACTTCTTCGTGAAAGGAAATGGTTTTACTCTTTCCACGGATGACTTTTGCGGTAAGATCGGTTACCATCTGAATCAGTTCTTCCCTGAACTGTGCGGCACTGTATTCTCCGCGTTCAATTTTTCGCAGCTTGAATTCCCATTCACCCGTCAGTTCAGGACTTTTAAGCAGTTCATCATCGATGGTATCGATGAGTTCCACGCCTGTAACGGTGGCGAAAAGGTTCTTTTTCTTTCTCTCGATGTATTTTCTTTTGAAAAGCGTTTCAATGATATTGGCGCGCGTGGAAGGTCTTCCGATGCCGCTGTTTTTCATCATTTCGCGCAGCTCCTCGTCCTCCACCTGCTTTCCGGCGGTTTCCATGGCGCGGAGCAGTGTAGCTTCAGTATAAGGTTTGGGCGGACTGGTTTTGCCGCGGTGAATCAGTGGCTTGTGCGGACCTTTCTCACCGGCTTTGAATTCCGGGATCTGCTGTTCCTCTTCCTTCACCTCATTCTTATCCTTTACCTCGTCCTTCACTTTGGCTTCATCCTTCGCATATACTGCACGCCAGCCCGGCTCCAGAATCTGTTTTCCTGAGGCTTTAAATGGAATTTTACCCACCTGTCCTTCCACAAGGGTGTTGGAGATCTTACATTCCGGATAAAATACGGCGATAAAGCGTCTGGCTACAAGATCATAGACGAGTTTTTCCTCTTTCGTCAGCTGCGCGGAAGGGGGAATTTCGGTCGGGATGATCGCATGATGGTCCGTTACTTTGGCATCATCGAAAACGGCTTTGGATTTCGGGATGGGCTGCGTGAGCAAAGGAGCGGTCAGTTCCCCGTAAAAATTCATGGACTGCAGAATTCCGGCGATTTTGGGATGCAGATTTTCCGACAGATAAGTCGTGTCAACGCGTGGATACGTCGTATGTTTTTTTTCGTAAAGACTCTGGATGTGTTTAAGCGTGTGGTCGGCAGAGAGACCGTATTTCCGGTTGGCTTCCACCTGAAGCGCCGTCAAGTCAAAGAGCCTCGGGTTTTTTTCTTTCCCTTCCCTTATTTCGAAGGAGATGATTTCAAAAAGATGCTGCTTCAGATATTCGAGTCCTTTCTCGGCTTTTTCTGCGGTTTTCAGGCGGTCGATCGCGGCGCTGAAGACCACATCGCGGTAGTGGGTTTTCAGTTCCCAGTATTCTTCCGTATCGAAGGCTTCCATTTCCTTCTGGCGCTGCACGATCATGGCGAGCGTGGGCGTCTGCACCCTGCCAACCGAGAGCACCCCTTTGTTGCCACCAAATTTACGGGTGTAGAGTCTCGTGGCATTGATCCCAAGAAGCCAGTCGCCGATGGCGCGTGCATTGCCTGCGAGGTAAAGGTTGTCATACGCTTCCGCCGGTTTTAAACTGGAGAAACCTTCCCTCACCGCATCTTCGGTAAGCGAAGAAATCCAGAGCCTTTTTACGGGTTTTGTACATTTTGCTTTCTGAAGGACCCAGCGCTGGATGACTTCCCCTTCCTGACCGGCATCTCCACAGTTAATGACTTCTTCGCATGCTTCCACGAGCTTGGCGATGATGCCGAACTGTCTTTCGACTCCGGGATTCGGAATGAGTTTGATGCCGAAGTTCTGCGGAATGACGGGCAGGAAAATCAGGTCCCAGGATTTAAAATGCGGACTGTAATCGTGGGGTTCCTTGAGCGTACAGAGATGTCCGAACGTCCAGGTCACCCAATATCCATTGCCTTCGAAATACCCCTGTTTAGGCATGTCGGCTCCCAACACTTTGGCGATATCGCGGGCTACACTTGGTTTTTCGGCAATGCATAATTTCATCTTACAGCTCCATTTTGTGACGTGCAAATTTCTGCTTTTTTTCTGAATAAATTTCAGGACGTTCAGGGAAGTATTTCAGTGAGAGAATTTATTTTTATTAACTTCGTATGAAGACGAAAGACATTCATCTTACGATTTACCTCCAAATATGGATCACCGTTTCCAGGATCAACAGTACCGCCTCAGCGATTTCCAGCAGGAAGTTGCGGTGATCTGTCCAGTCTGTACAAAAAAAGCGACCGCGAAAGCTGATTACGAAGCACAGACAGTCCGTTTGATCTGTACTCATTGCGGTCATCACCGGGAAGTGAGCAACTGCCTTACCACCTTTGGCATTAGGGCGCATTACCGTACAGCGGCACATGTATATCTGGATTTGCCGCTTTGGTATGAGACTTCCTTTAAAAATGAAGTATTCTGGGCCTATAATGAAGCACATCTGCTTTACCTGGAACAGTATATCGGGGCAAAACTCAGAGAGCATAAAGACAGGACCTATTTTACCGTTCTGGAAAAACTGCCGAAGTTCTACCATGATTCCAAAAACCGGGACGCACTGCTGAAGATCATCAGTAAACTCAAAAACAAAAAGTAAGGTGAGTCGCCGGACAAATACTCAGTCATCATTTCGAAAAACATTTGGTTTCCTTTTATTGATTTTATCTACTGTACGTTTCTCCTCATTCGATTGTTAAGGTTCTGTATTGGACTTACCTTTGTCCTCTCAATAAACCGTTTATAATCCGCGGCCAGAAGTGACCGATGAAAGGGGATTATTCATAACCTAATAAAATACCAACATGTCATTAATTGAAGATTTAAACTGGCGTCATGCCGCCAAAGCATACGACCCGAACAGAAAAGTTTCACCAAAAGATTTAAATATGATTCTCGAAGCTGCAAGGCTCGCTCCCACTTCCTCTGGTCTTCAGCCATTCCGCGTTATTGTTGTGGAAAATCAGGACTTAAAGAAGAAAATGGTGGCAGGCGCCCTGAATCCGGATGTGATGCGGGACTGCTCCCACGTGCTGGTTTTTGCAGCGTGGGACCGTTACTCAGCAGAGAAAATAGATGAGGTGTATGATCACCATACCACCGTCCGGGATTTGCCGCGAGGAAGATTCAGCAGTTATACCGATCAGCTAAAAGATCTGTACGGTGCGCAGACTCCCGACGAGCATTTTGCGCATACCGCAAGGCAAACCTATATTGCTTTAGGACTGGCGATGGCTCAGGCAGCTGAACTCAAAATAGATTGTACGCCCGCAGAAGGATTCAGCAATGAAGTGGTGGATGAAATCCTGGGACTGAAAGAACTAGGATTAAAAAGTGTGACGCTGCTCTATCTTGGTTACCGCGATGAGAAAACCGACTGGCTGGCTACGATGAAGAAAGTACGAATCCCGATGGAGGAATTTATTGTGATGAAGTAATTCCGCCTGGATTCAAAAGTTCTTTTCTACAAATTTTACCCTGTTTCGGTTCACCGTGACGGGGTTTTTATTTTTGATGAAGAATTCAAAGTTTTGGATTAAATGCGGTGCATACTAAAGCGGTTATGTAATTGCAACTGTTTCCGAAATTATCTAATCATTAAAGACTATGACCGTTATTTTCAGAATAAATCACGAATCCAAAAGTTTTACCGCTGAATCTTATTAACTTTGGTAAAAACAGTACGATATGACAAATTCAGAAGGACGCTGTCCGCATCATGAAGGACAGAAAGCACAGGAAGCCATGGAACAGGCCAATCAGCCCATCCGGAATGACCCTACACAGGGCGAAACCATCCACAGCCAAAACGAAGAAAATCCCGTTCCAGTAGCGGGCGGCTCTTTAGGGCAGAATGGCAAGTGTCCCGTAATGCACGGTGCCAATACCGAAGATGGGAATAATGTGATGAGCTGGTGGCCGAAATCTCTTAACCTCGATATTCTTTCTCAGCACGACACGAAGACGAATCCGTTGGGAGAGGAATTTAACTATGCCGATGAGTTTAAAAAGCTCGATTTGGAAGCAGTAAAAAATGACTTAAAGAACCTCATGACCGACAGCCGTGAATGGTGGCCCGCAGACTGGGGACATTATGGCGGACTCATGATCCGTATGGCATGGCATTCGGCAGGAACTTACAGAACTGCAGACGGCCGAGGCGGAAGCAATACCGGAAGCCAGCGTTTTGCTCCGCTGAATTCCTGGCCCGACAATGTGAACCTCGACAAAGCAAGACGCCTGCTCTGGCCGATCAAGAAAAAATACGGAAACCGACTCTCGTGGGCCGATCTCATCATCCTCGCCGGAAATATGGCCTATGAATCCATGGGACTGAAAACCTTCGGGTTCGCGGGAGGACGCGAAGATGTTTGGCATCCCGAAAAAGATATTTACTGGGGCTCCGAAAAAGAATGGCTGGCTCCTACCGGCAGCGAAGGCAGCCGCTATACAGGAGAAAGAGACCTTGAAAATCCTTTGGCTGCGGTAATGATGGGACTTATTTATGTGAACCCTGAAGGCGTGGATGGAAATCCGGATCCGCTGAAAACTGCTGCTGATTTACGCGTCACCTTTAAAAGGATGGCCATGAACGATGAAGAAACTGCCGCGCTCACCGTAGGCGGACATACCGTCGGGAAATGTCATGGCAACGGCGATGCTTCCGCTCTTGGTGGTGATCCTGAAGAATCCGGGCTGGAGAACCAGGGTTTTGGATGGATCAATCCGAAAGGAAAAGGCCACAGCGAAGATACCGTGACTTCCGGTCTGGAAGGCGCATGGACAACCCATCCAACGCAGTGGGATAATGGCTATCTGGATCTTCTGCTGAACCACGAATGGCAGCTTACCAAAAGTCCGGCCGGCGCAAACCAGTGGGAGCCGGTAAATCTTCCCGAAGAACTGAAACCGGTAGATGCCCACAACCCCAATATCCGCAGAAATCCGATGATGACCGATGCCGATATGGCTCTGAAAATGGATCCAGGCTACCGTGCCATCATAGAAAGATTTCACAACGATTTTGAATACTTTACCGATACTTTTGCAAGAGCCTGGTTCAAACTGACGCACCGCGATTTGGGTCCGAAATCCAGATATCTGGGTCCGGATGTTCCCGCTGAAGATCTGATCTGGCAGGATCCGATTCCGTCAGTGGATTACACGCTGAGCGATGAACAAATTGAAGATTTAAAAAGAAAAATACTGAACAGCGGACTTAGCAGAGCAGAACTCATCAGTACCGCATGGGACAGCGCCAGAACTTACCGCGGTTCCGATTACCGCGGAGGCGCAAACGGAGCAAGAATCCGTCTGGAACCGCAGAAGAACTGGGAAGGGAATGAACCGCAAAGACTCAGCAAAGTTCTGGATGTGCTGCAAACGATACAGTCGGATTCCGGAAAAAAAGTAAGCTTGGCAGATCTCATTGTTTTGGGAGGAACTGCTGCGGTAGAGCAGGCAGTGAAAGAAGCTGGATATAATATCAATGTCCCTTTTGCCGCCGGACGAGGCGACGCCAGTCAGGAAATGACCGATGCGGAATCTTTCGATGAACTTGAAACTGTACACGACGGTTACCGCAACTGGCTGAAGAAAGATTATATCGTTTCTGCAGAAGAACTCATGCTCGACCGTACCCAACTTATGGGACTTACCGCACCGGAAATGACTGTTCTCGTAGGAGGAATGCGCGTTTTGGGAACCAACTATGGCGGTACCAAACACGGCGTTTTCACCGACCGCGAAGGTACACTCAGCAACGATTTCTTTGTCAACCTTACCGATATGAATTATCGCTGGATTCCCGTTTCGGATAACCTCTATAATATTGTGGACCGGAAATCGGGCACCACGCGGTGGACGGCTACGAGAGTGGATCTTGTATTCGGATCCAATTCCGTTCTCCGTTCATATGCTGAATTTTATGCGCAGGACGACAATAAAGAGAAATTCGTGCGGGATTTTGTAAAAGCCTGGACGAAAGTCATGAATGCCGATCGCTACGATCTCAATAAATAGTCAGAAAAGCCCTTTCAAAACGAAAGGGCTTTTTTTATGTGTTGTAAACCGACGTCACACCACTTCAGGATTTAGTTTTCTCTGATTCACAATGATCAATGATGCTCTGCAAGATATTCAACAAGACTTGCATCCACCATTTCTTTGTTCATCATGTAGAATTTTTCGGGCTCTTCGTAATCAGCGCCTGTTCCGTTCGGCCTTAAAATAATTTCTCTCTGAAACCGGTTTCCGTTGAATTCGAATGTCAGTTCGCGTGTTACCACGCCGTGTTCTTCTTTAGCCTGCCCTAATTCCAACAGCAGGAATTCGTTTTCTTTAATCTGTATTTTCATATGATCTGTTTATGTTTTTGAGGATTTGTGTCATCCTTTCAGACTTCTAATTTACAATTTTACCGGGAACCACGGTCTTAACTTTCTAAAAAATCTTTGTTTCCGGCTTGTAAAGAATCCATGGGTTTTGTGCAAAAAAAAGTCCTTCTTTCGAAGGACTTTATATCAGTAATAAGCTGTTATTTTACTTTTGGAGTAATCACTTCCTTATCGATGCTTGATTTACCGTGCGGTGTTTCCTCCTTACCTTTTCCTTTCAGAAAATCGTAAGCGACCGCTGAGGCAATAAAGATCGAGGAATACGTTCCGAAGGCAATTCCGAGTAGTAGGGCAAACATAAATCCTCTCAGGTTGTCTCCTCCGAAGATGAAGATGGCCAGAATCACCAAAATGGTGGTGAGTGAGGTATTGAAAGTCCGTCCTAAAGTACTTGAGATGGAATCATCAAACAGTCCCGCCAAAGTAAGGGATTTCTTCTCCCTTAAATATTCTCGGATTCTGTCGAATACAATCACCGTATCGTTAATGGAATATCCGAGAACGGTAAGGATCGCCGCGATGAAATCCTGATTGATCTCCATACTGAACGGCATGTATCTATGAAGAAACGAATATACCCCTAAGATAATAATGGCATCATGAGCCAGACCAACGACTGCTCCCAAAGAGAACTGCCATTTTCGGAATCTCAAAAGGATGTAAAGGAAAATCCCCGCCAGTGCGGCCATAAGCGCAAGTGTACCTCCTGATTTGATGTCATCAGCTACGGTAGGACCCACTTTCGTTGAGGAAACAATTCCGGCCTGTGCTTTATCTGCTGCTTTAAAATCCTGTAGGGTTAAGTTGCCCGGAAGTTCATTTTTCAGTCCTTCATACAGTTTTCTTTCGATGGTCTGATCGGCTGCCAAAGACTCATCATTGATGAGGTAATCGGTAGAAATTTTAAGCTGATTATCGGTCCCGAATGTTTTGGCCTCAACAGAAGAGTTGATGTTATCGGAAGTCGCGAAAACTTTAAGGAGCTTTTCCTCTACCTTATTTGCATCAACCGGTTTATCGAATCTCACCACATAATTTCGTCCGCCTGTGAAATCGATTCCATATTTAAAACCATTCACGGCAATTGAAGCAATACTGGCTACCGTTAAAATTCCGGAGATGATATACGCATATTTTCTTTTTCCGATAAAATCGATCCACACGTTTCTGAAAAGATTCTTTGTAAGCGGAGTCCAAACGGAAAGTCCTTTTCCTTTATTCAGACGTGCGAAGATCATTACCCTCGACAATAAAACAGAAGTAAAGAATGTCATCAGGATACCGATGATCAAGGTAATCGCAAATCCTTTGATCGGTCCTGTTCCAAAAATATACAATACCACTGCCGTAAGAATTGTGGTCAGGTGACCGTCAATAATCGCCGAAAGTGCATGTTTGAAACCGTCTTTATAGGCTTCGAGGATATTTTTACCTGCAAAGAGTTCTTCCTTGGTTCGTTCATAAATGATTACGTTCGTATCCACCGCCATGGCCATGGAAAGCACGATCCCCGCAATTCCCGGAAGGGTAAGGGTGAAATCTCCCGAATCCATCATTCCGAAAATGTAGAAAAGGTTGATGATCATGGCAATTACCGCATAAATTCCGGCACCTCCATAATAGAAAATGATATAGGCAATAATGACGAGGAAGGCAATCATAAATGAAAGCACACCGGCATCAATGGATTCAGCACCCAAAGACGGCCCTACCACATCGGCCTGAACTATTTTCGCGCCTGCAGGAAGTTTACCCGCACCCAGTACATTTACAAGATCCTGTGCTTCTTCCTGGGAGAAATTCCCTGAAATCTGGGTTCTACCATTCGGTATTTCGCCAACTACATTCGGAGCAGTGTAAACTCTGTTATCCAAAGTTACGGCAACCGGTTTGTTAACATTTTTTGCAGTCATGGTCTTCCAGTCTTTCGCACCGTCAGAATCCATCTGCATATCCACTACTATTCTGCCAAGTTCGTCATAACTTACATTGGCAGTTTCAACAGCACCGTCAACCGGAGCTTTCTGATTGATGTTTCCGCGAACAGCATACAAAACCAGATTATCCTCATCTCCGGATTCTGATTTATAGCCCCACATAAACTGGGTATATTTTAAGTTGGACGGACGCGAATCCATCGCTGCTTTACTGTTGATGATTTTATTTACCGCGGCAGTATCAGATAACTTCACATTCGCCACTCCGTTTGACCTTAATTTATCAACCTGAAGGATTTTTGTAAAGTTCGTATTCTTCGCCACTCCCATTGAGTCGCCTTTTGCAGCAACCATGGTGTTGAGCTGCTCGAAGTAAGGATAAACCTCAGGAACCTGCTGCACTTCCCAGAACTGGAGTTTCGCAGAAGTCTGAAGCATTTTCTTCACCCTGTCAATATCCTTGATTCCCGGCATTTCAACAGAAATCCTTCCGGTTCCCGGTACACGCTGAACGTTTGGCTGCACGGCACCCATCTTGTCGATACGTGTTCTGATGACTTCAAAAGCGGTTCCAATAGACTGGTCGATTTTTTTTCGGACGATGCTTTTTACCTCTTCGTCGCTCGTGTTGTGTTTAACTTCCGATAATGTTGTATTTCCGAATATATCCGGATCGGCAAGTTTCAGATTGGTACCCTTTTCCGTGTTTACTTCCTCAAAAACATCGAAAAAATTATCGATATAGGATTTTGTGGAATTTCTCTGCGCCACATCGGTCCGGTTAAGGGCTTCGATAAGGATTGGATTGGTGGAATAATTGGTAAGGTCATTTACCAGATCTCTTTGGTTGATTTCCAAAAGGACGTTGATACCACCTTTCAGATCCAGACCCAATTTCATCTCTTTTTCCTTCGCTTTGGAATAATAAAGTTTGGTGAAACCGAGATTCAGAGTGTCTTTAGAGAGTCTTGAAAGCTCTTTCTGGTACTTTGACTGGTCGTTTCCGGCAATTGCGGTGGCCTGGTTTTCAATTTTGCTTGCGTACCATGTCGGCAGTAATTCGTTGAGGCAAATTAATCCCAAAACAATGGCCACAATCGTAATAAGTCCTTTTCCTTGCATTTTATACAACATTAAAATTAGTCGGCAAATATAATGATTTTATCTAAAGTAGGCTATTTTAGAACTGGTTTGAAGATAATAAATCCAATCAGAACAAATCTTCCTTCACCAACTGCGCTCCATTTTTATAAGCCAGTGAATTCAAGGCTTTTACATATTCGTCCGCCATTCCCTTAAATATATAAAAATTGATGGTGGTTAAGTTGCCTGCCGCATCAGTGGGGCCGATAATTTTAATGTATTTGTATTTCTTGTTGGCTTCATAAAGTTCAGACTTGATCTCTTTCACATCCCGCCAGTTGATGGTTGTAGATTCGGTTGAATTGAGATAGTATTTCCGTATTTTGTCTTCGGTAATGTCGAGACGCAATTTATTGTCCCCTCCAAAAATATCAATAGATCTGGCTTTCAGCCAAATTACCGCATTGGCTTTCGAGGTATCATAATTGCTGTAAATCAGGCCCTTTCCGCCTTTTAATTTCGCAATATGCTCCACCGCATTCGAAAAACGGGTACTGAGGTCTTTGGTTTTAAAATGAATGCCAATGTAGAGCGGCAATCCTTCATGAACGTAGTTGGAAACAATGTAAAGAACATGCTTACCCTCCACTTCGTCATTCACCCTCATGTCATTAATCGTATACCAATCGAACCAGGTATATTTGGTGCCGTCTTTTGACTCAATCCTGATTTTATCGGTTGTCACCTGCAGCCGGTTTTCCGGATCCTGTGCCAATCCGCCACTAAAATAATTGAATCCTTCGATTCTCTTGGAGTTGATCCAGTCCAAAGATTCCTGCAGCTGCTGCGCAAAAAAGAGCTGAGCCGAAAACAGAAAGGCGACTGCCAGTAATTGTGCGAATTTTTTCATGATTTTTAGATTTTAAGCCAAATTTAATGAAAAATAGCGCTGTTTTTATTTCTTCTGCGAAAATTATTCGGATAGCAAAAGTTGAGTAAGTTTACATTGCTGCCTTTTTACAATTCAGGTTGACCGAAATATGAGTTTTCGTTATTTTTAATTAACTTCACATGAACTTAAAAATCAAAGTATTATGAAAAAAATATTATTATTGATCAGTGCTTTTTCTTCAATGCTTTTTTCAGCCCAAAACATCAGCCTTGTAGAATTCGCAAGTGGCTTCAGCAGCCCGGTAGAGATTGCACATGCCAACGACAGCCGTCTGTTTGTGGTTCAGCAAAGCGGGGAGATCAGAATTCTTCAGTCTACGGGAACCGTGAACGCTGTTCCTTTTCTGAACCTCAGTTCCAAAATCACATTCGGTGGCGAAAGAGGGCTTCTGGGTCTGGCATTCCATCCTCAATACACAACAAACGGTTATTTTTTCGTGTATTATAATAATCTTGCAGGTAATATTACCGTTGCAAGATATTCCGTAGGCAGCACCGATCCAAATGTTGCCGACCCTACTTCAGAAAAAATACTGCTGAATATTCCCAAACCCTTCACCAATCATAACGGTGGGAGCATTCATTTCGCGCCGGACGGGAATCTCTGGATTTCAACTGGCGACGGCGGCAGTGGTGGAGATCCCAATAACAACGGACAGAATAAAAATTCACTTTTAGGAAAAATGCTCAGGATTGATGTGAATGCTGCAGGACCGTACAACATTCCGCCTAACAATCCATTTGTCGGCATTGACGGTGCTGATGAAGTCTGGTCTTACGGTCTTAGAAATGCTTGGAAATTTTCCTTTGATCTTACCGCCGGAAATGCAATGATCGCCGATGTTGGACAAAATCAGATTGAAGAAATCAACAGGATGCCGATTTCGCAGGCCGGAATCAACTACGGATGGCGCTGCTATGAAGGCAACAGTTCATACAATACTGCAGGCTGCGCAGCAGCTTCCACGATGACATTTCCCGTTGCCACTTATGATCATTCAGGAGGAAAATGCTCGATAACGGGAGGATATGTTTACCGCGGAACACTTTATCCTGCGCTCTCAGGAAATTATTTTTTAGCAGATTACTGCTCCACGCAGATCGGGATGATGGCTCCCGACAACTCCATTGTCTGGACAAGCGCATTTGCCGGCAACAATTTTTCAACTTTTGGCGAAGATGTGAATAAGGAACTTTATGTGGCGGCCGTGAGCAACGGAAAAGTGTACAAACTCACGACCACTACTCTTTCTACCGATGAAACTCTGAAAGCAAAAATCAGCATCAGTCCAAACCCGGCCGCTGATAAAGTTTTTGTGAAAGGATTGAAAGGCAAGGATTTTTCAGCTGAAATCATCAATGTAGAAGGAAGAAAAGTACTGGAAGTAAAGATCGGCGATGATCAAAGCATTGATATTTCATCTTTGCAAACCGGCGTGTATTTTATCACCATTAAAGCGGATGAGATGAAGGTTTATTCTCAGAAAATCATCGTAAAATAAAAAAGCGGCTCACAAGTGAGCCGCTTCCTATTTTTTATATCGTCATCGAGAAAATCCGGGTTTCCGGTGTATTCCGCATCATGCGAAGGTCGAAAGTCATCGCTACATTTCTGGTAAAAGCACGTCCTTTTTCAGTGATTTTTATGGAATTTTCGGAAATTTCCACCAAACCGTCGGCTTCCATTTCTTTTAATGCATCCAGAGCGTTTTCAATTTCCGGGAAAGCCGTCTGCCAGTCCCAGGAAGTTTCGAGCCTGCACATTAAATTCAGGATATGCTGACGGATATTCAGATCCTCTTCATTTAAAATATGTCCGCGGAAAACAGGAATTTTGCCTTCCTCTACCCTTTTCTGATAATCTTCCACCGTTTTTTCGTTCTGCGCAAAGGCGTACCAGGAATCCGAAATCGCACTCATGCCCAAACCGATCATCAGTTGGGTTTTGCTCGATGAATAGCCCATGAAATTCCGGTGAATATCTCCCGAAACCATCGACTGGTACAGATCGTCGTGTTCCAGAGCAAAATGATCCATTCCGACTTCGATATAACCGAGTTCTTCGAGGAGTTTTTTTCCGTTTTCGTAGAGTTTGCGTTTTTCTTCGCCACTCGGCAAATCGTTTTCATCAAAACCTCTTTGTCCGACCCCTTTAATCCATGGAACGTGAGCGTAAGAATAAAAAGCCAGCCGGTCGGGTTTTAGTTCCAAAGTTTTTCTGATGGTATGTTCCATTTTTTCCCAGGTATGAAACGGCAAGCCGAAAACCAGATCGTGGGAAACGCCTTTGTAACCAATTTCGCGGGCCCAGTTCGTTACCCTTGCCACATTTTCGAAAGGCTGAATCCGGTTGATGGCCTTTTGCACCTGCGGATCGTAATCCTGCACGCCAAAACTGCTTCTGCGGAAGCCCAAATCATATAAAGTCTGCAGATGTTCGCGGGTCGTATTGTTCGGATGGCCTTCAAAAGAAAATTCAGGATTTTCGGCAATTTCTGCTTTGGAAAAAATTCCTTCCAATAAAGTTTTAAGATTTTCAGGAGAGAAAAAAGTCGGGGTTCCGCCACCCAAATGGAGTTCCTTTATTTTTGGTTTCTTTCCTACATTATTGCCTTCGCTTTGAAGCAGACCCAAATACAAATCCCATTCTTTCAGAACGCTTTCGAGATAAGGAACTTCAACAGAATGCTGTTTCGTAATCCTTTTATGACACGCACAAAACGTGCAGAGCTGCTCACAAAAAGGTAAGTGAATGTAAATGGAAATTCCTTCGGCATCATTGCTTTCATCAAAAGATCTGATGACCGACTGCTGCCATAAATCTGCTGTAAAGCCAGCCTCGTCCCAAAACGGAACGGTGGGATATGAAGTGTAGCGCGGGCCGGGAATATTGTATTTATCGATTAGAGAATTCATTCGGGAACTTATTTTATTGGAGAAAACATGAAATCATTCAAAGAATTTCAAGCTGCAAAAATACGAAATAAGTTAGGAGCGTGAAATGATGATTGATGAGATTTGACAGTTTAAAATTTCAGATTCATTTTAATGATTCGGTCTTTTCCGGCAAAAACCAAAGTGTTTCTATTCATCCATTCGCATACGTACAGACCTTTTTCCTCAGAAATTTTGGTCCATGTTTTTCCAAAATCGTTTGAGAACTCAATATTCTGGTCACCGACCGCAATAATCTCTTTTCCTTTCGATCCCGGACGGATTTTCACACAGGTTTTGTATCCGCCATTTCTTCCGGATGCCTGAATCTTCCAGGTTTCTCCACCATCGTGTGTTGTTGCAATATTATTGATGTTTTCAGCCTGTTTCGTGTAATCGCCGCCAACAGCAATTCCGAAATTTTCATCGTAAAAATCGATGGAATAAATTCCCTGCGAGGAAGTTCCCTGGATGAAAGGGGTTTCGAAAATTTCATAGGATGCTTCGGGATGGTTTTTATTAAATCTAAATATTCGCGACTTCATTCCTCCCGTTGCAATCCATAAATAATCCCCTTTCGAAGATATATTTGTGTTACTTGCCGCAAAGGCAGCTTCTCCCTCTGTTAGTAATAATTTGCTCTTAAAATCCTCGAAACCCCAGGACGACTCTGCAAACAGTCTTATTTTCAACAATTTAAACTGATTATTCGTATCAGGATCACTGAATGCGTATGCCAATCTATTTTCTACTACAAAAAGCGCATCATAAAAAGCTGTTTTCACGGTGTCTTTAAAAACAGTCTCAAATTTTAGATTTCTTTTATTTATTTTAAAAAAGTAAGCCGGACTTTCGATATTGATGGCGAAAAAATAAGTTTTACTCTGTGCCAAAGTTCGGAACTGTAATTTGTCGGGTGAAAGTTTGATTTGCTTTTGATCTGCAGTATCTTTCAAACTAACATAACCGAATTTTGAATCCGTTCCGGAATACCAAACCTTTCCATTCCAAATCTGCAGAGCGCGGATGGAAATCTTGTCTTTCAGTACCGTCTGCATTTCAAGTTTTTGAGCGGAAAGCAAAGACGTGAGCACGCAGAACAGCAATAATGGAAGTTTTTTCATAAGATTTTATTGAAAAAAAAGTCCGCAAACAATTGCGGACTTTTCTGATTTATTTTTTGTTATCAATATCGATATCGATTTTTTCAAGTGGTTCCTGTTCGGCCTTGAAAGTCTCTCCAAAACCACCGTTCTGAAGTTTTGAGTGTTTTTTACTGTATATAAAGTAAATAATCACTCCTATAATCAGCCAGATGAAAGAATAGGTCTGAGCCTCGATACTTAAGTTGATGATTAAGTAGATATTGATCAGAATTCCTGCACATGCGATAACCGGCAAAAACGGAACTCTAAAACTTCTCGGAAGGTTCGGTTGCTTTACTCGCAGCATCCAAACCGCTACACATACCATTGTAAAGGCAAACAAAGTTCCGAAACTGGTCATATGTGCCAAATCATTGATCGGAGTAAATGCTGCCACGACAGAAATCACACCTCCTAAAATCATCAGATTTTTTCTCGGAACGCCAGTTGCAGCATTCACTTTAGAGAATGTTTTAGGAATCAGTCCGTCTTTAGACATCCCAAGAAAAATTCTGGACTGTCCCATAATCATTACCATTAGTACAGAGATTAATCCGATTGTTGCTGCAATCGTAATAATATATCCTGCCCAGGCCTGACCTGCGATATCGAAGGCATATGCTACAGGAGCTTTAATCGCATCAGGATATTTTCCTAAAGGATTGAAGTCGGTGTAATGCATCATGCCGGTTAAAACCAATGATACCAAAATATATAAAACCGTACATACCACCAGTGAAGTGATAATGGCAAAAGGAACATCTTTTTTAGGATTAATGGCTTCACCGGCCTGTGTGGATACCGCATCAAATCCCACATAAGCGAAGAAAATAGCAGATGCACCGGCAACAACACCGGCATAGCCGTATGCGTTGTGTGAGACTCCGTTTTCATTGATTACAGTAGGTTCAGGGATAAATGGTGTCCAGTTGGCAACATCAATGAAAAACAACCCGGCAATTATCACAAAAATAATCGCTGAAACTTTAAGTACCACAATAAAATTGTTTGCTTTTGCTGCGCCCTTAGTACCGCGTACTAATATGGATATAACGAAAAGAACAATAAGAAGTGCCGGTAAATTCATTGAGAATCCTGTTCCGCCTGCTGCGGCAAAGGTTTGCGGATCTGTCGTAAGCCAGGTAGGCAAATCAAGACCAAACATTTTTAGGAATTTGTTAAAATATCCGGACCAGGATACGGCAACCGTCATTGAGCCCATTGCATATTCAAGGATTAATCCCCATCCGATGATCCACGCAAAAACTTCACCAACCGTTCCGTACGCATATGCATAAGCAGAGCCTTCTACCGGTAAAATTGATGCAAATTCAGCATAACAAAGTGCTGCAAATACACAGGCAATTCCTGCGATTACGAAAGAAAGTGCTAAAGCAGGACCTGCATGATAATATGCACCGGTTCCCGTTAACACAAAAATACCGCCGCCAATAATAGCACCGATACCAATTGCTGTTAAACTCCATTTACCCAATACGCGTTTCAGCTCACTTTTTTTAATGTCCGCTTCATACGCTTCCATGGGTTTCTTAATCCAGATATTTGCCATACATTTTTTTTTAAGATTTTCAAAAGTATAAAATTTTTTCAGATATTAACATTTTCTGTTCTTTTTTATTTGTGTTTCTCTCTTTATATTATGCTATGGAACTGATTTAGAAAGGAAAAAGACAATCCTGCTTTTATTACTTGTTAATATTTACAATTGATACTCACCTTTATCAAAACTTATTGAGGAATAGCTCGAAGTGCACATAAAAATAACCCCGGAAATTCCGGGGTTTTTGCTTTGAATCAATAAAAAACTATTTGCTTTTTTCGATTCTTATTAAGCCGCGAACCTCTTTTTCACGGTAACCGAAAGCCCGGTCTTCAGGATACAGTTCCGCGATTTTTCTGGCCGTAGCGTGTGCAATATTCTCACCTTTCTCCCCGTGACACTGCATGCACAGGGCGTTGGTTACGAGCGGTTCATAGTAATGGGAGTCGGTTATGGTTGCCTGTAAAGCTTTACCTTCCAAAAGCTCCTGTTTGTATTTTTCAATGATTTTTAACTCTGCTTCAGTGGCCAGATTATTTTGGTTTCTCGGTTTGTCGGTAACCCTTTTTATTTCGAGTCCATGCTTTTCCGCTACAGATTTTACGAGCGGGCCTGCCTCGGTGTTACAGAAGGTCACGGCTGTTTCTGCACCGCCCTCCTCTATTTTCTGAGTTAAAGTGTTTATCAAAGTTTTTTTGGTTTCATCAGCATATGATTTCAGGGAATCGACGCTTATTTCCATCTGTGCAGAGACTGCAGTCGTTGTATTTCCCTCTTTCTTTTTACACTGCAGCGCCAGGAACGCCAGACCGGTAATTAATAAGATATTTTTCATCGTCTAATGTTTTATCAAATTTAACAAATGGAAGTTAGTAATCCTCCACTTCCATGATAAGTTGAAGTTTTTTTCCTTTCTAAGCTGATTGCAGTAAAATCAAAAGTTAAAATATTCCTCCGAAATTTAATTCAAATTGCATTATTAAAAAAACAGAAAGCCACTTCCGAATTTAATGAAGGGCTTTCTGCTCTTTTGCAAAAAAACTTTTATGGCAGAAAGGAGTAGCCGTTTCTCAGTTTCCACAGAAAATATTTTTCCAGAAGGACTTTGTTGAAGTCATACAGAACATTCGGAATCATAATGGCAAAAACCCTTGGTTTGAAAAGTGAATTGCTCAAAAGAATCACTTCTTTTTTGCCGGCGTCCATAATGCAGAGTCCTGTAATTTTTCCCCAGGGTTTCTCAACGAAATCGGTTTTGCCTTCAAACGTTTTAATAACATTCGCGGCCACGATTTTCCCTGTTACATCACTCGGATAACCAGTTTTAGGAATGGTAAACGGAATATCGCCCTGTATGAACGGTGGTTTCACGTCAACTGCCAAACCTGCACCCCAGATGTTTTTAATGGTAGCATGTCTGTAATTTCCTAAAATCGGAATAAAATTGTTCGCAGGAGTTCCCAGTTTGGGTGAATTTGCAATAAAATCAACCCCGATAAATGGAGGCATTAACATCGTAAAAGCAGATTCCAATTCTTCTCCGGTTGATAAAATCACTTTGTCTTTTAAAACTTCCTTTACCCCAACATTGGTCCGGTAATGAATATTAAACATCTGCATGAATTTTTTCAGCATCGCTTCTCCCAATGGCATTCCGTCAATTCCGAAATGTCCCAGATAAGGTTCCGGAGTAATCCAGTACAGATCAACTTTTTTGCGGATATTCTGTTCCCGCAGCCATTTTTCAATATTGAAAAGAAATTCATACGCCGCTCCCATACAGCCTGCATTTTGTGTTGCACCAATTACAATCGGTCCAGGATTTTTCTTAAATTCATCCAGTTTTTCCCGGGTTTCCATTGCTTTTGGCGGAGTGCCAATGTAGAAGGCATTTTCCTTCAAGCCGGGCGCTATATCAAAATTAACTGTTGGCCCGGTGGCGATAATTAACTGATCATACTCATAGATGCCGTTTTCACAGTACACTTTATTCTCATCCGGCTCCACTTTCAGAGCGGTATCCTTGATGAATTTCACTCCCTTTTTCTCCAGAATTTTTCTTCTGGGAACAATTATATCACTTACTTCCCTTCGTCGGATTGGAACCCAGATTAAGGACGGGATGTAAATAAAATCATCACTTCTGTCCAACAAAGTAACTTCTACTTTATCTTTCAGTTTTCTCTTAATTTCCATGGCTGCAGTAGATCCTGCAAAATTACCACCGATGACCAAAACTTTCATTTTATAAATTTTTTATTACTCAAAGTTACCACTGTTAATGAGTGAATTATGTAACATTCATCACACAAACAGGAAATATAACATGACATAATTCATCAATTAAAAAAATTATCTTTGAAACATGAATTTCTATGACCTCTTCCTCAAACCCTATGAAACCTACACCAATTTTCAGATCTGTCTTGAAGCCACTGCCGCAATCTTCGGCTTGCTGAGCGTTTATTTCTCAATCCGGAAAAACATCTGGGTCTATCCAACCGGCATCGTTTCTACAGCCCTTTATGTCTATATTCTCTTCACTTTCGGATTGTTGGGTGATATGATGATCAATTTTTATTATACCGTCATGAGTGTTTACGGCTGGATTTTATGGGCCAAAAGTTCGGAAGATCATGTGCATGTAAAGGTTTTCTGGACCACTAAAAAAGAATGGTTTATTTCGGGAATCCTTTTTGTTTTAAGTTTGATTCTGGTTATTGCGGTATATTTTTATAAGCCTTTTATCGACAATAAATTCTCAATGGATCAGGTGAATTTGGGTCTGGATCATTTGGACTGGGCCAACTGGCTCGACGTTTTAACCACCGCTATTTTCTTAGTCGGAATGTGGCTCATGGCAAAGAGACGTATCGAAAACTGGATTTTCTGGATCATTGGTGATCTCATCTGCGTTCCGATGATGCTTCATAAAGGTCTCGGAATCACTTCGGTTCAGTATTTGGTTTTCACCGCTATGGCCGTCGTAGGATATATGGAGTGGAAGAAAAATCTGACAACCGTTTCCTCGGCCTCATAGATGTTTTCAATATCACTCATCTTACATGAAGTTTTACCGGATTTCATTAAATTTGCACACCAATCTATTGCGGTATTTCCGCTTCTTTTATGCAAAAAAACATGGAATTTTACAAGTATCAGGGAACAGGAAACGATTTTGTAATCATCGATAACCGCGACCTTCAGTTTCCGAAGGAGCTTGAAATCATCAATAACCTCTGCGACCGGCGTTTCGGAATCGGCGGCGACGGCCTGATTCTGCTTGAAGAAGATGAAAATGCAGATTTTAAAATGGTGTACTATAATTCCGACGGAAATGAAAGCACGATGTGCGGCAACGGCGGAAGATGCATCGTCGCCTTCGCACATTTTCTGGATATTTTTGAAGACAGGACTACGTTTATGGCCATCGATGGCCTTCACGAAGCAGAAATCAGAAACGGCATCGTAAAACTGAAGATGATTGAAGTGGAAAGCATTGAAAATGACGGCGAAAATTACGTTTTAAACACAGGTTCCCCGCATTTCGTTCAGTTTGTTAATGATCTTGAGCATTTCAAAGTGTATGAATGCGGTAACAAAATCCGGAATAATGCGACTTACCAACAGGCCGGAATCAATGTGAATTTTGTTGAAGAAACTTCGGAGAACAGAATATTCGTGAGAACTTATGAACGCGGCGTGGAAGACGAAACCTTCAGCTGCGGAACCGGCGCTACCGCATCGGCACTTGTTTTTCTGAAAGGAAAAAATCTCGACAGCGTCGGGGTAAAAGTTTTGGGAGGTCAATTGAAGGTATACGCAGAACAGAGCGGCGATGGTTTCCGTAATATCTGGCTCGAAGGCCCTGCAAAACAGGTCTTCAAAGGCAAAATCAACCTGTGATTACTATAAAAGTGACAAAGCATTAAATCACCTTTTTAAATTATGAAAAAAGAAAATATAATTTTTGGTATTATCGGAGTCCTGATCATCGTCGGCGGCTTTCTCGGTTTCAGATATTACTCAAAATATTACGGAAACAACGTGGCGAAAGAAGGCTATATTTTAATACCTCATTCAGCAAACATTAACTCTATTCTGGATTCCATTTCTCCTTATTTGAAGAATGCAGAATCGTTCACGGATGTCGCTGAAGATAAAAATCTCGGTCAGTATTTTAACGCCGGTCGTTACCGCATAAAATCCGGAACCGGAAACACCGATTTGGTCAATATGATCAAGGCGGGAAACCAGACCGAAAACACCTTCAGAATCGGCGATTTTGGCGATGTGTATCAAATGATCGGGAAGGTTACCAAAAAAACCGAACTTGATTCCCTTCGTTTTGCAACCGATCTCAATCAAATTGCTGTGCAGAAAGGCTATAAAAATGCGGAGGATCTTAAAAAATATTTCTTTATTGATACCTATAACTTTTTCTGGACCGTAACGCCGAAAGAATTCTTTAAAAAATTCGAGGACAGTTATACCGCTTTCTGGACTGCCGAAAGAAAGGCACAAGAAAAGCAAAGCGGCTTAAGCAGGGACCAGATTTACGCACTTGCATCCATCGTTTACAAAGAATCCGGCGGAAAGCCCGATGAACAGAAAACCATTGCCGGACTTTATCTAAACCGCTACCGAAAAGGAATGAAGCTGCAGAGCGACCCGACGGTGATTTACGCCATCAACAAAGAGACCAACTTTACCACGCCGATCAAAAGGGTTTTTTACAAACATCTTACGCATCCTTCTCCGTATAATACGTACGCCAACGTTGGAATTCCGCCGGGACCCATCTGTATTACGGATAAAAATTCGGTAGATGCGGTGCTGAACGCGGAAAAAAACAACTACATTTTTATGGCCGCTGATCCGGGGAAATTCGGGTTTCACCGATTTACCGCAAGCGATACTGAACATGCGAAAAATGCACGCGATTATCAGGACTGGCTGAATTCAAAAAACATTAAATAAATGTTTAACATTTTTTAACACCCTAAATTTTTAACAAATTCGCAAACGCTGCGTCTAATTGATTATCTGAATTAAATTAACGACATCAAATTCCGCTCTTTTTTAGCAATAATTTAAAATCGAAAGAGCAGAAGGTATAAAATGACTTACAATGACTAAAACTGAAATTACTCAAACATTAACCAAAAAAACTTTAGGACTTACCTTACTTTTATCCGCTGCAGCATTTGCTTTTGCTCAGGAAAAAGTGAATGTATCCGGTAAAATTGTTGATGCGCAGAACCAGACGGTTCCATACGCCTCAGTAACTTTTTCAAATCCCACCAACAAACTTTTCAGCGATGCCGCTTTAACCGATGAGCAGGGAAATTACACCCTTCAACTGGTTCCGGGAAATTATGAAATTACCATTGAAGCGGTAGATTTTACGAAAGCAAGCCTGAACAAACAGATTTCAGGACCGGGATCCATCGGAAACCTTACCATTTCAAGAGAACAGGTGACCACTGGCATTGCCACTCAGGAAATTCAGGGAGTCGTAATCGCCGCGCCGTCTACGAAAGCTTACCGCGTGGAAATCGATAAGAAAGTGTACGATCCATCTTTGGATATTGTTGCAAAAGGAGGTAATCTTCAGGATGTTTTGGCGAATGTACCTTCTGTGGATGTAGATACTGACGGAACAGTTTCGATGCGTGGAAATTCGAATGTGCGTTTTTTAATCAACGGAAAACCTTCTTCCATGCTTGGAATTGATGACGGCGCTAACGCTTTACAATCGATTCCTGCAGACCAGATCGAAAGAATTGAAGTCATCACGAATCCTTCCTCAAAATACGAAGCCAGCGGTACAGCGGGAATTCTGAATATTATTCTGAAAAAATCCAAAAAAGTAGGTTTCAACGGTAGCGTTGAGGGTACTTTGGGTTATTTGCCGACTACGAGATTAAATACCAATCTGAGCTGGAGAAAAGGAGCCTGGACGTACTACATCAATGGCGGCGGTGGTTACAGCAGAAACAAATCCAAAAACAATTCAGAATTCAATTCGTTTCTTGATCCAACGATGCTGAACGACGGTTTCTCAATGAAATCCATTCAAAACGGGACCAACGAGGGCGAAAATAAAAACTACAACGTCACGACCGGATTTGTGGTGGATCTTACGGAAAAATCTTCGCTGAATGCTTCGGTCATGTTCCGGAACTTTAACAATGAGTCCACTGCTGAAACCACTTATTACGACAATATCATTCTGAAAGACAGAAATGCGGTTGGTTACCCGGCGGTTCCCTATATTCTGCAGGACCAGTTTACGAACAGATTGAGTGTGGGAACCAACATTAACAATTCATTTCAGGCAGATTTAGGTTTCGATCAGAAAATCGGCGACAACGGTCAGCTTCTTTCCCTTGCGACAAGTTATCAAAAAAACAAAAGCGACGGAACCTCTGTGATTACGGAAAACGGTTTCGATAACGAGTTTGATATTGCGACTTTAACTTCAAATAACATTCTCACCAATTCAGAAAACACTACTTTTTTAGCAAAAGCAGATTATGAACTTCCTGTTGGTGAATTTTCTAAAATTGAAGCTGGGGCAAGGTTTGATGCCAACAAAAATGATTATGATTATTACGTGGATCAAAGCGAAAACGGCGGCGCGATTGCTGTGCTTCCGGAGTTTACCAGTACCACATTTTACAATGAAACTATTCTGGCTGGTTATGCACAGTTTAAAAGCAAGATCAACAATTTCGGTTATCAGGTAGGTTTAAGAGCTGAAAATACTGACATTGGAGTGAATTTTAAAAGAATCAGCGATGCTGAACAGGTAAGCGTAGAAAAAAATTATCTGAAGTTTTTTCCGAGTGTATTCTTAAGCTATGATCTGGATAAAAACAATCAGCTTTTGCTTAATTATTCAAGGAGAATCAACAGGCCAAGGTCATTTTTCCTCATTCCTTTCATGTCTTATAACAATAACAGAAACCTTTTCAGCGGAAATCCGGATCTGAACCCGACTTACGAAAATTCATTTGAGCTGGGTTACAACTTATCGAAAAGCAAAGTGACCTTCAACCCCACTCTGTACTACAAAAAATCTGAAGACGAAGTAAACTTTTATCAGTACAGCGGACTGAATGATGAAGGAAATACCGTTATCTACACCATGCCGGTAAATGCAGGAACCGAAAGCCAGTACGGTTTAGACCTGAATGCTACTTACGATCCCTTCAAATGGTGGAAAATAATGGGAAGCGCAGATGTTTTCGGCTACAAAAACGAAGGTTCTTTTGAAGATTTCGACTTCTCTGGAGAAGGATTCTCTACAAGATTCCGTTTGACAAATACCTTCAAACCTGATAAAAAAACAAGTGTTCAGATTCAGGGTTTCTACCGTGGAGCGCAAAATACAGTGTCGCAACAGAGAGAACCGATGTACGCGGTGAATTTGGGCGCAAGCCGAACGATTCTTGACGGAAACGGAACGGTTTCATTCAACATTCAGGATATTTTCAATACCCGTGCAAGAGAAAACGTGACGGTTACTCCAAGTTACTCGCAATACAGTTATATGCAGTGGCAGCCACGACAGTTCAGTATTTCCCTCACTTACCGTTTCAAACAGGGTGAGAAAGTGGAACAGCCAAAGAGAAAGAAAGACATCAACAGCAACGCGACCGGCGACGAAGATCAGGGTCCGATGTAATGTCAGATGTTAGATGTTGGATGTTAGAAAGTAAAAAATCCTGAAATTAGTTTTTCAGGATTTTTTTATTGTACCAAGTGAAAAAGTGATTTCTAACTTCTCCGGTCTAATTTCTAACTTCTACTCTCCAAATACTTCTGCCATTCCCAGGTCGTGCGCAATGCTTCTTCAAGAGTGGTTTCTGCCTTCCAGCCGAGTTCTCTTTCTGCTTTATCAGCATTTGCAAAAGCAATAGTAATATCTCCTGCTCTTCTGGCGCAGATCTGGTACGGAACTTCAACATGATTGGCTCTTTCAAAAGCTCCCACGACTTCCAGAACCGATGAACCTTTTCCGGTTCCGAGGTTGTAAATATCAATCACGGTTTCTGAAGTCTCGTTCAGGAGTTTCTGCAACGCTTTTACGTGTGCTTTGGCCAAATCCACGACATAAATATAATCGCGGATCGCGGTTCCGTCTTCCGTAGGATAATCATTTCCCCAGATGCTCAGTTTTTCACGGATTTTTGACGCCGTTTGCGTCACGTAAGGAACGAGATTATTCGGAATTCCGAGCGGAAGTTCTCCTAAAAGTGCCGAAGGATGAGAACCGATCGGATTAAAATACCGCAAAAGCGTCACTTTTTTCTGATAAGCAGTCGCAAAATCCTTTAAAATCTCCTCTCCCATCTGTTTTGTTTTCCCGTAGGAAGATTCCGGAGTTTTGAGTGGGGTACTTTCATGAATTGGCTGTTCATCGGCCTGTCCGTAAACCGTGCAGGAGGAACTGAAAATAAAATTCGAGATATTTCTCTTTTTGAATTCCTGCAGGATATTGATTAATGTGAATAGGTTGTTTTCGTAATAATCAAGGGGTTTTTCCTGGCTTTCACCAACGGCTTTATACGCTGCAAAGTTGATGCAGCCATCAATTTGATGTGCATCGAAAACCTGAGAAAGAAGTTCTTTCCTCTTCAAATCGAAAGGATAAAACACCGGTTTTTTCCCGGCGACTTCCTCAATATTCTTTAAAATAAACTTTTCCGAATTCGACAGGTCATCTACGATAACGACATCAAAATTATTATTGAGAAGCTCCACAACGGTATGCGAACCAATATAGCCGAGGCCGCCTGTTACGAGTATTGTCATGATGGATGTTGGATGTTGGATGTTGTGCAGAAATTATTTTAAAAACTCCAAAACAGAGTCGGTAATATATTTCAGCTGCTCATCATCGAGTTCTGTATGCATTGGAAGCGAAATGACTTCATCCAAAAGCTTATCCGTATTCATAAAATCCTTGTCATCGCTGTCCTGAAAATAGGCTTTCTGTTTTCTTAGAGCCACCGGATAATAAATCATGGCCGGAATTTCTTTTTCCGTCAAAAACTGCTGCAGTTCATTGCGTTTTCCGTTCAAAATTCTCAAAGTGTACTGGTGAAAAACATGAGTCGAATTTTCTGCTCTTTTCGGCGTTAAGATATTGGGATTACCTGCGAATGCCTCATCATAATAATCTGCGGCTTTTCTGCGCGCTTCGTTGTAGGAATCCAGAAGCGGCAGTTTTTTCCTTAAAACAGTTGCCTGAATACTGTCGAGACGGGAATTTACACCCACTTCGTCGTGATAATATCTTTCATACATTCCGTGGTTCACGATGCCTCTGATTTTAAATGCCAAAGCATCATCATCCGTAAAAATCGCGCCGCCGTCTCCGTAACAACCAAGATTTTTTGAAGGAAAGAAAGAAGTCGTGCCTACGATTCCCATTGTTCCTGATTTTTTCACCGTTCCGTCTGAAAAAGTAAAGGTTGAACCGATTGCCTGAGCATTGTCTTCGATCACATAGAGATTGTGTTCTTTTGCAATTTTCAGGATTTCCTCCATATTCGAACACTGTCCGAAAAGATGAACCGGAATGATGGCTTTGGTTTTCGGAGTGATGGCGGCTTTCAGTTTTTCGGTATCAATGGTAAACGTATCATAATCAACATCCACCAAAACCGATTTCAGTTTTAAGAGATGAATCACTTCAACAGTAGCTGCGAAAGTAAAATCTGCGGTAATTACCTCGTCGCCTTCTTCCAAATCCAGAGCCATCAGAGCGATCTGTAGTGCATCAGTTCCGTTTGCACACGGAATAACATGTTTTACTTCCAGATACTGCTCCAGTTCGGACTGAAAAGACTTCACTTCCGGACCGTTGATGAACGCGGCGGAATCCATCACATTTAAAACTGCATTATCAACCTCTGACTTTATTTTATAGTATTGACTTTGAAGGTCAACCATCTGTATTTTTTTCATAAAAAAAATATATTTTTTCAAATTTAATAAATTTAAAATGCCTTTCAAAAAATTTGAGGCTTTTTACCGTATGCTTTCGGGATTATTTTAAAAGAAACAGGAACTTAAAAAAAATCAGGAAGCGTTGGCTTCCTGATTTTACTATTTTTTTCGTTTCGCTTTCGATTTGGCTTTTTGCTGAGCCCTGTTTGCGCCGATTTTTTTCGGTTCTTTTCTGCGGTGTGGTCCGCCCCAGTTTTCTTTCGTATTTTTTTCCTTTTTCGCGTGGAAGGCACCGCCGCCTTCTTCAAGCTTCACGGTATGGGCGTTTTTCATTACGATTTCATCCTTCTCCGACGCGATTTTAACAGGATTGACTTTCACCGCCTCCGGGAAGCCTTTCATCTTCACTTCTTTGTCCATCAAAAGTTCGATTTCCAAAAGCTGCGCTTCTTCTTTTTTCGTCACGAAAGCAACAGCGATACCGTCTTTATCCGCTCTACCCGTTCTTCCGATTCTGTGGATGTACTGCTCCGGAACCTCTGGAATCTCAAAATTAACAACGTGCGTAATATCTGAAATATCCAGACCTCTCGCCATGATATCTGTGGTGATCAGTCCGCGGATTTCCTGGTTTTCAAAACTTTTCATCGCATTCAGACGGTAGTTCTGGGATTTGTTGGAATGAATCACATCAAACTCTTCCGGGAAAAGTTCTTCGATTTTGGTATGCAGGTAATCTGCATTTTTTTTGTTGTTGCAGAAAATGAGGACTTTCGAAAAATCCGCGTCGTTTTTCAGCAGATATTCCAGAAGGTTGATTTTAGTATGGAAATTCTCCACTTTATAACCGTACTGCTGAATTTTCTCCAGCGGAGTTCCCGATTTCGCCAGTGAAATTTCCATCGGATTGGCAAAATACTCTTCCAGTACAGAATCTACTGCTTCCGTCATCGTAGCAGAAAAAAGGATGTTCTGTCTTTTCTCCCGCATCATCGTAAAAATATTCGAAAGCTGTGCTTTGAAACCGAGGTTCAGCATTTCATCAAATTCATCAACAATAAGTTGCTGAACTTCTTTCAGGGAAATGGCATTATCAATCGCAAGATCCATAATTCTTCCCGGAGTTCCGACAAGGATATCGCAGCCGTCATTGAAGAGCAGTTTCTGCGTCTTAATGTTCACGCCGCCATAAATTCCGACAACTCTGGCAGTGATGTTCTTTGTAAGGTTTTTAACAATGTCAGAAACCTGAACCACAAGCTCGCGGGTTGGAACCAAAATCACCACAGTAGGATTTCCGGTTTTGTTGTATTTCCAGGTTTTGAGAACGGGCAGTAAATAAGCGAGGGTTTTTCCGGTTCCGGTTTGGGCAATTCCCATCACGTCGCGGCCAGAAAGTATTGGTTTCAGGGTTTTTACCTGAATAGGAGTCGGTTCAAAAAGGTTGGAATCAGCAAGAACGTCGAGGATTTTTTCCGGTAATTCGAAATCGGCAAAAGTGGTATTCATCAGTAATATAATCAATTAAAAGAAAGGAAGTCTGATGCAACGCAAGGTGTTACACGCTGCAAAGATAAGGTTTTTGAAAATGTAAAACTTTTTGTAATTTAGTAGGGATGAAAAAGCTGATTATTTTCTTCGTTTTCGCCTTTGTCTTTTCCTGTTCTGACAAAAAGGAGAAAGAAAATTCTGCTGTCACAGTTTCTGAAAAAGAAAAGGTGACGGCCACCGCAAAACCTGCCGCAGTCCCGGCAATTCCTTCAGACTGGCTTCAGTTTTACACAGAACGCGATGCTGAATTTAAGCCGGACGGTTTCCGGTTTCTGGATGAAAGGAATTTCGATTTAAAGATGGAGGGTCACGTTCCCGGAAAATTTAATCAGGATTTCAATCCTATCTACGCACCGTTTCTGGTTTTCAATCCATCCAAAACCTTATATCTGGATTTCGACAGCTACCAGTGGAGTTTGGCTCCGGATGGAAATGCTGGTTTTGAAGCCGATCAGGAACTGAATCTGGTGGATTTAAAAAATAAAAGCGTTTCAAGAATTGCTTTTTACGGTCCGTCGTTCTGGATTGAAGACGCTTACTGGAAAAATGATTCGGTGTTTGTAACACTCGAAAACAGTTATGACAAAGTGCTCTTTATGAATGAGTATGATTTGAAAACCATGAAAAAGAAGAGCTATCAATATCCCGATACATTGAAATTTTCCAGCGATTATGCAAAACTCCGTTTGAGGAAGAACGGAATTAAGGTGGAGTAATTTTTTGGTAATCATAAAAAAAACCTTGTAAAAAAATACAAGGTTTTTAATTTTATTCCCACTCGATGGTTGCAGGAGGTTTGCTTGAAATATCATAAGCAACCCGGTTGATACCACGAACTTCGTTGATGATTCTGTTGGAAACGGTTTCGAGAAATTCCCACGGAAATCTGCTGAAAGTAGCCGTCATAAAATCGGTGGTGTTTGCTGAACGGACGACTGCGGTATATTCGTAAGTCCTTTCATCTCCCATTACACCAACAGATTTCACCGGAAGGAGTACTACAAAAGCCTGAGAAACTTTTTCGTACAGATTGTTTTTATACAGCTCTTCAATAAAAATATCGTCGGCTTCCTGCAGGATTTTCACTTTTTCTTCGTCTACTTCACCTAAAATCCTAATTCCCAAACCTGGGCCCGGAAACGGGTGACGGTGAACCAGGTGATGCGGAATCCCGAGTTCCTCCCCCACTTTTCTCACTTCATCTTTGAAAAGTTCGCGCAAAGGTTCAAGAAGTTCAAAATCCATTTCCTCAGGGAGGCCACCCACATTGTGGTGGGATTTAATGACTGCTGAAGGACCTTTCACCGACTGCGATTCGATGACATCAGGATAAATGGTTCCCTGCGCGAGGAATTTCGCGCCTTCAATTTTATGCGATTCTTCATCGAAAACGGAAACAAACTCGTTGCCGATGACTTTTCTTTTTTCTTCAGGATCCGAAATGCCTTTCAGTTTGGATAAAAATCTTTCGGAAGCATCGATCATCTTAATTTTCAGGTGAAAATGCTCGCCGTAATTTTTCATGACTTTTTCAGCCTCTTCTTTCCGCAAAAGTCCGGTATCTACAAAAATACACTGCAGCTGGTCACCGATGGCTTTATGAATGAGCACCGCCGCCACCGAGGAATCTACACCGCCGGAAAGTCCGAGAATCACTTTCTGGTCGCCCACTTTTGCCTTGATTTCAGCAACCGTTTCATCGATATAATTGGTGAGTTTCCAGTTTTTCGGAGCGTGGCAAATGTCAAATACGAAATTGTCAATCATCCGCGAACCTTCGTCGGTGTGGGAAACTTCTGGATGAAACTGAACGCAGTAGATTTTTTTGGATTCATTAGAGATCGCAGAAATCACGTCCGTCATTCCGTTAACGGAAAAACCTTCCGGAAGCGTTTCCACTTCATCGAAATGGCTCATCCAAACGGTAGAGAAACGGCTGACTCCTGAAAGCAGGGAGTTTGATTTCTGAATTTCGAGTTTGGCTTTACCATATTCCCCTTTTTCTCCTTTTTTTACTTTTCCACCCAACAAATGCGTGATCAGCTGCATTCCGTAGCAGATTCCGAGAACTGGAATACCCTGCGCGAAAAGTTCCTTCTCTACAAGATGTGCATTCTCAGCGTTTACGGAACTCGGACCGCCGGAAAGGATGATTCCGGAAGGATTTCTGGAGAGTATTTCCTGCAGACTGGTATTGAAAGGTAACACTTCGGAATACACGCCCAGTTCGCGGATTCTTCTGGCAATAAGCTGGTTGTACTGTGAACCGAAGTCGAGGATGATGATGCCTTTGTTCATTTATTTTTTACTTTTATTACATTACAAACGTTTCCTGCTCTTTTTTAGTTCTTTTGAAGAGAGAAAAAGTCTGAATCTTATTTTATTCTGTGATTAAATTTTCTAAAGAACATAATTTCTTTAAAAACCGGAACGATACTAGCCCCGATTGAAGAGGAAATCCTTTTTTTGTAGGAGCGGGGGGGGGGGGGGGGGGGG
>JAIBEW010000019.1 GCA_019459085.1 Kaistella sp.
AGTATAAACTATTTTTATAATGACCAAATGTTTTCGGATGTTTTTTTAAACTCTTTCAAGCCTTAAACCCCCTCAGCATCACGCATCATTCAATCTTCTACTTCGCTCCCCGTTTCTCTCGATTTGGGTTTGCAAAGATAGGAATTTTTGCTGTTTTTCCAAATTTAATTCAATTCGTTTTCACGATTAACATTTAACTCGTTGAAAATTAAAGAGAAAAATTTAGGAAAGAATCTGTTCTAATCCTAAATACTACTTCTGTTCTTCATATATAGTGATCAGGAAGCTGGCAAATGATTTCTCCAGAACCGTAATATCACCGGACTTTATATTCAATCCACCCGCAGCACCGGAGTCGTCTGCCTTAATATTAAAGGAGACTACAGAAAAATACAGTGCAGGCTGACCTGCCTTTGCCACCAGTTTGATTCTTGAGCCCAATAACTTTCCAGCTGAAAGTTCATTTTCTTCGCCCAAAACCAACATTCTTTTAATATAAGACCTTGATTTAAGGTTGATGCTTTTATCATTCAACTTAATTTTCTGAGATTCCTCATTTCCGGAGATTATATATAAGGTGTTTTCTTCTTTCGGAAATTCACCTGAAGGCAAATAATATAACTTCAGTTTATAGTGGAACGGATCAAACTTCCCAGTCTTACCATCCAGCGTTTCCGGCGGAGCATAAGAAAAAGCGTTGGCGCCTGTCTGTTTTGCTTTTTTATAGATTCTAGAAAACACCTCTACATCATCACTGGAATAACCCTGAACTTCAATTTCCCCCAAATATTCCGCATTTTTTTCGGAACCGGTAATCATATAGAAAAATTTATCGGTGTTGACATTCGTTTTTAACACCTTGTTCAGATAGATGTTCTGTGCAAACAGAAACTGGGTGCAAAAAAGTAAAGAGAAGGCAAGTATTTTAATCATGATGCTGAATTATTGTTTTGATGGAATCTTCGAGACTATTTTCCCAATATTTTGGCTGTATGTGATACATCCGCTCAATTTTGTCCAAAGACATGGTGCTTCTCATCGGTCGTTTTGCCGCAGTGGGAAACTGATCGCTAGTTACAGGGTTTAGTTTTACTTTGGAACCGGATAATTCTGCAATTTTAGCGGCAAAATCAAACCAGGTAGTCTCGGGATAATTGGAGAAATGAAAAATTCCGTAGGTTTTATGATCATTTTCAATGATTACCATAATTGCTTCCGCCAAATCGTTGGCATTGGTTGGCTGCCCGAACTGATCTGCAACAATATTGAGTTCGTCTTTCGACTTAAAAAGGTTGAGCATTGTTTTGACGAAGTTTTTGTTGAACTCTGAATAGAGCCAGGAAGTCCTTAAGATAACAGTTTTCGGATTTGCTTCCAGCGCAGCATCTTCACCCTGTCTTTTAGAAAGCCCATAAACTCCCATAGGATTCGTGAAGTTGTCTTCGTCGTAAGAAATATTGGTATCTCCATCAAAAACATAATCGGTGGAAACATGAATCAGGGTCGTTTTAAAAGTTTTACAGGCTTCTGCAAGATTGGCAACGCCATCCCGGTTGATGGAAAATGCTCTCTCTGCATCAGTTTCAGCAGTGTCAACAGCGGTATAAGCGGCGGCATTGATGCAGTAATCAGGTTTCAAATCCCGAAAATGCTCTTCAACCTGCGATGCATCGGTAATATCCAGCGAGGCGGAATCTGTAAATTCGAAAATGTAATTCACGGAAAAATCGTCTGCAATCTTTCGGAGACAGTTCCCCAACTGACCGTTGGATCCGGTTACCAGTATTTTCTTTTTCCCGTTAAGCATTTTTATTGTGTTTTCTTAAAGTTAATACTCTGGACTGAAAGTCTTTTTCCGGAATTTCGATTAAAAACCGTTTGAAAATGTCTAAATATTTTGGGGGAATATTTTCTGAAGCTCTGGTTTTAAGATTAAAGTAAATAACCGTACACCAAAGTACTGCGCGTATTTTTTTCTCGTCCTCCATAATGATCTCAATTTTCGCGGTCCTTCCTTGGATTTCTATAATTTTGCTCGAAACCGTCAACACTTCATTATACTTCACTTCCTTTAAGTAAGCAATTTCGTTCTGGATGGCGATTAATGTACAGCCCGATTCCTTCACCAGTTCTGCATAATTGATTTCATAATGCTCATCAACATGATCTTCCCGTGCATTAAGCATATAATCCAGATATTTCGAATTATTTAAATGCCCGATCGGATCGCAGTCGATAAAGCGGATTTTTACTTTTGATGATGTAATCATTAAATTATTTTATGGTGCAAAAATAAAAAACCACCCCGAATAAGGATGGTTTTTGACTTATAAATCTTTCTTAAATTAAAGACCCAGTTCTTTCTTGATTAAAGGGGTAGCATCTACTCCGTTATTGTAAATCAAAGCGCTGCTGTCGATGATATATTCCCAACCGTTTGCTTTCGCTACTTTGTTGATCGCATTGTTAAGTCTGTCTACAACCGGTTTCAAAAGAGTATCTCTTTTTTTAAGCAGGTCATTTTGTGCAGCTGTTGCAATCTGCTGAAGATTCTGCTGTGTTTTCTGAAGCTCCGCTTCTTTTGCTGATCTCTGAGCTTCTGTCATTTTAGCTCCCTCTGCCTGATATTTCTGAACATCAGCCTGGAAAGTTTCGCCCATTTTCTTAATTTCGGCTTCTTTAGTCTTGCTGAACGTGTCTAAATCTGTTGATACTTTTTTTGCATCCGGCATCATGGAAAGCATTTCCTGATAGTCCAATGACGCTATTTTCTGAGCCTTTGCAACTCCTACAGCTGAAAACATCATCACTGCTGCAAATAATACACTTAATTTTTTCATAATTGAGGTTAAATAAATTTTAAAATTGTTCTTTTGATTTCTAGTTTGTGTAAAAGTTAAATTTTACAGTTCCTTTTATTTCTTTTTGTCGGTTTTTCCGGTTGTGCCCTTAAGCAGAAGATCAAGCACCTTATCGGTATAATCATATCTTTTCTGCAGAAAAATGACATTTACATTGTTGCTTTTATCAAGAACTATGCCCAAGCCATTTTTCTCAGAAACGGTCTGAATAGCGTTCCATATCTGATCCTGAAAAGGCTGGGTAAGATTTGCCCTCAACTTGCTGATCTCTCCGTTGGTACCGAATCTTAAACTGGTGGTTGTTCTGATGTTTTTATCCAGATCTGCTACTTCTTTTTCCCTTTGGCGAAGTTGATCCCCTACCAAAAGTACTTTCTCGTTCTCGAATGCAGTTCTTTTTCTTTCAAATTCCGACTGCAGGTTCTGAATTTCCGTCTGCCATGTTGCAACCTGAGCGTTCAGGCGGCTTTCAGCATCTTTATACTGCGGCAATTTATTCAGAATATACTCCGTATCTACAACGCCAATTTTCTGCGCGTTTGCGAAAAGAGTTCCCAAGCAAAAAATCAGAGCGAAAATGAACTTAAAATTTTTCATCATTGCATTTTAATTAAAGTGACTGATTCATCAGGAAGTGCGTTTTCATACCTGAAGGTTCGGTACCGCCAATAGTTTTGTCGAATCCGTAAGCAAAATCAAATCCAATCAGACCAAATGCGCCCATATAAACCCTAATCCCTACTCCTGCAGATCTTTTTAGCTGGAAAGGATTATAAGTACCCCACGAATTCCAGACATTACCTCCTTCAAGGAAAGTAAGTGCATAGATTTTAGCAGTTTGGTTCATGGAAATTGGATATCTTAACTCGAGTGCAAACCTGTTATAAATAGTACCACCACCAAATTGGGTAATATCATCTCTTTCACCTCCGGAAGTGGAAGCGTTTTCATATCCTCTCAAAGGAACAAGTTCACGCCCATCGTACCTTCCGCCGAAAAGTCCTGTTCCACCCACGTAAAATCTTTCAAAAGGCGGCGCACCCAACTGTGAATTATATCCATCCATAAAGCCCATTTCTCCGGTTGTTCTTAAAACCAGTTTGCCGAATACTTCATTATAGATATCTCCTTTTAACTTCACTTTATAGAATTCCATCCACTTGTACTTTTCTACATTCGACATCGATGAATAATCTTTGTCGCTGAAAGCTGAATAGGGAGGGGTGAATTTAACAGTTGCTTCAATATTTGATCCTGTTGTAGGAAAAATAGGGTCAATTCCGGCAGAATTTCTGCTTAAACCTACATTAAAACTGAAGTTTTTGGCAGATCCGTTGTATTCGGTCTCATTTCCGAATTGGAAAGGATAATTGTTAAAATCATAGCTCTGAAACTGGATCCCGGTGTAAAGCGAGAAATAATCATCAGGCCATCTCAGAAGTCTGTTTAATCCCGCACTTGCAGAGAAAATATTCAGTTTCATCGGATTCCCCAATTGATCAGAATAATTCACTCTGGAATTATTCAGACTTACAGAAAGTGCGGTAGGTTTTGTACCGAACAACCAAGGCTCAGTAAATGAGATCGAATAGTTCTGAAAATTCTGTCCGGCCTGCGCCTGAATTGATAATGTTTGCCCATCTCCCTGCGGAACCGGCTTGAAATCTTTGAATTTCAGGAAATTTCTCAAAGAGAAATTATTAAAGGTCAACCCGAGGGTTCCGATAAATGAATTTCCACCGTAACCGGCCTGAAGCTGTACCTGTGATGATCCTTTTTCAACAAGAGACCAGTGAACATCAACGGTATTATCCTGTGGATTGGGCTTAATATCCTGACCAATCTGCTGTGGATCGAAAAAGGACATGGAAGCCAGATCGAAATAGGTTCGTTTTATATTGCTTTTAGAGAAGAGATCGCCCGGTTTCGTACGCAGAGAACGAAGGACAACATGATCATGAGTGGTCGTATTTCCACTCCACGTTACTTTGTTCCAGGTAGCTTTTTCACCCTCGGAAATTCTGACTTCAAGATTGATGGAGTCGCCTGATACAGATTTTTCAACCGGTGTTACAGAAGAAAAAAGATATCCATTGTTCATATACATGGATTTGATGTCGGAATCGTCTTCTTTTCCGCCGTCTTCTCCCACTTTTTTATTGAATCCTACTGCATCATAAATATCACCTTTGTTATACCCTAGGATTTTGGAAAGATAGTCTGATGAGAAGGCCGCATTCCCGATAAAGGTAATATCACCAATATAATATTTTTTACCTTCCGCCAGTTTTACGTTTATCTCGTAATTGTTTTTTTTGTTTCTCCACACGGAATCGGATTCGATGACCGCATCACGGTAACCAAGCGAGTTATAGTAATCTATTAGACTCTCTTTGTCTTCTTCGTACTTTTCTTTGACAAATTTAGATGGTTTCAGAATACCGCCGATTCCAAATCTTTTCTGTTTGGTTTCTTTGAATGCTTTTTTTCTCAGTTTGCTGTCGGTAACATTTTGATTGCCGTCGAATTCGATATGGTCAATCTTGATGCGTTTGCCTTTTTCTACATTGATGGTCCAGTCTACAAGACTGGGATCATTGGCATTTACTTTATCCTGAATGGTTATTTTTGCGTCAGAAAAACCTTTTGTTACATACTCCTGCGGGATATTGGTCTTAAGGGTAGAGACCAGATTCTCTGTAATTTTTATTCCCGGTTTCAGGTTGTTGTCCTTTGCGAGTTTTTCGGCTTTGGATTTTCCGATTCCCTTACCTTTAAAAGTTACTTCGCCAAGTTCTTTAAGATCCTGAAGCAGAAATCTTAATACTACAGTTTCACCTTCAATACTCTGAACATAAACCTCCACTTCGGAAAAAGACTGCGTTTCCCAGAGCTTTTTAATTGCATTGCTGATCTTCTGTCCCGGAATGTCAACACTCTCTCCCTTGTTAAGTCCTGTAAATCTCAGAACCTGGGCCGGAGTGTATTTTTTAACACCATCCACCACGATGTCTTTCAGAACATATGTTCCGGTTTGGCTTTGTGCATATACCGGATTGGTATCCTGCTCCGGTATAACCTGGCCGTAAAAATGTGCCGAAGCAACAAACATGATGATGGGAATAAATCTAAACTTCATTGTATACTTGTTCTAACTTTCTTAAATTTTATTATTTTCAAGCTGTTCACTTGTTTTGCCGTATCTCCTCTCTTTATTCTGATAATCTACAATGCACTGGAAAAAGGTATCCTTTGTAAAATCAGGCCAAAGCATGTCTAAAAACTGCAGTTCTGCATAAGCAATCTGCCAGAGTAGGAAATTGCTGATTCTTACCTCGCCGCTGGTCCTCAAAAGTAAATCTACAGGAGGAAAATCTTTCGTATACAGATGATTTTCAAACACAGAAGCATTGATATCTTCAATGTTCAGCTTTCCGTCTTTAACTTCCGCGCTTATTTCCTTCACCGCTTTCAGGATCTCGTCCTGAGAACTGTAACTCAATGCCAATATTAAATTGCCATTCGTATGATGCTGAGTGGCGTCGATCATGTGGAGCAGTTGGTCCTTTACAAGTTCTGGTAATTTTTCTAAATTCCCAATGACATGAAGCCGTAGACCTTTAGTGAAAATTTCTTCCTCTTCCAGAATTAAAGTTTCAGCCAATAGATTCATCAGGCTGATCACCTCATCAACGGGCCGGTTCCAGTTTTCAGAAGAGAAGGTATAAAGGGTAAGATAAGGAATGTGAATTTCGTTGCACGCATTAATGGCATTTCTAACTGCATTAATGGCATTTTTATGTCCGAAGGTCCGTTCTTCACCCCGGGATTTTGCCCATCTGCCGTTTCCATCCATAATGATGGCGACGTGTTTAGGCAAATGATCGGTGTTTATTTTTTCTTTTATCAACGACATATTAATCACAATAACACGGAGGTCTTCCGAAAGAATAGGTTAACCCTAGAGTTACACTGTTCAGCCAGTCTTTGGATTTATAATCTCCTACATTTCTGTTATATCTTAATTCTTCTTCTCTATCCTGAGACACCAGATAATATACTCCCGACTGCAAAAGCGAAGTATTGGAGCCCGGCTGCAGAATATCCTGATTGTAAGTTGATTTAACGTCTTTACGGTACAGCGTACTGTGATCCAGCTGATCGGTGAATGTAGGTCTAAACATCACTTCGCCGCTGATAGCCCAGTTATGATTGAATTTATATTTCAAACCGGCACCGAACGGAACGCTCATCGATACTTTTTTTCCGGTTTCATACTCCGTAGTACTTACAAAATCCAATTCATTCAAGGGTGCCAGCGCAACACCATTTGCATCTCTTCTGAAATCGTGGTTGATAGTAGCCTGCGTTACGTCATGTAACAAGGCACCTACACCGCCAAAAATATAAGGACTCAACATGCTCCGCTGTTCATTGTTAACAGGATAAAAGTTGTATTCAAAGATAGCATCAACATCATAAATGTTATTGGTTCCAAAAAGCTTTCTGTTTCTTCTGTACTCTTCCTTTGCCCACGAATCTCCAAACTGTACATGGTGATATCCTACATCCAAACGCACCGTCTGATGAGGGTTGAAGTTCATCCGATACTGAAGTCCAGCATACACCGGTAAGCCAAAGTTTTTTGTGTCGCCAAACGGCGTTTGTAAAATATAATTAGTTCTGCCTATATCTCCTACCAAATTGCTCGTTCCAAACCGAACGCCTACCTCATGTCTTTGTGCTTTTACACCTGCCATTGTAACAAGTACGGCAAACAAGCTAAGTAATAATTTTTTATTCATAGGAGAATATAGATTATGGTTATTTTTAGTATTTAATTTTTGCAAATATAAAACAAATTTACATTACTGAAATTCATAATGTTTAGTTAAATATAAACAAAAAAATATAAATTTTTAAAAGTAAACGCCAAAAGAATGAAATTATTCTCCGAATTTCCACTTTAAAGAATAATCTCTTTCAGAATTTCCTGTCGTACAGGGTTTAAATTCTCTAATTCTTAAGAAATCTGTGGTGCAAATTGCCTCTTTTTGCCTCATCGTAATCTGAAAGAGAACACGGGATCAGTTTATCAGGGTTTTCGTCCTCGCCAAAATACCACATATTCCTGAACACATCACGTTTGAAAGCATATTGATCCTGACCAATCATCACCCAGAACGTTTCGAAATTTCTTTCCACAGGATGGGATTTCTGAATATTGATTCCCTCAATCAGATACCAGATCATCTGTGCAAGCAGTTGGTGGTTTAAAAAATCTTCCGACAATGCATTGAAATTAAAAATCCCTACAGATTTCAGGTTTTCACTTAAGCCTGCTTCCTTCATAAAAGCACAGATTTCGCGGCTGTTCAGCCCGTTTACCTGCGGATTTACCGAAAAGCCATCGCCCCGGCTTTGCACTGCGTCGCAATTAAGGGTAAACAGATCTGCTTTTCGGAAAAAAGGTTCTGTTTTCTCTGTTGAATTCATCATTTCAGCCAATCTTACCACTTCAAACTCCACTTCTTTCATGAGTTTTACCGAATCCAGCTCGTTCAGATGTTTCTGATAACCGAGATGATGATAGTTTTTCAAACTCATGGTCTTTGATCCCAAAATCTTCGACAGAAAATTCTTCTCGGTAATCTCATCTCCCTCATTCGACAAAGAAATAATATCCGAAATTTGCGTATAGCTGATGTTTTTATGATGAAAATTCAGCGCCGAAAAAAGCGAAAAAGCCAGGTCGTTGCTTCCGCCGATAATGACAGGTATTGCGTTTTTATAGTGACACATCGAAAGCACTTCCTGCAGAATATAATGCGTGTCTTCATGGGATTTTCCCGAAATCAGGTCGCCTAAATCGCAGACCGGGATCTCGAAATCAAGTTTCGAAAGGTGATAGAGTTCTTTCCGTACCTTCCTGAAATCCAGAATTTCTGCTTCACCGTTGGTCAGCCCGCGGTAATCTGAACAGAAAACCAGCACAATTCCGTTTTCCTGAATCTGAGAGGAAATAAGGTTTCCAAGCTGCCATTTTTCTGTTTTTATGGATCTGGGCGGAATAAGGATATCTTCGAGGTTCATGATTGCTGTGGGAATTTCAACAAAAATAACAAAAAGGCCTCAATAAAAAAACGCTTTCCGGATTTGATTCAGGAAAGCGTTTCTTGCTATTTTGAGATGTTATTTCTTTTTTACGGGCGCTTTTTTCGCGGCAGGTTTCTTTGCGGCAGGTTTCTTTACTGCCGGTTTTTTTGCCGGCGCTTTTTTTGCTTTTTCCTTGAAGGCATTTTTATCCTGCGCAGTAATCCACGCTTTTACCTCATCCAGAGTCACTTCTGCCAAATCCTCAGCAGTGTATTTCTCTTCATTTTTGGTTTTCGGGATTTTGAACATCGCTTTCCCGAACTTGATAAACGGTCCCCATCTGCCGTTCTCAAGGGATATTTTTTCTTTTTCCCACTGCTGAATGTAGCGGTTGGCTTCTTTTTCAAGCTTCACATCAATAAGATCATTGATGTCGCTCTGGGACAGATTGTCGAAATCATAACGCTTCGGCACATTGATGAATATCGATTGAAATTTGATGAAAGGTCCGAATCTTCCGGTTCCTTTCGTCACCGGTTCGCCTTTATAGGTGGCAATCGGCGCATCAGCAATTTTTTTCTCACCAATGATTTCTTCCGCTCTTTCCTGCGTTACAGAAAGCGGTTCTTCACCTCTCGGAATGCTGATGAACGCTTCGCCCCATTTTACATAAGGTCCGAATCTTCCAACGCCAATCGTTACGGTTTTTCCTTCAAAATCTTTCAGATCGAAAGGAACTTTGAAGAGTTCCAGCGCTTCTTCCAGCGTAATTGTGGCGATATTCTGGGATGGCATGAGGCTCGCAAACACCGGCTTTTCCTCATCGTCCTGCTCGCCAATCTGCACCATCGGTCCGAATCTTCCGATTCTTGTGATCACATTTTTTCCGCTTTTAGGATCAACTCCAAGTATTCTTTCGCCATTGGCTCGGTCTGCATTTTCTTCCACATCCTCAATTTTAGGATGGAAATCTTTATAAAATCCCTGCAGAACGTCTTTCCATTTCTCCGAACCGTTAGCAATTTCATCAAAATCCTGCTCCACTTTTGCCGTAAATCCATAATCGAGAATTTCAGCAAAATTCTGGGTAAGGAAATCATTCACTACTTCGCCAATATCGGTTGGTAAGAATTTATTTTTATCACCTCCGAATTTCTCGGTCAAAATTTCTTTTTTGAGGTCAGTTTTACCCAGCGTCATCTTCATGATTTCCCGTTCCTGAGGCAGAAGTTCGCGTTTGTCAACATATTCGCGGTTCTGGATGGTCTGAATCGTCGGCGCGTAGGTGGATGGTCTCCCGATTCCGAGTTCTTCGAGTTTCTTTACCAAACCGGCTTCGGTATATCGGGCTGAAGGTCTCGTGAATTTCTCCGTCGCTTCTATTTTTTTATAATCGAGGAGTTCTCCTGCTGAAACTTTCGGCAAAAGTTTTTCGTTGTTTTCTTCCTCGTCATCTTCAGTTTTCGTGATTCCGTACACTTTCAGAAAACCGTCAAAAATTATGACTTCGCCTTGTGCTTCAAAATGTTGAGAAAGTTTTGGACTGCCGATCTCAATGACGGTTTTCTCGATTTTGGCATTCGTCATCTGACTGGCCAAAGTCCTTTTGTAAATAAGCTGATATAATTTGTTTAACTGGTCGTCTCCAATTCTTTTCACGGAAAAATCTGTCGGGCGAATCGCCTCGTGAGCTTCCTGTGCTGAAGCAGATTTAGTCGTATAATTTCTCGGGTTCGAATATTGTTCGCCAAATTCAGAAATAATCTGTGCTTTTGCTCCGTTGATGGCTTCCTGAGAAAGATTTACGGAATCGGTTCTCATATAGGTGATGAACCCTTCTTCATAAAGTCTTTGCGCAACCCGCATGGTTCCGGTAACACCATAACCCAAACGGTTACTGGCTTCCTGTTGCAAAGTAGAGGTCGTGAAAGGTGCAGAAGCGGAACGGGTTCCCGGTTTCTTTTCAACATTCAACACTTTGAATACCGTGTTCTGGGAAAGTTTCAGAAAATCTTCGGCTTCCGCTTCTTTCGCAAAATCTTTTTTAAGTTTTGCAGCTATTTCCTGTTTATCGCTGTTTAAGAATATTCCTTCCACTTTAAATGCAGATTTCGGCTGAAAATTCCTGATTTCCAGTTCTCTTTCCACCACCAAACGCACTGCAACCGACTGAACCCTGCCTGCAGAAAGTCCGGTTTTTACTTTTTTCCAGAGAACAGGTGACATTTCGAAGCCTACGATCCGGTCCAGAATTCTTCGTGCCTGCTGTGCATTTACAAGATTCTGGTCAATTTTTCTTGGATTTTCAATTGCCTTTAGAATGGCATTTTTTGTAATTTCATGAAAAACAATTCTCTTTGTGTTGTCATCATTCAGTTTCAGTTCCTGAGCCAGGTGCCACGCGATGGCTTCCCCTTCGCGGTCCTCATCGGAAGCGAGCCACACCATGTCGGCTTTCTTCACCGCGGCCTTCAGTTCAGTTACGAGTTTCTTTTTATCTGCAGAAACTTCATAATCGGGAGTGAAGGTAGCCAGGTCGATTCCCATCCCTTTTTTGGGCAAATCCCGGATGTGACCGAAACTTGATTTCACTTCGAAATCTTTCCCCAGATACTTCTGAATGGTTTTTGCTTTCGCCGGTGACTCAACTATTACTAAATTTTTTGACATCAAGAAAATTTTTGCAAAAGTAGAAGTTTTTTTTAAATACCAAGATATTTAAAGGTTTTTGAGAATTCAGCATTAAATTTGATATAGAAAAACCAATATTTTTAAGTACCATTAATCCGTAATATTTGGTCTCCAAAATTGCTGCATCAATATCAGGATATTTTTTAAAAAACCTACATTTATAAAAAAATGATATTTTTGCATAAATCTTCAAAGAAATAATGCCCAAAAACATACTTTTTATTTACTATTCCCAAACCGGTCAGCTGGAAGAAATTCTGAAAAACATCTCGAAACCGTTTGAGGAAAAGAAAGAAGAATATGCTGTCACATTTTATGAAATAAAAATGAAAAAAGAATTCGCTTTCCCCTGGAAGAGCGAAGTGTTTTTCAATACGTTTCCTGAAACCTTCCGCCAAGTTCCTGCAGAAATCCTTCCGCCGCCGGGAGAGGTTCTGAACACCAAATATGACCTCATTATTTTCGGTTATCAGGTTTGGTACCTGTCGCCGTCAATACCGATCAACTCGTTTCTGAAAAGCAGTTACGCGAAACAGATTCTTCAGAACACCCCGTTGGTTACCGTTTCAGGATCACGGAATATGTGGGCGATGGCTCAGGAAAAATTAAAGGTGCTTTTTAAAGTAAACGGAGCAAAACTGGTCGGAAATATTGCACTGACTGACCGTCACGACAATTACACAAGCGTCATCACCATTTTAAGATGGCTCATGACCGGCGACAAAGAAAAAACAGCGGTGCTTCCGAAAGCGGGTATTGCCGATGAAGAAATTGCAGGAGCAACAAAATTCGGAGTGATTATAAGAGATCATTTCAATACGGGAAATTTTAATCAGCTGCAGCCCGATCTTGTAAAAAACGGCGCTGTGGAAGTCCGCAGTTTCCTTATTAAAATGGACAGGATTGCGAACAAAATGTTCCGCATCTGGTCAGGAAAAATCATTACGAAACACGGTGAAAGCCGGGAGAAATGGGTGAAAGCGTTCAGCTATTATCTTTTTTTTGCCATTTGGGTGATTTCACCGATCGCACTGGTACTGCATCATTTAATAGCGCCTATATTCTGGAATAGAAGAATCAGACAAAAAAAATATTTTCAGGGAATATCAAACCCTTAACATCAATTTATCATACAATGAACGACGTATTTATAACAAAATCATCAATTTTCCTTCCAAACGGCCCGGTTGAGAATAACGAAATGGAAGATTACTTAGGCCTTGTAAACAACAAAAGTTCAAAAGCAAGATCTTTAATCCTTAGAAACAACGGAATCAAGACCCGATATTACGCGCTGGACAAAAACCAGAAGCCGACTCATACGAACGCTCAGATCACTGCAAACGCAATTGAAGGGCTTTTTGACGAAAACTTTAAAAAGGAAGACATGCAGTTGCTTTCGTGCGGAACTACGTCTGCAGACCAGATTCAGCCTTCGCACGCTTCCATGGTTCACGGACTTCTGAACAACGGAAAATCTATTGAGATTAACACGTCGATGGGACTTTGCAATGCCGGAATGAATGCATTCAACTACGGATTTTTATCAGTAAAAGCGGGCGCTTCAGAAAATGCAGTCTGTACCGGTTCAGAAAGATTCTCTGCCTGGATGACCGCTGATAAATTCGACCATGAAGTTGAAAATCTGAAGCAGTTGGAAGAAAAGCCAATAGTTGCTTTTAAAAGAGAATTTCTTCGCTGGATGCTTTCCGACGGAGCTGGGGCATTCCGACTCGAAAACAAACCGCGCGAAGGAAGTGTAAACCTTAAGGTAGAATTCATTGATTTTTATTCTTACGCTCACGAAATTGAAGCCTGTATGTATGCCGGTGCGGAAAAACAGGAAGACGGAAGTCTGAAATCCTGGGCAGATTATCCTTCCGATGAATGGCTGAAACAGTCGATTTTTTCTTTGAAACAGGATACAAGACTTCTGGATGAATACATTCTGAAAAAAGGAGCGCAGGCTTTGCGCGCCTCTTTCGACAGACACAATCTTAATCCGGATGATATGGATTATGTACTCGCGCACATTTCTTCCTATTATTTTAAAGACGGACTGAAAGACGCATTCGCAGAAAAAGGTATGGATTTCCCAACCGAAAAATGGTATTATAACCTTGCTGAAGTTGGAAACATCGGCGCAGGGTCCATATTCATCGCAACAGCAGAACTGATGAATTCAGGAAAACTGAAGAAAGGTGAAAAAATACTTCTCTGCATTCCTGAAAGCGGACGGTTTGCCTATTCATGCGCTTTACTCACCGTGTGTTAATTAATAAAGAAATGATTTCTTCGGATTCTGAATTTGTAGAAAGTTTGATCCCGCAAAAGAAACCTTTTGTGATGGTGGATGAACTGCTGTCTTTTTCCGAAGCTCATTTAACCTCAGCATTGACGGTCAGGGAAGAAAATCTTCTGGTTGATGAAGGATATTTTCAGGCCGCGGGAATCCTCGAACATCAGGCGCAGAGTGTTGCACTTCATTCGGGATATCAAGGACATTTGCTGAAACGGGCACCAGTAGAAGGTTATATCGGTTCGGTGAAACATTTTGAAGTCTCTTTTTTACCTAAAGTCGGCGAAAAACTGATTTCTGAAGTGGAAATCCTGAGCAGTGTCTCCGGAATTTCAATGGTGAAAGTCATCACGAAAGTAGAGAGCAAAGTAATCGCAACTGGTGAAATCATGACCGTGCTGAAATCATAAACATCAAAAAATGAAATCGGATATCTTCCGGTCTCTTAACAAACAGATATGAAAAAACAGGATCTTCCACAAGATGAAAGTACGCTGAAAAAAGCCAATATGACGGAAGTGGTGTATGTAACCGACGAAAACGATCAGTACACCACAGCCAACAGTACCGGCTGGGAAGCCAAAAAACTCGCGCTGGAAGAATCTCTGGAACTCATTCAGGAAAAGGTTGATCAGGCAAAAAAAGATGTGGCGGCGGGAACAGCGAGCCCCATTCTTTATTTCATGGAAAAAAACAAGATGGACGTGGGTGTGCTTTCAGCTTACGTCGGAATCTGGAGCTTTTTTGTAAAAAAACACCTTAAACCGAATGGTTTTAAAAAACTGAGCCCCAAGACGCTCGAAAAATACGCAAAGGCATTTGAGATCGATGCAGAGGAATTAAAAAATTTTGACGGAAACTCATGAAAGTAGATTTTGAACATCATCAAACCGCCCACTGCGAAAACGGTGTAGCCTCCAATCTCCTTCGGAACAAAGGCGTCCACCTCAGCGAACCGATGGTTTTCGGAATCGGGTCCGGACTCTTTTTCGTGTACCTTCCTTTTCTGAAGATCAATTTTGCGCCCGGTTTCAGTTACCGTCCGATGCCCGGAACCATTTTTACAAAAGCAGCAAAACGCCTCGGCATTAAAATAAAGAGAGAAAAATTCTCGGATCCGAAGGAAGCACAGCTTGCACTGGAAAGAAACCTCGAAAATAATATCCCGACCGGACTTCAGGTTGGGGTTTTTAACCTGACTTATTTTCCTGAAGAATACAAATTTCATTTCAATGCGCATAATCTGGTGGTGTATGGCAAAGATGAAGGCCGTTTCCTCATCAGCGATCCGGTCATGGATTTCACGACCACGCTTTCCGAGGCGGAACTGGAAAAAGTGCGTTACGCAAAAGGCGCGCTCGCCCCGAAAGGCCATATGTACTATCCTGTTTTCGTTCCTGAAAAACTTGAACTCGAGGACGCCATTAAAAAAGGCATCCGCGAAACCTGCAGCAAAATGCTCGCCCCCGTTCCGCTGATTGGCGTAAATGCCATCCGCTGGGTCGCGCGAAGCATTCCGAAATGGGCTGTGAAAAAAGGAACAAAGACCACGAACCATTACCTCGGCCAGCTCATCAGAATGCAGGAAGAGATTGGGACCGGGGGTGGCGGTTTCCGCTTTATTTATGGAGCCTTTCTTCAGGAAGCAGCTGATGTCCTTCAAAATGAAAAACTGCGGGAACTCTCGAAAGAAATCACGATGATCGGTGATTTGTGGCGGGATTTCGCGGTAGATATTGCGCGCGTCTATAAAAACCGCAGCACAAAAACCAATGTTTACGAAGACCTCTCCAAATCAATGCTTCATATTGCAGATCTGGAAGAAGCCTTTTACATAAAACTTAAAAAAGCGATTTAATGGAGAAGCCTGTTATTGAAATCAGTCAACTCTACAAGAAATACAAAACCGCTGATGATTTCTCGGTGAACAATATTTCGCTGGAGATCGCCGAAAACGAGATCTTCGGCATCCTCGGACCCAACGGCGCCGGAAAAACCACGTTGATCTCCATGCTTTGCGGGCTCATCAAGCCTACTTCCGGAACGTATACCATCAGCGGACTTTCTCCAAAAACCGACCGCGTTGCCATTCAAAAGCAAATCGGCATTGTGCCGCAGGAATATGCACTGTATCCGACGCTGACGGCGAAAGAAAACCTCATGTTTCTCGGCAGTTTATATGGTCTGAAGCACGCTGATCTCCGAAAAAAGATTGCAGACGCACTTGAAAAAGTCGGACTTACAAACTTTGCCGGTAAAGAAATCGGACATTTTTCCGGCGGCATGAAGAGACGCTGCAACCTCATCTCCGGAATACTGCACAATCCAAAAGTGCTTTTCCTGGATGAACCCACGGTTGGCGTTGATGTGCAGTCAAGAAACGTCATCATTGAATACCTGCAGGAACTCAACCGAAAAGGCACGACGATCATCTACACTTCGCATCATCTTTCTGAAGCCGAAGAATTCTGCACGCGGATCGCGATCATCGACCAGGGACGGATCTTCGCCATCGGAAGTCCGAAAGAATTGATTGCGCAAACCGAAAACGCCAAAAACCTGGAGGATGTTTTCATTGCTTTAACCGGAAAAGAACTTCGCGATGCTGTATAAACTCTGGCGCGCCATCTGGAAAGAAATACTCCTGCTGAAGCGGGACATTGGCGGCATCGTCATCATCTTCCTCATGCCCCTAATTCTGATCGTCACCATCACGCTTATTCAGGATTCATCCTTCAAAACACTTGAAGGCACAAAACTGCCGATGGTTTTGGTGGATAATGACAAAGGTGAAGTTTCAAAAACGATCATCGAAGAACTCCAGCACGGCAACACCTTTGAAATCATCACCGGAAAACACGACGAAGCTTCGGCCAGAGACGCGGTTTTCAGCGGTGAGTATCAGCTTGCTGTAGTCATTCCAAAAGATTTATCGAAAGATCTGAATACCGGAATTTCCCAAAAAGTGCAGACGATTGTAAGCTCACTTGGTGCAGGGATTGAAGACAGCACCGCGACCGGTGCGGCGCCCGTCACCGCAGCCAAGGAAATCCGTCTTTATTTTGATCCCGCAACAAACCCCGGCTTCAAAAGCGGCATCATCAATACGGTGGACAAAATGGTCTTCAAGATCGAAAATAAAAAAATCTATACCGCCTTCCAGGAAGAACTTGGCACCGGAGAAGAACTCGACAATACCAAAAACTTCATCACGTTCAAGGAAATGGTTCCTAAAAAGGCAGATAAAGAAATCCTGCCGAATTCGGTACAGCACAATGTTCCGGCGTGGGCGCTTTTCGCCATATTCTTTATTGTTGTCCCTCTTTCTATCAATCTGGTGAAAGAAAAAAACCAGGGCACGATCATCCGCCTGAATACCAGTCCGACCCCTTATTTCATTCACGTATTTGGCAAAACAGTGACGTATCTGATGATCTGCCTCGTACAGTTCCTGCTCATGGTAGCGGTCGGGATCTACCTCTTCCCTTTCTTCCATTTACCAGTCTTTGAAATTTCCGGGAAACTGCTTCCGATGCTTTTCGTGACATTTTTTGCAGGACTCGCAGCGATAGGTTTCGGCGTACTCTTGGGAACTTTGGCTGAAACACAGGAACAGTCGGCTCCGTTTGGAGCTACGTCGGTGGTAATTCTTGCGGCAATCGGCGGAATCTGGGTGCCCGTTTTTATGATGCCCGAATTTATGCAGACGATCTCGAAATTCTCACCGATGAATTGGGGACTGAACGCCTATTACGATATTATCCTGAGGAATGCGTCCATTTCCGGAGTGCTGGAATGGTGCATTTATCTTTTCCTTTTTTATCTGGCCACGGTATTAATTGCTTTAGTATATGAAAACCGAAAACATGCTTCCTGACAAAGATTTACAGATTAGGGAAACCCTAAGGGTGCGTTTCAACGAAACAGATCCGTTGGGAATTGTATGGCACGGCCATTATATCGCCTATTTTGAAGAAGGGCGCGAAGCTTTCGGACGAAAATGGGGTCTTTCTTACCTTGATGTTCAAAAGCAGGGCTTCGCAACGCCGATTGTGAAAAGCATGTGCGAACATTTCCTGCCACTGAAATACGGCGATACGTTTACGATTGAGACGACATTCATTCCCTCAGACTCTGCAAAACTGATTTTCAGATACCGTCTTTTTAACGAAGCGCAGCAACTCGTCTGCAGCGGCGAAACCGTTCAGGTTTTTCTGGATGCCGACGGCAATCTTTCTCTCTATAATCCGCCTTTCTTTCAGGAATGGAAAAACAAAATGGGCTTATGAAACCCGCTCCTGCCTATATCACCGGTTACAATATCGTGACGCCTTTAGGTTTCGATGTGGAATCGAATTTCAATGCTTTATTGAAAGGCGAATCCGGTATTAAATCCCATCCTTTTTTTGGCAGACGGGAAACTTTCTACGCGTCGGTCATCAATCATGCTTTGCTGAATGAAAGATTTGAAGCACGATTCGGGAAAGAGGATTTTACACGGCTGGAGAAAATGCTTCTTCTCGCATTAAAACCTTTGATGGAGGAACAGAAAGTCTCCCAGGACACTTTACTCATCCTTTCCACCACGAAAGGAAATATTACCGCTTTAAAAAATCAGAAAACGCCGCCTGAAAGCGCTTATCTTTCGCAACTTGCTCAAAAAATCGCTGATTTTTACGGCTTCAGAACAAAACCCATTGTGGTTTCTAATGCATGTGTTTCCGGAGTGTTGGCGGTATCGGTGGCCAAGAACCTGCTGAAAGCCGGTCTGGCAAAAGATGCTTTCGTGATTGCAGGAGATGAGGTTTCGGAATTCGTGATTTCAGGATTCAACTCGTTCCAGGCCATGAGCAGTGAACCCTGCAAACCTTACGACGCCAACCGTACCGGAATTTCCCTTGGCGAAGCCGCAGCTGCGGTGTATATGACCACAGAACTTTCAGGAAAAGAAAATTTTAAATTCGAAATTGCCGGCGACGCGGCGGTGAATGACGCGAACCATATTTCGGGACCTTCACGGACCGGTGAAGGACTTTTCAAAAGTGTAAAAAAGGCGTTGGAAGAAGCTGAACTAAATCCGGAAGATCTCAGTTTTATCTCCGCGCACGGCACCGCTACACCGTACAACGACGAAATGGAAGCCATTGCATTTTCAAGAATGAATCTGCAGCGAGTTCCGCTCAACAGCATGAAAGGCTATTACGGGCACTGCCTCGGCGCGTCGGGACTGCTCGAAACGGCGATTTCTATGGAATGTGCGCTTCGGGGGATGCTGCTTCCTTCCAAAAACTTTGAAACATCGGGCGTTTCAGAGGCTATCAACATCATCAGAGAAAATACACCTGCCGAAATCAGTACCATCCTGAAAACTGCCTCCGGATTCGGGGGCTGCAACGCCGCTTTGGTTTTAAAATTCAGCACATGAAGAAGACGAAAACCTGCAGCATCGAAAATTCGCGCATCACCAAAGACGGAGTTCTGCTGTTTGAAGAGCCTTCCGGCGACTTTCATGCTTTTGCGAAAGCTGCCTATCAGTATTTTGACCTGAATTATCCCAAATTCCATAAAATGGATGCGCTGAGCAAACTGGCGCTCCTTGCCTCGGAAGTAATACTTAAAGATGAAACCTCGAAAGACATCGCCCTCGTTTTTGCGAACCGCTCCTCAAGTCTGGATACCGACCTGAAATACGAAGAAAGCATCAGCTCGTCGGAAAGTTTCTTCCCAAGTCCGGCGGTTTTTGTCTATACCCTGCCGAATATCTGCATGGGTGAGGTTGCGATCCGTCATGGTCTGCAGACCGAAAACGCGTTTTTCGTCCTTGATGAATTCAATGAAGATTTCCTGAACCGCTACAGCGAACAGCTTCTTCTTTCCGGCAAGGCCGAAAAAGTCCTCTGCGGCTGGACTGAACTTTTGGGAGAGGAATATAGGGCGGAGTTGTGGATGGTGGAGAATGATTAAGATATCCCATTTAACTTACCTGTAAAGCGTGAGTTCCAGAAAATTATTCGTTTTCTTGAGTCTTTCCCGAAGCTGCTGCTCGCGGCTTCTGATGAGCTCGGCCTGAGATAACTGCTTCCCGTTGGCATCGGCAACGCTTATTACTACAGCATCTGAACCGGAAAATATCTAACGGAGCTTCTTCGCAGGAATCTTTTTGTAGCGTCGTGAAACCAATTATCTGAAAACGTATTGCTACGATTACCAATGTTAAAGGGAAATTTATTTTTTTATTATTTTTTTAGAAAAAACTTTATTTTCCAGATATAATTTTACTAAATAATTTCCTGGAATCAGACCAGATAAATCTACTTCATTGGATTTTGGCGTTGAAGTTAATATTAACTTACCGCTTAAATCAAATATCTCTACCTTATCAATGTTTTTATTGCTTAATACCAATTTGTCAGTCACAGGATTTGAGAAAATTATAAAATCATCGTATGGAGTTTCATTAGTTGACAGGGATGAACAGGTTGAATTAATAGAAATTATAGCATCTTTATCGGTAAACCCATTTATATTTTCCCAGGAATTTGTTGCTGCGTTAAAATATTTGATAGGAGTTCCATCAATCATCAATCCACTAGACACCCGCATTTGTTTATAATTGCTAATAAAAATCGTCCAATCAGGTATTGTGAATTTAAAACCTAACCAAATTTTTTTGGGAGAATTTGTTGAAGATATTGACGGAGTGGTTTGTAACGGTATGTTAATAGTGCGCCGCTCGGTCGTATTGGTTGAATATACGTGGGAGGATGTTACCGATATGTTAAAAGAGTTAACTAACACACCAGGTTGTCCATTATTATCTTCGTAAATGTACACTACAGCTTGAGTTATCGGCCCATGACTTCTAAAAATTATATCAAGCACAGCATTCTGCATATTTAATACTGTATTTGCCGGAATAGTAAAATCAAGTGCAAAAATATTGGGATCTTTGTCTGCTCCGGTGCTATTATTCTCTATAGGTGTATTTATATAGCTACACGAACTGTTCTGACAATAACTAAAAACAAAAAGAAATGCGCATAGCAAAGTAATTATTTTTTTCATTTTCAATAAAATTTTTTGACTAAACTAAATTAATCAAAAAAGTGGAAAGCAAAATTAATAGTGAATAAAAAATAAAAAAATAATTTTTCGTCGTCTTCGCCAATAGTTTGATATGCAGCCTAATGTGATTGAGGAGAAGTTGAGCAGCGGGGTCAGAAACTTTTTTAATCCTTAAAATGAAAACCTGTCATTTTTTCCACAGGAGTACGACAGTTGGCTTAAACATAACTTAATCAAGTCTATCTCTCCATTTTGGGTAATGTTTTACCTGTAAAGCGTGAGTTCCAGAAAATTATTCGTTTTCTTGAGTCTTTCCCGAAGCTGCTGCTCCCGGCTTCTGATGAGCTCGGCCTGAGAAAGCTGCTTCCCGTTGGCATCGGTAACGCTTATTACTACAGCATCTGAACCGGAAAACATCTGACGGAGCTTCTTCGCAGGATCTTTCAGATATTCTTGCCAAAGCTGGCGGAACTTCTCTTCGGTAATCGGAATTCCCTTTTCCTGGTCTTCGTTTTCGGATGCTGCGGCCGTACTGCGTTTACTGCTGCCTGCAAAGCGAAAGACATGATCGCCTTTTTCATCCTCTACCTCCAGAATCAGACCCGGAAGGCCGGAAAACTTGTAAGGTCCATCCTGGATTTGGATTTCATCGGTAAACCAGCCGGTCCATTTTCTGCCGCCAAGTTCCGCGGTGGCCTTTTGAGCTTTGAATCCTCCAATATTTTTGGTGTCGGGCCAGATCTTCCACTGCATTTTACGCTGTTCGGCAATCGTGAACGGTTCACCTCCCACCGAAGTGTGCAGTGTGGTTTCGAAACCGGGATATTTCTTGGTAACCCTGGATCCGATTCTGGAAGTGTTCTTCATTTTGGAAAGGTCGATATGCGTAGACATCGAAGCGGCTGACTTTTCTACTTCAGCTGCGACCAGTGAATCGTACACGAATTTCTGGTAACTGTAGAAATGGGAACCCTCTTTGCTGATATCAAGCACCATCATTTCCTTTTCAGCATTGCTGCGTTCGGTAGAATCCAACTTGAACGTATATTCGTACAGGATCCTTTGGTTCTGGGAGAAGGACATCACTGAAAATAGCGTGAGCAGGAGTAAAAGGGAGGTTTTCATATTCAGTTTTTTATTATTCAGTTAAAATACCGCGAATGACACATTAAAGGATTTCTGGATATGCAATATTCTTTAAGGGTTTACATTCGCACCAGTCTTATCGCCAATAATTCCACCGTCTAATAACTGGCTGAGTATTGATGAAGTCTCTTCCCATTACTATTTATTATTTCAGCAGCAGTGGGTGGATCTCCGCTTAATTTAAGTTTTGAAGCAAATGAATCGAATGTGTCTGTGTTCAGTTTTACGTCAGCTTGGTCAGCGGCATTCTCAAGAGTACAGGAAATAAAAAGCACTCCAAGAAGAATCAAGATTATTTTTTTCATGGGATAAGCATTTAGTGGTTAGAACCTTGTGGCTTTCACAAGCTAAAGTTAGCAAATAATATGATGTGCCAGAATGATTACTTTAATTTGCACTGTTTTCATCAAGACGGTCCCTTACCTATTAATATTCTCTGAAAAAAGAAGGTTTCTTTGTGCCACAATGTCCTGACCTTCAGTGTTCAAACACCTCGCAAAAGTATAGTTTGAGTATAGCTTCCTTATAGGATCCATATAGGATCTCCGAATCCAGAACATATTTATATTTAAGTCAAAATGTCATAAACCGATGCTTCAGACTTTACTTTTTTAACGGAGCGTAGACGAAGGGGAGACGGCAACGAAACGAAGGAACTCACCCCCCAAAACCTGCGTCATTTTGTCAGCGATTGGCAAAGCTTTTGTATATTTGCTCTCCTTTAAACGATAAAAATACATACGATAATGGACAGTCTGAAAGAAGAATTGAAACATAAAATCATCGAAGTACTGAATCTGGAAGACGTATCTCCGGAAAGCGTCAACACCTCAGATCCGCTGTTTGGCGGCGGTCTTGGCCTCGATTCCATCGACGCGCTTGAACTCATCGTCCTGCTTGACAAGGAATACGGCATCAAACTTGCCGATCCTAAAAAAGGCAAGGAAATCTTTGAATCCATCGATACAATGGCTGCCTACATCGAAGCTAACCGAACAAAATAATTCATGAATCAGAAAGTGGCCGTCACGGGAATGGGCGTGATATCTTCCATCGGACTCAATACAGAGGAGAATTACCGGTCTCTGCTTTCGGGCAGGCACGGCATTTCCGATATCGACCTGCTGGAAACCCGCCACAAAGGGGAAATTAAAGTCGGGGAAATTAAAGTCACCAACGAAGAGTTCAGTCAAAAACTCGGCATTCCCGCTGATAATAATTACACCCGCACCACTTTCCTGGCGATTACCGCTGTGAAGGAGGCTTTGGCCAGTGCCGGAATTACGGACCTCAATGAAGTCCCGACCGGACTTATTTCTTCCACAAGTGTAGGCGGAATGGACATGACTGAAAAGTTCTTTTTCGATTACGAAAATCATCCCGACAAGCAGAAATACATTTCTTCGCACGACGCAGGTTACTCCACGATGTGCATTGCAGATTATTTCGGACTGAAAGGCATGGTTTCCACGGTCAGTACCGCCTGTTCCTCGGCAGCAAACGCGATTATGATGGGCGCGAAACTCATCCAGAGCGGAACGCTGGACCGCGTGATTGTCGGCGGCGCCGATTCGCTCTCGAAGTTTACGCTCAATGGTTTCAAAACCCTCATGATCCTCACCGACGGATACAATACGCCATTCGATAATGACCGAAAAGGTCTGAACCTCGGCGAAGCAGCCGGCTTCCTCGTGCTGGAATCGGAACAATCGGTGCAGAAAAGCGGCAAAAAAGTCCTCGGTTACCTCTCAGGATTCGGAAATGCCAACGATGCGCACCATCAGACGGCCTCTTCAGAAAACGGACAAGGCGCATTTCTCGCCATGGAAAAGGCTTTGAAGAAATCAGGTCTCGATAAAAAAGACATCGATTATATCAACGTTCACGGCACTGCGACTCCGAACAACGACCTTTCGGAAGGAAAGGCTATGATCAGGATCTTTGGAGAAGACAGCGTACCCGATTTCAGCTCCACAAAAGCATTCACGGGTCACACGCTTGCAGCCGCAGCCGGAATTGAAGCGGTATATTCGCTTCTCGCGCTTCAGCATAATGTGATTTTCCCGAATCTTAATTTTAAGACTAAAATGGAGGAATTCAACCTGATTCCTGCGACCGTTCTCACCGAAAAGAAGATCAACCACGTCCTTTCCAATTCGTTTGGGTTCGGAGGCAACTGTTCCACCTTAATATTTTCGAAATCATGAGACCCGTTTACATCAACAGTGCTTCATGCATCTCGTCTCAAAACACGCTTCGTGATTCCTTTTTTGAGGAACTTACAGCCAATGGCGAAGAGGATTTTATTCCGGCGGTAGAACCGGCTTATAAGGAATTTATTCCTGGAGGTCAGCTCAGAAGAATGTCGACGGTCGTGAAGATGAGTTCAGTGGTTGCGAAGAAAGCCCTTGCCGAAGCGCATATTGAAAATCCGGATGCGATTATTGTCGGTACAGGAATGGGCTGCACGGAAGATTCGGAGAAATTCCTCAAGAATGTAGTACAGAACAACGAAGAATTTCTGACGCCGACGCATTTTATACAAAGTACACACAATACCGTTGCGGGACAGATCGCTTTGACGATACAGTGTCACGCCTATAATTTTACTTACGTCAACACTTCTTCTTCTCTGGAATTTTCTCTGCTTGATGCGAAACTGCAGCTCGAACATGAAGACGCAGAAAATATCCTCGTCGGCGTAGCTGATGAAGCCGCAGAAAGAACGCTGGATCTCTTCAGGATGAACGGCGTGATTAAAAAAGAGAAACATCTGCCGCTTGATTATCTTCACTCCGAATCCGATGGGGTGATCTGGGGCGAAGGTGCTTCGTTCTTTGTTTTAAGTGCAGAGCAAACTGACAATTCCTATTCCCGTCTAAAAGATATTAAAATCCAGAACACCGTTGAATTGACGGAAGTACAGGATTTTATCACCGGTTTTCTCACAAAGAACGGACTTCAGCATAATGATATCGATGCGGTAGTCCTCGGATTCAGCGGAGATAAGGAATCGGACCGTTATTATCACGAAATTCTGCCTCAGTTTGCCGATGCGGCGCAACTGTACTTCAAACATCTCAGCGGGGAATTCAATACCTCGAGCGGATTTTCCTTTTTTATGGCGAACCATATCCTCAAAAATCAGCAGATTCCGGAGGTGATGAAAATCAACAACGTTGAAAAGAAAAGAATCGCCAATATTCTTATCTATAATCAGTTTTTAGGGAAAGACCACAGTCTGGTTCTGCTTCAGAAGGTGTAAGAAATCAGCATTCCACATAAAAAAAGCGTCGGTAAAATATACCGACGCTTTTTGTTGTATCATTTCTTCAGATGGAAATGTTTTAGAATTCCATGCTTACTTCCAGCTTTTCCGCCAGAATACCGGATATTTTCGCTTTCAATGGTTCGATATCGATGTTCTGCATCGCGTCATTCGCAAAAGCGTAGAGCAATAAAGCCTGCGCTTCTTCTTTGGAAATTCCCCTCGCACGGAGATAAAAGAGTGCATCGTCATTCAGCTGACCGACTGTACAGCCGTGCGAACACTTCACATCATCCGCAAAAATCTCAAGCTGAGGTTTTGTATCGATCGTCGCGCCTTCGTTGAGGAGAATATTGTTGTTCTGCTGATAGGCATTTGTTTTCTGAGCAATTTTATCCACAAAAATCTTCCCGTTGAAGATTCCGTGGGATTTGTCTTTATAAACGCCTTTATAATTCTGATACGATTCGCAGTTCGGGGTTTTATGATGCACCGCCGTGTGGTGATCCACGGTCTGCTCTTTTCCAATGATCGTAATTCCGTTCATATAAGAATTGATATTCTCGCCGTTGTGGATAAAATCGAGGTTGTTTCGCACGAGTTTTCCGCCGAAAGAGAATGTATTTACCGTCGTAAGACTGTCGCGTTCCTGTTTGGCGAAGGTATGATCCATCAGATACGACGTGTCGCTGTCGTTCTGCAGTTTATGCCAGTCGGCTTTTGCGTTGCGGTCCGTAAAGATTTCCGTCACCGAATTCGTGAAGACATACGATTCATCAAAGTTATGGTGGCTTTCAATGATTTCCACTTTCGAGCCTTCTTCGGCAATCAGGAGATTACGCGTGTTGTAGAATGTATTTTCTTCCTGATTCTGGGAAATATAAAAAACGTGAATCGGTTTTTCGATCACAATATTCTTCGGAACTTTCAGGAAAAATCCGTGTCTGCAGTAGGCGGTATTCAGATTCGTAAAGGCCAGGTCAGAGGCGATGGTATCGAAATAAGTATCAAAAACCTCTCTGTGATTGGGATCGTTCAGTGCATAGTTGAAAGAAAGGAATTCTACATTCTCAATCGAGATTTTCGAAAGTTCCTTGTGCAGCCGTCCATTGATAAAAACGATCCAGTCAAAATTCTCTTCACCAAGATGAAGGGCATCAATCTGTTCCTTTGTAATATTGTGGTGCTCTGTCGGGAAAAAATTATAGTCCTTTTCGGTAATTTCCTTCAGATTGGTGTATTTGTATTCTTCGTCTTTTTTAGTCGGGATACCCTGTTCAAAGAACTTCTGGAGCGATGAAATCCGTTTCTGATCCAGAAAGCGGTGCTGCAGGGTCTCCAAAAAAGCGGAGTGGTGATGCTGTATATTTTCTAGTAATGCCATATTTTAATGTTTGATGTGGTTTGAACAGGCCGGAAGTCATTCTGATGTATTGAATGAATCAGAATACTGCGTCTTCAGGCGTTTCAAACTAATTCAAAAGCCAGTCGTAACCTTTTTCTTCCAGTTCCAGCGCCAGACTTTTGTCTCCGGTGCGGATGATTTTTCCGTCGGCCAAAACGTGAACGAAATCAGGCTCAATATAATCGAGAAGTCTTTGGTAATGCGTGATGAGAAGTACGGCATTTCCTTCGTTACGGAAAGAATTCACACCGTCTGCAACAATTCTGAGGGCATCAATGTCCAGACCGGAATCTGTTTCATCCAGGATGGCCAGTTTCGGGTTCAGCATCATCATCTGGAAAATCTCGTTTCTCTTTTTCTCGCCTCCGGAAAAACCTTCATTCAGGGAACGGGAAAGGAAATCTTTCTTGATTCCGAGTTTTTCTGAATTTTCGCGGATGAGTGCCATCATTTCTCTTGCTGGCATATCTTCGAGTCCGTTTGCTTTTCGGGTGGCGTTCAGAGCAGCTTTAATGAAGTTCGTTACCGAAACTCCCGGAATTTCTACCGGATACTGGAAAGAAAGAAAAATCCCTTTGTGGGCTCTTTCTTCCGGAGTATCTTCCTGAATGTCCTGACCCTGATAAAGAATTTCACCAGCCGTAACCACATATTCTTCTTTTCCGGCAATAACCGATGAAAGCGTTGATTTTCCGGCACCATTCGGTCCCATGATCGCGTGAACCTCGCCCGGATTGATCTGTAAATTGATTCCTTTTAAAATTTCTGCACCGTCTTCAATTCCGGCGTGTAAGTTATTTATTTTCAGCATGCTGTTGTGAATAAGTAATTAAATAATCTGTTGATTAAGTGATTACGATTTGCTTTTTAATGTTGTACTAATTTTATGAATTATCCTACTGAACCCTCAAGCGAGATTTCAAGCAGTTTTTGTGCTTCAATCGCGAATTCCATCGGCAATTTGTTCAGGACTTCTTTGCTGAAACCGTTTACGATAAGTGCAATTGCCCTTTCGGTATCAATTCCTCTCTGGTTGCAGTAGAAGATCTGGTCTTCACCTATTTTCGAGGTCGTCGCTTCGTGTTCGAGCTGTGCGGTCGGATCTTTGATTTCGATATACGGAAAAGTATGGGCACCGCATTCATTCCCCATCAAAAGGGAATCGCACTGAGAAAAGTTCCGTGCTCCTTTTGCAGAAGGCATTACTTTCACCAAACCACGGTAAGAGTTATTCGATTTTCCTGCGGAAATTCCTTTGGAAATAATCGTGGAACGGGTGTTTTTTCCGATATGAATCATTTTTGTCCCCGTATCAGCATACTGATGGTTGTTCGTAACGGCAATAGAATAAAACTCGCCTATAGAATTATCGCCTTTCAGAATACAGCTCGGATATTTCCAGGTTACGGCAGAGCCGGTTTCTACCTGAGTCCAGGAGATTTTCGCGTTTTTCTCGCAAATCCCTCTTTTGGTCACGAAATTGAAAACCCCTCCTTTACCGCTTTCATCACCAGGAAACCAGTTCTGAACGGTTGAATATTTAATTTCGGCATTGTCCAGCGCGAAAAGTTCCACAACAGCTGCGTGAAGCTGATTTTCATCTCTTGCGGGTGCAGTACATCCTTCAAGATAGGAAACATAACTTCCTTCATCGGCAATCAGCAGTGTTCTTTCGAACTGTCCGCTTCCTGACTGGTTGATCCGGAAATAAGTGGACAACTCCATTGGACATTTCACGCCTTTTGGAATGTAGCAGAAACTTCCGTCTGAAAAAACAGCGGAATTTAAGGCGGCGTAAAAATTATCGCCTCTCGGAACGATTTTCCCTAGATATTTCCTTACAAGATCCGGATGATCCTGGATCGCTTCGGAGATGGCACAGAAAATAATTCCTTTTTCTTTCAGCGTTTTCTGGAAAGTCGTTTTTACGGAAACAGAATCGATCACAATATCAACAGCAACTCCGGAAAGTCTTTTCTGCTCATCGATGTTGATTCCGAGTTTTGCGAAGGTCTTCAGAAGTTCAGGATCTACCTCGTCAAGACTTGCCAGTTCGGGCTTTTTTTTCGGGGCAGCATAATATTTAATGCCCTGAAAATCAGGTTTCTGGTAAGAAACATTGGCCCAGTTGGGCTCTTCCATTTTCTGCCAGATGCGGTAAGATTCCAAACGCCATTCGGTCATCCATTCCGGCTCATTTTTTTTGGCAGAAATGGCGCGAACGACATCTTCGTTCAGTCCGGTCGGAAAATCTTCATATTCAATTTCTGTTTCCCAGCCGAATTCGTATTTTTTATTTTCGAGATCGACTCTTAAATCGTCTTCGGTATATTTTGACATAATTTATAAACTAAAGGATTCTCCGCAGCCACAGGTTCTGTTGGCGTTCGGATTGTTGAATACAAACCCTTTCCCGTTCAGACCGCCTGAAAATTCAAGCACGGTACCGGCAAGATAAAGGATTGATTTTTTATCAATAATAATTTTAATTCCGTTATCTTCAAAAACCTGATCGGTCTCTGTTTTATCATTATCGAATTTAAGAACATACTCAAGCCCTGAGCAACCGCCGCTTTTAACGCCGACTCTGATATAATCCTCAAAAGGCCTGAAACCCTCTTCAGTCATTAACTGAATGGCTTTTGCTTTTGCTTCATCACTGACTTTTATCATTGTTTTTATTTAGACTTATTTTAGATTGCAAAATTACTAATAATAAAACGAAAATCAAATTTGTGGCGGTATATTTGTCTATGATGTAAATAGATGCAGCGGTTTAACTTTGCGCGGCTTCGGTCATCAAAAAGGCACCAAAATTTATCCCATGAAAAAAATTCTTTTGTTCTCAGTCGCCCTTTGTTCACAAATATTTTTTGCTCAGGCAAACCGTTTTATTTATCAGGTCACCATGAAAACAGATTCCCTTCATCCTGAAGAATCAAAAAATGAAATGGCTTATCTGGAAATTGATTCTGAAAAATCACTTTTTTATGGCGAAAAACAACTGAAAAGGGATTCCATTATGGGAAAAATGATGCAGACCGGAAGTTTCAATTTTGACCGCAGCCAGATGGAAAGCCTCCGTTCGAACATCGATTTTACCGTTGAGAAAGATTTAAAAACCGGTACCAAAACCTACAAATCCAGAATTGCGAGAGACCAGTACGCATATGAAGAAGACCGGCCGATGGAATGGAAAATCCTTCCTGAAACCGCTACAATAGGTGATTACAAAACACAGAAAGCAGAAACGAACTTTGCCGGAAGGACGTGGTTTGCCTGGTTTACATCAGAAATTCCGTTTCAGGATGGGCCTTATAAATTTTCCGGACTTCCTGGATTAATTGTAAAAGTGGAGGATTCAAAAGGAGATTATTCATTCGATTTAAAGGAATCAAAGAAGATTCCCGAACTGGCATCATTCGCGCAGCGCGGAACAACCATTAAAGTTAAAAGAGACGCTTTCACCAAGCAGATGGAAAAATATAGAAAAGATCCGATGTCATTCATGAATCTGTCTGGCTCCGGTGGCGGACGACGCGCAACGGTAAATATGAATAACCCGGACATGAGAAAACGAATAGAGGAGAGAGTGAAGGAGGAGCAGAAAAAGAACAACAATCCAATAGAGAAATAAGAGATATCCTGAACAATGTTCAGGATTTTTTCTGCAATTCTTTCTCGGAAATCAAATTCCACTTTCCGTCAAAATGTTTGTAAAGGCCAATTTTCTCAACCAGAAAAGTTTCATTGAATGACTTTGTTTCATATTCCTTCCAGGCTTTTTCAAAATTAGCCAAGGTCAGATCGCGGTAAGCAACGGTGAGGTGAGGATTGAAATTATTGACATAATTAAACGGCATCGCAGGACTTGCCTGTCTGTAAATTTCTCTGAGTTCAGTGCTGTTGTCCGGTTTGATGAAGATAACAGGATGGTTTTTATTCGGAAAACAGGAGAAACCGCACAGTTTTATCTGAAAAGGGGAACTGTTCAGTTCCATTTTCATGAATTTTCCGACGACTTCACTTTCTTTATCGCCGTCGTACTGAAAAGGCGGGATCACCGTAATGTGCGGAAAATTTTTATAGGCTTTTGAGGATTCAAAACGCTCCGAAAAATCGCGGGTGATGTTCCGGATTTTATCACTCAGTTCCGGATCGGCTGCAATAGCGACAAAATATAAACTCATGGGTCTGAATTTTCAATTAAAGTTATAAAAAAACACGCAATAAAAAATCCATTCCTTTACAGAAATGGATTATGATTTTATAAAACTCTGATTTATTTCAACAGTGCGTTAAAAGTATCGCCCTGTTTGATGTCGCCGGTGTTGTAGCCTTTCATAAACCATTCTTTTCTCTGTGCGGAACTTCCATGCGTGAAGCCTTCCTGGTTTACATGTCCCTGCGAACGTTTCTGAATATTGTCGTCACCAACCGCTTCTGCTGCGGAAATTGCAGCTTCGATATCGCCGGGTTCCAGAAATTTCTCCCGGTTGTCCGTCTGTTTTGCCCATAATCCGGCATAAAAATCTGCCTGAAGTTCAGTAGCCACCGACACTTTGTTCATTTCTGTTTCTGAATATTGTCCGCTGTTTCTGAGTTGATCCACTTTTTGCATCGTACCCAAAAGGTTCTGAACATGATGTCCGAATTCGTGAGCCATCACGTAAGCAATTGAAAATTCAGTCACCTGCGCGCCGAATCTCTGCTCTAGTTCTTTAAAGAAACTCATATCCATATAAACCGTTTGATCGGCAGGACAGTAAAAAGGTCCCATTGCAGCCTGCGCGGTTCCGCAGCCGGACTGGGTTACACTTTCGAACATTACCACTTTTGCAGGAACATATTCCATTCCGTTTTCAGAAAATATTTTGGTCCAGGTCTGTTCATTTTCTGCCGTAACCATAGAAACGAATTCCTGGACTTTCAGCTCCTCTGCCGTCAAATCTCTTTGTTCCGTTGGCGCTGTGCCGCCCGATCCGGAAAGAATCGCTGAAGGATCGCCGCCCAGAAAAAACACAATGGCTGCAATGATAAGGGTTCCGAGGCCGCCTCCCACTAACATTCCGCCACCACTACCACCAGTTCCGCGACGGTCATCCACATTACCACTTCTGTCGTTTGTCCATTTCATATGCTATTCTTTATTTTTAATGTCTTTTTAATTGTCTGATAATGATTTGTTTAAAAACTGAAAGAACTTCAGCATTATTCGGGTAAAGTTAAATATTTTGGCAAATAAATCAACAATTTTCTTAATTTTGATGTCTATTCAAAAAAACATGATACAAAAAATAAGCCGATTCGGAATGCTGATGGCTGCCCTCGTCTTTTTAAGTGCCTGCAAAGAGGAACTTGCTCCTGAAGATGCCGTAACTTCAGTGTCGAAAAACGGCTCCGTGGAAACGGTGGTTTCGGTGGAACATGCAGATTCTGCTGATATTTTGGTTACGAAACACAAGGTTTGGGTAAAGAACAGCCTCGTGAAAGAAATTACCGAACGAGACACCATACCTGTTTTGGGCGATACGGTTGTTACCATAACCAATAACGGAAATGAGGTTCAGCAAACCGTAAAAAAGGATTATGAATTCTACATCACTGTTCAATAATTGTTGAGATGAAAAAGAGCAAACAGATCACCCTGATTTTCGTTACCGGAATATTGGCAAGCTGCAATACAAAACCTGAAGAAAAAAGCTGGGAAGGAGAGAAAAAAGTTTATATGAGATCCGATTCAACGGCACAGTACAGCCCATCTCATGGTTTTATAACCGGACTTCTGCTTTTTCACGCGTTCCGGCCGTATGGTTATTACGGGGCCAATGGTTTTCAGAGAGGATATTACAGTAAGGCCGTTTCTGAAAAATCAAATGTTGGGAAAAACCCTTATAAAGGAAATGTGGTAAGAGGCGGAATGGGGAAATCAGGTTTCAGCGCTTCTTCGTAACATGAAAAGAATTCCGATTACTCCGCGCGAGAACTGGCAGGAAAAGCTTGAAAATTTAGGTTTCGGATATCATTCTATTGATGAGCAGTACTGGGATGAAACGGCGTATTACGAATTTGACCTTCAGGAAATCAACCATATTGAAAAGGCAACCGCAGAACTGTGGCAGATGTATCTGGTAGCGGTGGAACATGTAATTTCTAAAAATCTTTTTTTTAAATTCAGCATTCCCGAATGGTTCCGGAATTACGTAACCGAAAGCTGGGAACAGGATTTCCCATCGGTTTACGGCAGATTTGACCTCGGATTTGACGGGCAGAACCTTAAACTTCTCGAATTCAATGCAGACACTCCGACTTCCCTTTTCGAAGGTTCTGTTGTGCAGTGGTACTGGCTGAAGGATCAGTTTCCGCAGAAAGATCAGTTCAATTCCATTCACGAAAAGCTGATTGATTACTGGAAATATCTGAAGCCCTATCTAAAGAGTGAGTTTGTCCATTTTGCATCGCTGACGAATATTGAAGACGTTACGAACGTGGAATACATGCGCGACTGTGCTTCGCAGGCCGGACTGGCAACGGCATTTACCGCTGTTCAGGATATCGGCTGGGCCGAAGAGATCAAAGAATTCATTGATGAAAACCGCGACCTCATGAAGGTGATTTTCAAACTCTATCCTTATGAATGGATTCTTGAGGAAGATTTCGGTAAAAAAATCGCGAAGAATATCGAGAAAACCCAATGGATCGAACCGGCCTGGAAAATTCTGGCTTCTTCAAAAGCGATGCTGCCCATTCTGTGGGAACTGTATCCCAACCATCCTTATCTTCTGGAAAGTTATGCAGAACCTCGACATCTGCTGAATTACGCGAAAAAACCGATTTATTCCCGGGAAGGCGCCAATATTTCTCTGTTCAAAAACCACATTCCGGTTGAACAGAACAGCGGCATTTACGGCAAAGAAGGCTTTATTTATCAGCAGTTTTTCGACCTGCCGAATTTCAGCGGAAATTATCCGGTCATCGGAAGTTGGATCATTGGGCAGGAAGCTGCAGGAATCGGAGTACGGGAAAGCGTGAATCTAATCACGAACAACCAGAGCCGTTTTGTACCACATTTGATTTCTTAAAGAAACTGTTCAAGACATCGATCATTCTCCGTATCAGAAATTACAGACTGCCGAAACCGATGTTTCCCTTCTTTTCCGAAAGATTTTTCTTAAAATCGATCATCTGAAGCGCAGTAACCGCCGCTTCAACGCCCTTGTTGCCAAGATTTCCGCCGCTTCTGGCGATAGAATGCTCCTTCGTGTCATCAGTTAACACACAGAAGATGGTGGGCGTATCGCTTAAGATATTGCAGTCCTTGATTCCCTGCGCTACAGCAGAACACACGAATTCAAAATGAGGGGTTTCGCCCCGGATCACGCAACCGATGGCAATGACCGCATCAAATTTTCTTTCTTTACAAAGCTGCATCGACGCATAACTGAGCTCAAAAGCTCCCGGAACTTTAAAAACTCTGATATTTTCCTTCTTTACGCCTTCCGCCGTTAAAATCTCCAAAGCGGCGTCGCGGAGGTTGTGGGTTACGAAATCGTTCCATTCTGAAACAACAATGCCGATTCTAAAAGAATCAGCATGTTGTATTTGTAATGGTTTGTAATCTGAAAGATTTACAGTCGCCATATTTTAATAATATTTGGTCATTTCGATGTAAGCATCGGACATGCCGTTGTCATAATCCTGAAATTTTTCATCAATTGTCGCAAAATATTTCTTTGCTTCTGCCTTATTTTTCAAAGCCAAAGCAACCAAACCTGCTTTTCTCGTGAAATAATACGAAGTATAAGGATCTTCGGACGCAGATGCGGCTTTCCCCAAAAGGGTCAGAGCGTCTTCATTTTTGTTGAGATTAGACTGGCAATCGGCCATTGCGCCGTATTTCAACGCCATCAACACTTCATTGTCTGATGAAAATTTATCAAGCAAATCAAACGCTTCCTGATATTTGCCTTCTTTAAACTTCAGAAGACCTGCATTGTATGCAGATAGTTTCCCTACTTTCGTGTTTGAAAATTCGTTGTAGGTTCCTAAAAACCCTGGGTTTGCAGCAGATTTTCCACCGAGTGCTTCTGCATCTTTTCCTTCTGCAAGTTTGCTCTGTGCAGAAAGATAGCCCATCATTGCTTCTGTATTTTTAGGGCCAACGATGAAATTCTGATAAAGAAAATATCCTAAAACGCCTACTACAAGGCCAACAAAAATACCGATGAGGGTTTTCGCGTGCTTTTCAATAAATCTTTCCGTATCCAGTGCACTTCTGTCCAGATCTCTGAAAACCTCTACAGTTTCCTTCCCTTCCATCTCGTGCTTGTTGGTATGCTCCTGTTTTGCCATAATATATTAAAAATTGAAGTGCAAATTTAACTGTTTTTGAGCGATTTACAAAATAGTATTTTTACTTTAATGATGATTTTAAAGTAGAATCTTCAGTTCGGGACTCAATATTCAAGAATCTGATGGATTTCTGCCTGAATCTTTGCCAGTTTTTTTTCTCCGTCAAGATCTTTCAGCGCGATTAAAAAACTGAACTGCGTTACTTTGGCGCCCTGCTTTTCAACAAGTTTTGCGGCGGCTTCTGTTGTTCCGCCCGTGGCGAGGAGATCGTCGTGCACCAAAACTCGCTGTCCGGGTTTCAACTGACCTTCGCGCATCTCAATTTCTGCTGTTCCGTATTCCAGATCATACTTTTCGCTGATGAAGGGCGGCGGAAGCTTTCCTTTTTTTCTGATGAGTATAAACGGAACTTCAAGCGCCACAGCAACCGCGATTCCGAAAAGGTAGCCCCGGCTTTCAATTCCGCAGACGGCATCCACTTTTCCGCGGCTGAAATCAGCCAGATCACCAATCACTTCCTCATACAGTTTCGGATCAAGAAAAATGGGCGTAATGTCTTTAAACTCAATTCCGGGAATCGGGAAATCGGAAATATTCTCGATCGTACTCTCTAATCTTTTGATGAGGCTTGCAGAACTCATTTTAATTGATTTTATAACTTGAAATTTTCCATTCTCCGTTTACGTTCTTCAGACCGAAAGTCACCTGTAAGGCGGTTGTTTTTCCGTTTTTATCGGTTACGTCATACGTTGCGTTCACATTTGAGGTAGTTCCTGCTGCAGAACCACCGGAAATATTTTTAACGGTTACGTTTTTCACCGCACCAAAACCGGAGGTAGGATTTGCAAAATTCTCGTACGAGCCCCAGTTAGGATTCTCGGAGGTTTCATAAGCACCGCGAAGGTTCTGGGTGCTTAAATTATTCAGAAATTTCGTCACCGTCGTTTTAGGATCTCCAACTGCGGGAATTGCTGATGCCGGATCGGTAACCGGAACGCCGTTTTCACCGATTGTTGCGGGATCTATCATTTCTTCAGGATTTTTTGGGGTTCCTGCAGGCATCAACAGCGCTTTCGGATTTACCAACACTCCGATTTTCGACATTTTAAAAGTCTTGGCTGATGTTTTTACCGTTACGGTGATATCGATTTTATTGTTGCTGATTTTTTCGGCAGGTAAAGCGGCAAACCTCAGATTAAATCCTTTGAAATTATTGTCCTGCATCAGGTTTTTAGAAGTCAGAATACGGTTTCCGTTACTGAAGACTTCCATAACCGTTTCAAGACCCGCACCGGAGAATTTTACAGTCTGCCCGGAAGCATCCATTAACCGCGGAATTACCTGAAGGGATTTTGGCCCTAAAATACTGTCCATAGCGACAGGATTTGTGACGATGCTTAAACTGTTAGCTGATATATCGTTCGGATCAGATTCCTTGGCGGCATCGTTTCCGAAGATATTCATTTCTCCAAGAGAAGGCGGACCGGTACTTGACCAATCAATTCCGTTCTGCTGAGCAGTTTTATCGGCCAGAGCAAAAATATCGGGAACTTTTTTTCCGTTGATGAGGTTTCCCAGGGCTTTCAGTTCATTTATATCACCTTCCGCTTCCACACCGAATGTTTTCAGGATATAAAGCGCTTCATTGAACTTTACCTGTTGAAGTGTAGAAAGGCTCGAAGCCATGTCGTTTATACTCGACTGCAGCGATTGTGTGGTGGTAGCATCTACTGAATCTTTTTTACAGCCGATAAGGAAAAAGAGTATGGAAATCAGGAAAAGGGTAAAGCGTTTCATCTTGATTGGTTTTATACAAATTTAGAAAAAATCCCGACAAAAGCCGGGACAGATGTTATACCATTTATTTTGAACCGGTATTCTTCACTTCTTTCAGATCATTTTTGAAAAAATTGGCAAAGACGGTCTGCATATTCGGGAAACCGGCGTCGCTCCAATAGGAAGTTTTATAAGAACTTTTGCTTTGATCAAACTTTACCGCAGGTACATCATCATCGTCGGTATAACTGAGGTCTGTCGGGTAAAAGTTCCGATAATCGGTCACCTTATTATAGGCAGCTTCGGATTTGTGCTTCAGCTTGAAACCGCTTATTATTTTGTATTCCAGCAGGTCTCTTAACTCTTTTTTACTGTCTTTCTCGAATGAAACATCCATACCGGCTTTCACATCATATACCCTGTAACCGAAAAGAGAAAGTTCTTTGTCCTGAAGCGCTTCAGCACTCACTTCAACCGCATCTTTGCTGGAAGTTGAAACTTCTCTTAATTTAAGCCGTTTGTTTCTTTTGAAGTCATCAATCTGGGATAGACTTTTCAGGTCAGGAGCCCGCAGACCGTTCTTATAATTCCATCCAGACACTGCTTTTTGTTTATTATCGGAATTAATCAGTTCGAAAATCCGGTACTGCTCAATCTTGATCTGCTTGAGCTTTTTTGTTTTGTTATTAAAGACATACGTCACAATTCCGTCTGCATAACTGTTGAGCCTGTTGTTCAGAAAAATGTAGGTATTGAAATTTCCCTTCAGTAAAATGTATTTCGCATCTTTTTTGTTGTTATTTACAACAACGGGTTCAATATCGGTAACATTATCTCTCAGCTTAATCACAGCCGTATTTAGGTCTGCGAGGTTTAGGGTTCCCAGCGATTCGTTTTCGTAGATCAGGGCATATTCATTCTGAAACGGTTTTAAAGAATCCTTTTCAAAGCTTCCATCGATACTGGAAGTGGTGACCAGTTCACCTGAATTGCTGAAGATCATTACTTTCGGAAGCGGTTTTCCGGTTTCCTCCGAAACGAAGGTTATTTTCTGAGCCTGAAACGCAAATGCCGCAAAAACGGCAAAAAATAAAATTAGTTTTTTCATAGTTGTGGTTTTTAAATAAAAAAATTCCGACTAAAAATGTTAGTCGGAATTTTAATTATTTTGTTACGTCCTAGAAAGGATACTCGTAAATCTCTGATTCTTTGAGGAAAGGATTCCCTGTTGGAATGAGTTTCAGTTTTGATAAAGCGGTCATTACTGTTAAAGTGAAGAATCCCACAATAAACAGAATTGCACCGATAACCAAGATCAACACTTCAGGTGTTTTCCAGTAAGGACCAACCGTTCCCGGCATTACCATATTGAAGTAGTCTAAAATATGACCCAAAATTACCACTACTGCCATAACTGTTACAACCGTGTAATTTCTCTTGATTCCTGAACTTACCAGAACCAATAACGGTAAAAGGAAGTTGATGATAAGCATCGGAAGGAATGTTGGTGAGTAATATTCGAATCGTCCGAAGAAGTAATTCACCTCTTCCGGAACGTTGGCATACCAGTACAGCATGAACTGTGCAAACCAGGTATATGTCCAGAGCATACTTGTAGCGAAAAGGAAAACTCCCAGATCGTGCAGGTGATTATCATTAAACTGAGGAAGGAAGCCTTTTTTCTTTAAATAAACACTTACCAGAATGATCATTGCTACGGCACTTGCCAAACAACTTACCATAGAATACCAGATATACATGGTGGAATACCAGTGAGGATCTATCGACATTAACCAATCCCAAGCCCAGGCTGCGGAACAGAAACCGAAAAATACGATATACCCAACGGCCCATCTGTACAGCATCTGATAGTCGGTTCTGGATTTGGTTTCATCCACTTTTTTAGACATTCTTTTAAGTTTCCAAACAAAGAACGAAGCTCCTACTACATAAAAGACCGTTCTGAAGGCATAAAAAGGGATATTCAGAAATCTTTTCTTTTCATAAAGAATAGAATCGAAATGCGCAGAATTAGGGTCTGTGAGTTCAGGATCCATCCAATGGAAAAGGTGACCATTGTGTGTGATGTTGATCACCATCATAATGATCAATATAGCGCCACCCCAAGGAATATAAGAAGCAATCGCCTCCATTACTCTTGTGATAATAATGGACCAACCAGCGTGAGCAACATGCTGAATACAGTAAAAGAACAATACCGCACAGCTTAATCCGAAGAAAAAGACCGAAACGAAATGGAGAGCCGCCAAAGGCTGATTGTGAATCTGCATAGTGGCATGTTTCAGATGAGCAGCATGATCCTGCGGACCTACCATTTCATGGGAATTCATAGGCACAGCCTCATGACCACCTGAATGAAGGGACTCCATCATATGTTCTACTCTGGTCTCGTCGATAGCGTGGTTCATAAAATAACCAATACCAAAAATAACCAATCCGGCGATGAGGAGTATAATAGAAATTAATCTTAATTTGGGTGAAAAACTATACATTTTTTTTCTTTTTATTTTTTAGTTGCGGTGGAATCGGTTGCTACAGCCGTACCAGCTGTTGCGGCAGCCGGAGAAGCCGCGCCGCCTTTGAAGGCATTCATTACATACATTGCAACCCGCCACCGGTCGCCTGCCGATAACTGGCCTGCGTAGGATCCCATTGCATTTCTACCGTTCATGATGACATAATGTACCGAACCTACTGTAATCTGGCGGTCGGCATATTTAGGAACTCCTGAATAGGCTCCGCTTACAACAATTGGTCCCTGACCGTCTCCTCCTGTTCCGTGACAGGCCGAACAAGTACGGTCATATAGAATTTTACCTCTCGCGAGATCTTTTGCCTGATTGGCTGGATTTAAAGGAGAAACTGCTAATCCTTTTGATGCATCGTATCCTGCATTGTATTCATCAACATTTTTAGGAAGCAATCCTTCTTCAAAAACTCCGTCTTTATTCTGGGAAACTGTTCCGCTAACAGGACCTAAGCCTGTGGCACCGCCGTTTTTCACAAAAGCCGGAATTTCATTTTCATGATCAGAATAGGCATCTTCCGCTTTCATCAAAGGATCATAAGCTACCGGGTAATACATATCGGGGAAATATACCAGCGGCGGACTGTCTTTAGGACTGCAAGAGTTAAGTAAAACTGTGGTTAAACCTAAAATCGCCGTAATTTTTAATAAATTCTTTTTCATTTTAAGCATCTTTTACCGTTATTTCTTCGACCCCTGTATCAATTAACGTTTGCTTAATAGCATTGAATTCATCATCGTTAAGAGGTGCAAACTCCATCATAAACTTATCATCCGTCGTTCTTGGATCAGGATTCTGCGGAGCGGCTCCCGGATACATTTTGTTTCTGATGAGGAAGGTAAGCGACATCATGTGTGCAGCACAGAAAACCATCAGTTCAAACATCGGTACCACAAACGCAGGCATATTATGCGCCCAGTCGAATGCAGGTTTTCCACCAATATTCTGTGGCCAGTCATGATTCATCGTATACCAGGTCACCACTGATCCTATCGTAACTCCATAGATTGCATAGATAAATGCAGCATCGGAAATTCTGGTTTTCTTAAAACCCAGTGCTTTATCGAGCCCGTGAACAGGAAAAGGTGTATAAACCTCATTAATTTTAATTCCTTTATCGTTGAATGCTTTAACGCCCTGCATTAAATCATCATCGTCGGCATAAAGACCGTAAACTATTTTAGTGGTGCTCATCTCCTTCTTTTGCTTTATAGGTTTCACCTGAAATTTTCAGAATACTTTTTAATTCGGCCTGTGCAATCACAGGGAATGTTCTTGCGTACAGCAGGAATAGCACGGAGAAAAATCCGATGGTTCCCAGAAATACTCCAACATCAATGATGGTTGGTTTAAACATGGTCCAAGATCCAGGCAGGTAATCTCTTGAAAGGTTGATTACGATAATATCGAATCTTTCGAACCACATCCCGATGTTGATGATTAAAGCAATAATAAATGTTGCGATAATATTGGTTCTGATTCTTTTGAACCAGAAAAGGGCAGGAACAATTAAGTTACAAGTAATCAATGCCCAGAAAGCCCACCAGTAAGGTCCGGTTGCTGCTCCCGGAGAGAGATAGGTAAAATCTTCATATCTTGATCCGGAATACCATCCGATGAAATATTCAGTTGCATATGCTACGGTTACCATTCCACCTGTCACGATAATTACGATGTTCATAATTTCGATGTGGTACATGGTAATATAATCTTCGAGGTGACAAACTTTTCTCGCTACCAACAACAGGGTCTGTACCATTGCAAATCCGGAGAAAATTGCACCCGCCACAAAGTATGGTGGATAGATGGTGGAATGCCATCCTTTAATTACCGAAGTGGCAAAGTCAAAAGATACCGTGGTGTGAACCGAGAATACAAGTGGTGTTGCCAAACCTGCAAGAACCAAAGAAAGTTCTTCGAACCGCTGCCAGTGTTTTGCTTTACCACCCCATCCGAAGGCAAGGAAAGTGTATATTTTTTTTGTCCAGGGCGTTTTAGCTCGGTCTCTGATCATTGCAAAGTCAGGAATCAGTCCCATGAACCAGAATACTGTTGAAACCGAGAAATAAGTTGAGATTGCAAAAACGTCCCAAAGCAATGGAGAGTTAAAGTTCCCCCAAAGAGAACCGAACTGGTTTGGCAAAGGGAACACCCAATAACCTACCCAAACTCTACCCATATGAATTACCGGGAAGATGGCTGCCTGAACAACGGCAAAAATCGTCATTGCTTCTGCAGAACGGTTTACCGACATTCTCCAGCGCTGTCTGAAGAGTAACAGTACGGCAGAGATCAGCGTTCCCGCGTGACCGATACCAACCCACCAAACGAAATTGGTAATATCCCAACCCCAGTTAATGGTTCTGTTTAGTCCCCAAGCTCCAATACCGGTACCGATAGTGTATGCAATACAGCCAAAACCGTAGAGAAAAAGCGCTAAGGCGATAAATAAAGAAATCCACCATAGTTTTCCGGCTCTTTCTTCGATAGGTCTTGCGATATCCTCCGTAATATCGTGATAAGTCTTGTGACCAATAATTAAAGGTTCCCTTATCGGTGCTTCGTAATGTGACATTTTTTACCTTATTATTATTTAAACTATGTTTTCTTTTCTGTTTCTGATCTTCGTGTGATAGAAGACGTTCGGTTTTGTACCGATTTCTTCGAGCAGCGTATATCTTCTATTGTCATTATATAGAGCTCTTACTTTGGAGGCTTTGTCGTTCATATCACCGAATTTCATTGCTCCAGTAGGACATGCATTAACACATGCTGTAGAGAATTCCCCGTCTTTCACGATTCTTCCCTCTTTTTTGGCTTCAAGAATGGTGTTCTGTGTCATTTGGATACACATTGAACATTTTTCCATTACCCCTCGGGTTCTTACCACTACATCAGGATTCAGTACCATTCTTCCCAGATCATTGTTCTGGTGGAAATCGAATTTATCATTCAGGTTATAGGTAAACCAGTTGAATCTTCTTACTTTGTACGGACAGTTGTTTGCACAATATCTTGTACCGATACATCTGTTGTATGCCATCTGGTTTTGACCCTGCTTACCGTGCGAAGTTGCCGCTACCGGACAAACTGTTTCACAAGGAGCATGGTTACAGTGCTGACACATTACCGGCTGGAAGATCACATCCGGGTTATCTGCAGGATGGTTCAGGATACCTTCCGTGAAAGGTCCGCCATACATTTCGGCTGCATTTAATCCTCTGTCAACCACCTGACGGGTATCCAGTTTTTCAATTGCTGAATAGTAACGGTCAATTCTTAACCAGTACATATCACGCGACATTCTAATTTCTTCTTTACCAACAACAGGAACGTTATTTTCTGCCTGACAGGCAATAATACATGCTCCACAACCTGTACATGAATTTAAATCAACGGAAAGGTTAAAGTGTGGCCCATCAGTATCATCAAATGCATCCCAAAGGTCAATTTTACCTGCCGGTAAAGCACCTCCGATCGTGTGATATTCCAAAGGCTTGTTCCATCCGAATTCTTCGTCGTTAAAATCTACATTCAGATAAGTATCCAACGGAACTTCTCTTGCGATCTCATAACGTCCCATCAGGGTATTCTGAAGCTGCATTCCTGCAAATTCGTGGTCATCGCCTGTTTTATCGAGTTTTATATTGGAAACAATAAGGTTTGATCCGTCGAACAGTGGATAAGCGTTTACCCCGTTATCTGCAACTGCTCCAGAATCTTTTTTACCATAGCCCAGTGCAAGTCCTACGGAACCTTCAGCCTGTCCCGGCTGAATGAAAACAGGAACACCTTTTAAAGTCACTCCGTTCGCAGTAAGATTTACCACAGAACCGTCGAGTTGCATCCTTGCATTCAGATCATTCTCCAGACCCAGTCTTTCGGCATCTTTTGGAGAAACAGTCAGATAATTGTCCCATGAAAGTCTTGAAATTGGATCCGGAAGTTCCTGCAACCAAGGATTGTTTGCCTGAGTACCGTCTCCCATGGAAGTTTTGGTGTAAAGCACCAATTCCATATCAGAAGCTTTGAAATTCCCCAGTTCAGCAACCGCCTGAGCTGCGTTTCCGCCGGCGTAGGAAAGTGATGCGGTATTTCCACCCGGAATGATTCCGTTATATAATGCTTTATTAAAAGTTGTTCCGCCGATTAATCCGGCAGCATTAGCTTTTAAATAATCGTAATAATTGTTGGCTGCATTGTTTTTACCGTTCATCCAAACCAAAAGGGATTCTTCAATCTGTCTTGATTTGTAAATTTTCTGAATGGTTGGCTGCATCAAAGTGTATACTCCCGTTTGCGGAGACATATCACCCCATGATTCAAGCCAGTTTGCAACAGGAATCACTGCTTTCGCAGCTTTGTACATTTCGTTTTTCTTATCGGCAACTGCAACCACATAAGGTACTTTTGCCAATGCTTTTCTGAAATCTTCTCCTTTATTGCTGGAATAAATAGGGTTTACGTTATTGGTGATCAGCACGCCAACCTGGCCTGCATTCATCCACGCTAAAAATTCCTGATATCTTGCTCCGTCGAACTCTTTCAGGAAGTTTGCCTTACCTATGAAAGCGGTTGACGCTAATTTCTGATTGATTAAGTGTGCTAAAACCTGCGCACCTTTGGAACCGTCAGCAAAAACAACAGCGTTGCTGCCTTTTTCCTGAAGTTCTTTAACAATTCCTGCAGCGATTTTATCGGAAGTACCTCCGTTCAGTCCGTTATACACTTCAACCAAAGTCTTATTAACTAAACTTGGCTTTAATTTAATTCTGGTATCGGCATTGGCTCCGGCTAAAGACATGTTCGACTCCACCTGAATGTGTCGCATCATCTGCGGGCCTGGTTTTCTTGCAATTGCGTAAGAACTTTCCAAAGATCCTCCGTTAAAATCGGAAAGGAAATCTGCCTGGAAAGACACCACCAACTGTGTTTTCGAAAGGTCGTAAACCGGTAGCGCACGCTGTCCGAAGACTTCCTGCGCAGCATCTAAAGCTGCAGCATGTGGAAGCGCATCGTAAGTAACGAGTTCCGCTGTAGGATATTTTGTTTTAAAATCTGCAAATAATTTCTTGAAAGTCGGTGAAGCGAAAGAGTGTGATAAAACCACGATTCTTTTTCCGCCGGCCTGTGCTTCAGTAAGACCTTTCAGCACAAAATCATCCACTTTATCAAAGGTTTCATCCTTCCCGTCGAGTTTTGGCTGTTTTACTTTATCGTTATCGTAAAGTGAAAGCACTGCAGCCTGTGTTCTTGCGTTAGTTCTACCCAATTCGTTGGCAGCAGGATTCGGTTCTATTTTAATTGGTCTTCCTTCGCGGGTTTTAACCAAAACGCTTGCGAAATCGTAACCGTCGAAATAGGTTGAAGCATAGTAATTAGGGATTCCCGGAATAATGTCGTGAGGTTTCACTACATAAGGAATCGTTTTAATTACCGGTGCTTCACAGGCAGCCAAAGTAACGGCCGCCGTTGAAAATCCCAGAAGTTTAAGAAAATCTCTTCTGGAAGTGCCCGAATCTTTTTCGGAATCACTAGAGAATTCATCTACAGGAATTTCGTTCTGAAATTCTTTCTGAGCCAGCTTGGTGTTCAAAGCCGGATCTTTCAGTTCATGAATACTTCTGAATTGTATTTTGTTTGAAGCCATTGATACTTCTAATTTTTAGTTGTTAATAATGACATTTACCACACTCAAGACCTCCAATTGCTGCTACCGTGATCTTTGTTCCTGAACCGTATTGTTTTTTCAGTTTGTCATGTAGATTTTTGAAGTATTCTTTATTATATCCATTGGTCATATCTACTTCTGTAGTACGGTGACATTCGATACACCATCCCATTGTGAAGTCGTTGGCCATCTGCACCACATTCATGGTATCAATCTGGCCGTGACATGCTTTACACACCACATCAATCTGGCCTTCAGGATTTTTCTTGTTGAATGAGGAAATAATTGCTTGCTCTCCTGCTACAACGTGCTGCGAGTGGTTAAAGTAAACGAAATCAGGCATATTGTGAATTCGCGTCCATTCAACCCGCTGTGTTTTCCCTGTATACTGCTGTGTTGCAGGATCCCAACCTGTAGAAGCATAGATCTTCTGGATTTCACCGTCGTAGAATGCTTTGTCTTTACCTGGCTCCATATATTTTCCGTTGTATTCGGAAATTGTGCGGTGACAGTTCATACATACGTTCATGGAAGGTATTTCTGAAACTTTTCCGTATTTGGCTGAGGAGTGACATAACTGACAGTCGATTTTATTTTCTCCGGCGTGAATTTTATGTGAGAAATAGATGGGTTGCTCCGGCTTGTAGCCTTTGTAAACACCAATCCACATCATCCAGTTCCAGATTCCGTAGGCAGCAAAAATAGCAAGTAGAGCTATAACTCCTTTTCCGATATAACTGTATTTTCTGTACAGATCAGCAAACGAATAAGCTCTTGAAGACTGCAGTCCCGACAATTCATCCGATTGCTGAAGTTTAACAAGCTGTCTGAGCTTGAAAAGCATCCAAAGCAAAAGTCCGCCAATGGCAAGCAGTGAAATCAGAATGATTTTGGAATTAACTGAATCTTTTTTTGCAGCTTCGAGTGCAGCTACAGAATTCGCATCTGCAGTTCCGGCAGCGGCATCTGCTGCAGGTTCAGCAGCGGGTGGATTAGTGGTGTATTCTAAAATGTCGTTGATGTCCTGATCCGTAAGATTAGGAAACTGCAACATTTCAACCTTGTTAAATTTTTGAAAAACTTCATTGGCATACTTGTCACCGGAAGCCCGGAGTGCCTTGTTGTCTTTAATCCATTTTTGAAGCCAATCTGTATCCAGATTCTGTTCTGTTTTAAGTCGTGCAACTACGCCACCTAAAGCCGGACCAGTCATCTGCTTATCTAAAGCGTGACATGCAGTACAGTTTGCTTTAAAAAGTTTTTCACCGTTTTTGGCATCTCCCTGAGCGTAAATAGAAGCACTGGTCGACAGCAACAGACCTATTGCAATAAGACCTCTTTTGTAATGCTTTCTCCAACTAATCATTTATAAAATCTTGGGTTAGTAAATTGTATTGAATGCTTTTTCAATTTGGCAAAAATAAGACATTTAACAGAAAATTAACAGCAGATAAATAAAGCAAATGCCGATTTGACGGTAATTTGTATTAGTTCTAAATAACAAAGAGTGGTATGATTTTTATTTGTTTAAATTTGCCTGAAATAATACGGAATGAAAAATTTTATCAAAATAAGTCTGGTTTTTATCACAGCTTTTTTTTATCATATTGATGCTCAACAGGTTGTTAAAAAAGACACGCTTTCGGGTACAGAATTAAGCGTGGCAATGGACAGCCGGATCAATGATGCGTTGATGAAAATCGAAGACAACTGCGACCGCTTAGCGATGAATTCAAACGAAAGTAATGATAATCCACGAACAGGAAGATCAACAGTTGTTGTTCCCAGCAGAGCTTTAACCAATGCAGAAATCTGCCGCCGGAATCCCAGAATTTTGGGATATAAAATTCAGATCAACACCGTAAGAACCAACGAAGAAGCCAACGAAGTAAAAGCTTATTTCCGCAGAAGGTTCCCGAACCTGAAAGTGGAAACCGACGCTTCTTTACGTCCAAACTATAAAATCTTAGCCGGAAGCTACTTTACCAGACAAAGCGCAGCATCTGATCTTTCAAGAATCAGAGAATACTTCAAATCCGCGATTGCCGTTCAGTACAGGGTTTTCTGTGTTGAAGCCAAATAAATTTATTCAAGAAAATGAGAAAGCCGGAATTGATTTCCGGCTTTTTTTAGCGGTAATACGTATCGAGGAAAAAGAAAAACTCTTCCATCCGGATGATGTTGTTCATTGCCGTGTACACAAAAATAATGGTAAGGACCGCCATCAGTGAAGAAAGCACTTTCGGCGAATCACGGTACGAGAAAAACAGCCAGCCAATCATCAGCGGATATACAAACACAAAATGACCACCGTAAATGTACGAAGTGTGAAGCCCGAACTTCAGAACACAGTGAATGATCACATCAAAAAGGAAAGAAATCATGAGGATCTGTGCAAACTTATTTCTGAAATTTCTTGCATAAGCCCAAACCACAAGTGAGAGCACTAATCCTATCAAGACATAAGAGATTTCACTCGAGTAAACATCCATAAAAAGTGCTTTGTAATCGAACCCTTTTTTATTGTGATAATCCCTGATTACGAAGGATGGAAACAGAATATTTCCTCCAAAAAACCAGGATGAAATCATATCCCAGAGTGGCGTAACCTTAGGTTTCGAGAATTTCTCATACTGTTCACCGGTTTTTTCAAATATTTTAAGATAATTGAAATCAATCCGGTACAGATAAAGCAGCACGAAACAACTGGCCGAAATCAAACCTCTTAACGCCATATTTCCAAATTTTCTGAGGTCGCGGAATACGTTTTTCTCAAAAAGCAGCGGAATATAAGCTTTTACAATATTGGTGATGGTGAGACCACCCAGTGTAACAGCCGAAAGCGCAAGTGCAGCAGCAGGAATTTTTTGTTCATTCCTGAGTTTCAGCGCTGCATAATAATTGAAAAGTACGAGCAGAAAAAGGGTGTATGTATACGTTTCCGGAGTGAAGGAAAGCAGAATATTGGTTGAAAAAACACCGAAAAATGCCAAAATCAATAATGAAACGACCAACGGAAGCTGAATGATGTTCTTCAGATATTTAAAAATCTGAACAATGCTCAGACTCACCGTAACCGCACTGCTCAGCGCCAATACCAACCGAAAATTCACATCGCTTTTTCCGTCAGAAAAAAAGAATGCAATGTTTCGGAGCACCTCAAAAAAATAATTGGAAAGCGGATGCCTCTCGAAACCGCCACCGGTAAGTACAACCGAGCGGTTATCGAAACTGAAATACGCATCCCACGGAATTCTGTTATCGAAAACGATGCAGTAATTCAGGGCAATTGCACCCGCCAGAAGGCCATAAACGGCAAGAAAAAATAAGAAAACCAGCAATTCCGCGACGGTTGCAGGGAAAATAAGGCTGAAAAAATGCTTTAATTTGGTTTGAAGTTTCAAGAGATTGGTTTTCTGCAAAAGTAAACAAAATCATGAACTGCACGAAAGCATGCTGCATCCCGACCGGTCATCGTAAACAGATGGTCTTTTCTTCGAAAATTCAGGGTAAATTTCCTCATACGGATTGTGGAGCGCATTTAAAATCTTACCGAACATGTCTTTTTTGCCGGCTTCGAGTTCTTCAATGCATTCAAAAAGAATATAATTCCTCAGGATGAATTTCGGATTGTTTGCCTTCATCATCGCAAGAGACGCCTCTGTAGAAATCGTATTCTTGGCTTTCCGTTTCCGGTACAGCTCAATAAAATCAGTGAGTTCCTTCATCTGAACTTCAGTTATTTCGGCATAAAATGTATTTTCAAAAAGGATTTTCAGACCACTGTTCTCTTCCAGTTTTTCCAGCTGATTAAAGAATAAAGTATAGTCGATCTTCAAATCTTCCATCAATTTTTGCCAGTTCGTGAAGAATTCGCTGTCACTTTCCGATACCATTTCAAAACCAAACTTAGTCGCGAGCATTTCATCATGCTTTTTCCAGAAGGTCAGACTGAAATCATTTAGTACCTTTTCCAGAAATGCTTCATCTTTAATCAAAGAAAAAAGGGCGTTGGCGAGCTGCCACAGATTCCATTGCGCAATCTGCGCCTGTTTACCGAAGGCGTATCTCCGTCCGGGCAAATCGGTGGTGTTTGGTGTAAAATTAAGATCGTATTCATCCAGAAAAGAAAAAGGTCCGTAATCAATGGTCAGTCCCAAAACCGACATGTTATCAGTATTCATCACGCCATGAACAAAACCAACGCGGTACCATTCCACCATTAAATCGGCTGTTCTGAGGGCGATATTTTCAAAAAATTCGCGGTATTTATTTTCGCTTTCCGCATCGATTTCGGGAAAATAGTTGATAATGGCAAAATCGGTGAGTTTTTTCAGAAGATCTGTTTCCTTTTGAGCTGAAATGAGTTCAAAATGCCCGAAACGCAGGAAACTTTCCGCGGTTCTGATCATGACTGCACCCTTTTCCGGCGCCGGATTTCCATCGTACATCATATCGCGCATCACTTTTTCGCCGGTCAGACACAGACTCAACGATCTTGTAGTTGGAATATTCAGGAAAAACATGGCTTCGCTCATCAGATATTCTCTAACTGAAGAACGCAAAACGGCTCTGCCGTCGGCATGACGCGAGTACGGAGTTGCTCCGGCTCCTTTCCACTGGATTTCTGTCGTTTTACCTTCTTTATTTTGTATTTCTCCGGCATAAATGGCTCTTCCGTCTCCTAACTGTCCCGCCCAGTTACCGAACTGATGACCGGCATAAGCGGTGGCATAAGTCACCCACTTTTCGGGAAGGTTGTTGCCTACTAGAAAATCCAGATCATTATCCGCCAATTTCCCTAAACCGATTTCTTCGGCAAGGTTTTCATTGAAATCCAGAAGTTCAGGATGCGGAAATCCCGCCGGTTTCACAGCCGCGAAAAGGATTTTCGGCGTTTGCCGCTGCATATTATTTCCCGAAAAATCTCCCGGAAACATTTCGGTAAAGCGTTGCATAATACTGTTCAGATTCATGGTTCAAAATTAGTGATTAAATTCCGGGCATAGAAAAAGCCCTTCCGTAAACGAAAAGGCTTTTAAATATAAATATTTTTCTGTTATTTGTTGAAATCAATCTCTTCACCACTGTTAATGACTTCATTAACATTTTCCTCTTTTTTTGTATTCGTTTTGGGTTGAGCTTCAGGTTCAGGTTCCGGATTCTTGAGTTCATCAATTGTCTGCAAACCCCCGTCATCACCATACCCACCAAGACCCTGAAGGTCTGAACAGTCTCCTTTCCATTCCGAAGGTTTAACAAATTTATCTTCGGGAGTCACTCCAAGCGTTTTATCGGCATACACTTTTTTCATAAAAATAGCCCATATCGGAAGCGCCATTTTTGCACCCTGTCCTTCACCGGTTCCGCGGAAGTGGGTCGCCCGGTCTTCCCAGCCTACCCAAACGCCGGTGGCGAGATTCGGGGTGATTCCCATAAACCAACCGTCAGAATTATTCTGCGTTGTACCGGTTTTTCCTGCAATTTCAATTTCCGCAGGAATGCCTTTCCTCCGAAGTTCGCCGGAAGCGGTACCATAAGCTGCAACGCCTTTCATCAGATCAATCATCGTGTAAGCATACAGCTCGTTCATGACTTCCTTCATTTCAGGTTTTACTTCTTTAATGACCCTGCTGTTTGCGTCTTCGATACGCCAGATCATTTCAGGTTTAATATAGTTACCGTAATTGGCAAATGTGCTATATGCGCCTAACATTTCAAAAATTGTGATGTCTGAAGAACCCAGCGCTACTGCGTATTCGTTCGGAATTTCTTCTGTAACGCCCAAATCTCTTGCAGTCTGGATGACACTTTTAGGAGTGGTCATTTCAATCAAACGAACAGCCACCGGGTTTTTGGAATGAGCCAAAGCGTCTCTTAAAGTCAGGCTGCCTCCAGATCCTTCCACCGTCCAGGTTCCTTTTCTGTACGTTGCGTTAGAAATGGTTGAACACGGCGTTAAGCCCAGTTTCATAATTGCAGTTGCATATACAAATGGTTTAAAGGTCGATCCAACCTGTCTTTTTCCCTGCTTGATATGGTCGTACTGGAAATGCTGCCAGTTGATTCCGCCCACCCAGGCTTTTATTTCGCCGGTTCCGGGAACCATCGACATTAATCCGGCCTGCGCAATCTGCTTATGGTAGCGGATGGAATCCCACGGAGTCATTTCGACTTCTTCTTCGCCACCCCAGGTAAACCGGGACATTTTGGTCGGAGTTTTGAAATCCATCATAATGGAATCTTCAGAAACTCCTGCTGCTTTTTGCTGCTTATAGCGCCCCGTTCTTTTTACGGCCTGCATCATCACCGAATTAATCTGGGCATCATCCAAGAAATAGAAAGGTGCTTCTTTACGGCCGCGCTGTTCTGCGTCAAAGTTTTTCTGGAGCTCAGTCAGGTGTTCTCTGATGGATTCTTCAGCATAATTCTGCATTTTAGAATCCAGGGTTACATAAATTTTAAGGCCATCGCGAAAAAGATTCAGGCTTTTTCCGGTCTGCTTTTCATAATCTTTTAAATAACGGTCGATTTCCTTACGCAGATAAAATTTATAATACGCCGAATAACCTTCATCAACAGTTTTTACCGGCTGATAATCAATTTTTACCGGGGTGTTTATCGCTTTGTCGTAATTTTCCTGATCCAGATATCCGGTCTTCAGCATTTGATCCAGCACGACATCTCTTCTCAGTTTAGTTCTTTCGGGGAATCTTTTCGGATTGTTTTTCACCGGATTTTCGAGCATTGCAACAAATGTTGCTGCTTCCGGAAGCGTAAGTTCAGGCGTGGATTTGTTAAAATAAATACGCGAAGCCATCTCAATTCCGTTCGCATTGTTCACGAAATCGAATTTATTGAAATAGAGCGTGATAATTTCTTCTTTGGTATATCTTTTTTCCAGACTTACCGCTACTACCCATTCCTTCAGTTTCTGAAACGCGCGTTCAATCTTGTTGCGGGACACCTGGTCTGTAAAAAGAAGTTTCGCCAGCTGCTGAGAAATTGTTGATCCGCCGCCGCGCTGACCGCCGTATACAACCGCCCGCGCAACTGACCAAAGATCGATCCCTGAATGTTCCTTAAAACGTTCGTCTTCTTTCGCCTGCAAGGCATACACCAAATAAGAAGGCAGTTCTTTGTAGGTAACAGGCAGGGTTTTTTCTTTCTCAAAATTGCCAAGCTTAACACCGTCGGAAGAATATATTTCTGAAGCGACAAAAATATCAGGGTTCTCGAGCTGTTTAACATCAGGCATTTCGCCCAGAAATCCCTGGGAGACCGCAAAAAAAAGTGCTGCAATCCCGATAACCAAACCAATAAGACCCATCCAGATCATTCTGACCCACTTGCGCCAACCTGTTCTCTTGGTTTTATTATTTTTTGGAGGAAGCGGAAAATTCGGTCTGCTCCCATTGTTCTGTTTGTTTTCCATAAATAATTACGGTTTTGCCGGTTCTATTTTTACTCCGATGTCTTCAATTCCCGGGAGCACATCTTTGCGCATTGCCTGTATGATCCCGATGGTATATGATGCGTTTGCAGGAAATTTATAATTGAGTCTGTACTGGAAAAGATTTTCCTTTGTCTCGCCGAAACCCGTTCCAATCCATTCTCCGTTAGGATTTGCAAGGACACAGTTCAGCGTATCGGTTACTTTTTTATTCGTTTTTAAATTGGTAAGATTAACGATCATCCGCAAATTGCTGTACGGATAACTGTTATTGTTTCTTATCACAAATATAATATTTTTAGGATTTTGCGCGTCTTTGATTTCAAAACGGAACTGCTGCTCGGTTTTTTTATTCCAGGTCCCGTTTACGGCTTTCATTTGGGTAAAATCCCCTGAATCTGAACAGCTTACAAACAAGAACAAAACGGCTAAAACAGCTAAAATCTTATGCATTATTGTCTTTTTTTGGAGGAAATTTCTTTTTAAATTTCTTTTTTGGAGGATTCTGTCCGGATGGGTTTGCAGTTAGGTTTTCCGGTGCAGTCCTCACTTTTGGAGGATTATTCCTTTGACCCTGCGCAGCCTTAGGCAGATCAGGTTTGTTGGTTCTTTTATCCGGTTTCTGATTGCGGTTTCGGTTCTGGTTGGGTTTGCGGTCCTTCTCAAAACGATCTAAACTGCTTTCCTGTATCAGATCGTTGGTTTTATAGGTGTTCTCAGTAACCTTTAAATCTTCAAGAGGAATGACTTTCTCACCATTCTTGTTTTTAGCAATCATTTTTTTGACTTCTTCAATGTCGAAGTCATACCAAGCCATGGAATTGTCGGCATACGCGAACCACATTTTCCTTTTGAAAACGTCTATTTTAATACAGAATGCCCTTCCTCTTTCGGTGTCGAGATTGGTTGATGAGGGCGGAAATGCACTCAAGGTATCCAAATAACTGTCGAGTTCATAATTGAGACAGCATTTGAGTTTCCCACACTGACCGGCCAGTTTTTGAGGATTGATGCTCAACTGCTGGTAACGCGCGGCGTTGGTGTTTACAGATCTGAAATCGGTAAGCCAGCTGGAACAGCAAAGTTCTCTTCCGCATGAACCGATACCTCCAATTTTCGCCGCTTCCTGTCGGAAACCGATCTGTTTCATATCAATTTTAGTACGGAAAGTAGCAGCAAATTCTTTAATCAGCAAACGGAAATCTACGCGGTTATCGGCTGTGTAATAGAAGGTGACTTTAGAATTGTCGCCCTGAAATTCCACATCGGTGATTTTCATCTGAAGATTCAGTGCGTGCGATATTTTTCGGGCATCCACTTTTACGGTTTCTTCCTTTTTACGCACGTCCTGCCAGGTTTCAATATCCTTTTGATTGGCTAAACGGTATATTTTCAGAGGCGTTTCATCAGAAAAATGTTTCTTTTTCATCTGAATTTTCACCAGTTCTCCGGTGAGACTTACCACACCAACATCATGTCCGGGACTAGATTCTACTGTTACAATGCTTCCTATATGAAGCGGTAAACGGTGTATATTTTTATAGAAACACTTTCTGTCGTTTTTAAATCTCACTTCCACAAAATCACATTGGTTGGAAGCGGGATTATTGATATCAGAAAGCCAATCGAATACACTTAATTTATAACTGTTACCGCAGGTATTTACACTTTCGCAGCCATTCGCAGATTTGGTTCCGCATGAATGGGAAGAATCGCCGGATGTTTTGCATCCACAACTCATATTTTTATATTTAATGTGCAAATTTAGTATAAATTTTATTTAATAAATAAGTTTGATATTTTTTTGCCTGTATTTAAAAATAAAACGCGGATTCCGCTTCGACTTTTGTTCTTTCGGCACCTCTGTTTAAAATAAACGCTCCGTTTGAGTCCTGCAGATGATCACCGATATTTTAAATGTAAGTATCTGAACATTAATATTTTAAATTTAAACTGTTATTTCAAACATAGCAACAAATAGGGGTTTCGTTTAAAATGTTAAAATTAATTAACATTTGTTATGAAAATAATTTTATATTTGAACAATAATAATCATTTTTATGAAAAAAATCTTAATTTCCTCATCCCTTTTGGCAGGCAGTATGCTGTTTGCAGGTGGGTTCAGGGTGTCGCTTCAGGGCGTTAAGCAGTTAGCGATGGCTCACACGAGTGCACATGCCGAAGACGCGAGTGTTACGTTTTTCAATCCTGCGGGAATGTCTTTTATTCCTTCGAAACTGAGTGTTGTGGCAGGCGGATTTGGCGCCAAATCAGAAGTGACGTACCAGAATCTGAATACTCTGGAATCCTATACCACCGACAGCCCGATGGGAACGCCGCTTTATGCGGCTATTGCTTATAAAGTAATGCCTAATTTATCTGTTGGTTTTAACTTTTCCACCCCATTCGGAAGTACTATTGAATGGCCACAAGATTGGGCAGGAAGAGAAATTGTTCAGCGACTGGAATTGAAATCTTTTTATTTCCAGCCAATGGTTTCGGTAAAACTTGCACCATGGGCATCGTTTGGAGCCAGTTATATTTATGCAAAAGGTACCGTAAACTGGGACAAAGCAGTTACTCAATTAGGAGGAACCCTCAACCTGAAAGACGAAAAAGCTACAGGACACGGAATGGGATTCGGGTTTTATTTTCAGCCAGATGCCAAATGGGACATCAGTATAGCCTACCGCTCGCCTGTTGACATGGAAGCTAAAGAAGGAAAAGCATCATTTGATATTTCTCCGGCTTTATATTCATCTCTCGGATTGGATGCGAACGGACAAGATAACTTTACCGCTACCCTGCCTTTGGTGGAAGAATATACGATTGGTTTAACCTATAAAGTGACCCCTAAATGGTTAATTTCTGCAGATTTCAATTATCACGGATGGGAACGTTACAGCCAACTTACCCTTGATTTCGAAAAAGCACCAATCGGTAATCAGGCATCAGACCCGACCATTTTGGTTTCACCAAAAAACTTCCATAACACCAAAACTTTCAGAGTGGGAACTCAGTATCAGTTAACCGATATGATTGCCGGAAGATTAGGATGGTATTATGATGAATCTCCGTATGAAGATGAGTATTTTATTCCTGAAACGCCTTCATTTGACACCAATGTAATTACCGGAGGTCTAGGATTTAAATTTGCGAGAGGTTTCGGAGTTGATGTTGCAGGAGCCTGGGCAATGCCGCAGAGCAGAAATGTTGAGAACGCGAACAGTAATTTCTTCGGACAGGCCAAAGCGAAGGCATACTACGTTGGTTTAGGTCTATCTTATAATGCATTCTAAGTTTAAATAAATTATGAAAAAAATATTAATATCAACAGTCGCTGTTTCAGCTTTGCTATTTACAACAGGCTGTAAAACAGATTTCGACCAGGATGTAAGCAGTATCACGGTTTCAAAAGGAGATGCCAATTTCACAAAATATGTGGCTTTAGGAAACTCTCTCACGTCCGGGTTCAGAGATAACGCCCTGTATAGTGACGGACAGGTAGAATCTTATCCGAATATGATTGCGGCACAAATGATGCTCGCAGGAGGAGGTGCTTTCAAACAACCTTTAATGCCAAATAATGTAGGTGGATTTACCAACCTTCCAGGTTTTCTAGGTAAGCTCAATTTACAAGTAGTAAATGGTGCTTTATCTCCTGTTGCTTCACCTGCTGCTGCCGCATTAGATAATGTAGCGTCGTCGGGTCCTTATCAAAACTTAGGCGTTCCGGGAGCAAAATCTTTCCATTTGGGTGCTGCAGGTTATGGAAATGCAGCGGGACTTAGCGCAGGGTTAGCAAATCCATATTATGTAAGATTCGCAACAAGTGCTACCAGTTCGATAATTGCTGATGCGATTAGCCAGTCTCCAACATTTTTTTCGCTTTGGATCGGAAATAATGATGTTCTGTCTTATTCCACAAGCGGTGGGGTGGGAACAGATCAGAAAGGAAACTTAAATCCTGCAACATACGGAGCAAATGACATCACCGATCCTACTGTATTTGCATCAGTCATCAACAGTTATGTAACGGCATTAACTGCCAACGGCGCGAAAGGGGTTTTGGCAAATATTCCAAATGTTACTTCAATTCCTTATTTCACAAGAGTTCCCGCAATGCCAATCGCAGGATTGACGGATGCGCAAGTTTCCCAACTTAACGGCGGGTATGCTCAATACAACGGAGGTTTAGCACAAGCCAAAGCTTTAGGAGTACTTACAGATGCAGAATATCAAAAAAGACTGATAAAATTTACTGCTGGTATTGCAAACGGTGCTGTTATCGCGGATAAAGATTTAAGTACCATTCCAGGACTTCCAAAATACAGACAAACCACCTCTAAAGATCTTATTTTGTTAACCGCTTCAGCCGTTTTAAATCCGACTGTTGGTGGAGGTACTTCATTAGCTTTAGAAGACAAATATGTTCTTACAGAAAAGGAAACTTCTAATGTTATTACCGCTACCAATGCTTATAATGCAACCCTAAAATCTATCGCAGATGCAAAAGGTCTTGCTTTCGTGGATGCCAATACCAAAATGATGGAACTTTCAGGAGCTTCTGGAATCCAGTATGACGGCGTGAAATATTCTGCAACTTTTGTAACCGGCGGAACTTTCTCTCTTGACGGAGTTCACCTTACCGGAAGAGGTTATGCACTGATTGCTAATGAATTCATCAAAGCGATCAACAGAACATACAAATCTACTTTACCACAGGTTAACGTTAACAGTTATTCCGGAGTGAAGTTTCCGTAATCGTTCGAAAAAAGGAAATTAATAACCATTCTTTTACCAAAGCAAATTCGTTTGCTTTGGTTTTTTTTATGCTATTTTTGCGCGTTTATACATTACTATGATTTCACTAAAGCCTTTATCTGCTGAAAAACCCAAACATATCTTCTTTGATCTCGACAATACCCTTTGGGACCACCGGAAAAACGCCTACCTCACCCTGAAGGAAATTTATAAAAGAGAAAAAGTCGGAAAAAAATACTCTATTGATTTTGAAGATTTCCACAGAGAATATTTCACGATCAACGAAAGACTTTGGGAACAGATCAGAGACGGCGAGATTGATAAGGAATATCTCCGTAAACACCGTTTTTACGATGCATTTCTGTTTTTTGGGATTGATGATTTTGAGCTTGCCCAGATTTTTGAGCATAATTTTTTAGATGAAATCCTCAATTACAATGATCTTGTGGAAGGTGCTTTTGAACTTCTGAAATATCTCACCGAAAGAAAATACAGACTGCACATCCTTTCCAACGGCTTTCAGGAAGTCACTGACCGAAAATGTGAACTTTCAGGCATCAGTCACTTTTTTGAAACCATTACCAGTGCCGATGAAATCAATATCAGGAAACCGAAGCCCGAGATTTATGAATATGCTCTGAAAAAAGCCGGTGCAGAAAAAGAAGAATCCATGATGATCGGCGACGACTGGATCGCCGATGTGGAAGGCGCAAAAGCCTTCGGCCTTCAGGTAGTTTTTTTCGATGTGTTTAACGATAATTTTGAAGCTGAAGAGGTACAAGTGATAAAGAAACTGAAGGAAATTAAAGCATTTCTTTAATGCTCAATTATCGGTAATGATGCTGAAAAAAATATTTTTGGGAATCAAAAGCCAGGTCATCAGGATCAATCTCCTGTAACGGAATCCAAACGGTTTCAGAAATCTCAGAGATCTCAAGGCTTACGGGAAATTTTTCAGGAGTGTTATATTCGTAAAACAGATCGAGGGTACGATAGTCGATACCCTTATAATGATAGGTATTCGGAAAACTTCCGAGATATTTAAGCTTCGAAGGTTCCAGTTTAAGTTGCAGTTCTTCAAAAAGTTCACGGACACAGGTTTGCTCTGCACTTTCCTCCGGATCTACAAAACCGCCTGCCAAATCCAGTTTCCCTTTTTTGGGCATCTGGTTTCTTTTCGTCAATAAAATTTCATCGCCACATCTGATCACGACTGCAACCGCTGCCGCAATATTGTTGTATAATACAAAATCACAAGCATTACAGTTCCATTTCTTTTCGCCGTCCCAAATCAGGGTGTTTTCACCGCATTTAGGACAGTAGTTTAAGTCACCCATCAATTAAGAAACGGCTTTGTTTCGTGGGTGGTAATTTAGAATAACATTGCGGAGTTCATCCGTTTTAAGATGCGTATAAATTTCAGTCGTAGTAATGCTCGAATGGCCCAACATTTCCTGAATATACCGCAAGTCAGCACCGTTTTGCAGCAAATGAGTCGCAAAAGAATGACGGAAAGTATGTGGAGAAATCTTTTTGCTGATTCCAGCTTTTTCGGTAAGCTCCTTGATGATGATGAAGACAATCACGCGCGACATCGAAGAACCTCTGCTGTTCAGAAACAGGATATCTTCATGTTTTTTATTGATTTTATAATGACTCCGCACATCGTGAATATACTCTTTGATGAGCTGAGACGTAATGTCTGCAAGCGGAACCAGACGTGATTTATCACCTTTTCCAACGACCTTAAGATAGTTCTCCTTAAAATTGATGTGGGAAATTCTGAGGTCAATGAGTTCAGAAACACGGAGTCCGCAACCGTAAAGCACTTCAATCATGCAGCGGTTTCTCTGTCCGAGATCCGTAGAAACATTGATGGCTTTAATAATCCTTTCCACATCCTCAAAACTGAGCGTATCGGGCAGATAAAGACCGAGTTTTGGTCCTTCCAGAAGGGTTGAAGGATTGTCTTCGCGCATTTCGTCCTGCTGCATAAATTTAAAAAAGGCTTTGATGGACGAAATCCATCTTGCCTGCGATCTTTCACTGAATTTCTGTTTTGAAACCTGATAAAGGTATTCCTGAAGCTGCTCGTAGGTAATTTGTTCCGGCGGAACACTTTCAAGGAAGTCTTCGGCAAAAGTTTTGAGTTTTCTGATATCTCGAAGATAAGCGTCCAACGTATTGTCTGAAAAATTCCGTTCAAACTTCAGGTAATTTTCAAATTCCTTAATTTTTTCATCCCATTTCATAATTCCTCTTTTTTAGTTTTGGTTATTGGTTACATTGACAAGAGTTCATTTTCATGGATCTGAACGGTCTCAATGTTGTGGTTTTTTAAAAAACTTATTCCATCCTCGTCAGAATACTCGTGAATGTAAACGATTTTTGAGATTCCTGACTGTAAAACCAGTTTACTGCATTCTTTGCAGGGTGACAGTGTTAAATAAAGCGTTGCCCCTTTTGCAGACTGTGTTGAACTGGCAAGTTTTAAAATTGCATTGGCTTCTGCATGCAAAACGAACCAGTGTGTTTTTCCACTCTCATCTTCGCAGCAGTTATCAAAGCCGGAAGGTGTTCCGTTGTAGCCGTCAGATATGATCATCCGGTCTTTTACAATGAGGGCTCCCACTTTTTTCCGTTCACAGTACGAAAGTTTTGCCCACTCCTGCGCCATTTTCAAATAGGCGATGTCAAATTTGTTCGGTTTCAAAACTAAAATGCAGGTTTTCTCTTCTCCAGAAACGCTGAAACCCCTTCTTTCTTATCGGGCATATCGAAAAGTTCTCCAAAAAACTGTATTTCCGAATCAAAACCTTGGTCAGTGTCCGATAGATTAACGGCTTTAATGGCTTTTTCAATGGCCATTGGTGAATTGTATGAAATGGCGGTTGCCAGTTCTTTCGTTTTTAATAAAAGATCTTCCAGAGGGAATACTTCATTTACAAGACCGATTTCTTTTGCTTTTTTTGCGTCAATCATTTTCGCGGAAAAGATCATCTCATTAGCGAGACCTTTTCCTACGATTTTTGCTAGCCTCTGTGTGCCGCCGTAGCCGGGAATCAAGCCTAAAGTAACTTCCGGAAGTCCAAGTCTGGCATTTTCTGAAGCATAGCGGATGTGGCAGGCCAAAGCCAGTTCCAGACCGCCACCCAAAGCGAAACCGTTTATCGCGGCGATCACCGGTTTCTTTAAATTTTCAATTTTATTGAAGAGAATATTCTGTCCGTTCCGTGCAAGTTCTTCAGCTTTTTCTTGCCCGAAATCGGAAAACTCTTTTATATCTGCGCCAGCAACAAACGATTTTGGTCCGTCGCCGGTTAAAATAATAACTCTTACTTCCTGATCTTCATTCAGCGATTCAAATGCTGCACTCAGTTCTTTTATAGTATCTGAGTTCAGTGCATTCAAACTTTGCGGCCTCCTGATGGTGAGGACTGCGGTTCTGTTTTCCTTTTCTATAACAATATTGTCAAAATTCATGTGCTTAATCAATGGTTTTAAAAAATGCAAATTACTCAAATTCAAGGTAAAAACATGATTAATATCTATAAAAATTCATTTTTTAACATTTAAAATTTAATTATGTCTTCATATGGGTCATCATATTCGCGTCAATGTTAATTTGCAGACCAAGTGCAATCTTCATCCCGAGTTCAATATTGGCACGGAAAAAATGACAAAGCTGACGATTGATGATTTCATCTCTTTTCGGACCTGTTATTCCCTGCATGTGCGTAACAATGTTCTTTACAAGGTGTTGCCGGTCATGTTCATTCAGGGCTTTGGTGTAAAAAAGTCCGGGTTGGGTATAATGGTCATCATCGAATTCATTTCTGTTAAAGTTCGCAACATGCATGCTGGTGATCTCGTAATCAAAGTTTTTATAATCCGGGTCAGGTTTTACACTGTCAAAACTGTTCGGGAAATAATTGGGAGCGTCACCCGCTTCATTGAATGCCATTGTCCCATCCCGCTGATAATTGTTGAAACCAAACGGACAGCCGTTTACAGGAAGCTGGTGTGCATTCACGCCGATCCGGTAACGCTGCGCGTCGGGATAGGAAAACAGACGACCCTGCAACATTTTATCCGGTGAAAAACTGATTCCGTTAATGAGATTACTCGGCGAAAAAGCGGCCTGCTCTACATGCGTGAAATAATTCACGGGGATTTCGTTAAGCTCCATTTCTCCGACTTCGATCAAAGGAAATTCTTCCTGAAACCACACTTTCGTCACATCAAACGGGTTCCATCGGAAATCTTTAGCCTGCTCTTCGGTCATGGTCTGGATGTACATCTTCCATCTTGGGAAATCGCCGCTTTCAATTGCCTTCACCATATCTTCCTGTGCAAAATCAGGATTTTCCCCTTTCATTTTCTGAGCTTCCTCATCCGTGAAATTTTTAATCTCCTGTTGGGTTTTAAAATGAAATTTCACCCAGGTTCTTTCGTTGTTTTCATTGATCATCGAAAAAGTATGGGAACCGAATCCGTGCATATGCCTGAAACCATAGGGTGTTCCACGATCCGACATCAGAATCATGACCTGATGCAGACTTTCGGGATTTAAACTCCAGAAATCCCACATAAAGGTTTTGTCTCTAAGATTGGTTTTGGGAACCCTTTTTTGTGAATGAATAAAATCCGGGAATTTTTTCGCATCTTTTATAAAGAAAACGGGCGTATTATTTCCTACAAGATCCCAGTTTCCCTCTTCGGTATAAAATTTCAGGGCAAAACCCCGCGGATCGCGTTCAGTATCAGCGCTGCCTCTTTCGCCGGCCACGGTTGAAAATCTCGCAAACATTTTGCAGGTATTTCCGGCTTTCGAAAACAGTTTAGCTTTTGTATATTTTGAAAGGTCTTGAGTCACCGTAAATTTACCGTAAACACCTGTTCCTTTTGCGTGTACAATCCTTTCGGGAATCCTTTCTCTTACAAAATGGGCCAGATTTTCCTGCAGAATAAAATCCTGAAGCAAAACAGGGCCTCTCGCTCCTACTGTCTGAGAATCCTGATGCTCAAAATACGGTGCTCCGGAGCTGTTGGTGAGTTTATTGTGATCCATTTTTCAGTATATTTTAAGGGTGAACAAATTTACATAAAGTTGCGAAAATTGCCGTAAGGTATATAACGTAAAACAAAAAGAACTAATTTTGTTGAAGATAAATTTTAAATAAATGAACATTCAGCAATTGGAATACCTCATCGCGGTTGACAAATATAAACATTTCGGGAAAGCGGCCCTTTCCTGTTTTATTACCCAGCCAACCCTCAGTGCGATGATTCAGAAATTTGAAGATGAACTGGATGTTAAAATTTTCGACAGAACCACCCACCCGATCCGTACGACCGATGTAGGAATTCAGATTATTGATGAAGCCCGCAAAGTGGTGGATTCGGTAAATGAACTGCGCAACAAGGCCAGCCTGCTGAACAACGTTCTTGCCGGCAAGGTGAATCTGGGAATTATCCCCACCGTTTCGGGTTTTATTTTGCCCACTGAGATTTTTGATTTTCTGGAAAAAAACCCGAAAATTGAACTCAATGTAAAAGAAATGACCACCGAAAGCATCATCAAAGCCCTGAAAGCCGGCGAACTGGATGCGGGAATTATTTCAACTCCTTACGAAGCTGCGGAAGAATTTTATCAGGACTTCCTCTTTAATGAAGAACTCATGCTGTATTCGCCGGACTTCCTCGAAAAAAAGGACTGTTTTGTGGCGCCGGAAGAAATCGACACCTCAAAAGCGTGGCTTCTGGAAGAAGGAAACTGTTTGAGAAACCAGTTTCAGAACATCTGTCATCTCAAGGAAAATTCGGTAAAGCCAAAAAATCTAGACTTCAGTTCATCCAGCATCAATACTTTGATTCAGATGGTTGATAAAATCGGAGGAATTACCATTCTTCCTGAATTGGCGACTGCTCAGCTTTCTGCCGAACAGAAAACGAAAGTTGCAAGGTTCCTTAAACCTTTTCCGTACCGGGAAATCAGCCTTATTTATTACAAACCTACCTATAAGCAGAAAATTCTTGATGAAATGACGGCGTCTATTAAAAAATCGCTCGATCAGAAACTTAATTTTACGAAAAACCCCGAAAATTACGTTGGGGTGAAACCGGAATAATTAAAACCTTCAAAAATTTTTGATATCCATTTAAACTGATTAAATTTGCAACCGGAAAATATCCGAGGAAAAATTTGAACTGATTGCAACCTCTTTAAAAAAATGCTAAAACAGAACTTCTATTTTAGTTTCTTTTGTAATCAGCCCGTCTTTCATCAAATAAATTAAAAAACAAAAGAAGTATGTCATACCTATTTACGTCCGAATCTGTTTCAGAAGGACACCCCGATAAAATTGCCGATCAGATCTCAGATGCATTAATCGATCACTTTTTAGCCTATGATCCGGCTTCAAAAGTAGCTTGCGAAACGCTTGTGACGACCGGTCAGGTTGTTTTGGCAGGAGAAGTGAAATCTGAGGCTTACCTGGATGTTCAGACAATTGCAAGAGACGTCATCAATGAAATCGGTTATACCAAAGGCGAATACATGTTCAACGGAGACTCGTGCGGAGTGATTTCTGCGATCCATGAGCAGTCTTCAGACATCAATCAGGGAGTTGACCGCGTTACCGGGGACGAAGATTTTGAAACGAAAGCCAATTCACAGGGCGCAGGTGATCAGGGAATGATGTTTGGTTACGCGACCAACGAAACCGAAAATTATATGCCGCTGGCTTTGGATCTTGCTCACTCGATCCTGAAAGAATTATCAGTTCTGAGACGGGAAAATAACGCGATTAAATATCTTCGTCCGGATGCAAAATCACAGGTAACTATTGAATATTCTGATGATCACAAGCCAATCAGAATCGATTCTATCGTGGTTTCCACGCAACATGATGATTTCGGAAGCGAAGAAGCCATGCTGGCAAAAATTAAAAAAGACATCATTGAAATACTGATCCCGAAAGTAAAGGCGGCTCAGAAAAGAGAAATTCAGGAACTTTTCAATGATCAGATCAAATACCACATCAACCCAACCGGAAAATTTGTAATCGGTGGCCCGCACGGAGATACCGGTTTAACCGGAAGAAAAATCATTGTAGATACTTACGGCGGAAAAGGCGCTCACGGAGGCGGTGCATTTTCTGGAAAAGATCCATCTAAAGTGGACAGAAGTGCCGCTTACGCAACAAGACACATCGCGAAAAACCTCGTAGCTGCGGGTGTTGCAGATGAAGTTTTGGTGCAGGTTTCTTACGCAATCGGCGTTGCTGAACCTTGCGGTCTGTACATCAATACTTACGGAACCGGAAAAGTGAACCTTCACGACGGGGAAATTTCGGAAAGAATTCAAAAAATATTCGATTTAAGACCTTATGCTATTGAGCAGAATTTAAAACTCAGAAATCCGATCTACCAGATCACTGCATCTTATGGACACATGGGAAGAGAGTATTTTGTGGCCGACAAAACCTTTAACAAAGGAAAAAAGAACGAAAAAACCATCAAAAACCTCGAATTCTTTACGTGGGAAAAACTCGATAAGGTCGAAGAAATTAAAAAGGAATTTAATATTTAAATTCTCAGAAACTAATAAAACTGCTTTATCTCAACTGATAAGGCAGTTTTTTTTAACTTTACCCACAGAAACAGATTTCTATTATGAAAAAGACGTTTATTTTTTCTTTTTTTCTACTGCTTATTACCCATTTTGCGCAGGCACAGCTTACGGTTCATAAAATGGTTCACGCAGGTTACGTTTATCAGAATCAAAGTTTCGGGGAAATTGGCGGTAGACTCCTTTTTTTGAAAACCGACGATGTGATTTACCGGATCGGGGCTTCAGCTTTGATGGGTGCAACAGGAGGTAAGTTTGCCGTTTTGCCGAAAGTGCAAGGCGATGTTCTGATCAATTTCGAGAGAAATGTAGATATTTATCATTCGTATTATTTTCTGGCGGGCGCGGAAGTCACCACAAAATATATTGCCCCAAAGATTGGCGCTACTCTTTTTGGACTGATTGATCTAACGGGAGGTTATGCATTTCCATTGGGCGACACCGGCCTCAACGGAAAGCAGTTAAAGGGACTGAACATCAATTTCACGGTGAATATTCCGATTGTCATGATCAGCGACCTAACGAAATAATTTAATCAATATTGCATTATTTTGACTTTTTTACATTAAAAAGACTGGAGTATTAACTTTTTTACTATTTTTACACGATATAAACAACACCTATAGATTTTAAACTTTACTTTTTAAACAGATAAACAAACATGCTTCACCTTCCGGGGTGCTGCAGGATGTGATTCATAAATAAAAAGTAAATGAAAACAAAATCAGACAGCCTGTTGATTACCGATTACCGCGGCGGAAGTGAACAGGCATTAGCCTGCCTCATAGAACGACACCAAAAAGACCTCTTTTCTTTTATCTACTATAAACTCATGGATGAAGATCTGGCGAATGATATTTTCCAGGATACTTTCATCAAAATTATTGTTACACTGAAAGATGGTCGCTATAACGAAGAAGGGAAATTCATTCTTTGGGCAAAACGCATCGCGTACAATTTGATCATCGACCATTACCGCCTGAAATCGAAACATATCATGGTTTCAGAAACTTCCTACGACAACGAGGAATTTTCGATTTTTGACCTCATCAGTGAACAGGAAGAGAATATTGAAGACCGGTTGGTTTCCCAACAAATCCACAGCGATCTTTTTAAAATCCTCGAATTACTGCCCGATAATCAGCGCGAAGTAATCAAACTGCGTTTTTTCGACAATCTGAGCTTTAAGGAAATCGCTGACCAAACCGATTCAAGCATCAACACCACTTTAGGGAGGGTTCGTTATGCGCTCATTAATCTTCGGAAAATAATGGACGAAAATAAAATAATCTTAACCCGGTAACAATAAATCGATGAGAAGATACGTTTTGAGTGAAATGCTTCAGCCTATGAAAAAAAATGACACTTTAAACGAAAAACTTTTGAAACCAAAAAAAAACACCGTCGATTTTCTACTCAATTATTCACGTAATCTAAAAGTCCTTAATGGCCGTTCGACAAACTATCTGGTTTCAAAAAACTGATTTTTTCTTTCTAAATGCTGTATTTTGTACAGCATTTTTTTTACGCCGAACTCACGATAACCATTAAAACGCTTTTTTCAGAGATCATTGCAAGAATCCCTTTTGTATTATTAAGCTCTTTTTGAAATTTCTTCCGTTTTCAGAAATTAATTCTATATTTGAAAAAAATTGCATGAAAACATTACTACTTAGCTGCTTTTTAATTCTGGTATCTGCTCATGTTTCTGCTCAGGAAACGGACGTTCCTACGAGACAGAATGATATTATTTTTGATCCCATAACCACCATTGCCGGAATGGGAAGTTTATCTTATGAAAGGTTACTTAATCAGGACAGCGGAGTGGGTATTCACGGTTTCTTTTATCTAGGAAACGAAGATGATTATGACAATTACCGTTTTATGCAGATTTCACCTTTTTACCGCATGTATTTCGGTAAGAAATATGCTTCCGGATTTTTTGTGGAAGGCTTCCTGCCCATCACCACCATTAAAGACAGTTATTATTACTACGAGCCGGTAAACCCGAATAATTATTCGGAAACAGTAGACCGTGAAACCACTGTGGGCTTGGGAGTAGGAGCTGGCGGCAAATGGGTGACAAAAAGAAATATTATATTTGAAGCCAGTGCCGGAATTGCCCGGAGATTTGCGGCAAATAATGATATATTCTCCTCCATCACAGCAAAATGGATGCTGGGTATCGGTTACCGATTCTAAAGGAATAAAAAATTTCTAAAGAGGTTTTGTTATTACACTAAACCTTTTTCTTAAAAAATGACCAAATGTTTTCTGACGAATATTTTATGAAAATGGCGCTTCAGGAAGCTGAAACCGCTTTGGGAAAAGATGAGGTTCCCATTGGCTGCGTGATTGTTTCGAACAACCGCGTCATTGCAAAGGCTCATAATCTCACCGAAACGCTGAACGACGTTACCGCTCATGCAGAAATGCAGTCCATTACCTCTGCTGCCAATTTTCTGGGCGGAAAATACCTGCAGAACTGTACGCTTTATGTGACGCTGGAGCCGTGTGTCATGTGTTGTGGCGCGCTGAACTGGGCTCAGATTTCAAAAGTGGTAATCGGCGCGCGGGACGAACAGCGCGGTTTCATCAACAAAAACCTTTCGCTTCACCCCAAAACCGAAATTATAACCGGAGTTATGGAGAATGACTGCTCCACAATCGTGAAGGAGTTTTTTAAAAGCAAGAGATAAATCTTCAGAAAATCTTTGTCAAAAAGATTTTCTATGAAACTACAGATCTTTTCCCAAATAATACAGACCCTTCAGCGTATGAAGTCGGTCCGCAACGTGAATTTTCTCTGTTAAAGGCTTATACACGTGAGATACGCCGCCTGTTGCGATGACAAAACAATGGTCTGCAACCTCAGCATTGATGCGGTCAATAAAACCTTCCACCATTCCCAAATAGCCGTAAACCATTCCGCTCTGCATACATGAAACGGTGTCTAAACCGAGCACCGTTTTGGGTTTCACGAGTTCAATTTCCGGAAGCTGTGCGGTATCGTGGATTAAAGAATTCAGCGAAGTAATGATTCCCGGTGCGATAATGACACCTAAAGTTTCACCGTTTTCATCAATACAACTCGCTGTTAAGGCCGTTCCGAAATCAAAAACTATTTTTTTTCCTTCCGGATAAAGATGATGTGCCGCTACGAGATTCGCATAAATATCGCTTCCCATCTGTTTAGATTTGGGCTGAACTTCTGAAGGCGTATTCCGGTCGACTGTTACCGGTTTCTGACCGTGAATTTTCTCAATTGCTCTTGTGATATCATAAGTAAGCTGCGGCACGACCGATCCGATGATGATTTTATCAATCTTCGTCGCATCAACCTGATGGGTTTGATACATCATCATAAACTGCATCTGCAGTTCGTCGCTCGTGCGGTAAGGTTTGGTGTTCAGAATCCAGGAAACCTCGCATTTTTCCTCATGAAAAAGTCCGAACCGGATGTTTGTATTCCCGATGTTAATTACAATAGAATTCATTAAATCTGATTTAATTGGAAAATATCCAGTCTGCCTATTTTAATGGCTCTTTTTACTTTAGTCTTGGCTCTTCTATTTTACCTCTACCATATTATCTTCCGGATTCACATCCGCAAGTCTTTGAGAGAAATCAATTCCCAAAGCAGAAATCTGTGATTTGTTATAGGGAATCGTGAAAGTGTATTCTTTCTGGGTCCAAGGCCAGTAATTCAAAGTCTTAAAATCACCGTAAATGTCCTTTTTCTTCCATTCATGGGTCATATTGAGCGGGATCTGGTAATTCACCACTTTTTTATCGGTTGTTAATATGGAAAAATCAATCGGCATCGGAACCTGACCTTTATTCTCCAGCGTAATGGTGGTGGAATTTTTATCATATTTCACCTCCTTTACCGCATAATCAATGGTTTTTATTGTGTTAATCCAGTAGTTCTGGAACCATTTCAAATCCATCCCCGAAATTTTCTGGGCAATGTGCATCAGGTCACGGTCGGTGGGATGTTTGAGTTTCCACTGGTTGTAAAATTCTTTCATGGTTGAAGAAAGATGCTGTTCACCCATGATGTAACCGAGCTGAACAAGGAAAAGTTCTCCTTTTACATAAGACGCGAAAGAATAAGCGGTTCCGTTATCGTGATGATCGCCGAACCAAACCGCAGGTTCTTCAATTCCCCTTTTAACAAAATTCCGGTAACCGTTCAGACTTCCCACAAACGGATTGGCTGTGGGCTCCGTTGGTGGAAAAAGCTGATGCATCACGATACTTTCGTAATAACTCGTAAAGCCTTCGTCCATCCACGGTTTCATGCTTTCGTTGTAAGCCATGATCTGCTGGTTCCAGGAGTGACCGCCTTCGTGCACCATGAGACCCACCAAACCTTCAAGTGAACGTGATTCACCTAAAATCATCGTACACATGCCGTATTCCATGCCACCGTCTCCACCCTGGATGAAGGAGTAAGACGGGTAAACATATCTGCCGAAAGAAGCATTCATCAGCTGAAAAAATTTAGTCACATGAGGTTTTGATTCATCCCAAAACTTTGTTTTATCGGATTTTTGGTATACATAATATACTTTAGGCCCATCCAAAACGGTGAAAGAATCTACGGTGTAATCTCTGTCTGCAGCCCAGGCAAAATCGAGCATATTTTTGGCCGTCCATTTCCAGGTTGCCTTATTTTTATTGTCGGTTTTAGGGTTTGCATTTGCGTCGTAACCTTTAACTTCCGACGGATTGTCCAAATTCCCTCCGGCTCCGATCACATAATCTTTATCTATTTTAATGCTTACATCAAAATCAGCGAATGGCGCATGAAATTCTCTTCCAACATAGTCAAAAGTGGCCCATCCGTCGTAATCGTACTCAGCGATTTTCGGGTACCATTGCGTCATCGTCATGTCGATACCTTCTCTGTTGTTTCGTCCGGAACGGCGGATCTGCTGCGGAATCACCGCATCCCATTCCATCGTAAATGTTGTGGAAGAATTCGGTTTAAGAGGAGTTGCCAGTACCACTTTCATGATGGTTTCCTGGATTTCAAATTTAAGCTCTTTGCCGTTTTGTTTTATCCAGTGAATGTTTTGCGCGCCTTCTTCATTTTTCGGAATCGAAGCCAGACGCGAAACTCCGTTGCTCTGAAGTCTGGAATCTCCGTTCTTACCCTGGTTCTGCACACGCTGATCCATCATTGAACCCGGTTTGAAAGCATTCCAGTACAGATGAAAGTACACCACATTCAGTTCATCGGGTGAATTATTGGTATAGGTGATGGTCTGATTTCCCGAATAAGTAAAATTCTGCGCATCCACATCAATATCCATCTGATATTTCGCTGACTGCTGGTAATAAGCTTTCTGCTGAGCCGAGAGAATTCCAAAAACAAAAATAAGTACGGTAAGAAATCCTTTGTTCATAGGTGATTTTTTTGAAACCGAAAGATAGGAAATTTAGTTTTTATGGCTGATTTAATTTGTGTTTAAGAATCTAAAATCGCTCCCTTAGATCAATGAAATGAATCGGTTTCCGGCTCTTAAGGTCATGGATCATTGCGAGAAGTTCCAGATGTTCATATACCCGGACTTCGGGTGTCACCCGAAGTTTTGCACGGAAATGATCTTTCAGTTCTTTGATGAATTTTTCGGATTCCTTTACACAACTGATTTTGACCAAAATTTCATCTGTCCCGATTTCATTGGTTCTGATGACAATTTGGTAGGTTGAAATGCCTTCATACGTATTCAGAAGATCATCGAATGCTGTGGGATAAAGCGTAGTTCCCTTATATTTGATCATCTGCTGTTTTCTGCCGATCACGGGTCCAAGCCTCAAAGTGGTTCTGCCACATTCACACAGCTCGTTGTGCGCTTTTACGATATCGCCGGTCCGGAAACGGAGCAGCGGCAGCGCTTCCACCCCCAGTGTTGTAATTACGAGTTCGCCGCTTTCGCCTTCCTTTACAGGTTTCAGATTTTCATCTAAAATTTCGGTGATGATGAGTTCGGGATGTTGATGACCGCCCTTCTGATGTTCACATTCCGTAAAAGCGGTACTCATTTCTGTGGACGCGTAGGTGGAATAAAGCTTAATGTCCCATTTTTCAGTGATCTTTTTCGCCAGAAGACTCGGACTGAAATCCTGGTTTCGGAGGCTTTCACCAATACAGACCGCTCCGAAAACCGAAGAATTCCGGTAATCAATCCCATGATTTTCAGCATATTCAATTAGTTTCAGTAAAAAAGAAGGAACAGTAATTAAAAACTTCGGTTCGTAACGCAGGATGGAATCCCACTGCAGTTCCGGAATTCCCGGTCCCATTCTGATGATTCCCGCGCCAAGTTTTCTGAGGCCTAAAAAATAAGCCAGACCTGCCATAAAACGTTTGTCGATGGTGGTCATGGTCTGCACGAGATCGCCTTTTTTAATTCCGGCACAGGCAAAAGAGATCGCCTCGTTATAGGCCAGCCGGTCGAGGTCAGCATCCGACAGTCCGAAACTTACAGGATCGCCCAAAGTGCCCGAAGTCGTGCTGAAATCTGCAATTTTATCTTTAGAAACACAGAAAAAGTCCTGATTGAACTGCTGTAAATCTTCTTTACTGGTCGTGGGAATTGCAGCCAGATCTTCCAGAGTCCTGATCTCCTGAATCTGAATGTTTTCTTTGGCAAAAAGAGTTTGGTAGAATTTTGAATATTCGCTTAAATAAATCAAAAGTTCCTGCAGTTTTTTTTCCTGAAAAACTTTGATCTCTTCGGACGAGGCATATTCGATTTTGGGGTAAACTTGCAATCTGTTTTTATTTACAAATGTATCAATCAAAGTGGTTCATACAAAATTTTCCTCGAAACATTTGCCAATACCCGCCGCATATGCGGGAGTGTTGCTTTTTTTTGCACAAAATTCCTTATATTCGCAAACTTAATTTATAAGGATAATTCTTTTTGAACTGACTGAAAATGAAGAAGTTTAACGAATATAAAAACCTCGACCTTACCGCTGTTGCCGAAAACGTTTCGGGTTTCTGGAATGAGCATCAGACCTTTAAAAAATCTGTGGAAATCCGCCAGGGAAAACCTGAATATGTTTTTTATGAAGGACCGCCTTCCGCGAACGGAATGCCGGGAATTCACCACGTGATGGCGAGAGCGCTGAAAGATATTTTCTGCCGTTACCAGACGCAGAACGGGAAACAGGTTTTCCGGAAAGCCGGATGGGACACGCACGGTTTGCCGATTGAACTCGGTGTGGAGAAAGAACTCGGAATTACGAAAGAAGACATCGGAAAGAAAATCTCTGTTGAAGAATACAATCAGGCCTGCAGAAATGCCGTGATGCGTTATACCGATGTCTGGAATGATTTGACTGAAAAAATAGGTTATTGGGTGGATCTTGACGATCCGTATATCACCTACGAACCCAAATACATGGAAACCGTTTGGTGGCTTCTGAAGCAGCTTTACGATAAAAGATTGTTGTACAAAGGGTATACGATTCAGCCATATTCTCCTGCTGCTGGAACCGGTTTAAGTTCCCACGAACTGAACCAGCCCGGTACGTACCGTGATGTTTCTGATACAACCGTTGTTGCGCAGTTTAAAGTAAAAAAAGAGTCATCAAAATTATTTGATGAAATTTCCGGAGATGTTCACATCTTAGCCTGGACGACCACACCGTGGACTTTACCTTCCAATACCGCACTGGCTGTAGGAAGAGATATTGAATATGTTTTGGTAAAAACCTTCAACCAATATACTTTTGAGCTTGTAAATGTTGTTTTGGCAAGTGTTCTTCTTCAGAAAAACTTCGGCAAAAAATATGCAGAAGGCACTGAAGATGATTTCGCAAACTACACTTCCGAAAGCAAAGTCATTCCTTATCAGATTTTAAAGGAATTTACAGGTGCAGATTTAGCCGGAACAGATTACGAACAGTTAATTCCTTGGTTTTTACCTGCCGAAAACCCGGAAAATGCATTCAGGATAATCATCGGAGATTTCGTAACCACTCAAGACGGAACCGGAATCGTGCACATTGCACCTACTTTTGGTGCCGACGATGCACGCGTTGCGAAAGAAAGCGGCATTTCACCGATGCTGATCAGAGATGAGAACGAAAATCTTGTTCCGCTTGTCGATTTGCAAGGGAAATTTATCACCGGTGGAAACACGCCGGAACTTTTTGCCGGAAAATATATTAAAAACGAATATTACGAGGAAGGAACCGCTCCCGAAAAATCATGGGATGTGGAACTTGCCATCCTTCTAAAAACGGAGAACAAAGCCTTTAAGGTTGAAAAATACGTTCACAGCTATCCGCATTGCTGGAGAACCGATAAACCGGTGCTCTATTACCCTTTGGATTCCTGGTTTGTGAAGATGACGGCCGTAAAAGACCGACTTGTAGAACTCAACGAGACCATCAACTGGAAACCGAAATCTACCGGTGAAGGCCGTTTTGCGAACTGGCTCGAGAATGTAAACGACTGGAATCTTTCCCGCTCTAGATATTGGGGAATTCCGCTGCCGATCTGGCGCAGCGAAGACCTTAAAGAAGAAATCATCATTGGTTCTGTTGAAGAACTGATGACCGAAATTGAAAAATCTGTTTCGGCTGGATTCATGTCGGCAAATCCTTTTGAAGGGTTTGAAACCGGAAATATGTCTAAGGAAAACTATGCGAAAATCGATCTGCATAAAAATATTGTTGATGAAATCATCCTCGTTTCAGATTCGGGAAAACCAATGAAACGTGAATCCGATCTTATCGATGTCTGGTTTGATTCCGGCTCTATGCCCTATGCACAGCTGCATTACCCTTTCGAAAATAAAGAACTCATCGACGAAAGAAAAGCTTTTCCAGCTGATTTTATCGCAGAAGGAGTTGACCAGACAAGAGGTTGGTTTTATACGCTTCATGCCATCGGAACCGCAGTTTTTGATTCGGTTGCGTACAAAAATGTGATGTCGAACGGTTTGGTTCTGGACAAAAACGGCCAGAAAATGTCCAAACGTCTCGGAAATGCGGTTGATCCTTTCGAAACTTTGAAAAAATACGGTCCTGATGCGACGCGCTGGTACATGATTGCGAACGCGAATCCCTGGGAAAACCTGAAATTCGATCTGGAAGGAATTGATGAAGTGAGAAGAAAATTCTTCGGGACTTTGTACAACACCTACTCGTTTTTTGCACTTTACGCGAATGTTGACAGCTTCAATTATTCGGAAAAAGAAGTTGAAAACCGTCCGGAAATCGACCGATGGATTCTGTCGGAACTGAATCTTCTGGTAAAAGACGTTACCGAATTCTATAACGATTACGAACCGACGAAAGTGGCAAGAGCCATCAATAATTTCGTAAATGACAATTTAAGCAACTGGTATGTAAGGCTTTGCAGAAGACGTTTCTGGAAAGGCGATTATTCCGAAGACAAAATTTCGGCTTATCAGACTTTGTACACCTGTCTTGAAACGGTTGCGAAAATTTCCGCGCCGGTTGCGCCTTTCTTTATGGATCAGCTTTATCAGGATCTGAACAGAATTACAGGCAAAAACACTGCTGAATCAGTCCATTTAACAGATTTCCCGATTGCAGATGAAAGCCTTATTGATCAGGATTTGGTGGAAAAAACACATTTGGCTCAGCAGATCACTTCGATGGTTTTCTCTTTAAGAAAAAAAGAAAATATCAAAGTACGTCAGCCGCTTCAGAAAGTGATGATTCCTGTTCTGGATGCAAAAAGCGAAGCGCAGATTCTGGCGGTTTCGGAACTCATCAGACAGGAAGTGAATGTAAAGGAACTCCAGCTCATCAATGCTGATGAAGCCTCGCATCTGATTGTAAAACAGATTAAACCTAATTTTAAAACCTTAGGTTCAAGATTAGGTAAAGATATGAAAACGGTGGGTGCGGAAATTTCTAATTTCACCGCAGAACAAATTTCCACGCTTGAAAAAGAAGGAAAAATGACGGTTTCAGGTTATGAAATTTCAACAGCCGATGTGGAAATCTTCACAAAAGATATTCCGGGATGGACGGTCGCCAGTGAAGGCAAAATGACGGTGGCACTGGATTTGACTCTTACCGATGAACTGAAATCTGAAGGTATCGCAAGAGAATTCATCAACCGTGTACAGAATTTAAGAAAAGAGAAGAATTTTGACCTGATTGACCGGATTTCGATCCAGATTGAGAACAATTCGCCGTTCGAAAAGGAACTTCAGAACAATAATCAATATATTTCTGCAGAAGTATTGTCGGATAAAATAGAAATTGTAAATTCACTTTCGGTTTTCGATACCATTGAGATCGATGAAGTGCAGTTCAATATAAACGTAGAAAAAATATGAAGTGACGGTTCAGGCATTAATTCCTAAAGAACTAATACTAAATCTCTCATTATTAAGTTATCATAATTAAATTATTACAAAATGTCGGAAGAAAGACAAAGATACAGTGATGCTGATTTGAAAGAGTTCAAGGAACTTATTCAGGCAAAAATAGAAAAAGCGGAAAGAGATTTAATGCTCATTCGCGAAAGCTTCATCAACGACCAGAACAACGGGACTGATGATACTTCGCCAACTTTCAAAGCCTTTGAAGAAGGCGCTGAAACTTTGAGCAAAGAACAGAACGCGATTTTGGCCGGAAGGCAGGAGAAATTTGTGCGAGACCTTAAAAACGCGCTCATCCGAATTGAAAACAAAACCTACGGAATCTGCAGAGTTACCGGAAAACTCATCGGGAAAGACCGCTTGAGAGCCGTTCCACATGCTACTTTAAGTATTGAAGCCAAAAATTTACAGCGGTAAAAGGCTGTACATTTAAAAAAATATTATTTAGGTTTATAATGTTTCCGAAAAACGGTGCATTGTAAACCTATTTGAATTTTAAAAATTTCAGTGATTTGGAAGTGTTGTTTGCTGTTTTGGGAATCGGTTTGGTCCTGTATTTTTTCAGGGACAGGTTGCGGAAGAAGATTCTGCCGCCGCCGGATAAATACCAATCCATCGATGACCGGTTTAATGCCGAAAGGAAAAACCGTGAAATAGAAATAGACCGGCTACTGAGTAAAATAGGCAGCAACGGACTCGATGACTTAAGCGAAAAAGACAGAAAACGCCTCAATGAACTCTCCAAAAAATAATCTTAGTTTTAAAATCAGTTAAAATGGAATCCTTAATTGTTCACCCGAAAAACCAGATGGAACTTAACGCGCTGAAAGGCGTTATGAAAGACATGGGCATCAGATATGAAAAATTTCACACCAGAAATACCCTGAATCCTCAGAAATTTGAACCAAAAGATTCGGCCAAAAAAGTCACTAAACCCGCAAGAAACTTTAAAGACAAACCCAAGCGCGACGAGCAATGAAGAAAATAGCTTTAATCACTTTCATCATCCTTTTAATTGATCAGGTTTCTAAATTTTACATCAAAACCAACTTCAATCTGGGCGAAAGCGTAGATGTTCTTCCCGGTTTCAAACTTACTTTTGTTGAAAATCCCGGAATGGCTTACGGATTTCATTTCGGCGGACTGCTTGGGAAGTATTTTCTGGTTCTGGTAAGAATTTTTCTGATTGGCGGAATGGTTTATCTGTTCAACAAATGGCTGAAGGAAGGCGCTTCCAATTATCTGCTCATCCCTATGTCGATGATTTTTGCCGGTGCCATCGGGAATTTAATCGACGGAATGTTTTACGGAATGATATTCGACAGCGGTACCGTTTATGACGAAAGCATTGAACGCTGGATTGATTACGGCGGAATTTCAAAAGTGGTGGAATTCGGAAGCGGCTACTCGACCTTCATGAAAGGTTGCGTTGTGGATATGCTCCATTTTCCGCTCGTTGACTGGTATGTGCCGGAAAACTGGCCTTTAATCGGTGGCAAACATCTCGAATTTTTTAAATACATCTTTAATGTAGCCGATTCTGCGATTACTGCAGGTGCAGTTTTACTCTTGATTTTCAGGAAAAAAGCCTTTCCACATGGTCTTGATTTTTAAAAAATGTAATTGCTATAGATTTTTCTGATGTAAATAACTTCTTAAAAGTGAAAACGCCAACAACCAAAGAGCTTCTGGACGGAATAAAATCCGGCGACAAACGTCTCCTCGGAAAAGCCATCACTTTAATTGAAAGCAAAAAGCCTGAACACCGCGAACAGGCCGAAGAACTGCTGAAGGAAATTCTTCCGTTTACCGGAAAATCCATACGCATCGGCATTACAGGCGTTCCGGGTGCCGGAAAATCCACTTTTATTGAAAATTTCGGAAAACTGGCTCTTGAAAAAGGCAAAAAAGTGGCCGTTCTGGCCATCGATCCGAGTTCCACAATCAACAAAGGCTCTATTTTAGGCGACAAAACCCGAATGGAAGATCTCGCGAAAGAAGACGGTGCCTTTATCCGTCCAAGCCCGAGTTCGGGATTTCTGGGCGGCGTTGCGAATACGACTTTCGAAACCATGCTCTTGTGTGAAGCGGCAGGTTACGATTATATTCTGATCGAAACCGTCGGCGTCGGACAAAGTGAGGTTCTTGTTGCAGATATCACCGATGTTTTTCTGTTTTTAAAGATCATCGGCGGTGGCGATGAACTACAGGGAATCAAACGCGGTATTATGGAGATGGTAGACCTCATCTTCATCAACAAAGTGGAAGCTGAAAACCGCAATAAAGCCAAAAGCACGAGAGTGGAGCTGATTCGTGCGCTTCAATTTTTAACCGCAAAAGAAAAGGACTGGAAAATTCCCGTACTTGTGGGTTCGGCATTATATAATGAAGGTCTGAACGAAGTTTTCGATACAATTAATGAATTTATTGAAGTTAAAATAAAAAACGGCCGATTTTTGAAAGTGAGACAGCAGCAGGCTGAAAAACGCTTCCAATACTGGGTTCAGGAATATATTTTAAAAGCTTCAACTCAAGATAAGAATCTGGAAACATTGTTTGAAGAGCATAAAAAAAATGCTTCTGGTCTGGAATCAAATCCCAGTTCGGAAGCAAAAATTTTCGTTGAGAAACTTTTGGGGAGATCTATTTAACCGCTTCGTTTTTCATCATATATCCATCATAGGAAATCGGTTGCCGGTCGTTGGAATTCACCGAGACCAAAGCTTTACCGTTTTTAAAAACTTCAATGATAATCTTTTTTTCGGCATGCTGATCATTGGTTTCAATCTGCACCACTGTTGTTCCTTTTTTGCCTGCACTTTTTGTGACCGTAAAATCTTTCGAGGTGAATGTATATCCATTATTGGATGAATCCCTGCTTGAGCTGAAACTTCTTCCGAAATAAGGCAGGTTAACTTCCAAAACAGATTTTTTCAGAATTACAGTATAACCGCTGCTTAAATTCAGGATTCTGGATGAAGTCGAATTCGGCATTGAATTCATGATATTGATGACATCGTAATTCGTGGGAATAGCTTTTTCTGCCATAAAAGTGAATTCATTGTTGCTGATTGCGTTTTCCAGAGATTTGGGATCCATGTAAGTCTGTGAAGTACAGCTCTGCACAAAGAACAGAAGTCCGCAAAATATCAGTATTATTTTTTTCATATCGGTTCGTATTTGATATTATATCATACAAATTTAGTGCTAATTAAACCCGAAAAAATTTTTGGAATAAAAATTGTTTAAAGTGATTCATTAAATAAGAAACTATTATGAAAATTACACAACTATTTGGAATGACAGCTTTAGCCCTTACGGTAACTGCCTGTACAACCAACCCAATTACAGGAAGAAAATCCCTGCAGATCGCCAACAACTCAGAAATTGAAGCAATGGCGTTGCAGCAATATAAGCAGACACTCACCGCTTCTAAAGTGATTAAAGGCACTACAGCCGCCAAAAGCGTTCAGAATGTAGGTCTCAGAATTAAAAACGCGGCCAATAAATATTATAAAGGAATCGGAAGAGAGGCAGATTTGGCCAGTTATAAATGGGAATTCAATCTTATTGATGACAAACAGGTGAATGCGTGGTGCATGCCGGGCGGAAAAGTAGCGGTGTATACCGGACTATTGCCGGTTTCTCAAAACGATACCGGTTTGGCTGTAGTAATGGGTCATGAGGTTTCTCATGCTCTTGCAGGTCACGGAAATGAAAGAATTTCTCAGGCAATGGTAGCCCAGTATGGTGGTGCAATTTTAGGCAGCACCATCTCAAACGGACAAATCGCTGCGATTTTTCAGCAGGTTTACCCGATTGGTGCACAGGTTGGTTTGATGGCTTACGGAAGAAAGCAGGAGCTTGAAGCAGATCAAATGGGTTTATATCTGATGGGAATGGCGGGTTATGATCCTAGACAGTCTCTCCCTTTCTGGAACAGAATGGAAGCCGCTTCTCAAGGTTCGTCAAGACCACCGGAATTTTTATCAACTCACCCCGGTCCTGAAAACAGAATGGCCGCTTTGAACGAAAATATGGAAAAAGCAATGACCTATTACCGTGCCGCAGGCGGAAAATAATAAAACCTTCATATTAATATAAAACCTTCCTGAATTTTCATTAAATTTGGGAAGGTTTTTAATTTTAAGAATATGAAGAATTTAACATTTGTAGGATTCGTGCTTCTGGCGATTGCTTCCATTTTATTTTATCTGACCACCGATTTTTTGATTGATAAATTCACCCTTTCCCACGTTATGGGAATTTTAGGTGGGATTGGTATCGGCTTGATCATTGGCGGAATGGTAGGTTATCTGAGTAAAGGAACTGCCATGAAAGAGGAACAGCGAAGAAAAGAATTCCAACAGCTGAAAAAAGAAAAAGCCGAACTGGAAAAGCAGGCTGCCGATTTGGAGAGACAGCAATCAGAAATTCCTCCTGATTCAGGCAGATTTTATTGAAATCAAACTGCTAAACGCTGCAATATCAGTCGATCAGAGAAGCCAGATTTTTGATTAAATTTTTATGTCTGGTCACAAAGGGATTGTTCTGATCCCAGACATATCCTGCCAAAACCGCACAGATTTTCTGCTTAATGTCTTTATCTTCTTCAGAATGAAAAAAAAGTTTCTGAAGATTTCCAGAATACCATTCGCGCACATAGGTTGAAAAAACATCCACACCCGAAAGAATGTATTCCGAATAATCTTTTTGCCAGTCCACAGTTTCCCCTTTAATCTGCCGCATCGCCAGTTTTGCCGCAAGCATCCCCGATTCGGTCGCGAAAGCCATTCCGGAAGAAAAAACAGGATCTAAAAACTCTGCCGCATTCCCAGTCAAAGCAAAACCATCACCATAAAGTTTCTTTACAGAACAGGAATAATTCGACATTTTCCAGGGTTCAAAAAGAAATTCAGCATCCTTAAACCTTTCCGCATAATAATTGGAAGAATCAATCGCGTTCTGCAACGCTTCAGCATTATTGCCTGAAACAGATAAATTTTCAATATAATCGGTTGGTCCTACGATTCCGATGCTTGTGTTTCCGTTGGAGAAAGGAATGACCCAAAGCCAGACTTCGGTACTGATGATATCAAAGGAAATTTGTGTTCCTTCAATATTTTCCTGTCTCTCCAAATCTTTGACATGAGAAAATATCGCGGAATGCGGATCCAGTTTCGAAGGTTTTTCAAGATCCAGAAGCCGTGGCAATACCCTGCCGTAACCGCTTGAGTCGATAACGAATTTTGCATGAATCTCCTTCGTTTCCCCATTTTTGCTTCTCACGGTGGAAACAGAATCGGTTCCGTCAAACTCAATTGCGATCAATTCGGTTTCAAATTCCAGATCAACGCCCTGTTTCACGATTTCTTTGGCCAAAGCATCATCAAAATCGGCTCGCGGAACCTGCCACGTCCAGTCCCATCCTTGCCCGAATTTATCGTTGAAATCAAACTGACAAACCTCATCGCCTCTCAAAAACCTGGCGCTGTGTTTTTTTTCGAATCCCATCGCATTGAGTGCCGGAAAAAGACCGGCCTCCTCAAAATGATCCATCACTCTGGGGATCAGGCTTTCGCCCACCACCAAACGCGGAAATTTTGACTTTTCTACCACCTTCACTTTCATGCCGTTACGGTGAAGAAAAGCAGAGGAGACGCAACCGGAAGGACCGGCTCCGATGACCAGCACGTCTACGGATTCTTTCGCCATATTTTTTTATATTTGTAAACAAAATTAAATACAAATATTTGATTTATAATACGTTTTCTTTTTAAAGAATAATCAATGATATTAAATAAAGATTTGAAGATCGAAGATTTCCAGGAAGTTGTTTTCAAAAAAGTTCCGGTTGATCTGGATGATGCTTTGGTAAAAAGGGTGGAGGAAAGTTTTCAGTTTCTTAAAGACTTTTCAAAAAATAAAGTAATTTACGGCGTAAATACAGGTTTCGGGCCCATGGCACAATACCGGGTTTCCGAAGAAGACCGCCTTCAGCTGCAGTATAATTTAATCAGAAGTCATTCTTCAGGAATTGGAAATCCGCTTTCACCAACGGTTGTAAAAGCGGTGATGCTGGCAAGACTCAATACCCTTTCTTTGGGGAATTCCGGAATTCACACTTCCGTTATTTTTTTACTGCGTGAACTCATCAACAGAGACATCACTCCACTGATTTTTGAACACGGAGGCGTTGGCGCAAGCGGCGACCTGGTTCAGTTGGCTCATTTGGCACTCGTGCTGATCGGTGAAGGCGAAGTTTTTTATAAAGGAGACCGAAAACCGACTCAGAAAGTTTTTGCCCTTGAAAATCTGCAGCCCATTACCATCGAAATCCGCGAAGGACTCGGGTTGATGAACGGCACTTCCACAATGTCGGGAATCGGCATCATCAACACCTATCATACCAGAAAACTTCTGGAAATTTCCGTGAAACTTTCCTGTGCCATCAACGAACTGGTTCAGGCGTACGACGACCATTTCTCGGAAGCTTTAAATGCGACAAAAAAACATGCAGGGCAGCATAAAATCGCTGAAAAAATGCGGAATTACCTTTCCGACAGCCAGTTGATCCGAAAAAGAGAAGATCACCTTTATCACAACGAGACTCAGGAAGATATTTTTAAAGACAAAGTCCAGGAATATTATTCGCTGCGCTGCGTTCCACAGATTTTGGGACCGGTTCTTGAAACTCTGGAAAACGCAGAGAATGTGTTGGAAAGAGAAATCAATTCCGCGAACGACAATCCGATTATTATTTCAGAAGACAACCATGTTTACCACGGTGGAAACTTCCACGGCGATTATATTTCCCTGGAAATGGACAAACTTAAACTCGTGGTCACCAAACTTACGATGCTGGCCGAAAGACAGCTGAATTACCTGTTGAATTCTAAAATCAATGAAATTTTTCCCCCTTTTATGAATCTGGGAAAATTGGGATTTAATTTCGGAATGCAGGGCGTGCAATTCACTGCGACTTCCACCACAGCAGAGAACCAAATGCTCTCGAACTCCATGTACGTTCACAGCATCCCCAATAACAACGACAATCAGGATATCGTAAGCATGGGAACCAATGCTGCTCTGATCTGCAGCAAAACCATTGTTAACGCTTTCGAAGTCTTGGCTATTGAAGCCGTAACAATAGTTCAGGCAGTGGAATTTTCGGGTTCACAGGACAAAATTTCTGCTTCTACAAGAAAAATCTATGAAGAAATCAGAGAAATTATTCCTGCTTTTTCAGAGGATATGATCATGTATCCATACATCGAAAAAGTGAAAAATTATTTAATGGAAAACTAATTCTATCATGCGGAAATGTGCCATTATTACAGGAGGATCCAGAGGAATAGGCAGAGCGGTTTGTCTTAAACTGGCCGAAGAAAAAAACTATCATCTGCTCATCAATTATCAGTCGAACGAAGCGGCCGCTCTGGAAACCTTGGACGCAGTTGAAAAACTCGGTTCCACCGGAGAAATTCTGAAATTTGATGTCGGAAATGCGGAAGAAACCCAGAAAATACTGGAAATTTGGGAAGAAAAAAATTCGGATTCAATCGTAGAAGTCATCATCAATAATGCCGGAATCACGCGTGACGGTCTTTTTATGTGGATGAGCACCGATGACTGGAATTCGGTCATGAACACCAGTGTGAACGGTTTCTTCAATGTTACCCGTTTTTTCATACAGAAAATGCTCAGAAACAAATACGGACGCATCATCAACATGGTTTCTGTTTCCGGATTGAAGGGAACCGCAGGACAAACCAACTATTCTGCCGCGAAAAGTGCCGTAATTGGTGCTACAAAAGCCCTGGCTCAGGAAGTGGCAAAAAGGAATATTACGGTAAATGCAGTAGCTCCGGGTTTTATAAAAACGGAAATGACTGCAGAATTCAATGAAAATGAACTCAAAGCCATGATTCCGGCAAACCGTTTCGGAGAGGCTGAAGAAGTTGCGGATCTGGTTGCCTTTCTGGCGGGCAGAAAATCCTCTTACATTACCGGTGAAATCATCAACATCAACGGCGGAATTTATTCATAGATTATTTTAAAGAAGCTTTTTCGGCTGGAGTCAGCAATTTCGAAGATTTTAAATATGTTTTGATATAATTTTTCAGTCCCGAATTCTGTCTCGAATAATTTTTAAGGATGAAATTTTTATCTTCGGTGATTTTAGAATTGTATTTCACAATTTTCGGGAGATTTTCCTGAATACTGAATCGGATAAAACGGAGTTCTACCTGAGCCGGATTTGCCGCAATAGTGCTTTCCAGAGATTTTATTCCGCCGGTAAGCGCCGCTTTACGCTCATTTCCCTTCATAAATTTAGCCGAAATAATCTCTGAAGCCGCTTTGTAGCCTTTAAAAACAGCATCGGAAGAGGAGGCTTTTGCCACCGTATTTTTAAATGCATCTGCATTTGCTTTTGAAAGATTAGCAGACGGATAATTTTTTCTGACCGAGTCCAGATCAGTATTGGAAAAAAAGAAGAGGAAAGAAGTCAGGAGAAGGAAAAGGGTTTTCATTATTGTATTTCTTTATATTTTACCGACATCTTTAATGCAATAGTCTGACCAAAAGATGCCGTGTTTTTTACTTTGATCTCTTCGCCTGCCATAACATCCAGTGTCAGCACCAATTCCGGCGTCAGTTCTGGATTGATAAACGATATAAATTTAACATTGGAAGCGGATGTGAAAGCAAGTTTTTTCTGCAGAATTTCTTCGGTTAATTCCTTCACCATCTGCATCATGCAAACACCCGGAACTACAGGATTTCCCGGAAAATGCCCCTTAAAGATTTCGTGATTTTTGTTCAGGACAACATGAACCAGAAAAATTCCGGTTTCCGTTTTTTCCTTAGATGTTATGGTATAAAAATCCTTTAAAGCAGCCATCTATTTTATATTCTGAAAATTTTAACGGTTTATTTACATTCCCAGACTTGTACGCACTCTTTTCAACGTTTCGGTCGCTACTTTACGCGTTTTTTCTGCGCCTGTCTGCAGTTTTTCTTCTAGTTCAGGAAGATTGTTCATATAATACGTAAAAAGTTCGCGTTCTTTGGAAAATCGGGCTAAAATCATATGAAAAAGTTCCGTTTTTGCATGGCCGTACCCGAAATTTCCGGCAAGATATTTCTGTCTTAAGGCTGCAGTCTCTTCGGAAGAAGCAATGAGTTCGTACAGTGCAAAAACTTTGTCGGTTGCAGGATCTTTCGGCTCTTCCAGGGATTTGGAATCGGTTTCGATGCCCATCACCTGTTTTTTCAGTTCTTTTTCCGGAAGAAAAATATTGATGATATTTCCTCTGGATTTCGACATTTTCTGGCCGTCGGTTCCGGGAACATATTTCGTATCTTCCTGAAGTTCAGCCTGCGGAAGCACAAAAACTTCGCCCATCTGATGGTTGAATCTTGCGCCCATATCGCGTGCCATTTCCAGATGCTGAAGCTGGTCTTTGCCAACCGGAACAATTTCGGCATCATACAGCAGAATATCTGCAGCCATCAGAACCGGATACGTAAAAAGTCCCGCATTCACATCATCCAAACGGTCAGCTTTATCTTTAAATGAATGGGCCAAAGTAAGCCTTTGGTAAGGATAAAAACACGAAAGATACCAGGAAAGTTCGCATACTTCGGGAATGTCGCTCTGGCGGTAAAAAAAAGTTTTATCGGTATCCAACCCGCAGGCCAGCCATGCTGCCGCAATTTCGTAAGTATTCTGTTTAAGCGCCGCCGCATCTTTAATCTGAGTTAAGGAATGCATGTTTGCGATAAAAAGAAACGATTCGTTTTCGGGTTTTTTCGAAAGTTCTATTGCGGGAATAATCGCTCCCAAAAGATTTCCGAGATGTGGGGTTCCTGTTGCCTGTATTCCGGTAAGGATTCTTGCCATAAGCTTGATTGAATTAGAATTTTAAAAGTTTGAGCAATCTGGGTCGCTCAAAAATTCAGTGCAGCAAAAATAACAATTCTTAGGGACTTTTTAAACCAGAGAAATTCCGAGACCCGGTTTTTCTGAAAGTGTGAGTAGACCTTTCTGTACAAAGCTGCCGATTGCATAATCATTGGCAATTAAATTGGCACCATCCAGATCCGCAAAATCACATAAACCGGCAAGCGCAATTCCTGCTGAAATACCAACCGAAGATTCCGTCATACAGCCAATCATTACTTTAAAGTTCAGATTTTTCGCTTCATGGATGAAGTCCAGAGCAGGAGTAATGCCGCCACATTTCATCAGCTTAATATTGACTGAAGAATAGTGCGGCTGAAGTTTTTTTAAATCAGAGATATTCTGACAGTCTTCATCAGCCATCCAGTTTACATTCAAATTTCTGTTTAAATGGGCATATTTTCCTACACCGCGCGGCTGTTCCACATAATCAAAACCTATGGAGCATGCATTGCACTGCAAAAATTCGCAATCCTCTTCAGAAAAACCCGAATTGGCATCCAGCGCGATATTTTTTCCGGTATCGAGAAGGCTGAAAATCGACTTGCGGTCAAGGGTTTTCGCCTTCACTTTAAATTTCTGCCAGTCTGACTCTCTGATTTTCTGAATTTGCTGCTCAACGGGCGCGATGCTGATGGTTAAGGACGAGTCCGGTAATTTCGTGAAAGAAAACTGATTGAGTTCGCAGAAAGTTTTGTTTTCAAGTTTTCCGAACAGATCCCAATAAGCACAGTCCAATGCAGACCGTAAAAACGGATGCAATTCAAGATTCAGTAAAAAAGAATAAAACTCTCCCGGAATCAGGATTTCTGTGCTTTCAACAACCTGCTGTATTTGCTTTAATTTCAGGATAAAAACCTCGAGATCAATGCTGTAATAATCAATTCCCACACATTCACCGTAACCTGAATTGCCTTTGTGCGAAAGGATAACAAGTAATGCGTCGCGGTGCGAATAATTTCCGTAGGAAATGGAGAAAATTTCCTTTAACTCAAGCCGATGCTTAATCCACGACACCTTCATTTGAAAAATTTAGCCGGACAAATGTATAAACATTTTTAGTATTTTTGATTTTTAACAGAAGGCAGTTTCCGGTATGAAAAAAGGAAACGCACCTAAATAATTTAAAATTATGATAAAGAATCTGATGGTTGCCGCTTCCGGTATAACACTTTTTTTAATTTCATGCACGCCAAAAGCGACTACAGTAACGACTGTGAATGCCACTACTTCAGAAAAACTGGCTCAGGGCAAGACTATTTTCGAGAATTCATGCAAACGTTGCCATGATCTGCCCAATCCATCAGATCATTCCGCGCAGGATTGGGTGGGAATCATGAATGCGATGGCGCCAAAAGCAAAACTGAACGATGAGCAGCACCAGCTGGTGTATGACTTTGTGGTTTCTGTAAAAAAGCAGTAAAAATGTTTTTTTTGCGGAAGTTAATGCTGTTTTAAAAAAGCTAAACATTCCAGAATTCCCGGTCCAGACTTCGGTATTGGATGGCTTCCGAAATATGTTCGGAATTCAGTTTTTCTGAATTTTCCAGATCGGCAATGGTCCTGGAAACTTTCAGGATTCTGTCATACGCTCTGGCCGAAAGATTCAGTTTTTCCATGGCTGTTTTAATGAGATTTTTCGAAGTTTCATCGAGTTCGCAGAATTTTTCAATTTCTTTCGGGCCCATCTGAGCGTTATAACTCATTTCCAAATCCTGATACCTTTCTGTCTGCTTTTCCCGCGCCTTCAGAACCCGCTGTCTGATCGCTTCACTCTGTTCTCCTTTGCGTCGGTCGGCAAGTTGGTCAAATTCCACTTTCTGGACTTCAATATGAATGTCGATCCTGTCTAAAAGCGGCCCCGAAAGCTTGTTCATATAACGCTGCATTTCAAAAACCGAAGAAGTATTGTTCGGATCATCGGGAAAATATCCGCTCGGACTGGGATTCATACTGGCGATCAGCATAAAACTGGCCGGGTAATTCACTGAAAATTTAGCGCGGGAAATGGTTACTTCACGGTCTTCGAGCGGCTGGCGCATCACTTCAAGAACGGTTCTTTTAAATTCCGGCATTTCATCCAGAAAAAGAACGCCGTTGTGCGCCAGAGAAATTTCTCCGGGCTGCGGATAACTGCCGCCACCGACCAGTGCAACATCAGAAATGGTATGATGCGGGCTGCGGAACGGCCGGATGGTCATGAGCGATGTTTCGGTTCCTATTTTTCCTGCTACAGAATGAATCTTTGTCGTTTCCAAAGCTTCTTTAAGGGTCAAAGGCGGCAGAATGCTCGGAACTCTTTTGGCGAGCATGGTTTTCCCGCTTCCGGGCGGACCGATGAGAATAATATTGTGTCCGCCTGCTGCAGCGACTTCCATCGCACGTTTCGCAGTTTCCTGGCCTTTAACTTCAGAAAAATCAAACGGAAAATAATTGATTTTATCCTGAAACTCTTTTCGGGTATCAATTTCCGTTCTTTCCAGCGGAATTCCAGCGTGAAAGAAATCAATGACCTCTTTTATATTTTCAACCCCGTACACCTCCAGACTGTTCACGATGGCGGCTTCCCGCGTATTCTGTTTCGGCAGAATGATGCCTTTGAAACCGTCTTCCCGGGCTTTTATGGCGATTGGAAGCACTCCTTTTATCGGCTGCAGACTGCCGTCGAGCGAGAGTTCGCCCATAATGATGTACTCTCCGATATTTTCTGCAATAATCTGGTCAGAAGCCACCAAAATTCCGAGCGCGATGCTTAAATCATACGCAGAACCCTCTTTTCTGAGGTCAGCCGGAGCCATATTGATTGTGATTTTTTTTCCGGGAATTTTGAAACCGACATTTTTCAGAGCGGCAGAAATCCGGTAACTGCTTTCTTTAATAGCATTATCGGGCAAACCCACCAAATGATAGCCCACTCCTGCGGTATCCACATTCACCTCAATGGTGATGATCTGCGCAGAAACTCCGTGAATGGCACTTCCGTAGATTTTGACCAACATGCCGGTTTTTTTGATAAGTAAATTTAAAAAATTTCTTTTATTTGAATGAAGCTTTGGATTTTCTACTTGCTAAATATTTAATTTTGTCTGAAACAATGTCGTTGATGAATCTGGAACATATAAAATCACATCTTGAAGCCTACCGGGAAAATGACCAGATTCTGGATGCCGCCGGGTTTCTCATCAGAAATTTTGGTCTTGATCATGAGAATTTCGGAGGTTTTGGATTTCGCGAAGAACTTTCTCCAAAATCGATGCTGCTGACTGCTGAAGGCGCGCTTGGAGAAAAACAGAAAGTCATGATTCCTAAAAACCTTTTTGATTTCGATCTGGTTCTTGTAGCCAATATGATGGCGCACGAAATGCTGCATGTGCGCCAGAAAGCGCCCGGAAATGTGGTGGAGGATAAAAATGAAAGGGAATTTCAGGCGTATTATGAAATGCTGTTCCATGAAATCTTTCCGCAGATTCCTGAGGTTTCCGATTTCCATAAAAAATATTTTGGTGAAAAAGCTTTGGAATATTACCGCAGAATGGGCGAAGATTCAATCCTTCAGAAAAAATATGCAGAAAGCAGACTCAAAATAGAACATTTAATTCATTCTTTACCAATATGATAAAAACTGAAATTTCTTGGAGCGATTTTGAAAAAATAGATATCAGAAGCGGAACCATCATTTCCGTTGAGGATTTTCCGGAAGCCAGAAACCCTTCCTATAAACTGAAAATCGATTTCGGGGAACTCGGGATTAAAAAATCTGCGGCGCAAATCACCGAACTCTATTCAAAAGATGCTTTGATCGGCTTGCAAATTCTTGCGGTCGTCAACTTTCCGAAGAAACAGATTGCCAACTTTTTCAGCGAATGTCTGGTTCTGGGCGTTTATGGCGAAAACAAAGAGGTAACGCTTTTGACCACTTCTTTGCCGGTGAAAAACGGGCTTGAAGTTGGATAATTTGTTAACTTCGTCAAACAAATCCTTAATTCTGTTTAAGATGATTCAGCAAATCCCTTTAGAAAAAGTCCTCTTTCTCGACATTGAAACGGTGCCGCAATCCGGGAACTGGGAAGATTTGAATGAAACCGACCAGTATCTCTGGGACAAGAAAACCAGGATGCAGCGTAAAGAAGATTTTACTGCCGAAGAATTTTACAGCGAAAGAGGCGGAATTATGGCAGAATTCGGTAAAATCATCTGTATTTCAGTCGGAATTCTCGAAAAAAATGAAAAACTGATGATCAAAAGTTTTTTCGGGGATGATGAAAAAATGCTTCTGCAGGAATTTGGAGAAATCTTCAACCGCCCGAAACTCCGCGACGTTATCCTCTGCGCACACAACGGAAAGGAATTTGATTTTCCGTGGGTTGCAAGGCGTTTCCTCATCAACGGAATGCAGCCGCCGAAACCTTTTCAGATGTTCGGTAAAAAACCTTGGGAAATTCCGCATCTTGACACGATGGAACTCTGGAAATTCGGAGATTATAAATCGTTCATTTCGCTGGAACTTCTCGCTCACGTCTTCGGAATTCCTACACCGAAAGACGATATCGACGGGTCTATGGTTTCGTCGATTTATCATATAGAAAAAGACTTATTTAGAATTGTTCAATATTGTGAAAAAGATGTCTTAACTTTGGCAAACGTTTTCAGGCGTCTCCGTCAGGAAGAATTACTGGAACGAAAATCTGATTAATTTAAAGAAAAGAACCTGTTCACTAAAGTGAATTTGGCATCAAAAAACAAAAAAAAATGGCTTTTACCGACGACCAAATTGCCGACATCGGCGAAAATATCATCAAAAACTTAAAAACGGTCTACGATCCCGAGATCCCGGTTGACATTTATGAACTCGGACTTATTTATGATGTGCAGATTTCAGAAGAGGGCGAAGTGAAAGTGATCATGACTTTAACCACACCAAACTGTCCTGTTGCTGAAAGTTTACCTGCAGAAGTACGCGAAAGGATTGCAGAAGTGGAAGGCGTGAAAAATGTAGATCTGGAACTTACCTTCGAGCCGTCCTGGAATAAGGACATGATGAGCGAAGAGGCCCGGTTTGAGTTGGGGATGGTTTAAAACCCTGACTATTTATAATTAAAACTGATAGTTTTTTTCACATCAGGGTGTAGAGAAAGCGCCACCGGGCAGTTCAGTGCTGTTTCTTTTATAAATTCTTTTTCTTCTTCAGAAAAATTTCCTTTAAAGTACAGATCACAGATAATTTCTCCGATTTTTCTCGGCTTTGGATTCATGATTTTCTGAACTTCCGCATACGATCCGTCAATATTCAATCCTTCATCTTTTCCCAGGATTGCGACTGTTGTCAGCATACACTGCGCCAGCGAAGTTGCATAAAGATCGGTGGGCGAAAAAGCAGCTCCTTTTCCGTGATTGTCAGTAGGTGCGTCGGTTAAAATGACGGTTCCTGACTGTAAATGTTCAGATTCGCATCGCAGATCGCCGAGGTAAGTTACTTTTGATGTCATGATTGATTTTTAAAAGTGAAAAATATCTTTCGCCTGGTTGTAAGCACTTTCGAAGTTAAGAAGATTCAGTGAATGCTTAATCTTTTCTGTTGCCATGAAATTAATCACCTGTTCCGTCGGCATATTTCCGACCAAATCATCCTTTGCCATTGGGCAGCCACCGATTCCTTTGATAGCAGAATCAAATCTTCTGCAGCCTTTGTCGTATGCTGATTTGAGCTTTGGGTAAGAATCTTCGTAGCGGTTGTGAAAATGTGCTCCGAAATCGATTTCGGGATATTTCGCCGGAATTTTTTCAAAAAGAACCTCAATACTCGCGGTATCGGCAACACCCGTTGTGTCCGAAAGCAGGATGTTTTTTATCCCGATTTCACTGAAACGGTTCGTCCAGAAATCCACTTCCTGCCAGTCCCACTTTTCTCCATAAGGATTGCCGAAAGCCATTGAAAAATAGATGTTGAGTTCCTTGTTTTGACTGCCTGTGAGTTCAAAAATCTTCAGGATATCCTGAAAAGCCTCTTCCTGATTTTTATTCGTGTTGCGGTACTGAAAAGTTTCGGAAATCGAGAAAGGAAAACCCAGAATATCAACATTCTGATGTTCAAGCGCTTTTTCGGCGCCGCGGAAATTGGCGACAATCACCGAAAGTTTCGTGTTTGAAAGTGTTTTATCGATCTGATCAATCACCTGACCGGAATCTGCCATTTGAGGAATCGCTTTCGGGGAGACAAAACTTCCGCAATCCAGCACATCGAAACCCACTTCCATCAAAGCATTGATATAGTCGATTTTCTGTTGGGTCGGGATCATTTCACTCCAGCCTTGCATGGCATCTCGCGGACATTCGGTTAAAAACATTTTGGCTTTTTGATTTTCTCAAAGATAGCAAAACTTTAAAAAATAAGGTTGAAAGGCAGTGCTGAAATATTGATTTGATTTTTAATTACTTGAAGAGACTGTCATGGTACTGTTAAAAATAAGCATCTCCTTTTATCTTTTACCTCCGCCGAAAATTTTAACTTTGTTAAAATTTATTTTTATGCAGACAATCGAATTCAGCCAGGAATGGAAAACAAAACTTTTGAACCGTTTCCTTTCTTACGTTAAAATTTACTCAACCAGCGATCCAGAAAGCGAAGCCACTCCGTCTACCGAAAGACAGTGGGATATTGCCAAATATATTTTTGAAGAACTGAAAGCATTGGGTTTAAGCGATGTAAAACTTGATGATAACGGTTATATTTATGCGTACGTTCCTTCAAATATTGAAAATGACAGTGAACCGGTTGTGGGATTCATTTCCCATTATGACACTTCGCCGGATTTCAGCGGCGAGAATGTAAATCCTCAGATTTGGAAAGAGTATAACGGTGAAGATCTTGTTTTGAACAAAGAAACAGGATTCACGCTTTCTTCAGCAAAATTTAAAAGCCTTAAAGATTATATCGGAAAAACGCTGATTACGACTGACGGAACCACACTTCTCGGCGCTGATGACAAAGCCGGCTTGGCGGAAATCGTCACGGCTGCCGAATTTCTTTTGTCACATCCGGAAATCAAACACGGAAAAATGGCTATCGGATTCACTCCAGATGAAGAAATCGGTCGTGGTGCGCACAAATTCGATGTAAAAAACTTCGGCGCCGACTGGGCGTATACAATGGACGGCGGTGAAATCGGCGAACTTGAATATGAAAATTTCAACGCCGCAGGTGCAGTCGTAAAAATCCACGGATTGAGTGTTCATCCTGGTTACGCGTTCGGACAGATGGTGAATGCAAGTCTTCTGGCAGCAGAATTCATAAAAATGCTTCCGGAAAACGAAACGCCTTCCACAACAAAAGGGTTTGAAGGATTCTACCACCTGACCGATTTAAAATCGGATGTTTCTGAGGCGAAGATTCAATACATCATCCGCGATCACGACCATGAAAAGTTTGAAGCGCGCAAGAAAATCATGACGGAAAAAGTAACGGAATTCAACCAAAAATTTGGGGAAGGAACGGCAGAAATTGAAATCAAGGAGCAGTACCGCAACATGAAACAGCAGTTTGAAGGCAAAATGCACATTGTGGATATTGCCGAACAGGCGATGAAAGAGGCGAATATTGAACCGAAAATAAAAGCCATCCGCGGTGGCACCGACGGTGCACAGCTTTCTTATATGGGATTGCCTTGCCCGAATATTTTTGCCGGCGGTCTGAATTTCCACGGACCATACGAATATGTAGCGCTCGAAAGCATGGAAAAAGCGGTGGAAGTAATCATCAATATTGCAAAAGCGAAGAAGAGCAGATAAACTTCAGCGAAAGGAATTTAAATTAACGAAGTGAAGCATCTCTTTTTCTGAGGTCTTCACTTCGTTTTTTTTTGGAATTAAACTTCCGTTAACTGGGTTTTGAAAAATTAAATTTAAATTCATACGCATATCAGCATGAACCATTAACTTTGAAAAAATTTAAATGGAAAAACGCAATGTAGAAATCGTTGTTCTTTCAGACATTCATCTGGCGACTTACGGCTGTCACGCCTCTGAACTGGTGGCGTATCTGAAAAGCATCAATCCGAAGATGCTGATTCTGAACGGCGATATCATCGATGGCTGGGCTTTTTCCAAAAAATATTTCCCCAATTCGCATATGGCGGTTCTGAGTGAGTTTTTCAGGATGATGAAAAGCGAAACCCAAATCATTTACATTACCGGAAACCACGACGAATTCCTAAGAAAATATTCAGATCTGACGATGGGTAACCTCTATCTGACGGATAAATATCTGCTGGAAATCAACGGTAAAAAACACTGGCTGTTTCATGGCGACATCTTCGATAACACGACAAAAGGCGGTGCAAAATTCATTGCAAAAATCGGCGGAATCGGGTATGACTGGCTGATTCTTGTGAACAGAGCGATTAATTTTGTCCTCGAAAGCATGGGAAAGAAAAAACTTTCACTTTCCAAAAAAATAAAGAATTCTGTGAAAAATGCGGTGAAATTTATCGGTGATTTCGAAGAGAAAGCCATTGAACTCGCCATCGAAAACAAATATGATTTCGTGATTTGCGGCCATATTCACCAACCCGCAGACCGGATTGTTACCACTGAAAAAGGGTCTGTCCGCTACCTGAATTCAGGCGACTGGATCGAAAATTTAAGTTATCTGGAATACGATAACGGCGAGTGGAAACTCCTTTATTTTGATGAAACCAAATTTGAAAAAGCAAAAATAGAAGCAAACGATATCTCGATAAATGTCGATGAACTCATTCACCCCAACGTTTTTGCCGCATTTGTAGGGCAAAAAGTATAAATCAAATTACTTGTCCAAATTTGCTCACTTCTTTTGAATTATTTCTTTAGAAAAGCATCCCAACCCTGCGCATTCAGAGCAATCAGTTCGCCGCTGCCTCTTGCTACAAGAAAATTACCCTGCTCCAAATCTACAGCGTGCCCAATAATGCTGAAATCCGGGTGGTTTTTAATTTTTTCGAAATCTTCGGGAGAAATGGTGAAAAGCAACTCGTAATCTTCACCGCCGTTCATGGCACACATCACAGGATTCAGGTTGAGCTCATCAGCAGTGGATATCGTCAGCGAATCCATCGGGATTTTTTCTTCATACAAACGGAATCCAACTTTACTTTGATCCGAAAGGTGAAGAATTTCCGACGACAGGCCATCTGAAACATCAATCATTGAAGTTGGCATCACGTCCAGTTCTTTCAGCGTTTTTTTAATGTCGGTTCTGGCTTCCGGTTTCAGCTGTTTTTCAAGAATATAATCATACCCTTCCATTTCAGGCTGCATGTTCGGATTCGCAAGAAATACCGAATGTTCGCGTTCCAGAATCTGAAGTCCAAGATAAGCACCTCCCAAATCGCCCGTCACTACGAGTAAATCGTTTGATTTCGCCCCGTTTCTTTTTACGATATTTTCAGAATGTTCCAGACCAATCGCGGTAATGCTCATGACCAGACCCGAAGTAGAACTCGTTGTATCACCTCCCACCAGATCAACTTTATAGCGTTTACAGGCCAAAGCAATTCCTGCATAAATTTCTTCGAGCGCTTCTACCGGAAAGCGGTTGGAAATCGCAAATGAGACCAGAATCTGTGTAGGAACAGCATTCATGGCAGCAATATCGCTTAGATTCACGACCACTGCTTTGTAACCCAAATGCTTTAAAGGAACGTAGCCGAGATTGAAATGAACGCCTTCTGCCAAAACATCGGTCGTTACCACTACTTTTTGGTTTCCGGGATTGATGACAGCAGCATCATCGCCGATGGAGACTTCAGTAGATTCGTTCTCAAAACTAAAATTTTCGGTTAAATGTTTGATCAGCCCGAATTCGCCGAAAGCGGAAATGGGAGTGAGTTGTGGAGATTTATCTTCGAGCATGACGATTGGGTTTAAAAGCGTTAAGAGCAAAGGAAAAAAATTACAGAAATTTTGAAGGATCAGTATTTTCCGGTCTGAAAGGAAGATTTTTCAGGTCTTCTCTGGTCAGAACTTTGGTGTTTTCGGTGCTGAATTCCTTCATGACTTCCAGAATGTCATCCGGCGGAGTTGTGGTTTTTCTCAGCATCATATCAATCCAGACGCCTGTTGCTTCCGAAGTAGCGCAATGGGTACCGTCTTCATGATAAAATTTATGAACAAATTGGTAAATGCTAGCATCTTCAGACATTCCGGAGATCTCAAGACTCACATAAATAATTTGGTCCGGAAGAATTTCTTTAAAAAACGAATACCTTTCATGCAGCATCACCGGTCCGATTCCCCATCTGTTCAGTTCCTTAAGCCCCATTTTATGAGTGTTCATGAAAGCCATTCGGGTTTGTGCGCAATATTCGACATAAGTGGAATTGGCGAGATGACGGTTCGCATCAATATCGCTCCAGCGCACTTCAAATTTATAATGATATACTGACATTTATTGTTTTTTTGGAAGGCCAAATTTACGGATTAATGGTGGTTTAGAAAAATTGTATTTTTGCCGAATCAATATGGAAAAAAAATCAGTCATAATAATTGGAGGCGGTGCAGCAGGCTTTTTCTGCGCAGCAAATCTCGATGAAAACAAATTCAGCGTAACGATACTGGAACAGAATACCGACGTACTGCAGAAAGTGAAAATTTCCGGGGGTGGAAGATGCAATGTGACTCATGCCTGCTTCGATCCGAAAGAACTGTCGCGTTTTTATCCGCGTGGAAATAAGGAACTTTTGAGTGTTTTTCACAAATTTCAGCCCGGCGACACGATGGAATGGTTCGACCAACGAAACGTTCCGCTCAAGATTGAAGATGACAACCGCGTGTTTCCCGAAAGCAATTCGTCCCAATCCATCATCGATGCGATGGTAAATCATGTTTTAAACAGGAATTTCGAGGTTAAAACACAGTCGGTTGTGGTAGAGATCGAAAAAAAAGAGCATCAGTATATCATCAGAACAAATTCAGGAGTATATTACGTTGATTTCGTGGTGTATGCGACCGGAAGCTCCCCAAAATCTTTAAAATTAATTCAAAATCTCGGGCATAAAATTGTGGAGCCTGTTCCTTCGCTTTTTACTTTCAACATAAAAAACGAAGTCCTGAAAGACTTAATGGGAACCAGTTTTCCTTATGCCGAAGTTTCAATTCCACAATTAAAAACGGAGGAATCGGGACCGATGTTGATTACGCATTGGGGACTTTCAGGACCCGCGATTCTTAAAATTTCGGCCTGGAAAGCACGCGAGCTCGCCGACTTAAAATATCGTTTCGATATTTTGGTAAATTTTATCGGAATGGATACGCAAACTGCGGAAGAAATTTTCAAGAATTTCAGAGAAGAAAATCCAAAAAAATCAATCGGGACTTCAAAAATCTTTGATATTACCACAAGATTCTGGCACCGCATTCTGTGGCTTTCGAAACTGGACCTTGACAAGAACATTTCCAACATCTCTGCTAAAGAACTACAGCTTATTCTGCAGAATCTCTGCAAAAATCTGATGACCGTTTCCGGAAAATCAACATACAAGGACGAATTTGTAACTGCAGGCGGCGTGGAGTTAAAGGAAATCAATTTTAAAAATATGAGGTCGAAAATCCTGGAAAACTTCTATCTCGCCGGAGAAGTCCTGAATATTGATGCGGTGACAGGCGGTTTTAATTTTCAGGCGTGCTGGAGTGAAGCGTGGCTCATCGCAGAAGATTTGAATACGCTCTAACCATCATTAATTATTCTTCTATTTCTTCCATTCAAACCATGTATTTTGAACCGGAGAAAAATCTGATAGAATATCTTAAATTTGCAGAAAATTAGGCGGATTTCATCCGTCTTCATTATTACAAAAAAATATGAAAGTTGTTGTCGGTTTGTCGGGAGGTGTAGATTCAAGTGTTGCAGCGTATTTGCTGCAGCAACAGGGTCATGAAGTGGTTGCTCTTTTTATGCGCAACTGGAATGATGCTTCCGTAACGCTGGAAGATGAATGCCCGTGGATTGAGGACAGCAATGATGCCCTTCTTGTTGCTAAAAAACTCGGAATTCCTTTTCAGGTGATAGATATGAGCGACCTTTACAAGGAAAGGATCGTTGATTACATGTTTGCGGAATATAAAAGCGGACGGACTCCAAATCCCGATGTGCTCTGCAACCGCGAAGTAAAATTCGATGTTTTTATGAAAACGGCTCTTTCTCTGGGTGCCGATAAAGTTGCGACCGGTCATTACGCCCGTGTTGATTCTACTTTTGATGAAAACGGAAAGGAAATATTCCATCTGCTTGCCGGAAAAGACAACAATAAAGACCAGTCGTATTTCCTCTGCCAGCTGAATCAGAACCAGCTTTCAAAATCACTGTTTCCGATTGGTGAACTCACCAAGCCGGAAGTTCGGGAAATCGCAAAAGAAATTGGTTTGGTTACTGCCGACAAAAAGGATTCCCAAGGTCTCTGCTTTATCGGGAAAGTAAGTTTGCCGATATTCCTTCAACAGCAGCTCGAACCAAAAGAAGGAGAAATTGTTGAAATTTTTAACGATTTTAATGGATTTCAGCAAAAATTGCCGGATTTTTCATCAAAATTGGAAGAACTGCAGTTTCTCTCCAAAAAAACTGTTTATCAAAAATCCGACGGAAAAGTAATCGGCAAACATCAGGGCGCCCATTATTTTACAATCGGACAAAGCAAAGGTCTTGGCATTGGCGGCCATAAAGAATCCTGCTTCATCATCTCCAGAAATATGGAGGACAACATCATTTTTGTTGGCGAAGGGAAAAATTTTCCGGGACTTTTCCGGAAAGCTTTAAAAATTGAAAACAGCGATGTGCATTGGGTTCGTGAGGATTTAAGACTGGAAAACGGCGAACAGTTGGCTGTAAAAGTCCGAATCCGTTACCGTCAGGCGCTGGAAAAGGCGTTCCTGTATCAGTTTGAGGAAGGTTTTTATATTGAGTTTGTAAACCCGCAGTCTGCAATTGCTGAAGGTCAGTTCGCCGCCTGGTATCTGGACGATGAATTGGTGGGAAGCGGTGTGATTTCTTAATTTCTCATCAGTTCTTTGGCCTGGGAAACTGCCGCATCCGTGATTTTACTTCCCGAAAGCAACTGCGCTATTTCCTGCAGTTTCTCTTCTGAACTCAGAGAAATAATATTCGTCTGCGTTTTATTCGAAATTTCTTCTTTCACCACTTTATAATTGTCATTTCCTTTCGCAGCGACCTGCGCAAGGTGAGTAATGACGATGAGCTGCATGTTTTCGGACATTTCACGCATCACGTTGCCCATTTCTTCCGCAACTTTACCCGAAACTCCGGTGTCGATTTCATCCAGAATCAGCGTAGGAAGTTCAGCGTTTTCGGCCATGAGTTTTTTAACGGAAAGCATCACTCTAGAACGCTCGCCTCCCGAAATCGCCGACTGTATCGGCTTCAAAGGAAAACCGGCATTCGCCTGAAACAAAAACTGAATATTTTCCTTCCCGAAAGACGTGAAATTTTTATTTTCAGTGAGCTGTACTTCCACTTTTGCCTTTTCGAGTCCGAGTTGCTTCAGAAGACTCTCAATTTTGCTGATGAAAACAGGTGCCGATTTTTTGCGGTTTTTTGAAAGCTGATCGGTCAGTTGTGTCAGACTCTTTTCCAGCATCAAAATTTTCTTTTCGGTTTCTGAAATAAAAACTTCCACTTCCGAAAATCCCTGCTGTTCCCCGGAAAGTTTTTCCCGGATTTCGATGAGTTCATCCACCGAATTTACATGATGTTTCAGGAACAGCGTATTGATTTGATTAATTTTGGCATTTAGTTCTTCGACCAGGGTTGGATTGGTGATCAGATCCTCGGCTTCATTGGAAAGTTCCAGAATGATATCCTTGAATTCGAGGAAATTCTCTTCCAACCGTTGATGAAAAGCGGTGAACTGGTGTGAAAGTTCCGCGATTTTTGAAAGCTTGGAACGCACATCAACCAAAGAATCAATAATTCCGACCTCATCTGAATCGGTTCTGGCAAATATTTGAGTGAGATTTTCAGAAATCGTCCCGAGATTTTCCTGGGTATTCAACTGATTCTGAAGTTCTTCCAGATCAATATCTTCCAGATGGTTTTCTTCGAGTTCATTCAAAAGAAAATTGCGGTAATCTGCTTCTTTATTTCCTTCGAGAAGTTGAGATTTCAGGTGTTCCAGTTCTTTTTTAAGTTTCTGGAAGTCAGAAAATTCAGATTGATATTGGAGAATTAATGTTTTGTTTTCGGAAAGTGCATCCATAATCCTGAACTGGTATTCTTCATCAAAAAGATTGGAAGTTTCGAACTGGGAATGAATATCCACGAGCCTTTCAGAAAGGATTTTCAGGACTTCCAAAGTCACCGGAACATCGTTGATAAAAGCTCTGGATTTTCCGGTTGGCAGGATTTCCCTGCGGATGACCGTCTGATTTTCAAAATCGAGATCGTTCTGTTCAAAAAAATCTTTGAAATGATCATTCAACGAAAATTCGGCTTCTACAATACTTTTCTTTTCGGTATTCTGTAATGCTTTAGCATCAGCTCTTTCCCCTAAAATTAGCCGCAAAGCACCGAGAATAATGGATTTTCCCGCCCCGGTTTCTCCTGTAATCACCTGTAAACCTCTGTTCAAAGTAATTTCAAGGGAATCGATAAGCGCAAAATTCTGAATAAATATTCTTGAAAGCATGGGTTGAAGGACAGATTACAAATTAGAAAACGTGTTGACACGCGAATTTAGGGATTAATTAGAGAATTGCACCGCTAAGATTGTGATAAAAACTGCTGGAAAGCAATTCCGGCAATCACCGTTCCGTTTATTTCCACTTGTTCCATTTCGTGTCGGTGTGTTTAGGCACCAGAGTAATCATCAGCTGCTTCAGCTCCGTAATGTTCGCTGTCCCGTTATTCCCCTCCGAGAAGATGTTGAAAATTTCATCACTTTTCGTATCCACAAAAAGGTTAATGGGGTAATTCATCTGAAAATTATTTTCGTAATATTTAAGCTGAAGCAGGGCATCGGCAATGATTTTTTTCGCCTGAGTCTGATCCTGATTGCCTAAATTATCCAAACCGGCGCGGTGATAGGTATAATAAACGTTGCGCAGAGTATTGGAATTAGGATTTAAAAGGCCGTTAATGAGCGAAGCCCTTGTTCTGGGACCTTCCACTTCTCCCCAACCTTCATAGCCTCGGTTTTGGGAATTCTGGGAAATCATCTGTGATTTCGTGAACCACTGCTGTCCGCCATTCGCCTGAAAACTGTCGGCATCGTAACCCAGAACCAGATAAACATAAAAGCTGATCACATCGATTAAATTTTTTCCGGAAAACTGTCTTTCGTTGAAGATTAAATTTTCATTTTCCACATATTCAAAGGCAAATTTGGTGTCGTTTAAATTCATGAGTGGTGATTCGTAGCTGGAATTGAAAACCGGTCTTACGGCCTGAACCACAAGACTTCCCTTGAAAATATTTCCGTTCCTTTCTGTAATGACAAGAGCAAAATTGGATTTTATTTTTTCGAAATTCTGAAGTTTTTTGCCCGTCCAACTGGTGTTGTTGATGAAATCGCGAAGATTCTTCTCTAGAGATTTATAAACCTGCTGGTTGCTGCCGCCCATTACCTGCGAGTTTACCTGAACGGTCGCAAATATTTCCTGCGAAAAAGCAAGATTTGCTGTAAACACGAGGATGAATATTGTAAAAAATTTCTTCATAATATTGTATAATTTGAAAACGGAAATTCGCGCTGTTTATTTTAAAATTTTGGTTTCCACAAAATTGAGAATGTCTTTGGCCACATCATCTTTTGATTTTAAGGGAAACTCCTGCTTTTCCGTTGGCGTAAGTATTTTTATTTTATTGGTGTCGCCCCTGAAACCGGCGCCTTCGTCGCGCAGCGAATTCAGCACAATCATGTCTAGATTTTTTTTCTGAAGTTTTCCGGCGGCATTTTCTTCTTCATTTTGGGTTTCCAGAGCAAAACCCACGAGAAACTGATGGGTTTTTGTTTCGCCCATTGCAGCTAAAATATCAGGATTTTTCACCAATTCAATCGTCAGTGAGTGATCATTTTTTTTGATTTTTTCGGGCGCAGTTACTTTTGGAGCGTAATCGGCTACCGCCGCGCTTGCAATTGCGATATCTGATTTTCCGTAATGTCTGAACACTTCATCAAACATTTCCTTTGCAGTGTTGATGCTGAACAGCTCAATATTTTCATGAAGAGGCTTCTCTGCACTCGGTCCGGAAATCAGAATAACAGACGCACCACGTTTTGCCGCTTCTTCAGCCAAAGCAAAACCCATTTTTCCGGAAGAATGATTTCCGATAAAACGGACAGGATCAATGGCTTCATATGTTGGCCCTGCGGTAATGAGAACTGTTTTGGCTTCTAAACTTTTATTGCTGGATATTCTGAAAAAATCTTCAATTTCCCGGACAATTGTTTCCGGTTCGGCCATTCTTCCCTGTCCGACCAAACCACTTGCAAGCTCACCGGTTTCTGCGGGAATAATAAAATGTCCGAAATCTTCAGCGATTTCGAGATTCTGTTTGCTGGAAGGATGCTGATACATTTCCAGATCCATTGCGGGAACGATAAAAACGGGGCATCTCGCCGACATATACGTCGCGATGACCAGATTATCACAAATTCCGTGAACCATCTTTCCCAGCGTGTTTGCGGTGCACGGAGCCATCACCATTATATCTGCCCAAAGCGCAAAATCCACATGATTGTTCCAGGTTCCGTTTTGATCATAAAAATCGGAATATACCGGGTTTTTTGAAAGTACAGAAAGGGTGAGTTTCGACACAAACTGTTCGGCTGAAGGAGTCATCAGAACCTGAACTTCCGCGCCTTTCTTTACCAAATCGCGGATCAGGAGATTAATTTTATAAGCTGCGATTCCGCCCGAAACGGCAATCAGTATCTTTTTCCCGGAAAGACTCATTTTTGAAAATTATTGTACGAATTTACTTATTTTATTTAAAACCTCTGAGGTCGTAAAAAACAAAAGTCACAAAGGAGAAACTCATTTGTGACTTTTATAGATATTTAATAAAATTAAATTTTTTCTTCTGTCTTTCTGAAATAGATTTCATCATTCAGAAATTCATCAATAGCGATCGACGTAGGCTTCGGAAGCTTTTCGTAATGCTTGGAGATTTCAATCTGCTCTCTGTTTTCAAAAACTTCTTCCAGAGTTGAATTGTGTACCGCAAATTCGTCAAGTTTTCCGTGCAGTTCGCTGCGGATTTCCGCATTGATCTGTTCTGCTCTTTTGCCCATTATTACGATGGCTTCGTAGATGGAATCTACTTTTTCCTCAATTTTATCTTTGTCGTAAGTGATTGTGCTTAATTCTGCCTTACTTTCTTTTATGTTCATCTTCAGTGTTTTGCTTAATTGTAATCTGCAAAAATACAAATTATTTTTTGATATCGAAAACTGCAGCAGGTGGCGGCGTTGCAAGTGCTGCACTGTCTCTCTGGATTTGTTCCGCGGCTTTCTCATCGTCTGCCTGTTTATTCAGTTGTTCCTGAGTTTTATTTTTCTCTGCTAAGCGGTCTTCTTCCCTTTTCTGTTTTGCTGTAAATGCAGTTTTCTGGGCTTCGATCTGCTGCTGAAGTTTTTCAAAATTCGCCTGTTCCTTAACAAGTTTCGATCTTAATTCCACAGCCGTTTTCGAATATTCGGTATCGGGTAGTTCTTTTTCAACCGTTTTTGTAAAGGCCACAGCATTCTCAAGTCTTTCTTTTTTCAGTTCGTACACTGAGTTTACGGCAAGTTCGTAACGCGACTTCATGATATAATCATAAATGCTCGGACGAAGCTTCGTGCTCGGGAAATCATTCAGCACATTCTCCAATGCAACATTGGCCGCTTTATAAGATCCCATTTTATAATACTGACTTGCGTTTTCGTATGCTTTAAACTCAAGTTTATAAGTCAGTTCATCAATCAGCTGACCGATGTTTTTAGACCTTTCGGAATCAGGATAATTATTCAGGAAATCCTGCAGTTCATTAATGGCCAGTTCTGTACTGGTTTGATCCAGATTGTAATCCATGGAACCTTCGTAATAACAGAGCGCAGACATGTACGCCGCTTCTTCTTTTCGGGGATCCTGAGGAAAACTTACTGCAAAATTCTTGAACTGATGGCCTGCCAATTTGTAATTCTTGTCATAATAGTTCGCATAGGCCGAGTTAAAAACAACATTCGGTGCATCATCTGTTCCTGCAACCAAATTGGGAAGGCGGTCGTAAAGTGCTAATGCATCCTGCCATTTTTTTTCTGCAAATTTTTCGTTGGCAACTTTCAGAATAAAATTCTTGTCGGCGCTTTTCATGGCCAAATCCTGTTGTCTGTTGCAAGCTGAAACTACTATAACAGCAACAAGAATCAATATATACTTTTTCATAGACTTCACTGTAAAGAGATCTTTTAAAATATTTTAAGTTCTCCGCCTGCAAAAATATAACTTTTTTGCCAATTGCTTTTCTTTTATGAATATTTAACTCTTTTTATTCCTGTGTAAACCCCAAATTCATAAAAACAGAAATCAAAATATTGGCTTTCACCTTTTTTTCAGCTTCTTTCAGATAATTGGAGTCTTTGGAATTGGGAAGGTAAATTTCGTAGAATTTTGGGTTCCGGATGACGAAAAGCGTTGCACCCATTACATTCGTCAGCACATCTTCGGGTTTGACGGCCAATGTAAAAACGCCGGAAGCCACTCCTTTTTTAATGACTTCATCAATTTTCATGACCGCCAACTGGTAGAAATCAAGAAGTTCGTCTTTCAAATGATCTGTATGCCTGAATTCCTGAGTGACAAAACCGTGAAAATAATTATACTTAAATAACTGGGAAACAATATATTTCAGAATTTCCTTCATCTGCATTTCCGGTTTCCCTTCTTTGATGGTTTCGGTAAATTCTGAAAAATTAGCGCGCGTTTTCTGAACCCTGTACTGATACAGATACACCATCATTTTTTCTTTTGAACCGAAATAATAGGAAATCATAGCCACATTAATGCCAGCTTTAGCCGAAATATCCCGCACCGAGGTACCCTCAAAACTTTTTTGGGCAATCAGTTCTTCTGCTACCTCTAATATATGTATCTGTTTATCTGTAAATTTCTTACCCATTTTTATTTCAGTTGAAGTAAAATTAACGTTTTTTTAACAGATAAACAAGCGTTTAAAACAATAAAACCAAATTTCCTTAAATTTGAAGATGACTTTTCTCGATTTTCATCATCATCATTCCGGCAGCATTTCAGGTATTTATAATCTGAGCTTTGACGAAGAAATTCCGTCCACTCTTTTTTCGGCCGGAATTCATCCAAGTGAAACTGCAGGAAATCTGGAAGAAAAATTCCAGTGGTTTAAAGAAGTTTCAAAAAACGCCAACTGTGTCGCCATCGGTGAATGCGGTCTTGACGGGATGATAAAACTTGATCCTCAGATTCAGGAAGACGCTTTTGTAAAACAGATTGAATGGGCCAATGAAATGAAGAAACCGATGATTATTCACTGTGTGAAAATGTTTCCGGACCTCATCCGGTTAAGAAAAAAGTCCAAAGTACCCATGATTGTGCACGGTTTCAACAAAAGAAAAACGATTGGTCTGGAACTGCTGAAAAATGATTTTTTTTTGAGTTTCGGAAAATCTGCGTTGTATAATGTAAATTTGCAGGATTTTTTAAGCGAAGTCCCAACGGAAAAAATATTTCTGGAGACCGACTCTGCTGATTTCGACTTGAAGGAATTATATGAAGTTACCGCACGTTTAAAAAACATAAGTCCGGAAGATCTGGACAAAAAAATAAAAGAAAACCTTGAGTTTTTAAAAATCTCCATATAAAATGCAAAACATCTGGCTCGAACGAACCGAACTGCTCATTAAAGAAAAAGGTCTTGAAAAACTTCAGAATGCCAATCTGCTTGTCATCGGTTTGGGTGGAGTCGGGTCTTTCGCGGCAGAATTTCTGGCAAGATCTGGAGTCGGAACCATGACGATTGTGGACGGAGATACCGTAGACATCACGAATATCAACCGTCAGCTTCCCGCACTTCATTCAACGGTAGGAAAATCAAAAGTTGAAATTGTCGCAGAACGTATTCTCGACATCAATCCCCGGTTAAACCTCACAAAAATCAATGAATTTCTGAACCCGGAACGCATGGAGGAAATCATTGATTCCCAGAAATTTGATTATATTTTAGACTGTATCGACAGCGTAACACCTAAAATTACGCTCATTAAAACCGCAAAGCGGAAAAAAGTTAAAATAGTGAGCTGTATGGGAGCCGGCGGAAAAATGGATCCGGCCAAAGTCATGGTTCGTGATATCAGCAAAACCCACAACTGTTATTTGGCAAAAAATGTGAGGAAACGTTTGAAAAAAGAGAACATCAATAAAGGAATCCGCTGTGTTTTCTCGAATGAAATTCAGGACGAGGAAAGCTTGAAAATGACCGACGGCACGAATTTCAAACGCTCTTTTTATGGCACCGTGAGTTTTATGCCTGCCATTTTCGGACTTTATGCAGCTGCAGAAGTCATTAATCATTTAATTAAAAAGCATGACTGATTTTAAGTTTCCCAAAGCAGAAAAACTCAAACAAAAAAGGGAAATTGATTTGCTTTTTGCGAAAGGGAAATGGCTTTCGGTGGAAAATCTGAGGATTATTTCGATTGATCTCGACAAAAATCCTCAGGAAGAATTTGAAATTGCGAACCAGAAATTCGGGGTCTCGGTTTCAAAAAAATATTTCAAAAGAGCCACCGACAGGAACCGTATCAAAAGGCTTCTGCGCGAAGTGTACCGGCATAACAAAGATCTGTTTCTGGAACATTTCGGTATTCATTCTGTTTCCATGCTTTTTTGGGTTTCCGGTGAAAAACCTTCCGATTTAAAATCTCTCGAAAACAATTTTGTAAACCTCTGTAAATCAAAAAAATAATTTTCGACGATTCGCAGGCTTTTTGTAAATTTGGTTAGATTTAACCATTAGTTTTACTCAAAAATGCTGGAAAACATTCCCTATTTACCTTATGCAATCAGTGCTTTCATCGGCGTTGGTCTTGCTGCAGCAACCGGCTTCAGGGTTTTTCTGCCCATGTTTGCCGTAAGTCTGGCTTCATTTATGGGTTGGATTCCCATGCATGAAAATTTTGACTGGTTAGCCGGACTTCCCACGCTCATCACGACAGGAATTGCGACGGTCGTAGAAATTCTGGCGTATTACATTCCTTTTGTAGATCATCTTTTAGATACGATATCGGTTCCGTTGGCGACCGTTGCTGGCTCCGTGATGTTTGCAAGTCAGTTTGCGGATATCGGAACTTTTCCGCAATGGGCTTTGGCCCTAATTGCAGGTGGCGGTACCGCAGCGGTCATCAGTTCAGGTTTTGCCGGAACGCGTGCTGCATCCACAGCTACAACGGGAGGTTTAGGGAATTCTGTGGTGGCGACAACAGAAACCGCGGGAGCCGGATTAATGTCGGTTTTAGCTTTAGCAACACCGGTTATCGCATTTATTGCAGCGGTAAGTTTATTAATTACCGTCTTTGTTTTAGGCAAAAAATTGTGGAGACGGTTTCGCCGCAATACTCCGGATAAAGCTCCGAATCAATATAGCGGATAAAAAAACGCCCATTGCTGAGCGTTTTTTTTATGTATTTTTTCTTAATTCTTTTATTTCCTGGATCCGGCCTTCGAAAATCTCTTTCTTTTCCGGATGTTTTTCGGATAAGATTCCATACGCTTTAATGGCTTTTGAAAAAAGTTTCTGTTCCGTATAAATTCTGGCCAGCGTTTCGGTCATCAGATGCGAAATATCATCTCCCTTTTCTTTCACAACAAAGGTAGATTCTTCTTTCAACTGAGAAATCCTCGGCTCTTTTTCAATAAAGGTTTCAATCACGTTTGTTTTGATCTCTTTTTTTGAAATTTCCTCAATTTCTTCATTTTTTGATGAATTTCTGTCGATTTTAAGCCAGTTTTGCCAGGTATTGATGAAAGTCGTAACATTGCTATCCGGAAGCGGAGCAGGTTCCGAAACTGTTTCCGTGACTTTTTTAACCTCATCATTTTCTTTCTTTGAATCAATCGCCGAAACATTTTGGGTGAAAAAAGATACATTGAAAACAGGCCTTTCATCGGCTTTGATGTCTGTAACTGGGGCCGCGGTTTGAGGCTCCGATTTTGAAACAACTGGTTCGGCGATGACAGGTTTTTCCGCAGGTTTGTTTTCTGATGGAGCTCCAGCTTTACTGATCAGTGAATCCGGAATATTATTGGAAAACTGCATCGGTTTCCAAACCGGTTTTTCGGAATCAATTGTATTGATGCTGGTTTCAGCAGGTTTTTCTGTTTTAACGAGTTTGTTTTCAGCAGACATCTCCTGTTTTTCAGAAACTTTTAAGATGTCTTTCCCTTCGATTTCAGGAGCAGCATCAGAAAGTCCCGCTTGTGGCGTCGTAATTTCAAAACTTTGGATGTCGGAGAAATTCACATCGGTATTCCGAACAGGTTCTTCTTCTTTTTCAGCCGGTTCTTTTTTGGTGCGCTGAACTTTAGCTTCCACTTCTGCAATCAGGCGTTTCATTTCCTCATCATTTTTATCTGTTTGAGGCTTCGGAACTTTATACGTCTCCGAGTTTGAACCGGCGGTAATTTTAACTTCCGGCATAAATTCGTCCAGACCATGAAAACTCAGTTCTGCAGCATTTTCAACCGTTCCTACAACAGCAGAAATTTTACTCGGATCAACCACCTTTTCGTGTGAAATAATATCGGTTTCAGCTATTTCTTTATAATCAGGCTGAGCCGGCGGGATTTCTATTTTTTCTTGTGGAATTTCTTCAACAACAGGTTTTTCTTCTTCCGGAATTTTCACTGACGTTGGGCTTTGCGTAACAATCTGACCGGATTCTTTCGTGGATTCGATATCAATTACCTCATTCTGTCTTTCCATGAAATTCTCTTCCCCTTCAAATAAAATCCGGTTCAGGGCGCCTTTAACAAATACAGGTTCCGGCGTAATGACTGGTACCGCTTCAATCTGTTCATAAACCGTTTTCGGCTGCTCTTCGCTTTGCTGTTCTACAATTTCGGGTTCCTTTACTTCGGATTTCTGTACAATTCTTTCTTCCGGAATATTTTTTTCCTCGAAGTTTTTTGTGATGAACTGATACAGTATCTTTTTATCGGTGGTATAAGCCGCAGTTCTGGAGAGTTCTGCCTGATAATTTTCAGGACTGAATTTCCGGGTCGCGAATAAATGCAGGGCTCTGATATTCTGGATATACGGAAATTTACCGAGCTCCTGTTCGAAGACATTCATATCGTCGGAACGGAGGCTTTCGGGATTCCTGATTACTTCTAAAATTCTGGAATTTATCATGTTACCAATTGGCTACAATATCATTAAATATTTTGTTGATGATTCTTTCGTTCACTATTTTTACCTGTGAAACTTCTATCTGATTAATATCGAGATCGCTGCTGAACACCGCTTCGTCAGAATAAGTCCGGTCGAAACTTTTTTCCGGCTCAATTTTGTTTTCGTAATGTACCTTCACGGTAATCGTAAGTTTGTTCTGGGCTGCCTGAATATTCCCGCCGGGAGAGTTTACGGGGCTTGAAATGGTCGTCGGCGAAATGGTATAATCGGAAATTTCTCCTTCAATTAAAATGTCCGGATTTTCCTTGGTTCCTTTTAAGGTCGTTCGCTGCAGAAAACGGTTCTGGATATCAGTTGAAAACTGCTGCGCCAAACTTGGGTTTACCAAAGCTGCATTATTAGGGAAATCGCTGATTTGAATGGTTTTGGTTTCTGGACTGAGTGAGGAACCCGTGAAACTGTAACACGACTGGAAAAAAATGGTAAAAAGGAATAAAAATCCCGTAAAAGCGGTTGTTTTTCTGATATTGAAATTCATATTAATCGTCAAGATTATACTGTTTGATTTTGCGGTAAAGGGTCCGTTGCGAAATTCCGAGTTCGTCGGCTGCTTTGTTTCTTCGTCCTTTGTGTTTTTCAAGTGCCTTCACAATAAGTTCCCTTTCATTATTCTGAAGCGAAAGTGAGTCGGGTTTTGCCTCTTCCATTTCGATATCCTCCACATCATCATATTCCTCATTCGTATCGGAATAAATGGCAGGATTATGCACCTGAGTTTTACTATTTTCAAAATAGAGCAGCGAATTCGGGTTCTGGGACTGCGTTTCAGGCGTAAAAACCCTGTTGATGAGATTTTTTTCCTGATTGCTCAAGTCTCCGTTTCCGCGGTTTTTAATGAGTTCCGAAGTTAGGGATTTTAAATCATTCAGGTCATTCCGCATATCGAAAAGGATCTTGTACATGATTTCCCTTTCGGAATGAAATTCGTTTGAAGAGACTGCATTTCCTCTTTGAATAACCGCCGGAAGCTGCGTCTGCACCGGAATATATTCTCCGAGTTTCACTGAATTTACGGTTCTGTTCTGTTCAACAACTGTCATCTGTTCCACGAGGTTCCGCAACTGACGGATATTCCCCGGGAACGCATAGTTTTCAAGATAAGTTACGGCATCATCGGTTAAAACCAATTCAGGCATGCGGTATTTTTCAGCAAAATCGATTGCAAATTTCCGGAAAAGCAAATGGATATCTCCTTTTCTTTCGCGCAAAGGCGGCATATCAATCTGTACGGTGTTCAACCGGTAATATAAATCCTCACGGAAGCGGCTGTCATCAATCGCCTTCAGCATATTCACGTTGGTTGCCGCTACAATTCTCACATTTGTTTTCTGAATCTGCGAAGATCCAACTTTCATAAATTCGCCGCTTTCCAAGACACGCAAAAGCCTTACCTGAGTCTGGAGCGGAAGTTCACCGACCTCATCCAGAAAAATGGTTCCGCCGTCTGCCACTTCAAAATATCCTTTTCTGGTGGAAGTTGCCCCTGTAAAAGCTCCTTTTTCGTGTCCGAAAAGTTCAGAATCAATGGTTCCTTCAGGAATTGCACCACAGTTTACGACAATATATGGCTGGTGTTTTCTGCGTGATTCGGAATGGATGATTTTCGGAATAAATTCCTTTCCGACACCCGATTCCCCCATTACCAGAACAGAAATATCGGTGGGAGCCACCTGATTGGCTTTTTCAAGGGCACGGTTAAGTGCCGGGAAATTTCCGATGATGCCGAAACGCGTTTTTATGGATTGTAAGTCTGTCATTTTTTTAAAAATTTCTATGGTTCTGAAGACGTTTAGATGAAGAATATCCTTTAAAGAAGAATATTAAACCACCGCTGAATTAGCCTGCGTCCCCAAAAGTGTGCCCTGGGTATTGCCGTAAACAAAAACTGACACCATGTCGCCCAATTTCTGACCTTCCTGTTTATCAAAAACACAGACGGCATTTTGGGAATTTCGGCCTTTCCACTGGTTTTCATTCTTTCTTGAGGTGCCTTCAATAAGGATTTCGTGGCTTCTGCCAACGTAACCTTCCATTCTTTTCCGCGAAAGTTCACCCTGCAAAGCAATCACTTCTGCAAGTCTTCTCTGTTTCACATCCGAAGGAATATCATCTTCCATCTTTTTATGCGCCGGCGTTCCCGGTCTTTCGGAATAGGCAAACATATAACCGTAATCGTATTCCACTTCTCTCATTAAAGATAAAGTGAGCTGATGATCTTCTTCCTTTTCACCGCAAAATCCGATGATCATATCCTGCGAAAATGAAATATCAGGAATCAATTCTTTCGCTTTATTGATCAAACTGAGGTATTCTTCACGCGTATGCTGTCTGTTCATTTTTTCCAGCATCGTATTGCTTCCGCTTTGCACCGGAAGGTGAATGTATTTGCAGATATTGGCGTGTTCCGCCATGACTTTAAACACATCGGTCGTCATATCATGCGGATTTGATGTAGAAAAACGGATCCGCATCTCGGGAACTGCCACAGCAACCATTTCCAGGAGCTTTGCGAAACTAATGGCCGTAAGTTTCTGCATTTCGGTAGCGTTTTTAAAATCTTTTTTCGCTCCGCCGCCGTACCATAAATAGGAATCTACGTTTTGTCCGAGAAGTGTAATTTCTTTGTAGCCGCTGTTCCACAACCCTTTACATTCTTCAATAATCGAGTGCGGATCCCGGCTTCTTTCCCGTCCGCGCGTAAAAGGAACCACACAGAACGTGCACATATTGTCGCAGCCGCGTGTAATCGTTACAAAAGCAGTTACGCCGTTCCCGCCCAAACGGACAGGATTGATATCGGCATACGTTTCTTCTTTTGAAAGAATCACGTTGATCGCATCTCTGCCGTCATCGGTTTCTTTTAATAAATTCGGTAAATCTCTGTAAGCATCGGGCCCAACAACCAGATCTACAAGCTGTTCTTCTTCAAGAAATTTTGTTTTGAGGCGTTCAGCCATACAGCCAAGCACTCCAACGGTTAAATTGGGTCTTTCTTTTTTCAGATTTTTAAACTGAGAAAGCCGCATCCGAACGGTCTGTTCCGCTTTTTCCCGGATGGAGCATGTATTTAAGAGGATAAGATCCGCTTCTTCCGGTTTTAAAGTCGTGTTGTAGCCCTGTTCGTTGAGAATGGACGCCACGATTTCGGAATCGGAGAAATTCATCTGGCAGCCGTAGCTTTCCAGAAAAAGTTTTTTGGAATTTGCGGGTTTTTCTGATATGGCAAAAGCTTCGCCCTGTTTGGTTTCGTCGATATATTTGTCCTGCACGCTGTTAAGTTTGAATGGTAAATTATGACTGAGTTGTAAATTCAAATAATCCACCTAAGTTGGAAGTGCAAAGATAAGAATTTTTGTGACAGAATGGCAGGTTAATTATTCCGCTGTAAATTGAAGAGGCAGCCTGAAAAAACTTCTAAGAGGAACTCCGTGGATATTTGCCGGAGTCCATTTATTTTTGATTCTGGAAATTCCTTCAATCACCATTTCATCAAACTGCTTCATGCCGGTAGACTGGACTAATTTTATATTGCCAATTTTACCGTCAGGTTCCACGGAGAACGTAACTTCAAGTCTGAAAGTACCAGAAAATGTGAATCTCGACAAATCTATGTTTTGAAACACTTTCTTTCTGAAATTAGGCATCCCACCTTCATAAGTTGCGGCTACCATATCATTTTTCGGATTGTAGTCATCCTTTAATTCCTGAAAAAGTTCATGAGGATGAATCCAAAAATTTGTAATGGCTGCAACTTTCTCACCATCAACTATTGCTGGATTCCAACCTGTTAAATATTTGGCGACTTCTTTTGTAAGTTCGAAAGTACATTTGTTCTGTTCATAACTTCCCAATTCATCTTTTACATACTTTATCTTTTTATCAGGATAAATAACGATTTTGAAAAAAATAATTTCATTTTTGTTTTCACACGGTGGAATTTTTTTATCAATCAAGACCTTGTGAAAGTCTTTATAGAACTGAACATCTCCCCCCACATAATTTTCCTGATTATCAGGAAACCTTTCATAAATAGTCTGCGAAAAGAGGTAAGAAGAAAAAAAGCTAAGTAAAAGAAAATATTTTGTCATATAATTATATCATTAATTAAGCCTGCAACATCTGCAACTTTTAGCACTAAATATCAAAATTATCGGTACGGAAATTCACTTTCTGGCGGATTTTAGAATCTACAGGAACGCCATTGCAGCTTGCCGGAACCCAGGTCGGAGCGATTTTCTTCAGCACCAGTTCCAGATCGCGGTAAAGCAGACTGCTGTTTGGAACCTCCGGTTTTAAAATAAAATTCTGCAGTTTTCCGGTCTTGTCAACGAACATAATCAGTTCAAAAGTTCCGTTCACCGAATACACGCCGCTGTCGAGATAGCTTTTCATGTTTCTGAAAAGAGATTCTTTAAATACATCTTCACCTCCCGAAAACTGTGCGTAACCAGGTTTTTCACACTTCAACCGGTAAAATTCTGCAGGACTGTTCAGATCATAAAACACCGAAATTCTGCCAAATTCTTCTGCATTCTGCGAAATTTCACTGTCCTCAATCAGGTTTTGGGCAGAGCTGAAACTAAATGTAAAAATCAGAAATAGAAATATATTTTTCATGTCTTGAATTTTGATTAAAGTTAGCAATTTTTTATATTTCTAACAATTAGCAGTAGGTGCATTTTAAAGCACCTCAATCTGATTTCTCAGAAGATCCTCGAATTCATCACGCTTTCTGATCAGATGTACTTTTCCGTCCAAAAACAGAACTTCCGCCGGTTTCAGGCGCGAATTAAAATTGGAACTCATCTCGAATCCGTACGCTCCGGCATTTCTGAACACCAAAATATCGCCTTCGCGAACTTCATTCAGTTTTCTGTCCCAAGCAAAAGTATCGGTTTCGCAGATATTTCCGACCACGGTGTAAATTCTTTCCGCACCTTTCGAATTCGAAAGATTTTCGATCGTGTGATAGGAATCGTAAAACATAGGCCGGATGAGATGGTTAAAACCGGAGTTGATGCCCACAAAAACCGTGGCTGTCGTCTGTTTGATCACATTTGATTTTACGAGGAAATGCCCGCTTTTGCCTACCAGAAATTTTCCCGGTTCGAACCAGAGCTGAAACTTTTTTCCGGTTTCTTTCTGGTATTCGGAAAGCGCTTTTTCCACTTTTTTTCCTAAAGTTTTCACATCCGTTTCGATATCGCCGTCCTGATACGGAATTTTAAATCCGCTTCCCATATCCAGATATTTCAGATCGGGGAAATGTTCCGCCAGTTCAAACATGATTTCAAGACCCTGAAGAAAGACATCCGGATCTTTAATTTCGCTTCCGGTGTGCATATGAAGTCCTTCCACCAAAAGACCGGTCGATTTCATCACGCGTTCAATATGACGGAGCTGATGAATGGAAATCCCAAATTTTGAATCGATATGTCCCGTCGAAATTTTATGGTTTCCGCCTGCATAAATGTGCGGATTGATTCTCACAAAAATCGGGTAAGAGCCACTGTATTTATTTCCGAACTGCTCCAGAATAGAAATATTATCGATGTTGATGTGGACTTTAAGCTCCATCGCTTCCTCAATTTCAGCAAGATCAACACAGTTTGGCGTAAAAAGAATTTTATCATGCGTAAAACCTGCTTTCAGACCCAGTTTCACTTCATTGATGGATACACAGTCCAGACTTGCGCCCAAACCCTTCACGTATTTCAGGATATTGATGTTCGTAAGCGCTTTTGCAGCATAAAAGAAACGCGTATGTTTTGCAAAGGAAGAAGTGAGTTTTTCGTACTGAAGTTTAATGGATTCAGCATCATAAATATAGACGGGAGTTCCGAACTGATCGGCAATTTTAAGTAAATCTTTATTGGTCATGTTGAAAGTAATTTAAAGGTTAAACGGAACAGAAATGGGAGATTTGAGTAAGGGAATTGACCACATATTCAGGTTCCGGTTGCTGTTGTATCAATAAACAGCATGCAAAAGTATAAATTTTCCGGAAACTCTATTCCGGAATGCTCTGGATTTCAAAATCTCCTCGCAAAAGGCCGAGTTTCAGATCATTTTCGATTTCCGGAGTCGGATTTTTGAGATCGATTTTCAGTTTTATGATTTTGTTCCAGGTCTGGATTTGCGTGTGTAGATCATAAAACCCGTAAGCCGTAAGTTTTCCTCTTTTAATGATCAGAAATGATTTTTCGCCGAGGGTCCGCCCTTCAGCAAGCCACATTTCCGTGCGTTTTTCAAGGCTGATCTGTTTTGTAAAGATTTCCGGGTCAGCGAACTGCTGCTGAGTTCCAATGAAGTTTACCGCTTTTAAACCCTGAGTAAAAGATTTAAATCTCAACAAAGGTTTTTCGTCTTTGTTGTTGACGACCTTATCAACCAAATATTTTTCTTTTTTATGATAAAGCCCGAACTGAAGATTTTCCCTTTTATGGTAACCTTTGGTTTTCATGATGAGCTTGGCGAGAATATCGTGGCCGGCCAGTTCATAATTGATCTGCTCCGCTTCCTCCTGAATCTGCCTGTTTTTTTTGGATTTGGAATTGAATACCGTTTTCGAAAATTTGCTTAAATCATCCACAAAATCTGAAAAAATAATTTTTCCTTCTGCATTCTGGAAATAGATAATTCCCCGCTCCGACGGTAAATCCTGGGTTAAATCGCGGACTTTGTTCAGGTAGGTTTTCGCGTTGATTTCTTCGTGATGCTGTTGAATGATTTCAGAGTCTTTGTCTTTAATCATCAGCAGTTTAAAAAGATCCAGCGTCGCGCGCGCATCGCCCGAAGCGCGGTGAGCATCCAACAACGGAATTCCCAAAGATTTCACGAGTTTTCCGAGGGAATAGCTTTCTGCTTCCGGAATAAGTTTTTTTGCAAGCGGAATGGTATCGACGGTATTGATTTTGAAATCGTATCCAAGCCTTTTAAATTCCTGGCGAAGCATGCGGTAGTCAAATTCAATATTATGACCGACTAAAGTGGTGTTTTGGGTAATTTCGATGACTCTTTTTGCAATTTCGTGGAATCTTGGGGCTGTTCTCACCATTTTTGGCGAAATTTTCGTGAGTTTCTGCACAAAAGGAGTGATTTCGCTTTCGGGATTCACCAAAGAAATAAACTGGTCAACAATTTGATGACCGTCGTACTTATACACCGCAATTTCAATGATGCTTTCCTTCCTGAAACCTGCTCCGTTACTTTCTATATCGATTACTGAATACATTTCTTAAGATTATGGCAATTGGCCAAAAGCGAACCGCAATTTATTTTCTTCTTCTCAATCCAAACATTCCAAGAACAAATTTAGCGCTTTCTCTCGCCAAAGTGGTCGTAAAAGTTCGTCCTGCTCTGGATTTCATGACCGTTTCAAACATTCCGGGTTCTTCTTTTACGGGTTTCGAGTTTTTGTTGGCAGGCAAATCCTGTGCCGCCTGTTCCATTCTGGAGGTGAGCATTTCATACGCAGAATCTTTGTTCATCAACTCTTCATACTTTTTCACCAAAGCAGAACGTTCGGTTAATGCTGACACTTCCGTTTCACTCAGAATATCCATTCTGGATTCAGGTGATTTCAGATAAGTGTGAACCAAAGGGGTCGGAATGCCTTTTTCATCCAGCGCTGTGATGAATGCTTCGCCGATGCCGAGGTTCTGAATGAGTTCATCGGCGGTATAATATTCCGTAATCGGATAATTTTCTACGGCTTTTGTAATTTCTTTCCTGTCTTTTGCGGTAAATCCGCGGAGTGCGTGCTGGATTTTCAATCCAAGTTGTGACAACACATTCTCCGGAACATCGCCGGGAACCTGAGTGATAAAATAAATCCCGACGCCTTTGGACCGGATCAGTTTTACCATGGTTTCAATCTGGTTCAGCAATGCTTTTGAAGCTTCATTGAAAATCAGATGTGCTTCATCAATAAAAAGCACCAATTTGGGCTTCCCTGAATCCCCTTCTTCGGGGAAAGTCATATAAATTTCGGCAAACAGCGAAAGCATAAAGGTGGAAAAAAGCTGTGGCTTGCTCTGGATGTTTCCGACTCTTAAAATATTCACCACTCCTTTACCGTCGCGCTGCTGAAGCAGATCTTCTACATCAAAACTCGGTTCTCCAAAAAACTGAGCGGCCCCCTGCTGTTCCAAAGCTACGATAGACCTAAGAATCGCTCCTAAAGAAGCCGGAGAAATGGATCCGTAATTATTCGACAGATCCGCTTTTCCCTGAGGATTATCCGTTACGTATCTCAGGACTTTTTTGAGGTCTTCCAGATCAATCAGCGGCAAACCTTTATCGTCGCAATATTTAAAAACAATGGAAATGATGCTTTGCTGGGTATCATTCAGTTCGAGAATTTTTGAAAGCAGAACCGGCCCGAATTCCGTAACAGTTGCCCTTAATTTCACGCCTTTTTCACCGGAAATCGTAAGCAGTTCGACCGGAAAAGCCTGTGGCTGATATGAAAATCGGGTTTTAGCATTCCGTTCCGCAATAACCGAATTCTCTACTCCCGGTTCTGTAATTCCTGAAAAATCTCCTTTAACATCCAAAACCAGAGACGGAATTCCCGCATGCGAAAGCTGTTCTGCAAAAACCTGCAGCGTTTTGGTCTTCCCGGTTCCGGTTGCCCCCGCAATAAGGCCATGTCGGTTTATGGTCTTGAGGGGAATCGTGATATCCACTTCAGTGACCACCTCGCCGTCGAGCATTGCCTTACCTAAAGTAATAAATTCACCTTTCGGGATATATTTTGAGGAAATTTCCTGAATGAATTTCGCTTGATCTGCCATTCTGAAGTATGATTTGATGGGTTAAAGATAAAAAATATTGCAGGATTTTTATTTTTTTGAATGATTTACCACTGCGAATCGTTCTCCTCATCATATCATAAATAAAATCTGATCAGAATCTGTAGTTTCTTTTCAGCATTTGTGAAATCCGTTGAAATGATCTTTGAATGCCGTGCTGAACCTGCTCTTTTTTTAGTAAATTTGTTCATAATGAAAAGCATAAAAATGGAAAGAACAGAAATCATTGAAAGAATTATTGAAGAACAGAAAAAGATAATTGATAACCTGCAGGAATCGGTAAACCGTTATAAATCTGCATCTGATCTGGATGAAGATGATACCTCGGATCCGGACGATTATGCGCGGCAAACCGAAGCAAAAGACATGCAGCTGCGTTTTGAAAAAATGCTGAACGAGGCCACGCAGAATTTAAATCTTCTTGACAGTGAAAAAGAAATACCACACACCGAAATTGAAAACGGAAGTTTGGTAGAAACTGATAAAAACTACCTGTATATCGGCATTTCAGTTCCTGTCTTTAAAGTTGAAGACAAGGAAGTGATTTCATTCTCGGGAGATGCACCAGTTTTTCAGGAGATAAAAGGAAAAAAAGCCGGAGACAAGGTAAAAATTGGGGAGAACTCTTTCGAAATAAAAAATATTTACTGATATATGAAGACCATCTTAGTTCGTTTTTTAATGGGTATTCTACTCGCATCTTCAGTGCTTCATTACGGGCAGGGAACGTTCGAGCCTGTAGAAATCCAGTCGAGCACCGATTATATACACCAGAAAACTAAAGTTGTTTTTCCCAAAACCCTGCACGGATTTAAGAGGAGTCGTGTAGTGGTGTATGACCAGAATCGGAGCAATGTAGGCAGTTCATATAAAATGAAAATTGATAAAAAACTGACTACAGTAAGCGTCTACTTATATCCAGCAGAAGTTTCCAATGATAACCTGAGAGACCAGTTTTTGGCATTTAACATTGCTGTAAACAGAAATGCGACAAACGAACAGGCACTGAAACCGGAGTTGGTGAAAATCAATTCCGGAACAGTTATTTTAAATGGTATTATAACTGTCTTTGACTATAATCTGATCGTTCCAGACTTTATGAAAGGTCAGAAAGAACAGTCTAACAAGTCCCTGTTCTCGCTTTACGATTGTGGCAAATGGAATATCAAGATCAGGATTACAAGCGAGAATCAGAATCAAGAAAAACTTCTGCAGCTTGAAAAATTGTTTTTAGCTTCTTTCAATCCTACTAAAATCGCAGAAGATCACAGAATAACTGGGCGAAAACGTCCAAACATCATTATTTCGAAAACTGCCCAAAGCGACAGTCTGCTGCTAAAATCTACAATCGCGGAAGCTAACGCAAAAATAGATTGGCTCGACAAGAATAAATCAGCAGCGGAACTTTCAACCGGGTTAAGCGATTTCGAAATGGAATCTCAGGAATTTGCAATTGCTGAGAAAATAAAGTTTTACAAAGAAAATAAAGATAAACTAAGTGGAAGCCCTGAAACCACAGCATATTTCGAAGATCTTCAGAAAATAATCGACAATGGGCATTTAAAAGATTTGATCTGGACTCTCACAGGTGGTGTCGTTGATTTTCCGGAGGGTGCAGCAAGAAAACACCGTTATGATGAGTTTGTAAAACAGAATAATATTGCCCGCAAGGTGGAGGAAATAATGTACCGGGTATATTTATAGGATATGGAATTTTTAGGATATTTTTCAGCAATTGTCATCGGTTTGGTAATGGGTCTTATCGGTGGTGGCGGCAGTATTTTAAGCGTTCCAATATTTGTGTACGTTTTCGGCTTTGATGCCGTTACCGCAACGGCACTTTCACTTTTTGTCGTCGGAATTACCAGTCTTGTGGGAACTGCAGGATTCATCCGTCAAAAGCAGATTGATTTCAGAACTGCATTTACTTTTGGGATTCCGTCTATTTTTGGAGTTTTATTTTCCCGACGACTTGTACTGCCTTATCTTCCCGATTATATCATTAACAGATGGGGAATCACCCTGACCAAAGACATGTTTCTTCTGCTTCTTTTTGCGATACTGATGCTTATTGCATCATTTAAAATGATCAGAAAAATAGAAAGACCCAGACTCAGAAAATCGGAAGATTCCAATTATACGATTCTCATTTCTCAGGGTCTGCTCGTAGGAATTGTTACGGGATTGATCGGCGCCGGAGGCGGCTTCCTGATTGTTCCGGCTCTTATTATGCTTTTAGGCCTCAATATGAAAAAAGCGGTTGCAACTTCCCTTTTTATTATTTCGATGAATTCCATCTCCGGGTTCTTAAGCACCATGAAAATGGTAAAACACGACTGGGATTTCCTTCTCATCTTCACTGGATTATCTGTTGTGGGAATGTTTGCCGGACTCGCAGTTGCAAAAAAAATGGACGGCCGTAAACTGAAACCGCTTTTCGGTTGGACGGTCCTCGCAATGGGATGTTTCATCATTATAAAAGAAATCTTTCTGGAACAGAAATATTAAACGGTCTCTGCATACTTTAAAACTGATATAAATCATTCACAGAATCAATTGTTTTTAAGTCTCAGATTAAAATTCCGAAGCACTAAATTGTCGAAATTTGCAGGGTTAATCTAAAGTTTTTTGAAATGAAAATAGAACAAATATATACCGGTTGTCTGGCTCAGGGCGCATATTACATCGTTTCTGAGGACGAAGCAGTTATTATCGACCCTCTGCGTGAAACAAAACCATACATCGCGCGACTTGAAAAAGACCACGTAAAGCTCAAATATATTTTCGAGACCCATTTTCATGCAGATTTTGTATCCGGTCATCTGGATCTTTCCAAAAATACCGGTGCTGCCATAGTCTTTGGACCTACTGCAGAACCAGATTTTGAAGCGGTTATTGCAGAAGACGGACAGATTTTTGAAATCGGGAAAATAAAGATAAAAGTCCTTCATACTCCGGGTCATACAATGGAAAGCTCCACTTTTCTTCTGATTGATGAAAACGGAAAAGAAACCGCCATTTTTTCCGGTGATACTTTATTCCTCGGCGATGTCGGCAGGCCCGATCTGGCTCAGAAAGCGGCACACATGACTCAGGAAGAACTGGCAGGAATATTATATGAAAGCCTGCAAAGCAAAATTATGCCGCTTGCCGATGACATTATTGTGTATCCTGCACACGGCGCCGGTTCTGCCTGTGGTAAAAACATGCAGAAAGAAACCGTCGATACGCTCGGAAATCAGAAAAAAACTAATTATGCCCTGAATCAGCCTGACAAAGAATCTTTTGTAAGGGAAGTTCTAGACGGTCTTTCGCAGCCACCGAAATATTTTGGCATGAATGTCGCCCTCAACAAAGGCGGTTACGAAAATTTTGAAAATGTGCTCGAGAAAGGCAATAAACCCGTTTCTGTTGAAGACTTCGAAGTTCTGGCCGAAGAAACCGGAGCGCTGATTTTAGACACGAGAAACGCCGCTGATTTTCATACAGGTTTTATTCCGAATTCCATCAATATCGGATTGAAAGGCGATTTTGCACCTTGGGTGGGTACGATGATTGTGGATGTAAAGCAGCCAATTCTGCTCGTTTCCGATCCGGGAACGGAGGAAGAAGTCATTACCCGCCTTTCAAGAGTAGGTTTTGACCACGTGTTGGGATATCTGGAGGGAAGTTTTGATTCCTGGAAAAATTCCGGTAAAGAAACCGACCGCATTGAAAGAATTTCAGCCGAAGAATTTGCACAAAAATTTAAGGAAAACACCAAAGTAATTGATGTAAGAAAAGAGAGTGAATATGCGTCGGAACATGTAAATGAAGCTTATCAGCGACCGCTTGCTGACATTAACGAATGGGTAAATTCCCTTGATAATGAAGAACATTTCTTTATTCACTGTGCAGGAGGCTACCGAAGCATGATTGCCGCAAGTATTCTGAATTCCCGCGGCATCAGAAACTTTACCGAAATTGAGGGCGGTTTCAATAAAATTATGGAAACCGGAGTTCCCAGAAGTAATTTCGTGTGTCAGAGCAAAACTTTAAAATCATGAAGATAACCAGTTTAATTATTCTTATTCTTTCTCTAGCGGTTTCCTGTACAGCTACAGTTCCGGCTTTGGAAACCAACCGTGCTGAAATAAAAGAAATGGTTAAAAATAACAGCGCCACATTGATTGATGTGCGGATTCCCGAACAGTTTAATGAAAACAGCGTTCCGAATGCCGTGAATATTCCGTTGGCTGAGCTGGCATCACATCTGGATTTTTTAAAAAGCCAAAAAGAGGTGGTGGTTTTCTGCAACAGAGGGATTCAGGCGAAACAGGCCGTTGAATTTCTCAGAAAAAACGGCGTGGAAAATGTTCACGACGGTAAAACACTCGATAATATAAAAGCCATTAAAAACGAAAAATAATGAATATACTGGATCATCTGGAATTCTCTTCAGATAAAGCAAATGTGATTGCTGTTAAAAAAAGTGATAAGATCAACTCTTTTGCAGTCGCTCTCGGCATCGGTGCTGTCCTGAAAAAACACGTCACTCCGGTACCCACAACGCTTGTTGTTCTGAAAGGGGAAATCAATTTTGTATTTACGGACCGCGAAGTGGTTTTGCGGGAACTGGATGTTTTCCAGATTCCGGTTGGCGAAGTTCATGAAGTGTATGGAGTTCTGGAACAGAATCTGTTTTTATTAACCCAGGAACTGTAAAGATGAAAGTACTATTCAGAAAATACCGTTTGGGAATCCTGGGGATTTTCGTGGGCGGGATGTTAGGCTTTGCGTATTATTATTTCATAGGCTGTAATTCAGGAACCTGCGCCATCACTTCCAAACCATTTAATTCTACGGTTTACGGAATGGTGATCGGGTATTTGCTGTTTACCCTTTTCGAAAAGTCGACCAGTCAGAATGACCTTGTTTAACTTTATTAAATTATTTACTGATGTCACAGAAATTTCAGGAATTAATCCAATCTGAACGGCCGGTTTTGGTCGATTTTTTCGCAACGTGGTGTGGCCCGTGCAAAGTGCAGTCATCTGTACTCACAACGGTGAAGGAAAATATAGGAAATCTGGCCAGAATTGTTAAGATTGATGTAGATCAGTTTCCCGCAATCGCCTCAGAATACGGTGTACGCGGCGTTCCCACTTTGGCGGTGTTCAAAAACGGCGAACTGCTCTGGAAAGAAAGCGGCGTTCATGATGTAAACACCCTCACCGAACTGCTCAAAAGCTTTGCTTAAATTCTTTATATTTATTTCTGAATTAAACGGAATTCATCCCGGTCATCCAAAAACCGGAATTTTTTCCGGAATTCCTTCAGTTTCTCAACGTTGAATTCTGCCCTAACAATATTGTTATCTTTTTCTGAGACTTCAGTGCCGTCAGCAAAAAAACAACTGGAACTTTCTGAATAATGAAGTCTGTTTCCGTCGGTTCCGATCCTGTTTAATCCAAAAACATAACACTGATTTTCGATGGCACGCGCTTTCAGTAAAGAATACCAGGCATCGATACGGGTTTCGGGCCAGTTGGCCACATAAATAATCGCATCATAATCATCATTATTCCTTGAAAAAACAGGAAATCTGAGATCGTAACAAACCTGAAGAAGAATCTTCCAACCACCATAATCAACAATTATTCTTTCGTTTCCCCTAGAATAAATCCGGTCTTCACCCGAATAGGAAAAAAGATGCCTTTTGTCGTATTGATGATGCTTCCCGCCAGGCTCAGCAAAATAAAAACGGTTGAAAAATTTCCCTTTTTCCGAGACTGATACGCTTCCGCAAACCGCTGTGTTTCTTTTTTTTGAAAAATCTTTCATCCAGGAAAGGGTTTCTTCAGTCCGGTCAGCAATTTCTTCGGCATCCATGCAGAAACCGGTCGAAAACATTTCCGGAAGGATGAATAAATCGGCTTCAACACCGGAAAATTCTGAACTGATTTTTTCGAAATTCTTTTCCTTGTTTTTCCAGATGATATCCAGATTCAGTCCTGAAACTCGTAAATTTTTCATAAAAATTAAAGATTGGTGGGCTTTGATCATACGAAATTACGGAAAATGGACGTTAATAACTTTGTTTTCTCATACATTTGGTTGATCAATAAATATTTTAAAAAATGAAAAAATTATTTTTCGCTTTCTCTCTTTTATTTTCCGGCAGCATGGTCTCAGCACAGGCATGGACCGGAAAAGGCGACCAGAAAGTTCAGGTTGGTTTTAATGCGTGGGGTTACGGAACCGGACTTTCCGGCACTTACGATTACGGCCTCTCGAATCTCATTTCTGTAGGTGCAGGACTGAATATTTATTTCGACGGGTACCGCAATAATGATATCGACAATAATATTTTTGCGTTTGGACGCATCAACTTTCATCTTCAGGACGCGCTGCAACTCCCGGAAAAGTGGGATGTTTATCCTGGTGTTGATCTTGGCGTTCTCGGCAGGGATTTTGGAATCGGTGTTCACATCGGGGCCCGATATTTCTTCACCGAAAACTGGGGAGCTTTTGCAGAAGTTGGAAATAACGGCAGTTTAGGCGTTTCCTATAATTTTTGAAAGATAAAAGTCAGCCAGAAGGTTCTCAAATTGAGGACCTTTTTTATTTGGCATGCTTTTGATAATTCGTATCTTCGCAAATCTTTAATTTTAAATAGAATAAATGACATTCATTCAATTATTTCAATTCATTCTCAGCATATCAATTTTGGTGGTCCTGCATGAATTAGGACATTTTATACCGGCCAAATATTTCAAGACCAAAGTTGAAAAATTCTATCTCTTTTTCGATCCGTGGTTTTCCATCGCCAAGAAAAAAATCGGTGATACCGAATACGGTATTGGCTGGCTTCCTTTCGGTGGTTATGTAAAAATCGCAGGAATGGTTGACGAAAGCATGGATACGGAACAGCTTAAAAAACCGGCTGAACCATGGGAATTCCGAAGCAAACCGGCGTGGCAGCGACTCATCATCATGATGGGTGGTGTTACGGTAAACTTTTTCCTGGCCTGGATCATCTATTCCTCATTAAGTTATTTTAGCGGAGAAACCTTCCACGATAATTCAAAATTCCAGGACGGAATTTCGGTAAGCGACGCCGGAAGAAAAATGGGTCTCCAAACCGGCGACAAAATCCTTCGAATTGACGGAAAACCAGCCGAAAGAATGGAAACTTCCACCATCAACATGCTTTTTGCCGATGAGGTGACTGTTGAAAGAAACGGAAAGGAAGTGACCTTTCCGATCAACGAAAACGGCGTTGCCGATGTTCTGGCAGAAAACCAGGCAAAACTGTATTTCTCGCACCGTTACCCAACCGTTATCGACAGTCTTGTACCAAATGGAACCGCGAAGGCAGCCGGACTTCTGAAAGGAGACCGAATCATTGGAATCAACGGGAAACCGGTACGCTATTTCGACGAAGTTGTAGCCGAACTTCCTCAGTATAAAAATCAGAACATCACTCTGGACATTCTCAGAAACAATATTCCTCAAAAAGTAAAAGTGAAAACCGATGCGAAAGGAAAATTGGGCTTTTCAAATGATATGAATGTGGTTCAAAAGGAATTCGACAAATCGGAGGTTACAAAAAACTATACCGTTCTGCAGGCCATCCCAAGAGGTTTAACGAGAACAATTGATGTACTGACGATGCAGATCAAACAGTTTAAAATCGTTTTCAACAGTACGACAAAAGGCTACAAAAAAGTAGGCGGCCCAATTGCGATCATCAAACAAATGCCTGAAACTATCAACTGGGAGTTCTTCTGGGGCTTTACAGCGATGTTTTCTGTATGGCTGGCTTTCCTTAATTTGATACCAATTCCGGGATTAGACGGCGGTCATGTGATGTTTACGTTGTGGGAAATGATTACCGGCAAACCGGTACCGCAAAAAGTGCTGGAACATGCACAGATGATAGGGGTTGTTTTCCTTCTTGGACTCATGGTGCTGATCTTCGGAAACGACATTGTAAAATGGATTACAGGAAAATTTTAAAAATTTTCAGAAAATACTTTGGCGGGTGTAAAAAAGTTTTTATATTTGCAAACGCTTAAAGCAAAAGACAACACTCCTCTTTAGCTCAGTTGGTTAGAGCATCTGACTGTTAATCAGAGGGTCCTTGGTTCGAGCCCAAGAAGAGGAGCAAATCCCAGACAGCAATGTTTGGGATTTTTTTATGTCTCAATTTCTCCTAAAAAAGAAGAATGAGCACAATTTTTGATTAAACAGTCTGGTCTACAAAAAACACAACGTGCAACTTAAACACCTTTTCAGGATTTTATTTTTCCTATTTCCCTTCGCCATTTCAGCACAACATACGTTGACGGGGAAAATCACGGATGTGAAGAGCATGAAACCCGTTACTGGTGTTGAAATTTTTCTCAACAATGACCTGCAGCCTTTTCTGAAAACCACCACCGGTGATTTTACAATCGTTTCTGACTCTTTGATACAGACCCTTAAATTCGTGAAAAAGGGTTATACGGAAGAAATCATAACTGTAGAAAGTAAAGCTGGAAATCTTACTGTGTCACTGACTCCAGTCACTGATAAGGTGGGCAACATTGAAGCGGTCGTGATCAGCCAGATCAGAAAAAAATATAAAAACCGGAAAGAAAATCCCGCTTATGCCATTATGCAGAAAGTCTGGGCGAAAAAAAGGAACAACGGTCTTGCAAAATTCGATACTTATCAGTTCAAGGAATATGAGAAAATTGAATTTGACCTAAGCAATATCGACAGTACTTTCATGAAGAAAAAAGTCTTCAAAAACATGGATTTCATCTTCAATTATGCCGATTCTGCTGCAAACGGAAATTTAGCGCTACCGGTTTTCCTGAACGAAGCACTTTACGACAATTACGGGAAAAACAGACCGGAGAAAAAAGAAAAAAGACTTTTGACGGCGCAAAAAACTTCCGGCTTTCAGGACAACCAGATTGTTACGTTGACCGCCAAAAACCTTTACCGGAATTTCGATATTTATGATCCCATTATTAATTTCTTCGACATCGGCTTTCCTAATCCCGTTGCTAAAGACGGTTTCAGCACGTATGACTATGCATTGACGGATTCTCTCTTCATTCGCGGCGAAGAAGTGTATAAAATCCAGTATGAACCCAGAAGAACTGATGTTCTGGCTTTTCAGGGCTTCCTGTACATTTCAAAAGAAAAATATGCGGTGGTAAGAGCGACTTTAAGATCGACCAAGAAAATCAATGTCAATTATGTGAACGGTCTTTTCACGGAACTTGAATACGACAATCCCAATGAGAATACTTATCTCCCGAAAAAAATCAAGACCGAAATTGAACTTTCCACCTTCAGCAAAAGCAAAAAATCCAAAGGTCTAATCGCAAAAAGAAGCGTTGATTATTCTGAATATCAGTTCAACATACCTGTTGATGATGCCGTTTTCAAAATACCGGAGCCGGAACCGGAAACTCTCGTAAAAAGTGATGAATTCTGGCAGAGTTCCCGAACCGATTCCTTAAGCACCACCGAAAAAGGCATTTATGAAATGCTCGGAAAACTGGAAGACACGCCGAAATTCAACAATATTGTGAAAATGTACGAAACACTGGCTTCCGGTTATTATAATGTTGGGAAAGCCATTGATATCGGGAGTTTATATTCTATTTACGGTTTTAATGAAGTGGAAGGACACCGGATCAGGCTTGGCGCGAGAACGTATTTTTCCCAAAATGATATCTGGAGAATCCAGGGTTACGGCGCTTACGGTTTCCGCGACAACCAGTTTAAATATGGCGTTGAAGCGAAATATATGTTCAATAAAATCAACCGTTTTACTTTAGGTGTCGGAACCAGAAGAGATATTATGCAGTTGGGTGTGCAACTCACGAATGACGATGGGATTATGTCGCGGTCATTTGCTTCATCCTCCATTTTTGGGCGTGGAGAAAATGCGTCGCTGAGTTCTGTAAGCCAGACCAACATTTTTGCGTCGATTGATCCATGGAAAAATTTCCAGATTCGCCTGGACGGTACTTTACAGAGTTTAAAATCAGCCAATCCCGATAATTTCAGCCTGTTGTACCATTACAAAAATGATGAAATACGGAAAACCGTGAACGATTCTCATTTAACATTAAGCCTGATTGCAAGACCTGGCGCGAAATTTTCGCAGACCGGAGTTGACCGTTACGAGCACTCTACGCTTGCGCCGACTTTTGTTCTGAAATATACGAAAGGAATTGAAGGCCTCTTCAACGCTGATTTCGGATACAACAAGGTTCAGTTCATGTATTATCAACCCGTAATCGTGGGAAGCTGGGGAAAATCGCTGATTAATTTTGAAGTCGGTAAAAACTTCAATACCGTTCCACTGGCTCTTCAGAACATCATTCCGGGGAACCAGTCTTATAGTTTGGCTCAGAATACTTTTGCACAGCTCAATTATTATGAATTTGTTGCCGATGCTTATTCCACTTTACATTACGAACATCATTTCAACGGAAAAATCCTGTCGTTCATTCCTCTGATTAAAAAACTGAAATTCCGGGAACTTGCTTTTTTCCGTGGTGCATATGGAACCTTGATTGACGCATCAAAACAGATCAACATCGGATCGCAGCAATACACAGCGCCAAGTGATCATATTTATTATGAATACGGTTTCGGTATCGAAAATATCGGCTTTGGAAATCTTAGGATCTTGCGGGTTGATTTCAACTGGCGCGGAAATTACCTCGACCGTCCTGATGTGAAGAAATTCGGCATCAAGGCAGGCTTACAGTGGGCGTTTTAGATCCTCATCGACAACATCAACACAAAATTAAAATCCCCGACTCAAAAAGAATCGGGGATTTTAATTTGTATAAACGCTTTAATTATGCGTTCGGTTCAATAGATACGAATGATCTGTTGTTCTGTTTCTTTCTGAAAACTACTTTTCCAGCAACAAGTGCGTGCAGAGTGTGGTCTTTACCCATTCCCACGTTTTCACCCGGGTGGTGTGTTGTACCTCTCTGTCTCACGATGATGTTTCCTGCAATAGCTTCCTGACCTCCGAAAATCTTTACACCCAGTCTTTTGGAATGCGATTCTCTACCGTTTTTGGAACTACCAACTCCTTTTTTGTGTGCCATTTTATTTTAAGGTTTTTTGGTTAAAATTATTCAGCGGTTTCGCTGTCAGATTTTTTTGTTGTTGTTTTAGCGGCAGGAGCTTCTTCAGCAGCTGCAGCTTCTTTTTTGGCTTTCGGTGCCGCTTTTTTCTCTTTATCGAAGCCCGTAATTCCGGTGATTTGAATCTGAGTTAAAGACTGACGGTGACCGTTTTTCTTTTCGTAACCTTTTCTTCTTTTCTTTTTGAAGATAATTACTTTATCCGCTTTTAAGTGGTTCAGGATTTCAGCATCCACTGTGATACCGCTTACAGCCGGGGCGCCGATTGTTGTAGCACCGTTTACAGTAAGAAGAATTTTATCGAACGAAATTTTCGCTCCTACATCTCCTTTCAAACGGTTCACAAACAACTTCTGGTCTTGCTCAACTTTGTATTGAAGCCCTGCTATTTCTACAATTGCAAACATTGTTTATAAATTTTGTTAGTTAATTCGAGGTGCAAAAGTAAGAAATAATTCTGAGTTATCCACAATGACTTTATTTTTTTCTTTATTAATTAAAGATTTAATTTTGGATAGGAAATAAAAATATGCATAAAAATACAACTCTAGTTCTTACAATACTTACTATTATTCTGTTTTTAGGAATAAGAACAGCATACAATTCTTCGCCTACATTTTCGCTTTTCACATTTATTAAGGAAGACGTATTGCATTTTAAGGCATTCGATTGGGAAGAAGCAAGCTATACTGAATCTTGGGCTTTTGTAAGCTACGAAATCTTAATTTCCCTGTTATTCTTACTTTCATCATCTTTCTTAAAAAATAAATATTGGATGCTGCTTTCATCCTTGATACTTTTAGCAATTTGGTTAAAAAATTATTTACTTTATAGCGGAATTATGGAGGGAGATTTATATTTAAAAAGTTCTGCATTTTTCCTTTTAAGTTTAATTTTCTTAAATATCTTCAACTTAATTTTTAAAAAAAACAAATCAGTGTGAATTTTAAATTAAATTTGATTTTTACTATCAACCATGAAAAGAGATTTATACATTGATTTTGCGAAGGGTTTTGCCACCCTTGCCATTATTTTTATCCACACCGTGTTCTGGTCCGGACAGTTTTATGTTCCCACTGAAATGCGGGTGCTTTCTCTGCTCATCGATGTGCCTTTGTTTTACGCGTTAAGTGGACTCACTTCCGGCGGAAATATAGAAAAAACGCTCTACCGACTTCTGAAACTTCAGATTACGTTTATGATTTTCGTGACTTTTCTTTTCTTCCTTGATTATTTTTTCAAGGTTTTCGGTCTGAATCTGTTCGGATTAGACTGGATGAAGAATTTTTATTCTACTTTCGGGACGAAATATGTGCCGCAAAGCATTTCTGATGTTCCGCAATGGCAGAATCTTGGGAACTGGTATCTGCACCAATATACCAATGCCGATACTTTTCCGGTGGTGATGGGGAGTTTCTGGTATCTGAAGGTGTACTTTATCCTGACCGTTTTCGGAGTACTGATTTTAAGGTTTTTCCAGAAACATATCAACTGGTTTATCGCGCTCTGCTTTGGCCTTACGCTTATTTTCAATTTGCTTCCTCATTATTACCCGAGCGGACAGGTGGGGTATGTGGCTCTTTACCTCGGACTTTTTCTTGGCGCCCATCAGCTGAAAGGCAAAAAAATCCCTACAAAATGGATCCCAATTTTATACGGTGCATTAGCGGTAATTTTCATTATGCTTTTCTGGAATTACGGAAAGGAAATATTTATGACGATGAACAAGGCTAAATTCCCGCCGAAACTGCTCTACATCTTCTGGTCCTCATTTTCTCTGCTGACGCTTTTCGTGCTGTACAACCGTTTGAAGATTACAAAGGAAAGCATCATCACTTACATCGGGAAGAATGCGATTTTCTTTTATTTTGCGCAGGGAATGAGTTCTTCGCTCGTTTACTTTTTAGTCGTTGAAATTAAAGACACGATGCCATGGTGGATTCTGATGATTCTCATCTACCTCATCAATATTGTTCTGGCAGTTTTGCTGGCTAAAGCTTTGAAATATATTGATTCAGTCGGCTGGAAAATTTTGGAGTTAGTACGAAAAAAAACTGCCTCGGTATAACCGAAGCAGTTTAAATTTTGGTAAAGAAAGATTAGTCTGTTCTTTTGTTTCCTCTTGCCACTACAGCGATCAGGATGATTAAAAGTAATGCTCCGATGACCCAGTAAATTGGATTTGCGAACCATTCTTCACTTGAAGTTGTGGTGGAAGTTGTGGTAATATCCACATCAGGTGTTGTTGCTTCCTGAGCAAAAGCGATAATGCTGAAACACAGCGTGAATACTAATACTGCAAAGTTTTCCAGTTTTCTTGAAAGTACATTTTTCGTTTCCATAATTGATTAATTTTTAATGTTAGTTTAAAATTTGTTAATTTGGATTTTCAATAGCCGTGCCAAAATCCTAAATGTATATTTTTGCATGTGAATTATATAAACTCTGAATATAATTCTATAAATAATCAATTGAATAAGATAAAATTATAAAAATAAATCTACATAACAATGTTTAAACTTAAACTTCTTACCGATCCGCGCTGGGCAAATATTGCGGAAGGAAATCTGGAAGAAATACTTACCGATCATGCCTGGTGTGAACAGAAAGCCACCACAAACGCAATCACCCTGATTACGATGGTTCCGGAATATCCCGAAATCATTACAGAACTGATTAAGATCGCCCAGGAAGAACTCGATCATTTTAATTTGGTACATGAAATCATCAAAAAACGCGGCTACGAATTCGGGAGAGAGCGAAAAGATGATTACGTGGGGCTGCTCTTTAAATTTCTCGTGCAGGGAACCCGAAATGAATATATTGTTGACCGAATGCTTCTTGCGGCCATGATAGAAGCCAGAAGCTGCGAGCGTTTTAAGGTTTTAACCGATAATATTCAGGATGAAGAATTGAAAATTTTCTACAAAGAACTGATGATTTCCGAAGCCAATCATTACACCACTTTCATTGGATTTGCAAGGCAGCTTGGCGATCCGGAAAAAGTAAACCAGCGCTGGGAAGAGTGGCTGGAATATGAAGCGGAAATCATTAAATCTTTCGGAAAAAAAGAATCCATACATGGTTGATGACTTTTTAATGAAGAATATTTAAAAATGAGTAATTTTACGACTTCATCTGAACCAGATATGACCAAGCCCCGTTTTGACAATATTTTTAATACTCTGGCGAAATCTTTTTTCCAGGGCTTGCTGATTATCGGTCCTTTTGCCCTGACGGTTTGGATCATCTGGTATATTGTTTCCAGCATCGATAATATTCTACCTTCCGTTTCAGAAAATCTGTATCCCGGTATCACTTTTATAATTGTGGTTTTCGGTACTACTCTAATCGGTTTTTTAGGAAACAAATTCATTATCGGCAGGGTGATTGTCGACAGTTTCGACTATATTCTTGAACACACGCCCGGAATAAAATTCATTTACACTTCCCTGAAGGATGTGATGACGTCTTTCGTTGGCGATAAAAAGAAATTCAACAAACCTGTTCTCATAAAAACCGCCGAAAATCCAGAAGTCTGGCGAATCGGATTCCTCACGCAGAACGATCTTTCTTCTGTAGGATTTCCGGACTATGTCTCGGTATATCTGCCGCATTCATATGCCGTTTCCGGCTGGGTAGTTTTCGTTTTAGCAACAAATATTGTAGTTCTTGAAAATATTGGAGCTGCACAGGCCATGAAGTTTGCCGTGAGCGGCGGCGTGGCAGGCTTCCACAGCGACGATAATGTCTTTAAAGCACCTGAATAATTAATTATAGTGATTGATGAATTTTTAATTTCATCGTTTTATTCTTTAATTCCTTATTTATTAATTTTAATTATTCAATTCCAATGAAATTACCTTACGCAGAACCGTTCAGAATAAAAATGGTAGAACCTATTTACCAGTCGAATGCCGAAGAAAGAGCCGAGTGGCTGAAAAATGCCGATTACAATCTATTCAATTTAAAATCTTCTCAGGTTTTTATTGACCTTTTAACCGATTCCGGAACTGGCGCCATGAGCGACCGACAGTGGGGCGCTTTGATGACCGGTGACGAAAGTTACGCAGGATCCAGAAGTTTCGAAGCCCTTCACACGACTGTTCAGAAAATAACAGGTTATAAATATCTGCTTCCAACCCATCAGGGAAGAGCCGCAGAAAACGTTCTTTTTTCAGTTTTGGTGAAAGAAGGCGACGTAATTCCGGGAAATTCGCATTTTGACACCACAAAAGGACATATCGAAATCAGAAAAGCACATGCGCTGGACTGTACGGTTGATGAAGCCTTTGATATTGAGAATCTTTACCCTTTTAAAGGAAATATCGATCTTGAAAAACTCGAAAATGTTTATAAAACCCATCCGAAAGAAAAAATCCCATTCTGTTTAATCACCATCACGTGCAATTCTTCCGGCGGACAGCCCGTTTCTCTTGAAAACATGAAGGCTGTGAAAGAACTGTCGGACCGGTACGGAATTCCGATCTATTTTGATTCTGCCCGTTTTGCAGAAAATGCATACTTCATCAAAAAAAGAGAAGCCGGCCAGGAAAACAGAACCATCAAGGAGATCTGTAAAGAAGTTTTTTCCTACGGAGTTGGGATGACGATGAGTTCCAAAAAAGACGGACTCGTAAATATCGGCGGTTTTATTGCTTTGAATGATGAAAATATTTTCAGGGCAGCATCCAATTTCACCATTATTTTTGAAGGTTTTATTACCTACGGCGGAATGGCCGGAAGAGATATGGCAGCTCTCGCTGTTGGTCTGGATGAAGCGACTGAATTTGAATACCTCGAAAGCCGGATTTCTCAGGTGGAATATCTTGGAAACAAACTCATTGAATTCGGCATTCCGGTTCAGAAACCGATCGGCGGACACGCAGTTTTTATTGATTCCTTAAAGTTTTTACCGAATATTCCACGCGAAGAATATCCTGCGCAGACTTTGGCCAACGAAATTTATAAAGAAGCCGGAATCCGTACCGTGGAAATCGGAACACTTCTGGCCGACAGAGATCCTAAAACCCGCGAAAACCGGTATCCGAAATTAGAACTGGTTCGTTTGGCGATTCCACGCAGAACGTACACCAACAATCACATGGATTATATTGCAGCCGCGGTTAAAAATGTATTTGACCGTCGCGACGAGATCGAAAAAGGCTACAAAATCACCTGGGAATCTGATATTTTAAGACACTTTACCGTAAAACTGGAGGAAGCTTAGTTCTATTAACTTTTTACCTAAACAAAAAAACCATCGCTTAAAAGCGATGGTTCTTTTATTATTTTGTTGCAGGAACTATTTCGGGCTGATATCAAAGGAAACACCTAGCGTAACGTTGAACTGATTGTTCAGAAATTCATAGTTTTCAGGTTCGGTATTGTATCTGGCCAACGGGAACTGCGTTTCGGCAAAAACTCCGAGTCCTTTATTGAAGAAAAACCGGGCACCAATATGTCCTCCAAAATTTTTCAGACCTAAATCAAGTCCCGGATAAATATCGAAATTTTGTGGCAGACCCATCACATCACCTAGATGCGCATTGGCTCTCAGTTTCACATCGAACCGGTCGCCGGCGTCGGGTTTTCCTAAAACATCGAATTCCTTAACGCCTAAAAGATAACCACCCTGTACCCCAAACGAGAAACTTTCGCCCAAACCGCGGTCAAAAGAAACCTGAATTCCCGTTCCCCATTTCTGGAAGTTGGCACCGATTTGCACCTTGCCGTCACCTCTTCCGGTGAACGCGTCTGTCTGCGCCTGGCTTACACCGAATACTGATATCATTGCTGCTAAAAATACTTTTTTCATCATTCTTTAAATTTACGTTTGAATTCAGATTATTCTGAAGACAGATTTTTCTTCAGTTTAAAATCCACGGGTTGAAAGTGGTCTTTCCCTTCTTTAACAAAGATTATTCCGTTTTCCAGTTCCGATCTTTCTGCCCGGAATCCGGCAATAGTTGCGGATTCGGCAATTACATTCAACAGGTATCTGTTTTCTTTTCCTTCGTTTCTGATGATTTTCCTGTAAATATTATTGATAATTACTGCTTTTGGGATCTGCCTGTTTTCAGGGAGCTCAAAATAGACCTTGTATCCTTTTTCTCCCGCAGTGCTGTAGGCTTCGTAGGATGCATTCTTTACCTGTACAATATTACCTGTAGGATGGAGACAGGAAAAGAATGTAAAAAATGTAAAAAACAGGAGCATTTCTTTTAAATAGTTTTTCATAATTTTGAATTTCATATCAAATATAAAAAAATGAAAATAATTTATAGAATAATTTTAGTTTTCGGGGTTTTAGTGTCGCTTACATTCTGTTCTGACCGAGAAGACGGTGTATCAGCAGAAAATGAAGTGAATGATTTTGTCTGGAGTGGCCTGAACTCATGGTATTATTGGCAACCCAACGTGCCCAATCTTGCGGACGGTTTTAAAACCTCATCCCAATACAGCAGTTTCATCAGCAATAAAAACCCGGATTCCTTTTTCTACAGCCTTCTGTATAATTATCCGATAACAGACCGTTTTTCATGGATCGTGAGTGATGTGGATCAGCTTTTGCAAAGTTTCAGCGGAATTTCTAAAACTTCAGGTATGGATTGCGATCTTTTTTATAAAGATGCTACAAAATTCGGAATCGTGGGCATTGTGAACTATGTGGTACCGAACTCACCTGCTGCGTTGGCAGGAATTAAAAGAGGTGATGTGATTTCCGGCGTAAACGGATCTGACCTCAATGTTAACAATTATACTGCGCTGTTCAGCGAGCAGTTTACGCCGATCATTGCAGCTGTAGTGAATGTTGCTCCTGATGGAACCATTACAACTTCCGGAACAGCCAAAAACCCAAATATTATCAGCACTGTTTTAGAGGAAAATCCTGTTGCATACTACCAGAACTACAACCTGGGCGGTAAAAAAATCGGGTATTTGGTGTATAATGGTTTCAAATCCAATTTTAATGATGAACTGAATGCCGCTTTTGCCCAAATGAAAACCGACGGAGTAACTGATCTGGTGCTGGATCTCCGTTATAATGGAGGCGGCTCTGTAGAAACGGCGGCAGCTTTGGGACAGATGATTACCGGCCAGTTTACCGGCAGTCCGTACGTTTCACTGGAATTTAACGGAAAACACACCCAGTACAATTCAACTGAAAAACTTAAAACCACCTTCAGTACCTACACGTACACCAACGGAAATCTCGTAAGTACAGGAACTCAAACGGCAAACAGCCTGAATCTGAATAAAGTGTATATCCTTACCTCTTCCGGAACAGCTTCCGCAAGCGAACTGACCATTGACGGTTTGAAATCTTATATCAACGTAGTGACTGTCGGAAGCGAAACATACGGGAAATTTGTCGGATCCATTACCCTCTACGATTCTCCGGCTCAGGATTTCATCTCTTATGAAAACCGGGATAAATCTCATAAATGGGCAATGCAGCCTATTACGTTTGCTTACTTCAACGGCAACCATTCGCCGCATCCCACCGGTGGTTTTGTGCCCGATCACGCAGTTTCTCCAAAAACAGATTTTGGGAATCTAAAAGAATTTGGAGATTATGCCCATGATGCATCCCTGAAAAAAGCCCTCGAACTGATCAGCGGGCAAACCCTGAAAGGAATCTGGTTGCCGGCAATCGCCCAAAATCCGGATGAATTTGTGGGAAACAGAAGGACCCTGAAACAGTTCGGTACCGAAATGTATATTCAGGATGTGGAAAAACTGAAGAGATAATCTTTATAACAAAAGAAGCCGGCAAAAGAGCCGGCTTGGTTGTTTCTATGATTGAAATTATTTTTTGGAAATTTTATAAAGTTTTCCGCTGTCTGAAACGGCATATAAATTTCCGTCCTGTCCGCTGAGAACGTCGCGGATCCGGTCGTTTTTATCGGCGAGGAGCCACTCTTCTCCCACCACTTTGTTATTCTTGATAACTAAACGGATGATTTTTTCTCCACTCAAACAGCCAATCATCATATTGTTTTTCCACTCCGCAATGTTTCCGGTATAAAAATCGATTCCACTCATGGAAATAGAAGGATCCCAGTAATAAACTGGCTGTTCAGTTCCCGTTTTCTGCTGAACACCGGCTCCCACTTTTTTGCCGCTGTACTCCAGTCCGTAAGTCACATCGCCCCATCCGTAATTTTTTCCGGGCTGAATCAGATTGATTTCATCACCCCCTTTTGGACCCATTTCAGCATCCCAAAGCTGTCCTTTTTCATCTAAGGCCATTCCCTGTGGATTTCGGATCCCTGTTGCATAGATTTCGGGTTTCCAACCGTTTATTGCCGGATTTCCGGGCGCCGGTTTACCGTCTTTTGTAATTTTTAAAACTTTTCCTAAATATGCATCCTGTTTCTGAGCGTAAGGTCTGGTCTCGAGATCTGAACGTTCACCTGTGCTTACAAAAAGATGCCCGTCTTTATCAAAAACCAGCCGACTTCCAAAATGCTTGTCTCCGTCGTAGGTTGGAGTTGCCCTGAAAATCACTTTAGAATTCTCGATTTTCTTTTCGTCGGTCGACAGCCTGCCTTTTGCTACCGCGGTATGGTTACCTCCGGAAACAGGTTCAGAAAAAGTCCAGAAAATCATTCTGTTCGTTGCGAATTCAGGATCCAAAGCAACATCCAACAGTCCTCCCTGTCCTTTCGCATCAACTTCCGGAAGTCCTTCCACTTTTGAAACGATTTTACCGTCTGTGGAAATAATATTCATATATCCTGATTTCTCGGTTACTAATAATCTCCCGTCTGGCAAATTGATGATTGCCCAGGGTTTTTTCAGATCAGAATTAATCACATCTACAGAATAGGGAGTTGAAGTTTTAACTCCTTCAATCCTTGTCTGTCCTGCAAAAGCAGGTCGGTAATCAGGCGCGTTCTTTTCGGCTGTTTCAGGATTCTGAAGTTTTCCATCTACAGAAACTTGTTGCTGCGCATTTGTGTTCTTGGAATTTCCGCCGCACGAAATCAAGAGAAAAAGCCCCAAAAGCGGAAGCCTTTTGATAAAATAAGTGTTCATAATTATAAAGTTTGGTGATTTGATTAACATGGAGCAACAAAAATTACGCCGTCATTTTTTTGTATTTTTGCAAAACCAAACGCAAATATTTGTGGTTTTGGCAGTTAAAATATTATGCAGTTTAAACTTCAGTCCGAATACAAACCCACAGGAGATCAGCCGCAAGCCATTGAAAAATTGACAAAAGGGCTTGAAATTGGTGAAAAATACCAAACCCTTCTTGGTGTCACGGGATCCGGGAAAACCTTTACCGTAGCCAATGTTGTTCAGAATGTCCAGAAACCCACTATAGTTCTGGCGCACAATAAAACTTTGGCCGCGCAGCTTTTCATGGAATTTAAAGAATTTTTTCCTGAAAACGCCGTGGAGTATTTTGTGAGTTACTACGATTACTACCAACCGGAAGCCTTTATTGCTTCCACCAATACCTACATCGAGAAAGATCTTTCGATAAACGAAGAAGTGGAAAAACTGAGGCTTTCTGCCTCTGCAAGTCTGCTTTCCGGGAGACGTGACGTGCTGATTGTAGCATCGGTTTCCTGTATTTACGGGATCGGAAATCCAACAGAATTCAATAAATCATTGATTGAGGTTGAAAAAAATTCTAAAATTTCCCGAACGGCTTTTCTTCATAAACTGGTGAATGCGCTTTACTCCAGAACACTAAATGAATTTACAAGAGGAACTTTTCGGGTAAAAGGCGACGTGATTGATGTGTATCCCGCTTATGCCGACAATGCAGTGCGGATTCAGTTTTTTGGCGACCAGATCGAAAGAATACAGAGTTTCAATCCTCTTTCCGGGAATGTGATGGAAGAATTTGAAGAGATCAACATTTATCCAGCGAATTTATTTGTGACCTCCAAAGAAACGCAGCAAAGCGCGATCCGGGAAATCCAGGACGACATGGTGAAACAGGTCGATTTTTTCAATTCAATTGAAAAACCTTACGAAGCAAAACGCCTTCAGGAAAGAACAGAACTGGATTTGGAAATGATGAAGGAACTCGGCTACTGCAGCGGAATTGAGAATTATTCCCGTTATTTTGACCACCGTTTGCCCGGAACCCGCCCATTCTGTCTTCTGGATTATTTTCCGAAGGATTATCTGATGGTGATTGATGAAAGTCATGCTACGATTCCGCAGGTTCATGCAATGTACGGTGGCGACAGGAGCCGAAAGGAAGTTTTGGTCGAACACGGCTTCCGGCTTCCGGCAGCAATGGATAACCGCCCGCTTAAATTTGAGGAATTTGAAGGTATGCAGAACCAGGTTCTGTACGTTTCGGCAACACCTGCCGATTACGAACTTGAAAAGACCGGCGGCGAATATATTGAACAGATCATCCGTCCGACTGGATTGTTAGATCCGGTCATTGAAATACGCCCCTCGCTGAACCAGATCGATGATCTAATTGAGGAGATCCACAAAAGGACAGAAGCGGATGAAAGGGTTCTCGTGACGACTTTAACGAAGAAAATGGCCGAGGAACTGACCAAATACTTCACAAAATTTGCCATCAGAACGCGGTATATTCATTCCGATGTAGAAACATTGGAAAGAATTCAGATTATGCAGGATTTACGAGTCGGACTTTTTGATGTCCTAGTCGGAGTTAATTTACTGAGAGAGGGACTCGATTTGCCGGAAGTTTCTCTGGTTGCGATCCTTGATGCCGATAAAGAAGGAATGCTGCGTTCCCGACGGTCACTTGTTCAAACAATAGGCAGAGCCGCAAGAAATGTAAACGGAAAAGCAATTCTGTACGCCGATAAAATGACCGGATCGATGCAGAAAGCCATCGATGAAACCAATTACCGCCGCGAAAAACAGATCGAATACAATGAAAAACACGGACTGGTTCCGACGGCCTTAAACAAGAAAATTTCCGAAATTCTGGTTGGTAGATCAAAAGATTTTCCGGAGCCGAAATATACCCAAAAAGAAATTTTGCAGCAGGTGGCAGAAGAAAAAGGCAACTACGGGAAAGATGCTGAAGTGCTGATTGCTGAAAAACAGAAAGCCATGGAAGCCGCTGCTAAAAACCTTGATTTTATTAAAGCTGCCAAATTAAGGGACGAGATTGCGGCGCTGAAGAGTTAGTGTTTACTTTGGGCGGCTCCGTAGGAGCCGAATATGTGTAGAGTAGAAATTTACGTTGAAGGGCGTTCCGTAGGAACGCTATTTCTCATCTTCGTAAATCTCACAGGCATTATTCTAAAAATGACGTCCTGCAAAAACACTAAACAATCCAATAAATATGAACTATAATTCCGACGCAATCATCCTCTAAAATTTATATACCTTCTTTTTTGGTTTTTCGTAACTCACTTTGCCACGAATTGGGGTGAGTAAATCCGTTAAGCCGTTCAGCTTGATCTCATAAATCGTTGAAAGCTGCATGCCCAGTTTTCCTTTAGGCATTCCCTGCCGCTGAAACCATTCAAGATAATTGATAGGCAAATCTGCAATAACCGTGTCTTTATATTTACCAAAAGGCATTTTTGATGTGCAGATTTCCTGTAATATTTCCGGATTTAGAGGTTCCATTAAATGCTCAGATCAATTTTTTTTTCAATCTCCTTCGGTTCCGGCATAATGAGCTCGTTTTCATCATCGGAAAACTCATCACGGTACACCTGAATCAGTAAAACGGTGATTGAAATAAGGATCGGTCCAAAGATCAGACCCATAAATCCAAAAATATTCAGCCCTACAATAATTCCGAAAACTGTATTTAAGGGATGAATGTTTTCGAGTCTTTTTAAAAGGGTAAACCTTAAAAGATTATCTGTTAATCCTACTGCTACCACACTGTATGCTGCCAATCCTAAACCCGGACCCATTTGGCCTTCTGCAATCATAAATATACAGATCGGTACGTAAACAATTGCCGCTCCTACAATCGGAATCATGGAAGCAACTGCTGTTAAAGCAAAAAGAAGAATCGGACTCGGTGCTCCAAAAATAAAATAACCGATCACAGCAACAATTCCCTGTCCGATCGCAACAACCGGGATTCCAATAGCATTGGCTACCGTCATTTTCTGAATTTTTTCGCCCAGCAGATTTACATTCGATTTTTTGAGAGGCGCAGAACTCCGAACCAGTCTTTCAAAAAGCCTTGGTTTTTCAAGCATGAAATACAGAATGAAATACATGGATGCGACTACGGTGAGGGTGTTAAAAGTACCGCTTAACGCGCTTGTTGAAAGTTTCCCTGCACTCGCCTTGATTTTATCCATATTCTCTTTGCTGAGAATATCAATCTGCACTTTCTGATAGACAAAATCATGTATTTTATCGATAAAAACATTGAATTTCGACATATAAACTTCTGCATTGCCTAATTTTGCGACCAGAAGATCAATGATAAAATAAATGGGAAGGACCAGCACAACCAAAGTGCCGAGAATAATCACCATTGAAGCGACCCAAGGTTTCCACTCCTTTTCTTCCTGTAGGTAAAGATTGTATTTCCGCGTGATGATGTACAGCGTAATCGCACCCAAGACAGACGGAATAAAAAGCGAGAGGTTGAAACAGATCAATCCTGCCAGAACTAGTATAACCGCGAGCAAAAAAATCTGCTTGATTTTTACTTCACTTATTTGGTTTATTTTGTTGGACATATATTAATTTTAAAAAAGCAACGGGAATTCCGCTGCTTTCAAATTTACAAATAAATTAAACTGAATTTTCAAAAATCTTTTATGATTTAAACTCAAGCTGTCTCGGTTTTCCGCAGTAGGCGCAGTAAAGTGAATACATCGCCACAAGCATAAACATTGCGGTAAATATTATGCCTACAATACAAAGAAAAATACCGGAAAGACTGATCAGTAAAGCCAGAATTGAAGTGCCTAAAAACAAACCGTAATTTTCTTTCGCAATGTTAAATGATTTGCTGATGGCTTCCGTGGCCGATGCATTTTCAAAAAGCAGAATCGGGTATCCCAACATAAAGAACGGGAGCACAAAAAAGCCCGGAAAAAAGCATAAAGCAAATGAAATTCCTAAAATAATGCCCGAAAGCAACGCGTAAATCACAATATTCAGAAAATTCTGGCGGTAACCGATGAATAAATCTGAAAATTCTATTTTCTGCTGAAAGTGATATTTATTGGTTACATAAATGAAACCAACATATAAAGGAGCCAGCAACAGACCAAAAAATCCTGAAAGACCGGAATAAAGCCACACTCCCGGAATTGCCCAAAAATCTACGTCTCCGTCTCCCGCTCTTACATCTTCAGCCAGAGCCTGTGAATCAAATCCAGAAAAAATCTGAATCAGAAATGAACCTGCCGTATACACAATCATTGCAAGCAAGGCGTACAGAAAAACACCTTTGTAAAGGTCAAATGCGTGCGAAATAATTTCCCCGGTGCTCTTCTGAGGAACATTATTATTTTCAAATTCACTGAAATTTTCCATCGTTTTTAATTTTATCAAATATAATTTTTTTTGAAATCAAAACGAAGAAAAAGATGAAATTCTAATCTACCTCTTTGAAATGTTTTTGGTAAAGCGTGTAAATTATTGCATTCATAAAAGGAAAAGTCAATAAGAAACCAATTCCGCAAAGCAGAATACCCGAATATTTAAACAGGAAACCGACCAAAACACAGATCAGAATTTCGAGCAAATTGCTTTTCAGGACTTTAAAATTCAGTTGCAGCGTTTCAAAAAACCTTTTATCCATAAAAAACATCAGCGGTGCCGAAAATAATGTGACGAGAACCCAGATAATTCCTAAGATAATCGTTGGAGCGGTGTAGGTATAAATGACGAACCAAAATAAATAGAAGCTGATGTATTTGAAAAAATTAATGCCGCGGTAACCTGCGAAAAGATCTGCAAGTTCCAAAGGTTCCTTTAGATCAAAATTACGGAAAATCTGAAAAATCCCGATATTCAGCGGAAACAGAAAAACCAGGGTGCCTATTAAAATCAAGGTCAGATTATACCATTCCGCAGTCTGAGAAATTTTCATCAGCTCTGCATTGTAGGCTGGAAAATCAGAAATAGACTTTGAAGCTTCCTGCATCTGAGAAATAATACCGTATTTCGAAGCAAAATAATAATAAACCATAAAAAGAATGGACAAATACAGGAGACTGAAGACGACCTGAAATTTAAGAGTGCTGCTCCAGTAACCGAATGCCGTTTTTAAAACCGTATCAATTCCCGTTTTCTGAGGATAATTTTTTTCCATGCGCAAAAATAATGATTTTAGCTTTTAAACAGTCTCTTTTCGTGTTTTACTTGGCTTTTTACTTAATTTTGCTGAAATGATTAACAAATCTGAGGAAAATTTCGATAAAATGGATGAGCTTTCATTACGGGGAGTTCCATTCTTTTTTATGATTGATTTCTTGATGGAAGACATCAGAATATTTGAGAAAGAGCAAATTAATAATTCAGGCTTATCAATTGATTTTAAATCATTTACAAACACGAATAAAGGCTACGCGACCGACAAACAAATTCAACTTAAATGTTTTCCTCAATCGGTTGCATCTTACCAAAAGGGCTTTGATATATTTCAGAAAAATCTAAAACTCGGCAATTCCTATCTTGCCAACTATACCTGCAAAACGGAAATAGAAACCAATCTTAATTTAGTAGAAATTTTCCATCTTTCACAGGCAAAATATAAGGTGCTGTATAAAGATGATTTTGTATGTTTTTCTCCTGAGACTTTTATTGAAATTATTGATGATCAGATATTTACACATCCAATGAAAGGTACAATCGACGCTGCTGAAAATCACGCGGTAGAAACCCTCAAAAATGATGTGAAGGAAAGGGCCGAACATTATACAGTGGTCGATCTGCTTCGAAATGACCTCAGTATGGTTGCGGACGATGTGAAAGTCGATGAATTTCAGCGGATCGATTTAATCAGAACGCAACAAAAAGATCTTTACGCCATGAGTTCTGAAATTTCCGGAAACTTGAAGCCGGAATTTCGCGGGAAAATCGGCAGTATTATGAAAAAACTGCTTCCCGCGGGCTCAATTTTGGGAGCTCCAAAACATAAAACACTGGAAATCATCTTAGAAGCGGAAGATTATAACAGAGGATTCTATACAGGAATCAGCGGTTGGTTTGACGGGAAAAATCTGGATTCCTGCGTCATGATCAGATTTATTGAAAAAGAAAACGGCAAATTATACTTCAAAAGCGGCGGCGGAATCACGCATTTGAGTAAATTAGCCGATGAATACCAAGAAATGAAAAACAAAATTTATGTCCCAATTTATTGAAAGCATTAAAGTAGAAGACCGGGAAATTTTTCTTTCAGACTTCCATCAAAAAAGAATAAATGAAACCTTTGTCCACTTCGGGAAAGAAGGATCCATTGATCTTGAAAAGATTTTTAATGATCTGGAACTCGATGAAGACGGACTGTATAAGCTGAAGATTACCTACGGTCTAAATAAAACTTTCAGAACACAGCTTATTCCTTACGCAATTCCGGAAATTGATGATTTTCAGCTGGTTGAAAACAATTCATTCGATTATTCCTTTAAGTTTGAAGACCGGAAAGAATTCGACCGAATGAAAGCGAAAGCAAAAGCTGAGGAAATTATTATTGTTAAAAATAACCATATTACCGATACTTCTTATTCCAACATCCTTTTCCTGAAAAAGAAGGACTGGTTCACGCCCTCCACCTTTCTGCTGAACGGCGTTCAGAGACAGCATCTGCTTAAAACCAAAAAAATTAAAGAAGCGGAAATCACTCTTCAGAATTTAAGCGAATATTCTCATTTTCAACTTATTAATGCAATGAATGATTTCGATGACATGTTTATTTATCCCATTTCAAAAATCCGGAATTTGCCCGAAAACGCAGATTATATGGAATTGTAAGCACGCTTGATTTTATAGAATTACTTCAAAAACTCAAAGTAACCTTTCAGGATCTCTGCATTTTCAATTTCGGCAGTGTCCACTTCCAGGATTTTCGGCTGCGCATCGGGACTGAAGAAATTATCCAGAACGCGAACCAAAGTGTCCTCATCTTCCACTCTCGTGTAGGAAAAACCGAAGTTTTTGGCTAAAAGTTCAGCGTTTTTCTGGTGTTTGGTCAGAATGAATTCATCCAAAGCGTTTGCTGTTCCCGGTCCGGGAATAATTTTAAAGATGTCGCCGCCGCCGTTGTTGAAGACAATAATTCGAGTATACGGTGGAATATACTGGTTCCAGAGGCCGTTGATGTCATAAAAAAAACTTACTTCGCCGGTCACCAGCAGCGTAGGATTAGTGTTTCTCATCGCATAACCCATCGCGGTAGAAGTGCATCCGTCGATTCCGCTTGTTCCCCGGTTGCTGTGAAGCCTGTATTTCTGATAACTGAACAGCTGCGCATAACGGATCGCTGAACTGTTGCTGATATGAACATGGTAATTCTTCGGAATTTTTTCTGAAAGAATTTCAAAAAACTTAAAGTCCGAGAAAACGGCCATCCGGCAGTACTCCAAATGTTTTGCATCTTTTTTATCTCTCAAAACATCCCAAAGATTAAAGTACGCCTGCGGTTCCAATTTAATGAAATTTAATAGTTTACCAAAGAAAACTTCAGGCTGAGTCTCTATTTTTTCAGTTAAGGAAAAGTAGGTGTCGGGTTGCCAAACCTCATCAATATGCCAGTGATTTTTTGGGTGTGCTTTTCGTAAAAACTGTTTCACTTTTTTCGAAACCACATTTTGGCCCACTGTAATCAGCAGATCCGGAGCATAAGTTTTAAAGTCTTCATCCGAAAAATTGAAAATATAGCGGTCGATATGACTGAAAAATTTGTCGTGGTTCAGATTGGAATTTACTTCGGTTAAAACCACTGCACTGTGATTTTTGACCAGTTGCGAAAGCTGCATTTCAAGTTCTTCGCTGTAATCCCGGGTTCCAACTAAAATCAGAATTCTCTTTGCAAGATTCCACTCTGCAATTAACTGCGAAGGAAGATCATGTTTTTTCTGCCTCAGGGTTTTTTCCACTTTCGGATATACCGGAACTTCAGAAACAAGTTCGTAAAGAGGTTCTGCAAGAGGAATATTGATATGAACCGGACCTTGTTTCTCAAAACACAATTCGATGGCTTTTTTGATTAAATCAAAATTCTCGTCATCTGCGTTTTCCTTTTCGTCTTCCAAAAGCTGAAAATCTCCGTAAGAATGTTGCTGAAAAAGATCTTTCTGGCGAATGGTTTGTCCATCGAAAATGTCTGTGTAATCGCTTGGCCGGTCTGCAGTTAAAACCAAAAGCGGCACATTCTGATAAAATGCTTCAGTAATTGCCGGATAATAATTTGCCGCAGCGGAGCCGCTTGTACAGGTAATTGCGACCGGCATTCTCTCACTTTTTGCCATTCCCAACCCTACGAAACCCGCACTCCTTTCATCCACAATGCTGTAACAGTTGAATTCATCGGTTTCGGAAAAATGGATCGCTAAAGGAGCATTTCTGGAACCAGGGGAGATGACGATATTGAAAATTCCGTACTCTTTTAAGAGGTGTGCTAATATCTGTATGCTTCTTTTGGAAGAGAACTGTTTCATATGAAAGTTGAATTACCGCAAATTTACTGATAATTAAATTTTAAGTCCATAAATAATTGACACGTTATTTATACGTATATTTATCGTAAAATTTACCGTCATGATACAGGAAAAAATCAGAAAAGAAGTAACCTTAGATAAGAATATTGTAGAAAAACTGAAAATTAAAGCCCAGGAAGACGGCAGAAATCTGAAAAACTATTTGGAAAAAATCCTTACTGACAAAGCAAATGATGATTTCGTGATTACCGAAGGCTACATGAAAATGATGGATGAAATGATGGAGAAAAGAGCGAAGGGCGAATTGAAATTTATAAGTGAGGAAGAATTTAGATCAAGAATCAGAAGAAAATGATAACCATTAATTATCATGAGAATTCTCTAAGGGATTTTCAAAGCGGTTTGGATTACTATGATAATATTTCCATAACACTTGGGAACCGCTTTGAAGAAGATTTATGGGATACTGTTGAAAAAATTAAAACAAATCCACCTCATTTTCAGATAAAATATTTAGATATCAGAGTTGCATTCCTGCAATATTTCCCGTTTTTAATACATTTTATTCTTAATAATGACAGAATTGAGGTAATGACAGTATTACACAGTAAGACAGATTATTAATTAGATAAAAACCCGTATTTTTGCCACACAATTTTTAATCCAAATAAATGAAACAGGTTCCAAGTGTGGATTTGCGTGATTTCCTTTCGGGTGACCCGGAACGCAAACAAAAATTTGTAAATGAAATCGGAAAAGCATACGAAGAAATCGGCTTTGTTGCCCTGAAAGGTCACTTTCTGGATGACAGTCTCGTTAAAGATCTTTACAGCGAAGTAAAGAATTTCTTTGACCTGCCGGTGGAAACCAAACAGAAATATGAAATCCCCGGAATCGGCGGACAGCGCGGTTACGTAGGTTTCGGAAAAGAAACTGCAAAAGGCTTCAAAAAAGGAGACCTTAAAGAATTCTGGCATTTCGGACAGTATCTGGAAGAAGGTTCGGAATATGCACAGGTTTATCCGGACAATGTTGAAGTAGCCGAAAACCCAAAATTCAATGAAATTGGGAAAGAAGCGTATAAAATGCTGGAAAAAACCGGTGTGTATGTTTTGCGCGCGTTGGCATTGCATTTAGGTCTTGATGAATTTTATTTCGACAAATTTGTAGCGGAAGGAAATTCTATTTTAAGACCGATTCATTATCCGCCAATCACCCAGGAACCGGACAATGCGGTTCGTGCTGCTGCTCACGGAGACATCAATTTAATTACCCTTTTAATGGGCGCTCAGGGAAAAGGCCTACAAGTGATGAATAACGACGGCGAATGGATTGATGCGATTGCAGAACCCGACGAACTGATGATCAATGTTGGCGATATGCTCTCGCGCCACACGAACAATAAGCTTAAATCAACCATTCACCAGGTGGTTAATCCGCCGCGGGAATTGTGGGGAACTTCAAGATATTCCATTCCTTTTTTTATGCATCCTGTAAGCGAAATGCCGCTGAATGCTCTTGAAAATACGGTTGATGAAAATAATCCGAAACTGTATGAAGATACTACAGCCGGTGAATTTCTTCACGAAAGACTTGTGGAACTGGGACTGATCAAAAAATAATTATCCTAGACTTATTAGAAAGGCAAATCGAGTGATTCGCCTTTCTTGTTTATTTTCTTTTGGCGGGGGGGGGGGGGGGGGGGGG
>JAIBEW010000032.1 GCA_019459085.1 Kaistella sp.
TCACATCAACCATCAGATTATCTTTGACGAGAATTCCGGCGAAATGCTGCAGAACCGTCCGCACCAAACAAAGGACTTTGGACAGAAGTACGTAGCTGCAAACTACGACATCCATGTCGGTGCAATATGGGGAATTTGGGGAAAGATCCTGGCCTTTATCGTAAGCCTCGCCTGTGCTTCCTTGCCGGTGACCGGATTTCTGGTATGGTGGGGCCGGAGGAACAAAGCGAAAAGAACTCCGGTTTAATCCGAATCCTTGGACTCAACATCAAAGCCTAAAAAATTTCAGCGGTCACCCTTTTTATGCTGAGCCTGCAGAAGTAAGGGTAGGGAGTAAAAACCGCTGAAATTTTTCCCAACCGACTCCCTTTAAGAGTAGGATTAGTCTATAGGTGTACTCCGTAGCCATCTGCGGCAGAACTGTGTGAACAGAAGAACAGTTTGATGAACCGGTACACACTGCGTTTTTTAATCATAGTGAACATTGTCACAATAATGATTTTTTTATCAACCTCTGGATATAGGCTTCATTTAAAGCATTTGCAATCTTTTCGATATAGATTTTGTCTTCAGAAACAAGGCTGTCGGATTCACCAACATTGGTGCTTATTCTTATGGCATATTCATTTTTTATAGAAATGAACCAGCAAATTCCTAGGAGAATCATAAGGAGACCGACAAAAAATAGATCTCCCGCAAACAAAAATGGGAAACCAAGAAGGGTGATAACTACCGCCTTTAGCCTGCTCTTGGAAATTTCACAAACATAAACCGACGAGACATTTTTCATGGAATAGGTCCTGGAGGGCGTAACATACCGTACTGGCGTTACGGTAACATTCGTATCATGATAAAAAACAGTTTCATTTTGAATTGCCATTTTTGAGGTATTTTAATAGTTAATTCTGTGATCTTCTAAATATTTATACGTCAAAAATAATAGTATTCTTTCTCTTCACCTTACGGAAAACCGTAAAGCAAATAATTTTTATGGAAAAAATCCTTTCAAAACTTTAAAAGGATAGAAATACTGGTGTTTTAGAGAATACCCAGGTCCTTGCACAGGACGATCAATTCAATATTGTTTTTGGCGTCAAGGGTTTCCCTTAATTCGTTTAGCCTTTTTTCGATGGCGCTCTGGCTGTCGGGTTTGATCTGCTTCTCCTTGAAAAGCATTTCTATTTCTTTCTGCCTCCGTCCTTGGGCCAAACACTTGAGGAGGTAAATATCATAATCGGTAACGGCTTGCGAATTGTTCCGGATAGCACCGACGATTTCCCGGGGAATCACAGTTTCGCCGGCAAACACTTTCTTGATAACGGTCGTGAGCTCTTTGCCATCATTCCGTCCTTTGCTTACAAAGCCGTTCACATAAAAATTTTTAAATAAATCATCAATAATCATCGGTTTCTTTTCAATAGAAAACACGATGATTTTGAGGTTGGGCTGAAGTATACGTACTGCTCGGATAAGTTCCTGGCCGGTGGTAATGGCCTGATTTCTGTGGTCTGCAACAAATCCTAAATCAGTGATCAGCAGTTCATAAGGATTATTTTCGGCAACTCCCTGTTTAATTTTATAATAGGCATCGTCACAGTAACTTACAAATTCATAATCCTGAATCTGCAATCCTTTGAGGGTATTAATGAGGCCTAAGTTTTCAATTTCGTGATCTTCGGCACTGATAATCTTTTTGAACATAATTTAAAAAATTGGAATAGAGAAATGAACGATAAGTCCTCCTTTAGGATTGGGTTCAAAATGAATGGTTCCCCCAATGGTTTTAATACGGTTTTCCATATTGTGAATTCCTGATCTCTTTTTCTGGTGTAGATCAGGAATTCCCAGTCCGTTGTCTGTGTATTTTACTTGCAGATTTTTTGCAGTTCTTTGTATGACAACAGAAGCAAATTTCCCCTTACTGTGTTTTTTCATATTCACCATCAGTTCCCGCATTACATAATAAATCTCAGTCTGTACAGCGCTGGGAATGTATTGCCATGTCGCAGTATTATTACCAACGATCAGGACTTTTTGGGTATTAGAGGAATAGGAGGAAAGCATCTGCTGTAAACGGAGTGGAAAATCTTGGTTCTCAAATTCTACCAGATCGTCACGCGCAATATCTCTTGATTCTTCATACATCTTTTCGATACTGTTCAGGATATTTTCTTTGTTGAGTTCAGGAGTATTCTGAATTTCAACCATCGTATGGTACAGACCGTTTGCAATTACATCATGTACTTTTTTGGAATATTTCAATTGGGTGTTCTTTACCTCCAGCTCTTTTTCATAAGCATCCTGTTTTCGCCTCTTGAGGTACCAGAAAAGTCCGAAAAAGAGACTGGCAATAAGGCTGAAAATGGAAACACGCTGTTTTAAAATCTGATTTCGTGACACCAGAATGTCGGCCTTGTTTTTTTCAGTTTCATAAATAACAGAAGCAAACTGGTTTCTGGAATTGTTTTTAACCTGCTGTACACTGTCACTGAGGGTTTGGTATTCTACAAAAAGTGTCTGCACGTTTTGGCCGTCGTCAGTATTGATCATTTTTCTTAAGGCATCAAGCTGGTCATCTGCACTTCCCGTCTTTTTTGCATTCTCATACATAGCACTGGCAAAGCGTAGCGCCTGTTGCGGATCTTTTTTGCGGTAGAAATCCGCAAGATGAGAAAAACTCGCCGTCATTCCGTACAGATCACCGCGTTTGGTTCTGCTCTTTAAAATGGTATGCATTGGCACGTCCGCTTTATATTGCGGGTCTTCCAGAAATTTTGCATAGGCCAGATTATCGGAAACCCTGTTCCGGAATTCGATACTGTCCCGAATGAGCGGATCCGTGGCAACACCTTCGAAAAGCCGTTTTGCGTCAGAATACTTTCCTATTTTTAGATAGGAAATTCCCATATTGTTTTGGATGGTTAAATCCGAATAATCATCATGGTTAAACTGCAAAGCTTTATTATAGCAGTAAAGGGCTTCCTTATTATTTTTGAGAGCATTGTGGTTGATGGCAAACTGATTATAGATGGACGTGAGCATAGATTGATCGCGAGCCGCAAGTTTTGCGGCTTTTCTGAGATTTTCATTGCTTCCAAGGAAATCTCCTTTTTCTGTTTGAATAATTGCCAGAAAAATCAATGAATTGGCTGCGTTTGCATCATCATTTGCGGCAATATATGCCTCATAAGCCTGATAAAAGTGGGTAAAGGAATCGTTGTATTTTCCCTGATAATATAAATATTCTCCTTTATCATAAGAACTGTCGGCTGCCGACAGTTCTTTTTTGTTCCCGCAGGAAAAGAAAAACAGAAGAAAAAGTAAAAACAGGGAATGTTTTTTCATTCCCCTAAATTAATGAAATTATTTATCTTTTTGGTGGGATGGGTTGTGTTTCTCCTCCTGTATCAATTGGGTTCTGATTTACAGGCGGGTTGGTGATTTCAATTACTGGGGTAGTACTCCCTGTATCATTTAAGGTGGCGGTGGTATTGGTAAAGTTTAATCCTAGAAGGATGAGTAATAATTCTAACATGATTTTTAAAATTTAAGATTGATTAAGTTTCATTCCCGCTCAGAACACAGGTTCTGAGCAGAAGACATGACTGAAAATTGAAATGCTTCTTATAAATTTGAAGGGAAGTAGGGGTACATCATACAGTTGCGATAATCCGCTTCCCTAAACCGGATGAACTCAGATGCATGTTGTACTGTTTTTGGAAATCAGTTTTGTAACTTTGTTTTTTTTGAGGTTTCTGTACGCATTGATTTCTGAGTCAAAGTAACGCCATTAGGAAGCTTTTTTTAGAGACAGTGGAGAGACAGAAGAAAGACATCTGAAAGAAACTTGTTTATGGGAAACCTTTTTTTTTGTTCGACAGTAAATAGTCTATTTTGGACACACATTTTTAATTTTTCACAATAATTGATATGCAGAAAAAGAGAGCACTCATAAAAATGGTGTTTGATAAAGCCAGAAAAGAAGTCCCCAATCCAAGCACATCTTCTCTTGCTGCTTATTTAAGTGCTTTGTTTCAGGAAAAATTTGAATTTGCGAAAGGAGAAAAAACCTTTTCCCGGTATCATAAGAAACTCATCGATGAAAATACAGATTATAATATTGACGCAATCACCCTCGATCAGTTAAGCACTTACATTGGATTCGAAAATTTCAGTGCATTTTGCGAAAATTATAAAGATGAAAACGTTCAGCAGTACGGCGCAGTAAAGATCACTGTCTCAGATCAGGCAGCGGATAATAACGTATCGGGTACGGTATCGGGAATAGTAATCAATATCACCAATTCGCCTACATTCAATATTCCTGAATTCTTTACCCAGAATAAGAACAGTTTTGCATTTTTGGGGCTGGTAATGGTGTTGGGGTTCTTCTTGAACAGGTCTGGGTTTTTTGAAAAGAATAGAGACCATATTGTCGTAGAAGTATGGAATCCAGCGGTGCCCGTTACGGAACAGAATGGTTCCGCAGTACAGAAACTCCGGATTTATATCATTGAGAAACCGGATCCGGAAACAGCGGTCGAAATAATTACAGAAAAGGAAGAAGAGTGTATGTACTGGAATGGGGATCATTACGAAGCGGCATTTTGTGATGATTAGATAGTCGTGGTGTCCATGTGATTTCATTTGATGAGGATCAGTGCGGACGTTTGAAAAAATCACCGTGCCCGACACTCTTACCGCAGATAATGCAACAGGAAAAGTACGGTACGGTAAATCCGGAAATTAGTGTGAATACTCCACCCATTTTGGAATCCATCCGGCCACCGGCAAAACATTGAAGCCTGTTTCGGAACATATCATTGAGAGCTATATCAAGTAGGTTCATTTCTATTGTGTCTTTTCTGAACTCAGCGAAAATGTTCTTACACACCATAATTGACCTTTCACAGTCATTGCGGACTGGCGACCGCCGACTGATCAACCTCAAAACCATAAACCGCATCCAAATCCATTATCCAACACCTAGCATCTCACTGCCTTATTCTTTACTCTTTTTCCGAACCACGCAACCTCCATCTCATCGACTTAACGACTTAAACTTTTCTTTTGCGTCCCTCTAATTTCTTTACCCTCTACTGCACAACACTCATTCTGGCTGTGTACTTCCGCATATCATTTCAAGAATAAAAATATTCACTGCTACTGATAAAATAAAAAGATCCTTTTCCATGAAAAGGATCTTTTTATTTTATTTTCTTATTACTTTCGAAGTATGAACGTTGTTGCCACTTTCAACAGTTACGATGTACACACCCGTTGGTAAATGTGACAAGTCAATTTCCGGCTGATTTTCATTTCGCAGAACTTGCTGTCCAATTGCATTCTGAACGGTAATTTTCTTAATTTTTTCAGATGATTTTATATACACCATACCTGTGGTGGGATTTGGATATATAGTAAACTCCGTAATAGAAGCAGAAGCGGTAGAGAGAACCTGATTTACAATTTCAGTATGTACTGTATTGGTTACTATTGCAGGATTGTAATCGAAGAATATTTCTGCAGTGTTGGTAAAAATATCTCCCACTACAACGTTTGATTTTGGTTTGATTTTATAAGCAATATAGCCGTGGGAATTTGGTTCGTCATTGGTTCCCGGAAGATAAATGGCATCAAAAATAAATTCTACATTATTGCCGTTCGTAACAACCGCTCTGTTTGGATGGCTGTACGATTCTAATGTAAGGGTAGACCAATCCAAATGAGCATCTAAAATATTTTTTACCCTTACTCTTTGTGCATGATAATTTCCTGTATTTTGAAACCTGATCACATAATGCAAATAATCATCTTTCTGCGACAATAAAATCTGCGGACCTTCCAAAACCTGTATTTCATTTGGATCATAAGAACCTACAACATTTTGCTTAAGAACAAAGGTATTGTCAGCCGGGGTAATATCTTGCGGAACTTGTGCCGTTGCGGTAAACTCAAGTACATCGCCAATATTGGTCGTAGGTATAGTATGCATGAGCAATTTTAGCTCAATTGTTTTCGAATGAAAAGGTGACAAATCTGTATAATTGAAATACAGATTGCCTGTAGATTGAGAATCTGGAGCCGTGTTAGACGAAACGAAATTCATCTTTGAATAATTAAAGTTGAAAACAATTTGTCCGCTTACCTTTTGAGATCCCTTATTGGAAATCACAATTTTGTACGAAGTTGCAAAACCTGGTCTGGCCACATCTAAAGGGTAAATAGAAACTTCCAGGTTTTTGAAAACCGAATTTGGAATCAAACAAAAATCGGCATTCTGAGTTTCCCCCAAAGATGTAAAATTCTGAACCTGACTTTGAGGTGAAACGGTATAATCAGGTAAAGGAGATGAAACTGATGTGGTAAATTGACTTTGATTTGCCACCAGCGAATATGCTCCCAGAGCGTTAGTAAAAGTAGCATAAGAATGTTGTGCATTCTGTGTTTTCACCATCACCATTGAAGCTCCGATATCGGCTGGGCTGCACCCATTATTATCTTCATCAAAACGTACTTTTCCAGAAATATTGTTTTGATAGGCAGCACCCGTTTCGAACCAAACAATCATATTGGTTTCGTTGCCATCTTCGCCAACATCCGATCCTGCGGCAAAGTCTGGTTTTCCATCGCCATTGTAATCAGCAATGGTAAAATCTCTTACCCGTCCTATATTATTGGTCACCAATTGTGCAGTTCCAAGATTTCCGGAACCAAGATTTTTATACCATCTTAATTTAGGCTGCGGAAAAGTGTTGGTGACAATATCTTTAAGTCCGTCTCCGTCGATATCGTATGCAATGATGGATCGGGGATGATTTACAGTTCCCGGAACTAACCTTTTGGTGTAGGTTCCGTTTCCGTTATTCTGAAACCAACCTGCCTCATTGTGAAAATAATTTACAAATAAAACGTCTACATCTCCGTCTCCGTCAACATCTGCGTTGGTTGCATCTGTAGGATAATGCATTTGGGTAACAACAATGTGGTTCGTAGAAAAATTTCCCAATCCATCAGTGTTTTCATACCACTCGATTTCTTTATTGTTGTAGGTCGCCAGAACATCATAATCTCCGTCATTATCCATATCCAGGGTTTTTAATGACAGCGGATATTTATTGGCTATTGAGAAAAAACTGGTAGGTGAAGAAAAATTCCCTGACCCATTGTTCACAAATTTCATTAATGAAGTTTCTTGATATGCAGCAACCAAATCGGAATCTCCATCGTTATCAATATCGGCAACTGCTAACCCAATAACGTCTTTAGGCAAAGTATTTGCAAGTATTTGTTCGGTAAAATTGCCGGAACCGTCATTTTTAAATATTGAAATTCTGTAATACGTTACATAATTAACCTCATATTGATATTTTACTACAAAATCGTTATCCCCATCGTTATCCGAATCCAACAATTGTGCATACATCGGATAAATGGTACTGTCGTTAATCACGATTTGAGGGCCGCTAAATGTACCAAGTCCATCGGTATTTTGGTACCAACTCATTTTGCTGTCTCCGTTTGAAGTAGATAGAATGTCAATGTCGCCATCTCCGTCGATATCTCCACTGGCAATGGAATTAAGAAAATTAACGCCGTAAGTAAGTGCTTTTTGTAATCCAAAATTTCCTGCGCCTAAATTTTGATACCAGGAAATTTTGGAATCTAATGTAGATAAAGAGTATACATCCGGTTTCCCATCCTGATCAAAATCTGCAAAATTGAAATCCAGGCTTCCTTTTGCACGATCAGTAATGATTTGATCCGTTCCAAAAGTTGCGTTTCCTAAATTTTTTCTCCATACCACGTTATTCAGCCAGAAAACACGATATACGATATCTTCTTTACCATCCATATCCACATCAAACATTTTGATGCCATGTCGGTCTACATTATATGCGAATCCGTTGGGATTTCCAGGCGCATTTGAAATGATAGCCATTGCCGAAAAATTTCCTAATGCATCGGTATTTCGATACCATCGGAATTGCACCGTATTGCCATTTTCGTAATAAAAAAGGAGGTCCTGATCTCCATCACCATCAATATCACCGACTTCAATTTTTTCTCCGATTGCACTGCTTTCTACAGTTTCTTTTAGAGTAAAAACCCCGGTACCGTCATTTTTATACCATCTTATAAAATAACCAGCTTTAGTAACAAGATCCATCTTATTATCGCCATCCAAATCCTTAAAAATAGCGATAGATGGTCCGCCTGTCGCGGTTGTAAAAATGGTAATGGTAGCTGGAAAAGTTCCGGTTCCACTATTTTTTTTCCATCCCGCTACTAATTGGCTTTGGAAATAGATATCCAGAAAGCCATCAGAATCTACATCCAAAATTTGAAATTGCGTGTAGGTTCCTGAATTCATTTGAATTGGCGCTGAAAATGTCCCTAAATTTCCACTTCCGGTCATCATAAAAATTCCAGTAGACGTTCTGAAAATGATATCCTTAAAACCATCATAATTTAAATCTGCACTTTTTACGTCTAAAACTTCAGAGGTATGGGTATAAATACTCTGTATTGGTGAAAAGCTGTGTTGTTGGGTAGAAACATTTCTCATCCAAAAAATCTTTCTATAGTCAGCAGCCAGAATGTCGGCTCTTGAATCATTATCGAGGTCCACATGAGTGGCAACACTTACAGAAGGAGCATTATAAGAGTCATCGATAACAATATTTTGTGGAAATGAGTTTTGCGCCCAAGTAGAAATACCGCAAATTAATAAACTAAAGAAAAATAGATTTTTTATCATATAATTGATTGATATTAATAGTTTTAAAGGCGCAAAAATAATAAAAAAATAATAAAAAAAAACCAACAACCTTTCCTCATCCATCGTCCACAACTAAACAACTCCAACCCCTCCCTCCCTGATGCTTGCATGCAAAGAGCAGGATACCCCGGGGATACTTCACCCCAACTGCTCTCTGAAAACAGACATACAGAGCAAATACGGACAAAGGGGCTTTTTTCGGATTAATAGACATATCCCAGACAAAAGTGCGCTTGCGGACAAAACTTCGCAGAACGAACATACCTCTTGCATGCTTCATTTTTTCATCCAAATTTGCTCAGTGATCACAAAAGGTTTTAACGGATATACCTCAACATCTGAATGTTAATTTTTTAAAAATGTAATAAAAGCTTGGACAAAAAGCATCATTATGCTGGCAGGGACAATGGGTCCGGCATAAGATAGTTGCTCAGCAGGGAACCACTCACTTCAAGCTGGTGTCAGCAGGCGTTGACGTCAACTTCGCAGCAGACCAGGCGGGTGCCGCCTTAAGCGCAACGGGCATTCTGCAGCTGACGAATGTCCCTACGCTCACCATTACAATCGATAATCAACTGGAACCGGCCTCAGCGAATTCGATCTTCCTCCTTTTCGCGATCAATTTTACCAGGAAGTAATGACATCTTTTATCTGCTGAAAGATGGGGATTTCAATGCATCGCTGATCATCAGGGTTTCAGGAATACCATACGATCCTCGTGATGAAAACCACCCTGCTGCAGGGTAATGGTAATTTCCCCTTTACCTTCATCGCGAGACCTCCTCCACGGCGGCGTCGTCCGCACCCCTGATATTCATAGCCGGCGGTCACCTCGATTAGTCGAAGTGCGGTCACTGAGTGAAGCCGAAGTGTTGCGTCTCCATCTTTACTCTAGCTCCAATCCATACCCCGCAGCCCCTAACTTTTTAAAAAATAATGTAAATTGCAGCATGAGTAATTTCCTGTACCATTTATTCAACCTGCAGAAAGGGGAGGACAACAAACAGAAAACGCTTGAAAATGTAAAGATCAATATTTCTTTTTCAGGTGCAAACCTTTGGATTCTCGCATGTGCAATAATAATTGCTTCGGTAGGTTTAAACGTCAACTCTACCGCAGTAATTATCGGGGCGATGCTGATCTCGCCTTTAATGGGCCCAATAGTGGGTGCAGGTTTTGCCCTTGGTATGTTTGATTTTCCGTTGCTGAAACGGTCACTGAAAAATTTGCTCATCGCTACAGTCGCGGGGCTTTTAGTCTCTACCCTGTATTTTTTTCTCAGCCCTTTCAAAGAAGCGCAGTCCGAAATTTTGGCGCGGATTTCTCCCAATATCTATGATGTTATGATCGCTTTTTTTGGAGGTCTTGTCGGTGTAATCGCGATAACCCGGGTCGAGAAAGGAAATCCAATTCCCGGAGTTGCCATTGCCACGGCACTGATGCCGCCGCTCTGTACCGCCGGCTTTGGTCTAGCGACCGGAAATTTCAGGTTTTTTTTCGGAGCCATGTTTTTGTATACGATTAACTGTGTGTTTATAGGGATTGCAACATTCATTATTGTAAAGTACCTCAAATATCCGGCAGTAAAGTTTGTAAACCGCAGGGAGGAGAATAAGATCCAAAACATTATTTACCTCATCACGTTGTTGATTCTGCTTCCGAGCATCTATTTCGCTGTTTCACTGTATCGCGAGCAGACCTTTAAGCAGTTGACTGAAAAATTTATCGATGAAGAATTCCTGAAGAAGGGCAATACGCTGATTTACAAGAAATCAAATTACAATACGAACCCTAAAAAAATTGAATTGGCATTTCTGCACAGGACTTATACTGCTGGTGAGATCAGAGAGGTAAATAGTAAACTGGCACCATTTGGACTTACCAACACGCAGTTGATCATCAAACAGAACGCAGCAGGCAGCCTCCAGGAACTTCGAAACGATATACTAAACGAAGTCGGTAAGAACGGTATCAGCGCAGCGGCTCAGGAAGAGAAAATTACCAATCTGGAACTGCAGGTGGCCGCAAATAATTTTGATACCCGCCAGATATTTGTAGAAGCTGCAGCCTTCATGCCCCAGGTCAAAGCCATGGGTATTTCAAATCATAAAACAGTAAGCACCGATACGGTGGTCATCGGAACCTCCGTGATTGTAGATATAGAAAATAGGTTATCGGATACGGACCGCGATAGGCTTTTACGGTGGCTTAAAGCCCGCTTAAATACAAAAGACATTTTTTTAACGGCCCGGGAGGTAAATTCTCGAAATTGAGGTGTTGATGGAGTACAGATATAAACGCCGTTTGGTTGCTGCAAAAAATAGAAGAGAGGTTAAATGGGTAATGGCGTATCTGAAGAATACGTATGACAGGACGGTAGAAGCCAATTCCTACTTACGGAAACAGTTTCTGCAGTTTCTGCCCTTCCTCCTGGCTTCTTTCATTACCGGGTTGGTGGCCTACCTGTATTCATTAATCTTTACGTTTTCCGAAGGAGTCTCGCATTGGGTACTTGCAGAAAACAGATATTTTATATTTGTACTGACTCCGCTCAGTTTTTTAGGGTCCTGGTATCTGGTGCACCGCTTTGCGAAATACTCCTCGGGCAGCGGGATTCCTCAGGTTATGGCCTCGGTGGAACTTTCTAAACACAGTACGAATCATCTGGTTAAAAATTTTCTGAGCTTAAAAATTATTGTTGTTAAAATCCTGGCAAGTGTCGTAAAGGTGCTCGGAGGTGGTATTGCAGGTAGGGAGGGCCCGACCATTCAGATTGCAGCATCCATTTTTGTGGTGGTCCACCGTCTGTTACCAAAATGGTGGATGCCAGTATCCCAGAAAAATATTATGATTGCCGGTGCGGCATCGGGTTTGGCAGCAGCTTTCAATACGCCGTTAGGTGGAATTATTTTTGCGATAGAGGAACTTTCTAAATTCCACATCAAGTACATAAAATCCCCGCTGTTCATTGCGGTAATCATTGCAGGGTTAACTGCCCAGGGTTTTGGCGGCAGTTATCTCTACCTCGGCTATCCCAAGACTGAGCACCACGGATTGCTGGTTATTGTTGGTATAATTATTACTGCTGTGGTTTCAGGATACTTTGGAAGTAGGATGTGTACGGTCATTATAGCCGTCATGAATTTTTTCGACAAATTCCGCAAAATCTCCCATCAGGTAATCGTGGTACTGTTAGCAGGGGTTTTCGTTGCCTTTTTCATCTTTCACTTCGGAACAGAAGCGATGGGATCCGGCAAGGAAGTCATGGAAAGATTGCTGTTCTCTGATAACAAGACGGTGGAGTGGTATCTGCCGTTTTTAAGAATGAACGGCCTTATCGCCTCTTTCAGTTTTGGAGGTGCGGGTGGTGTTTTCGCACCCTCTTTGAGTTCCGGCGCAGCCTTTGGTGGCTTTATCGCCCAGTTGCTGGATCTGACAGGCCAAAACGCCAATATCCTCATATTAATAGGAATGACCGCTTTCCTGACCGGTGTCACAAGAGCCCCGTTTACCTCAGCCATTATTATATTAGAAATGACGGACCGTCACAGTATTGTATTTCTCTTGCTTCTGGGCGCCGTACTGGCGAACATCGTGGCATCTTTGGTAAGCAGAAAGGGCTTCTACGATATGCTGAAAGAAAAATATATAAAAAGGGTAACCTGACAGGCATTTTGCCATCCATATCCAGCATCCCAGTTCGTCATACTAACTTACCACTTAATCTTTTTTCTTTCTTCTCTCCTCCTGAAACACGAAAGAACATCCCACCTCGAACATTTCATCAAATTTCCCTCTCCAAACCTGCCTTTTGGTTCAAATATTGATACCGTAAAAATGTCGCATTATGTTTCAGGATTCTCCTTTGCGTGACATAAAAAATCTCCAAACCCATTACATAAACTAAATATTTTAACATGGAAAAGAAAAAATCCAACACAGAAAAAAAAGCGGAAAACGGTGGAGCAATGACATTGCGTGACCTGTTTACCGATGGTCTGAAAGACATTTATTATGCCGAAAACGCTTTGCTAAAAGCACTTCCGGAAATGTATGAGAAGGCAGCAGATCAGAAACTGAAAACCGCAATAAAAGATCATTTTGCACAGACGGAACAGCAGGTGATTCGTTTGGAAAAGGCATTTGAATCGATGGGGATGAAAGCGGAAGGCAAAAAATGTCCAGCCATCGAGGGGATTCTTGAAGAAGGCCGGGAAACAGTGGGAAATGCGCCTGAAGGACCTGTGCGCGATACGGCCATTATCGGAAGCTCCCAGAAAGTGGAACATTATGAAATTGCTTCGTACGGAACATTGGCAGCTTACGCAAAAGTACTGAATGAACGGGACGCTCTGGATCTGCTCCTTCGTACTCTAGGCGAAGAAAAGAAAGCCGACTGTCTGCTCTCCATCATTGCCGATACCAATCTGAATTCTCAGGCCGCCGCAGGCAAACACAAGTCGAAAGACGTAAATGCCGTATAAAACACACCACATTAATTCTAAAACATTATGAAAGTTAACGAACAGGAACCCTTTGAAAACGGGGCCAATCCCAAGCTCGAACAGCTAGGAAAATATAAAGTGGATGATCATGGCGAATTCATGACCACCAATCAGGGACTTAAAGTGAACGATGATCAGAATTCACTGAAAGCCGGTGAACGCGGACCTTCGCTCTTGGAAGATTTTATTTTCCGCGAAAAAATGACGCATTTCGACCACGAAAGGATTCCGGAAAGGATTGTACACGCCCGCGGATCAGGCGCTCACGGAGAGTTTCAACTCTACAAACCAATGGGAAAATACACGAAAGCCAAATTCCTGAATGATACTTCAGTAAAAACGCCTGTTTTTGTGCGGTTTTCTACGGTTCAGGGAAGCCGTGGTTCCACGGATTTACCGCGCGACATCCGCGGATTTGCCGTGAAATTTTATACTCAGGAAGGGAATTATGATCTGGTAGGAAACAATACCCCCGTATTTTTCATTCAGGATGCAATGAAATTCCCGGATCTGGTGCATGCAGTGAAACCGGAACCCGACAATGAAATTCCTCAGGCAGCTTCCGCACACGATACGTTCTGGGATTTTATCTCCCTGATGCCGGAAGCCATGCACAACATCATGTGGCTGATGAGCGACCGCGGAATTCCGCGAACTTTGCGATCTATGGAAGGTTTTGGGATTCATACCTTCAGATTCATCAACGATGAAGGCAAATCTCATTTTGTGAAATTCCACTGGAAACCGCTTCAGGGCGTTCTGGGTCTTGCCTGGGACGAAGCACAGCGTTTGGCAGGTAAAGATACTGATTACCACCGCCGTGATCTGTGGGACTCCATCGAAAATGGTCTTTATCCTGAATGGGAACTGGGCGTGCAGATTGTTCCGCAGGAAGACGAACACAAATTTCCTTTCGACCTTCTCGATCCAACAAAAATGATCCCTGAGGAAATGGTTCCGGTAGAAATCATCGGTAAAATGACATTGAATCGTAATCCGGACAACTTTTTTGCGGAAACCGAGCAGGTGGCATTCCATCCCGGTCATGTAGTTCCCGGAATTGATTTCACGAACGATCCGTTGTTGCAGGGAAGACTCTTCTCGTATACAGACACCCAGCTTTCAAGATTGGGCGGTCCCAATTTCCATGAAATTCCGATCAACAGATCCATTCCGGATGTGACGAATAACCAGCGCGACGGGATTCACAGGATGCAGATTCCGAAAGGGAAAGTATCGTACCACCCGAACTCAATGGCGCAGGGTTGTCCGTTTCAGGCCATGATGACCGAAGGCGGCTTCACTTCATTCGAAGAGCGCGTAGACTCAAGCAAAATCAGAAAAAGAAGCCAGAGTTTCTTCGATCATTTCAGTCAGCCAACGCTGTTCTACAACAGCATGAGTGTTCACGAAAAACGCCACATCCAGAATGCATTTTCATTTGAACTCGGGAAGGTACAGCGCGTTCCGATCCGCAAGAGGATTGTTGATATGCTTTTGGAAGTAGATGAAGAACTGGCAAAAAAAGTGGGAGATCATCTAGGCCTTGTTCCGGAACGTTTGCCGCAGCCGATCACCGGAAGTATTCCTGCCGACGGAGATCCTGCCGAACATCATTCAGTAAAAGTGGAACTTCCGCTTTCCGAAGCACCTTCTGTAAGTATGGCGAACAAACTTCCCGACAATATCAGGGCGAGAAGAATTGCCATCCTTACTGCCGACGGCGTAAATGATGAAGCGTTTACAAGAATGAAAAAAGAACTGGCTGAAATGGGCGCAATCGTACAGATCATTGCTCCGCGCCACGGATTTGTAACAACGAAAGCCGGTGACCAGTATCCGGTAGATGACAGTCTGCTGACGACAGCTTCTGTAATTTTCGATGCGATTTATGTTCCGGGCGGAGAAGGCGTGAATACTTTACTCGAACATTCAGGAGCCATTCATTTCATTAGTGAAGCATATAAACACTGCAAACCGATTGCTGCTGATGAAAACGGCGTGGAACTGCTGAAGAAATCCATTCCTCAGTTGGCTATTCCCGAAGATGGTATAGTCATTGACGGTGAGGTACAGGAATTTGCGGGAGCGATCATGCTGCACCGTTTCTGGGACAGGGAAATGAACCCAATTCCGGCTTAATAAATATTAAAATATCTTTATAAAAAAAGAGGCTTCCGGAAGGAGGCCTCTTTTTTTGAATTAAAATCACGAAACTTATCATTCTTCTTTTTCACTTTCGTAATTCGCACTTCGCACTCCGTAATTCTCCCTATTCAATCTTAATCTCCTTGATTTCCTTTTTCTCCGACGGAAGTTTATGCATGCCGATGTTTAAAATTCCGTCCTGATAATTCGCTTTGATCTGCTCGTCCGTAATATTGTCCGGCAAACGGAAACTGCGGGTGAAAGAGGAAGTGCTGAATTCTTTTCTGAGGTAATTTTTCTTCTCTTCTTTGGTTTCACTACTCGTTTCAGCGCTGATGGTGAGAAGTCCGTTATCGATGGCCACTTTAAAATCATCTTTCTTAAAGCCGGGCGCCGAAACGGTTAGTTCATAAGTGTCGTCTTTGTCGATGATGTTAACGGTCGGATACATGCTTTTACCCAAAAGGGATGGGTTAGGGAAGCCGTCGGCATTCCAGAAATCTTCAATAAGCGATTTGAAGCTCGGGAACGGGTTGATTTTTTCTAAAGTTTTCATAATATTTCTTTTTTGATTGGTACTTCAAAGGTAAAGTAGAGCACACTTCCAGGATATGACCGAGATTAAGGATGCGGGTGATCTCCATCATCAGTCTCTACGGCATCCAGAATTTCAATGATCCGCAAGGCTGCAGATTTCGAATCTGCACAGTGCACCGCAATATTTTTGAGACCGACATCTGTAAAGCGGGAGAAATCGGTAGAAACAATTGCGGTGGACGGCAGAATGACATACAGGATTCCGACGGCTGAAAGATTACCGAGAAGGTCTGCGGGAATCGGTTGCTGCTGATTCATGAGAATAACGGCGTTTTTTCCTTCCGCAAAACGCACTGTATCATCACTGAGGGGCGATGCCATAATCGTAATCCGGTGTTTTTTATGATTGGCCAGCGCAAGATATTCCTTATCTTCCTGACTGATGCTGTATGCGATGACTTTCATATTTACCTGTTCATGCAACAAAGGTAAGACAGCGAATAAAGCAGGTGAATGCAGGAAATCATGTAAAAAAGTGATTGAGGTTAATCTTTACGAAGTCGGGATGTAATAGATATGAAAATGTCTCTAAATTTTCTAAAGGGCCTCATGGTTCCCCCGCATTTCCTGAAACAGACGATCTGCATTTTTCTTCGTAAAAAGTCCTGTCCCTTTCGCCATGGTCGTGGCTGTACCACAGGCGATTCCCTTCAGAAGGATTTCCCGGGCGTTTCCTCCGCTCACGAGAACCGAAACCATTCCGGCCACCATGCTGTCGCCGGCTCCAACGGTGCTTTGGACTTTTACAGGAGGCGCCGCGAGTTGGATTTTTTCATTTTTCGAATATAAAACGGCTCCCTTCGAACCCAGAGATACCACAACAAGTTCCGCTTTACCTTTTGAAATCAGCTGTTGCGCTGCCTGCGCAATATCGGTTTCATTGAGGCGATCTTTTCCTGCTAAAGCAGCCAGTTCCCCGATATTAGGTTTCACGAGGAATATTCCTTCTTCTACTGTCGCTTGAAGAGCTGCTCCAGACGTATCTACAATGACCTGACTGCCTTTCGACTTGCAGACCCTAATAATCTGACTCAAAAAGTCAGGGTCGGTTCCTGCCGGCAGACTGCCGCTGATCACTGTAAAATTGGGAAACGGCGCTTTCAAATTGAGAATTGACAAGATTTCCTTTTGTTCTTCGTCTGCAAGCATTTCCCCAGGAAATCCAAACCGGTATTGTGTGTTATTGGAGGTATCCGTAACGGTGAAATTTTCGCGCGTTTCTGCCCGGACTTTTATTGGAAGAGTATGGATTCGCTCAGCATCCAGCAAAGATTCAAGCAGAGAGCCCGTTCTTCCACCGGAAGTAAACAAAGCCTCTGACGAACTCTCCAGTCTTTTTAAGGCTCTCGAAACATTGATGCCTCCGCCGCCAGCCTCATAAACAGGAGCATTACAGCGCAGTTTTTTTTCCGGAATAATATTTTCAACACTGCTGCTTTTATCAACGGATGGGTTCAGGGTTATGGTAAGAACAGATTTTTTCATAAACAGTTTTTTCTCATTCGAAAATGACTGGCAATTTGTATTCCAGAATGGTTAGTATAAAACCGTCAAAACAGAAAATAAAAAGAACAAAAAGACGAAAAGCCAATCAGTTTTTCATTTTTTGAAGCCTTACAACATCCAGAATGATTATTTTACCGGCGGTGCGGTCGATTAAACCTTCCTCTTTAAAGTCACTCAGGATCCTGCTGACGGTTTCACTGGCCATTCCGGCCATGGCCGCCAGGTTTTCCCGGGAAACTTCAAAACTCGGGCTGTCAGGATTTCTGGAATGAAGCTTGAGCAGTACTTCTGCCATTCTTTTTCTGACGGAAAAATACGCCATTTGCAACAACTGCTCCTCGTAGTCGATGACGTGATGGGCCATCATTTTTGTGAATTTTTCTGCAATCTCCGGGTAGTTTTTGAGCAGCCTTTCTATTTCCTCCTTCGGCACCGAGCGCACGGTACAGTCTTCCAGAACCTCTGCAGTTTCTTTGTATTCGTTTCCTGCAATCAGCGATGATACACCGAAATAATCGTCCGGCCCAAATACCCCGGTCATCAGTTCTTTACCGTCCGCCGTCATTTTTGCAGTCTTTACCGAACCGGAAAGGATGAGATATACCGCATTTGCAGAGTCTCCTTCATAATAAATAATCTGCTTTTTCCTGAAGGATTTTATTTTCCTTTCCTCAAAGGTTTTCTGCAATGCTTCGAGCCCGTCTGTAATGTCGTGTTGCGTCGTCAGACCGCTGCCATACAGGGTTTTTTGCCGCTCTGCCTTTTTGAGCCGGCTTTCAATAGCGCTGAGCAGTTCCAGATCGTTAAAGGGTTTCGTGAGATAATCGTCTGCGCCCATCTCGATTCCTCTCCGAACTTCCGCACGGTCAGTTTTTGCGGAAATAAAAATAAACGGAATCAGCGCGGTGTCTTCTCTTTTGCTCAGAAGGTGCAGTACGCCGTAACCGTCGAGTTCCGGCATCATAATGTCGCAAAGGATGAGATCCGGGATTTGTTTGATGGCCAGTTCCACCCCTTTTTTACCGTCGGAGGCCTGAAATACTTTGTACTCGGCCAACTCCAGAATTTCTGAAGTGCTTTCGCGGATATCGTCGTGATCGTCGATAATCAGGATACGTATTTGTTTCATGGGTCATGAGTTTTCAGTTTTTGTTGGAAAGGTCAGGACAAACCGGGTGCCGCGCTGCGGATGGCTTTCAAAATGAACAGTACCGTCCATTAGGTTTACATAACGCAGGACAATATTGAGTCCGAGGCCGGTTCCCGAGATATTTCCGGTATTGTGCGCCCGGAAAAAAGGCTGGAAAAGGGCCCCCTGATCTTCTTCCGGAATCCCGATACCGTTGTCTTTTACGGTGAAAATGTAATGCTCCTCATTAATTTCAGTCGAAAATTCAATTAAGGTATGTTCTCCTGAATATTTAATGGCATTGCTGATGAGGTTGATCAGACAGTTCCGCAAAAGGTTCTGGTCAAGGTTGATCTCACTTTCGGAACCCGTATGCTGGTAAATAATCATTTGGTCCTCTTTCGTGATAAGCTGCATTTCCTCCGTAAGTTCTTCCGAAAACGGCACAACATCGAAGGTCTGGTAATTTGGCCGGACAACCCCGGCCTCCAGCTTTTCCAAAGACAGAAAATCGTTGAGAATGGCAGTAAGGCTGCCGATGGCATTTTTGATTTTATGAAGATGTTTGTTGATGGGCGCCGGATCCTGCAGTTCCAGATATTTTTCAATCAGTACAACCGAGAGCTGCATTGAACTCAGCGGGGTCCTGAATTCATGGGAAGCCATGGAAACGAAACGGCTTTTCATCCGGTTCAGTTCCCGTTCTTTTTCCAGAGATACGCTGGCCTCTTCCTTGGCTTCGGCCAGTTCAGTGAGCATTTGCTGAAGCGATAGCGTGCGGTTTTCAACAAGCCCTTCCAGCTCCGACGTGTACTTTTTTAGAAGTTCTTCTGCTTCTTTTTCTTTCGAAAGGTCATGTACAAAGCCGGTATAAATGATTCGGTCCTCATACTGTACCTCGCTTACGGCAAGCCTGAATGGAAACTGGGTGCCGTCTTTTCTTAATCCTTTTACTTCCCGGCCTTTGCCGATGATTTTTTTCTGGCCTGTAGTCTGGTAATGAAGGAGGTAACCGTCGTGTTTACTTTTGTCTGGCTCCGGCATTAACATCGAAATATTTTTACCGGTAAGTTCATCTTCCTGATAACCGAATATCTTCAGAGCAGACGGGTTCAGGCTTTCAATTTTGCCGGTAGTATCAATGGTAATAATACCATCCATCGCGGTTTCAATAATGGCACGTAAAAGTTTGGCGCTTTCCATATAAAACTGTTAACGGAACTCACCACTAAAGATATGAATTTTTTGAAGATATATACGGATAAGAAAAAATACAAAGTTTTTAAAACAATCCTGGTTTATAAGTTATAATGGAATCATCAGAAGTTAATATGACTTCCTTCGGGAATGATGAGCAGCGGAAGTTCCGGATGCAGCGCCTGTCGGGAGGCGTGGCTGCCGGGAGTCAGCCGCTCGAAAAAACTGCGGTGATGATGTCCCATCACAAGCATATCAATGTCTTTACCTTTCAGAAGATCCAATCCGGTGTCGATATTGTCGCTTTCAATATAACGGTACGATACTTTATGGTAAAGGGGTTGCAGGAAAAGATTTTTTTTATCATTATAAGCCTCCTCATCAATAAGGTCGCTGAAATCGGTGATGTGGGTGATAAGAAGTTCAGCATTGAAATAATGGGCAAATTTAATGAGCCATTGGGCTGTTTTGATGTCTTTTTTATTCAGATCGGTCGCGAAAGCAATTTTTTTCAACTGGTGAAACCGGCGTCCCGCCGGGATAAAAAGCAGTGGATGTTTTGCAGCATCAATCATTTTAACGCTGTTGCTGCCGAGAATAAACCGCTCCAGTGCCCCCTCTCCAGTCAGTGCCATGACGATGAGAAGTGCTTTGGTTTTCGTAGCGGCTGCGGTAATCACCTCCACGGGATCGCCTTTTTCTAACGTATAAGATACTGACGGGTGGAAAGTGGAAGAATCATCGTCCGTTAAAACATTTTCTTTCTCTTCCAGGTCCCGTACAAGCTTTTCGAGGGCTTTACCATTTTCTTTCTCAAGATCAGGCTGCTCATAAAGTGCCCAGGATACCTGTCCAAGCAGAGGGCTTTCCGCAGGAACAGAATAAGCATGACATAATTCAACATCGGCTTCAAGAGCAATGGCCAGGTTCAGTGCGTAATAGGCTGCATTTTTGGATGGTTTCGAAAAATCGGTAGCAGCAAGGATGGTTCTCATGATAATAGTATTTATAATGTTTCGGTATTAAATTGGGCTTCCAGACCGGCATCAAGATGATAGATATCCTCGTAAAACGTAGGCGTTCCCTCCTGGATGACGAACGTGAGATAAGTGATAATGATCGGAAGAGGTCTCTTTAAAGCAAAGTCTTTTCGGATATAGTAAGTGGCAGCATCTTCCAAATCAGGGATCTGTTCCACAGCGCCGTCTTCTCTGAGCAGGAGCTTGGCCAGTTCCTGTGCACGTTCTAACCGGATGCAGCCGTGGCTGAAAGCCCTTTCCGACTGGTCAAACAGCGCTTTTGTGGGAGTATCGTGCAGATAAACGCTATACGGGTTGGAAAATCTGAAAACTACCGCCCCGAGCGAATTGTGAGGCCCTGAAGATTGCCTGATGGAATACTTATGAGGATTTCTGCGGATTTCTTTGAGTGCAGTTGCGTGGATTTTTACCGCCTGTCCTTTCCTGTTGTATACGGTATAATGATGGTCTGCCAGATAGCGCCTGTTTCGAATAATATTCGGCAGAATTTCCCGGGTAAAGATGCTTTGTGGAACGATCCATTCGGGTGCGGTGGTAAAATATCCGACAGTGCTTTTTAGAACCGGGGTAGGACTTGCAGGTTTTCCCACAATGATTTTGAAATGCTGTATCTGTTCATTCTGATGAAATGCAAGCATAAACGAAGGGATATTGATGTGAAGATAGGTTGGGCTGTCTGTACTGGTCCATCGCAAACGTTCCATATTGATCACGGTTTTTTTGATGGCCTGCTCAGTCAGCGTTGGTTCACCGTACGTATAAAATCGGGTTAAATAATTTTGATATTCGCGGTACGCCCTCATTTTTGGTCCTGTTTCCAGAATCGCGGCCCGGAAATCTACTTGCATGTAAGCAGACAGGAGTATTTCATCGGCGAGGAATCCGTCAGCAGCGCTGCTATCAAGTTCAGATGCAGGATAAAATGGATTGAATTTTCCGAAATGAAGATGATTCATAAAGGTAATGACCGCATCGGTAATCATGATATCGAACTGCGCATTTTCGCGCGGGTCTGCAAGAGAATCCATCACCGCTTGTAAGGTTTCGGAGGATAGGTATTTAGGGTGATAATCCGCGAAGTTCAGGCCGAACTGTGGGGCGCAGTTCATCAGAAGCATGGCAGTCCAGAGCTGATCGGTGTTTCCTGAGGGGTTCGCCCATGCATAAGTGTACTCGTTTTCACTGTAAAACCGCGATACCGATTTCGGATAATGAAGTTGCTGACGCAGATTCGTGGAATCACTGAGAAAATGCATGATATCCCTGTTTTGCCCCTGCAGAAGGATAAAGCTGGAGAAAATAAACAGGAAATTCAAAACAGTTTTCATGATCGGGATTTTGTTTTGGTAAAGGTCTGCATTGGAGCGGTCAGAAATAATGATACCGGTCATGTAAATTAATGATGGCAATGTTTAACCCAGAAAGCACTTTAAAATCATAGAAAATATCGCATTACGCATGTATCGAGGTGGTCTGATGCAGATCATGCTTCGGGATGACAGCCGTCACCGGTTTTGTGCTCCGGTTTCCTGAACTTTGAACAAGTCCATTTTAGATAACTAAAATTAACACGATGAAAACACTGAACTTCAGACTCCTGCTCATTCTTTTAATGCTATTTCTGAATTCCTGCACGTCCACGCAGATCGTCAGCAGTTGGCGGGATCCCGACAGCCATCTTCATTCCGGGGATTGGAAGAAAGTGCTGGTATTGGCCTTGCTTCGAAACGAAACCGACCGCCGCCGCACCGAAGACGAAATGGTAAAATACCTGCAGGGAAAAGGGGTAACTTCCTACAGCTACCTCGGCGAAAGTTTTAATATTAAAAATGAGGAAGTTCTGCGGAGCAGATTAAAAAACGACGGTTTTGATGCTGCCGTAACAATGCGTTTGATTGATATAGACAGAGAAAAAATCTTCATACCTGGTCAACAATACAACTATCCGGTATACTACGATAACTTCAGCAGATACTATCACAGAAACTGGCCTTATTACAATACCCCCGGATATTATACTGAAACAAAGAAGTTCATTATCGAAACCGTCATCTATTCGATTCCCGGCGATAAAATAATCTGGTCCGGTGTTACCGAAACCTACGATCCGGCAGGATCAGAAAAGTTAACCGCTGAAATTGCCGGCACCATTCGCCAAAAAATGCTGCAGGAAGGCTTCATTGAAAAATAATTGTAAAAAAAGCCATGGTCCGTGTAAAAAGAGAAGGCATTATCCTCGAAAAAACCGCTTTGGGTTTTGAATGCTCAGGAGTTTTGAATCCCGCCGTCTTAAGCGAAGAGGGTTTGGTTCATATGTTTTATAGGGCCCTCGGAAAAGACAATTACTCAAGTATTGGGTATTGCAGGATAAAGGATCAGTTAAAAGTGGAGAGCCGCATGGAAATTCCGCTTCTTTACCCTCAGTACGAATACGAGAAAAAGGGCATCGAAGATCCGCGCATTGTTAAAATAGAGGATACTTATTACCTGACGTACACGGCCTTCGACGGCGTAAATGCGATGGGTGCACTGGCGACCTCAAAAGATTTGGTCACCTGGGAAAAAAGAGGTCTCATCGTTCCTCAATATTCCTACGAAGAATTCAAACATCTGGCGGAGTCAAGAGGGGAACTGAATGAAAAATATTTCCGCTTCAACGGACAGTATATCGTTCCTAAAAAAGACCGCAAAAAAGTTCTGCTTTGGGACAAAAATATATTGCTCTTTCCACGGCGTATTAACGGAAGATTGTATTTTTTGCACCGGATAAAACCGGATATTCAGGTTGTTACAGTACAGGATCTCAGTGAACTGACGCACAGTTTTTGGGATACATTCCTGCTTACATTCAGCGATCATATCCTGATTTCACCGAAATATGACCATGAAGTCAGTTATCTCGGTGGTGGCTGTCCGCCCATAGAAACGGAAGCTGGTTGGCTGCTGATTTACCATGGCGTTCACGACACTGTGGAAGGATATGTCTACTGTGTTTGTGCAGCCTTGCTGGATCTGGAGGATCCGACGCATGAAATAGCCCGCTTGCCGTATCCGCTCTTCAGTCCTGAATTTAATTATGAGCAGCATGGATTGGTGAATAATGTATGTTTTCCCACCGGAACAGCAATCAGTGACGATACCTTGTATATCTACTACGGAGCTGCAGACGAACATATTGCCTGTGCCTCACTAGATCTTTCGGAATTATTAAATGAATTGGACGCTTTAAAACTAATGCAATGAAAGAGCAACCGCACAGATGGAGGAGAGGGCCCGGCGATACCGCCCGGCGCTGTTTGACCGCAAAAAAATTACCGCAGTGGCTCTTTTTAAGCACATTTCCTCCCAGAGAATGCGGCATTGCGACCTATACGCAGGATTTGATAAAAGCAATGAATGATAAATTCACCCAGTCCTTCGAGATCAAAGTGGCTGCACTTGAAAGTGGCCATCACCACCGGTACGGTACGGAAGTCTTAAATGTGCTGCAGACCAGGAATCCTTCCTCGTACCGTAAATTGGCGCAAAAGATAAGCAGTTCAGACCAGATAGAACTGGTGGTGCTGCAGCACGAGTTTGGACTGTTCCGGAGCAATGAAAGGGACCTGTTAAAACTCCTGCACTACATCAGAAAGCCTTTGGTTGTGGTCTTTCATACGGTTTTGCCGAAACCCGATGGTGGAACCCAGCAATACATTAGGGAAATTGCAGAAATTTCGGATGCATTGATAGTGATGACCGATGATGCTGGCAAAATTTTACAGCTCAACTATCTGATTGAAAAAGAAAAGATCAGCGTGATTCCGCACGGAACCCATCTGGTAAAACATCTGGATAAGGACACATTAAAGGAAAAATATGGATTCCGCGGCCGCAAAATACTCTCCACTTTCGGTTTGTTGAGTTCCGGCAAGAGTATCGAAACTACATTGAAGGCTTTACCTGAAGTTAAGAAGCAGCATCCCGATGTACTGTTTCTGATCATAGGAAAAACACATCCTACAGTCGTACAGCACGAAGGTGAAAAATACAGGAAAGGGCTGGAACAGTTGGTTGAAGATCTTCACTTGAACGAAAATGTGCAGTTCATCAACGAATATGTGGCACTGGATACTTTGCTCGAGTACCTGCAGCTTACCGATATTTATCTTTTTACATCAAGCGATCCCAATCAGGCAGTGAGCGGTACTTTTTCCTACGCCGTAAGCTGCGGCTGCCCCATCATCTCTACGCCTATTCCGCACGCCTGCGAAGTGCTGAAGAAAGAATGCGGAATCATAATAGATTTTAATGATTCTTCTGAGCTTGCAAGGCAGGCAATAAAACTGCTGGACGATGAGGCCTTGCGCAACCGCATCAGCCTGAACGGTCTTCACCGGATGGCTCCTACAGCCTGGGAGAATTCAGCAATCACCCATGTACAGTTATTTAAAAAGGTGTTGAACGGTCGGCCTGAAATTCACTATAAAATCCCTGAAATTAACCTCGATCATCTTCACAGACTGACGACTGATTTTGGCATTATTCAGTTTGCGGTCATCAACCAACCCGACATCAATTCCGGTTACACTTTGGATGATAATGCAAGGGCGCTGATCGCCATGTGCCGCCATTACAGACTTTTCAGAACAGAGGCCGATGTAGAGCAGATCAGGCTTTACTTCAACTTCATTTCGTATTGTTATCAGAAGAATGGAGGATTTTTGAATTATGTGGATGTACAAAAACACTTTACTGCACAGAATGAGGAAGATAACCTCGATGATGCTGCGGGCAGGGCAATATGGGCATTGGGATACCTGCTTTCTTTGCAGGATATTCTCCCTGCTCAACTGATCTCCGAAACCCGTAAATTATTCGACACAGCTGTGGAGCAAAGCACGGGAATTCATTCTACGCGCGCAATGGCGTTTATGATCAAAGGTCTGTATTATGCCAACATCAACAGCACTTCTTTACATCAGATTCGCAGACTGGAATTGTTTGCCGACCGTTTGGTGCAGATGTACCGCCACGAAGCCGATGAAAACTGGCAGTGGTATGAAAGTTATTTAACCTATGCCAACAGTTTGCTCCCCGAAGCTTTGCTTTTTGCATGGCGACTTACCCATAAAGAAATATACCGTGAAATTGCTGCTGATTCCTTCCGTTTTCTGATTAGTAAAATCTTTACCGAAGACAGGATCAAAGTCATCTCGAACAGAGGCTGGCTGCACAACGGCCAGGAAATAAATGACTCAGACCAAGGCGGCGAACAGGCCATTGATGTGGCTTATACCGTAATGGCCTTAAGCGAATTTTACACAACGTTTAAAGTGAAGGAGTACAGGGATAAAATGTTCACAGCCTTCACGTGGTTTCTCGGCAATAATCACTTGAACCGGATTGTGTACAACCCTTGCACGGGCGGCTGTTACGACGGAGTAGAAGAGGATTATATCAACCTGAATCAGGGTGCCGAATCCACGGTAAGCTATCTCATGGCCAGATTAACCGTGGAAGAATATGTGGTAAAGAGAAAAATACCTGATCCATGGCCGGAAACAGAAAATTCCCTGCCTTTAATTTCCTGAATTTAGACAAGTTTTACATCCCACATCCGTCATCCCACATCCCACATCCAACACCCAACAGATCGCATCTCGTAATTTGCACTTCCCACGTCGTAATTTAAAGGGTTTTCCCAAAAACCAGCTTTTTAGAATACATATTCGTAATAATAATGCATTACGTCGCCATTAGGTACATCGTTTGATACCCGTTACAACAAACGAATCACTTTCGTTGACCTGAGCGGTAGTGTTCTGTCGCTTTTTTCTTTTTAAATCAAATCACATTAAAATAAATTATTATGAAAGCAGCAGTATTTCACGCACCGGGTAAAATTACCTGTGACACGATAGAAGATCCGAAAATTGAAGACCAGTCGGATATCATCTTAAAAGTAACCTCCACCGCTATCTGCGGAAGTGACCTCCACATGTATTCCGGCGGGATTCCGCAGGCCCGGCCAATGGTCATGGGCCATGAATTCATGGGAATTGTAGAAGACGTTGGTACTAACATTACGCATTTAAAAGTAGGCGACAGAGTGGTAGTACCTTTTCCGATTGCTTGTGGCGGATGTTTTTTCTGCGACCATGACCTTCCGGGAGGATGCGAAAACAGCAATCCCGAGAATTATGGACCGGAAGGAGGGATCCTCACCGAAAAAGGCGGAGGAATGTTTGGTTACTCGGATCTTTATGGCGGCTACAACGGCGGTCAGGCGCAGTATGTGAGGGTGCCTTACGCAACTCACGGTCCGCGCAAAGTTCCGGAAGGAATGAAGGATGACCAGGTCCTGTTCCTCACCGATATTTTTCCGACCGGTTATACAGGGGTGATGTGGGGCGAACTGAAAGGCGGTGAAACGGTAGCAATCTTTGGAGCAGGTCCGGTTGGGATTATGGCAGCGAAAAGTGCGGCACTCTTCAGCCCGAAGAAAATAATCGTGGTCGATACATTGCAGTACCGTCTGGATCTTGTGAAAAAACTGACCGGCTGCGAAACCGTACTCTGGAAAAACGGAAAAGACACCGTAGAGGAAATCCGCCAGATGACTGAAGGTCGAGGAGCAGATCTGTGTATTGAGGCAGTGGGATTTGAGCCGGAAAGGGATTTGATCGACCGTGCGAAAGCCGTTGTTAATTTCGAAAAAGGTTCCATAAAAGTTCTTGAGGCATGCATGAGTGCTGCCAGAAGAGGAGGAAGGATCTCAATTCTTGGAGTATACCCGGTAAATTACGACAATTTTAAACTGGGTCAGATTTTTGATAAAGGACTGACGATCAAAGCGGGTCAGGCTCCTGTTCATGCCATCATCGACAAACTGATGAACCACGTTGTAGCTGGAGAGGTGATTTTGGATGATTTGATCACCCACAAACTTTCTCTGGATGAGGTCAGCAAAGGTTATGAAATGTTCGACAAAAAACAGGATGGCTGCGTGAAAGTGGTGTTGGATCCCTGGAAATAGAATGAAGGAAATAGTTTTTAGGTGAAATAGTTAAATCTAAATACAAAAGAGAATCAGGATACTGGTTCTCTTTTTATTTCGAAAAAATTGGATTGCGTCGTTCGTAATTCGTCATCCTCACCTCGCATCCTATTCATTGGACTATTCTGCACAGTTCGAATTCGTACTTCCCTCTTCCCCTTCGTAATTCAGAATTCCGTATTTTTGTTCTAAGGATTTCAAATCGCCACAAAAAAGGAGTCAGAAAAACTGAACTTCTATTTGCACTTCGTAATTCCCACTTCACAATTCGTACTTTAAAACATGACAGATTTACCCGGCCTCGCCATCCATGATTATTATTTCAGTAAAAACACAGAGGAACTGTTTGTCGAAGACCACTTTGGACCTGAAGTCGAAATGCCGGTCGCCGTTTATTTTAGAACCGCCGAAGAAATGCCGGAACTGGAACGGCTTGCTTTGGAAAAATGCCAGGGCAGAGTCCTGGACATTGGCGCAGGCGCAGGCTCACATGCTTTGGAACTGGAAAAAATGGGTCTTGACGTCACTGCACTGGAAATATCTCCGAAAGCGTGTGAAGTCATGAAGCAGAGGGGTTTGAAAAAGGTAATGCTTCAGGATTTCTTTCTGCTCGAAGATGAAAAGTTTGATACGCTGCTGCTCCTCATGAACGGAGTAGGAATCTCTTCCACGCTCTCAGGATTCCGGGATTTTCTGAAAAAATGCGGAGAACTCCTCAATCCGTCAGGAATTTTGATTTTTGACTCGTGTGATATTGCTTACATGTATGAAGACCTCGAACTTCCTCAAAATTATTATGGCGAAGTGGAATGTCGCTACCATTATGGAACACCTGTTACCGACTGGTTTAAGTGGCTCTACATCGATCCGCAAACAATGAAAAAGATTGCCGGAGAAGAAGGTTGGTCGGTGGAAATCGTGTATACGGATGAAAATGACCAGTACCTTGCACAATTGAAAAAATTAATGCCTGAAGGATCGTATTAAAGATGTAATATTTCTCAAAGTTGATGTGTTGTAATGAATGTACACTTTTCGGTGAATGCTGATGTTGGTACAAAGCGGTTAAACGAAAGTGCTTTTAGAGAGATTATTACTTATAGTTGATCGTAGATAACTGTATGTAATAATTCATATAGCATATTAAATATTTTTAACTCTACCAAAGCTTGATACGATGATTACCCTTATTTTTAAACTGCTGCTCAATCTGGTCGATTGGCTGCTCTCGGTTTTCTGATAGAAATTTACGCTTTTCGGAAAATTATTACGTAGTATAAATGGATTCTGGCAAGGCTAAAAATATTCACCGGCGTTATCCTTTGTCTCTCGTATATTAACCGCGTTATGGAATTTTGTGTTATCTTGATGAAAATTTTACAATGAAAATTTTCTTTTTGCTGTTTCTCCTTGTCGGCGTTTTCTCAAGCGCACAAAACCAAAGGTTCCTCTACGAATACCGTTTTATACTGGATTCAACCGACAGGGACTCTGCCAAAAAAGAAATGATGGTTCTGGATGTGTCCCCTGAAGGCTCCAAATTTTTAAGCATCGACAGAATGAAATCAGATTCGGTAATGGCGGAGCGAATGAAAACCAATCCGGGTAATTTTGATTTCAAGGGAATAAAATTCGGACAGATCACTACGGTGGTTGAAAAACGGTATCCCAATTTCAGCGTCACTTTTTTTGACCAAATCGGCATGAATGAGTATCAGGTGAATGACGACAGAAAAATAAACTGGGAAATCCTGCCCGAAAAAGAGATGATCGGAGAATTCAGCGCTCAGAAAGCAACGCTTAAACTTTTCGGCAGAAACTGGACTGCCTGGTTTACCACTGAAATTCCGATTCAGGACGGACCATACAAATTTCACGGTCTTCCCGGCCTTATTTTGAAAATTACAGATGATAAAAACACCCATGTATTTGAAATAAAATCCGTTACAAAACTCCCAGAAGAGATGAAATGGAGCTTCGAGGCAGATAAAACTCATATACAACCTCTCATAAAAGTAAATGCAGCCGCCTATAAAAAGCTGTTCATGGTAAACCGTGAAAATCCTTCGCAGGAGATCCGCCAACTCATGACATCCGGAAGAAAAGTGACTATGACCGATGAAACGGGCAAGGTATTGGACATTGAAAAAGTTTTACGCGACAGGGATCGTAATCAGAAAGTAGAAAATCAGAAAAATAATAACATTCTGGAACTGGATCTACTCAAATAAATTAGTTGGCAATAAAATTCCGGCGAATTTTAACAGCCGGATTTTTTACAATTCATTTATTGATAAAACACAAAATCCTGAACAGCATTGTTCAGGATTTTGTATAATATTGATGAGCTGCCTACGATAGCTTCTTGGCATCCGCCACAAACTGCGCCAAACCGCTGTCCGTTAAAGGATGCCTAAGCAGACTCAGTATTGAGGAAAGTGGCGATGTGATCACGTCAGCGCCTACTTTTGCACAGTTGATGATATGCATCGGCGAACGGATGGAGGCCGCAAGAATTTCGGTGCTGAAATAATAATTGTCATATATCATGCGGATTTCTTCAATCAGGTTCATGCCGTCAACAGAAATATCATCGAGTCGGCCCAGAAACGGCGACACATAATTGGCGCCGGCTTTGGCTGCCAAAAGGGCCTGTCCTGCAGAAAAAATCAGGGTACAGTTGGTTTTGATCCCCTTGTCGGAAAAATATTTCAACGCTTTGATCCCGTCTTTAATCATCGGGATTTTCACCACTATATTCGGGTGGATCGCTGCCAGTTCGTCACCTTCCTTAATCATTTCTTCATACGTGGTCGAAAGCACTTCTGCAGAAATATCGCCGTCCGCAATTTCGCAGATGGTTTTGTAATGCTGCATAATGGCCTGAGTTCCGCTGATGCCTTCTTTCGCCATCAGCGACGGATTGGTCGTAACGCCGTCCAGAATCCCAAGATCCTGCGCTTCCCGGATCTGATCCAGATTTGCAGTGTCAATAAAAAATTTCATGTTTCTTTTTTTTAGATTGGCACAAAGATAATTCAATTATTCAGGAGCAACAAGCGAAGGATTGTATCATGTGCAGTCCGGCTTTCCGTTACAATCCTTTTTTCGGGCTAAAACCGGCGCAGAATTTCTTCCCACCACCAAAATTTTCTAATTTTACACCTCTAACCTCTAACCTCTAACCTCTAACCTCCAATACGAATGAACCTTCTCCTCGCATCCACCTCCACGCTTTTCGGCGGAAATTACCTTGAATACCTGCGCTCTGAAATCACCACTCTTTTTCCTGGTATCGATGAAATCATATTTATTCCTTTCGCAAGGCCGGGCGGAATTTCCCATGAAGAATATACGGCAAAAGCGGCGGAATTTTTTGCGACAATTGGCATCGGTGTGCGCGGACTGCACGAATTTGAGGATAAAAAAGCAACGGTTGAAAGCGCTCAGGGGTTTTTTACCGGCGGCGGAAATACCTTTCTTCTCGTAAAGACGCTTCACGAAGAAAACCTTATGCAGATTCTTAAAGAAAATATAAAAAAAGGCAAACCGTATCTGGGGGCCAGCGCCGGTTCCAACATTGGCGGACTCAATATGAAAACCACGAACGACATGCCGATTGTCTATCCGCCGAGTTTTGAGACGATGGGGCTGGTTCCTTTCAACCTCAATCCGCATTATCTGGACCCAAATCCGGATTTAAAACACAACGGTGAAACCCGCGAAACAAGAATTAGGGAATTTTTAACGCAGAACGACACCAAAGTGATTGGTTTGCGCGAAGGAAACTGGATCCGCCGGATTGGCGACCGCATCACGGTGGAAGGTTCGGAAAAAACCCGCATTTTCGAAAAAGGTTTGGAACCGTACGAAATCGAACCGGGAAGCGCGCTCAACTAGCATTACAATCTTTTCATTATATTTGACTATAAATAGACTGAATGAAAAAGATTTTTGCCGCCCTTTTGTTATGTTCCCAACTCATATTTGCTCAGGATATTGCCCGGAAACTGGATACAGCTACCAAAAATTTCCTCAGTTCTGCCCCGGCTTATTCGTCGTCGCTATCAGTGTATGTTTCTGATGATTCCGGAAATTTCATTTACGAATACCAGGGAAACAGAGGTCTTTCAACGGCTTCTACACAGAAAATTTTTACGGCCGCCTGCGCACTCGAATCTTTGGGGAGCAGCCACACCTTCAAAACAACTTCCTCTTTTTCCGGAACAGTGGAAAACGGCAGTCTGAACGGCAATCTTTTTATTGTTTCCACCGGCGACCCAACTCTGGGAAGCTGGCGTTTCGATGGGTACAAACCCGAAAATTTCAAACAGAAATTAATGGAAGCCCTTAAAAATAAAGGAATTTCCAAGATTTCCGGCGATCTGATCATCGATGATTCTTATTTTGACTTTCAGACGGTTCCCGGCGGCTGGCCCTGGAACGATATGGGGAATTATTACGGAGCCGGAGTTTGGGGTGTCAACTGGCGCGAAAACCAGTTCGATATCAATATGAACGGTAATGATATCAGAAGTTTCAATGTGGATTTGCCCGGTGTACAATGGGTAAACGAAGCCAAAACCGCCGGAAGTTCTGATCAGAGTCTGATTTTTACTGCCCCGCATTCCGGAGTGGCCTACATCAATGGAACACTTCCTGCAAAATCCATCACTGTTTCAGGCGCTACTCCTGATCCGCCACTGACTTTGGGTAATGAAATTAAAATATGGCTGCAGGAATCGGGCATTGAATTGTCGGGCAAAGTAACTACAGCGAGTCAGCAGAAAATCAATGGCGAAAAAATTCAGACCCCACCGAAAGACAACATCATTTTGGAATACAAATCCCCTTCGCTTGACAAAATCATCTACTGGTTCATGCGCAAAAGCGTAAATCTCTACGGTGAAACACTTATCAAGACCCTTGGAAAAGAGAAAAAAAATATTGGAAGTTTTGATGCCGGCATCGATTTCATGAAAGATTTCTGGAAAAGCAAAGGCATTAATGCGGCGATGATCAATTTTGCTGATGGCAGCGGGCTTTCGCCTCAGAATTATGTTTCGGCAAGAGCGGAAGTTCAGGCCTTGCTGTATGCAAAAAAACAACCGTGGTTCAATGATTTTCATGAAGGATTCCCGACTCAGACCAACGGCATGACCATGAAAAGCGGCACGATGAAGGATACAAAATCGTTCGCAGGCTATCACACCGCCGCCAACGGAAAAAAATATGTTTTTGCCGCCATCATCAACAATTATCAGGGTGGCGACATCAGCGGCGCGCTGTATAAAATACTGAACGAATTAAAATAGATGAGACGGAGAAACTTTTTTTCAAGATTCAACAACTGGTTGGTGTTTATCCTCTTCACCGTCGTGGTCACGACGCTGGTTTTTGCACTGACCATCCTCATCAATTACCTTAGAAAAGAGGAGATTAAAAGGATTGATTTATTGGCTAACGCCATCAAATATCAGCAGGATGTTGTAGCACCTGATCCTCGGGTTCAGGATTTAGTGCTCGAAATATACAGTTCCAACAAAACGATCCCAGTGATTCTTACTGATGAAAAAGGCATCCCGATACAGCACAAAAACCTTCCAAAAACCATACAGGATGACCCCATAAAGATACAGGAACTTGCAGTTAAAATGTCCCGAACCTATCCGCCAATTGAACTGAAATTTCCGAGTGGGAACAATCAGTTTGTGTATTTTGACAATTCCCCGCTGCTGAATAATCTACGTTACTCGCCATATGTTTTGGGGGTTTTGATTTTTCTGTATCTGATTTTTTCCTTCTGGTTTCTTCGGACCGTGAAAAAAACCGACGAAGGCTACGTTTGGGCCGGCCTCGCCAAAGAAACGGCTCACCAGATCGGCACTCCGCTTTCTTCGATGATCGGCTGGATCGAAATCCTGAGAATGGAAAACGAGAACAGCGAAGGCGTGAAGGAAATAGAAAAGGACATCAACCGCCTGCGCACGATTTCCGAAAGGTTTTCAAAAATCGGTTCGGTTCCGGAACTGAATGACCTGAACCTGAATGAAACCATTCAGCAGAATTTCAATTACCTGAAAACAAGAATTTCCTCAAAAGTACAGTTCACGCTGCAGATGCCAAAAGGAGAGATCCTGATCCCGCACAACAGGATTCTGCTGAGCTGGGTCATCGAAAATCTCGTGAAAAATGCTGTGGATGCAATGAAAGGGCTCGGCAAACTTGAAATTCAGATGTACGAAAAGAACAGTAACGTCATTATCGATTTCCGGGATACCGGTTCCGGAATGACGGGTTCACAGGCGCGAAACGTCTTTAAACCGGGATTTTCAACGAAGAAACGCGGATGGGGTCTTGGCCTGTCTTTGGCGAAAAGGGTAATGAACGAATACCACAAAGGCGATATAAAAATTGCCCAAACCGAAGTGGGTAAGGGTACTGTTTTCAGAATCACAATGAAATCCTGAATTTAATATTTCTTTTGGTAGACCTGACTGTAAAGAACGTAATAGTTTGGATCAAAATCTACGGGTTTTCCGCCGGAGATTTTTACAGTCTGCCTTTCTGTGGTCGGATAAATGGTCTGGTTATTCCTGAGTCTTAGCGGGATTTTGAATCCTTCCACAACATTGTCGTACCAGAATTCCAGCGTGTCACCGGTTTGGCTATAAAGCAGCTGGGGAATTTGTGTAGTTCTCAAATACTGGTTGAAAACCGGAGAAAAATCAATTCCCGATTTTTTGGAAATATAAGCTTCTACCTGCTGCGTGGTCACCGTTTGATGATAAAAATCCTTACTCAACCCTCTGAGAATCTGTCTGAATTTTTCATCATCGTTAATGACCTGTCGAATCGTGTGAAGCAAATTCGCACCTTTGAAATACATGTCGCCGCTGCCTTCGTTGCGAACACCGTATTGTCCGATAATTGGCTCATCATTCTGGATATTGAGTCGGATGCCCTGAACATAGCGTTCTGCAGCATCTTTATCCATGAAATTTTCGATGAAAAGCGTTTCAGAATAATCGGTGAAACCTTCGTGAATCCACATATCTGCCTGGTCTTTTGCGGTAATGCTGTTGGCGAACCATTCGTGGCCGCTTTCGTGGATGATGATATAATCCCAGTTCATTCCGACTCCGGTTCCCGACATATCTCTGCCTAAATACCCGTTCATATACTGGTTGCCGTACGCGATATTGCTTTGGTGTTCCATGCCGAGGTAAGGACTTTCGACCAGTTTATAGGAATCTTCATAAAAAGGATACGGACCAAACCAGTATTCAAATGCTTTGAGCATCGGCTTCACCTGAGTGAACTGTTTTTTAGCTTTTTCGAGCTGATAATCCAGAACCCAGTAATCAAGATCGAGTTTCCCTTTTTCTCCTTCGTAGGTATCTTTAAAGTTGACATATTTCCCGATATTGGGAACAATGGAGTAAGCGTTGATGGGGTTTTTAACTTCCCACGTGAAAATATTTTTGTCCTTTTCGGTGGTTTTCGAAATCAGTCTTCCGTTGCCGACTCCGGTTAAATCTTTTGGGGTAATGATCTTCATCACGATGCCGTCGTCGGGCTCATCGCTCCAGAGATCTTTCAAAGGCAGCCATACCGACGCACCAATTCCTTCCTGCGCCACACTCATAAAGGGATTGCCGTTTTGGTCTTTTTCAAAAACCCAGCCTCCGTCCCACGGAGCATTTTTTGCCACCCGTGGATTCCCTGAAAACTGAATCGTGAAAGAATGCACCTCGCCTTTTTTATAGGATTGCTCAGTTTCGATGTAAATGAAATCCCCTTCGCGTCTGGAAGAGAGTTTGTTTCCGCCTCCAACAATTTTGTATTCCATGGGTTGCTGAAGGTCGATCTGGAACACAGGCCGGCTGATGTTCTTCGTGATCTCAAAAGTAATGGTATTCGTACCCGAAACCGACCTTTTCTGAAAATCAGGTTCCACCGAAAGTGCATACTTTTTCACATCCCAAAAGTTCCGGAATTTTGTGTCAGAGCCTTTCAGCGAATCTTCTTTCGTGAAATTTTGGGCAAACATCCCCGACGAAACGGCTAAAAATAAAATGGAAAATCTGTTCATTTTAAAGAATTGAATATCAAATATAGAATTTTTTAAAACACGCAGTTCTTTTTTATCCTTCCGGAGGAGTAGTAACTGCGGGCAAAGGATCTTTTTTCTGAAGCCTTCTGTAGGTATATCCGCTCATAATAATGCTGAATTCATAGAGCAGAAGCAAAGGAAGCGCGGCCATCATCATGCTGAGCACATCGGCCGGAGTAATAATTGCGGCTACGACCATGATCAGAATAATGGCATGACGACGGTAGGTTTTCATAAAAACTGGCGTCAGAACCCCGATATTGGTCAGAAAATATACGATTACCGGGAAAAGAAAAATCACGCCCATGCCCAACACGACCTGCAGGAACAGGGTAGTATAGTCGGAAAGGTCATAAAGCGGCACAATAATGTCTGAAATTTTGAAAATCACCCCGAAATTGATCGCAAAAGGCAGGATCATATAGTAACCCACGAGGATTCCTGCTAAAAAGAGGATCCAAACGAAATTAATCATGAATACAGAACTTCTTCTTTCTTTCGGATGCAGTGCAGGAGAAATAAAACGCCAGAGTTCCCAAACCATATAAGGAAAAGCGAGGACCATTCCACCAAAAAGCGAAACCGCCATCATGACATTGAACTGCTGATACAGTTTCTGAACCCGAACCGGAAACTCTTTCGGAAGCGTGATGCTGTCTTCGCCCATAATCTGTCGGGAAATTTGATTGACGATGCGGAAAGTTGGAAAATCGTTCCGGGTGGGCCCGAAAAAAACAACGTCCATGATCCAGTTAATGTTGTAACCGATCAGGACTGCAGCTGCGATAATCGCAATAATAGAACGGATCAGGTGTCCTCTCAGTTCTCCGATGTGTCCCCAAAAAGACATTTCTTTTACCTCTTTCACAAATTTTCTGTTTTATAGTTGATCTTCTGCCGCTCTTCAGCTGGCGAAATTAAATAAAATATCCTCACTTTTCTTACTAACCAACGATTCTTATCATCCAGCAATTTTAATTTGAAACCACAACCGAACTTTTTATTTCCCAATTCCCAATTCGCCCTTCGTACTTTTTAACTCATCCCTCATCCTTCTTCCTTCCCACTTTTTACTTGTCTCTTTTGCCTTGTCTCTTTATTTTGCCTTACCCAATTCCTTCATCCAGCAACCGGTGAATATCAATGATCCCGAAATACTTCCCATGTTCCGTAACAACCAGCTGACCGATATTTCTTTCTTTTAGGATCTGCATGGCTTCTTTGGCCAGCGTATTTTTATCCACACTTTTCGGGTGATGGCTCATGATGTCTTTTGCGGTAATTTTTGACACATCTTTTTCACTCATGAGCATTCTTCGCAGATCGCCGTCGGTGATGACGCCTGTAATATTTTCTGAATCAGTCACTACGGTAATCCCATGCGTAGACGCGCTCACCGAAATAATAATATCGCGGATTCCGGCACTTTCGGGCACCTGTGGTTTTTGGGATGATAGAAACTGACCCACTTTTGCCGTCAGGTTTTTGCCAAGGTTGCCGCCTGGATGAAATTTCGCGAAATCATTTTCCTGAAAGCCGTTCAGTTCCATCAGGCAAACCGCGAGAGCGTCTCCGAGCGCCATTTGAACGGTCGTTGAACTGGTTGGAGCCAGTTTGATGGGACATGCTTCTTTTTCCACCGAACTGTTGAGGACAACATCTGAAAATTCGGCCAATTTCGACTGTAAATTGCCGGTCATGCCGATCAATGCTGAGGAATAATCCTTTAAAAAGGGCAGAAGCGTTACGATTTCCGGTGAATTTCCCGAGTTCGAGATACAGAGCACTACATCTGTTTTCTGAATGACTCCCAGATCACCATGAATCGCTTCTGAGGCATGAAGAAACTGCGAAGGCGTTCCCGTGGAGTTTAAAGTAGCCACGATCTTGTTTCCAACATGAGCAGATTTGCCAATGCCTACGATAATCAGTTTCCCTTTTGATGAATGAATAATCTCCACGGCTTTAAGAAAATGTTCGTCGAGACGGTTTCTGAGGTTTTCAAGTTCAGTAATTTCAATGGAAACAGCGTTTTTGGCAATCTGCAGAAGGTTGGGTCTGTTCATTTTTGTGGTTTGGAAATGAGGGGCTTATTTTTATAAGTTACGTTAATCTTTTCTTTTAATCATCATCAAAATAAAAGTGGATATTTTCTGTTTCAACTTTTATTTTTTAACTTTGATTAATATGCAAATTTAGCAAACAATTTCAGATGCGGAACGGTCACCTTAATTTTTTGGGGTCGCCGGAAACCCATCGGTCACCAGTGCTGAATCAATTGAAAAATTACAGATGAAAACAAAAACCGCCGATTTATCGAAGGAACTAAAAAAATATTTCGGCTTCTCTACATTTAAAGGACATCAGGAAGAGATTATAAAGGATTTACTGGAAGGCAAAGATATCTTTGTCCTCATGCCAACCGGGGGTGGAAAATCCCTTTGTTATCAGCTTCCTGCACTTATTTCTGAAGGCACGGCAATCGTTGTTTCGCCATTAATTGCCCTTATGAAAAATCAGGTCGATGCCGTGAACGGTCTTTCGTCAAATGAAGGAGTGGCACACGTGCTGAATTCTTCTCTTAATAAAACACAGACCAAACAGGTTTTTGATGATATAAAGGCCGGGAGAACAAAATTGCTCTACGTCGCTCCCGAATCTTTAATCAAGGAAGAATATCTCGAATTTCTGAAAGACGTTAAAATTTCTTTCGTCGCTATTGATGAGGCACACTGCATCTCGGAGTGGGGCCACGATTTCCGGCCGGAATACCGGAACCTGAAACTCATCATCGATAAAATTGCTGATGTTCCGGTGATTGCCTTAACAGCCACCGCAACACCGAAAGTACAGGACGATATTCAGAAAACACTCGGAATGTCCAACGCACTGGTGTTCAAGGAAAGTTTCAACAGAGCAAATCTGTTCTACGAAATGAGGCCGAAGGTGAATGTCGACCGCGAAATCGTAAAATTCATCAATCAGCATAAAGGAAAATCCGGAATTGTATATTGCCTGAGCCGCAGAAAAGTCGAGGAATTTGCCCAGCTTCTGCAGGTGAACGGAATCAATGCGCTGCCGTATCACGCCGGTCTGGACCAAAAAACCCGCGTTGCAAATCAGGATAAATTTTTGATGGAAGAAGCCGATGTAATAGTTGCAACCATCGCATTTGGAATGGGAATCGACAAGCCTGATGTGCGTTTTGTGATCCATTACGACATTCCCAAATCGCTCGAAAGCTATTATCAGGAAACGGGAAGAGCAGGAAGAGATGGCGGTGAAGGCATTTGTGTCGCTTTTTATGACCCGAAAGATATTGAAAAACTTGAAAAATTTCTGGCGCAGAAACCCGTTTCGGAACGCGAAATCGGTCTTCAGCTGCTGAACGAAGTAGTGGGATATGCCGAAACTTCGATGAGCAGAAGGCAATATTTGCTCAACTATTTTGGGGAGCAGTTCGATCCGGTAAAAGGTGCAGGTGCGCTCATGTGCGACAATTCCGTAAATCCTCCGGCTTTAAAAGATGCAACAAAAGAACTGAAGCTCGTTTTAAGTCTTGTGAAAGATCTGGAAGAGAAATTCCGTACTAAAGACCTGATTGCAGTGATTTCCGGAAAGGAAAACTCCGTAACGAAATCCTATAAACTGGAAACCACAAAGCATTTCGGCATCGGAAAAAACCAGGTGGAGAATTTCTGGAAATCCATCATCCGTCAGGCGACAGTGCAGAATTTTTTACAGAAAGACATTGAAACCTACGGCGTTTTAAAGCTTACAGAAAACGGCCATAAAGTAATTGACGGCAAAGACAAAACGCCTTTCCTTATTGCCGAAGACCGAGAATACGATCTGGCGCAGACCAAAGCAGATTCCGATCAGGTGCAGGTTCAGGCCAGCGGCGCACTGGATCAGGTGCTGTTTGGGCAGTTGAAGGAACTTCAGAAGAAAGTGGCTAAAAAACATGGGATTCCGCCTTACACGGTGTTTATGGAACCGAGCTTGGAAGACATGACGGTTCAGTATCCGGTTACCGTAGAGGAAATCGGGAAGATTTACGGCGTGGGCGAAGGCAAGGCTAAAAAATATGGTAAAGAATTTGCGGAGTTCATTAAAAAATATGTTGAGGAAAACAATATTGAGCGTACCCAGGACATGGTCCTCAAACAGGTGGCCAATAAATCCAGCCATAAGGTGTTCATTATACAGAATACCGATAAAAAAATTGACCTCGAAGACATCGCGAAAGCAAAAAATCTTTCAATGGATGATCTCCTGAAGGAAATGGAAAGGATTGTCTACCAGGGAACCAAACTCAATATTGATTATTATATTGATGAAAATTTTGATGAAGATATCGTTGAAGAATTCATGGAATTTATGGGCGAATCTGAAAGCGACAGCATGAAAGTCCTGTTGGCGGAATTTGGCGATGAACTCAGTGATGAAGAAGTTCGCATGCTGCGGATTAAATTCATTTCCGATGTGGCCAATTAATATAGATTAGATTTAAAACGCAATTTCAGGAATTTTTAGTAAGCCTGTCATCTTTACTGAGGGTATATTTTTCATTTTAAAACCTCCGGATACTGTTCAATTTTCGTCTTTTTAGGGATAAAATCTGACCGATACGTGCATTCTGACGGCAATTTTTTCGTAATTTTGTGCCACTTTAATTTTTAATAAATCAAACAAAATAAAGATGAGTCAATTCGATGTTACCGTAATCGGTTCCGGTCCCGGAGGTTATGTAGCGGCAATCCGCTGCGCACAGTTAGGTTTCAAAACAGCCATTATTGAAAAATATCCTGTTATGGGCGGAACATGCCTGAACGTGGGATGTATTCCTTCCAAAGCGCTTCTGGACAGTTCTGAACATTTCGAAAACGCCAAACATAATTTTGCAGATCACGGAATCATCATCAATGAACCTAAAGCCGATCTGGCAAGAATGGTGGCAAGAAAGAATGAAGTGGTGGAACATACGACGAAAGGAATTAGCTTTTTGATGGACAAAAACAAAATCACCGTTTTTGAAGGCGTTGGAAGCTTCGAATCTTCAACTCAGGTAAAAGTGACCAAAAACGACGGTTCTACCGAAACCATCGACTCAAAATATATCATCATCGCAACGGGTTCAAAGCCAAGCTCTCTGCCTTTCATCACTTTGGATAAAGAAAGAGTGATGACTTCTACAGAAGCATTAAATCTCAAAGAGATTCCAAAACATCTAATCGTTATCGGTGGCGGTGTCATCGGTCTCGAACTGGGTTCTGTATATAAAAGATTGGGTTCAGAAGTAACCGTCGTAGAATTTATGGATAAAATCATCCCAACCATGGACGGATCTTTATCAAAGGAACTCAATAAAGTTTTAAGAAAACAAGGCATGAAATTCATGCTTTCAACGGCTGTTCAGGCAGTGGAAAGAAACGGCGACACGGTAAAAGTAACCGCGAAAGACAAGAAAGGAGCAGAAGTAATCGTGGAAGGCGATTATGTGTTGGTTTCCGTAGGAAGACAACCTTTTACCGACGGACTTGCTGTTGAAAAAGCAGGTGTTGATCTTGATGAAAGAGGAAGAGTGAAAACGAATGAACATTTACAGACGAACGTTTCAAATATTTACGCAGTCGGTGATGTGGTTGCAGGCGCAATGTTGGCGCACAAGGCTTCTGAAGAAGGGGTTTTGGTGGCAGAACAGATCGCTGGTCAGAAACCGCACATCAATTATAATTTAATTCCGGGCGTTGTGTATACCTGGCCTGAAGTTGCTGCAGTTGGAAAAACTGAGGAGCAGTTGAAAGCTGAAGGCGTAGCCATTAAAGTTGGGAATTTCCCAATGAGAGCCTTAGGAAGAAGCCGTGCTTCAGGGGATCTGGACGGATTTGTAAAAATCATTGCCGATGAAAAAACTGATGAGGTTTTAGGCGTTCACATGATCGGCGCCAGAGCCGCAGATCTTATTGCAGAAGCCGTAACCGCCATGGAATACAGAGCCAGCGCGGAAGATATTGCCAGAATGTCTCACGCGCACCCGACTTTTGCAGAAGCGATGAAGGAAGCAGCTTTGGACGCGACTGGAAAAATCGCGCTTCATATGTAAATCAACGTCGGACAATTCGTGAGTTGTCCTGTCCAAAAACCAATCGGTTTCAATAGATTATAAAGAGAAGTTTCGGCTTCTCTTTTTTTTGTATGATCAATTATTCCTTTTTCTGATACCGGTAAAAAGGTTTGATATTTTTGTGCAGAAAAACGCCTTTCGAATAAGCCGCTCTGAATTCATCAAAAACAACCTGTGGTACCTCAAAATAGTCATAAACCGACCCCGAAACATAAATGATCGTCAGAATTTCCTGTTCCGGATGGTAAAAATACTTTTTGATGACTGTTGATGGCATGCAGCATTTTCAGCAATATTCGTTCCTTTAGTTTTCTTACCTTTGCATTCAATTATTACTTACCTATGGACCTCGGCAAAACTCAGCTTTTAAAAATCGCAGAAAAAAATTTTTCCGGACTGTTTCTGGAAGATGAAAACGGTGAAAGAGCATTTCTTCCCAAAATTTTCGCTTCCGAAGATGCAGAAGTCGGCAGTGAAATGGAAGTTTTCGTATATCAGGACGATGATAAACTGAAAGCCACCACTGAAAAACCTAACGCTGAAGTCGGCGAATTTGCCGTCATGAACTGTGTGCAGAGTCTGCCGACGGGCGCCTTCATGGATTGGGGAATCATTAAGGATCTTTTCGTGCCATACAAACAGCAGAAACTGAAAATTATTGAAGGAAAACGCTACCTCGTTCATGTTTATGTGGATGAATTTCTCGGTTTAATCACCGGAACAACGCGTTTCAAAAGAAATCCGCAGTACGAGGATCTGCCTTTCCGCAAAGGCGATAAGGTGAATCTGATCATCATGGGTGAAGGTGAACTGGGCTGGAATGTGGTCGTGAACAAAGAATATATCGGACTGATTTACGCTTCCGATGTGTATACAAAACTTTTTCCTTTATCGGAAGAAACAGGTTTCATCAAAACCATCCGCGAGGACGGTAAAATCGACGTTTCCCTGCAGCCCGAAGGTTATGATAATAACGATGAGTTCCAGCAGGTCATTCTGGAGAAACTGAACTTAAACCACGGTTTGCTGTTCCTTTCAGATAAGTCCGAACCCGAAGAAATCAAACAGGAACTGCAGATGAGCAAAAAGAATTTCAAAAAAGCCATTGGCGGCCTGTACCGCGATAAAAAAATTGAGATTCTGGAGGATAAAATCCGCTTGATTGATCAGGGGGAATAAACCAGAATTAAAATAATAGAAATATATACAGCGGGCTTAGCCCGCTTTTCGTTTTTTATGATAGACTTAAGTCGAAACTTATGTTTTCGCATAAGTTAAAAATTATTCCTTTTTCACAAGCAAAATCCAGTCTTCTTCAAGCAGTTTGTATCCGATATCATATACAAACCGGTATTCCGCGCCGTTTTTATAAACTTTCAGACCTGTGAAATACTCAAAATCAAAACCTTCGGAGGCCAGTTTATTGCGCGTGGTTTTGGCTTTTCCTTCGGTAAACTTCTGGTCCGCAAGAATACGGTGGTTTTTGCGCAGCCGGTTGTTGATGTTGCGCATCAGATTCGATGAATCTTTGTTCTGCTTATTGTTGTGGGCATTGCGACAGCCGTCTGAACAGAACTTTTTATCGGACCGGCCGTGGATGGTTTCGCCGCATTCAAGACAGTTATTCATGGTTTTTAATTTTAGTCGCAAACACAATGATATGGCCGTCCGGATCTGAAAAATAAAATGCCCGGTCGCCCCAGTTTCTTGTTAATAGAGGACTGATGATTTCAACATTCAGGTCTGTTGCGTTCTGATATTCCGATTCCGCATCATCAACATACAGGTAGATTTCACACCGTGGAATTCCCGTACCGGTGGCGGGATGGGGTGCTTTATCCTCGAAAATTTTTACAATACCGCTGTTCGGCATAAGACCTAAGACAAAATCCGCAGTAAGTTCAAATTCCGTCATTCCGGGAACATGAAGGATCGCCTTGGTTCGGAAAATCTTTTCGTAGAAATCTCTGCTTTTTTCCTGATCTTCTACATAAAGTATCGTGTGGATTTTTGAAAACCGGTTCATGGGGATGTTAACGTATTCAAATATAACAAATTATCCGTTTCCAAATGGCTTTTTACATAAAAAATTCTGCGCGATCTTTCGTGTTCTTTCGGTTCTTATTTGATATTATTTGCCACAACTAAAAAATGATGGAAGCTAATGTTCATCGAATGATACTGCAGCTTAAATGATTTTAAACGACAACAAACGAAAATAATTATTTTTTTACCGAATAAAATTCACGAACCGTTGAATCTTTGCATCAGAGATTTGAGAAAAAACAGTGCGTCTCATTTCTAATGTTTAATTAAAATTTTAAAATCATGTCACTAAGAAACAAAGTAACCTTAATCGGTCACACAGGCAAAGAAGTTGAAACCGTGAACTTCGAAAACGGGAAACTCGCAAAAGTAACCCTCGCAACCAACGATTATTACACCAACGGACTTGGTGAGAAAGTAGAGGAAACACAATGGCACAACCTCGTAGCCAGCGGAAAATTAGCCGATATTATGGAAAAGTATGTACAGAAAGGAAAAGAAATTGCCGTGGAAGGCAAAATCGTTTACCGAACTTTTGATGATAAGGCAGGCGTGAAACATTACATCACCGAAATTCGTGTGGAAGAGATTGTGCTCTTGGGAAGCAAATAAAATCAATTGGGGAAAGCCGGAACTCCGGTCGGGGCTTCGGCTTTTATCCTAACTCTTAAATTCAACAAGATGAAAGTAAAATTTTTCAAAATCAGATTATCGGATGAGTTTATTTATTCCGACCAAAAAGTTCTCGACCGGTTTTTAGCCGGACACAGCATCCTGAAATATGAATCGGCTTTCGTTAAGGAAGAAGAAAGCTACTGGAGCGTCATCATTTATTATGAAGACTTAAAACTTGTTTTAAACGAAGAAAAAGCAGAAAAATATACCGCAGAAAATGATACTGCGCTCAGTCCGGATGAAATCAGGATTCTGGAATCACTGAAAATTTGGCGCACCGAAAAAGCGAAGGATCAGAGTCTCCCTGTTTATTTTATTGCCACAAACAAAGAACTGCTTTCCCTTGCCAGATATCGACCCGGAAAAAAGGAAGAACTGTTGGACATCAAAGGTTTCGGCAAGCATAAAATTGAAAACTACGGCGAAGAGATCATTGAGATTTTAGAAAACGTGTGATCGCGTGAGGTGTTTTTTCAGTTGAGATGAGGATAAATTCCATAACGACAATGCTCTTGATGGGTAGCGGGGAATTCTTCAGTTGCTCCTGATGAAAATCCTTTTAATTCCTTATTTTTGCATTCAGAAGTAAGAAATATACATCACGCAACAGTATGAAGCCAAGTTTAGCCAAAGGAACCCGCGATTTCACCTCAACAGAAATCGCTAACAGAAGATTGATCATCAATACCCTCCAGAAAAATTTTGAATTGTTTGGTTTCCAGCCTTTGGAGACCCCAAGTTTCGAAAATCTTTCCACTTTAACCGGAAAATATGGTGAAGAAGGCGACCGGCTGATTTTTAAAATCCTGAATTCCGGTGATTATGCTTCCAAAACAAATGAAGAAGACTGGACCACTAAAAACTCCCAGAAACTGATCTCCCAGATTTCTGAAAAAGCACTCCGTTACGATTTAACAGTTCCTTTCGCCCGTTTCGTGGCAATGAACTACGGACAGATGGTTTTTCCGTTTAAGCGTTACCAGATTCAGCCGGTTTGGAGAGCCGACCGTCCGCAGAAAGGACGGTTCAGGGAATTCTACCAGTGTGATGCCGATGTTGTCGGTTCAGAAAGTCTGTGGCAGGAAGTGGACCTTGTTCAGTTGTATCTGAAATCTTTTTCGGATTTAAAAATTCCTGTTTCGCTTCATCTGAATAACCGGAAAATACTGTCAGGTTTAGCGGAATTTGCGGGAATTTCTGAACAGCTGATCGACTTTACCGTTGCGCTTGACAAACTGGATAAAATAGGAAAAGACGGAGTTGTTAAAGAGTTGCTCGAGAAAAATATTGCACAGGAATCAATTGATAAGCTCGATTTTCTCTTCAGCCAAAGTGAAAATGCAATCGAAAATGTTCTAAAACTTAAAGAAAAGTTTGCAGGCAATGAAATAGGAACGAAAGGCGTAGAAGAATTGGAATTTGTCCTTACAAAATGTCTGGACCTTGGAATTTCTGCTGAAAGCCTTAAATTCGATATTACTTTAGCTCGAGGACTGGATTATTATACAGGAGCTATTTTCGAAGTGAAAGCGAATAATGTAGAAATGGGCTCTATCGGCGGCGGCGGCAGATACGACAATCTTACGGAAGTTTTCGGAGTAAAAAATATTCCCGGGATCGGGATTTCCTTTGGTCTCGACCGGATTTACCTCGTGATGGAAGAACTCGGACTGTTCCCAGAGAACTCGGATCATTCAGTGCAGTTTCTTTTTGTGAATTACGGGGAAGAGGAGTCACTTGAAGCTTTAAAACTCATTGCAAAACTGCGCGACCAGGGAATTTCGGCAGAACTTTATCCCGAATCATCAAAACTGAAAAAGCAGTTCTCATACGCTGAAAAAAAGAGGATTCCCCATCTTGTGTTTTTCGGTGAAGAGGAAATATCCGCAGGCAAAATTACAGTGAAAGATCTTGAAAAGGGAGAACAGCAAACCCTGTCTATCGAGGAATTTTTGACATAATTTCTAAAGATTAACTGATTCCACGTAATTTTACATAGAACAAAGATTCTAAAAATATTGCCATGGAAAACTATCTGGATATCAATCGCAATTCTTGGAACAAAAAAGTGGAACCGCACCTGAAATCTGATTTCTATTTTGTGGAGGAATTTTTAAAGGGCCGTACATCACTAAACTCCATTGAACTTGGACTTTTGGGCGACATAAAAGATCAGGAAGTCCTGCATCTGCAGTGTCATTTCGGTCAGGATTCCATATCGCTGTCCAGAATGGGTGCGAAAGTTACCGGAGTTGACCTGTCGGATAAAGCGATCGAAGCTGCCGAAAATTTAGCCGAAAAATGTGGAGCAGACACCGAGTTCTTAATCTCGGATGTATATGAACTTCCAAATATCCTCAACAAAAAATTTGATATCGTTTATAGCAGTTACGGAACCATTGGCTGGCTCCCGGATTTGGAAAAGTGGGCAAAGGTGGTGTCGCATTTCCTGAAGCCTGCCGGAAGATTTGTTTTTGTTGAATTCCATCCTTTTGTATGGATGTACGATGATGACTTCACCCACCTGAAATACAGCTATTTTAACGATGAAACCATTGTTGAAAATGAAGAGGGAACTTATGCCGACCAAAATGCAGAAATCAGTTTGAAAACGGTCACCTGGAATCATCCTACTTCCGAGGTACTCAATGCGTTGATTAAAAATGGTCTGGAAATTAATGTCTTTAATGAATACAACTGGTCACCTTACGACTGTTTCAAACATAACGAAAAAATTGGTGAAAAACAGTTCCGGATTCCGCAGCTGGGCTCCAAAGTTCCACATGTTTTTTCACTTACGGCCACAAAAAAATCCGGCTAATCTTGTTGATCTGCCGGATTAAATGGTATTTAAGAATTAATTAAAATTCTGCTTTGCTTCAGTTTTAACTTCTTCAGCTGCTTTTTCACCTTTGTGGGCGAATTCAGAAGCTTTATTTTGAACCTGTGATGCAACGTCAGAAGCTTTAGTTTTTAAATCGCTTCCGAACTTGTTCAGATTGTCTTTCGCAGTGTTGATTTTATCTTTTACTACTTGCTGCTCTTCAGGTGTGGAACTTTTATATTTCCACCAAGCCAATGCACCTAATCCAAGTAAAGCCAATAGACCGTTTCTCTTTTTCATAATCTTAATTTTTAAGTTGTTGATATTAATGTTATAACATTGATTGTAAAATCTATGCCAAAGCCAACTTAATTCTTTTAAAGTTATGTTAAAATACGAATGCTAGTTAAAAACGCTGAAATGATGACCGTCAAAACTGGCAAAAACCATCGTAGGGTGGGAGTCCTGATGAAAGATATTGCCTTCATGATCTATGCCGATTGCCCCCGCAAAACCGTCAATTTCTTTCAGTTCGGTAAATGTTTTTTCAAAAGCTTTTTCAATGCTTAATCCATCGGTAACGCGGGTCACAATTTTCGAAGCTGTTGCATTGCTCACAATATCTTCGCCCACGCCGGTACAGCTCACTGCGCAATATTTGTTTGCGTAATTTCCCGCAACCGTTGCAGAATCTGAAACCCTGCCTACAAGTTCAAATCCTTTTCCGCCGGTAGAAGTGGCAGCGGCAAGTCTCCCGTTTTGGTCGATGGCAACGCAACCTACAGTTCCTTTTCCGCCATTCCTGAGTTTATCTTCATATTCTTTTCGGCGCTGCGGAATTTCTGTAGAAAATTCCGGAATATCATGTTCCAGAGCATATTTTTTGGCTCCGTTTCCTCCTAAAACACGGTCCTCTTCCTGCATCAGGATTTTGGCGAGTTCGATTGGATTTTTCACATTTTGAATATTGATGACACCTGAGAATTTCTGATTTTCACCGTTCATTAACGAGGCACTCATTCGGATCTTTCCGTCGCTCTGAATTTGCGATCCCGTTCCGGCATTGAAAAGTTCATTGTCTTCCAGTAGAGAAACTGCATATACCACAGTTTCTTCCGCAGTATGGTCTTTTAAATATTCAAAAGATCTGGAAACAATATCCTTCAGCGCAGTCTGTTTTGCCACTTTTACTTCGTTGCTTTGATCGCTTTCGGAAAAAAATCCACCGTGGATAATTAATTTCATGTCTTGGATTTTGGAGTGAATGGAAATCCGGAAATTTTCCGGATTAAATATCCTGCGGGATAGGATTGTACTGCGAATTTTCGATCGTGAGTTCTTTCGTTTTCAGATTATAGTGATCGTTTACCGACATCACGTGCACAATTAAATTATCAATGGAAATAGGATCTCCGAGCTCAATATTGGTCAGGTTGGTGTCTTTTATAAATCTGCCGTCGACAAGGATTACAAGACCCGACCCAATTGCCGTCATTTTATCGTCATAAATGAAGAGGCCGGTGTCTTCACCCAAACCGATTCCGAGCGTTCTCGGATTGTTGACCACGGCCTGAAAGAGTCTTCCTATTCTTCCGCGCTGCACAAAATGCGTGTCGATAATTACGTTCTCCATGAATCCAAGACCTTGAGTGGTTTTGATTTCCCCTTTCAAAAGAGCTTCGTGACTGGATCCCTGATAAATCATATTCTCCGAGGCCGCAGCGGCTCCGGCCGACGTTCCGGCATAAATAAAATCCTGTTCCTGATATTTCAAAAGAATGGCTTCATGGAAACGGGTTCCGCCTAAAATGGAAGTCAGGCGCAGCTGGTCTCCACCGGTAAAAATCACGACATCAGCAGCATTTGCTCTGGCGACCATCGCATCGCTGTTGGCCTGTTCACGGTTTTGGATATCCAAAACATTGACGGTTTTTGAACCGAGGAATTCGAAAGCTTTTTTATATTCGGGACCAACAATTTGTGGAATCTGGGAAGCAGTGGTGATGACTTCGATGACCGAATCCTCCTTCAGACGCGATTCGTTGATGATTTTTCTTAAGATTCCTCTTTCAAAGAAGTTAAGGTTTCTCTCAATGTTCTGATCGTATTCCGTCTCGGCAAAACTCCCTTTATTCACGGCGCCACCGATAATCATTAATTTTCCAACTGGTATCATACCGTGCAAATTTAAAAAAATAATTACATCATACTGAATACTTTAGTAAAAATATTCCTCTGAAATATAATCGCTGTTTTTTAAAATTATGATGAAAATAGTCTGCTTATTTTTAAAATTATTTTAAATTATTGGGCAATTCTTCTATCTTTGATAATCATTAAAGAATAAACAGCAGAAAATACCGATAATTAGACTATGAAAATTGAAAAAATACAGGTTTTAAAAGGCCCGAATATCTGGAGCATCCGAAGAAAAAAACTTATTCAGATGCGTTTGGATCTTGAAGAAGTGGAGCAGTTGCCTACCAATAAAATTGACGGTTTCCGCGAAAGACTGGAACTCCTGATGCCTTCTATGATTTCTCACCGCTGTTCCGAAGGGGTTGAAGGCGGATTTTTTCAGCGGGTCGAAATGGGAACATGGATGGGTCATGTCATTGAACATATTGCTCTCGAGATCCAGACCTTAGCAGGAATGGAAGCCGGTTTCGGACGTACGCGAGAAACCAAAACTCCGGGCATTTATAATGTTGTTTTCAGTTATATAGAGGAAAATTGCGGCGTTTATGCGGCTCAACAGGCGGTACAGATTGCCGAATTCTTAATGGACGGCAGAGATTATGATCTGGAAGCCTGTATTCTGACCCTGAAAGAACTTCGGGAAAAAGAACGCCTCGGTCCTTCCACAGGAAGTATTGTTGAAGAAGCAGTTGCGCGGAATATTCCGTGGATCAGGTTGGGTAAAAACTCTCTTGTCCAGTTAGGTTATGGAGTCAACCAGCAACGTTTTCAGGCGACGATTACGGGAAAGACAAGTTCTATCGCTGTAGATATCGCCTGCAACAAAGAACTGACAAAAAAAATGCTCGATGATGCCGCCATTCCGGTTCCGATTGGAGATCTGGTGAGTGAAGTGGATGAACTGAAAAGAGTCATCGACAAAATCGGTTATCCGGTTGTTCTGAAACCTTTAAGCGGGAATCACGGACGTGGACAAACCATCAACGTCACCGACTGGGAAGTGGCCAAAGAAGGCCTCGTACACGCACAGAAGGTGTCCCCGAAAGTAATTGTTGAAAAATTTGTGACCGGTTTCGATTTCCGCGTACTGGTCATCAACCATAAGCTCGTGGCGGCAGCGAGAAGAGTTCCCGCCCATATCGTTGGCGACGGCGAACTGAATATTCAGCAACTCATCGACAAAGAAAACCAGGACCCAAGAAGAGGGTATGGACATGAAAATGTACTGACCGAGATTCTGGTTGACAAAGACACGAATGAACTCCTCGATAAATTAAGTTATACCCTTGAAACGGTTCCTAAAAAAGGGGAAATCGTTTACCTGAAATCCACGGCAAACCTTTCTACAGGTGGAACTTCTATTGATGTGACCGATATGGTGCATCCGGAAAATGTAACGATGTGCGAAAGGATCTCAAGAATTATAGGTCTTGATGTCTGCGGTGTGGATATTATGGCTGAAAACCTTACCCAGCCTTTGAAAGAGAGTGGCGGTGCCATCCTTGAAGTGAATGCTGCGCCCGGTTTCAGGATGCATCTTGCACCGAGTGAAGGACTGCCGAGAAACGTTGCGGCTCCTGTCGTGGATATGCTGTATCCGCCCGGAAAACCTTTCAGGATTCCGATTATTGCCGTAACCGGAACAAACGGAAAAACGACTACAACAAGACTTATCGCCCATATCGTAAAAAACAACGGCTACAGAGTTGGTTTCACGACTTCAGACGGTATTTACATTCAGAATACCATGCTTACGAAAGGCGATACCACCGGTCCGATTTCAGCCGAATTTGTGCTGAAAGATCCTACCGTGGAATTTGCCGTTCTGGAAACCGCGAGAGGCGGAATTCTTCGCTCAGGTTTAGGTTTTAACAGCTGCGACATTGGGGTTCTGACGAATATCAAAGAGGATCACCTCGGCGTGAACGATATCCATAATCTGAAAGATCTTACCCGCGTAAAAAGAGTTGTGCTGGATGCCGTGAAAAAAGACGGTTGGTGCGTGCTGAATGCTGACGACGAATATTCCATGAGGATTATCAATGACCTCGATTCCAAGGTGGCCATTTTCAGTCTCGACGAGAACAATCCCCATATCCGCAAGTTTGCGAAAGAAGGGAAGATCACCTGCGTGTACGAAGAAGGCTTCATCACCATTAAAAAAGGAGACTGGAAAATACGCATTGCCAAAGCCATCAATATTCCGATCACGATGGAAGGCAAGGCAAGATTTATGATCTCGAACGCGCTGGCGGCAAGTTTAGCCACGTATTTATACGGATTCGAGATTGAAGACATCGCCAATTCATTGAGAACATTCATTCCGAGTGCACAACTGACACCCGGAAGACTGAATATCTTTAAATTCAAGAAATTCAACGTGCTTATTGATTTTGCGCATAACCCTGCAGGTTACGAAGCCATTGAGGATTTCCTGAAAAACGTAGACGCTACGAAGAAAATCGGAATTATTTCCGGAGTCGGAGACCGACGCGATGAAGACATCCGGGAATGCGGTAAAATTGCCGGAAGGATGTTCGATTATATCATCATCAGAAACGAAAAGCACCTGCGCGGAAGAACCGAAGAAGAGATCAACGGTCTCATCATTACGGGGATTCAAGAGTCGGGTAGAGATGTGAGCTACGAAAGCATCCCTAAAGAAATCGAAGCCCTAAAACATGCCATGAGCATGGCCGAAGAAGGAACCTTTATCACCGCCTTAAGCGATGTGGTTTCCAATGCCATCGATCTGGTTCAGGAATACCAAAACAAGGAGATCTTAGAGGAAGGACTGCACTGAACAGCTTCTTTTTGACATAATAAAGTCCCGGTGGAAGCCGGGATTTTTTTCTGCATTAAATTTCCGATCTCAAAAAAATGTATCCTGTCATTCTGAACGCAGCGCAGCATAGTGAAGAATCTTTCGATAGGTCGTGATATTTGTTCCTCTTAAAGAGAGAGATTGACTTCGTCGAATCAATTCGTCAGGGTTCTATCGAAGATTTAGTTAGGTAGGAACCTCAGGGTTTTCCGGCGGCTCCCCCTGTCTGTTTGCTAACAAGATCTTGTAATGATCTGTTAAGGCATTCAACCGATTAATGAGTGTGATATCTGCGTTGCGGAGTTTGGTTAATTCAATAGCATTCATAGCATTTGTGCTTTGGCTAAATGAATTACTGAGTGAAAAAACTGTTTTCCTGTATACTTTTACCCGAAAGTTCAAAGCACGTGTGCGACAACCCTTCTGGTGCTCCCGAAAGTCTCTTGCACTGGTGTATAGACCTTTCGGGTGTTCCCGAAAACCTCAAACACGATATAATGACTTTTCGGGAAGACCTGAAAGCTCAAAGCACGCGTGCGAAAACCTTTCAGGAAATTGGGAAGCACTGCCATCATTTTATGCTAAAAATAAGTTGCATCGGGATGCACTTCTTCTCTTTTTGAGTGCTTGAACAGACTGTACTGCTTCCGGTTATCCAAATCAAAATTATAAAATAATTCTAATACGTTGGAGGTTAGATGGTTAATTTTTTTTGGAAAATTTTAGAAAAGCCTGGAGAAAGGTTTAAGCGCAAGCGGGGGAATTAAAAAGTATTTAAATTGAAATTAAATTCTCCCATGTAGAGATGGTTGATCCTCATATATAAATAGACCAACGCAAAAACTAAAAGATAGATAAGTATAACAAAAAAATACTTGACTTTTTCATTTTTCGCTTTTGGATCATTTTGAATCTCAATGGTTGTATAAATCATATTCACCACAAATATTAATAGTATGACAATCGTTATGGGAATAAATTTACACCAAAATAAAGTCAGGATGCCAAGTGAGATCAAAATATTCCTAATCATTTTTTAATTTTTTATATCTAATAATTCTTTTAATAAAAAGTTGCAGCGGTGTTTGATCAAAGATAGATATTTTTTAAAATGGTGCAAAGTCGTGTGGCTTTGGCAGCGAGGGAGCAATACTTCATAGATGTACAAAAAAAGACCCTACATTCTCATTATTTTCATATCTCTCAAACTCAATATTAAATAAATTTTCAAGACTATCTTCAATTATCATTTCCTCCCATCCTTTGTTTTTAAAGTTTTCAATCAATTCACCTTCAGTAATTTTAATTATATCAGAATAATACAAATTATTATCTAATATATATTTTAGTAAATCAATCAAATTTATTATTTGTGATGTTTTTAATTGGACTTCCCATTTAAAATAAACTTCTTCGTCATCTTCATCAGAATCATTCCAAATTATTTGTCCAAACAGTTTATTGTTTTCAAATTTTATAAATTTTATTTCATCTGCCTTATAGATAGTCAAAAATAGAGTTGCAAACTCAAATACTAATTTATCATAATTACTTTGTTGCATTTTAAAGAATTTTACGGCTTTATCAGTTAATTGAATATGTTTTGAATCTATTGCGCAAAGTATCTATTTTTTAGGTGGCGCAAAGTCGAAAGGCTATGCGCAGCTTGATAACTCTCGGAAATTATAGTACTGCTTTACTTTATATACACTTTTAATTCAATACTTTTTTTTCGATCAATATTAGGCTGATCAGTTACAAGTTTGATTTTATCAATCACAACACTGTCTCCTTTTGTAAGATTAAGAATTTGTTCTTTTGCAAAATGACCAAATTCAGCACCTTCATTTATTATCCAATCGTGTTTATTAATTTTATATTCAAAGCTTTCTACCTCCGATAATGCTATAACCAATTGTGGAATATGAATTTTTATTTTTGAGGCGGCAAGTTCTTCTTTTGATAATCTGACATTCCCATAATCCTCATGGATACTGACATAAGATTTCTGAATATTTAAAATCCGAAACTCCCTCCTGTCGGTAAATTGTTTTCCATTATGATAACCTGTTACCAATATCTCAGTTGTAAGACCCAGTGTTGGAGCAATATAATATTCATTTTCACCTACTTTATGAATATCCCTTCCTGTGACCTTAATACTGTCCATGTTGGGCATATAAATCGTTAATCGATTTCTAATCCCCCGATAAACGATATTTAACATTTTATTTTCAATGATGGATTTTACTTCGGTTTTTCCGTCTGGTTTAACAGATTGTCCTATTGTACATTGAATACAACAGATTAATATAATAAGAAGAAGTGCTTTTCTCATAAAACTGAATTGTTTAAGTGAACGTTTCATGATATTAAAATTTAATTAATATTGTTGCAGAGAATATTTTCTACATCGTCTACTATTTCTTTGTTTTCTGATTTGTTGATTATAAGGGAAAAAACACCTCTCCCTCTCAATATTTTCGCAACTAAATCACCATTTTTTTCAACTCTGATTTCATCCTTTGATAAAATATAAAACTTATAGTTTTTTGCAATAACTGAATCCTTATTTGCATTTACTTTATTGTAAAACCTTTCAAAATTAATACTGTTAAAGCAAGATAAGGCATTTTCTTGTTTATTCTTATTACAAGAAGCATTTAGAAAAAACATTAAAATGAGTATTACTATTTTAGCATTCATAATTTGTAATCTCCTGATTTTATCCTTTGAAATACTGCCGACCCATTTAGCATTGCACCTTCATTTTTACAAATGTCTCTGGTTTCAAATTATTCTTTTCTCTTAAATGTCTTTACTATATTCTTTATGTCAGTAACTGCATTTTCACTTCCTGTTGCATAAGTTCCAACGAAAAGGTAATACCCTCCATTGTCATCAAATAAAATGACCTGATACATTTCTTCGTCATCCTTGTCATTGTTTTTTGCAAAAAGCTCAAACCCCTTAAGGTGGTTAATTTCAATTTCGTTAATTCCTTTGCTTGGAATTACAGAGTAGTCATCGGGATATTTTTTTAATCTTGAAATACAAAACAATTTTTTGTTTGCAATTTCGACTTTTGAGAATGATTTGTCAGTCAGTAAACTTGCTTTGTCAACGCTTTCAGTAGGTGTTTTCAAATCTCTGTTAAATATCATCCCATTTCCAATTACTGCTTTGAATTTTAAAAAACCAGCATTTTCGTCTAAAGAATAGTTCAAAGCTTCTCTTGGATTTGTTTTTAAGTCAGATTGAACAATGGTTGTTAATATACTTTGCTTAATTTTCTCTCCTAATTGCAATGAATCTTTTAAATAAACTCCGTTTATTAATGTAGTTGACTTTTCGTTTCCGTAAATTAAGATGTGTTTCGAAAATAACATTCCATTGGCTTGGTGGTCTAATTCAACTAGTAATCCATTAAATTCAGCTACTTTGATTTCCTTTTTAGTCTTTAATACCATTCCTCTTGTTTTCAGCATTTCGGAATTAAAGCCTTTGGTGATTTCTGAATATGGTCCAGGAATTTCAACTGACATAATCATAGAAGTTTGATCAACTGGATTTTGAAATCCTTTAAAATTGTCGGATTGTTCAAATGAAACTGGCGGAATAATAAAAATGTTTGTTCCACTGATTTGTTGATGTTTTTCGGTTTTTTGTTTTGGTAATTCCTGTCCAAATCCAATTATTGAAATTGCAAGAAACAGGGTCGTTATTCTAAGTTTTATTGTCATTTCATTTTGTTTAATTGCACACAACTAGCAAATATTTGCGATTGCTATATGTTGTAATTTATCTTAACGAGCAAGCCTTAATTTCCAATTTTAATCTCAATAAGCTGCAGAAGATCTTCAAAACCGGAGCGGTCTTTTACGTCAATGCGTATTCCGCGGCCTTCGGCATAAGGTTTTGCAGCCTGCAATTCGTTTTTAATGGTCTCTGAAATGGTACTTGTCATAATCTGATCCATCGCTTTCTGCCCAAAGACAAAGGCTGCTTTGAAATACCCGTCCCGCGGCAGCAGGTAAATCAGGACCCGTTTTTTGTCTTTGATGCGGTAACTCCATCCGAATTTTTCTCCGGAAAAGTTCCATTCGGCAAGCGTAAATGGCGCCGTTTCCTTCGTAAAGTTTTCCAGATCCTGCCAGATTGGATAGGTTGCTCCGAGGGCTTTTTCGAGTTCGGCGGAAGTGGGCGTGAGGGTTTTATCGGTGAAGATGCTTTTCATGGCTATTTGATGTAAGGTCAGCTTTATTCCGCTGGTGCCGAGGGATGATCGATGACTCCGCGTTTTTTAAAACGCAGGTAAAGTACAATACCAAAAAGAAGTTCAATCATTCCGCCTGAGAGTGCAGAGGTGAAGGCGTCTGACTGAAGGGTGAAGAGGGCGTAGGCAGCCAGGCCTAAAATGCCACCCAGAATCCAGTACATGCGCTGGCCGTAGAGACTCGCAAAGGTGAGGTAACGGCCGCCAATGATGAGCAGCATTCCCTGAAAGAACCATTCCGGTTTCACGAAAGACAAACCGTACGCGAGCGGAATGCACATGATCATCCAAACGGTTGCTTCCATGGCGGCTTTCCCGAGGGGATTGCTTTTATCATGTTTTCCGGTAACGCCTACGATTTTGCCGATCAAAGTACTGAGTGGAAAGATCATCATTCCTCCGATGATTAAAGCCCACATGCCGGTATGGGAGCCGTAGAGGTTCACCGCAAGGGCGGAAGCGCTCCAGACCAGTCCGGAGACAAAGACCCCGACGGAACCATCCCCATATCCAGTTCTCATATTATTTTGGGCGTGGTGAAAATTATTCATAAGTTGTTTTTAGTTTTTCTGTAATTGGTTCCCACCAGTAGATGCATTGATAATAGAATATTGCGAAATGTTTGTTATTTAATCTTTCTTGAATTCATTTCTGAATACAGTTTATATTCAATTTTTGGAAACTTTGCATATACCTGGTCATATAATATCTTAGCTTCTTTGTATTTTCCCATTTCGTCATAAAGTAATGATAACATATAAACAGATTCCATTTGATCAGGTTCATTTTTTAGTATTTCTTTGTACATCCTTTCCGCTTCCACATATTTATTGTTTGCAAAATTCCAATTGGCCATTTCCCAATAATCATTTATATTTTGTGATTCCTTGAATTTTTGAGAGAGCGAATCTAAACTAATGCTTTCATACTCTTTCTTAAATGTATTTATTCCGATTTTTTTGAGGTCTTCCAAATGAAAATAGAATGCATCACATTTTCTGATGAGTCGAATCATAAGGTCTTTCATGAAATCCTGACCATGTTCAATTCCTTTTTGGAAGTTGTCCTGCTGCTCATCTAATATATAAAGTTCTTCTAAATCTTTTTGATAGTTGGGAATTACTTTTTCAGAGCAATCTTCAAAAGTTTTGTCGGTATAATTTGTTTCTTTAGATACACAATCACAGAATTCGTTATCAAGTTTATTGATGAATTCTTGTGCAGATAACTTGCAAATTATTGAAGTTGAAATGAGGAAAGTTAAAAGTAGTATTGTTTTCATTTTTGAAGTAGAATTGTCATAATATTCCCTAGTAAACAATTGGGGTGTATTCTATACTAATATAATTTAAAAATGTCATACTGCAATACCGCAGCATATCTGCTTTACTAATTGCACCATTACGGGTATTGTTATATAATAGATTACGGTTTTAAGGTGTAGATACTTTAAGCGCTATTCCGCAAAGAACGCCGTAGAACCCCCAATCCAGATCGCGTCTTTTTTGTTGAAATCCACGTTGACCATATCGGCTTTCGTCATTCTTACGAGGTGTTCCATGAGTTTCGGGCGGTCTTCATCCTCAAACCAGATGTAGAGCAGCCGGATTTCAGCCTTCGAATAGTCACCGTTGGGATCTTTAAACAGCGGGGCATACCGTACTTTTTTCTGGAGGATGTAATTTTCTTTGTCATCAATCGCCGCGGTGATCTCTTTTGTCGGATGCAGGTTCACCCCGCTTCCCGCAAAGGAGAATAGAGGTTTCAGGACGAAGTTCTCCAGATTTTCGGTGTCGGGGAATTCATGCAGGAAGTAGCTTTTCGGCACATAGGCATGATCCAGTTTCGGGAGCAGAAATTTGGAGATCTTGAAGAACCAGTTCGGATGTGTGATCCATTTCACATCCACATCTTCCCGGAAGTCGAATTCCGTTTTCAGGTCTTCAATACGGTCGAGTTCATCGAAAATGACGCGGTTGTAGATGCGTTTGATTTCAATGAGTTTTCCGTTGTCTCCATAATAAAGTTTCCGGTCTTTTTTAAGGATTTCAGTGAGGCAAACCGGTTTGATGCCGAGTTTTTTCTCGGTGATATAAAAATCGATATTGGTTTTCTGGCGGTGCGGTTCAATTTCAAGAAGGATGACGTTCTCCGGATTCTCGTCACCGATCAGCAGCCTGCGGAGGTCGCCGTAGTATTCTTCATCGGTTGTTGGGGGTTTCAGTTCGTTCAGGAAAGGATAGACTTCGCAGTACGTGTTCTGAAGTTCGCGCTGGAAGCCGTAAAGCGTCGGAAATGCCTGAAGTTCGATGAGTTGGGGTTCCACTTCACCGCCTTCATTTTCGCAGATGCCGAAATCTATGGTAAAGAAATGAGGCTGTTTTGTGTCATTCGGCACCTTGCAGTTGTCCGGAATGGCTTTGGAAAGTTCTTCGGGCGACATCTTTTTAATCTGAGTGATAATGCTGTCGCAAGCTCCGTAAAGTTTGGCCTGGAAATCTTTTGTTAAAAAAACCGGACTTTCCGATACCCGGAATAAAGGCTCGGTTCCGCCTTTCTGTTTAAGACTGTCGAGAATTTCACGGTATTTCTCTGTGCTGAATTCACTGTTGAACCGGTCTCTGTATGTAGGAATCATTCGTCGGGGTTTAATGATTAAATGTAAGGAATTTCCGGGTACTGTCCATAAAAAAAATCGGGAACGGTCCCGATTTAATGATTTTTATGTGGTGTGCTTAAGCAATCTCACATTCTTTCAGAATCTGTTCAGATGCATGCTGCAGGAAGCGCGGCAGGATCTGCGAACGGGTGAAGAGGATTTTATCCGGATCATCCATCCGGTCGACGGTTTCGAGGAATTTCTCTTTGCCGTAACTTTCAATCATGGCTTCGCGGTTCTTTTCGTCTTTCAGGTTTTCGATCATTCCCTGAGGGTCGGCTTCCGGATGAAACTGGGTACCGAAGATTTCGTCTGAAAAACGTATTGCCATCACCGCTCTTTCGAGATGGATGTGAGGCCTTACTTTTTCCAGGGCCACGATTTTCATTCCCAATTCTTCAAATTTTTCGAGATCCGGCTCTATGAACTGGTATGCTCTGGAATCCACGCCGTAAAAAGGTTCAGCAAGGTTTTTCATGAGCATATCGTCTTCGCCTTCCCACGTTTTATGAATCGGCATCACCCCAAAAGAATAGGATTTCCTTTTGCAGATGTTGCCGAGCTTCCAGTGGATGCTTGCCAGCTGAAACGAGTGGCAGATGAGGAAAAGGTATTTTTTGTTTTCCGAGTTTTTGTTGTGTTCCCAGATCTGATTCAGGAAATCTGCAAATTTTTCTTCCCATTCCATCCCTTCACGGTGCGGATTTCCAGGACCGCCTGAAGAAATAAAGATGTCAAAATCTTCAATCGCGGGCATTTCGTTCTCATATCTGACTTCAAATACTTCGACGTTTACAGCGGTTGCAGCATCTTCCTTAAAAGCCTGTGAAATTTCTTTTATATTACGCATGCCCTGATTTGCATGTCGGTTGTTCATATCAAGCAGCGCAAGTTTTATCTCTTTCATTAAATTCTGTTTACGGTGCAAAATTAAGCAATAAAAAACTTAGTCGTCAGTAAGTCCGGATTCTGTCTCCGAAATCATATAATCAACCACGGCTTTTAAATCCCCTGTGGCTTCATAAACCGCGAGTTGACGGTCGGCGCCGGTACCGTTTCTCATAATTTCCCATGCATATTCCACCTCTTTTCTGCAGCCGAGTTCATCTACCACATCATCAATGAAATCAAGCAGTTCTTTCAGCAGTTCACTGTAAGGAACGCTGGTTTCCTTGCCAAAATCGATGAGGTGTGCATGAATGCCGTCCTTGGAGGCGCGCCATTTGTTTTCGTTCAGCAGTAGTCGGCGGTAGCTTCTGAAACTCATATTCTGCTGATGCAGTTTATAGATTTTCGCCACGAGACACTGCATGATGGCAGCCAGACAGACCGTTTCCTCCACTTTTAGCGGCATGTCGCATATGCGGAATTCAATGGTCGGGTAGAAAGGGTGAACCCTTAAATCCCACCATATTTTCTTGGCATTATCGATCGTGCCTGTTTTGATCATTAAACTGATATACGCATCGAATTCCGCTGCAGAACTGAAATAACTCGGGATTCCTGTTCTCGGGAATTTTACAAACACTTCCTGTCGGTAAGATTTGAAACCGGTATTTCTTCCGATCCAAAAAGGAGAATTTACAGAAAGTGCATACACGTGCGGAAGAAAATAGCGCATCACATTCTGGATTCTGATGCCTTCTTCACGATCCGGGATTCCGATATGCACGTGAAGCCCGAAGATCAGATTCGACCGCGCAACATCGCCCAGATCGACGAGGAGTTTGTCGTAACGGTCGTCTTTGGTAATGTGATTGTCCTGCCATCTCGAAAAGGGATGGGTGCCGCCGCCGGAAACCCGAAGGTTATTGTCGTGCGCCACTTTTATAAGCCTTCTCCGGAGATCCATGAGCTCCGCTTTTACTTCCTGAATATTCTGGCAGATGCCCGTTTCCATCTCAATGACGGATTCGTGCATTTCGTGCTTTAAATTCTCGTGTAAGGTTGCTCTTCCGCCCTCGATGATCTTGGATACGTGGGAAACCAAATCACGGCTTTCCACATCAATGATCTGATATTCTTCTTCGACGCCGATGGTAAACTGATGCATGGTTCTTATTTTTTAATTGAATAATGTCAAAAAGAAAAAAAACAGCGAACGTTCAATATAACCGAACGGTTGCTGTTTCTTCTGAATTGATTTTAAATGGAGTCTTTTACAAATTTACCCCACGAAATATTGGGTGTCCCGGGAACAAATTCCTGTGCTTTTTCAATGGCCAGTTTTGCTGCGTGTTCCACGATCCAGGCAAAATTTTCTTCACCCACTGAATTCACATCGGCATCGGGAGCAGGGTTGCAGAAATCGATGGCGTAAGGTATTCCGTCTCTTACCGCAAATTCAACCGTATTGAAGTCATAACCCAGCGCTTCGTTCATGGTAATGGTATAGTCATGAATCACTTTCAGCAGTTTCTCCAGTTCTTTTCCTTCGGTCTGATGTGTGGTTGCATAACGCAAATGATGCGGATTACGCGGCTCGTACGGCATTATGTGGACGTATTTCTTACCCAAACAGTAAACGCGGTAATAATCGTGGAAAACGATTTCTTCCTGAAGCATCATCACGAGCTGTTCAGTTTCGTTCAGTTTTTCCCACATATCTTCGGGGCTTTCTACGCGGTAAACGCTTTTCCAGCCGCCGCCGTCATGCGGTTTCATATAAGCCGGGAAACCGATATAATTGAAAATATAATCCCAGTCGTGCGGGAATTTAAGGTTTCTGAAAGAAGTTTCGGTGGTATTCGAGGGGCGTTCGTTGGAAGGAAGCAAAACTGTTTTCGGAAGCGGGATTCCCAACTTCGACATCAATGCATTGTTGAAAAATTTTTCATCTGCACTCCACCAAAATGGATTGTTGATGACATACGTTCCGTTCAGTGCTGCATTTTTAAGATATGCTCTGTAAAAAGGTACATCCTGAGAAATCCGGTCGATGATGACGGCATATCCGTAATCTGCACCCTGTTCAAGTTTATCGATCATTACTGGTTCAGCAACTACTTCGCCTTTGCCCAGTTCATTTACTTTTTTTATAAATTCCCATGGAAACGTATCTTCCATGCCGAATAATATTCCTACTTTTTTTGCCATAATATTTTAATGTTGATTTTAATGTTTAATGCGGATTTCTAAGAGAAAAACCTTCCTATAAATTTGGGAAAGACCATCCTCCATAGCGGCCAGTCGTGGCTGATCCATTTCTGTTCATCGTACCAGTGACTGATTCCCTTTGCAGAGAGAATCGCCGCCATTTCCTTTGTCTGGTCGAGGCAGATGTCTTCGTCTGAAGTACTCAGAACAATATGCATGTGTTTGTATTTCCAGGCTTCGTCATTCATTACAAATTCCCGCGGACAGTTGAAATACACGAGTTCACTGCTGTAACCGTCCATGAAATTTCTGATTGAAAATGCTCCGGAAAGACAGAACAGGTGCGAAACCACATCCGGAAACCTAAATGCGAAATTGGCTGCATGATAACCGCCAAAACTGGCTCCTGCTACTGCAACACGGTGTTCTGCATGTTTTTTCTGAATGTAAGGAACAAATTCCTGAATCAGAAACTGTACATACAGTTCATAATTCCTGATGCGTTCAGCGGGATGTATGGTTTTATCGTAAAAACTTAATTTATCAATGGTTTCCACATTATAGAGGATTACTTTCCCCTGATCGGTAAACCAGTTGATGCTGTCGTTTAATTTAAAATCGTGATTTTGTGTGTACTGTCCCTGAGACGTGGGAAACATGATGATCGGGAAACCGTAATGACCGGTCACTTCCACCTTTAAACTCATGCCCAGAAGGTGTGAATAAAAGTCTGTATGTTGAATTTTCGGCATAAATTATTTTTTGGAAATTTTAAAGTTGATTCGGTGTAAGATACGCCTTTAAGACCGGCAATGATCTTTTGCTTTTAATAAAAGGTTGATTATGAACTCGGTTTAGCCCGTGGCGGAATGATATTCAGAAAATCGCTTGTAATTCTTCTCGCCGCTTCATCCAGCCTTTCCTGGATTTTTTCCTTGCTGTCGGATTTATAAACAATTCCTACATGATATTCGATTGGAAGAAATTTTACCACTTCCTCACATTCGAACGCTTCATAATCCGGAGTTTGGTGTTTCGCGAGTGCGATGATGAGACCCGAAGAAAATCCTGTGGGTTTTGACACTTCGTATTTCGAATGGTTTAAAAGGGCGGTTTCAATTTTTGCCCATTCACGCCAGAGATTGATTCCGCTGGAAGCTTCCACCAAATCGGGAATATGTGCGCCGCCAACGCGTGAAGAAGTTTCCAGAAAATACCATATTCCGTCTTCTTTTCCGCGGATGAATTCGGTGTGGGTTGCGCCGTTGACGAGCCCGAAACTCATCAGAACATTTGCATTGGCCTTTTCCAGTGCCAGGAATTCTTCTGAATATCTGCCTAAAGTTTTTGTCCGGAAAACACCGCCTTCATGCGATACTTCCATCGGTGGAGAAAGATATTGAGAGGCTGATGTAAAAACGATTTCTTTATTGTACACAAGACTGTCGACATGAAAAACGTCGCCGGGTTTGAAGCTTTCGAGCAGAAATTTATGCCTTTCTTCTCCCAGATTTTCGATGGCTGCCCAAAGTTCTTCTGTTGAATTGATTTTGATGATTCCTGTGGCAGAAGCTTCAGAACGGGGTTTCAGAACCCACGGTGCGGGAACTTTTTCTGCAAAATCCTTTAAGACCTGATCGTTAAATATGGAGGAAAATTCAGGAACTTCAATGCCCGAATCTTTTGCCCGCTGTCTCATGGCGAGTTTATCTCGGAAATACCGGTGTGTCGTTTGACCCATTCCCGGAATTCTGAAGGTTTCGCGGATGAGTGCGGCTTTTTCAACATCATAATCATCCAGAGCAACAACGGCATCCACCTTATGGTCTTTCATGAGATATGAAAATCCCTGAACCAAATGTTCCAGATTCCAGACCGAAGGTTCGAGTTCCGCCATGTAATACACTTCGTCGATCGCATGCCACGGCCAGTTTTTATCTCTAAGATTTTCGGAGGTAATAAGGATGATTTTATTGCCGAGTTTTTTCATCTCGTCCATAAAATCGTAGCCTTTGTAGTAGCAGGAAATGCAGACAATCGTATTCTCCTTCATATAATGAATTTTAAAAATTAATGAATTTTCAGAAAAATAATCTCGTCCTTATTAACAAATCGATACAGATTTTTTAATAATGTTTAAGATTTGAAAATTCACTTTCAATTATACAGAGAATTTTTTGAATACGCTAATTTTTCACGAATAATTTTCTAAAAAATCAACAAGCAGCTGAACGCCGTAACCGGTTGCCCCTTTTTCGGTCATATACCCAATGTTTCCAAAGGCTACACCGGCAATATCAAGATGTGCCCAGTTCGGATGACCTTCGATAAACTGCTCCAGAAATTTCCCGGCAATAATGCAGTCACCAAAAGGTTTGGAGGAGATGTTTTTAAAATCGGCAACATCTGATTTGAAGTCGTCTTTCCAGATGTCCCAAAGCGGAAGGTTCCACAATCTTTGATTGGTTGCATCGGCAGATTTTTCCAGAGATTTTTTCAGATTTTCACTGTTCGAAAAATACGCGCCGCAGGTGTACCCAAACATTCTGACGGAACTGCCTGTTAAAGTAGCCAGATCAATGAGCGCATCAGTTTTGTAGTTTTTGGAAAGATATGAAAGTCCGTCGGCAAGGGTCATTCTTCCTTCAGCATCGGTGTTTAAGACCTCGATGGTTTTTCCGTTGTATGCGGTTACCACATCACTCGGAATCGAAGCGGTATTGGAAACGGCATTATCGGTAATGGGAAGAATCACAACAAGATTTACGGGAAGTTTCAGCGTTGCAGCAGCAATCAGTGCTCCGATAACCGCAGTCGCCCCACCCATATCCGATTTCATGTAATGCAGGTTTTCAGAAGGTTTAATCGAAATTCCTCCCGTGTCAAAAAGTACACATTTGCCGACTAAACCTACGGTTTTTGCATCTTTAACCTCCGTTCTGTATTCCAGAATCGTGAAAGCTGCTTCCTGAGAACTTCCCTGGTTGACGGAAACGAAAGCGCCTAATCCCAGATCTTCCGATTCTTTCCGGTTGAAAACGGTGAGTTTAAGCTGATGTTTTTCAGCAATTTCTTTTAAAAACTGCGAAATATGCGGAATTTTTTTAAAGTTTTGAGGCTTGTTCAGCCATTCCATGCAGGCAAACTGCCCTTCGCAGAGGGCTAAAGTCTTCAGCTGTAAATTTTTAAACTTCTCGTCAGAAACCGAATTCAGAATAACAGAGAATTCTGGTTTAAAAAACGGATGTTCCTCTTTGAAAGGATACGTATAAGTTCCTAAAAAAAGACCTTTTACCAATTCAGCGACCTGGTCTTCATCAAAATCTACATCATTGATTAAAGTGGGAACGGCCTGAATCTTTTTACGGAATTCATAAGCGAATTTCGACGCGACGGCCTGAATTTCAAAATTTTGGGGTTTTCCGCCAAGTCCAACCATAAAATTAACGGAAGTTTCTTCCGCTGAAATAAAAATTTCATTTTTTTTGCCCGAAAAAAGGTTCTGAAGAGTTGAATGGTGATTATTTTTCTCTTTTTCCCAAAGTTCTTCTGTGAAAAAAGTAAATTTTTGTGTAACTGATGTAACCGGTTGGTTGGTAAGATTTATCGTAATCATTATTTTATTTCAATTTATTTTGAAGTTTTCAGAACTGATGGGTGTCGTTTTTCATCAATTTTGCCCTTTCTGCGAGTTCTTTCGGATCATCCTGAGTGTTGTAGAAGAGCCATTCCACTGCCTGGGGGAATTCCTGAGACCAGTGAAATTCCTGATGTTTTCCTTCAGGATTAATGCTGATCCTGAATTCGAACTGCATGGAATGCTGTCCTTCCCAACCTTCCATCGTTTTTTCAAAAAGTTCAATTCTTTCGGTCATTTCCGCTCCTTCCATTTCACCGCCATACATGTATACCTTAATATCATAAGGATTCCGGAAATTCATCTGTGGAAAATTATTTTCGGGATTGATCCAGAGAGACGGAGAGAATATCAACAGTTTGGAATACACTTCCGGATACAGAAAACCGCTGTAAATACTGATGAGTCCGCCAAGCGAACTGCCGCCGATTCCGGTATATTCGCGTTCCGGCTTGGTACGGTAAACCGAATCTACATAAGGTTTAAGCGTATCGGCAAGAAAACGGATGTATTTTTTTCCTTCCGCATGATCGGTAATGGAATCGGAATCGAGCACATATTCTTTAATGCGGTCTTCGCGTCCGTTTTCGATGGCAATGATGATCACATCGCCTCTTCCGTATTCTGCAAGAATCGACATTTTTTTATCGATTTCCCAGTTTCCGAAAGCAGAACCTTCATTAAAAAGATTCTGAGCGTCCTGAAGATACAGTACGGGATAATTTTTATTGGTCTGGTGGTAGTTGTAGGGCAGAAGTGCCCATATTTTGCGCGTTCGGTTAAGTTGCGGAATATAAAATTTCTCGGAAATGATTTCAACGGTTGGGAAAAATTCTTCTTTAAAAGGTCCCCAGTTGACCCGCCACTTTTCTACTGTATCAATCGTCTCGTGAGATTTCACGGCTTTTCGGTTGTGACTGATATTTCCGGCCTGGTCAATTTCTACATTTTCCCAGCCGCCTCGTGTAAATTTGTATTCAATTTCAAAAGGAAGTTTTTCATCATCAATCTCAATGGCATAGGTATTTTGCCCCATTTCTGCCATTTTGAAATCTGAATCTCTGGGTTTCCAATTGTTAAAATTTCCGGTAATGTAAACCGGTCGGTCGTCATCTTCATTTGATATAAGGGTAAATCTCATCTTTCGTGCTGTAGTATTTAAAATGTTAAAATTATGAAATTTATTCAGTTAAAGCCGTCTGCATTCAAAATAATAGATGTTATTATTATGAATTCAATTTAATAATATCGTTTGCACGGTAAGTTTTTTGGCGAATTTTAAATATCTTTGAAGGGATAAAAAGCGGTGCTTTTTTACATTTTAAACTAAAATTAATTCCGGAAATTTTCACACCATGGAAAAAGTGCTTCCTTATTCGCAGTTTACTGATCATGATATTTATCTTTTCCGGGAAGGGAAACATTACCGGCTTTATGATAAATTCGGGTCTCACTCGATTGAAATTGACGGTCAGAAAGGGGTTTATTTTTCCGTGTGGGCGCCGTCTGCAAAAGAGGTTTCTGTAATCGGTGATTTTAACCAATGGCATTCCGAAACGCATAAATTATTGCCCAGATGGGATGGTTCCGGAATTTGGGAAGGTTTTATTGCTGGTTTAGACTGGGGAAATGTGTACAAATATGCCATCCGCACCAATAAAGGGGTTTTGCTGGAAAAAGGTGATCCTTTTGCATTGAGCTGGGAACAGAATGTGCAGGCCGGATCTTTAGTTTCCACGACCTGGTTTGAATGGAACGATAAAAACTGGATGGCGGAACGCTCTGCAAAAAACAGTCTGGAAGCACCAATTTCAGTATATGAAATGCATTTGGGTTCGTGGATGCGCGGAACAGATGATCCGAAACAGTTTTTCACCTATCTTGAAATTGCAGAACGCCTGGTTCCGTATTTAAAGGAAATGAATTTTACGCATGTTGAACTCATGCCGGTAATGGAATTTCCTTACGATCCGAGCTGGGGCTATCAGGTCACCGGTTTTTTTGCCGCGACTTCCCGCTTTGGCTCACCGCAGGATCTGATGTTTCTGATCAATGAACTTCACAAAAACAATATCGGAGTCATTCTCGACTGGGTGCCGTCTCATTTTCCGGGCGATGCAAACGGACTCCATTTTTTCGACGGAACTTACCTCTATGAACACGAAGACCCCAAAAAAGGTTTTCATCCTGAATGGAAATCACATATCTTCAATTACGGAAGACCTGAAGTACGCTCTTTTTTAATTTCCAATGCCATGTTCTGGCTTGACCGTTATCATGCAGACGGTCTGCGGGTGGATGCGGTGACATCCATGCTGCATCTGGACTATTCCCGCAACGAAGGAGAATGGGAACCGAATATTTACGGCACAAACGTAAATCTGGAAGCGAAACAGTTTTTACAGGAACTTAATACTGCAGTTTATAAGGAATTTCCGGATATCATCACGATTGCCGAAGAAAGTTCCGACTTCCCGATGCTTACAAAACCCGTACATGATGGCGGAATCGGTTTCGGAATGAAATGGATGATGGGATGGATGCATGATACGCTGAAATATTTCAAAGAAGCCCCTGAAAACCGTAAATATCACCATAACAAACTCACTTTCGCGACGATGTACATGTATAATGAAAATTATATGATGCCGCTGTCGCATGATGAAGTTGTTCACGGAAAAGCGAGTTTGATTTATAAAATGCCGGGTGATGAATGGCAGAAATTTGCCAACCTTCGGGCTATGTATACGTATATGTTCACGAATCCGGGTGCTAAACTGCTGTTTATGGGCGGCGAATTCGGTCAAACGCGCGAATGGGATTTCACTGCATCGCTGGACTGGCATTTGCTCGATTATCCGGTGCACAAAGGTTTGCAGGATTTAGTAAAAGATTTGAATAAACTGTATACTACTGAACCGTCTATGTATGAAAAGCAGTATGAGGCTGAAGGTTTTGAATGGGTAGAAGCAAATGACGGTGAAAATTCCATCTACATTTATTTAAGAAAAGGAGAAGACGAAAACGATGTCACGATGACGGTGCTGAATCTTACGCCGCGCGTTTTGGATTATAAAATTGGAATCAACGAAGGCACCAACTGGGAAGTGATCCTGAATTCAGATGATGAAAAATACGGCGGAAGCGGCGTGAAAGCTGAAATTCTGGATGAAGAGGATGAAGAATGGATGTACCGCCCGAATTCCATTGTTTTGAAATTGCCGCCACTTGCAGGAGTGGTTTTGAAACAGAAAAATAAGGATATAAGTATGAAAAAATCTAAAGATATGGAGAGTGCAAGTTCCCTTGTTTCAGCAAGTGATGCGCTGGAATCGGGAGCGGAGCAGAAAATTGACTCCAGAACGGTGGAAAAAAATAAGGAAAAATCCGCTTCTCCTGCTGAAAAAAAAGCTCCGGCAAAGAAAAAGCCTGTGGTTCCCCTTGCAAAACCTGTGAAAAGCACCGTTAAACCCAGCATTGTTTCTGTAAGCAAAATCTTTGATAAGGAAAAGGAAACCAAAATAAATTCAAAAGCAATTGATGCGGAAAGTGAAGCCGCAAAACCCAATCAGGCTTCCGCAAGCGATCAAACGACTGCAGAATCCGCTTCAGAACTGAAGAAAAGAACAAGAAAAAAATAAGACCACCACTGCAGGATTCGAAATTATCATCCTGTAATACTGAAGAATATATATGAGAATTTTCAACCTTTCCATGGAGTGTTATCCTGTTGCAAAAGTCGGCGGACTTGCCGATGTAGTGGGGGCGCTTCCAAAATATCTGAATAAAATAGAAGGAATTGAGGCAAGCGTCATCATGCCGTGGTACAACAAACCGTTCGTGCAGGAGCACGGTTTCGAAGTCGTTTTCGACGGATGGATTCACCAAAGCCATCACACCTATCAGGTTCAGGTCATGAAGGAAAGATCCAGAACTTTAGGCTTCGATCTGTATCTCGTGAAAATTCCGGGACTTATGGATCGCGATAATCCTTACGGATATTGGGATGAAAGCCAGCAGTTTTTGGCTTTTCAGCACGGAGTTCTTCATTGGCTTACTGCGATGCAGATTCGTCCCGATGTGCTGCATTGTCACGATTACCACACCGGTCTGGTTCCGTTCATGATCGAAAACTGTCCGGAATTCAGTTTCTTAACAGGTGTGAAAACGATCGGCACAATTCATAACGGAGAATATCAGGGTCAGATGAAATGGGAGATGGCCTCGTATTTTCCGTGGTTCGACGGTTCCCAGCGCGGACTTCTGGAGTGGGACGGTTATATCAATCCTTTGGCTTCAATGATCAAATGCTGCCACGCCTTCAATACCGTTTCCGGAGGATATTTAGATGAACTTTTTCACAATTTCCGCGGGCTCGAAAGTCTTGTGCGTCAGGAAGGAGGCAAAGCGTACGGCATCATCAACGGAATTGATACAGAGGTCTGGAATCCGGAAACCGATCCCTTTTTAGAATTCAATTTCAGTAAAAAAGATGCTGAAAAAGGAAAATATCTGAACAAAGAAGAACTCTGTAAAGACTACGGTTTGAATCCTGATCTTCCGCTTTTCAGTTTTATTGGAAGGTTTGCAGGCGAAAAAGGGGCAGATTTGCTCCCTGAAATTGTCTGGAAAAGCATTCAGCAGACGTACGGTGCGCTGAATATTATTATTTTGGGTTCCGGCGATAAAAATATCGAAAACAGCTTAAGGGAATTGAACCAAACCTACAGCAATTTGGCGATTGATTTGGGATACAAGGAATATCTTTCCCATAAAATCTATGCTTCTTCAGATTTTCTGCTCATGCCGTCGCGGGTAGAACCTTGCGGTCTGAACCAAATGTATGCGATGCGTTACGGAACTGTGCCTATTGTGCGTTATATTGGTGGTTTGCGCGATACGGTTGAAGATATTTCCACGGGCGGAAGCGGCCTAAATTTCGGAGTTGCAGCGGCAGATGACGCTGTACACGCCATTCACAGAGCATTATATATATATGAAGATAAGGACCTGATGAAAAATCTGGTACAATCTAACATGAATTTTAATTTTTCTTGGGAGAAATCTGCAGAAAATTATGTAAGTTTATACAGGAATTAGCAGACTTTTTGCATTCCCGATCGAAATCTTTTTCAAAAGCCAGTCTGACTTATAAAAAAATTAATATGAAACCCAGTGTTATCTCTATAGTTCTAGGAGGAGGCCGTGGAACCCGGCTGTTCCCGTTAACTTATTCCCGATCCAAACCCGCAGTCCCGATTGCCGGAAAATACAGACTTGTTGATATTCCAATTTCCAACTGCCTCAATTCCGGCTATAATAGGATTCTGGTTCTTACCCAGTTTAATTCGGCTTCCCTGAACTCGCACATTAAAAATTCTTATCATTTTGATATTTTCAGCAGAGGTTTTGTGGATATTCTGGCGGCGGAACAGAATGTTGAAAATGAAATGTGGTATCAGGGAACTGCCGACGCAGTGCGCCAGTCAATGAAGCATTTAACGAAATATGAATATGATTATATTCTGATTCTTTCCGGAGATCAGCTTTATCAGATGGATTTCAGGGAACTGATTGATTTCCACTGTGAAAACGAAGGAGATATTACGATTGCCACGATTCCGGTAAATGCCAAAGATGCACCGGGTTTCGGGATCCTGAAATCAGATGACGACGGAAATATCACTTCATTCATCGAAAAACCTTCAGCAGAAATTCTGGGCGAGTGGAAGTCGGAAGTTTCAGATAAAAGCAGGTCTGAAGGGAAAGAATATCTGGCTTCAATGGGAATTTATGTATTCAGCAGAGACGTCCTCAGAAAAATGTTTGAAAATGATCCCGGAGACGATTTCGGAGGCGAACTCATCCCCAACGGAATAGGAAAATATAAAACCCTGAGCTTTCAGTATGATGGTTACTGGACCGATATCGGTACAATTGATTCATTTTTTGATGCCAATATTGATCTTACAAAAGATTTTCCGAAATTCAATTTGTTCAGCAATGCACCGATTTATACAAGAGCCAGAATGCTTCCCCCTTCAAAAATTCTTGGTTCCTATGTGAGCAAGGCGATTTTCGGTGATGGCTGCATTATTATGGCCGATAAAATCGAAAATTCAATTGTAGGCAACAGAAGCCGTGTCGATAAAGGAAGCACCTTCCTGAACACCTATATGATGGGCGCGGATTATTATCAGGATACCAAAGATATCATTGCCAACGACAGAGATGGGATTCCAAACGTCGGCGTTGGTAAATACTGTTATATCGAACAGGCGATTCTCGACAAAAACTGCAGCATCGGCGATAATGTAAGAATCATCGGCGGAAAACATCTTCCGGATGGTGATTTCGAAAACCATTCCATTAAAGACGGAATTGTAGTGGTGAAAAAAAATGCCGTCATACAGCCCGGTACAATTATTCCTTAAAATCTAAAAACAAAATCAAATGAAACTAAAAACGTTTACTTTTATCCTTGTGTTATTTTGCGCCTTTAATATTTCTTCTGCGCAAACAAAGCAGTGGAAAGAACAGGAAGAATTCCATAAAGTCATGAGTGCTACTTTTCATCCTGCTGACGAAGGAAATTTTGCACCTCTTAAAATGAGAAGTGCCGAACTTGCAGCGAAGGCCAATGAATGGAGAAAATCTGAAATTCCTGCAACCGTGAATGACAAAAAAGCAGTGAAGAAATCACTGAACAAACTGTGTAAAGATTCTAAAAAACTGAACAAAAACCTTAAAAAAGGAGCTTCGGACAGTGAATTAAAATCAGAACTTGTTGCCTTGCATAACACCTTCCATACCATAGTTGGTTTATGCAGTGCCAAAGAGGAGCATAACCATGCTCACTAAAACCTGAATTTGAATTTCCAGGAGTGACCGAATGTATTGGTCACTCTTTTTTTTTGTTTTATTTTTGCCGCATGCGATGGATAAAATACTGGGTTATCGGAATCATACTTGTGTTGGGGATTTATGCTGCTTCGATGTATTTTTTTGTTGAAGAAAGCAAAAGTTTCCGGGTCGAGAAGGAAATTAATTATCCGATCGAGAAAGTTTTCCCGCAGTTTAACAATCTGCAGAATTTTTACCGCTGGAACTCCTATTTTTCTTCCTCCAAAACCATGCACGCCGATTTTTATTCGCCATACGAAGGGCAGGGAAGTGCGATGACTTTTTGGGATGACAAAACCGGAAAAACCGGTGAGCTCTTCATCAGATACCAGAATCTCAACAGTACTTTAAAATATCAGCTTTTTGAAGGCAAAAACAGCAATCCAACATTAATCAATTTAAAATTTTCAAAGGTTTCCCCCACCAGAACCAAAATCATCTGGTTTGTTCATACTCCAAAGCAGGGTTTGCTCAACCGTTCGCTTAATCTTTTTACCGAAGATACTTTCGTGGCCGATTTAGACAGAAGTATTGCGGGTCTTGGAAATATTCTGTCTAACAAAGTAGACCGTGATAATCTTTTTGCAAACATCAAATATGATACAGTAATGGTGGAAGAGCAGGAAGGGCAGTTGCTTCTGGGTGTGAATGTAAGTACAAAAAACGGGAAAGATGCGCTGCTGCGGAACATTGCACTCAACCACAATAAAGTCTATAATTACATGACGACGGATCTTGCCAAAAGAGACGACGAAATTGGACTTCCCGTAATGGTTACAGCTTCCAATAATTTTAAGGATAAAGAAGTTTCTTATTTCTATGGAATTCCGGTTTCGAAAAGGCAGAGTGTTTCCGATAATAATTTCAGTTTCAGAACCATTAACAATTCGCGGAATTATGTGATGTATTTCAAAGGAAATTTCGAAGCAAGAACCGGTGCTATTAAGCAGCTGTTGCTCAAGGCCAAAAAAGATACGATGAGAAACGGAGACCTGCTTCAGACCTTTATTGAACCACCCGTTTCAGGTGAAGAGGTGAATATGAAAATTTCGCTTCCTGTTTACCGTTAATTTTTTGCTTTCATAAGCTTTCATCTCTCAAATGTTTAACGAATTTTGGGGATTTCCGGGACTCATTAATTCACTTTTTTTTGCTAAATTTGTCTTTTAAATAAAAAACAACAGTTAATCTGTATATAATGGACAAATTTTCATTCCTGAACGCTGCACATTCGCAGTTAATAGAAGACTTATATCAACAATACTTAAAATATCCCGATTCTTTAGAGCCTTCCTGGAAAGCATTTTTCCAGGGATTTGATTTTGCTTTGGAGAACTACAGCGACGAAAATGAGGGAACTCCGTCAGCGAATGCAGTACCAGATGCTGTTCAGTTGGCCAATCAGGCTGCCTCAAATGGGCAGATTCCTGATAATATCCGCAAAGAATTTAAAGTCCTGAATCTTATCGAGGCTTACAGACAGAGAGGTCATCTTTTCACAAAAACCAATCCGGTTAGAGAGAGAAGACATTATGAGCCTACTCTGGCTATCGAGAATTTTGGACTTTCACAGGAAGATTTAAACCAAAAATTCAACTCCGCCACTGAAACAGGAATGAGAGCTGCTGCTACCTTACAGGAAATCGTTAACCATCTCGAAAAAGTCTATTGCGAGTCAATTGGTGTGGAATATATGCACATCAATAATGTTGCGGAGAAACGGTTCATCAGAGAATGGATTCACAGCAATGAAAACCATCCACAACTCAGTGCTGAAGAAAAAACAGAAATCTTAGGAAAACTCAATCAGGCAGTCGCTTTCGAAAATTATCTTCATACCAAATTCGTAGGTCAGAAAAGATTTTCTCTGGAAGGCGGCGAATCTCTGATTCCGGCTTTAGACCAACTGATTACGCGTTCTTCGCAGTTAGGTGTTGATGAAGTGGTTTTGGGAATGGCCCATCGTGGAAGGCTGAATGTTTTGACCAATATTTTCGGGAAATCATACAAACAGATTTTCTCGGAATTTGAAGGAAAAGAATTTGAAGAAGATGTATTCTCCGGTGACGTGAAATACCATTTGGGATCCTCAAAAAAGATCAAGACCGCTTCCGGCGAAGAAGTATCGATCAATCTGACGCCAAATCCATCGCACCTGGAAACAGTTGCCGCTTTAGTTGAAGGAATTTGCCGGGCTAAAGTGGATGACCGCTATAAAGATTACAAAAAAGTCCTACCGATCGTTATTCACGGTGACGGCGCGATTGCCGGACAGGGAATCGTATATGAAATGGCACAGATGATGACGCTGGAAGGTTACAAAACTGGCGGAACTGTTCATATTGTTGTGAACAATCAGGTTTCTTTTACCACCAATTATCTCGATGCACGTTCTTCAACCTACTGTACCGATATCGCAAAAGTGACCGAATCTCCGGTAATGCATGTAAATGCAGATGATGTGGAGGCGGTTGTTCACGCCATAAGATTTGCGGCCGACTTCCGCGCGCAGTTCGGTAAAGACGTGTATATTGACCTGTTAGGTTATAGAAAATATGGCCATAACGAAGGTGATGAACCTAGATTTACCCAGCCTAATCTGTATAAATCCATTTCAAAACATCCGAATCCGAGAGAAATTTATAAAAACCAGCTGATTCAGGAAGGAATCGTTTCTGATGAGGTGCTGAAGAAAATGGAGACCGAGTTCAAGCAGCTCCTGGATGCAGATTTTGATGCTTCCAAAGAAATTGAAAAAAATGTAATGGATCTTTTTATGTCCGATGACTGGAAGGATTACCCGAATTCCGCAAAAGGCGCGGTTCAGATTCCTGCAGATACTTCATTCGATCTTGCTTCATTGAAGGAACTGGCAGTGAAAATGTCCACTCTCCCGGAAGATAAAAAATTCATCAGTAAAATTACAAGGCTTTTCGGATCACGACTTAAAATGATCGAAGGAAATTCTCTCGATTGGGCTCTTGGCGAATGGCTTGCTTACGCAACGCTTCTCGCAGAAGGAAAAAATGTGAGAATTTCGGGAGAAGATGTAGAACGCGGAACATTTTCGCACCGTCATGCCGTTGTAAAAACAGAAGATACCGAGGAGGAATACATTCCTCTCAGACATATCAGCGATAGCCGTTTTGATATTTATAACTCACACCTTTCAGAATACGGTGTTCTGGGCTTTGATTACGGTTATGCGATGGCCTCTCCAAACACCCTCACCATTTGGGAAGCACAGTTCGGCGATTTCGTAAATGGAGCGCAGATTATTGTGGACCAGTATTTGGCGGCAGCTGAAGAAAAATGGAGGATACAGAACGGTTTGGTCATGCTTCTCCCTCACGGTTTTGAAGGTCAGGGAGCAGAACATTCTTCCGCAAGACTCGAAAGATTTCTGGAACTTTGTGCCAACGAAAATATGGTTGTAGCCAACGCAACCACTCCGGCCAACTATTTCCACCTTTTGAGAAGACAGTTGAAATGGAATTTCAGAAAACCTCTGATTGTCATGACCCCGAAATCGCTTCTGAGACATCCTAAAGTGGTTTCTCCGCTTGAAGATTTTGCAAATGGACAGTTTCAGCCGGTTATTGATGATTCAACAGCAAATCCTGAAAAGATTGAAAAACTCGTGCTGTGTTCAGGTAAAATTTACTACGAACTTTTAGCGAAACAGGAAGAGCTGAACTGTGAGAATATTGCGATCGTACGATTCGAGCAGCTTTACCCGCTTCAGAACGATAAAATTGAAGAAATTTTCGCCAAATACAGCAACCGCAAATCATTGCTTTGGGTTCAGGAAGAACCTGAAAATATGGGTGCCTGGACATATATTTTAAGAAACTTCAGAGATACCGGTATTCAGGTCATTTCTCCTGTTGCAAGTGGTTCTCCGGCTCCGGGAAGTCATAAAATGTTTGAACGAAATCAGAATAACGTCATCAACCGGGTCTTTGACCGCGATGATGCGCCTGCCAAAAGACCTGTAACCGCTTAATGATATGAAAAAACTGTTTCTTTTTCTGAGTCTGACCTTTTCAATTTCTTTTTTCGCGCAAAATGTGAGAAAGGAAGTAGAGATGCAGTTCAGGGATTACAGTTCATTAATCATTGATAAAAAGTTTGAAAAAGCTCTGGATTTATACGCCAATGAAGATTTCCTGAAAATTGTTCCGAAAGAACAGATGGTGGAAGTCATGAATCAGCTGTTTAATTCGAAGGAAATGGAATTTAAATTCTATGATCCGGAAAATGTGCTGGTTCTGGATGATCCTTTTGTGATTAACGCTAAAAATTATCTCCGCGTAAAATACACGCAGAAAATTGAGATTAAATTCCTTGATGCTGATGTGAAACCAACTGACCTTTTATCTGGAATGCAGGCGGAATTTGGGTCAGAGAATGTAAAATACAACAGCCAGACGGGCTTTTTCGAAATAAATACTGTTAAAGATGTCCTGGCTTCTTCTGCAGATATGAAACAGTGGAAATTTACAGTTTTAGAGCGGAAGCAGTATCCTCTTCTGATACAGTTCATTCCCGAACAGTTTTTAAAAGATTTAAAATAATAAACAAAAATATTAACGATGTCAATATTAGAAATGAAAGTCCCTTCACCGGGAGAATCCATCACCGAAGTTGAAATCGCATCCTGGTTAGTGCAAGACGGCGATTATGTGGAAAAAGACCAGCCGATTGCTGAAGTTGATTCCGATAAAGCAACGCTTGAACTTCCGGCAGAACAGAGCGGTATCATTACCCTGAAAGCCGAAGAAGGTGAAGTGATTCAGGTGGGGCAGATTGTTTGCCTCATTGATATGGATGCTGCCAAACCGGCCGGTTCTGCTCCAGCTGCTGAAGCTCCGAAAACGGAAAATGCTGAAGCGCCACAGGCTGAAAAGAAAGTGGTCGACAAACCGGCGATTGTTCAGGAAGCTAAAAAAGAAGAAAAACCCGCTGCTGCATCTTACGCGACAGGAACGCCTTCTCCGGCTGCCAAAAAAATCATGGACGAAAAAGGAGTGGAAGCTTCACAAATTTCAGGATCCGGAAAAGATGGTAGAATTACAAAACAGGACGCCGAAACGGCTGCTGTTCCGGCAATGGGCGCTGCTTCTTCTACAAGCGGATCAAGAAGTTCAAACCGTACGAAACTTTCGATGCTGAGAAGGAAATTAGCCGTAAGATTGGTTTCCGTAAAGAACGAAACAGCAATGCTGACGACTTTCAATGAGGTGGATATGTCTGAAATTTTCAGAATCAGAAAACAGTATAAAGACGAATTCACGCAGAAACACGGCATCGGTTTAGGATTTATGTCCTTCTTCACGAAAGCGGTTACAAGAGCGCTTCAGATGTATCCTGATGTAAATGCATCCATCGACGGTGATTTCAAAACCAATTACGATTTCTGTGATATTTCCATCGCGGTTTCAGGACCGAAAGGTTTGCTGGTTCCGGTTCTGAGAAATGCAGAGAACATGACTTTCAGAGGTGTTGAAGCCAATATTAAATCTCTTGCAGATAAAGTAAGGGAAGGTGACATCAGTGTTGATGAAATGACCGGCGGAACGTTTACAATCACAAACGGTGGAGTATTCGGTTCTATGCTTTCCACACCCATCATCAATCCTCCACAGTCGGCAATTTTAGGAATGCACAACATCATCCAGAGACCGGTAGCGGTAGACGGACAGGTGGTGATCCGCCCGATGATGTATGTTGCAATGTCTTACGACCACAGAATTATCGACGGAAAAGAATCAGTAGGATTTCTGGTTGCCGTGAAAGAAGGAATTGATAATCCTGTTGAGTTTTTAATGGGTGGCGACGAAAGAAAAGCGCTTGAACTGTAACTGAAATAACGGATATTTATAAAATAAATCAGATCCCGCTCCGAAAGGGCGGGATTTTTGTATTTCCCACCACAAATCGCTGAAAATGTTTTCAACCACCACTTTCGACATTAAAGTTTCTGTCTTCCCTGAGTATGATGTCAAGAACAGTTTTCCATCTGAAAACCGTTTCGTTTTCAAGTATCATATTACGATTGAAAATCTCGGCGAGACGCCCATACAGCTGTTGAAGAGAAAATGGCTGATTTACGACGTAGGCTTTGGTTTTACAGAAGTTTCCGGCGACGGTGTTATCGGTTTAACCCCTGAAATTCTGCCGGGTGAAAATTTCAAGTATTTTTCGAATGTCATCCTACGTTCCGGAGTCGGAAATATGAACGGAATTTATTACTGCACCAATCTTCTGACCAAAGAAAAACTGGAAATCCAGATTCCTAAATTCAATATGGTGGCAGAAGTGTTGAGTAACTAAGGACCAACTTTTTAAAGTACTTTCAGATTTTTCTGCATGACTTCGTGCACTTCATCATTTCTCGTAATCATCATTTTTTCAAAAGCCAGCAGTGAAATTTTCGCACAGACTTCAGCGTCATCGCCGGCTCTGTGGTGATTGAAAGTAATCCGGTGCTGCTCCGCAAGACTTTTAAGGCCATATTTCGGTAGATTTTTCCAGGATTTTTTCGCCAGAGAAATGCTGCACAGATAATTGATTTTCGGTTTGAAAAAACCGTAATAATCGAGACAGCTGCGCAGAACACCGGCATCGAAAGCGGCATTATGGGCGATCATCAGATTTCCGTACATCAGATTTTCGGCTTCATGCCAGATATCGTCAAACGTCGGCGAATCCCGCACGTCTTCAGGAACAATTCCGTGTACATCAATATTTCTAGGATGAAAATAAGGAAAACTCGGCGGCTTGATGAGCCAGGTCTGTGTTTTCACAATTTCCCCGTTTTCCACGACGCAGATTCCCATTTCGCATGCAGAGTTGCGTTCGTGAGTGGCGGTTTCAAAATCAATGGCGCAGAAGTCTAACATTAAAGGATCTTATTCATTTCGGTTTTAAAAAGTTCAAATTTAGCCAAATCATCATGACTTCCGCCTTTGATCTGTATAAATTTTTTCTCGAGTGAAGGCTTGTTTTCAGCGAGGACTTCAAACAGTTTTTTTCCTGATTTTATGGGAACTATGAGATCTTTATCTCCATGAAAATGATAAACAGGACAGTTTACATCCAAAATATGCTGATCCGAATGGAAGTGATAGGTCATTCTGGGCGAAATTTTTTCTGTGAACGAATATGGAATCCAGCGTTGTGCCATATCCTGAAGGTTATAAAATGTAGCTTCCAGAATCAGTTTTTGTGGTTCGTTCTCCGCGGCCATTTTTACGGCGAAAGAACCGCCCAGACTCCGGCCATAAACAATAATATTCTCTTCGCCATATAATTCCTTTAAAAAAGCATAGCAAAACTGGGCATCCGAAAAAAGATATTCCTCATTCCGTGGTCCCGAACTTTTACCGTAACCGCGGTAATCCATTACAAAAACATCATAACCGAACCGCGTAAATTCCGAAGTGATTTCTCCCCACCGCGCCAGATTTCCCGCATTTCCGTGGAAATAAAGAATGACGCCTTTGGGATTTTTAACCTTGAAATGCAGGGCGTTGATCTTACCCTGAAACGGCGTTTCAAAAAGATGTTCTTCAAATTCCTGAGAAAAGCCGTAAGAATAGTTTTCTGCCAGTTTTACCGGTAAAAAAACGACTTTTTCCTGTAAATATTGAAGCAACTTTGCCATGCCGGTGATTAATCTTTGCTGCCTTTTCTCGTGATCAGAATTTTGTCAACCCGTTGTCCGTCTTTATCAATGATTTCGAGTTCAAGATTTTCTACAGTTACTTTGTCACCCACTTCCGTCACGCGGTTATTTTCGTTGAGGAAAAAACCAACCAGAGTGGTGTAATTGTCCTTGTTTTCAAATTCGTGAGTAAGGTCAAAATATTTAATGAATTCAACAATCGGAACCTGTCCGTCGGCGAGCCATGAATTTTCGTTGCGTTCAGTAATGCGGTAATCAAAATTATCAACCGTTACAGTATCGCCAACGAGCGCATCCAGAACGTCGTCCAAGGTCACCATTCCAACCGTATTCCCATATTCATCAATAACGATCCCGTAGTGGTTTTTCTGAATTTTAAAAAGTTCCAAAACTTTATAAGCGAAATAATTTTCATTCAGGAAAAGCGGCTGCTTCAGATATTTATTCAGGTCAAAGTTTTCGGTGTCTTCAATAGGAAAAAGGTCCTTCAGCAGAACAATTCCGATAATGTCATCCAGATTATTTCCCTGTGTTACGGGATAAGCGGTATGTTTTTCGTTTTTGATTTTTTCAAGAACGCTTTCCAGACTTTCATCAATACTCAGAAATGCCATCGCCGTACGATGGGTAAGAAGCGTATTGATTTTCCGGTCGCCGAGTTCGAAAACCCTTTCCACGATACTGTGCTCGATTTGCTCGATTTCGCCTTCCTGAGCGCTTTCTTTGACGATTGATTTGATTTCTTCTTCTGTTACAATGCTGTCGGAGGTGCTTTTTATGCCCATCAGTTTCAGCAGTAAATTGTTGGAAGTAGTGAGTAACCAGACAAATGGAGAGGTTATTTTTGAGAGAATATCCATTGGTTTCGACACCAAAGTGATGATGGTTTCCGGATATGTCATCGCAATTCTTTTCGGAAGAAGTTCGCCCAACAATATGGAAAGATAAGTAATGAAAAGTACAATTCCTGCGGTTGCCAACGTGTCGGAATAAGGCTGAAGAACGGGGAATCCGTTCAGAAAACTTTGAAAATCAGTCGTCAGGTTTTCTCCGGAATACACCCCGAGCAAAATACCGATGAGCGTGATTCCAATCTGTACCGTCGAGAGAAATCGGGTCGGATTCTCAGACAGTTCCAGTGCTTTTTTTGCGCCCAGACTTCCTTTTTTCCGGGCATTTTCGAGTTTAAACCTTCTCGAGGAAACAAGAGACATTTCGGACATTGAAAAAATTCCGTTAATCAGTACAAGCAGCACAATGATAAGTAGCTCCATTCAGTTTTCTGTATTTCAGCAAAGATAATTGATTGGTCCGACTTTACCGCGCCATTATTTTCTGTGATTGATGTTTAAACTTGTTTTCTCGGAATCAATGAAGATTTTTCTTTCGTTAAAAATTTCCTCCATCACTCGGTGATATTCTTCGAACTGATGGATATTGATGTGTCCCGCTCCTAAAATCACGTACAAGCGTGTAAGTTTCGGATTGATTTCCGACAGGTGCACGGCAGTACTGATCGGAACCAGACTGTCGTCACTACCATGAATGATTTTTATGGGACAGCGCACATTTTTAAGGTACTGGAACGTCGGAAGATTGTAGCGTAAAAAAGGTCTTGCCGGCATAAACGGAAGATACCGATGAATGGTTCGCAGAAAAGAGTAGAGCGGAGACGTGAGAATGAGCAGGCGCGGTTGGTTTTTCGAAGCCAGTCTTGCCGCAAATCCGGCGCCGAGCGAACGGCCATACACGACAATTTTTTCTTCAGAAAACTCTTTTTTTACAATTTCATAAATGAACTGCGAGTCTTTTTTCATCGCTTCCATCGTTCTTCGGCCTGTACTTTTGCCAAAACCGCGGTAATCCATCATAATCACATCATAGCCGAGCCTAGTAAAATCGATTGCAAATTTCCCCCAACCTTTGATGCTTTTGGTATTGCCTTTCAGGTAAATCACGACGCCCTTGGGTTCATCTACAAGGAAATGGAGATAATTTATTTTTGCGCCCGGTTCCGGTTCAACAGTTTTTTCATCAGCTTTCAAATGTTCGTAGGCAAATTTAAAATCGGGCGGAAGTTTTTCGGGCTGGAAGAGAAACCGGTGCTGAAAAAAATAGATGAGCAGACCGATAGCCAGAAGACCAACGGCAATAATGGTGAGAACTAAATATACATCTTCATTCATTGATATAAATGTAGTGTTTATTTGCTTACATCACCCGATTAAGATTCAAAACACTACAGGAAATTCTTATAAAAAATGTCTGAAAATAAGCCATTTGCTTTGGCAATAATCCCGGATCTGATTTTTCCCACGAAGTTTCAAAGTCCCCGGAATCTGAGTATAAAAACTGAAATGCGCTCTGAGCACCGCCCAAAAGTGTGGAAACCCCATTTTAATTCCGAAATACACTGCGGCAGCGGCATCGAGAACGAGTCGCAGAAAAAGAATCCAGATTAATTTAGGAAAAGGCAGATTTTTCAGCAGCATCGTAAGATTATTGCGGATGTTCAGGAAGGTTTTCGTTGGGCTCTGTTTGTTTAAAGTTCCGCCACCGACATGATAGACGGTCGATTTCCCGGTATAGAACATCTTTTTCCCGGAATTTTTCAAACGCCAGCAAAGATCAATTTCCTCCTGATGCGCAAAAAACCTTTCGTCAAAGCCGTTTTGCGCCCAAAAATCTGCAGAACGGAGAAACAGACAACAGCCTGAAGCCCAGAAAATTTCGGTTTCATCATTATATTGACCCTTGTCTTCTTCAATATTTTCAAAAACCCGTCCGCGACAATAAGGATAGCCTAAATTATCGATGAAACCACCACCGGCGCCGGCAAATTCAAAGAGATTTCTGCGGTTGTAATCGAGTACTTTTGGCTGGATGGCTGCGATATTTTGGTCCTTTTCGAAAAGATTCAGAATAGGATCCAGCCAGTTTTCCGTTACTTCCACATCAGAATTCAGGAGACAGTAAATATCGGCTGTAATGTTTTTCAAACCTTCATTGTAACCGCCTGCAAATCCCTTGTTTTCTCTGTTCATGACAATCCTCACCTCAGGAAAATGGTGCAGCAGATAGTCCACAGAATCATCAGTCGAAGCATTGTCAATCACATAGATTTCTGAGTGTTCGGAATATTCAGTAACATTGGGCAGGAATTTTTCCAGCCAGTTTTTCCCGTTCCAGTTTAATATGACGATTGCAGTTTTCAAAAGAAATTATTGGTCGTTAAATGTTTTGATGGCGTGCGCGTTTTTCCACTTGCGGTGAGACCACAGATAGTTTTCCGGCCTTTTACGGATTGTATTTTGCAGCAGACGGTGAAACTTTTTCACGACTTCGTACTGTGTGAATTTTTCGCCATCGGGATAAATCCGGTGATAATTCACCTGATAAAAACCACGCTTTACTTTTTTCATTTCACAGTATACAAACACCAAATCCATTCTCGTCGCCAGTTTGTCGTATCCGATAAACGCAGGAGTCCTTTGGTGAAGGAATTCAAGACCGAAATCCACCAGATTCACATGTGGAGTCTGGTCGGCCACAAACATATAAATGGAATTTCCGTCGTTGGTATTCCGGAAAATATGTTTGATGACATCGTTGGCTTCCAGAGCTTCGTTCCCGTAACTGTTCCGGATTTTTTTGATCTGGTTTTCCCAAAACTCACTGTTGACTTTCCTGTAAACAGGATGACAGTGTTCCTGCGGCACGATCTGCGCTAAGGCGTTGAACCATTCCCAGTTGAAAACATGTCCCGCAAGAAGAATAATGTTCTTTTTCTCGGCTTTGGCTTCTTCGAAAACTTCCCGGTTCAGATGCTGCACCCGCACCCGGAGTTCGTGCTGAGATATGCTGAAAGACCGCACTGTTTCAACGAGATAATCGGAGAAATTAATGAAAAAATTCTTCCTGATCTTTTGAAGTTCTTCTTCGCTTTTGTCAGGGAAAGAGTTTTTAATGTTTTCGCTCACCACTTTTTTGCGGTATCCGAACACGTAGAAAGTGAAGAAAAATATAAGATCCGCGAAAACGTAAAGTATTTTCAGCGGAAGGTGCGATATCAGAGTAACAATTTTAAATAAAAAATTCATAAACGAGCCGCTAATTTAGTGATAATAATAAAACGGAAGGAATTTCGTTTTCCTCTAACCAATAAATTCTTATATTCGAAGTCAAAATAAAGATCAATGAAAAGAAATAGCCTAAACCTGCTTGTTGCAGGATGTATATTCACCGGTTTTTTAGCGTGTTCGCAGAAAACCGACAATAAAAGCACAGAAAGTACTTTTACGGACACTACAGCAACCACAAAAACCGACAGCGCTGCAGTTTTGGAAGCGAAGAAAAAACTGGCCGCGGAAGAAAAAGCCAAACTTGAGAAACCTTATCATCCGGAAGACAATGCAGAAGCGAAAATCGCAGAAATGGTAGCTCTTGCAAAAAAAGAAAACAAGAACGTCATGATTCAGGCCGGCGGAAACTGGTGTATCTGGTGTTTAAGGTTTAACGATTATGTGAAAAAGACTCCGGAACTTAAAGAAATGGTAGATCAGAATTACGTGTATTACCACCTGAACTGGTCGCCGGAAAACAAGAACGAAGCTATTTTTAAAAAATACGGCAATCCTGGGGATAAATTTGGCTACCCTGTGTTTATTGTGTTGGATCAAAACGGTAAACTGATCCACACGCAGGACAGTGCAGTGCTTGAAGACGGAAAAAAAGGCTACGACCTTCAAAAGGTGAAAGATTTCTTTAGCAAATGGACGCCGAAAGCCTCTTAAACCAAATGTAAATAAAATATGCTCCCGAATCTTTCAGGAGCATTTTTTTTTGGAAACACAATGCTGATAAATACATTGGGCTTCATGGAAACTTTTTTTCTCCAAAACAGGTTGCTTTGGAATCACCCGCGTTCGCGGGTGAAGTAAAACAGGTTGCTTTTGAATCAAATACCTTTTTCTGAATTACATTAAACGTTTGATCCAGTTCAGTTTTTCATCGGTGTATGGTGGATATTTCAGATTGGGTTCGCCCCAAGTGGCCCGGTCGAGCACGGATTTCTGATGCGAAAATGCTTCAAATCCATATTTGCCGTGGTAATTCCCGATGCCTGAATTTCCGACCCCTCCGAAAGGCAGATGGTCATTGCTCAGATGCATCACCACATCATTGATGCAGCCGCCTCCGAAAGAGATTTTCTGCGTGAAAAGTTCCTTTTCCTCTGCATTTCCGGAAAAAAGATAAGCCGCCAAAGGTTTTTCCTGTTCCGAAATTCTGAGCAGTGCTTCATTAAAATTCTGAAACGTGAGGACGGGCAGAATGGGTCCGAAGATTTCTTCCTGCATCACGGCATCGTCCCAGGAAACATTATGGAGCAGGGTAGGCTCAATATAACGAAAGGCCGCATCGCTGTTGCCGCCATAATATACTTTCTCAGGATCAATCAACCGCGTAAGCCTGTCGAAATTCCTGGTATTGATGATTTTTGTATAATGTTTCGCGTCTGCATTGTAACTGAATTTTTTCAGATATTGGGTCATTGCATCCAGAAAGCTTTCCTTCACTTTTTCATCCACCAGAATATAATCGGGAGCCACGCAGGTTTGTCCGGCATTCAGAAATTTGCCCCACACAATCCGTTTAGCGGCGACTTCAAAATCGGCGTGAGAAGTTACAATCGCCGGAGATTTTCCGCCCAGTTCAAGGGTTACGGGCGTAAGGTGTTTTGCGGCGGCTTCGTACACAATCTGCCCCACACGCGGACTTCCGGTAAAGAATATTTTGTCGAATTTCAGTTTCAGGAGTTCGGTTGTTTCCTCAACACCGCCTTCCACGACATACAGATAGTCTTTCGGGAAATTTCCGTTGATGATTTTTGCCATGGCTTTCATGGAATGTTCTGCCACTTCACTGGGTTTCAGGATACAGGTGTTTCCCGCTGCCAAAGCTGCGATTATCGGCGAAAGTGAAAGCTGGTAAGGGTAATTCCACGCTCCGATGACGAGCGTGCAGCCCAAAGGTTCGGTGTAAATTTTACTGGAAGCAAATTGGTTTACGATATTTGTACGCACTTTTTTCGGTGCCGAAAATCTTTTCAGGTTTTTGAGATAATAGTCAATATCCTTTAAGACAAAAGAGATTTCTGTGGTGAAGGTGTCGAATTCTGATTTTCCGAAATCACTGTAAATGGCTTCATAAAGCAGGTTCTGATTGTCTGTGATGACGGTTTTCAGCTTTTCAAGATACATTTTCCTGAAGTTCAGGTTCTTTGTTTTCTGGCTGCTGAACAGTTCTTTTTGTGCAGATAATATTTCGTGGAAATTCATTATATTTATTTCTGATTCAGAACAAATTTAACCATAAAAACTGATATCATTAAAAAATGGATTTTAAAGGCAAAACGGTGCTCATTACAGGTGGCGCATCGGGAATCGGAAAAATAATGGCTAGAAAATCTCTGGAAAGAGGAGTGCGGTGCCTCGTGATCTGGGACCGTAACGAAGAAGGACTCGCATTGGTGAAGAATGAGTTTTCGGGCTTCGGAATTCAGGTGATGACTTTCACAGTTGACGTGATGAATGTGGATGAAGTCCGCATCACCGCACAAAAGACGAGGACCGAAGCCGGAAAGATTGATATCCTCATCAACAATGCCGGAATCGTTGTCGGAAAATACTTTCATGAACACAGCCATGATGACATTTCCAAAAGCATGCTTGTGAATGCAAATGCTCCAATGCACATCTGTCTGGAGTTTCTGCCCGAAATGATGAAGACCGACTGCGGTGCCGTGTGCAATATCGCTTCTTCGGCAGGATTGATCTCGAACCCGAAAATGTCGGTTTACGCAGCTTCAAAATGGGCCTTAACCGGCTGGAGCGACAGTCTGAGACTTGAAATTGAACAGCTCGGCAAAAAGATTTCCGTTACGACCATTATGCCTTTTTTCATCAACACCGGAATGTTCGACGGCGTAAAATCGAAACTGCTTCCGATACTGGAGCCCGAAAGTACCGCTGAAAGAATTATAAAAGCGATTGAAAACGAAAGAAAAATGCTTGCAATGCCGCTGCCGTACTGGTTCATCAGACTTTCACAGGGAATTTTACCGCTTCCCGCTTTCGACTGGGTGATGGATCATGTCTTTGGAATCTACGATACCATGGCCGAGTTCAGAGGAAGAAAATAAAAAAAAAACCACTCTAAATTAGAGTGGTTCTGTATTGAAAAGAAATTTTCCTATGCTTCTTCAGCAGGAGTTTCCTCTACTTTTTTAGGAGCAGGAGCCGGTTTAGGAGCTGCAGGCGCCGGTGGAGCGTCAGAAACGATGTCGAATTCATAATTGTATTCAACATGTCTGTGAAGTCTGATGATCGCCTCAACTTTACCTGTTCTCTTGATCGTGTTTCCAGGAATTTTGATGTATTTTTTATCAACAGCAACACCTGCTTTAGCCAGTTCTTCGGAAAGATTAGCGTTGTTGATAGATCCGAACAATTTATCTCCGGAACCAACTTTTGTAGCGATGGTGATAGAAGTTTTCTTCAATTTTTCAACAATTGCGTTAGCTTCTGCGATTAACTGAGCTTCTTCTTCTTTTCTTGCTTCTAAAGTAGCTTCAAGCTGTGCTTTGTTTTTTGGAGTTGCCAAAAGAGCAATTCCCTGCGGCAACAAGAAGTTTCTTGCATAACCTGGTTTAACGTTTACGGTATCGAACTCAAGTCCTAAGTTCTCAACATCTTTTTTTAGGATAATTTCCATTGTTGTTGTCTTGTTTAGATTCTAGAAGTCAGAAGCTAGAGGTTAGAAGTCAGAAGTAAGAGGTGAATCCTAAATCAACTATCCAAAATCTAAGGTCTAATATCTAAAACAGTTAGAATTAATTAATTATTCAGCAACAAAAGAAGCAAGACGGGCTTGCTTCTCTTATTAATTTTTGTTTTATTTTAAAAGGTCAGCTACGTAAGGCATCAAAGCAAGGTGTCTTGCTCTTTTGATGGCTGAAGAAACTTTTCTCTGGTATTTCAAAGAAGTTCCGGTGTATCTTCTAGGTAAAATTTTACCCTGTTCGTTAACGAACTGAAGAAGGAAATCAGCATCTTTATAATCAACGTGCTTAATTCCGTATTTTTTGAATCTACAGTATTTTTTCTGCGATTTTGTATTAATATCAAGTGGAGTAAGGAATTTTACTTCTGATTCTCCTCCGGCTGAGGCTTGTTTAGCCATATCATCTATTGCCATATTCTGTAATTTTTTAGAGGGTTAAAATTAAGCTCTTGCAGTTTTCACTTTTGTTCTTCTTGTCACTGCATACTCGATTGCGTGTTTGTCCAGTTTAGTGGTCAGGAAACGGATGATTCTCTCATCACGTTTGAAAGCCAGTTCTAAATCTGCTACCACAGTTCCTTCACCTTTAAATTCAATTAAAGTGTAAAATCCATTCTTTTTCAATTGAATAGGATACGCTAATTTCTTCAGTCCCCAGTTTTCTTTGGCAACGATTTCGCAATTGTGTGAAGTCATAAGATCTTCAAATTTTTTCACTGCTTCCTCCACCTGAGCATCAGATAGAACGGGAGTTAAAATGAAAACAGTTTCGTAATTGTTCATAATGTTAAAATATTTGTTATTTATTTCGAGGTGCAAAAATATAAATTTTAATTAGAATGTACAAGTTATTAATGGATTAGCTTGGTATTTTATTGAATGGATAATGATATTTTTTATTCTGAATTGCTGGAAGGACGTTTTTAATGTTTGAATATTGTTTCGGGGGGGGGGGGGGGGGGCCCCCGCCGCAAGAAAAAAAAAAAAAAAAAAAAAAAAAAAAAAAAAAAACAAAAAAAAAGGGTTTTTGTTTTATTTTTTTTTTTTTTTTTTTT
>JAIBEW010000033.1 GCA_019459085.1 Kaistella sp.
CCCCCCCCCCCCCCCTTAACCAACAAAGAACAGAGCTCAAACAGGCCGTTCCATCCGGGGCGCAACTTCGGTTCTCAAACAGCATTTTCCCAAAACTGAAATTTTCAGTACCTTAACACTCTTAAAATTTTCATATTTAACACATTCATACATAAAATGAAACTCAAAAATTATATATACGGTCAGTGGATCGAAGGTTCAGGAAACGGAAACCAACTTTATAACTCCGTAACTGGCGATGAAGTGGCATTGGTGGATACGGAAGGCATCAATTTTGAACAGGCGCTCGATTACGGCAGAACGGTGGGCTACAAAAACCTCGCATCTATGACGTTTTATGACCGCGGCGAAATGCTGAAAAAAGTCGCGCTGTATCTTCTGGAACGAAAGAAAAAATATTATGAAATCTCCTATAAAACCGGTGCAACACATGCAGATTCCTGGGTGGATATCGAAGGGGGCTTCGGTACTTTTTTTACCTATTCCGGTTTGGCAAAAAGAATGCTGCCGAACACGCCTTTTTGGGTTGATGGCGACACTCAGAAAATCTCTGCTAACGGAACTTTCCTCGGAACACATATATTAACGCCGAGCGAAGGGGTTTCGGTGCAGATCAACGCTTATAATTTCCCGGTTTGGGGAATGCTGGAAAAACTTTCAACCTCGCTGTTGGCAGGTGTTTCCAGTATCGTGAAACCTGCAACACCAACAAGTTATCTTACACACGCCGTTTTTCAGGATATGATTGAAAGCGGAATTCTCCCGGAAGGAGCCATTCAGTTGATTTGTGGAAGCGCCGGAAACATGCTTGAGTTTATGAAAGACGGAGATTCGGTGCTGTTTACCGGTTCAGCAACAACGGGAAAAAGACTCAAATCGATGTCTTCCATCGCGCAGAATTCAGTGCGTTTCAATATGGAAGCGGATTCTTTGAACTGCTCTATTTTAGGATTGGATGCAAAACCCGGAACTCCGGAATTCGACCTTTTCATTAAGGAAGTCAGAAACGAAATGACAACAAAATCTGGACAGAAATGTACAGCCATCCGCAGAATTATTGTTCCTGAAAACCTTGTTGGCGACGTTCAGAATGCTTTAACAAAAGCTTTGGATCAGGTGAAAATCGGAAATCCACTGAACCGTGAAACCAGAATGGGTGCTTTGGCAGGTAAAGACCAGTTCAATGAGGTTTCAGAAAAAATAAAATTATTGCAGAGCGAAACCGAACTTATTTATGATGGACAACATGATTTGGTAGACGCCAATTTTGAATCAGGATCATTTATGAGTCCGAAACTTTTTTATAACGACAGTCCTTTCGTAAAAAACATTTCCCACGATGTGGAAGCTTTCGGCCCGGTTTCAACACTCATGCCTTACAAAGATGCGGATGAAGCTGCCGCTCTCGCAAAACGCGGAAAAGGAAGTTTGGTAGGCTCCATTATTTCTCACGATGAAAAATTTGTCGCTGAAACTGCCTGGAAGATGGCCACAACCCACGGAAGGATTTTTGTCCTGAACCGCGACAATGCAAAAGAAAGCACCGGTCACGGTTCTCCGTTACCGACTTTAATGCACGGCGGTCCCGGAAGAGCGGGCGGCGGCGAAGAAATGGGAGGACTGAACGGACTTCATTTCTTCCTTCAGAAAACAGCGATTCAGGGTTCGCCGGATATTCTGACGGCAATTACTAAAATTTATCAGCAGGGTGCAACCCAGAAATTTTCAGACAAACATCCTTTCAGAAAGTATTTCGAAGAAGTGGAGGTAGGCGATTCTTTGGAAACCGCCGGAAGAACAGTTACGGAAGCGGATATCGTTAATTTTTCCAATGTTTCGTGGGATCATTTTTATGCGCACACCGATGCCACTTCTCTGAACGGAACGATCTTCGACAAGACAGTAGCACACGGCTATTTTATTTTATCGGCAGCTGCAGGACTGTTTGTTTCCGGAAAAAAAGGTCCGGTTATCGCAAATTATGGATTGGAAAACGCAAGTTTCTTTAAACCGGTTTATGCAGGAGATACAATGACGGTTTATTTAACGGCGAAAGAAAAAATCAACAAAGGCGTAAAAGGCAGAAACATCCCAAGTGGAGTAGTAAAATGGTTGGTGGAAGTGGTAAACCAGCGCGACGAAATCGTATGTGTTGCCACAATCCTGACTTTGGTGGCGAAAAAGTCGCCTTTCCTGGAACTGAAAACGAAAGAGATCCAGAAGATGTTGAATGCACTCACTGAGTCTTCAGAACGTAAATTTGGTGAAATGTCTCCGCAAATGATGGTAGAACATCTGGAAGAAGTAGTTAGAAACGGTTTCAGCGAACTTGATCCTTCCGATTTTCCTGAAATTCCGGCAGAAAAAATGGAACTCTTGCAGGATTGGATCTATACCGATCATAAAATCCGTCCGGGCGCTCAATATCCTTTGCTGAGAGAAGGCGAAAAGCCAGTCTTAAGATATAAAGATCTGAATGAGGCGAAAGAAAAACTGTCTGAAGCTTTGCAGGAGTTTTTAATTTACTACCGTGAAAACCCAACCGCTGAACATTTTCATCCGCGTTTCGGAACGCTGAATAAAGAAATGATGGAACTTTTCCACAGGAAACATTTTACCCATCATTTTGAACAGTTTGGGTTGATTTAATACTACTAGAAAAAAGGATTATCAGTCAGTTCAGTTAACAGGACTATTGAATTTTATAAAAAAGATATGAACAAAGGATTTGTACACCACGAAATCAAAAACAATATTGCCGAAATCACTTTCGGCCACCCAAAAAGCAACTCTTTGCCCGGAGAAATTCTTGAAAAACTTGCACAAACGATTCTGGAAAGCGGCAAAGACAGCAGCGTAAAAGCGATTCTTTTAAAATCAGACGGCGAAAAAGCCTTCTGTGCAGGAGCCAGTTTCGACGAATTGCTTTCCATTGAAGAACTCCAGACTTCCGAAAAATTTTTCGGCGGTTTTGCAAAAGTGCTCAATGCGATGCGGAATTGTGGAAAACTGGTCATCGTTCGGGTTCAGGGAAAAACAACCGGCGGCGGAGTGGGGATTGCGTGTGCAGCGGATTACTGTTTCGCGACGGAAGACGCAGCGATGGCTTTAACGGAACTTAATTTAGGAATCGGACCTTTTGTGATCGGACCTTATGTGGAAAGAAAAGTCGGAAAATCAGCTTACGAAGCCATGTCGATTGACGCGGATTTCCGGAGCGCTGAGTGGTGCGAAAAACACGATGTATATCACGTGGTGTCTTCAAGTATTGCTGAAATGGATGCTCAACTAAAGGAGTTTCTCGAAAAACTGTCGGGCAGAAGCTCTGATGCACTGGCTTTGATTAAAAAAGTTTCGTGGGAAGGCACCGAACATTTCGAAAACCTAATGCCGGAAAGGATTCACATGAGCGCGAGCCTTATTCTGGAAGATTCAGCAAAGCAGAATATTGAAAAAATTAAAGAAAGACTGCGCGCTAAATAATTTTTATTAATCGCTCGAATGAATTTCAGTGATCTATATTTAGCCGGTTATGATCAGGATTGCCTGTTATTTTAGTATTAAATAAGAACAAACTGGTGAAAATCGCTCTTACTACCCTGAGCGGTAATTTTCTTAATAAATGCGCCTACTTCAAATTGGTAGAGGATCGTCATCATCAGCAAGGAAAATGGAATCAATCTTCCATGATTTTATGATCTTAGATATTTACTGTGAAATTATTTCACATATAGTACTTGGGCTACAATGCTGTCGTTTAGTACTTTATAACCTTGATTCTCCAATTTTTCTATGTATTCAGTACATCCTAGGAGAGTAGCACTTTGTTTATTATGACCTGATTTAACAGTCATCTTATAAGTACCTTGTTTAGAGAAATCATATTTTCCTGTTTCATAGTAGTTTAAACTGATATAGACTGTTGTTTTTTGATGAGGATATAATATCAGTAGATCCTCCTTACAATCAGCATCTTCCCGAGTATAATATCCTCTCAGAAAATCAACCGGCTCTATTCTTTTGTCATTTTTTGTCCAGTAAGAATAACCTATAAATCCGTATGGGTCAATAATATAGGTTTTCGAGGTGTTATTTTTTATAGTATACACTACTTTTTTGCCGGTTCCTAATTGCCATGGAGTTTCCATCAAAATATCTATTTGTTTACCTTTATTTATTTTCATTTGTGTGGAACAAAACGTATAAATTAAACACGATAAAGCTATTATAATTTTTTTCATCGTTTGATATATCAAATTCTATAAGAATAATTATTTTGCAGTGTTTTGGAATAGCAATTTTAATAATGACTCAGAAAACCGTAAGAGTGGTAAAGGAATAATTTTCCGTCGATTAAACTGGTGACATTACGCTTTCAGCAGATTAATCGATACCGTTGCCAGATCGGAGTCCGGATATTTTTTTAACAGATCTTTATCAACCGTCAAACCGACTTCATTGCAGATTTTATGGAAAACATCCACTTCCACAATATACTGGTCGGAAAATCCGTGCGTGGCATCATAAGCTGTGGCGGCAGTTTCGCCAAGATGTTGGCTGGTAAGTTGAGGTTTTAAAGTATGAAGCTCAATGACGAGCAAACCGTTCTTTTTGATATACGGAAGCCACAGATTTAGATGTTCTTTCAGGTTTTCTTCCACGAGTTTGTTCAGAATCCGCTCCCCTCGGAAAGCAAATGCGCCGCTTGAGGTGGAAATTCTGCCTGGATTCATGTTTTTCGGATCTTTCCAGATTCTGTTATGATCCAGAAAAGTCCTGATATTCACGAGATCCGAAAGATTGATGTCGTAATTTTCCTTTAAATCGTTCGCCAGCAGATCAGGATTCCCGATGTCGCCCCAGATTACTTTTGCCCAGATGTCATTATTGATGAGATTCGCACGCGTAACATTCAGCGCGGCCTGATTATAATCTGCACCGACAAGAAAAAGCGGATAATCTTCGAGCATTTTTCCGCGCAAAGTATGCCTCTCAATCGTTTCAAAAATGTGTTGGATGAAGGCGCCGTTGCCGCATCCCATATCCAGAATTCCTTTCGGCTGAAGATGAATCGGCTGGTTGAAGATGGAAACAATAAAATCCGTCACCACTTTAAAGTAAGTAGAGTGGGCGCCGCCGCTTCCCCAGACATTCATTTTGCGGTCGACGTGAATTTCATCTTCGCCTTCCGCGGTTTCCCTTAATTTTTTTGGATTTCCGAAAAGCAGGTCTTCCATCCTGTTGAACATCGGAAGATAAGATATTGTAACCCCGTACGAAGTGGCACGCCGAGCAAAATACAAACCGTTTTCGGTAAATTTATAGTTCTGATTGTTTTTCGTAAACCAACCGAGATGCGTGAGGAAATCGAGGATTTTCTCGAAGTTTTCCGGATTTTTATGGAATTCTACAGCCTGGAAGGATGTTTCCATAAAATATTTATGGAACATGCCGTTCATTCCGAGCTGAACAATGATCGGCCCGACCAGGCAGCCTTCGATGTGTTTGAGGATTTGCCGCTGCACTTTTTGCTCATTTTCATCTTCTGAAAGTTCAATTCCGAAATTATTCCTGAATTCATCAAACAGCTGTACCAGATTATTGAACGATTCGGGTTCAAGATGCTGGAAATTAAAAGTCATGGATTCTTTCTGAAAGGGAATCACTTTTTCATACATTTTGGAAAATGAAAGCAGAAATCCCGTAGTTCCGTTCGCCGAAACCGTTACAGATTCATCACTGTTGTTCAGATGATAATCCACAAAACCTTGCGAAGCCAGCACGCGGAGTGCAACATTCAGGTAGCCTTCGTTACTTTCCGTTTTTTCTGAAAGTTCCTTCAGTGTAATTGCTTTCGACCTTAAAATTTGGTCAATGATCTCTTTTTTTTGAAGTGCAGCAACGACCGGAGCGGTTACAATACCGTCGAGATGTCTGAAAATGGAACTTCTGAGTTCTTTTTTGTCCATAAAATAAGTTGAAATGAGGTTGTATAAATATAGGGATTTTTAAGACTGCAATAATGTAAATTTCTATCATCCTTAATTCATATCATCAACCTTGAGATTCTTCACTCCGCGATGCTTCGTTCAGAATGACATAGTCTCTCATTAAAATCAATTGGTGTCGTCGCAACAATCAGATCATTCAAAAAAAGCAAAAAACATTTTGCCGTTTAAAATTAAATATTAACTTTGTAATTCAAAGTTCTTTTTATGGAATCAAAAAATTATCACGAAGACCTGTCGCACATCCGCACCATGATGGAGCGCAGTTCACGGTTTATTTCATTGAGCGGACTTTCCGGAGTTTTTGCCGGATTGGTGGCTTTGCTCGGCGCAGTGTACGTTTATTTCGTTTTTCAGCGCGAAGGAATCAATTATTTTGACGGAAACAGAAACGTTTTTACTCCGGATTTGGTTCAGGAACTGGTCCTGATTGGAATTGTTATCCTCGTTCTCGCGGTTTTATCGGGTTATTTTTTCACCGCGAAGAAAAGCAAGGAAAAGAACCTGAAAATCTGGGATCAGACTACAAAAAGACTGCTGTTTAATTTTGCGGTTCCGTTGGTAACTGGCGGACTATTCTGTCTAGGTCTTCTGTATCACAATATGTTCGTGTTTATTGCTCCCGCAACTTTGATTTTTTACGGTTTGGCTTTGGTAAATGCTTCAAAATATACTTTTACCGACATCCAGAATTTGGGTTACTGTCAAATCGTTCTGGGACTGTTTTCCTTCTTTTTTTTGGGATGGGGATTGGCGTTCTGGGCTTTTGGATTCGGAGTGCTGCATATTGTGTACGGTTTGGTGATGCATAAGAAGTATAGATAATGAACAAAGACAAAGAATAAAGACAAAGAATAAAGAATAAAGAACAAAGAATCATAATAATTAGCGAAGTCTGAAATCTAATGTCTTCCGTCTGATATCCAACCAATGATCAACATCAGTAAACTCAACAAAGAATTTGAAAGCCGCGTCAGACTGGGGATTATGTCCGTTCTGATGGTAAACGACTGGGTTGATTTTACAGAAATGAAAAATTTGCTCGAAATCACCGACGGAAATCTTGCAAGTCACAGCACCGCTCTGGAAAAATCAAAATATATAGAAGTGAAAAAGGAATTTGTCGGCAAAAAACCGAAAACCTCTTACCACGCAACAGTTTCGGGGAAAGAAGCCTTTAATAAACATTTAACCGCTCTCGAAAAATTACTTGGCAGATAAATCAATTTTTTTTATCATTTAACTTTGAAATGCAAAGTTCTTTGAATTAAATATATTTTTTTAGTAAAAACATAAAATTAGAACCTAATCAAACAACCTTAAATCTTTATCAAATGAAAACACATCAGTTAATTCTCCTCACAACGGTCCTCTTCATTACGCTTTTTTATGGCGAAGACATGGGACTCAATTTCGGAATTCTGGGCATCGCGTATGCTTTGCTCACGCTTTTTAATACGCCGGAGGCAAACCGAACCCGAACTTTTTTAATTCTTTTTGTTTTAGGCATCCTGTCGAGTGTGGCTTTCGCTTGGTACGGCGATTTTGTCTCATTTCTTGCGGTTTTTACTTCGCTGTTTTTGCTCGCATTTAAATCCAGAAACAGGGATCTGAAATCTCTTTTTGTCATTCCTGTGTTTGCAGTAAGCTTCATCACCTTTATTTACCGGGTTTTTAAATTTGACCAATGGCTTCCGAAAAGAAATACGCCTGCAGCTTTGAAGAAATTAATCTCTGTCATTCTGATTCCTGCCTTTTTTATTCTGGCCTTCTTCGGAATTTATTCTTTGGGAAGTGCACATTTCTCAAACATTTTTACCGGTTGGGAGTTTGATTTGCAGGTTTGGGAATTCATCGTGCTGAGCGGGCTAGGGTTTTTCATTGCCTTTAATTTCTGGAATTTTAAGATCGAGAATTTCATCTTCAACTGGAACCATCATTTAAAAAATGACTTCCTGAATGAAGACAGAATACAGAAACCGACTTATTCGTTTCTGGATCTCAGTTCCGAAAGAAGAAGCGGCGTGATTTCGCTTCTAGCGCTGAATGTCTTGCTTCTGGTTTTTATCATCACCTTTAATTATGAGCAGTTTGTGGAGATTCCGAAAACACCAAATCAACTTTCCGCAGAAACGCATGACCGCGTCAATGCCGTAATTTTATCCATCATCATGGCGGTTCTGGTCATCATGTTTTACTTTAAAGGCACTTTCAACTTCGATGAGAAAGCAAAACCGCTCAAACTTTTCGCAAAAATCTGGATTTTCCTGAATGCAGTGTTGGTGATTTCGGCGGTGGCAAAAAACTCAGAATACATCATTAATTTCGGTCTTACTTACAAACGGCTCGGCGTATATGCTTTCCTTATTCTTTCATTGATCGGGCTTGCCTTAACTTTTTTGAAAATTAAAAACCGGCAGACTAATGCCTATCTTTTCAACCATATGATCTGGTATTTTTATGGAACGGTTTTGGCAGCTAGTTTCATCAACTGGGGAAATCTGGCAACTTTCTACAACATCAGTAACAGCAAGGGTAATTTTGAGTTTTTACAAACGCTGAATTATAATGATGAGTTGCTGCAAGAGCATTTTCCCGAAAAAATGAAGAACGGGAAATATATTTACCCGGAATATAAATCCAGAGAGTCCTTTCTCTCCAAAATCATCTATTACGAAACATTAAAATAAAGTATGAAAAAATTACTCATCTTAATTCCACTCATCGCCCTGTCCTGCAATAAAAAAGAGTCAGTTACGGAGACCTCTGTAAACTCGGACTCCGTGAATGCTGCAGATCAGATTTCGGTGGAAGGTAGCATAGATTCTTCAGCGATTAAAGATTCAATGATTAACAATGCACCCGTTACTCAGGAGGTTTTACGGGAAGGCGTGATGCGCGAGGTGATTGGCAATGAAATCATCAGAATTGCAGATGCGGAACAGCTTCCGTTCACGATTGGAGAAGAGTTTACAACAGACCAGCAGAAATTCATTCTTAAAATCAAGGATCATAAAAACCCAAAAATTTCGGTTAAAATTGTCAATGCCGCTCCGGGTTTAAATGTCCGCATCAATCAGATCAGATTTCCCGATGCCACTTTTGACGGTCCTTTCGGAAAGGAAGTCACCCTGGATACGCCTAAAAAAGGAGAATACTGGATCGTTGTGGGCCACAATCTGATGGCAGACGGGAAAATGACGGGAAAATTTTCATTAGAGATCGATTAATGCAGTGTACGACCGGTGTTAATGTTGTGTTAATTGCAAAGGTTGGTATAATTTCTGAAGCTTAAGTTTTTAATTAAAATCAAGATTATGAAAAATATTTTTTTATCGGCAGTGGTAGCAACAGCAGGTTTGGTAAGCTGTTCAACCGTTTCATCCATCATGCAGAATACGTTTCCGTATAACGCCAATTTTCTGGTAACATCGGGATCACCTGTCAATCAGCAGCTTTCCAGCGTATCGGCAGCACAGAGTATTAACCAGATTTCCGGCGCAAGCGCGAATGTGAAAGACATCAGGGTTTCAAATGCCACGCTTACCCTTCCTACAACTGCAAGTACCGGGATTTTTCACTCGGTGAAAGTGTATCTTTCTTCCAATGGAAGCAATGAAGTTCTTGCCGCTTCTCGTGAAAATATTTCAGATAATGTTGGAAGCACACTTACACTGGACGTTAACAGTTCCCAGACTTTGGACAATATGATGCGTGCAGGAGGAATTCAGCAAAGATTTGTATATGTTTTGAAACAGTCGCCGACTTCAGATATTTCGGTGAAGACTTCGATTAATTTCAGCAGCGTTCCGATCACGACTCCTTAATTCGACTGCTTACATATAAAAAGAAACCGGCTTCAGCCGGTTTTTATTGTTTTGTTTTGGAATCCATGACGATGGTGACAGGTCCGTCGTTAAGAAGAGAGACTTTCATATCGGCACCGAAGATTCCACTTTCCGTTTTAAGACCGGATCTGGAAATTTCTTCTTTAAAATAGTCAAAAAGCGGAATGGCTTTTTCCGGTTTTGCGGCTTTGATGAAAGAAGGGCGGTTGCCTTTTTTATAATCTGCAATTAAAGTAAACTGGCTGATGCAGAGGATTTCACCGGAAATATCCTGAACAGAAAGATTAAGTTTGCCTTCTTCATCACCGAAAATTCTAAGATTCAGAATTTTCTGAATGAGCCAGTCGGCGTCATTTTTTTCATCATCTTCATCAATACCGATGAGCAGAAGGAGTCCGTTGGTGATCTGGCCCGCTGTTTTTCCGTCAACCTTCACTTCTGCTTCAGATACGCGCTGAATAACTGCTCTCATTGCATTTTCAAATTCATTGATCAATTAAAAAAGTCCTAAAACCCGTGCATCAGTCATAAATCGACAGGATATTGCTGTTCTGGTCGTAATTATAAAGATAGGTTTTGGGTGGAACGGATGCTACTGAAGTCGGTTGGCCGGTCAGCAAGATCCATTCGGAATTGTCTTTTGCACATACGATTTTGATATTATTCACAACATTTAATGTGGTGTTGGCTTCGGGGCAGAGATGCGGCGCATTCCGGTCATAGATTTTGAAACCGTTAATGGTTCGCACTGCAATAAGACCTCTCGTTCCGCTGCTCTGTTCATCCACATAAATCCATCCGCCAACCGTCTGAAGGTTGTAATACGCAGGAAGATTCAGGTTCAGAACCACGTTGATGGCGACATTCGGGAAACAGCTTACGACCTCCTGTCTGTTAGAGCAGGAATTGAGATTTAAGGTGCTGAAAACCAAAAAGATTGCCAAAAAAAAGAGCCTTATATTTCTTTTCATTTAAATAATTTATATATTTGTAAAACGAAATCAAAGAACAAACATTGTCCGACAAATGTCGGATAATTTTTTTATACTAACGTTAAATATTAAAGTTATGGCAAGTTATGTTACCAAAGACGGTTTAGATAGAATGAAAATTGAACTGGAACAGCTGGAAACCATCGAAAGACCAAAAATTACCCAGCAGATTGCTGAAGCAAGAGATAAAGGCGACCTTTCTGAAAATGCAGAATATGATGCTGCAAAAGAAGCACAGGGAATGCTCGAAATGAAGATTTCAAAGCTGAAGGATATCATCATCAACTCCAAAGTGATTGACGAAACCAATCTGGATACTTCAAAAGTTTCCATCTTAACAACGGTGCGCTTAATGAACAAGGCTACGAAACAGGAACAGAAATTTACGCTGGTTCCCGATAACGAAAGTGACCTTAAAACAGGAAGGATTTCAGTAAATACGCCGATTGCAAAAGGTTTATTAGGCAAAGTTGTGGGCGAAAATGCCGAAATCGTTCTTCCGAACGGCAATCAGCTTTCATTCGAAATACTGGAAATTTCTCTGTAAATAAATTTTAGAATTTCTTTAACAGCTGCTTTTTTAAATATGTTGTAATTTTACACAGTCAAAAAAGGCATATAAATTAAGAATCATGAGTACCATATTCACCAGAATTATAGAAGGAGAAATTCCCGCTTATAAAATTGCAGAAGATGACCATTATCTGGCTTTTCTGGATGCAATGCCTCTCGTGAAAGGACATACTTTGGTGATTCCCAAAACAGAAACCGACTTTATTTTTGATCTGGAAAATGAAGATTTTAAAAATCTGTGGGGTTTTGCTCAAAAAGTGGCAAAAAAACTTCAGAAAAGCTATCCTGAAAAACGGATTGCAGTAGCGGTCATCGGTCTCGAAGTTCCGCACGCACACATTCATCTGATCCCCATTGATAAAACAGAGGATATGAATTTTAAAAATGCACGGCTAAAATTTTCGGATGAAGAATACCGAGAAATTCAAAATTCCATCATTAATTCCTAAAAACCAATTTGTCAAAGTACCTAACTTTGGCAAAATTTTTTAAAAGTATAATGTGATTTCATCACAGTGCTTTAGACCATTATTATTTTAATATGAATTCAAACCAATGTTCTTTCTGCGGAAGAAAAAAAAGTGAAGTACAGATGCTGGTTTCCGGGCAGACAGGTTTTATATGTGAAACCTGCATTGAGCAGGCTCACGCAATCGTAAAGGAAAGTGCAGAACCTGCAGGATTTTCTCCGGCCGAAAACATCAGTGATCTTAAAAAACCGAAAGAAATCAAGAAATTTCTTGACCAGTATGTAATCGGGCAGGATCAGGCGAAAAAACAGCTTTCCATTGCAGTTTACAACCATTACAAAAGGCTTTTACACGCCAAAGACGAAAACCGCGAAGTGGAGATCGAGAAATCGAACATCATTATGATCGGCGAAACCGGAACAGGCAAAACACTTTTGGCCAAAACCATCGCCCGGGAACTGAATGTTCCTTTCTGTATTGTTGATGCAACCATTCTTACCGAAGCGGGTTATGTGGGTGAAGATGTGGAGAGTATCCTATCACGCCTGCTGATGGTTGCGGATTATGATGTGGAAAAGGCAGAAAAAGGAATTGTTTTTATTGATGAAATTGATAAAATTGCCAGAAAATCCGACAATCCCAGTATTACGAGAGATGTTTCAGGCGAGGGAGTACAGCAGGGTTTGCTGAAACTTCTGGAAGGAAGCATCGTAAATGTTCCGCCCCAGGGTGGAAGAAAACATCCGGACCAGAAGTACATCCAGGTGAATACCCAGAATATCCTGTTTATTGCAGGTGGTGCTTTCGACGGCATCAAGGAAATTATTGAAAGACGTCTGAACAAACAGGCCATCGGTTTCAGCGCCGATAAACTGAATAAAATCGAGGAAGACGATTATATCCTGAGCCAGATCAACGCCATCGATCTGCGGAAATTCGGTCTTATTCCGGAATTGTTGGGGCGTTTCCCGATCGTTACGTATCTGGATAAACTCACGCGGGAATCCATGGTTCGTATTATGAAGGAGCCGAAAAATTCCATCATCAACCAATTTATTGAACTGTTTAAAATGGACGGTGTAAAACTCGAGTTTACCGATGAAGCCATTGAAACAATTGTGGAAGAAACCATGGAAAAAGGTCTTGGAGCGCGTGGTTTGAGAGGAACCACCGAAAAAATACTTGAAAATTACATGTTTGAAATCGGTGATCTGGAGGAGGTAATCCTGAAAAAGGAAGACCTGCCCTTCGCCAGCAAATAATTTCATTTTATAAAAAATACCATTTCAAAATCACAAAACTCACTCTTATTCGGTGAGTTTTTTTATTTTTACAGGATGAAAAAACCAAGCATTCTGCTTTTGATCCTTGCCGCCGCAGGTTTAAGCGCGCAGTTTACGGTAAAGGTGCAGGCTCCTGTAAATTTTGCTGCAAATGAAGCCATTATTTACACCCTGAACGGTTCCAAAGACATCATCGCCTCAAAAGAAATAAAAAAGAACAATATCTGGCTGTTTACTTTCCCAAAAAGTTATACCGGAATGTTGAAGATCTATTTTCCCGAAAATAACAATTCAATCAGTTTGATTTCTGAAAATAAAGATGCCGTACTCACGCTGGAAACTGACGGTAAAAAAATCAGAGAAGTTGTGTATGCTGATGCTTCCAACAAACTGATGGATGAGGTTCAGGAAAACCAGCTGAAGAAGGAGTCTATTCTGCCTGCTCTTAAACAGATTAAAGAATACTACAAGAGCGGAAGTGAATTCGGTACAGCTTTGGACAAAGAAATAGGGGTGATTGCAGCTTCGGGAGCCATAGATCCTGCGAAACATCCGTTTGTAAATTTCTATAACAAAAATTACAATAAATATCTGGGGAAAAATGCCGGACAGAAAGAACCTACGCAGGAAGAAATCATTTCCTTTTTATCCAATTCCACCGATCTGCTCGAAACTTCGTCGCTGGTGAGGCCTATGCTTGTTGCATACCTGAATTCCGGTTCCAATACGAATGTTGACGGTTCAGTTGACCGGTTGCTCAATGAACTCAATGTGGAAACACCAAGAGGACAGATGATCCTTTCGGAACTCATTGATATTTTTGATGTGTACGAAATGGCTGACCTGAAGAATAAATATCTCCTGAAAGCCAAAAATCTTAAATGTATCATTACCGACAGGCTTGCCACTACGATCAAAGTGAATAAAAATGTTGAAATGGGAGCGAAATTCCCGGATTACAGTTTTACCAATGTTACAAACACCAAATCGAAATCACTCTATGACATTAAGGCAAAACAGAAAGTCATTCTGTTCTGGTCGTCCACGTGTTCGCACTGCGAAGCAGAAATTCCGAAGCTTCTCGAAAAATATAATCAGCTGAAAGCAGCGAATGTAGAGGTGGTTGGACTTTCTCTGGACACCGAGAAGGATGTTTACGAAAGAAAAGTGTCAGCATTACCGTGGGTGAATGCCACTGAACTGAAAGGATGGAACAGCTCTTTTACAGAAACGTATAACATTCACGCAACGCCAACTTACTTTATTTTAGATGAAAACAACACGATTATTCACAAACCCGAACATGTTGGTGATGTTTTGGAATTTTTCAAGCTAAAATAATTTGCACCTTTTCAAAATATTTATATATTTGCACCACTCTAATGGCGAGGTAGCTCAGTTGGTTAGAGCGCAGGATTCATAACCCTGAGGTCACGGGTTCAATTCCCGTCCTCGCTACAAAATCTCAACTTCGGTTGAGATTTTTTTTGGAATAAACCGAAGCTTTTTCGTCGAAATTTCTTCTGTTTATTACAGCAAATAATTAGAAATCATTCAGATTTTGGCGATCTTGCTCCGCTTGCATTGTAAAATTCCTGCAATAATTCTATTTATGGTGGTCCATTTTTTCATAACGGATGAGCAGTACTGAGAAATAGGAGTAAGTGATGCTGCCTTCCTGACGGTTGCTTTTAAGGAAAAGATCATTCGTAAAACCGAAGAAATCATTCAGAAGCCCTTCATTTTTTTTAATAAACATTTTTTCGGCGAGGCGGTCTCTTTTCATTCCTAAAGAGTAGTTCCTGATGACCTTTTTAACAAATTTCGGATCCTTTTCCACCAGATCGTTCAGAAGTGATTTCAGAACAAAATACTGGGTGCTATATTTTAATTCGGCGTTTTTGGAATCTTTACCGATGAGGTACCCGATGAAATTGGCTTCCTGCTCGCGTGCAAAACCAAGTTGGTGTGCACTTTCATGTGCAAGCGTAAACGGAAGATAAGTCGAAGGTAATTCCGGGTTAAACTGCGCTTCGCCAGTAAAAGGATTGTAATAGCCTAAAATACCGGTTGAGCTCATGATTCCTTTCCATAAACTTGTCTTGAAACTGTTGATGCCCGTCGGTTTCTTTGAATTGATAAAGGATGGTAATTGATGCTGTTGCTGAAGAATTTCCTGTTCGGTTTTTTTTAAATCGGTGAGTTTGAAAACCCCGTTTCGGTCTTCGCTTACCAGATTTCGGGTTTTTTTGCACAAGCTCAGATATTCCAAAGCCAAAGTCTTGGTGTCCTGAAGCGTAATTTCATCATCCGAAAGTCTGTCGGTAAGGGGTTTTTGAAAATAAAGCATTCCCCAGAAAATCTGATACAGGAAATAAATGAAATTCAGCAAAATGAGAAATTTCAGTACAAATTTATTCCGGCTATTCTTTTTGAATATTTTACTCAGATAAAAGATCATCAGAATGGCTAATAGGATATAAAGAACGTCACCGACAGAAAATGGAAATACCGCAAAGATCTTTTGGTGAAGGCTTTTCTGTATTTCAAAAAATCGTTCAAAAACAATAACAGTAGATTCGAATTTTGACAGAATAAAAAACAATAGAAATTGGGCAGATAAAATACCTGCCCAAAATTTTTTTTTCGAAAATATGTTTATCTTTTTAATGTCCGCCATCATTTTTTAACTTGTCGAGGCTAATTCCCTGCGCTTTTAAAATTCCGGTCACGCGAACAGCATAAAACGCCAGGTAAGCGAAACATGCAACTCCAACGATATAACTGAAATGAATATTCGTCATGTCGGCCAACATTCCCTGGAGCCAGGAAATAATTCCTCCGCCCATAATCATCATGATCAGATATCCTGAACCCTGATTAGTGTGTTTTCCGAGACCATTGATGGCCAAAGCAAAAATACAAGGCCAAAGCGTGGAACAGAAAAGTCCTACACTTGTAAACGCGTAAACAGAAGTCATTCCCGACGTCAGCATCCCGGTAATTAAAGCTAAAATTCCCATTCCGGAGAAAATCAGCAGCATTCTTGCAGGATTTCCTTTACTTGCAATATCACCCGCGATCATCACTAAAATGATCACGGCATAAATATAAAAATCAGACAAATCATGTTTCGCGATCGCGTTAACCATCAGGAAAACGCCGAACGCCAGATATGGTGCTAGAAATCTTAAAATTTTCTTGAATCCGGCGGTAATATCAAATGCATCAACTGCTCCTGTCCATCGCCCGATCATTAAAGAAGCCCAATAAAGGGATACATAAGGCGCAATATCTTTGGTTTCGAAACCAAGAGATTTTTCCATATATGCAGGGAGATTACTTGCTGTGGAAACTTCTACACCCACATAAACAAAAATCGCAATCATTCCCAAAACCAGCTGTGGATATTTCAAGGCCGATGTACGGTGTTCACCAGGAACAGCATCATCAGTATCTTCCGTAATGGTTGGAGTAATTTTAGGCAGAGACGAAAATTTCAGCAGAATCGCGACCAGCACAAAAGCAACTCCTAAGACCAGATACGGTATTTTTACCGACTCAATGCTGGCTTCGGTATTCGCTGCAGTCGCGGAGCCGAAAATGGCAAATGAAACGATCAGCGGACCGATGGTTGTACCAAGATTATTAATTCCACCCGCCATTGTTAAACGCTGGGAACCGGTTTCGATAGGACCCACTTCAATCGCAAGCGGATTGGCAACGATTTGCTGGAGCGAGAATCCCAAACCAACAATAAAAAGTCCTGAAATCATCAACGGGAACGAGCCCATATTTGCTGCTGGATAAAAAAGCAATGTTCCGGCTGCTGAAATAAGAAGCCCTACGATCAGACCGTTTTTGTAACCGATTTTATTAACGACATCCTGCTTGATGGCTTTTGAAATAAACATGTAGATTAACGATCCTACCGTGTAGGCTACATAAAATGCTACTGAAACCAGTTGACTCTGGCTCTGTGTTAAATCAAATGCTTTCTTGAAAACGGGAATCAGAATATCGTTGCTTGCAGCTACGAATCCCCAGAAGAAAAATACGGTGACTAAAGGGATGAACTGGCCCCACTTGGTTTGCTTGGAATAATTTGTTGACATTGGTTATAATTTCTTTAAAACAAATATAACTATTTATTTCCGCCGATTGAGTTTTCCAAAACTTTTTTTATTTCGCTGTGAGCGCTTGCTTTCAGGTCTTTTGCACCGGTTTGAGGTTCCATAATTCCGTTGAAATAAATCTTTACTTTTCCGGGATAACCTTTTGCGTGATTAAAGGGAAACATTTGCTTCAGACCAACAAATGTATAAACCGCCAACGGAAAATGATGCTTGGAAGCAAGAATGAAGGCACCGTCTTTAAAATGATCCAGTATCACCGAAGTATCATCGGGGACGCCGCCTTCCGGAAAAATCACCACACTTTGTCCTTCCTGCATCCTTTCGGCGCATCTGCGGTAAACATCGGCACGGCTTTTTGCAGAACTCCGGTCCACCATCACACAGATTCTTTTGTAAATCATGCCGAAAACAGGGATTTTAACAAGTTCCTTTTTTCCCACATAACAGAGCGGATGGTCACGGATTAAAATGCATGGAAGAAGAATATCTATAATTGAAGTGTGATTGGCGATGAATACATATTGTTGCTGCGGATCGATTTTATCTTTGCTGAGACTGATGAGTTCGTAGCGGAAACCCATGCCGTAAAACATTCCGAAGCACCAGACCCGGATAAACTGGTAACAGTATTTGTAATGTTCTTTTTTTAAGGATAAAAGAAAGACCGGAATTCCAAGAATCAGCGTGAGCAGGATTCCCAAAAGCACAAACCAGCCGCGCCAAATATAATTCAGAATTTTTGTCATTATTTAAGTCGGTTTTTTCGGACATTAATGAGTTGTTTAAATGAACTGAAAAATCCATCTTAAATCATCCGTTAAAAATAACCTTTTTTTTCACAGAATAATTTAAAACTGAAACCAGAACGATTGCAGATATTTTACTGAGGATTTCTGGACTGAGGACAAAAACTCCAATATCCATATTCTCAGAGTACAGAAACCGGAAAAAAACCTGAAAAAAACTTAAACTTAGTAAAGTGGAAAGAAAGGAGATCAACATGAAATAGGCGAATTCCCGTTTTTTAGAATGTTTTCCGCGCTCAAAAACAAACCAGATGCTCAGGAAGTAATTGAAGACAATAGCAATAAGGGTTGAAAATATATTGCTGAGCGGAAAATGAATGCCGTAAAAATCGGTTTCCCAGCTCAGGAACTTCGGTATAGAAACGCTGAAGAGTTTAAAAGTTCCGATTTCGACCATCGCACACACTCCGCCTGCGATGATGAAAAATAAAACCTGCTTCTGCCTGATTAAGAATTTTTTCATATAAACCCTGTAAATTTATAACTATATGTTAAAGATGTAAAAAATTTGTTAAATTATTTTTTTCAATCGATTTATTATTTAAATTTAATAATTGAAAGAAACATATTACTGATATAAATTTCATTTTCAGCAGGTTGCAGAAAATGATTTTTTATCCTGAGCATTTTATTACAATTGGTTTTCAAAAACATCACAAAAAAATGAACCCTCCAAAACCCGCTTACAGAAAATTCAGGCCCCAGCAGAAGAAAATTGAAGAGCTCGAAAAAAACAACCCCCGCTTCAAAAGAATATATACAGAATATGAAACCATGTCCGATGATTTATGGGATTTGGAAAACAGTGACATTTCCGGTGTACCGGATGACTTCATTACCGCAATGAAACAGCAGACTGAATATCTGGAAGTGGAGATTGAAGACTGGCTCGACGAAGAAAAAGATTAAACAGACATTTGATAAATGATTGTAAACCCATATTTTGTATGGGTTTTTGTGTGTAGTTTCTGTGTTTTTTATAATTCGGACACTCAGGACGTTAGCATTTCTGCTATGGCTATTCAAAATTAAAATGATATTTTAGCACATTAAACTTTTAACATTATGATTGCCATTATTGATGGGGGTTCTACGAAATGCGACTGGGTAATTCTGGAAAACTCCGGCAAACCCAACCTGAAGACGACCACTTTAGGCTTCAATCCTAATATCATTAATCCTGATTTTATTATGCAGGAAATTGATAAAAATGAGCACCTGTTTTTTCTGAAAAACCATATCGAAAAAGTATTTTTCTACGGTTCAGGCTGCGGAACGCCCGCAAATGCAGAAAAAGTGGAATCGGAGTTCGTTAAAGCGTTTCCAAAAGCCGAAATTACCGTTAAAGAAGACATGACGGCCGCTGCATATGCAGCCTACAATGGCAGCCCTGCAATTATCTGCATTTTGGGAACGGGTTCCAATTCCTGCTATTTTAATGGAGAAAAAATCAGGACCGATCTTCCTTCCCTCGGTTTTCTGATTGGCGACGAAGGAAGTGGAAGCGCTTTGGGCAAACATCTTTTGCGACGGTTTTTTATGAAAAAACTTCCGGACGATCTTCGCATAGAATTTGAAGACACGTATCATCTCACGATTGAAGAAGCAATCAAAAATATGTACCACAACCCAAGAGCCAACGCTTATCTGGGCGAATTCAATAAATTTATTTCAGAACGGAAAAAACATCCGTATTTCCAGAATATGGTTTTCGATGAAATGAAGAATTTTCTCGATTATCAGGTACTTCCATATCCCGAAGCAGGCGAGGTCGAAATCAACTTCATTGGATACATTGCCTATATTTACGAGGATATTCTCCGCGCTGCAGCGGCTGAACTCAATTTAAAAGTGGGGAAAGTGGTGCAGAAACCGATTGAAAGTTTAGTAGATTATCACAAAAAATACATTCTTAATTTAAATTAATCTTAATACAACATTTCAGCTTTTTATAATTGCTGAATCTAAAGCACTGACAATGGCAAGCAAAAACCACAGAGACGAAAAGAATTTTAACCAGGCCGCACTCGATTATCACAGCAGTGAACCGAAAGGCAAAATAGAGGTCGTCCCTTCAAAACCCCATTCATCGCAGCGAGATCTTTCACTTGCGTATTCTCCGGGCGTTGCCATACCGTGTCTGGAAATTGAAAAAAATCCGAAAACTGTTTACGACTACACGGGAAAAGGGAATCTTGTGGCCGTAATTTCCAACGGAACCGCTGTTCTTGGACTGGGTGACATTGGCGCAGAAGCTTCAAAACCCGTGATGGAAGGAAAAGGTCTTTTGTTTAAAATTTTTGCTGATATCAATGTGTTTGATATCGAAATTGATGAAAAAGATCCGGATAAATTCATCCAGATCGTGAAAGGAATTGCCCCGACTTTTGGTGGAATTAATCTCGAAGACATCAAAGCTCCCGAAGCTTTTTATATCGAACAGAAACTAAAGGAAGAACTCAATATTCCGCTGATGCACGATGATCAGCACGGAACGGCCATTATTTCGGCAGCTGCGCTCATCAACGCACTCGAAATCGCGGATAAAAAACTCGCAGAAGTGAAGATCGTGGTAAACGGAGCCGGCGCCGCCGCGGTGGCCTGTACAAAACTGTATCTTGAGCTCGGCCTTAAAAAAGAAAATGTGTTGATGTGCGACAGCAAAGGAGTCATCAATCATAAAAGAGAAAACCTGACTTCCGAAAAAAAAGATTTTGCCGCGCAGACTGATCTTGAAACTTTAGAAGATGCCCTGAAAGGCGCCGATGTTTTTGTAGGACTCTCCAAAGGAAATATGATGACACCGGAAATGCTGCTCTCGATGGCTGCAAACCCGATTGTTTTTGGACTCGCCAATCCAACGCCGGAAATCGATTATGATTTGGCCATGGAAACGCGACAAGATGTGATTATGGCGACCGGAAGAAGCGATTATCCAAACCAGGTGAACAACGTTCTGGGCTTTCCTTATATTTTCAGGGGAGCGCTTGATGTTCAGGCTACCGGAATTAATGAAGCCATGAAACTTGCGGCAGTTCATGCACTGGCTGATTTGGCTAAGGAACCGGTTCCTGAGGCGGTAATTTTAGCTTATAATTTAAAAAATCTGAGTTTCGGAAGAGAATATTTCATCCCAAAACCGTTTGATAACCGTTTGATTACGAAGGTTTCGATGGCTGTTGCAAAAGCAGCAATGGACAGCGGAATTGCCGGCAAACCGATCGAAGATTTCGACGAATACGAAAACAGGCTCCTCGACCGTATGGGAAGAGATGAAAAACTCATCCGTATGATGCAGAACCGTGCACGTGCAAATCCGAAACGGGTTACTCTCGGGAATGCGGAAGAATACAACGTGTTGAAAGCCGCCCAGATTCTTTATGAAGAGGGGATTGCACAGCCAATTTTGTTGGGCGAGAAAAAATTCGTGCAGGAACAGATGAAAAAATTCGGGATTGAAATCGATGTTCCGATTGTGGATCCGATGGACGATGACCAGGAAGAAAACCGCGTGAAATATCGCGAATCTCTTTGGAAACTGCGCCAGAGAAAAGGCATGAACGAATATAAAGCCAAAAGATATGTCCGCCAGCGCGATTATTTTGGCCCGCTCATGCTTCAGCACGGAGATACTGATGCTCTGATCGTCGGTTTTTCCAAAAATTATTCTTCCGTTTTGAGACCGGTGCTCGAAGTGATTGAAAAAGAAAAAGGCGTGGACAAAATCGCATCGATGATGATGATTCTAACCGAAAAGAAACCGATTTTTTTCGCAGATACTTCCATCAACCAGAATCCTACCGCTGAAGATTTGGTAAATATTGCGCGCATGTCGGAATTGACGGTAAAATCTTTTGCTATTGAGCCGCGAATTGCCATGTTGGCTTTCGAAAATTTCGCGGGACTTTCTGAAACTTCCAAAAAAGTGGCAAAAGCGGTGAAAGTGTTGCACGAAAAGTTTCCGAAAATGGTTGTTGACGGAGAAATTCAGCCGGATTTTGCTATGAATGCCGATCATCTTTCCGACTATCCGTTTTCAAAACTGGGAACAACACCGGCGAATGTCTTTGTGTTCCCGAACCTTGAAAGCGCCAATCTTTCCTACAAAATAATCCGTGGAATGAAGGTTGCGCAGGTTGTGGGCCCAATTCTGATGGGACTTAAGCATCCAGTTCATGTGCTGCAGATGCGTGCAAGTGTTGATGAGATTGTGAATCTGGCGACAATCGCCGTTTTGGATGCCCAGAGACGGCAGACAGCGAATTAACAAGAAACATACAACAGTTAGGTACGAACGAACTTTCAGTAATTATCCATAAAATCAAAAAATGCAGCTTCAAAAGGCTGCATTTTTATTGATGTCAATTTGCTATATTTGAAATCTTCAAAAAAATACAATGATTTATTCGCTAAAAGGAACCGTTCAGCAGCTCAACCCAACATCGGTGGTTGTTGACGTAAATGGGGTAGGCTATTATGTCGGCATCAGTCTTCAGACTTCCGATCAATTGAGGCTCGGGAAAGAAACCTTTCTCAATATTCAGCAGATCATTCGCGAAGATGCACATCTTCTGTTTGGTTTTAACACAATTTTAGAAAAAGACATGTTCAATCTGTTAATAAGTGTTAACGGAGTAGGGCCCGTTTCGGCCATCATTATGCTCTCATCCCTGAACCTGGATGAGATCGCTTCGGCCATCACCGCAAACAACAGTTTGCTCCTTCAGAAAGTGAAAGGAATCGGCGGAAAAACTGCAGAAAGGATTATTGTTGAATTGCGGGATAAAGTGCAGAAATTCAGTTCTGCTGCTGAAAATATTTCTACATTTGCAAATAATAAAGTGAAAGAAGAATCGTTATCTGCATTAGAAGTTTTAGGTATTCAGAAAAAGATGAGTGAGAAGATTGCAGACCGTATTCTGAAGCAGAATCCAGATTTTTCCGTAGAAGAACTGGTAAAACAAATTTTAAAAAATATTTAACATTTGGAGAAGAAGCATTTTTTTCAGCATAAGGTAGTCACTGTTTTATTGCTCTTATTTACAGGAATAAATTTTTTCGCTCAGGTTCTTCCTGCAGACAGTATCGTGGTAAAGAAGGATTATGTGCTGCCTGATCCAACCCAATACGAAGGTTTTTACGACATTAAAACCGGGATGTACTACGTTTATCCAAAGATTGGCGATGTGATTACAGGAACTGCTACCGTGATGACTCCCGAAGAATATCAGGATTTTGTAGCAGCCAATCAGGCGAGACTGTTTTACGAAGACAAATCAGACCGGTACAGCCTTCTTTTCCGGAAAGACAAAACCGATGCCCAGAAAAAAGGCTTGATCCCTGCCTTAAACGTCCGGAATAAAATTTTTGAAAGTATTTTCGGCGGTAATAAAATTGAAATTATTCCTTCAGGTTACGCCTCTTTTGATGTTGGCGGACTTTACCAAAAAATCGACAATCCCTTAATTTTACCACAAAACAGAACAAGTTTTTCCTTTGATATCGATCAGCGGATTCAGCTGGGTTTACTCGGAAAAGTTGGAGAAAATCTACAGCTTCGCGCGAATTATGATACGCAAAGCGGTTTTGCTTTTGAGAACCGGATGAATCTCGTTTGGCAGGCCAAAGGAAACTGGAAGGACCTTCAGACAAAAGGACTGAACGATCCTGCGACCGGTGGCGAAGATAAAATGATTAAAAGAGTGGAATTCGGGAATGTGAATATGCCGCTTTCCACGAGTCTCATTCGCGGCTCCGAGTCTCTTTTCGGTCTTAAAACAGAATTCCAGCTCGGGAAAACTTACGGAACTCTGGTGCTTTCGCAGCAGCAGGGTGAAGCCAGAAACATTGTTGTTCAGGGCGGCGGTGTAATGAATACCTTTAAAATAAACGCCATTGACTATGAAGACAATCAGCATTATTTTATCGGGCATTATTTCCTCAATAATTATGATGCTTCGCTCCTGAATTATCCTTTAATCAATTCCACCATCAATATTACAAGAATTGAAGCCTGGGTTTTGGATCAGGGGAACGGAAACCTTGCATACCAGAAAAGTATTGTGGGAATCCGGGATTTGGGAGACGGTTTGTCGGGACTTCCTGATAACTCGCAGAATAATCTTTACCAAAGTGTAACCGCTTTAGGGCCTTCGCTAAGAGACGCAAATACCGCATATAATACGATCAACGGTCAGGTTTTGCCGAATTCAAATGGTACTCCGGAAGCTTTTGTGGATGGAGAAAATTTCATCTTTAACAGAAAGGCACGCCGACTTGCCGCGAACGAATTTATTTACAATCCTCAGTTGGGTTATCTTTCCCTTAACCAGAGACTGAATGACAACCAACTTTTGGCGGTATCTTATTCCTACACCGTTAACGGAAGCAATCAGGTGTATAAAGTGGGGGAGTTTTCAGAAGAAAGTGCAGTTTTAGTGACCAAAGTGCTGAAGCCAAACTCGAATGTAAAAACCACTTCGCCAATGTGGAACCTGATGATGAAAAACATCTATTCCCTCGAAGCCAATCAGGTGAATCAGGACGGTTTTTTACTCAATATTTATTACCGTGATCCGCAAACCGGCGGTAAAGTTAATTATCTGCCGAATACAACAGTGCAGGACACGAATTTACTGAAACTCTTAAACTGGGATAGGCTGAATCTCAACAATGATCTTCAGGCAAATGGCGGCATTTTGGGCGACGGGATTTTCGATTTCGTGCCGGGAATTACGATCAGACCCGAAGAAGGTAAACTGATTTATACCAAAGTGCAGCCTTTCGGAAGTTATATGGCAAATGTTCTGGGAACTAATGATCCGCAGTACGTTTTCACTGATCTTTATACCCAGCAGAAACAGGTCGCATCTTCCAGTAACCTCGCACTTCGGTACACGATGGAAGGCCGCTACAAAGGAACACAGGGACAGGGAATTTCTCTCGGTGCCATCAATGTTCCGCAAGGTTCTGTAAAAGTAACTGCAAACGGCGTTCAGCTTTCAGAAGGAGTGGATTACACCGTGGATTATATGCTCGGAACAGTAACAATTATCAACGAAGCGGTGAAGCAGTCAGGACAGGCCATCAATATTGCTCTCGAAAACCAACTGACCTTTAATACGCAGCGTAAAAGATTTTTAGGATTGAACCTTGAAAGAAAATTCAGTGAGAATTTCCTTTTAGGCGGAACCATTGTTAACTATTCCGAAGTTCCGCTCACCCAAAAGGTGAATTACGGGCAGGAAGCCGTGAACAATACAATGGCCGGAATCAATTTACTGTACAACAACCAGCTGCCGTTTCTTACGCGGCTTACCGATAAAATTCCTTTGGTGAACACCGAGGCACCTTCCAGTTTGAATTTCAGGATGGAAGCCGCTTATCTGATTCCGGGAATGAATAAAGGAATCAACGACCAGTCGTACGTGGATGATTTTGAACAGACGACTTCAAAAATCTCCCTGAAAGAACCCGCTATCTGGAGTCTGGCTTCGAAACCGGAAAAAAATCAGGGCGATCCTGTTTTTGCCGGAGCGGGTGCGAATGACGACATCACCAACGGAAACGGGCGTGGTTTGCTTTCCTGGTATAATATTGACCCGAGGTTTTGGGGAATTGGCGGAAACGCACCAAACGGGATCAACGCACAGGCAGTTTCCAATCATGCATCCAGACGGGTGCAAATGCAGGAACTTTTCAATTCCAAAGATTTTGTGGCAGGAGACCAAACGTACACGAATACCTTCGACATCACGTATTATCCTTCAGAAAGAGGTCCTTACAACGTCAATCAGGCTGCAGAAGGCACTCAGCAAAGATGGGCAGGTTTGATGAGGCCCATTTCGGTTTCAAATTTTGTGAATTCCAACATCGAATATGTCGAGTTCTGGATGATGGATCCTTATGCAGACGGAAATAATCTGGGAGCAGCACCAAAACTATTGCTCCAGCTCGGAAATGTATCTGAAGATGTGCTGAAAGACGGACTGATGCAGTACGAAAACGGTCTGCCAACTCCTTCTGCACCTGCGACTACAACTGCTTCAAATTTAGGAACACAGCCAAAACAGCCGCCAATTCTGTATGCTTTTTCTTCGGAAGGTACCGAGAGAACGGTTCAGGATCTTGGTTATGACGGTTTAGATGCCGCAACGGAAGCTTCAAAGTTTGGAATTAACCTTACGAACCCCGTTACCAATCTACCCGATCCGGCTTCCGATGACTTCCTATTCTACCTATCAGATCTGTTCGCGGGGAATTTAGCGTCTTCTTTACCGCAGCGTTATAAATATTTCAGAAATCCTGAAGCCAATTCCCAAAGCAACTCTCTGGAGGTGGCATCTCAGACTCCTGATGCCGAAGATGCGAACCGGGATTACAACTTAGATCAAAGTGAAAACTACAACCAGTACGAAATTAATCTGGATCAGTCCAGTCTTGTAAAAGGTCAGAAATATATTGCTGATGTTAAAACGGTGCAGGCAAGATTTGAAAACGGCCAGACCGATGATGTGAAATGGATCCTTTTCCGGATTCCGGTTTCGGATTTCGATCAGACTGCAGGAGACCATGATCTTTCGGTTTTGAATAATGTAAGATTTGCTCGACTTCTTCTTAAAGGTTTCGACCAGACTTCAACCATCCGTTTCGGAACTTTTGACCTCGTGAGATCCGACTGGAGAAGATATCCGAAAAATCTGTGGTCCGCAACCAATACGAATGAAGGTTCGGTATTGGCAGATATCACCAATTTTGAAGTGGGAAGTGTGAATCTGGAAGAAAACGGACTGAATCAACCACCGTATGTATTGCCGCCGGGAATCGACCGTCAGGTGCTGAGCGGAACTGCGGGTGCACAAAGACAGAATGAAGCTTCACTGTACATGAGAGACAGAAATCTTGTAGGTGAAGCTCGCGGTGTTTTCAAAAATACGAACCTGGATATGCGCCGTTTCAAAAAACTGAAGCTTTTTGTGCATGCTGAAAATGCAGATCCTGAATTTCAGGCAGTGGGTGGGCTTGATCCCGATGCTAAATTCTTCATCAGATTCGGTAGTGACGCAACAGACAATTATTACGAATATGAAGCTTCTTTAAAATACACGCCGAGTACGGCAACTTCGCCTTTGGACATTTGGCCTCTGGAAAATGAAGTTGATTTGGATATTCAGAATTTTGTTGATGCCAAACTTCGCCGGGATCAAAACTCCGCAGCGTTGATTACAGAAAGAACTTTGGATCCTGATTTCGGCGATTCGAACAAGAAAATTTATATAAAAGGCCGCCCAACGATTGGCAATATTACGAGCATCATGGTCGGGATGCGGAATCTTGACCGTAATGCAAAAGATCTGATCCTTTGGGTGAATGAAATCCGCCTTTCGGAAATAGAAAATAAAGGGGGCTACGCAGGAAATGCCAGTCTGAACTTTAACCTTGGAGATTTTGCCATCGTGAACGGTAACGCAGCTTATTCAACCATCGGTTTCGGAAATATTGATTCAAAACCCGCGGAAAGATCCCAGTCTACACAGTCGGCTTTCAGCATCAATACCACTGTGAATGCAGACAAGTTTCTTCCTGAAAAAATTGGAATGAAAATTCCGGTGAATTATTCCTACTCCCAAACCATCGAGGATCCGAAATACAATCCTTTGGACAATGATGTGGAATTTTCAAAAGCCCCGAACAAAGAAGAACTGGTACAGGTTGCCAGAACGTTTACCCAACAGCGTAGTATGGGTGTTGTGAATATGCATAAGGAAAGGATGAATCCAGACCGGAAGCCAAAATTCTATGATGTGGAAAACCTTTCGTTAACCACAGTCTATAATGACGACTATTTCCGGGATATTTACACGAAGAAAAATTACCGACAGTATTTAAGAGGTTATCTTGATTACAACTACAGTTTCAAACCGTGGGTGATCAAACCTTTCAACAAAATCATCAGCGATACTGCAAAATCTACAAAATACCTGAGATGGATTAAAGAATTCAATATTAATCCGATACCGACGCGTTTTTCTTTCAGAACAGAGATCGACCGAAACTACAATGAGCTCGAATTCAGAAATATCGATGCCATTTTAACCGGCAATCTGGGGAATGATTTTGCCGCCATTAAAAACAGAAATTTCTATTTCGGATGGCAGTACGGCATCGGCTTCAATTTCACAAAATCCTTGAAATTGGAAGTGAATGCTTTAGCCAGAACCCTGAATGACAATATGGATGTAAATTCAATGGATAAAACATCGATTTTCCAGAATGCCTTCAGGTACGGAAGACCGGTTCTGTATAATCACCGGGTTCAATTGAACTACAAAGTACCTTTCCAGCTCTTCCCGTATCTTGATTTTATTGAAGCGGAACTGGGTTATGGAATTACCTATAACTGGAATTCCAGATCTACCGCAATTCTATCCAGTCCTGATGGAAATTTAGGAACCATCGGCCAAAATACCAGCAATGTCATTGCGACCGGTTCTGTAGACGTGCCGAAACTGTTCAATAAATTCAAATATTTCAAAAATATCTCCGATAAAATTCAAAAAAGAGAAAAGGAGATCGATTCCCTGAACAATGTCTATACACAAGCCTGGGAAGCCAAAAAGTTTACCTTCAAAAATTATAAATTCAAGAACAAACTGACGCCCCTTCAAAGTATCGCTTCAGTATTTACGGCAATCAAACAGTTGAACATCGATTATAATGAGAATAACGGTACGGTTCTTCCGGGTCTTCTTTCAGCACCGAACTGGTATGGTTACGGACAGACTTTGGGCGGTCCGACTTATGGATTTCTGCTAGGCTCGCAGGCTGACATCAGAAGAACAGCTATCGAAAACCAGTGGATCAGCAGTTCCACCTTGATGAATGATCCTTACATCCAGCTGAAAAACCGTCAGCTGAATGCTAGTTTGCTCGTGATTCCTGTGAATGATTTCCGGATTGACCTGAATGTTCTGCATAACTACAACAGAAATTTCACTCAGGTAGGATTCAATGATGTGCAGAATCTCAATACTCCAAATCATGATTATGCGTTCGGCAACGACTTTATTACGTATACGAACTCCAGTATGCTTGTGAAGACTGCATTTAAAAGCGGCGATGAGCTTTACCTCAATTTAATTGAGAATTCTAAAGTGATGTCTGAACAGTTGGGCGGTGTGGCAGGACCTGACGGTTACGCTCCGGGTTACAGCATTGCAAACTCATATGTTTTGATTCCTGCATTCAGGGCAGCAGTCGAAGGGAAATCACCGGAACAGGTTGGCGATGCAAAAAAATCTGGCTTCCCGTTACCGAACTGGAGGGTGATTTACTCGGGACTGAGGAATTTCCCGGTAATAAACGGCCAATTTGCAAAATTTGATATTCTTCACGCTTATAATTCATCTTATACAGCAACAGGAATTCAGTCGAATATCGATTATTATAATACTCCTGCTGGGATCGATATTAACGGAGACCGCATCAATCCTTTCATTTTTGCACAGGTGGTGTATCAGGAGCGCTTCGAACCGCTGATCGGAATTGATGTTACAATGAGAAACAATATGCAGTTCCGCGCCAATTATAATAAAGACAGAATTTACATGCTCGGTTTGGTGAACCATACCCTTACGGAAGATACAGGGACTGAATATGTGGTTGGTTTCGGATATATTTTGGAAAACTTCAGACTTGGAGGCAATTACACCCGTGGCAGAAGAGGAGGTAAGAACTCGGGAAGCGATCTTAATATCCGCGGCGATTTGGCCATTCGTGATAATTTAACCAATATCCGGAATATTTTACTGGATGATTCTCAGATTACCGGAGGACAGAGATTGTTCCAGCTTAAAATGTCTGCAGATTACAATTTTTCTGAAAACCTGAATGTGAAACTGTTCTATGATCAGATGATGACGAAGTATAAAATTTCAACAGCGTTCCCTCTTACTACAGTTCGGGCAGGAGTCACAGCTACCTTTACTTTCGGGAACGACGGATTTTAAAAGCAGAGTTTCTTAAATAGGCCCGACAATAATTTTAAAAATGTTTGAACTCTCATATTTTAATTTTAAATTTGTCACTCAACAATAAAAAAACAAAAATGAACACACCGGCAGAATTGAAATACACCAAAGAACACGAATGGGTGATGATAGAAGGAAACACCGCAACAATCGGCATTACCGATTTCGCACAGGGAGAACTGGGCGATATTGTATTTGTAGATGTGGATACTGTAGATGATGAATTGTCTTCGGGAGAGGTATTCGGAAGCGTGGAAGCTGTAAAGACGGTTTCAGATCTATATTTACCGATATCAGGAAAAGTTTCTGCATTCAATACTGATCTTGAAGATCAGCCGGAACTTCTTAATACTGACCCTTACGGAAAAGGCTGGATCATTAAACTGGAAATAGCAGAAGATACAGATGTGTCGGAACTGCTGTCATCTGAGCAATACCAGGAATTACTTGGATAAAATATCCGCTATATTTATAAAGATTTTGCCCATTTATTGGGCATTTCTTACTTATATGCTCCTAAGACCGGGAACTGAAAACAAGGAATACTGGTTTATGTTTTCCGGTATTGATAAAGTGATACATGTGAGTATTTTTGCTTTGCTGGCATTTTGCTTCAGAACTGCCTTCCCCAGAACAAAGTTTATCTATTTTATACAGGTCATGCTTGCGTATGCTTTCCTTACAGAAATCCTGCAGGATGAAATGCATCTGGGCCGCTCTGCGGAGATACTCGATGTTGTTGCAGATACCGCGGGTTTCTTTCTAGGAAGTTTCTTCTTTATGAAAATAAAGAATCTCAATCTTTAAATTTCCATCACCACATCTTACTTCGTTAAGATACTCTATCATATATAGGAGCAAATTTTGTATTAAAATACCCTCCCCTGAGCGTTTGGAGTAGTGTGGATAACTTTAGTATCGCTATAGGTTGTTGAAAATCAGCCTTTCCATCCCATAATTATGCACAATTTTATATTGATTAAACAATCGGCTTGTTTGTTAACGGTAGATTAACATATCTTTGCAGCTCCTTTAAAAGGGGAAAGCGCAGAAGCAAAATAATATTTTAAAGATTTTTAAAAAAAGACTTGCAGAGTATCAAATTCTTTCTATCTTTGCAAACCCAAATCGAGAGAAACGGGGAGCGAAGTAGAAGATTGAATGATGCGTGATGCTGAGGGGGTTTAAGGCTTGAAAGAGTTTAAAAAAACATCCGAAAACATTTGGTCATTATAAAAATAGTTTATACT
>JAIBEW010000034.1 GCA_019459085.1 Kaistella sp.
CCCGCCAACTGAAAGCGAGCAGTGAGAGCGGGGCTCCGCGCGTAAGAGAAACAAAACACTATGCTCCTGATATTTAGCAGGTTTTTTTCACCCAAATCTTTTGCATACTTAAGAAATTAATTTATATATTGCGACACATTAAAAGGGAGCAATATGGCGAAAAAGAAAGTGCAATATGAATTTGCAATGCACTGTCAGTCAGAGATTTTATATGAATATATGGCGAGTGCGGAAGGACTTTCGGAATGGTTCGCCGATGAGGTGCTGGAAAAAGGAGACGATTTTTTCTTCAGCTGGAACGGAGGCCCGGAAGAAAAGGCCACTTTAATCAGGTATAAGCCGGAAAGTTTTGTGCGCTTCCGTTGGGAAGAGGACGAAGGAACCAAAAATTTCTTTGAAATGACGATCGTGATTGATGATATTACCGATGATCTGTCGATGAACGTTACCGATTTCTGTGAAGAAGGAGATGAAGACGAAAACAAACTCTACTGGGAGAATCTGATTGAGAATCTGAGAATAAAATTAGGGGCGACATAAGATCCCCAAGCGAAAAATATCATGATGAACGGATTTTCCGTTCATTATTTTTTTTGAAAAATTTGAAAATGAATACCGACAGCATCGATTTCCGAAACCGCGCATTTCTTTACGGCGATGCGGTCTGGGTTTCTTTTTTTGTGAGAAACGGGCAGCTCATCCTTGCAGAAGAATGCTATTTCTTCCTTATGGCTTCCATGCGAAAGATGAGGATGAACATTCCTTTAACCTATACTTTGGAGTTTTTCCAGAACCTTCTGAACGCACAAACGGAAAAAAACGGAATGCAGAATGCCGTCATCCGAATGATGGTGTACCGCCAGAACGACGGCCGGATCCTTTCACAATCTGATGTTCTGTATCATTTTGAAACCGAGAAGGTGATCGATATTCTTTCTGTGTCGGAAGATATTGAAATGGATCTGATCAAGGAAATCAACGTAAACACTAATCTGCTGAGCAGTCTGAATGTTCATTCACCTGAAAATATCTATGCCCGGATTTATGCCGCAGAAAATGATTTGGATGACGTAATCTTTCTGAATCCCAGCAAAAGAATCGCAAGGTCGATTGACGGAAACCTGCTCTTTCTGGAAGGCAACACGATTAAAATTCCGAAACAGACGGAAGGCGCGTATATTTCCCCTTTAATGGAAAACCTCGTGACTTTTATCCATAAAAAAGGTCTGGCTGAAATCGTGGAAGCGGAGATCATTGCGTTTGAATCCCAAAAAGCCGAAGAAATCTTAATGGTCTCGGATATGAAAGGAATCAAATCGGTTTCCAAAATCCGAAATAAAACATTTGCGAAAGATCGTTTTACTGAAATTCTTAATCTCTGGCGGGAAAGCTTCAGCGGGAATTGACAAACCCGATAAACAACCATATGTTATAGTCATTGACCGGGTTTTAGTTTTTAATACTACCACATAAACGGAGTTTCACCGTCTTCGATATATAGAGCTATGCTAAAGTTTTGTTAAAATTTCAGTTCATTGAGATATTATCCGGTGCATTGGCCCACAATAAGTACTCGCCGCCAAGATTCTGCATGATGTTTTTCCACAAACGCTCGTCGGTCGCTGAAGTATAATCCAGGTTGTAAACATCCACAACAGTCCAGAGTTTTTTGCTCACTTCATTTTCGAGTTGCATCGGCGACCAACCGGTATAACCGTAAAATACCTTGATTTCGCTCACATCTTTTCTCTTTTCAATGATGGCTGTAACCACATTCTGAAGGTCTTCTGTGAGGTAAAAATCATCGGTAATCTCCGAATAATCATCTGTTATTTTCTCTCCTTTGTTGATGAAGAAAATCTTCTCATTTTCCACGGGGCCGCCGTCATAAACATCAACATTGAAGCCGAATACTTCGTTCAGATCCTCGCTCATCGAGTCGTTCTTTTTGTTCAGGATCAGCCCGAAAGCACCGTTCTCATCGTGATTAACAACCAACACCACCGAACGCGAAAAAATATCGCCCGCAATATCCGGAGTGGAAATTAATATTTTACCTTTGTAAGAATGAGTCATCTGAATGGTGAGGTCAAATAAAACCTTAATCAAAAGTAATAAAAAAATTCATGGAAAACCTGCACGAAAACCGAAAAATATATGATAAATCACAACTTCTTGAAAATCAAATAAAAGAAAATCCACTCGAGCAGTTCCGGAACTGGTTTCTCGAGGCTCAGGAAGATCCTGCAGTGTCTGAAGCCAATGCCATGGCGGTTTCTACATTGGAAGACGATGGCTGTCCGCGGACGAGAATGGTGCTTCTGAAAAGTTTTACCTACGAAGGTTTTATCTTTTACACGAATTATGACAGCAGAAAGGGTAAAGCGCTTCTGAAAAACCCAAAAGCCTGTCTTCACTTATTTTGGCCGGCTTTGGAAAGGCAGATCATCATTAAAGCGGTGCTGGAAAAAATCCCTGAAAATTTAAGCGATGGGTATTTTTATTCACGTCCTAAGGGTAGCCAGCTGGGAGCCGCAGTTTCTCCGCAGAGCCAGGTGATCCCCGACAGGAATTTTCTGGAAGAAAAACTGAAAAATCTTGAAAAGGAATTTGAAGGCAAAGAAGTACCGAGACCGGAAAACTGGGGCGGTTATTTAGCCCGCCCTTATGAAATAGAATTCTGGCAGGGAAGACCCAACAGGCTTCATGACCGCATCATTTATGAGCTTCAGGAGGATTATGACTGGAAAATATCCCGCTTAGCTCCATAAAAAAAATCCCGGAAATTCTTCCGGGATCAGTATTCTGTGTGGTTAACAGATTATTTTTTCTTTCCGCCCATTACAGCTCCTGATAAATCAGCACCTGCCTTGAACTTCGCAACTTTTTTAGCAGCAATTTTGATTGGCTTTTTAGTTGCAGGGTTAATTCCTTGTCTTGCAGCTCTTTCGGCAACCGAGAAAGTTCCGAATCCAACTAATGAAACTTTTCCGTCTTTTTGTTTCAAAGTTTCCATTACGTTAGACATAAATGATTCAAGAGCGGCTTTTGCAGCAACTTTTGTGATACTTGCATCTTTAGCGATTGCGTCGATTAATTCTGACTTGTTCATAATATTGATGTTAAGGTTAGTTTTGTAATTAAAGCAAATATAAAACTTTTTTCATATTGTGCAAATTTTTTTAAAAAATTTAATAAAAAAAGTATTTTTCTTTCTATTAACATCAAAATTTGACAATCAGATTTTGCTCCATTCATTAGCCTCAGCGCAAACTACAATTGTGCCAATTGCGCATTAATATTGGTTTTTGAGTAAACTGGTTCAGAATTTCTATAAATTATCAAATCCTAAATTTTATCATATTTTTTAGTATATCAGACGGGTGAATTATTGAATCTTCACTAAAAATACGATTGTATTGAATTTGTTTCAAAGGAATTGGTGCTGCTGCCCGAAACCAATTTTTGTTCTTTTAATCAAATAATTATTAATAAATTTGCTTCATGTTAATTGAAGTTTTTAAATCTAAAATTCACAGGGTCAGGGTAACACAGTCTGATCTTAATTATATCGGCAGCATTACCATTGATGAGGATCTTCTGGAAGCTTCCGGAATTATCGTCGGCGAAAGAGTGTATATTGTCAACGTCAACAACGGCGAACGTTTTGATACGTATGCCATCAAAGGAAAGCGGAAATCCGGAGAAATCTGCCTGAACGGACCGGCTGCAAGGCGTGTGCAGAAAGGCGATATCATCATCGTTATTTCCTATGCGCAAATGACACCGGAAGAGGCAGCGACATTCCAGCCCAAAATTATCTTTCCCGACGAAAAAACCAACCTCCTTACTTAATTCCACAAATTTCCGGTTTGGAACAGAATACAAAAAAAAATCCCTTAAAGGCATTTCTAACCGTAGCACTATCGCTTGCAGTGGCGGCTGTTTTCATGTGGTTTGCCTTAAAAGGCATGGAATTCAGTAAAATTGCAGGATATTTTGCGAAAGCCAATTATTTTTGGGTTTTTGCAGCCTCGGTCTTTGGAATTCTGGCTTACTGGTTCCGGGCGTTGCGCTGGAATCTGTTGCTCGAACCGATGGGTTATAAAATTTCAACCTCCAATGCTTTCTGGACGATTTCCTTTGGATATCTGATGAATCTTACCATTCCAAGAAGTGGCGAACTGGCGCGTTCTACTGCACTTTTCGGTGTAGAGAAAGTTCCGGTAGAAAAATCCTTCGGAACCATTATTCTCGAAAGAGTTGTGGATTTGGTCTGTATGGGCGGTTTTCTGCTCCTAACACTAATCTTTAAGTATGATGCTATTCTGGCATTTTACGATTATGTAACTAAGGAGAAGGACAGAACTGCAGCGCCGCAATCGAACAATTTATATTTTGTTTTAGGTGCTTTTATTTTACTCGGGATTTTGTTTTTGGTGATGAGAAAGAGACTGGAGAAATTTCCCCTTTATCAAAAAGCAATCGGCTTCGCAAAAGGGATTTTCCATGGCCTGACTTCTATTTTTAAAATGAAGCAGAAAGTAAAATTCATCTTATTGTCTTTAGGTATCTGGATTTCGTATTATTTGGCGGCTTACCTCGTGTGTTTTGCGCTTCCGGAAACGTCTGCTTTTACTTTTGCGGACGGATTTTTCATTATCGTAGTCGGTACTTTGGGCATGATGGTTCCCGCTTCAGGCGGAATTGGCGCTTTTCATCTCGCATTAAAGTTCGGAATTATGGCTTTATTCCTCTCCATGGGAAAAAATCCTGAAGAAGGCGGCGAAGTCGGACTTTCCTATGCTTTTATTTCCCACACCATGCAGTTGGTGATCATGATTGTGATGGGAATGATTTCCATTCCAATGTTGGCTAAAGCCAGAGCTGAACTCGTGAAAAAGCAGAGTTTCAAATAAAAAATCTGCGTCGGCTGCTTATGTGGAACTTCCATCAAATTTGCAACTGACGCAGATCGATTTTTAAACTTTATATTTTATCCGAAAGCCCGTTTCAATAAACTTTCCACTTTCGGCTCACTTCCTCTGAAATCTTTGTAAAGTTCCATCGGATCTTTTGTTCCGCCCGATGAAAGCAAAATTTTATATTTTGCAGCAATCTCAGGACTGAAGATTCCGTTTTCTTTGAAATACTGAAATGCATCCGCATCCAGAACTTCCGCCCATTTGTAGGAATAATAACCAGCCGAATATCCGCCCTGAAAAATATGCGAAAAACTCGTGCTCATCGCTGTTTCAGGATTTGAAGGGTAAAGGTTCGTAGCTTTTGTTTCCTCGGCTTCGAAGGTTTTAATGTCGCCCACTTTGTCGGAATCGGTGTGATACGCCATATCCAGCTTCCCGAAACCGAGCTGTCTTAAAGTCTGATAACCTTCCATAAAATTCTTGGAATCGGAGATTTTCTGAATTTTTTCGTCCGGGAGAATTTCTCCTGTTTTGTAATGTTGTGCAAAAGTTTTCAGGAATTCCGGTTCATAGCAGAAGTTTTCCAGAAACTGCGACGGTAATTCCACAAAATCCCATTTTACTGAGGTTCCGGAAAGATTCGGATAAGTCGTGTCGGCCAGAACTCCGTGCAATGCGTGGCCGAATTCATGAAAAAGGGTCGTGACTTCCTGAAAAGTCAGCAGACTTGGTGTATCAGAGGTGGGTTTTGAGAAATTGCAGACCACCGAAATGTGCGGACGGAAATTTTCGCCGTTGTTTTTGTACTGATTTTTGAAACTCGTCATCCACGCGCCGGCTCTTTTGCCTTTTCTTGGGAAATAATCGGCGTAAAGAAGCGCTTTGAATGTTCCGTTTTCAAAAATTTCATAGGTTTTTACTTCTTCATGATATTTCTGGATCTCGGAGCTTTCTAGAAACTCGAGACCGAAAAGTTTTTTGGCAAGCCCGAAAACCGCTTCCTGAACTTTCTCGAGCTGGAAATAAGGTTTCAGTTCTTCATCATCAATGTCAAATTTCTGTTTGCGGAGTTTTTCTGCATAAAAAGTATGGTCGTAACTGTGCATTTCTTCAATTCCGTCGGCTTTGGCGAGAGTTTTTAGCTCTTCGATTTCTTTTTCGGCAAATGGTTTTGCTTTTTCCAACATTTCATCCAGAAAAGCGGTTACCTGATCCGGAGATTTCGCCATTCTTTCTTCCAGAACATAATCAGCAAAGTTTTTATAGCCCAGAAGCTGCGCTTTTTCCTGTTTCAGGGTGATAATTTCCTTAATCAGATTCTGATTGTCGAATTCATTATTGTTGAAGGATTTTTTTCCGTTGGCTAACGCCAATTCTTTTCTCAATTCCCGGTTTTCAGCATAAGTCATGAAGGGAATGAAACTCGGATACTGCAAAGTCACGACAAAACCGTCCAGTTTCCGTTCCTTCGCTTCTTCGCGGTATTGCCGGATGATAGGTTCAGGAATTCCGGCCAAATCGTTTTCATCAGTGAGATGTTTGAAATAATTATTCGTTTCCGCCAATACATTCTCGCCAAACTGCAGCGATTTTTTCGACAGTTCAATGCTGATGTTCATGAATTTTTCTTTGTCGGAATCATTCAGCAGGGCACCGCTTCTCACAAAACCCTTGTAAGTTTCCGTAAGGAGCATTTGCTGTTCGCCGGTGAGTTCATATTTTTCCCTTTCATCATACACTTTTTTAATTTTCTCAAAAAGTTTTGTGTTCTGAGAGATTTTTGCGGAGAATTCAGTTAAAAGCGGCGAAACTTCCTGTGCGATTTTCTGGATTTCATCATTGGTTTCTGCGGAATTCAGATTGAAGAATATTCCGGAAACCACATCCAGTTTTTCTCCGGAAAAAGCTAGGGCTTCAATGACGTTTTCAAAAGTGGGTGCGGCGGGATTTGCCACAATTTCATTGATTTCTTTCTCAGAAATTTTCACAAGTTCCTGAAAGGCAGGAAGAAAATGTTCTTCTTTAATTTCGTTGAATGGAGCGGACTGATGTTTGGTATGGAACGTTTCCAATAAAGGATTTTGCATATTGTAGTTGATTTTCTGTAATTTTTTATGTTGATCACCGCAAATTTACTCAAAATTAAATTTTACCTTTACTCTAACTATTAACTAAAAAAACACTTATGAAAACCTTTTTAAAAATTCTGCTTGCACTGGTGGTAGTGCTCATCATTGTGATGTTTGCGATAGGTAAATCCTATCATTTCGAGAAATCAATTGTGATTAATGCTCCGGTTGAAAAAGTATGGCAAAATGTAAATTCCATGAAGGCATTTAATCAGTGGAATCCGTGGATGGAACTGGATCCGAATTTGAAAATGGATTATTCGGGAACTTCAGGAGAGATCGGCGATCAGTACTGTTGGGAAGGAAATGATGATGTAGGAAAAGGCTGCCAAATCATTACCGCTTTGGAACCGAACCGGAAACAGTCGACAAAAATGCTCTTTAAGGAACCTTTTGAAAGCGATGCCACTTCGGACCTTATTCTGACTCCGCAGGGAAATACCACAAAAGTGACTTGGGATATGGATTGCGAACTGGAATATCCGATGAATCTGATGGGATTTTTCATGACCGGTCAAATGGATAAATCTTATGGCAGCGGTTTGAATAAACTGAAGGAAATTTCAGAAAGATAAGATACAAAAAATCAGGGCCGGGCTAAAGCCCGGCTTTTTTGTGCAGAAAATTGTGTAAATGGTTTTCTGACAATTTCTCATGCTTGTATGAGGAGTTTTTTTCGTTACGGAGGCGGCAGTTTATAAAATAAATCTGCACGTTTTTTGTTTAGATGAATCGGGTTTGCTTTATTTGAACGGTAAAGAAATCCGAAATTAAATTCAAAATAACCTCGAAGATACTCAGAATGCTCATGCAGAAGGCAGTTTACGATAAAAATGACTTGCGCAATTTCGTGAAGGAAATGATTTCCGGCAAAGTGAAATCCCTGGAATTCTATCTCAACTTCACCCTCGAAGCAAGCAGGGATATCAAAAAAACAACAAAATACGACTCCATCCGTGAGGAAATTCAGAGTGAAATCTACCATCTCGATAAACAGATGTTTTCCCTGAAAAATATGCAGCGCCAAATGCAGAAGGTGCTGAACTCAAGTTCGGAAACGGTGAAACTGGGATCGCTAGTCATTACCAATAAAGCCAGGTTTTACATTTCGGTGTCATTGGGCGAGTTTTTTTATGAAGGAGACCGTTTTTATGCCATTTCCGAGGAAAGTCCGATGGCTAAGACGATGAAAGGCAAGAAAGTTGGTGACGAGTTTACGCTCAACAACATTCATCAGAAAATTGAGGCTGTTTTTTGAGGGCGCGAGCGAAGCGAGCGCCGAAAAGAATTTTTGTAGAAGTTTATAAGCAGTCGCTTTCTTTTCTGTTGAAAATCTAAACCCTTATCCAAAACTTCTTATTTTTGCAGGATGAATCAGGCAGAAATTTTAAAACACATCATCCAAAGCCGGAAAAGCACTTTCCCGAAAGATTATTCCACCGAAGAAATTCCGCAGGAAGTTCTGGAAGAAATCGTAAATTCGGCTCATTTCGCACCGAATCACAAAAAAACAAAACCGTGGCGTTTCAGGGTTTTTACAGGATTGGAAAAAACAGAACTGGGTGAACAGTTGGCTCAGATCTATAAAGAAACAACACCTCCGGAAGTTTTTCTGGAAAAAAAGTATTTGGATATTGCCGCCAAGATTTCAAAAGCAAACGCCGTCATTACCATTTCCGTGAATTTCAGCGGTCTTGTTCCGGAATGGGAAGAAATCGCCGCCACCGCAATGGCAGTGCAGAATATGTACCTGACCAGTACAGTTAATGAAGTCGGCTGTTATTGGAGCACTCCGGGAATGATGAAACATCTCGACGGATTTTTAGGTCTTGAAGAAAACCGGAAATGTTATGGTCTGTTTTATCTTGGACTGAAAAAGAATGAAGATTGATATTTAGCGTATTAGAAATTCAAACCAAAGAAAAATTATCGCATTTCAGTATCTGCAGTTGAATTATTTTCCTATCTTTGCACCCTTAATAATTAACGGGACGAGCTCCCAAAAAACAAAAATTATATGTCAGTAAAAATTAGATTACAAAGACACGGAAAAAAAGGGAAACCTTTCTTTCACATTGTAGTAGCCGATGCCAGAGCAAGAAGAGATGGTAGATTCATCGAAAAAATCGGAACCTACAATCCTGTAACGAATCCTGCAGTTATTGAACTGGATGTGGATTCTGCAGTAAAATGGTTGAACGATGGTGCTCAGCCTACCGATACTGCAAGAGCAATTCTTTCTTATAAAGGAGTTTTGTACAAAAAACACCTTCAAGGTGGTGTTGCTAAAGGTGCTTTCTCAAGCGAAGATGCAGATGCAAAATTTGCAGCTTGGGTTGAAGAGAAAGAAAAATCGGTTGAAAACAAAAAAGATTCTTTGACCAAAGCTCAGAAAGATGCTAAAAAAGCAGCCTTCGATGCTGAATCAAAAGTAAATCAGGCGAGAATTGATGCTGCAGCGAAAATTGAAGCGGATGCTAAAGCAGAAGCTGACGCTAAAATGGCTGAAGAAAAAGCAGCGGCAGATGCTAAATTAGCTGAAGAGAAAGCAGCTGAAGAAGCAGCAAACGCTCCGGTTGCAGAAGCAGCAGAAGAAACTCCTGAAGCTGAAAAAACAGTTGCTGAAAATGTTGCTGAAACATTAGGCGGTGCTGCGGCGGCAGTTGCGGGTGCGGTAGACGCTGTGAAAGAAACAGTAGCAAACGTTACTGAGAAAATTGCAGAAGTTGTTGCTCCTAAAACAGATGCAGAAACTGAAGGTTCTGACGAAGCAAAAGCTTAATTGGTTCTTTAAAATTCGCAAAATAATATACAGAGACGCCAATTTTGGCGTCTCTGTTATTTTAAAACCATTTATATTTGCAGGATGAAACGCCTGAACGCCGGTGTAACGATGATTTTTGGCGCTCCGGCTCACTATTAAAAATAAAGACTGATGAAAAAGGAAGATTGCTACTTTTTAGGGAAAATTACACGCCGACACGGCCTTCATGGAAATGTATTCCTGAAACTCGATACCGACCAGCCGGAAATGTACACCAAACTGGACTCGGTTTTCGTTGATATCAACGGAATGCTCGTTCCTTTCTTCATTGCAAAACAGTCGTGGAGTAAAGGCGAAACGCTGATTATCTCTTTTAAAAACTCTACAGAAGCCCTAGTCGATCAGTCCCTGGGAAAAGACGTTTATCTGCCGCTTTCCACGCTTCCGGTACTCACGGGTAACAAATTCTATTACCACGAAGTTGTAGGCTTCGAAATCCGTGAGGAGGACGGGAAATCCTGCGGAAATATTGTCTCCATAAACGACCAGACCGGTCAGCATTATTTTGTACTCGATCTCGCAGGCAAACAAATTGTTATTCCCATCATCAGAGACTGGATTCTCGAACTTAACCGCGAAGAAAAATTTCTGAAAATGTCTTTACCCGAAGGTTTGATGGATGTTTTCCTCGTACCATCGAAGAAAGATGAATAAAATTAAGGATTGAATAAATGATATTCGCTGCATATCATTTTCTTTAAGTCATTGCCTGAGCCTTATGGATCAGGCTTTTTTCTGTCTGAAAATCTGAAATTCTTTTCTAAAAATTCTCCGCCTACATCAAAAATTACGCCAAATTTTTTTTACATTTGCATCTATTGATTAAAGCAGCTCAAAACAAGAGCTGAAGCTTTACGAAAATGAAAAAAGAAGGCAGCATGAGAACGACAATTAAAGAATTACTGGGAGACTACAAAAAACAGTTGCATCACGACATTACCGTGCAGGGTTGGGTAAGGGCATTCCGCTCTAACCGCTTTATTGCACTGAACGACGGTTCAACGATCAACAACCTTCAGGTAGTGGTCGATTTCCAGAATTTTGATGAAAATGTAATTAAAAACATCAGCACCGCTTCATCACTGAAGATTGTAGGTGAACTGATTGAAAGTGAAGGCGCAGGTCAGTCCATTGAAATTATTGCGAAAAAAATTGAAATTTTAGGAGATAATTTTACGGAAGAAAGAGACAAGACCATCCTTCAGCCGAAAAAACATTCCCTCGAAGTGTTGCGTGAGCAGGCGCATCTGCGTTTCAGAACCAATCTTTTCGGAGCTGTATTCAGAGTCAGAAGTTCGGTGAGTTTTGCGATTCACCAGTTCTTCAACCAGAACCAGTTCTTTTATATGAATACTCCGATCATTACAGGAGCCGATGCAGAAGGGGCAGGAGAAATGTTTGGTGTGACCAACTTCAATTTAAACGAAATTCCGAGAGACGAAAACGGCGATATCGATTTTGATCAGGATTTCTTTGGAAAAAAGACAAATCTTACCGTTTCCGGTCAGCTCAACGTTGAAACCGCGATGATGGGACTCGGAAGGGTGTATACTTTCGGACCGACTTTCCGTGCCGAAAACTCCAATACGACGCGTCACCTCGCCGAATTCTGGATGGTGGAGCCGGAAGTGGCATTCAACAATCTCGAAAACAATATTGATCTGGCTGAAGATTTCCTTAAATATGTGATTGGCTATGTCCTGGAAAACTGCAAAGATGATCTGGAGTTTCTGGACAAAAGATTTGCGGAGGAACAGAAGCGGAAACCTGAAAAAGACAGAGCTTCTGAAGGCCTTATCGAAAAACTGGAGAACGTCATCAAAAAACGTTTCAAAAGGGTTTCATATACCGAAGCGATCGATATTCTGAAAAATTCAAAAGAAAATAAAAAAGGCAAATTTCAGTTCCCGATTGAGGAATGGGGTGCCGATCTGCAGAGTGAGCACGAGAGATTCCTTGTAGAAAAACATTTTGAAAGTCCGGTGGTACTTTTCGATTATCCGAAAGACATCAAAGCTTTTTACATGAAGCTGAATGAAGACGGAAAAACCGTAGCGGCAATGGATGTTCTTTTCCCTGGAATCGGCGAAATCATCGGTGGATCACAGAGAGAAGAAAGATTTGATGTTCTAAAGGAAAAAATGAAGGCGATGAATGTTGATGAACACGAGTTGTGGTGGTATCTCGATACCCGAAAATTCGGTTCTGTGCCGCACGCCGGTTTTGGACTTGGTTTGGAGCGACTTGTGCTGTTTGTAACAGGAATGTCAAACATTCGGGATGTGATTCCTTTCCCGAGAGCGCCTAAAAATGCGGAGTTCTAAAAAATAATCGTACTTTTATATTTAAATCATAACATACTGCTTAGTACAACAGTACTTAAAATAAACTAAATTCAATTTTAGTAAGACAGATTACGAATGCTGAAACAGAACCTACAACTTAGACTCGGACAAAAACTTGCGCCACAACAGATCCAGCTCATGAAGCTTATTCAGCTTCATACCCTGGAGTTCGAGGAAGAACTCGAGCGCGAGCTTGAAGAAAATCCTGCGCTCGAAAAAGTACAGGAAGAATCCAATGAAGAGGAGTTTTCTTCGGTGGATGAAGGTTTTGAAACCGAAGGAACCGACACCATCAGTACCGATTTCGACGTCAATGAATATATCTTTGATGACGAACCGGCCTATAAAACTGCTTCAAGCAACTATTCCGCTGATGATGAGGAATTCGACAATGAATCGCTTCTAACCGAAGGTCAGTCGCTTTATGACTATCTATTGGAACAGATTAATCTGAGTACGATTGATGAGGATGATCTGAAAATTGCCGAATACATTATCGGAAATCTTGATAATGACGGTTACCTGAGACGCGAAATCAAACAGATTGTGGATGATCTTGCTTTTTCTCAGGGAATAATCACCGATAAGGAAAAAATCACCGACATTCTTGAAAATTATGTACAGAAACTCGATCCGCCGGGTGTTGGAGCAAGAGGTTTGCAGGAATGCCTGCTGCTGCAGATTGAGAAAAAAGTAAGTGCCGATAAAGCTGTTATTTTGGCCGGAAATATTCTGAGAAGTCAGTTTGATGCACTTACGAATAAGCACTACAACAAAATCATCCAGAAATATGATATTGATGAAGAGGATCTGAAGGATGCGCTGGAAGTAATTTCGAAGCTTTCCCCGAAAGTGGGCGGGAATTTCGATACGCAAACCATCACGATTAACCAGGAAATTATTCCGGATTTCGTGATTCAGATTAAAGAGAATAAAAACGGAGAGGTGGATGTGATTCCTTTGCTGAACAGTAAAAATGCCCCATCTTTGCGGGTTTCCGAAGAATATAAAGATATTCTGACGACCTATTCGCATGATAAAAAATCTGCAGATCATAAGCAGGCGGCACTTTTCATCAAACAGAAACTCGACGCTGCAAAATGGTATATTGATGCTATAAATCAGAGACAGAATACGCTGCTTCAGACCATTTCTGCGATTGTGAAACTGCAGCGGAATTATTTCATTACAAGTGATGAAAAATCGCTGAAACCCATGATCCTGAAGGATGTTGCCGATATTACCGGTTTCGATATTTCAACAATTTCAAGAGTAGTAAAAAGCAAATATGCCGATACTCCGAACGGAATTATTTACCTGAAAAACCTGTTTTCAGACTCCCTGACGAACGATGACGGGGAAGAAGTTTCGACAAAAGAAATCAAGAATCACCTGCAGGAAGTCATCAGTAAAGAAAACAAGCGAAAACCTTTAACCGATGACGCTTTGGTTGGACTGCTGAAGGAAAGGGGTTACAATATTGCCCGGAGAACCATTGCAAAATACCGCGAACAGCTTAATATTCCGGTAGCGAGGCTCAGAAAGGAATTATAAAAAAAGGTCAGTGAAAACTGACCTTTTTTTGTTTACTATTCGGCTGAATCTATTTTCTTCAGTTCCTCGAGGTTTTTCCCGAGTCTTTGTATAATGATGCCGTAAACAATCCGGTAGTAAAGCCAGATCAGGAAAATGCTTAATCCAGTCATGAACGCCAGGCCGATGAAAAAGCCTGCCAAAGCCGAGTTGCTGAGATGAATCTGCTGCTCCGACAGCACATAAAAAATAAAGCCGGTAAGCACTGCCGTAAATATGACCAGCAGAGCAATATTCGCCAGAATGAAAAGATTGACGGTTTTTTTGAAATCAATGATCTGAAGGATGAATTTTTTCAGATTGGATTCTACCTTTATTCTGGTATAGTTACGGTAGAATTTAACAACGAAAAATGCGGTCATTACAATACTGACAGCTTTCAGGATCATGTAAAGGTGCGAAAAATCATATTCCAGCGCCTCAGAGGTTTTTACTCCCAGTTTACTGAGAATTCGGAGGAAACTTCCGGAGTCGTTCCCAAGAAAAGTATAGTAAATTGTGAGGCTGAGGATTACAAGAAATTCGGCAACGCTGATCCAGAAAATATATTTCACATAATTACGCGACGATTTGTTGAGCATCGCCCGGATTTCTGCGCTGTCATATTTTGGCTGAACTTCCTGTTCCTGCCATGTTTTCTTAAAAGTATCTAAATCAAATTCAGGCATGCTTTTCCATTAATTCTTTTAACGTCTTTTTAAGTCGGTTCATTTTTACCCGCGCGTTTACTTCGGTAATCCCTAAATTCTCGGCGATGTCGCGGTAAGGGAGGTCGTCCAGATACATCATTACAATCGCACGTTCCACTTTTGGCAGCATTTTCACGACTTTATAAAGCAGGGTAATCTGCTGCTGCTTTTCATCATCATCTTCCACAAAATCACTGTGGTGAAAATCCATCAGTTCATCGGTTTGTGGCGATTTTGTTTTTTTTCTGAAAAGGGTAATGGCGGTATTCAGGGCTACGCGGTACATCCACGTGGATATTTTCGACTGCCCTTTGAATGAGTCGTAAGAACGCCAGAGTTGTAACACAATTTCCTGAAAAAGATCTTCTTCATCTTCCAGGGAATTGGTGTAGAGCCGTGAAATCTTAATAATCAGTCCCTGATTATCCTTCACAAGCTGTGCGAATATTTTCTCTTTGCCGTCCAACGTTTTCTGAAAATTAGTTGCACGAAGATAATTTTTTTTTGCGTTAGATTTTAATTAATGCAGAAATTTTTACTTTGGGCAGTTCATGCAGAAAATCAGTATCTTTGCCGTCCACAAGAAGAACGGCCTGTTGATCCCGGAAATGGGGTAGGAAAGTCCGGACACCACAGGGCAGCAAAGCGGATAACATCCGCCGGTCGCGAGATCAGGACAAGTGCAACAGAAAGTATGTATATTTATTTATAGTGAAACCAGGTAAACTCTTTGCGGTGCAATGTTAAGTATATCGGATTTTTTCAGCAATGAAAATAGGAGTGGCCCGTTCCAAAAACCGAGGGGTAAGCAGCTAAAGCTTTGCAGCAATGTAAAGTACAGATAAATAACAGGCGCCTGTTTTATTTTTTTCAGGTACAGAATCCGGCTTACAGTTTTTCTTGTGGTTTTTATGAATAAAAATAAAGCAGAAACTTAAGTTTCTGCTTTTTTACTTTATGACTCACTTTCCAGGTGTTTTTTCGCTCCCGCCAAACCTTTTAGTTCTTCCGCCGAAAGTTCAGGATACTGAAGGTTCATTTTCTCCAGCGCATCAATGATGATCTGTATCGCAGCAACACGGGCAAACCATTTGTCATCGGCCGGAATGGCGAACCATGGGGCGTGATTCTTCGAAGTTTTACTGATGGCTTCTTCATACACCTTCATGTACTGGTCCCAAAGTTCGCGTTCAGGCAAATCGCCCAAAGAGAATTTCCAGTTTTTATCTTCTTCGTTAATGCGGTCCAGAAGTCTTTTTTTCTGCTCTTTCTGGGAAATATTCAGGAATATTTTAATGACGGTTGTTCCGTTTTGCGCCAGATGTTTTTCGAAATTCCTGATGCTTTTGTAACGTTTTTTCCAGAATTGCTCATCAAATTCCTCTGTGCTTTTCCATACCTTTTCGCTGAGATTGTATTCAGGATGTACTTTGCAGATCAGAACGCTTTCGTAATGGCTTCTGTTGAAGATCCCGATTTTGCCCTTTTCAGGAAGTGCTACAGCCTGCCTCCACAAAAAATCATGGGCGTATTCACTGGAGTTTGGGGTCTTGAAACTGGTGACTTCACATCCCTGCGGATTTACACCACCGAAAACATGCTCAATAAGGGAATCTTTCCCCGCTGCATCCATCGCCTGAAGAATGATGAGCAGAGACTTGCTTCCGTCTGCATACAGTTTTTCCTGCAGTTTGTGGAGCTGCGCTTTTTCCTGCGCAAGAATTTTCTCCCCATCTTCCTCGGTAAGTGGTCCTTTATATTGTGTGCTGGAATCCTTAATGGAAAAATTTCCTTTAATCAAGAAGTCATCACTGAAATTATCGCTCATCTTTATTATTTTTAGAATATAAATGTAACAAAAAACCATTCCACAAACTGTGAAATGGTTTTTTACAGGATCAAAATCCTTAATTATTTTTTCACCGCCATTTTAGACTTTTTTGCGGCTTTTTTAGCAGCTTTGTCGGCGATATGTTTTGCTTTCTCTGCAGCTTTTAGTTCTGCGGGAGTCAATACCTTTACAACTTCTTTAGCATTCGGGTCAACAGTTCCTTTGATGTTAAGAGCGCTTCTTCCGTTTACCGGGTCGTTAGAGAATACTTCAATTGTTTTTACGAAAGGTCCGTTGATCGCAGTATTATAACCTACTTTAATCTGAGAAGATTTTCCTGGCATAATCGGATCCTGGCTCCATTCCGGAGTGGTACATCCGCATGATGCTTTAACGCTGGAAATAATCAGAGGCTTGTCTCCGGTATTTTTTACCGTAAACATTCTATGACCGTCAGAATTGGTTTTTACCGTTCCGTAATCCCATGTAGTTTGATCGAAAGTAATTGTTTGTGCAGATGCTAACACAAACGCTCCCATTAATGCAAAACCTGCAAATAATTTTTTCATATTTTTAAATATTTTATATCTGTTTTGATACAATTTGAGTGACAAAGTTAAAAATAAATTTAATATTCAGTATAAAAATTTTTATTTACATTATTTTTGCACATCATTAGCGTTAAAGAAAAGATTTTATGCAGATTTCAGAAAAATACAGTCCTCAGGAAACAGAACAGAAATGGTACAGTTACTGGCTCGAAAATAAGTATTTTCATTCAGAACCCAACGAAAAACCTCCGTATACAGTTGTAATTCCGCCACCGAATGTGACCGGAATTCTACACATGGGCCACATGCTGAACAACACGATTCAGGATGTGTTGGTAAGACGGGCCAGAATGCAGGGTTTCAACGCGTGCTGGGTTCCCGGAACCGATCATGCTTCTATTGCAACCGAAGCAAAAGTTGTGGCCAAACTGAAAGAGGAGGGAATCAGTAAATCGGATCTTACGAGAGAAGAATTTCTGAAACATGCATGGGAATGGACCGATAAATATGGAGGCACCATTCTGGAGCAGCTCAAAAAACTCGGCTGTTCATGTGATTGGGACAGAACCCGCTTCACGATGGAACCTAAACTGTCTCGGCAGGTCATTAAATCTTTCGTCGATTTATACAACAAAGGTTTGATTTACAGAGGTTATCGCATGGTAAACTGGGATCCGGAAGCGAAAACCAATATTTCGGATGAAGAAGTGATTTTTAAAGAGCAGAACGGCAAACTTTATTATCTCAAGTATAAAATCGAAGGAACGGAAGAATTTATTTCCGTAGCCACAACGCGTCCCGAAACCATTTTTGGCGACACCGCCGTTTGCATTAATCCAAATGACGAAAGATATGCGCATTTAAAGGGTAAAAAGGTGATCGTTCCGATCGTGAACCGTGCAGTTCCGATTATTGAAGACGGTTATGTGGATATAGAATTCGGAACCGGTGCACTCAAAATTACGCCGGCTCACGATATCAACGATTACGAAATCGGAAAACGTCATGGCTTACCGATGATTGATTCATTGGATGATAACGCCAACCTGAACGAACACGGACAGCATTACGCAGGAAAAAGCAGATTCGAAGTCCGGAAATTAATTGCTAAAGAACTCGAGGAAAACGGTTTGCTCTTAAAGTCTGAAGATCATCTGAACAAAGTCGGAACTTCTGAAAGAACAGGAGCGGTCATAGAGCCTAAAGTCTCGGTTCAGTGGTTTCTGAAAATGTCTGAGCTTGGAAAACCTGCTCTGGATGTGGTGATGAATGATGAGGTGAAATTTCACCCGGAAAAATTCAAAAACACTTATAAACACTGGATGGAAAACATCCGCGACTGGAATATTTCGCGCCAGCTTTGGTGGGGGCAGCAGATTCCTGCCTATTTTTATGGCGAAGGCGAGCATGATTTTGTTGTCGCCGAAAGCGCTGAAGAAGCCTTGGTTCTGGCCAGAGAAAAATCCGGAAAAAACCTTGAAATTTCCGACCTGAAACAGGATGAGGATGCCCTCGATACCTGGTTTTCATCGTGGTTGTGGCCGATTTCCGTGTTCGACGGAATGCTGGATCCGGAAAATGAGGAAATTAATTACTATTACCCGACTGCGGATTTGGTGACCGGCCCCGATATTATTTTCTTCTGGGTAGCCCGAATGATCATGGCAGGTTTGGAATACCGCAAAGAAGTTCCGTTTAAAAATGTTTATTTCACCGGAATTGTACGCGATAAACAGCGCAGAAAAATGTCCAAATCTTTGGGCAATTCGCCGGATCCGATTGAACTGATGGAAAAATACGGCGCAGACGGAGTCCGTGTCGGGATTTTATTGAGTTCAGCTGCCGGAAACGATTTGCTTTTCGATGAAGAACTGATGCTGCAAGGCCGGAATTTTGCCACCAAAATCTGGAATGCCTATCGCTTGATTCAGGGCTGGAACCGCGATGAAACCATTAAAGCCAACGATTCTGATAACCAGGCCATCGAATGGTTTGGAAACCAAATGGACAAAACCGTTGGTGAAATTGCAGATCAGTTCGAGAAATTCAGGATTTCCGATGCGCTGCACCTCGTGTATAAACTGATCTGGGATGATTTCTGTTCATGGTATCTGGAAGCGGTTAAACCCGGTTTTGGAGAGCCGATATCCGATGAAGTGTACCGAAAAACCATCGCTTATTTTGAGGAGTTAATGAAACTGCTTCACCCGTTCATGCCGTTTTTATCGGAAGAACTGTGGCAGAATATTTCGGAAAGAACGCCGGAAACCGCTTTGGTCATTACGCAGCAGAGAAAAGCAGGAACATTTGATAGGGATCTTGTAAAAAACTTTGAAGTTTCAAAGGAACTGATTTCTGGAGTAAGAAATTACCGTCAGAGCAAAGGAATTTCTCCGCGTGAAAAGGTGGAAGTCTTTACAAATGCTGACTCCTTTAAAAATACAGCACTCGTAAAAAAGCTGGCGCATATCGAGGAAATTAATTTTTCCCAAAAAACCGACAAGCCGAGTTTTACCTTTCTGGTAGGTTCCAGCGAAATTTCAATTCCATTAAGTGAAAATCTGGATTTGGGTGAAGAAAAACTCAAAACCGAAGAAGAAATTAAATATCTGAAAGGCTTTCTGATTTCGGTAGAAAAGAAACTCTTGAACGAAAAATTCATGGCGGGAGCACCGCAGCAGGTGGTGGATAATGAACTGAAAAAGAAAAAAGACGCCGAAGACAAAATTGCTTTACTGGAAGAGAAAGTGAAAACCCTTTAATATCACATCCAAAAATGACGCATATCGAAAATATTTCTAAGCTTTTCAGTAAAAATTTCATGGAAAGTCCGCTGCTGGAAACATTCGAAGCCGGAAAAATAAATCTTCCGACCGGAAGGCTGATTGCGTGTGATCCTTTGATCACAAACGATATGGCGGAATTTACGATTCATTTTCCGCAGGGTGAATTTCCGGTGTTGGTGCATAAAGAAAGAGAATCCAACTGCATTGCGTACGTGGAAATTATTTTCGGTGATTCAAAAATTGCAGAGTGGAAAATGGCGACGACCGACGGCCAGCATCTGGAAGATCTGAAGGATGAAGAGATTTTTGGCTATCCTGTGGAAAGCGGAATGGGCTGTTTGATGGATTTTGAAACCCAGGAATGTCTCAATCATCTTGAAAACAGGCTGTTTCACCGCAAGGGAGCAGATTTCATGGGGATTTACGAAGAGTTTTTTCATGAACATTTTTTTGATGAAAACGGAGCGATCGATCAATATGCATTCCTTAAACCCGATGATGAAAAACAGGGCAATATTTTTGCGTTCGAAACAGGTTATGGCGAAGGTTTTTATGCGAGTTATATCGGTTTTGATGAAGCAAATAATCCCATTAAAATCATTACTGAATTTATCGAAATCGGTATTGATTAAAAACTGATCGGGCAATAAATATTCCGTAGATCTGCTTATTTAAAAGCCGATTCTTCAGGGGGCAGACAGCTTAAACTTATGCAGAGAATTTCAAATTTTTGAGATTCTCTTTTATTTTTAAATACATTTGATTTTTTAACACGAATGAATACTTTCACCCTTCAAACGGACGATCACTTTGAAATTACCACAACCCTTTTTGAGCCAGAAATTGCTGACGGAAGAGTGCTGCTCATTAATTCCGCTACAGGCGTGAAACAGCAGATTTACTACTCTTTTGCCACTTTTATGGCAGAAAATGGCTTTACTGTTCTCACTTATGATTACCGCGGAATTGGATTGTCGAAACCCAAAAAAATGAAAGGTTTCAACGCATCCATGCGGATTTGGGGAACGCTGGATTACAAAGCCATGACCGATTACCTCCAAAAGGAATTTCCCGCTTACCGGAAATTTTGTCTCGGACATTCTGTTGGCGCGCTGATTTTGGGAATGAATGAGGACTCCGCAATTTTCGAAAAATTTATTTTTGTTGGAACTCAGGATGCTTACATCGGTCATTTGGATTTCAAAGTAGCCGTAACCGCGGCTTTGGGCTTCGGAATTGCCCTTCCGGTGGCTTCCCATCTCTTGGGATATTTTCCGGCGCACTGGTTTGGGTTGGGCGAAACTCTGCCGAAAGGTACCGCACTGGACTGGCGGACATTAATTCTAAATAAAAAATCAACAAGCCGGCTTTTTGAAAAAACAGGAGACGACCATTCCAAAAGTTTAACACAGGCAAGTTTTGTGATTCACGCCGAAGACGATCCATGGGTGACGGTAAAAGGCATGGAAAGCCTGATGAATACCGGTTATCCCAATTTAAAGAAGACCTACCGTGAAATAAAAGTGTCGGAATCGGAAAAAGGGGAGATAGGTCACATCAATTTTTTCAGAAGTTTTAATAGAAATCTTTGGAAAATAGTGTTGGATCAGTTAATTTAATCCGATGGAAAATGTATTGACCCAAACCGTTGCATTCGTAAAGCAGAAAATGGAAGGCGCCGAAGCCGGCCACGACTGGTTTCATATTGAAAGAGTCTGGAAACTCTCAAAAAATATCGCGGCAACTGAAGACTGTGACCTTTTGGTTGTGGAACTCTCAGCGCTTCTGCACGATATTGCCGATCCTAAATTCCACGGCGGCGACGAAACTCTGGCTTTGAAGATTTCCCGTAAATTTCTCGAAAGTCAGGGCATTTCTGAGGAAATAATCGGTCAGGTGCTTTTCATCATCCAAAATATTTCCTTTAAAAACCGCGGCGAAACAACCGGAAACCTTCCGGTGGAATTAAAAATCGTGCAGGATGCAGACCGGCTGGATGCGATAGGAGCCATCGGAATTGCGAGGACTTTTAATTTTGGGGGATTTAAGAATAACCTGATGTTTCACCCAGATATTCCGTCTAAACTCAATATGACTAAGGAGGAATACAAAAAAAACGAAGGCACTACGATCAATCATTTTTACGAAAAACTGCTGCTGCTGAAGGATATGATGAACACCCAAAAAGGAAAGAAACTTGCTGAAAAAAGGCACCGTTTTATGCTGGAGTTCCTCGAAGAGTTTCATGCGGAATGGAATGCAGAAGTGTAGAGAACCGTTTCAGTAGTTTTGCTGCAGATTCAAAATCAAAAATCTTATCTTTGCTCTCATGGGTTATATTGCTTTCGTTCTTTGTATCGCGCTTTTTTTTGCACTGGCACTCGTTTTTATCAGAAGAGGACGTTTTGTTCTGACAGCACGACTGTTGAGGTTTTTTATTGTGGTGGTGTCGGTCGCTGTTTTTACATTCTGGTTTATCCGAAGCAGCATGACTCAGTTTCAGGAAAATGCGATGGTCATTCAGGTCATCAATAAACTGCCGCAACCCATCGATTTTTACATCATTAAAAAGAACTCAACAGGTGAAGATCTGCAGTTTACGTTAAAGCATACCGGAAAAATCCGTCCGGAACATTACCGCATAGACTATCTGAATATGAAAAACTCCGGTGAGTACTGGATTGCAGGATATTTAGGCAAAAAAAACCTCGTGTATTTCTCCCGTCATCCTGTGCCGAATAAAAACATGGATCAGATTGTTGAAGTTGAAAATTACGTGAATCAGAACCTGAATCTTTCCAGAATTGCGGTTGATGAAATTTCAGCGTACAGGGACGAAATCACTCACACTTCCATTTGGATCTGCCTCGATTTGCTTTTGCTTTTTCTGAACATCGTGCTGCTCATCCGGAAAAGATAATTCAAAAAAAGAACGCCAATAAGTTGACGTTCTTTCTGTATAAAAACCATTGGCTTTTGAAGTGAATCAGCCCAGGTTATTTTTTATCTTTCTTCTCCTTTAAAGCTTCTTTGTCTTTATCTGACGGATTCCAGACTTTAATCTCTGAATCTTTTGTGATGTTTGAACCGGGAAGGATCTGAACATTGATGCCGTCTGAAGCACCGAGTTTTACATTCCTTTTCTTGAATTTTCCGTCCGGCTGTTTAACTTCCACAAAAGCCTGGTCTTTCCCATTCACTTTTTCATACTGAATCAAAGATTCATCCAGAAGGAGTGCGTTTTTCTGTGAACTCAGAATAATTTCACCGTTCGCGGAAAATCCTGCTCTGATGTATTCATTGGTTTTGTTATAAACGTCCCCTTCGATCGGGAATTTTATGGTTCCGTTCTCATCCTTGCCTTTAGGTGCGATCATCGTTACGCGTCCCGGAAATGATTTGTTCTGAAGTGCTCCGATCACGACATTCATATTCATGCCTTCTTTCAGTTTTCCCGCCTGCGCTTCGTCGATGGTCCCTTCAAAAATAAGGGAATTAAGGTCCGCAATCGAGCAGATGGTGGTTCCGGCGTTGAAGGAATTGGCTTCAATCACCTGACTTCCTACTTTCACAGGAACTTCAAGCACCGTTCCGTTGGCTTTTGAACGGATTTGAGTCGTGGCAAGACTTGCGAGTTCAGGAGTGGCGCCCGTTCTGGCGATCTGCAGGTTCTTTTGTGCGGTCTGAAGCTGCTGCTGCGCATTTCTGAAAACCTGCTGTGTCGACTGCAGTTGCTGCTGAGCATTGATGTATTCCTGTTTCGAGATCACGCCTTGGGTGTAGAGCCGCTGCTGCATTGCAAACTGCTGCTGCTGATTATCGATATTGATTCTTGCGTTGCTGATCTGCAGATTGGCGTTGTTGATTTCCTGCTGCGCTGCATTCACGTTCTGCACGCTCGGTACAATTCTTAAAGTCGCGACCAGTTGCCCTGCGGAAACCTGATCGCCTTCGGAAACCAGAATTTTATCGATGATTCCGGACATATTGGGTTTGATCTCAATTTCTTCGCGCGGTACAATTTTCCCGGTGGCCATCACCTTGTCATCCAGATTTTGAACCGTTGGTCTTTTGGTCAGGAAGCTTTCGCTTTCGGTGGTATTGGATTTAACCAGATACATGATTCCGGAGATCAGAGCCGCAGCAAAGAGGAGTCCCAGAAAAATATAGAGTGCTTTTTTCCAGGTGAATTTCTTTTTCATATGATTAGTTTATTTTTTACTGTTACTATTTTTTTATTTTTTTGAGATCGTTCCCAATTTTATTCGCTTCTAAGCGCCTCAATCGGCCGGATTTTCACGGCTCTCTGTGCGGGAATCATCCCGATGATGAGTCCGAGAATGACCATAACCGCCATCGCGCCGAAAACTTCGCCGTAATTTACGGTAGGGTTATAAAAAGGAAATTCGTCCTGGTTCCGCGTAAATTTATCAACAATCATCAACAGAAAAATTCCGCAGATGAAACCTAAAATTCCAGAACTTAAGGTGATCACAACACTTTCCAGCAAAATCTGGTTCCGCACTTCGGCAGGTTTGGCGCCTAAAGCGCGTCGGATTCCGATTTCTTTCGTTCTTTCCTTCACCGTAATGAGCAGAATATTCGAAATGGCGATAACTCCTGCTAAAATAGTCAGCGTACCTACAATAATGGTCAAAAGCTGCATACCGGTCAGAAATCCTGTAAGTTTACTGAATTCTTTACCGAGATTAAAACTTCCAAAAGCATTGGTATCTTCGGGCGAAACATTGTATTTTTTCTTCAGTTCCGTTTTCACGCGTTCCTCTACAACGGCAAGATCCGCATTCGGCTTACTCACAATGGCGAAAAAACCGACTTTATCGCCATCATTGTACATTTTGGTAAATGTGGAAAGTGGGATATAGGAAGACTGGTCATTTTCCATTCCGCCACCTTTTTTCACGCGGAATACCCCGATGACATTGAAAAAGAGGCCTTTTACAGTGACAGATTTTCCGATTGGGTTTTCGTTTTTCTTCGCATCGAAGAAGTTTTTGTAAATTTCTTCACCAATCACGATGACATTTTTATTTTCGTTAATGTCGGCATCATTCAGATACCTTCCGAAGATCAGTTTTTTCTGGGAAATCTTGTTGCCGATCGGGTAATCGCCGTTCAGCGTATACGTTGCGTTTTTTCCGTTCCGAGAAAAAGATTCTCCGGGACTGCCGAAATTCCCCCGTGAATTCTGAGGAGAAATATAATCAATGTCCGGAATTTTATTCGGAAGCATGTCGAGGTCACTTAAATGCAGATTCATCTGTCTTCCTTTTGGAAAACCGTCGTACGGAATGGTCGTGTTCTGCGCCCACAGGAAGATGGAATTGGTGGCAAACCCCGAAAATATTTTGTCGAAACCGTTTTCCATGCCTTTTGCCGCTCCAAGAAGCGCTACAAACAGGAACATTCCCCAACCGACACCAATCATGGTGAGGAAAGTCCGGAGTTTATTATTCCGTAAAGAATGATAAATCTCCTGCCATGTATCTATTTTGAAAATAATGTTCATTTAAGATCAATTTTTTGCATTGCAAATTGAGTGTGCTCTGCAGTGATTTTTTTAGTCAATTGTTGAACAGATGATTTCGCAGCATTAATCAGTTCGGCAATAGTATAAATGTTGATTTCAATGGTTTCCCTAATTTGTTAACCTTTTAACCGGTTAAGTGGTTCACCTTCACTGCGAAGCGAAGCAATGCACCCCATTCGCTATTCCGCACGCAGCGCTTCAATCGGTTTTATTTTACTTGCCCGGAACGCCGGAACAAAGCCCGCAACAACTCCTGAAATAACAAGACTAATAAACGCGGCAATAATCAGTCCCCATCCAACGGACGGATCTTTGATGAAATATTTTTCCAGACTGTCGCCAATCAGTTCCAGAGACAAAACGCCGAGACCAACTCCGATAAATCCTGAAATTACCGTAATCACAACGCTTTCCTGCATAATAAGACCTACGATCGCGCTCGGTTTGGCACCGATGGCTTTCCGAACACCTATTTCCTGGGTTCTTTCCTTTACGATATACACCATGATATTGCTGATGCCGATGATTCCGGCAAGCAAAGTTCCCATTCCGATAAAGCCTACGATCAGCGTGATGATAAATAAAAACTGGAATGTTTCACCCATGTTTTTGGCATTGTTCCGCACCACAATCGCATTTTCGTCGTCCGGAGAAATCTTGTTCTTTACTTTGAGCTCCTTCTGAAGCTGGTCTCCGTATTTGATGGCTTCCTCAGGCGAAAGAGCGGTATTATAAGTGATGAAAATATTGCTTACCGTATCGGAGCCTTTTTTCATCTGCTGAAGCGTGGTAATGGGAACAGTGATCATCCTTTCATCCCAGTCGCCGCCGTCATCAGAAAAAACACCTACCACTTTAAACATCGTTCCGTTGATTTCCAGATCTTTGCCGACAGGGCTGCCGTTTTTGATGAGGTCACGCTGCACCATTCTGCCAATGACCGCCACATTCTGTTTGCGGTTCATGTCGAGACTGTTGAGGTAACGGCCTTCTGTAAGTTTACGGTTTTCGATGATTTTTTCCTCGGGATTGGCGCCGCTGATCTGGTAACTTCCGCTTTCTTTGCCGTATTTCACCGTCAGATTGGCGGAATATCTCGCGGTTGAATTTTCTACTTTGTCCGGATCGGAACTGATGGCCTGCTCGTAATCATCGTTTTTGAGGACAACTCTACGGTCAGCCTGCAGTCCACCGTATGCGATGGTTGTTTTCCCGCTGAAAATAGTAATGAGATTGGTCGCATCTCTCGCGAAGCCTTCGGTAAAAGCATTTTTAAGACCGGTCCCGATTCCGAACAGCACAATGAAAATATACAGTCCGAGTGCTACCGTAAAACCGGACAATACCGTCCGAAGCACATTGCTCCGGATTGATTCAAAAATTTCTCTCCAACGGTCTATATCAAACATATTATTTAAGAATCAGGATTAAATGATCTTGAATTTTTTTTAAACTAAAACCCTTTGGGTAATGAATTTGTCACTCTCGATGATGCCGTCTTTCAGGATGACGTTTCTCTTCGTTTCCGCTGCCACGTCGGGTTCATGGGTCACGACGATGATGGTTTTTCCCCCGCGGTTGATTTCCTGCAGAAGTTTCATGATATCGTACGTGGTTTTTGAATCCAGCGCGCCGGTTGGCTCATCGGCAAGGATGATTTTTGGATTCGTGATTAAAGCTCTTGCGATGGCCACCCTCTGTTTCTGTCCGCCCGAAAGTTCATTCGGCAGGTGAGTGGCCCATTCCGCAATCCCCACTTTTTCCAGATATTCCATAGCCCTTTGGTTGCGTTCTTTTCGCGGAACGTCTTGGTAGTAGAGTGGTAGGGCAACATTTTCAAGAGCGGTTTTGTATCCGATGAGGTTGAAGGACTGGAAAATAAATCCCAGAAACTTACTGCGGTATTCGGCTGATTTTACTTCCGAAAGATCTTCAATAGGAATTCCATCCAGCTTGTAAACACCCGAATCTTTTTCGTCCAGGATCCCGATGATGTTCAGCAAAGTGGATTTTCCGGAACCGGAACTTCCCATAATCGAAACAAATTCGCCTTCTTCAATATTCAGGTTGATGCCTTTCAGCACATGAAGCTTGCTCTTTCCGGTGTCATAGGATTTATGGAGGTTCTCAATAACTAACATGGGCGAATTGGTTTCATGAATAAGTATTCAAAAGAAAAAAAATGTTACAGAACTGGTGCTTTTAATTGTCCTTTGTGTGTTTAATAAAATTTTATTGGTTTTAAAGCATTTTCGAAGGAACTGTTTAATATTTTTAGGTATAAAGTACCGCTAATTGGCAAAGCCGGAATTTAAATGTGGTGGTAAAGCCGCGTCTGTGTAATTGTGGAAAACTTTTGCGGCTTAAAGTCAGTTATTTAATATTTACACCTTTCGGAAGTGATGTGGATTTTCTACATTTGTGATTCGCGCTTCAGGAATATTTTTAACAGTTTTGCGGACAGACAAACGGATTAAATGCCATTCAGTCAGCACGTTAAGAGTATTTCTTTTTATCAGCCAAAATCATTAACCAGAAAACAGAAAAAATAAAGGATGGGAATTTTTGAAAAGAGAATCAGTTACAAGCCGTTTGAATATCCAGAGATTATGCAGTTCGTAGAGGCCATCAACAAATCATTTTGGGTGCATTCCGAAGTGGATTTTACGGCCGATGTGCAGGATTTTCAGTCGCAGCTGGAACCACACGAGAAAAATGCCATCAAAAACGCCCTTCTTGCCATTGCCCAGATCGAGGTATCGGTAAAGACTTTTTGGGGAAATCTTTATAACCATATGCCCAAACCGGAACTCAACGGACTTGGAGCTACTTTTGCAGAATGCGAATTCAGGCATTCCGAGGCCTACTCCAGATTGCTGGAAGTGTTGGGCTATAACGATGCGTTTTCCCATGTTGTGGAAATTCCGGCCATTAAAAAAAGGATCGATTTCCTGACCAATGTGTTGAAACATGCGAATTCTACGACTCCGAAAGAATATGTGTCGTCGTTGCTGCTTTTCAGTATTCTCATAGAAAACGTATCTCTTTTCTCCCAGTTCGCGATTATTCTTTCGTTCACGCGCTTCAAGGGTTATATGAAAAATGTGTCGAACATCATCGCCTGGACTTCAGTTGATGAGCAGATTCACGCCAACGCCGGAATCTACTTGATCAACAAGATCCGCGAAGAACAGCCAGACCTTCTCACCGATTCTGACCTTGAAGATATTTATACTTTGGTAGACCATTCTATTTTATTGGAAGAAGAAATCATCGACTGGATTTTTGAACTGGGCGAAATCGACAATTTCACGAAAGAGGATCTTCTGAACTTTATGAAGTACCGTGTTGATGACAGTCTGAAAAAGATCAACATGAAAACCCGCTACAACATCACGCCGGAACAGTACCGACCGATGATCTGGTTCGAGGAAGAGGTTTTTGCCAATTCCATGGATGATTTCTTCGCCAAAAGGCCGGTGGATTATACGAAACACGACAAAAGTATTACGGAAAATGATTTGTTTTAAGGAAGGAAGCAGTGAGTAGGAATTAGGAGACGGGAAGTAGGATTTAGGAAGTAGGAAGGTGGGCGAGCGAAGCGAGCGCCAGTGTTTTCAAGAAATTATCAATAGGAGCGGGCTTTAGTCCGTTTATTGAAAATGAATAGAGATCGGCTTTAGCCAAAACTTATTAGAGAATTTAGAATACCCAAACAAAAAGTTCCGCAGGAACTTTATCTGTGTAGCAGAATGGAAAGGGGTGATGAAGCGTTCCGTAGGAACGCCATCTGAAAAAATCAATAGACCGTAAATCATGATCAACATCAATGTTTCCTACAGGATAAAGCCCGAATTTGCAGAAACCAACAGAAAAAATATTGAGCTTTTTCTGGAATCTTTCCGCGAACTCGATTACACAAAGTTCAGGTATCAGGTTTTTGTGGAAGAAGACGGACTCACGTTTTACCACCATTCTGCCTATGCGAATGAGGAAATTCAGAAACAGCTTCTGGAGATGCCCCTATTTCTGGAGTTCCAGTGTCAGCGGGATGAAAACCTTGACGGTAATCCGGAAATTAAAGTCTTAAAATTCCAGGGCTCCGCCGGAAGTTTCGACAATATCTTCGGGAATTTTGACGCACCGGAAATTTAGCGGTGTGAACAGGAACAGGAAACGAAAACCTTCTGCTCCAAAATAAAATAAAAATCAATACGCAGAAAGCATGATGCCGACTGTCAAAAGCATTACAATATGGAAGAACAATCGAAAATCTGGTGGCTGAACGAAGAGTCCGAACAAATGCTGAACCGCGGCTATTTACTGAAAGGGGAAACCGTTGACGGCGCGATCCTCAGAATTACGTCTGCAGCCGCAAAAAGATTATACAAACCTGAGCTGCAGCCTGCTTTCGAGGAAATGATCAGGAAAGGCTGGATCAGCTTTTCGTCTCCCGTTTGGGCCAATATGGGAACCGAACGCGGTTTGCCGATTTCGTGCTTCAACGTGCATGTTCCCGATAATATCGAAGGAATCACGCATAAACTCGGCGAAGTGATTATGCAGACCAAAATCGGTGGCGGAACTTCCGGATATTTCGGAGAGCTCAGAAACCGCGGAACTGCCGTAACGGATAACGGAAAATCTTCCGGCGCAGTGTCGTTTATGAAGCTTTACGATACCGCGATGGATGTGGTTTCGCAGGGCGGCGTCCGTCGCGGTGCTTTTGCCGCTTATCTGGACATTGACCACGGTGATATTGAAGAATTTTTATCGATCAAGGATATTGGAAGTCCGATTCAGAACCTCTTTACCGGAATCTGTGTTCCGGATTACTGGATGCAGGACATGATTGATGGCGATATGGACAAGCGTAAAATCTGGGCACGCGTGCTGGAAAGCCGTCAGCAGAAAGGTTTGCCTTACATTTTCTTTACCGATAATGTGAACCGGAACAAACCGCAGGTCTACAAAGACCACGGAATGATGGTGAATGCGAGTAACCTGTGTTCGGAAATCATGCTTCCTTCAAGTGCTGAGGAATCTTTTATCTGCTGTCTTTCGTCGATGAATCTTGAGCTGTACGACGAATGGAAAGACACGAACGCCGTGAAACTGGCGATTTATTTTCTAGATGCTGTTTTATCTGAATTCATCGAGAAAACCGAAGGAAATTACTATTTAACCGGAGCCAGAAACTTTGCCCTTCGTCACCGTGCGCTTGGTTTGGGCGTTTTGGGCTATCATTCCTATCTGCAGAAAAATATGATTCCGTTTGAAAGTTTTGAGGCAACACAGTTCAACGCGAGAGCGTTCAGACAGATTAAAGAACAGTCGTTGCAGGCATCACAGGAACTCGCCAATATTTACGGTGAGCCGGAACTATTGAAAGGCTACGGAATGCGGAACACGACCACAATGGCGATTGCTCCAACCACTTCCAGTTCAGCCATTTTGGGTCAGACTTCCCCGGGAATTGAGCCTTTTGCCTCGAATTATTACAAAGCCGGTCTGGCGAAGGGGAATTTCATGCGCAAGAACAAATACCTCGCGAAACTTTTGGAAGAAAAAGGACTCGACAATGAAGAAACGTGGAGAACCATTATGCTGAATCACGGTTCTGTGCAGCAGCTGAAGGAACTGACGGATGAAGAGAAAGCAGTTTTCAAAACCTTCAGGGAAATATCGCCAATGGAAATTATTTCGCAGGCCGCGCAAAGACAGCAGTACATCGATCAGGCACAGTCATTGAATTTACAGATCCCGTCGACAATGCCGGTAAAAGATGTGAACTACCTCTACATCGAAGCTTGGAAAAAAGGAGTGAAAACGTTGTATTACCAAAGAAGTTCATCGGTTTCCAAAGAAATGATGGTGAATTTTGTAAGTTGTAGTTCTTGTGAAGCGTAATTGAGAACAAAGAACAAAGAATAAAGAATAAAGAGGAGCCAGGGCAAAAGTGTTCCGTAAAATGTAAAAGTAAAATGTACAGAAAGTTTCGTGGCTGCAGATAGTGCTGATTTTGGGATTTGTGCAATTTGTGTAAATATTGGTGTCCTTTGTTTGCGAGGAGGAGGTGGTCCCTGAGCGAAGTCGAAGGGAACGACAACGAAGCAATCCCCTCTCGGACTCCGATGCTTTATTCAGACCGCAATTTTTTTGTGCAATTGGTGTAAATATTGGTGTCCTTTTGTGTTTAAGAAGGTATGAGTAAAGAACAAAGAGACAAGACATGACCGCAGATTTTTCTGCGGTTTTTTTGTGTTTTTCCCCGTGTTCTGTGTAAATTCTCCGTGCCCTCTGTGGTTAAGAAGAGCAAGAGATGGTAAGCCATACGCAGGAGTTGATAACTAGCGTCCCAGCCTAAAGCATATAAGCCTAAAGCCAAAATGTCTGTGGTTTTTTATACCTTTTCTGTGTGCTCAGTGTGAATTCTTTTGTGTTCTCTGTGGTTAAAAGGTTAAAGAATCAAGAGCCAGGGCAAAGGTATCATGTAAAAGTACAGTAGGTTTTGTTGCTGCATATAGTGCTGGTTTAGATTTTGTGCAATTTGTGTAAATATTGGTGTCCTTTGTGGTTACAATAACAGGATTAAAGAGCAAAGAATAAAGAGTAAAGAACAAAGAGACAAGACAATTACCGCGGAATTTCTGCGGGTTTTTTATTATATTTGAAGTGATGAGAAACAAGGTTTTTATTTTTTCAATGTTCCTGGTTTTTACAGGAGTCTCCGCACAGAAAAAACAGATTTATGTGAATGACCAATTTGCAGAAATTCCTAAAGCTGAATTTATGCAGGGCAATAATGAAATATTCTACAATATTAATTTTGAGAAAGAAGATACGGTGTACAACGTACGCGTTCAAAGGAAAACACAGGGGATGTTATCCGCTGAAGAAATGGCTGCGTTAAAAAGTAACCTCAACCATTCTTTGGAACGTCGTTTAGTCATCAGTTATTATCCCGGATTAGACGCATGCAACAAAAGTTCAGATAATAATCCTTATGTTATTTCAGACTTAAAATCGTACCCCAAAAAGTTCAAACAAGCAGGAGTTGATTTTCTGCTTCTTTACATCAACAGTGAAGGCCTGAAAAATAGGATGAAGAAGTTTGACTGGAAAGAAGATAAAGATCAATTTGTTCATAATATGTTCCTGAAAATTCATTATCCATGTGATTCATCCATTGTGCTTTTCCCAGACGGGCGCTTCGTCACTTTTAAGGGGGAACACAGTTGGGGAGACGTCTTTGATACCGCAGTATCTAAAAATAAATAAACAAATCAGTACATTATGAAATTCGGACAAGTAGAAGACCCTTCGCAAATTGATTTTACCCTTCCTGATGACCATCCCAAAACTGGGACAATCCTGAAGAAATCCAAAGCCAGAGACCTGGAAATCCGTATCGGCTGTGCGAAATGGAACAAAACCGACCTCAAAGGATTTTATCCGAAAGGCACGAAGGACGAACTGACCTATTACGCGACGCAGTTCAATTCCATTGAGCTGAATGCTACTTTTTACGGGATGCCTTCGCCTGACCAAGTCTTGACGTGGAAGGAAAAAACTCCGGACGATTTCAGGTTTTTCCCGAAGATTACCAACACGGTTTCGCATTTCCGCAGGCTGCTGAATATTACCGATGTCGTGACCCAGTTTGCCACTTCGGTTCTGAATTTTGATGAAAAACTGGGGATGGTTTTCCTGCAGCTTCACGACAATTTCAAACCCAAAGATTACGAAAGACTCGAAAAGTTTATCGAAGACTGGCCGGAAGAAGTCCCTTTGGGGGTAGAACTCCGGAACAGTGAGTGGTTTTCAGACGAGGAAGTGTTCAATACCACGATGGCACTTTTTGAAAAACACCGCATCACCAATATTATTGTCGACACCGCCGGAAGAAGGGATATGCTTCACATGAGACTCACGACACCGGTGGCGTTTGTGCGGTACGTAGGCGCCAATGCAGAAAGCGATTACACCAGACTCGACGACTGGCTCACGAGAATTGCAGAATGGAAAGCAGCAGGTCTTGAAAAACTGTATTTCTTTGTGCACCAGAATATAGAGAAAGCATCACCTTTGCTTTCGGCGTATTTTATTGAAAAAGTAAATAAAGAATTCGGAGTGGAGATTCATGTTCCGCAGATGGCGGAGCCGAAAACGTTGTTTTGATAGAATCAAGAATCAAGAGCCAAGGCAAAAGTAAAATGTATAATTGTAGAATGCAAAATGTACACGGGGTTTGTGCGACAGATTAAGCCGGGATACGGTGTTGTGCTTTTGGTGCAGAAATTTGTGTTCTTTGTGTTTAGGAAGGCGGAAAGCTGGGAGATGGAAGCCAGATGTGAGATCCTGCTGATTTAGAAAGATGAAGACTATGGTTAAGGTTAAGGAAACCATGCCTTTAGCAGGCTTTTAATATGCTTAAAGTAGGGATTAGGTATGGCTCAACCCCGGGAATGTTCTTTCTGTAAAGGGTTGAAAGGGTATTGATGAGGTAAAAATCGCTACAGAAAATAAATGTAAAATGAACAAAGTATTCATGTTAAATGTACTGAATACGAGTACCACCAATACTAAAAAAGTCAAAGCCGCCAACTTTATGGCCAACGACTCTACCGCTTAACAACTAACGACTGAACAACTTAACGGTTTCTATACTGCTAATTACGCCAAAAACTCAATCTGTTTGTCTTTAAAGTCATTTTTCTCCACAAGTTTGTTCATGGTTTTCAGCATTTTTCTGCGGAGTTTTGCGATTTTCCGGATGTTTTTGTCGGGGCTGTAATCGAAGATGCTGTCTTCAAAGGAGAACGTGTCGCCTTCTGCAAAACTGATGTCGTTTTTCTTTAGTTCTTTCAGAAGCATCAGATTGGTCATGGTTTCGAGCAGTTCATGTTCCAAAAAAGCCAGACTTTGTAGGGATTTCAGGACCTCTTTCTTATATTTCTTTTTGTTTTTCATTTCTTGAATAATTGAGTCGGTAAAGATATTCAAAATTATTGGAAGATTGAAGAGCCATGGCAAAAGTAAAAAGAGCCAAGGCAAAAGGCAAAAGTAAACTGTACAATGTAAAAAGTAAAAAGTAAAATGTAAAAGGGGTTTAAGAGGGGAACTCTTGCAGGAGGAGGATCTTGTGTCATTAGTGAAATAATTGGTGTGATTTGTGGTTAGCGGTAAGAGCAAAGAGCAAAGAAAAAAGTGAAAAGTACCAAATACGAAGTGCGAATTACGAAAAATAGAGAAGTAGAACTAAAAAGCCAAAAGCACAAGACCAGAAAAACAAAACAACAAAATGCCCCTCAAAACAAAAAACAACATCGCCATTCTTCACCAATGAATTTTTTACTTAAATTTGAAACTCCAAATCTGATGGGGGATTTCTACAGTTTGACATCACATATTTGGCACCAACATCAGACATCCAACACGAAACATCCAACACCTAACACCCAACATTTAAATGCAGGACCCGATTTTTGACCTTATTGAAAAGGAAAGACAGAGACAGACCCACGGAATTGAACTCATCGCTTCAGAGAATTTCGTTTCCGATAATGTGATGAAAGCCATGGGCAGCGTCCTCACGAATAAATATGCAGAAGGTTATCCGGGCAAAAGATATTACGGCGGCTGCGAAGTTGTGGACGAAGTTGAAAACCTCGCCATTGCTCGCGCTAAAGAGCTTTTCGGCGTGAATTATGTGAATGTACAGCCGCACTCCGGTTCCCAGGCCAACGCGGCCATTTATCTGGCCTGTCTGAAACCTGGCGATGCCATTCTTGGCTTGGATCTGTCGATGGGCGGCCACCTGACTCACGGAAGTTTCGTGAATTTTTCAGGAATTCAGTACCAGGCAAATTTTTACGGTGTTGACCGTGAAAGTGGCCTTATCGACTATGATGCGATGCGCCAGAAAGCCCTCGAAGTAAAACCGAAAATGATTATTGCAGGGTTTTCCGCCTATTCCAGGGATCTTGACTATCAAAAATACCGAGAAGTGGCTGATGAAGTGGGGGCTACTTTATGGGCCGATATCGCGCATCCGGCCGGTTTAATTGCCAAAGGGCTGCTTAATAATCCTTTTGAACACTGCCATGTTGTAACCACCACCACGCACAAAACCCTGCGCGGACCACGTGGCGGCATGATCATGATGGGCAAGGATTTTGAAAATCCATTTGGACATAAAACCCCTAAAGGCGAAACGAAAATGATGAGCGCGGTGCTCGACAGTGCTGTCTTCCCGGGAATTCAGGGCGGTCCGCTAGAGCATGTGATCGGAGCGAAAGCCGTGGCGTTTGCGGAAGCCATCGATGAAAAGTTTGAAATCTACACAAAACAGGTCATTGCGAATGCTCAGGCACTTTCGAAGGCAATGGTGGACTGCGGTTTCAACATCGTGAGCGGCGGCACCGATAACCACCTGATGCTCATCGATCTGAGAAATAAAAATGTAAACGGCAAGGAAACCGAGAAAGCCCTTGTAAAAGCCGATATCACCTGTAACAAAAATATGGTGCCGTTCGACGACAAGTCGGCCTTCACCACTTCAGGAATCCGTCTCGGAACGGCAGCCATCACCACGCGGGGTATGAAGGAAAATGACATGGAAATCATCGCCGGTCTCATCAATGATGTCGTGATGAACCTTAAAGACGACACCGTTATTTACGGAGTCCGCAAAAAAGTGAATGAACTCATGGATTCGCGGCCATTGTTTCAGTATTAGAGGCAAGAGGCAAGAGCCAAGGAAAAAGGCAAAAGTAGAAAGGATCTGTACAATGTAAAAAGTACAATGTAAAGCTGCTCCTGCGCAAAATTCAACATCGTCTTTGCGAGGAGGAGGTGGTCCCTGAGCGAAGTCGAAGGGAACGACGACGAAGCAATCCCATCTCGGAATCTGATGATTTATTCAGATTGCTGTTAATTTGTGTCCCTTGTGTAAATATTTGTGTTCTTTGTGGTTAATAGAGCAGTTGGGAATAAAGAATAAAGAGGAAAGAACAAAGAGAAAAGGCAAAAGAGCCAAGTAAAAAGTAAAAGGTAAAGAGGCTTCGTTATAGACGTCGGGAGTTGCAGAAAGCAGCTTATCTACAAGCAATTAGATTCAGTCAATAATTTTGGCTGATTTTTTTTTAATTTTTAAAGAATCGCTGCTTTCCGGGATTCCGTTTAATTTTGCATCTAACATCTAACATCTAACATCTAACATCTAACATCTAACATCTAACATCTAACATCTACGTGGAACACAAATCCTACACTTTCCTTGAGATCAAACAGAAAATGGTGAACTACTGTGTTTATCAGGACCGCTGCCATCAGGAAGTGGAGCAGAAGATGCGGGATTATCTCGTTATTCCCGAAGCGAAAGAGGAAATCCTGCTCTATCTGATGAAGGAAAATTTCCTGAACGAAGAACGATTCACACGCAGCTACATCCGTGGCAAATTCTACATGAAATCATGGGGAAGGAACAAAATCAAAAACCATCTCAAATTCAAAGGCATTTCTGAAAAGCTTATCAACCGGTGTTTCGATGAAATCGATGAGCAGGATTATGAGAACATCCTCAAAAAGATCTATGAAAACCATTATTCAAAGCAGAAAGGCCTGAAGGAATATCAGAAAAAATCCAAAACCATTACGTACCTGATTGGTAGGGGGTTTGAGTATGAGGAGATCAGGCGGGTGATGGAAGGTGATGAGGAGGGAATGTGATCATGAGTTAATGAGTGGCGTTAGAGCCAAGGAAAAAGAAAAAGGATCATGTAAAATGTAAAAGTACAATGTAAAGGTGCTTCTGCGTAAAATTTGGCAGCGTCTTTGCGAGGAGGAGGTGGTCCCTGAGCGAAGTCGAAGGGAACTTCGACGAAGCAATCCCATCTCGGACTCGGATGCTTTATTCAGACCGCAATTTTTTGATGCAATTGGTGTAAATATTCGTGTTCTTTGTGTTTAAGAGAGCAGTTGGGAATAAAGAGAAAAGAACAAAGAGAAAAGAAAGAAAAGCAAAAAGGGGTGTTTAAGGTAGGCTTTTTGGTGATGGTTTTTTTTACACCGGTGCGATGCGCCGGTTTTTTTGTGGCAAAAACGCTGTAGAATAGCTGTTCACATTCGGGTAATAAAGGGCTTTAAAATATGATGTTAACTTAACATAATTATTTTCTTTACACTTGATTTTTTGTATAATTTTGCTTCTGGAATTCAGCATGATTTTTGCTGGTAAAGCACAGAGGGTTAATTCATTAGGAAGATACCCCTTTATAGAATTTTCATAATTTCCCGCGTTCTGCTGTGTTTCAGTGTACCGGAAATTGATGGAGGTTTCAGTGCTTTAACGATAGCACCGGCTAATGATTTTGAATGGTTTTGAGGGAAGCGCTGAGAGGTCTCCATGCGCACCCTTAATAAGAATTGATACAAAAAAACAAACATATGAAGACAAAACAATTTTCTTTTCTAAAACAGGCTCTTGCCTTAGTGATGGCATTCTGCTCCGTATTCATGTGGGGACAGACGGTCTGGACCTATGATTTTGGAACAGGAACAGGAACATTTACATCAAGCACGGCTTCTACCAGTTTTTTACCGGCCCCGCAATCAAATGGAGGAACAGCTAGAGTAAGGGTCGGAACAAATCCTGGCAGCATTATTTTAGCCAATCCGGGACTGGCTTTGGGAAGTGGCAGTGAAATGCAATTTAAAACCAATTCGGGGAGTACGTCTACTACAAAATTTTCCATTTATGATTATACTGCATCTAAAGCCGGTTATTTCAAAGCGAACGTAACCTTAAATGGCGGAACTACAGGGGTGTATAATCTCATGATAGGAGATGGCGCTAATTTTTCAGATAACAACGCAATAGCTAACGCACAGGTATTTGCGGGACTACGCCTTACATTTGGTGCTTCCAACAGTATTTCCACGGCAGTTTTAAGTAATGCCACATGGGTGACCACAGGCTTAACCAATGCTTCCACACTTTTTGCCCAAAGCGACACCAATATATATGCAATTGAGATTTATTATAATAATACTACAACTCCAACTTCTTACGAAAGAAGTGGGTCCAATTCTCTGACAAATGCTACCTGGGATTTGTGGGTAAACGGAACAAAGGTAGGGACAGGTCTTGCAAAGGGCGCTTTCGGAACAAATCTAAATGTCGATTCCTTTGCTTTGAACCATCAAATTAGCGTGGCCGCAGGTACACAGGGTACGGTTTATCTGGACGATCTCGAGTATTCCAACGGTTTACCTGCTGTAGCCACCCCTACCATCTCAAGTATGCCTACCTCACTCAACGGATTCACCTACGTTCAAGGTGCTGGTCCTTCAACGGAACAAAGTTTTTCCGTGACGGGTTCCAATCTGTCGGCTTCTATTGATGTGAGTGCATCTGCAAACTGGGAGGTTTCACTGGCTGCAGCTTCAGGATACGCCAATGCGGTACAGCTTCCTGCTACAGGAGGTACCGTGTATACCCGACTGAGCGCAGGCTTAACGGAGAACCCAACCTATACCGGGAGTATAACACTGGCCAGTACCGGTGCAACCGATGTTACGGTGAACCTTTCCGGGTCGGTAACTGCTCCGCCTGTTACGCCTGTTGTGACCGGTGCATCGCTAAACGGTACAGTGGGAACGGTATTTTCTTATCAGATACAGGCTACAGGAACGCCCGATTCCTATGCAGTATCTACCGGAACCCTGCCCGCAGGACTCTCGCTGAACACAACGACCGGTTTAATCTCCGGAACCCCTACGGCTGCAGGAAACGTGAGCGTGGACGTTACCGCTACCAATGGCGCCGGGACATCGGTGCCTGCGACGCTGGATTTCACCATTGCACAGGGTACCCAGACGGCGGCGCTGCCTGATCTTACCCCGAGTGTAGGTGCCTCGGCGATCACTTTGCCGGCCGCCACGAATGCCGGCCTCACGATTACCTATATCAGCGATAATCCTGCAGTAGCTTCCGTTTCCGGAAACACGCTTACCGTTGGAAACACCGGAACCGCAACCGTAACCGCGAGCAATGCAGGCAACGCAGATTATACCGCATTTAACGACACCTTTACGGTGACCGTCACCAATCCGCCGGTGAGTATTCTGGAGTTTGATTTTGCAGGGATTGCGGGAGATGAAGTTTCTTTCGGATCTTCTACAAATGCCACGGGCTTAGAGGCTTCAGTCATTACGAGAGGAGCCGGCCTTACCGCTTCCACCAATGCTGACCGCTTCAATGCCATCAACTGGGCTACTACTTCCATCGCCAATGCGGTGTCCGGTAACGATTATATGGAGTTTACCGTTACGCCAGGTTTGGGTTATCAGTTCAGCGTTTCAGCCATCACCTTTCAGATTCAGCGTTCAGGCACGGGATTAAGTGCTGTTGCTTTACGAAGCTCTGCTGACAATTATGCCGCCGATCTTGACGGGCAGAAGACTGTAACCGATAATACCGGAACCCAGGCCTTTACATTCAACTTTATCCAGGCTGATTCTACAGGTCCAGTAATATATCGACTTTATGGTTATTCTGAAGCTGCAGGCGGATCGGCCGGTATCGGAGACTTCACCGGAAGCGACCTTACCATCACCGGAAATGTAACCGTGGATCCTGCAAAAACCGTATGGGCAGGTTCTCCCGGAGCATGGACGAACGGTACACCGGTGGCAGGTCTGCAAGCAATCATCGCAGCAGACTATGCTGGTACCTCTTTCGAATCCCAATCCCTAACCGTGAACACCGGCTTTACCCTTACGGTAAATACTTTCGTGAAGACGGGCGATGTGGAGAACAACGGCAACATTACGGTGGCCAATAATGCCAATTTTGTGCAGACCGGAAACTTTACCGCAGGCACGGGTTCAGCCTTTAAGGTATGGAGAGACACAAAACCGGCAAAACGGCTGGCCTATATCGGATGGAGCAGTCCCCTCGAAAGTGCTGCCCAGACCCTGAAAGCGTTTTCGTACGGAAGACTGGCCGACGGCGTTACACCACAGTCTGCCACCGGAACGGTCGATAATCGTTTCCTGACGTATAACAATGAAGTGTTTGTCTCTACACCGGCTACCGGAACGTTTACACCTGCAGGAAAAGGGTTTCAGATCCGGACTCCGAATGATTTTACGACCACACCGCAGGTCTTCCACGGTTTGTTTGAAGGCAGCAAACCGAACTCCGGAACCGTGAACTATGACCATTCCGGTATTACCGGTGACTTCGTGCTGCTGGGGAATCCGTATCCAAGTGCTATTTCGGTGCAGGAATTTCTGAATGCAAATCCGGGAACCACAGAAACTGTATACTTCTGGAACAGTGAAGCTGAAATGGATGTGAACGGCCAGTACACCGGCACGAACTATAATACCTATGCACCGGGAACAGGAGCTGTGCCCCTGAATTCGGTGAACGGATATATTCCGGTTGCGCAGGGCTTCTTCGTGGAGCGTGGTACTGCAGCCACTCCTATTGTGTTTACCAATGCGATGCGACAGACTACCGAAACTGGGATATTCAGTAAAGCCCCCGCAACGGATAAGTTCTGGCTTCAGCTGAATACAACGACCGGTGCCGCCCCTCAGATGCTTTTCGCCTTCAACAGCGCGGCGACTGCCGGTATCGATGCCGGATATGATGCCAAAATGCTCGACAGCAATACCGAATCGCTGTATACGAAAGTCGGCACCGAAAAACTCATCATTGATTCACACGGTGCTTTCCAGAATACCGACCACTTCGATGTTTTCCTGAATACCAACACTGTGCGGAACTATACCGTTTCGCTGCTGCACGGCGACGGGATCTTTGCGGGTTCTCAGGCCATTTACCTCCGCGATAAAGTCACCGGCACGTTCACGAACCTGAGTACGGGAAGCTACAGCTTCACATCGACAGGTACAGGCGAGGAAAACCGTTTTGAAATCCTTTTCCAGCCCCAGTCGATACTGGGTACTGCGGAAACCGTAAAAGATGAGGTCATCATCTATTCTGCCGGAACCAACGTTCATGTAAAGTCAGCGGAGAAAATAAGCCGTATAGAACTCTATGACCTGAGCGGAAGGCTTTTAGCGGCATCCAAAGGAAATGCCCGTACCGAAATGACCATTGCAGTCAACTATACAGGACCTGTTTTGGTGCAGGCAGTACTGATGAACGGTAATGTAGTGAGGAAGAAGGTGATGGTGGGTGAATAAGAGCCAGGAACCAAGAATCAAGAGCCAAGGAAAAAGTAAAATGAGCCTGATAAAAAGGCGAAAGGGAAGGATGAAGGATGAGTGATGAAGTGGGGAAAAGTACGAAGTGGGAAGTGCGAATGACGAAAATGGAACCATGGAGGATGAGTGATGGAGTCGGGATGCGGAATGCCGGTTATGAGTGATGGGGGAAAAGTGCGAAGTGCGAAGTGCGAATGACGAAATGGAAAGGATGAAGTCGGGATGCGGGATGCCAGTTATGAGTGATGAAGCATGAGTTAGGAGGCTGGAACAGGATTTTAGAAGCGATAGTTGAAAGATTTTCAGATTAAAAATTAATAATCCAAAATCCAAAATTAAAAATCCATTTCCTAACATCTAACCTCAAACCTCTAATCCCCAACACCCAGCATCCAGCATCCAAACATTATCTAACAACAAAAACAAACAACATCATGAAAAAATTATATACAGCAGTTTTAGTAGCAGGATTTTCCGCTTTCGGATGGGCACAGGAGGAAATTGTGAATCCCTTTAAAAAAACCGAAGAACAGTATTATGCCTTTGAAGTAGCCCGTAACCCTGGAGCAGGCGGCGATCTTGGCGGCGATGACGCTCCGGCGGCGCCAATTGACAGCCCGGTGCCGTATCTGGTGGTGACGGGACTCATCCTCGCGGCATGGTATGGTAGAAGGAAGGTGGGAATGACGAAGTGAGAGGTGGGAATTACGAAGTACGAATGACGAAGTGGGAATGAGAAGCGCTGGAAGCTGGATGCTTGAGACTGAATACTGACCGCTGACCGCCGAACGCGAAATGTTCCCAATCCAACTTCAGCACCGTCATTGCGAGGCGGAGATGGTCCCTGAGCGAAGTCGAAGGGAACGACAACGAAGCAATCCCGTCTTAAACCCCATTTATGCCCCTCGTGTCCCCCTTTGTGCCCTTTGTGGTTAAGAGAAGACAGAAATAAGAGCAAAGATCCCAAAAACGGGGTCCGGAATGAGGAAATGTAATAATAAGTTAATATGGTCCCGCAAAATGGAGGTGGAAGCCAAACGCTGAATGCCGGGTCCGGAGCTTTCTTCGAATCCCATTTGTGTCCCTGGTGCCTCCCTTTGTGCCCTTTGTGGTTGGAAAGCAGGATGCTGGAAGCCGAAAGCTAAACGCTGACCGCCAACCGCCAAATGTTCCCAATCCCTCTTCACCACCGTCATCGCCAGGCGGAGGAAGGACAACGAAGCAATCCCGTCTTGAACTCCATTTATGTCCCTGGTGCCTCCCTTTGTGACTTTGTGGTTAAGGGAAAACAGAATAAAGAAAAAAGAGCAAAGATCCCAAAAACGGGGTCCGGAATGAGGAAATATAATAATTAGTTAATATGATCCTCGAAAAATGGAGGTGGATGCTGAACGCTGACCGCCGAAAGCTAACCGCCTAAACAACTACACAACTCAACCTCTTAACAACTCAGCCTTCCACGACTGAACGACTCAACAACTGAACGACACCACGACTCAACAACTCACCACCCCCACAAAATTTCTTTCCATTGCCTCCAAATCACTTTTTTCCTTATATTTGCCACAATTAGCTTTTACGAATGAAAAAATTCACTAGCCTTCTGGGGCTTCTCTTTATTCTGGCAGCAATGCTTTCATGCAAGCCTAAGCAGAATATGGTGTATATGGAAACCGACCGTGCCGTGGCCAATGAACAGGTACAGCAGGCGGTGTTTGAAGGTTCGCGTCTTCAGTCGGGGGACCTTCTTGACATCAAGGTAACCGCATTTGACGAATATGCCGTGCGCCCTTTCAATCTCCACTCCATGAACCAGGTGAGTAGTCCGGATGAAGTGGCCAGCAGTCAGGCAGCCCAGGCTGCGCCTCAAGGCTATATCATTGACAATGATGGCTATCTATATTTCCCGGTACTCGGGAAACTCTATGTAAAGGGTATGACGATGGCGCAACTCCGCGAAGATCTGGAGAAACGCCTTTTAACCTATCTTTCTGACCCTATGGTCTCGATCCGTCAGCTGAATTTTAATGTGACCGTTCTAGGTGAAGTGAAAAAACCCGGCCAGTATACAAGTGCTTCCGATAAAGTAACCGTACTGCAGGCCCTCGGGATGGCAGGCGACATGACCGACTTTGGAGACCGGACTCGCGTGAAACTCGTTCGGAACGAAGACGGAGCGACGCATACCTATCTGATTGATTTTACCGATGCCAATATCACCTCCTCCCCTTACTATTATATGCAGCAGAACGATGTGCTGTATGTGGAGCCGGATGAGATCAAGAAAAAATCGGCAAATGTGGACCCGAACCGTAACCTGGCCTTCCAGATCGGCGGTATCGTGTTAGGTCTGGCTTCGGTAATTATTACGCTATTAAGATAAACGCATGGAACTGACAGATAAAATTTCGGAACAGAAGGACAGTGGGGAAATCAAAAGACAGATCCAGCGCTATTTGCGCTGGTGGCCTCTTTTTATGGCCAGTGCATTGTTGGGTTTAAGCGTAGCATGGATCTATCTGCGGTATGCTACGCCTCAGTATATGAGCAAGGCATCTCTTTATGTAAAAAGTTCTGCAGGCAAGCAGGGCGGCATGGTGGGTCTGGAGGATTTTCAGAACATGGCACTGCCGGGATTGATGTCCAATGAGGTCGACAATGAGATCTCTGTTGTGAAATCAAAGCCGCTGCTTTATAATGTGGTAAAAAGCCTCGGCCTCGAGATAAAGGCCATTAATGAAGGCAATGTAAAAGAAGCCGAACTCTATGAAACAAGCCCGTTCAGAGGCAAAATCCTGAATCTGAAATCACCCCGTAATTTTGGATCGCATACGTACACGATTACACCGGTAGGCACGCAGGGCTTTAAACTCAAAGATGCGAAGAAAGAGATATCCGGAACTTACGGCCTGCCGGTTATGACGGAGTTCGGCAGTTTTACGCTGACGCGTACTCCGGACATCCAATTTAACGCCCCCCTCACACTTATCGTAACCAATCCGAAGGTCGTCGCAGACCGTATCGAAGCGTCGATAAGTGTCGTGATTCCGCAGAAGAAATCGAGCATAATGGAACTAAGTCGGGTCGGCACGAACCCGCTGCGCTCTGAAGATATCCTGAATGAACTCATGAAGCAGTACAATGCCGATGCGATCAAGGATAAGAATGCTGAAGCGATGACGACTGCGGCGTTTATCGATGACCGGCTTGATTTAATCACGCGCGAACTAGGTGGCATTGAATCACAGAAAGAAAATTTCAAGCAGGCAAACAAGATTGCGGATCTTGAAGCGCAGGCACAACTCAGCCTCCAGAATGCGAGCGAGAACACGAAGAAACTGATGGAGGTCGGCACACAGCTTGAAATGGTGGATTCCGTTTTGAGAATCGCGAATTCCTCCGCAAACGACCAGCTTCTGCCGACTAATGTCGGCATGCCCTCCGGTCTGGACGGCGTCATTAATGAATATAACCAGCTCGTGCTGACGCGTAACCGGACCCTAAGACAGGCCACGCCTTCGAATCCTGCCGTGCAGCAGTTCAATAAAGATATTGCCTCGATGCGCAACCTGATTCGGGACAATTTAAGAAAGTCCAGAACCAGCCTGCAGATCTCAATGGGTCAGGTGCAGGAACAGATCTCGAAGTCCGGCGCGGATATCAGCAAATTCCCGCAGCAGGAGAGGGTCTTCCGTGGCATTGAAAGACAGCAGAACCTTAAGGAGGCTTTATTCTTGTACCTCCTTCAGAAAAGAGAGGAGACGTCAATTGCCCTTTCGGTAAACACTCCAAAAGCGAAGATCGTCAACCCAGCCTATACCTTAGGAGAGCCCGTGGCTCCACAAAGAAATAAAATCTATCTCACCGGTATTTTAATAGGTTTGATTTTACCAGGATTGTTCCTTTACACCCGTTTTGCACTGGATACCTATGTGCACAGCCGCCGCCAGATCCGCCAGGCGCTGCCGGAAGTACCGGTGGTGGGCGAAATCCCGAATGCAGGCGAAGTGGATGGCGACTTGGTGAAGACGAATGATTTCTCTTCATTTGCCGAGTCTTTCAGGATTATGCTCACGAATATGAAGTTTGTTCTGAAGAAGCCAGCAGAGGGAATGGCACCGGTCATCCTCGTCTCGTCTTCGGTTAAAGGGGAAGGAAAAACAACGGTGAGTGTAAATACAGCGTTGACCCTTGCGCAGAACCGGAAAGTCCTGCTCATCGGGGCCGATATCAGGAACCCGCAGTTCAAGCGCTTTATGCAGCTTCCGAATGACGGGCTTTCCGATTTTCTCGCTTCTACTGATGCTGCTGCGAATTCCTATATTGTACCTTCGGGTCTGAGTCAGAACCTCGACGTGATCCCAAGCGGAAGCATCGCGCCGAACCCGACGGAACTCCTTGCGAATCCAAAATTCGGAACCATCCTTGAAGACCTGAAGCCACATTACGACTATATTGTGATTGACTCGGCACCAATGCTGATGGTAAGTGACACGTTTAACCTGCTCGGATATATGGATCTTTTGCTCTATGTGATGCGGGCGGAGCATACCGATAAAGACATGCTTGAATTTGCAGACCAGATGATGAAGGAAAACGCAAAAGGAAAATTTGCAATTGTCCTTAATGATGTAAAGAATCTGCATTTAAGCTACGGCAATAAATACGGTTACGGCTACTATACCGAAGGCCCGAAAAAGAAAAAATGGTATGCCTTCCTAAAACCTTAAAAAGCTTTAAACCTCACTAACCATGAAGCATCAAATTGCCATTATCGGCTTAGGATATGTCGGATTGCCTTTAGCCAGGCTTCTGGCTGAACAATATCCTGTTGTAGGATTCGATATCCACCGGAAAAGGGTGGATGAACTGAATGCGGGTCAGGATCTGACCCTCGAAGTCTCCAATACGCTACTCCAGTCCGTTATTTGTAAAGAGCACCCGTTTGTGAATAAAGTGGAGCACGGGCTATACTGTACAACGAATGCTGATGATCTCGCCGAAGCCAATACTTATATTGTAACGGTTCCTACTCCGGTTGATAAAAATAACCGACCAGATCTGACGCCTTTGTACAAAGCATCGGAAACCGTAGGAAAAGTTCTGAAAAAAGGAGATATCGTCATTTATGAATCGACGGTTTACCCTGGCGTCACCGAAGAGGAATGTGTCCCGGTTCTTGAAAAGGTATCCGGATTAAAGTTTAATGAAGATTTCTTCTGCGGGTATTCTCCGGAACGGATCAACCCGGGTGATAAGGAAAAAACGGTCGAGAAGATCCTTAAAGTAACCTCCGGTTCCACTCCTGAAATCGGTAGAGTGGTGGATGACCTATACAAGTCTGTTATAACCGCAGGTACCCACCTGGCGCCCACTATTAAAGTAGCTGAGGCTTCCAAAGTGATTGAAAATGCCCAGCGGGACATCAATATTGCCTTCGTTAATGAACTGGCCAAAATTTTCTCCCTTATGGGAATCGATACACAGGAAGTGCTGAAAGCAGCCGGTACCAAATGGAATTTCCTGCCTTTTAAGCCGGGTTTGGTAGGCGGACACTGCATTGGTGTTGATCCATTTTATCTAGCGCAAAAGGCTCAGGAAATCGGGTATTATTCCGAACTGATCCTGGCTGCAAGACGTCTGAATGATTCAATGGGAGCTTTTGTGGCCTCACAGGTCGTAAAATTAATGATTAAAAAAGGGATTCTGATTAAGGGGGCCAAAGTGCTCAATCTGGGGATTACGTTCAAAGAGAACTGTCCCGATATCCGGAACACCAAAGTAATTGATGTGATTCAAAGTTTGGCAGATTATGGAGTGGAGGTGATCACTTATGATCCATGGGCTGATCCTGATGAAGTATTCCATGAATATGGATTAAGGGTGATCTCCGAATTGGCCCTTACTCAAAAATACGATGCGATTATTCTTACAGTGGCCCACAATGAGTTTTTAAAACTAAATCTGAACGATTATATTTCAGATGTCGGGGTTATTTATGATGTTAAGGGCATACTCAGTTCTGCTGATGGAAAACTCTGATTATAAATGGGGAGTATTCACCTTGAGTTAATTTTTTTTTTAGACTTAAAAACCAGATATTCTTAAAGAACATATTTGCGATCAAGTAAAAGCGGAAGTTCATAATCAATTCAAAAAAACACACATGATACCCATTATAAAACCTTTTATCCCCCCTAAAGAAAAATTGATGCCTCGTTTAGAAGAGATTATCTATAGCGGATATATTGCTGAAGGAGAAACTGTAGTAGAATTTGAAAAAAAATTGAGTGATTTGCTGGGTAATCCCTATTGCCTCACTGTAAATTCAGGTACTGCTGCTTTACATATTGCGTTAAACCTTATCGGGGTCAAAGACGGTGACGAGGTCATAAGCACCGCTTTAACTGCTGAGCCAACAAACACTACCATATTGTTAACCGGTGCTAAAGTTGTATTTGCGGATGTAGAGGTTGAAACTGGTTTAATATCGCCTGACTCTATTGAACAAAACATAAACCCAAACACCAAAGCCATAATGGTGGTGCACTATGCCGGCATGGTCTGCGATATGGACAGAATTAATGCCATCTCAGAAAAGTACGGTATTCCGGTTATAGAAGATGCTGCACATGCCTTTTTAAGTACATATAACGGACAATACATTGGTAATAACTCTGCATATACATGCTTTTCTTTTCAGGCCATAAAGCACCTGACGACTATTGACGGTGGGCTTTTATGCCTCAAAAATGAAGAAGAATTCACCAGAGCGCGAAAAATGAGGTGGTTCGGTCTCGATAAAAAGGTTTCACGATTAGACAGTGATATTACCGAGGCAGGATACAAATACCACATGAACAATGTGAATGCCACGGTAGGTCTTGTACAGCTGGAATTCCTGAAAGAAAATGTATTAAAATATATTGAAAACGGGGAATATTTTGACCAAGAATTACAGAACATTGATGGTCTTACCTTGTTGCCCTACTATCCAAATACAAAACCAAGCTATTGGCTATATACAATGAAGGTTGAAAGAAGAGCTGCTTTTATCGCGATGATGACTGCTAAGGGTATGGGAGCCTCACCATTACATTTGCGCAATGACAAACACAGCGTTTTTAATGCGCCAATGGGTGTCACGCCTAATCTGGATTTGTTCTATGAGGAGTTTGTCCATATTCCGTGCGGTTGGTGGCTAACAGAGGAAGATAGAAAATTTATTGTGGATACTATAAAACAAGGATGGTGATGATTCCTTTATATAAACCTTTTATGCCCGAGATACCGCTTGTAAACGAAATCATGCATAGTGGTCAGCTGGCTTATGGCAAATACGGAAGAGAATTTGAAAGTGAACTCAGAAGTTATTTTGGTGTGAAGAGTCTGCTGGCTACAAATACCTTCAATATGGCGATTCTTCTTACCATGACAACTCTGGGTTTAAAACCAGGTGATAGTGCAATTGTGTCGCCAATGGCTTGCCTGGCATCTACTCAACCCCTCTTATCTCTTGGCATCAAAATTATATGGGCAGATGTTGACCCGCAGCTGGGAACACTGGACCCGGAAAGTGTCAGAAGATTAGTAAAGCATAATCCTAAAGTGATTATTCACAATCACTTTTGCGGCTATCCCGGCCATATTGACGAGATTAATTCTATTGGAAAAGAATTTGGAATTCCGGTAGTAGATGATGGAATTGAAGCGTTCGGAAGTGAATACAAAGGGAACAGAATAGGGAATGTGGGGACCGATGTAACTATCTTTTCTTTCAACCCGGTACGTTTCCCAAATACCCTTGATGGAGGAGCAGTGGTCTTTAAGGATGAAGAGTTGTATAAAAAGAGTATATTGGTAAGAGATGCGGGTATTGACCGCTCCCGTTTCAGAGATGACCTGGGCGAAATAAGTCCTCAATGTGATATTGAAATAGTGGGTCACAGTGCTACTCCCATGGAGTTGAACAGTTACATTGGTGTGCAGCAAATGAAGCAAGCCGGCAGGATCCTGCAATCACAGCGCATTAATGCTCAATCCTGGGATGCTAGACTTAAAGCGGAGGGAAACGTAAGTATTGTTAAGCTTTCCGAAACCCTGCCTAACTACTGGGTGTATGGTGTTTTAGCAAAAGACAAAAGGAAAACAATAATTGATTTCAGAGAAAAAGGGTTTTATGCATCCGGGGTACATATCAACAATAATATATACAGTGTTTTTGGCGATAAAACTGAACTAAACGGCGTAAATGATTTTTATAATAGCTTTGTTGCGTTACCTTGTGGTTGGTGGATGGAAAAAGAGGAAATCCTATGGAAATAAAATTCATCCCGCATGCAAAATGTTCTGATAATTTATTGTATAAAATAAGTGCATTAAAAAAACAGCACTGGAATTATCCTGTGCAGGAACACCTGAGATGGTTTAAAGCAAACCTCAGCGCTGATGACGTCCATGTCTGTGTTTTTATAGATGGGTCCTTAATCGCCTATACCACGGTCTTAAATATTGAATATAAAATACAGAACGTAGCTGCAACAGCTCTTGGAATCGGAAGCGTATGTGTAGACAAAGAATATCTGAATCAGAAATATGGATTTTTTGTCGTTCAGGCGGCTACAATTTATATATTACGCCAGAATATACTTGGGTTCCTATTGTGCAAGGATGATTTAGTGCCTTTTTATGAAAAAAATAATTGGGCTAGGTATGCGGGAGATGTTACAATCGCTGGCTTTAACAAGTATTGTAACCTATTAACAACCCAACCCATTAGTGCTGAAAAAATTACATTAAATAAACCTTTTTAATGAACGGAACTTCCGCTCCCGGATATAAGGGAATCTTTAAATCAACATTTTTATTCAGTTTCGTGCAGGTAATTAATATACTTGTTAAAATTGTCCTGAATAAGATTGTTGCCGTACTGTTGGGTGCGGAAGGGGTGGGAATTATTGGGATTTACAATTCTACTGTAGTCCTTTTGCGGACAGGGGCAGATCTGGGTTTTTCGCAAAGTGCAGTGCGCGATATCTCCGAAGCCAATAACAGTAATGACCTGGTTGGATTCTCACGAAAAGTCATTATTGTTAACCGGGTGATATTATTTACAAGCGTATTGGGAATTGTGCTAACGATTGGTCTTTCGCCATGGTTAAGCCAATGGACACTCGGCGACAATAGTTATACGGTAGCATATATTTGGCTGGCAATTGTGGTGGGACTTAATATTCTGACTGAAGGGCAGCTTGCTATCCTGAAGGGAATGCGACAGCTGCGGGCTCTGGCAAAGGCCAGTATTATTGGGTCGGTCGTTGGTCTTGTGTCGGGTGCACCTATGTATTATTTTTTCGGGATGAACGGGATTGTTCCTTCTTTAATCATCACCGCACTATCTGCTCTGTTTTTTTCAAACTACTTTGTAAAAAAGGTAAAATACGATAAAGTTGATATTACAATAACCCAAACAATTAAAGAAGCATCTCCGATGATTAAGATGGGGATTGCCTTCATGGTTGTCGCTTTTTCAAGTAATCTTTTTAGCCTTATTATTTCAGCATACCTGCGATCAAATGCAGGATTGGAAACTGTAGGCTATTATCAGGCAGGACTCACAATAATAGGCAGTTATTTTGGGATAGTAATTGCTTCTATGATGACCGACTACTACCCTCGAATATCTGCAGTAAATTCTGACAACGTCAAATTAAAGCAAGAAGTAAACACACAATCGGAAGTTGGCTTAACGTTATTAGCACCCATTCTTGTGTTCTTTATTTTTTTGTCGCCCTATTTAATAAAATTGCTATACTCTGGAGATTTTATAAAATCAATCCTATATACTGATTATGCTATTTTTGGATCGATCATTATTGTATGTTCCAATAGTTTAGATATGATTCTTTTGGCCAAACAGAAAGCAGGACTTTTCATTACGACCAGCATAGTACAGCGAGTAATTGTAATTTTTATTTACATTTTATTATTTAATAAATATGGATTGGTAGGATTAGGAATATCTTATTTTATAATGAGCCTTATTCACCTTCTGTTTATGTCTGTTATAATGGGTAAATTGTATAATATCACACTAAATATTCGAGTTATTATGCATCTGATTATTGTTTTGGGATGGGGAATTCTGTCTTTAGTTATACGGAACATGGACAATACGATTTTCATATTTATATTAAAGATAATGATTTCTATAGGAGCCCTTTCCTATTCATATATCTATTTACAGAAAATAATGGGAATTAATTTAGGTAACATTGTATCGAAATTCATCAAGAAGTGAAGTCAGTAAGTGTTTCACGTTTTGATAACAAATTTTATAGAGTAATTTGAAAGTTTATGGCATATTTAGTTAGTATAATTGTTCCCACGAAAGACCGTTACGAATACCTTAAACCCCTCATAAGTCTGGTTAAAGGATTTGACAGTGATGAAATAGAATTGGTAATACAGGACAATACCCACGACAATATAGAAATACTGGACTTTATTGAGCATCTCAATTATCAACACCTCAAATATTTTCATACACCTGATCAAATATCAGTAGCAAAAAATGCAGATCTGGCAATTTTAAATTCTACCGCGCCTTATGTCTGCTTTATAGGAGATGACGACGGTGTTAGCGGACATATTATTTCTGCCGTAAAATGGATGGAGCGGAATGAGGTTGATGTTCTGAAATCTACAATGATGTCTTATAAATGGCCGTCCTTCAATTTCTCTAAAATTGCCGATTTTTCTGCTGTTTTAATGATGGGTGTTTACGATAAAAGTGTACAGAAATTAGATCCCCTGAATGAACTCAGAAAAAGCTTAGGTAAAGGAGGAGGTGGTGTCGCTTTTCTGCCTAAAGTGTACCATGGCATAGCGAAACGCAGTACCCTGGATAAAGTGTATCGGGTAGGAGGTACTTTTTTCCCCGGTGCCTCGCCCGATATTGCAAATGCTGTAGCTATGTGTTTTGTTGTTGAAAATTTTGTTTATCTGGATTTTCCGATTGTTATTCCGGGTAATTCGAACAGAACCGGGGGAGATGCCCAAAAATATAAAGGACAGTGCGCGCCAATTTCTGAAATTTCCTTTTTACCGAAAGACACCGAAAAAAACTGGGAGAACTTTATACCCAAGGTTTGGGCCGCTGAAACAATCATGCCTGAAAGTGCCTGCAAATCATTAAAATACATGGGTAAGGAAGATCTGATCAAAGAATACTTTGGCAGAGAATGGATGCTGGCTTATTTTGTGCTTGGCCATCCGGAACTGAAGCAAATGGCATTAGAAAAATCAACAAATAAGATTAAACTCAATTATCTTATATTTCAGTTGCTGATCATTAAATATTTCAGGGCAATTTATAATAAATTTGCTTATAAAATGTTTTCCATGGTTTATTATACCGGCGGTCATACCGGGGGTATATTCAATATCAGAAATTATTACAGCGTATCTAAAAATTTACAGACTATACACGACGCAAATAATTTGATAATGAAAAAAGAAAAAGAGTTGCAGGTGTAGTGTATTGCCGAAAGTAATAATTTTAATCCTCCTAATTTTTGTATTTTTGTTTATATTCACGCATTATGGAATCTCCCCAAATCATTAACCTCCCCAAAATCCTGGATAAAAGGGGAAACCTGTCTTTTTTCGAGTACCCTAAACAGCTTCCGTTTGAAATCGCAAGAACGTACTGGATTTATGATGTTCCGGGCGGAGAAACCCGTGGCAGCCATGCCTTTATGAACCAGCAGGAATTTATAGTAGCATTGTCGGGCAGTTTTGATGTTGTGCTTCACGACGGCGAGAAAGAAATGCGTTTTTCTCTGAACCGGTCGTATTACGGATTATTTATCCCCAATAAGTACTGGAGGCGAATGGAGAATTTTTCTACGAATTCTCTCGCACTGATAGTTTCGGACAGAGCCTTTGATGAGAATGATTATATTCGGGATTTCAACCAATTTAAAACAATCAGAGATGAAAGATAAACGTACTGTTTTTGACTGCTCGGTCATCGATTTGGGAAAAATTTCACACGAAGAAGGAAATCTTACTGTTGTGGAAAATTCAGATTTTCCTTTTAAAGTACGGCGCGTGTTTTATCTCTACGACATTGCGGGAGGCGAGAGCCGCGGTGCACATGCCCACAAAGAATGCCACCAATTTCTTATTGCTGCATCGGGCAGTTTTGAAGTTTCGCTCGACGACGGTAAATTTAAAAGGCAGGTTTTTTTGAACCGTCCTGATTTGGGCCTTCACATTCCGCCAGGGGTGTGGGCTTCTGAAGTGAATTTTTCCTCTGGTGCGATTTGTTTGGTCCTTGCCTCGCATGCATACAGTGAAGGGGATTACTTAAGAAATTTTGATGAATTTTTAAATTTTAGAGATGAATAATTATTTAGGAAAAACTGCCCATTTCAGCAAAACTTTAAGTGAAACTGATTTATACTTGTATGCAGGAATTACAGGTGATTTGAATCCCGTGCATGTTGATGAAGAATATGCCAAAAAAACAAAGTTTAAAAAACGGATTGCGCATGGACTTTTAACTGCCTCGTACATTTGTATGCCTTTAGGGATGTACTTACCGGGGCCGGGAACTATACAGATTTCCCAGTTTCTGGATTTTGTAAGACCTGTTTATATTGGAGACACCATCAGTGTTCATCTGGAAGTGACCGAAATTTTGGAAAAAGGAAGGTTAAAAATTAGAACGCTGTTAAAAAATCAAAATGAAGAAATCGTAATTGATGGATATGCCATAGTAATTCCCCCTAGAAAAACTGACCATGAAATTCAATAACCGCAATGTCTATATTGACAAAAGTGTAGTATTAGGAAAGAATGTGAAAATCGGTGATAATACGGTGATCTATCCCAATGTGGTTATCGGTGATAATACCGTTATTTCCAATGATTGTGTGATTGGAGAACCTCCTTCTTCTTATTACAGAGATTTTGATCATTTTGTAAATCCTAAAACCCTTATCGGTGCAAACAGTCTAATAAGAAGTCACTGCATTATTTACGCAGGCTCGGTATTCGGTGATGGTCTCATGACCGGACACCGGGCAACGGTACGTGAAAAATCTAAATTCGGAAAGAACTGTCTCATCAGTACTTTGGTTGATGTACAGGGAAATTGCGAAGTAGGGGATTACAGTAGGTTGTACAGCAACGTCCATATCGGCGAACTTACCAAATTGGGGAATTATGTATTCATTTTCCCCTATACCGTATTCACCAATGATCCACAACCCCCTTCCAATTCACTTGTAGGCGCAGAAGTGGGGGATTTCAGTATTGTTACCGTCCACTGCAGTGTCTTACCCGGAGTTAAAATAGGAAGTAATTGTTTGATTGGAGCAAATTCAGTAGTTTCCAGGGATATTGATGATTTCAGTTTTGCAGTTGGATCACCTGCAAAAACAAACGTTGACATCCGGGAAATCTCCTCTAAGGATAATTTGGATGAGAAATATTATCCCTGGCCGGATAATTTTGGAAGAGGTATGCCCTGGGAAGAAATGGGATTTGAAAAGTGGAAATCAGAAAATGTATAAAAATGATTAAATTTCTAGACCTGCAGGAGATCAACATTTCTCATCAAGCAGAAATTGAGGAAAGATTACTGCGAACTTTCAGAAGTGGTTGGTATTTATTAGGGAACGAAGTAAGGACGTTCGAAAAGAACCTTGCAACATATACAGGTGCGAAATATGCAATTGGCGTAGCCAACGGTTTGGATGCTTTAAGACTTATATTAAGGGCATATCTTGAACTGGGAATAATGCAGAAAGGAGATGAAATCATTGTACCTGCGAATACCTATATAGCGTCTGTACTGGCTATTTCCGATAACGGTCTTGTTCCCGTGTTTGTAGAACCCAGCCTTGAGAACTACAATATTGATATCTCGAAAATTGAAGAAAAGGTAACCTCCCGCACAAGAGGGATTATGATTGTTCACCTTTATGGCAGAGCAGTTTTTTCAGAGGATTTAGCTGCAATAGCAACAAAGCTTGGCCTGAAGCTCATCGAAGACAACGCTCAGGCAATAGGTGCGGAATGGAACGGTATAAAGACCGGCAATCTTGGTGATGCTTCCGGTTTCAGTTTTTATCCGGGGAAGAATCTTGGAGCTTTAGGAGACGCCGGGGCAATAACGACCAATGATGAGGAACTGGCTACCACAATACGGACACTGGCCAATTACGGATCTAAGGAGAAGTATGTTAATATGTATCAGGGTCTCAATTCAAGATTAGATGAAATTCAGGCTGCTGTTTTAGACGTAAAACTGCAATATATCGATACTGATAATCAAAGAAGAAGAGTAATCGCAAAACGCTATATTGATGAAATTAAAAATCCGGATATCATTCTTCCGCACGGTCCCGATGATGAAACCGAACATGTGTGGCATCTCTTTGTAATACGGTGTGAAAGACGTACTCTACTTCAGAACCATCTGACTGAAAATGGAATACAGACCTTGATACATTATCCGATACCGCCACATCAGCAACAGGCATATCAGCAATTTAATCATCTCTCGCTTCCAATAACCGAACTGATTCATGATCAAGTGCTGAGTTTACCAATCAGTCCTGTGCTGACCGATAGCGAGGTTGAGCTCGTCATTGACGGCTGCAACACTTTTTGAACTGAGGTTTTGCACGAAGAATGGTTAGAGAGATTTTAATTTTAAAAATGATGCTTCGGTTATATAAAAAATACAGAGAAAGAATTTATACGACCTTTTTTAAGCCGGGACTGGCCCAATAAATAACCATTTGTCTGTGTCGGCTAATTAACAACACTATTAAACTTTTATATGATTAAGCATTCAGTACTTGTCGTAACTTATAATCAGGAAGATTTTATTCAGGAAACCATTTCCTCCCTTTTAAATCAATCGGAAATGCCCTATGAGATCATTATTCTGGATGACTGTTCAACTGACAGGAACTGGGATATAATTCTGCAAAATCAGAAAAAGCATCCGGATTTAATTAAAGCGGTAAGAAATGAGGTCAACCTAGGCTTATTTCCGAATGTGAAAAAAATAAGAGACTTATATACAGGCAATGTGGTGTCATTCTGTGCTGGAGACGATTTGCTGGAACCGGACACTATACGGGATATCAATAAAAAAATTATTCAAGAGGATCTGGACGGGGAAAAGGACCGGTTTATCATCGTCACCAATTCAGTGCATTTATATCCCGATGGTACGAGAACAATATGGAATAATTACATTGAGCGGAATGTTGCCCCAATCAAGACACGGCTGCGATATGGGTTAAGTTATAGAGCGGTGGGTCTCAGTAGAGCGCTTTTAAAATCTACAATAACAGATCAGGAATATGCAGAACAAAATCCTGAAGTGGGATATACGGCTGATTTTTTGAAAGGATTTGATGAAATACTTAAAGCCGACCGAATGTTTTTCATTAACACAAATGGTGGTGTATACCGGTTGAATGTAGGAGTTACCTCCGCCAAGACCGATAAAAAATGGCGCGAACATCAGGCTGCTTACAAAGCAATCAGGGAAATTTATAAAAATAAATTTGATGCAAAGGACCAGCTCTTCATTGACTTTATTATCGCCGGTGACCAATATAAAATAGAGCCTACTGTTGGAAATTGGATTAAAGCCACCTACTACTTTATTATGAATACCGGGAACTTCAGTTACAACAATCCTATGGTCAGGAATCTTCATTATCTCATGCCTTATAAGGTAGTAGAATGGCTTAAGTTCAATGTTTACCCTGTATTTCTGAAATGGAGAAATGCTGTGAGTAGTAAATAAGTAGGGTTACAATAGTAATATAAGAATAGATATTAATTTAAGAAAGTATAGTGGGTGTTATTGTATCAGTAATCGTATTTGTTATCATAGCTGCAGCATTTTTGAAGCAGAAGCACTCTGTATTAATTATTCTATGTATACTTTCGATATTTGCAGATAATTTCCGGTTTGATTTCGGGCCCAGTTTATTGATTGCTAATGTCATTGGTTTTCTGGTCATGCCTTTGGTCCTGAGGGACAAATATTTATTGAATCCAATTCAGAGAATTTACAACCCTTTATGGATTGAATTTTTTTATTTGGTCCTGCTGGGATATATTTTTGGATTCCTTTTTCCTTGGGACTCCCTTAATTCCGACTACCGCCTCTGGAGTCAGCGGGCGGGTGGGCGAACCCTGGTAACCCTCTTAAGATTGGTAAATGAATTCTTTTTGTCATATTATATTATTTGGTGTTTTATTAAGAAGAAAATAGATTTAAAGTTTGTTATTTATACCATAGCCTATATTTCCTCGCTGAGTTTTATTATTGGTTTAATTGACTATTTTTCAGGCTACTGGTTTAAGTCCAATTTTTTATTCTTTAGTCCCTCACTCGCAAATAGGTTTCTAGGTCTCAATGGAGAACCTAAAATGTTCGGAAGGAATTCAGCATTAGCATATGCCATGCTTTTACTATATTACCTGACCCAGCAAAAGGACAGAAAATTGATCTACTTTATCATCATAAACGCAGTGGGGGTTATCATAAGTCTTTCCGCTTCTGCACTCATTTTATTTATGATGTTAAATCTCGTTATTTTATTCAAAAAGGTAAAACTCGGGTACTTCATCTTTTTGGCTTTATTGTTCTCGCTGACTTTCACGGTTCTTCAGAATAATCCTTTTTTTGAGGAATCTACAAAGGGAAAGATTGATAAGGCATTATTTGGTATCGAAAATAAAGTCATTCCGGATGAACCGCAGTTTTTTTCGCGATTCGATATATTTGACCGGCTAGGTCTCGTGTATTTGTATGAAAACCCACAATATATCATATTTGGGACCGGACCTAATTTAATCAGCATCCCCTCCAGCAAATATGTAGACAGCCTTCCTGAATACAGTTCGTATGCTGAGCAAGGCGGGATTGACAGTGTTCCTAATGTCATGTTCAATAATGTACTGGCGCGCAGCGGAGTAGTAGGTCTGATATTATTTCTCTTTTTTTTCATCAGATTATACCGCTTCGCAAAAATCGACAGATCAGGATTTTCCCAGGTTGTAGTACTCATTTCGTTATTTTTTAATATGGTGTATTTCAGTATCGTTTTTCTTTTCTTGACCGGAATTGTTGTCGGCTATATATTTTCAAAAAGATTCGAAAATACGAAGTTTGTAACCTCCAATATAAGTAGTTAACCACGTGAATATTTTTTTTCCCATAGGCGCATTTTACCCTTCACAGATTGGCGGACCGTGCAATACAGTTTACTGGCACACCTCTGCGCTGAAGTTGAAGGGGATGACACCACAAGTTGTTACTACTTCCTTAGGGATTCACAGCAACCATGTAAGTTTCGAGAAGATGCAGGAGTTGGAATGCGGTAATGTTTTCTACGGTAAAAGTCCTGCTATTTCAGCGGCCGTCATTAAGAGAATGCGTGAAGGCATTCAAAGTGCGGATCTTATTCATCTGAACAGCCTTTTCAATACACTTTCAATTTTCAGTTTCTTTTATTCGAAAATTTTGTACCCCAAGAAAAAAGTGATATGGTCAGTAAGGGGAGAACTTAACGGTACTGCCTTGGGCTTCAGTTCATGGAAAAAGAAAATACTTCTGTTTTTTTATCGAAAATTATCCCACCAAGTCCTTTTCCACAGTACATCTGACAAGGAGACAAGAGAAATTATAACCCACTTTCCGGCATCAAAAGTGGTCCAGTTGCCCAATTTTATTCAGCCCCATGAAAAACTTGAAGTAGATCATGAAAAAATATTTCTGTATGTCGGAAGAATACACCCTATTAAAGCGCTGGACAAGCTCATCGAAGGTTTTGCAGCCAGCGCAGAGTTTAAGTTGTCAGATTTTAAACTCGTTTTGGTTGGCAAGCATGAAGAAAGACACCAGTATTATGATGCAGAACTTAAGAAAAAAATAAAGGAACTGAATCTTGTGGACAAAGTAGAATGGAGGGGTCACTTGAAGGGACTCGATAAAGAAAGAGCCTATGCCAGTGCGTATGCACTGTGGCTGGTTTCCGAGACGGAAAATTTCGGTAATGTGGTGGTGGAATCTCTGAACCAGGGAACTCCGGTCATCGCTGCCAAAGGAACTCCGTGGTCTGTTTTGGAAGACTATCAGTGCGGGTGGCATATTGATAATGATCCGAAAACAATAGCAGAATATGTGGACCTCATGATTAATATAGATAAAAATAAGTATGCGGCCATGCGTACGAATGCGCAAAAACTCGTAAAAGAAGAATTCGATGTAAACCATCATATAGATCAATGGATTAAAATTTATAAAAATGAAAATACAGAATAAAACACTACTGATTACCGGCGGCACAGGCTCTTTCGGCAGCGCCGTACTCAACCGTTTTTTACATACCGATCATTTCAAGGAAATCCGGATTTTTTCCCGTGATGAAAAAAAGCAGGATGATATGCGAATCCTTTATAAAAACGACAAGATCAAGTATTATATTGGAGATGTACGCGATTATTCAAGTGTAGAACCGGCAACAAGGGGAGTTGATTATGTCTTTCATGCTGCGGCACTTAAACAGGTGCCATCGTGCGAATTCTTCCCGATGCAGGCCGTAAAGACGAATGTGGAAGGTACCCAAAATGTGATCCGTGCTGCTGCCTTTAATAAGGTACAGAAGGTTATCTGCCTGAGTACCGATAAAGCAGCGTATCCGATCAATGCGATGGGAATCTCCAAAGCGATGATGGAAAAAGTGGCGGTGGCGGAATCGCGCAGCCTTACTGAAACAGTGGTGTGTCTTACGAGATATGGCAACGTGATGGCCTCAAGAGGTTCTGTAATCCCCCTATTCCTGAACCAGATCCGGAAAGGGGAGAAGATTACGATCACCGACCCGAATATGTCCAGGTTTTTTATGTCTTTGGAAGATGCGGTGGATTTGGTTTTATTTGCTTTTGAAAACGCGAATCCGGGTGACCTGTTCGTGAACAAAGCTCCGGCAGGTACGATCGGGGATCTTGCGAAAGCGCTGATGGATCTTGCAGGGAAAGAAGTTCCGGTAAAGATCATCGGCACGCGTCATGGTGAAAAACTCTATGAAACCCTCTGCACACGCGAAGAAATGCTTCATGCAGAAGACATGGGCGATTTCTACCGGATTCCGGCCGATAACCGCGACCTGAACTATGCCAAATATTTCTCAGAGGGTGAAAGAGACATTTCCAAGATTGAGGATTACCATTCCCACAACACCGAACAGCAGGGCGTGGAAGGTTTGAAGAAACTGGTTTCTACTTTGCCGCTGATCCGGAAGGAGATTTTTGGAGAGGACGTTTTGCAGTATCCGTATTAAAAAGCTTTCATCTTTCAGCCATTGGCGATTAGCTGAGGGAGAGTTACCGACGGGTGATTCCAGGATACAAAAAAGCAACAAATGGGAACAGAATACTGGTGGTCACTTTTATGCTCGACTGAAATAGGTCGTGCGTGAGCTAACCGCCGAAAGCTGAACACCAACTGAAGAATACAGACAGGTGATAGCCGGAAATGGTAAACGGAAAAAAAGCAGTTGCGAACCGAATACTGCTGATCAGTTTGATAATAGACTGAAACAAGGCGTACGCCAGCTGAAGGCTGACTGCCGAAAACTGAACGCTCAAAGCTAGAAAAATGAAAAAAATAGGAATCACCGGCCAGAACGGTTTTGTCGGAGGTCATTTATACAACACATTGGGCCTGAGTCCGGAAGAATTTGAAAGAATAGATTTTCAGAAAAAATTTTTTGAAGATGCTGAAAGACTGGATGCTTTTGTAGCAAAGTGTGATGTCATCGTACATTTAGCTGCAATGAACCGGCATGAATGCGAGCAGTTTATTTACGAAACCAACGTAGGCCTGGTTCAAAAACTCGTTGAATCACTGAAGAGAACTGGTTCTACTGCCCACGTTTTATTTTCATCTTCTTCTCAGGAAGAAAGGGACAATCTGTACGGAAGATCAAAGAAAGAAGGCAGACAGCTCCTGGCAGACTGGGCGAAAAGCAGTGGCGGAAACTTTACGGGATTAATTATTCCGAATGTTTTTGGGCCTTTCGGGCTGACGAATTATAACTCTTTCATTGCTACTTTCTGTCACAAACTCACCCATGGCGAAACGCCGGTTATCGACAACGATGGTGAGGTGAAACTGATTTATGTGGGAGAGCTCGTGCAGAAAATGATAGATCAGATCAGTTCAGGAGCAACAAACGATGAATACACGGTACCTTTTACCACCTCCATAAAAGTTTCTGAAGTTTTAAATAAACTCGATAATTTTAAGACCCTTTATTTTGAAGCTGGGGAAATTCCTGAACTGAAAACGGCGTTTGATTACCAGTTGTTCAACACCTACCGTTCTTATATCGATCACAAAACACATTATCCGGTAAAGTTCACGCAGCACACTGATCCCAGAGGCACTTTTGTGGAGATTATCCGTCTCGGTATAGGTGGTCAAAGTTCCTTTTCCACTTCGGTTCCGGGTATCACAAGAGGGAACCACTTCCATACCCGAAAAATCGAAAGGTTTGCAGTCATTAAAGGAAAAGCCCTTATTCAATTAAGAAAAATAGATACCGAAGAAGTCCTCGACTTTTACCTTGACGGCAATGAACCCGCTTATGTCGATATGCCGATTTGGTACACCCACAATATCAAGAATATCGGCGACGAGGAACTATACACCATTTTCTGGATCAACGAGCCGTATAATGCGGAAGATGCGGATACGTATTTTGTAGAGGTCTGAAGGAGTAATCAGCTGTCGGCAATCAGTCTGTAGCAACTGGACTTAAGCGATCGCCAATTTCTGAGAGCCGAGAGCGATCGCTAAGAACCGCCCACTGACTGCCGAAAGCCAACCGCTGAAAGCTAAAAAAGATATATGAAAGATTTTAGACAATTGCTCGTTTGGGAAAAATCACATACACTGGCAAAGGAAGTTTACCGGATCACCACTTCATTTCCCAAAGAGGAAGTTTTTGGATTGACTTCACAAATTAGAAGGGCGTCAGTGTCCATACCTACGAATATCGCGTAAGGATGCGGAAGAGGCAGTGACGCAGATTTTAAAAGATTTGTACAAATCTCCTTCGGTTCTGCCAGTGAAGTAGAATATTTAATATTTTTGTCCTTCGAACTTAAATATATGCAGGAGCAAGAATTCGCAACCCTAACCGGACAGGTTACTGAAATAAAAAAGATGTTAGCAAGCCTTATCAATAAACTAAAATAAACGATTCACTGAAAGCTGACCGCCGAAAGCTGACCGCTGAAAGCTCATAAATAAAAACCAATGACACAACACACTCCTCCAAACACAACAGTGACTAAAATGCCCCGCCTCAAAGTTATGACCGTAGTCGGCACCCGCCCCGAGATCATCCGACTTTCCCGCGTATTAATGGCCCTGGACCGGTCCGAAGCCATCGAACATATCATTGTGCATACGGGTCAGAACTACGATTACGAACTGAACCAGATCTTTTTTGATGATTTAGGATTGAGGAAACCCGATTTCTTCCTTGAAGCTGCGGGTAAGACGGCAACCGAAACCATCGGCAACATCCTGATCAAAATCGATCCTTTGCTGGAGGAGGTTAAACCGGATGCATTCCTGGTTTTGGGTGATACCAACTCCTGCCTGTGTGCAATTCCTGCTAAAAAAAGGCAGATTCCGATCTTTCATATGGAAGCCGGAAACCGGTGTTTTGACCAAAGGGTGCCTGAGGAAACCAATCGGAAGATAGTAGACCATACGGCAGATGTTAATCTGACGTACAGCGATATCGCAAGAGAATATTTATTAAGGGAAGGCCTTCCTGCAGACCGGATCATTAAGACCGGATCCCCGATGTTTGAAGTGCTGCACCACTATTTACCGGAGATCGAAGCATCCGGTGTACTCACGAAACTGAACCTTGAAGAAGGGAAGTACTTTGTGGTCAGTTCTCACCGCGAAGAAAACATCAATTCGGAGAAAAACTTCAAAGGCCTGATGGATTCGCTGAATGCCATTGCAGAGCAATACCAGTATCCCGTAATCGTTTCGACACACCCGCGGACGCAGAATATGATCGACAAGATGCAATTTGAAATGCACGCACTGATCCAGTTCCTGAAACCACTCGGTTTCCATGACTATAATGCGCTGCAGAAAAGAGCTTTTGCGGTACTTTCCGATTCAGGAACGATTTCAGAGGAATCCTCAATTCTGAATTTCCGCGCACTGAATATCCGTCAGGCCCACGAAAGACCTGAAGCGATGGAGGAAGCGAGTGTGATGATGGTGGGCCTTTCTCCGGAAAGAATTTTGCAGGGACTCACACAGGTCCTGCAGCAAAAGATTGGCACTGAAAGGAATTTCCGTCCAATAGCAGACTATTCCATGCCGAATGTGTCGGAAAAAGTGGTGAGAATTATCATTTCTTATACCGATTATGTAAACCGTGTCGTGTGGTCGAAAGAAATTTAGAGACGAGATGAATATCATTTTTCTGACATTAGCGGAAATCGACTCTGTTGAGGACCGTGGTATTTATCAGGATCTCCTGCGAAAATTCCGGGATGAGGGCCATGATATGACCATCGTTACCCCTGTGCAGCGGAGAAGGAACATTGCGACCAACCTTGTAAAAAAAGAAGGTGTCTCGATCCTGCAGGTGAAAACCCTTAACATCCAGAAAACCAATATCTTTGAAAAGGGCATCGGCACCATGGCGATAGAATACCAGTATCTTGCCGCTCTCAAAGAATTCTTGTTCAATACCACTTTTGATCTTGTCCTCTATTCAACCCCACCAATCACGCTGGTGAAAGTTATTGATTATATCAAGAGACGGGACAGTGCATTATCTTATCTCCTTTTGAAAGACATCTTCCCGCAGAATGCGGTGGATATGAAGATGATCAAAGAAAACGGTTTTATCCACCGCCAGTTCCTCAAAAAAGAAAAAAAACTATACGAAATTTCGGATGGTATCGGATGTATGTCGCCGGCAAATGCAGATTTTATACGCCGCCATCATCCCGAAGTCGATCCTGATAAAGTCGAAGTCAATCCCAACTCTGTAGAACCGCGATACTCGGCTTTTGCAGAAACCCAAAAAGAGGAAATCAGGCGGAAATACCAGCTTCCGCTGGATAAAAAGATCTTGGTCTATGGCGGAAATCTCGGAAAACCGCAGGGTCTTGACTTTTTGCTGGAAACCATTGCAGCAGTAAAAAATGAAAAGGCATTTTTCGTAATTGTGGGTGACGGTACAGAATATACCCGGATTTTGGATTGGTTTACCCTACATAAACCCTCCAATGCAAAGTTATTCGGCAAGTTGCCGAAAGAGGATTATGATGTCTTGCTCTCGTCTTGTGATATCGGTTTGATTTTTCTGGATAAAAATTTCCTGATCCCGAATTTTCCGTCCCGTTTGCTTTCATATCTGGAAATAGGGATCCCGATCATTTCAGCAACCGATCCCAATACGGATATTGGAGATATTATTGAAAAAAATGGCTGCGGATACAAGTTGCTTGCAGGAGATTTGACCACCATGCAAGTCACGGTTGACAAGTTGGTTAACGAAGATTTATCGGCGTATAAGGAACGATGTAGAATGCTGTTGGAAAACGAATACCATGTTAACAGATCCTATAAAATTATTATGAACAGAATGCCTCATGTATAAAAACTTTTTTAAACGCCTTTTCGACTTCACCGCTGCCCTGATCGGCCTGCTTATATTAAGTCCGGTCTTTGTTCTCGTGACGGCCGCGCTGTATTTGGCGCACGAGGGAAAACCCTTTTTCATTCAGCGCCGTCCCGGTAAAAATGAGAAGCTGTTCAGCATCATTAAATTCAAGACAATGACCGACAAAATGGGTGAGGATGGAAATCTGCTTCCGGATGCTGCACGCCTGACAAAAATCGGCAGCTTTGTAAGAAAAACATCACTTGATGAAATTCCACAACTGATCAATGTACTGAAAGGTGATATGTCCTTTATAGGACCACGGCCTTTACTGCCGGAATACCTGCCGCTATATTCCCAGAAACATAAGAAAAGACATCTGGTAAGACCCGGGATTACCGGTCTCGCACAGGTAAAAGGGAGAAATACCATGAAGTTTTCTGATCGGTTTGATAATGACGTGTACTATGTTGAGCATCTTACCCTCTTACTTGATATTGAAATTATATTCCTAACTTTAAAATCTGTGCTTTTTAAATCAGATACGATCATTTTAGGCCAAACGGTGGATGAAGTCGACGATTTGGGGATCAGTAAAAATCTTTCCGGTAACCATTTTAAAAATAAAATACAGCCATGAATATTAAAGGTAAAAAGGTAACACTCCGTGCAATAGAAAAAGAAGATCTTGAGCTCCTTCAGTATTGGTCCAATGACCCCGAAATCAATTATATGCTGGGCGGCTGGCATTTTCCATCCAGTAAGCAGGATCAGGAGAAATGGTTTCAGGGATTATCAGTAAACGGTAATCACCAAAGATTTGCGATTGATACCGACGAGTTGGGGCTCATTGGGATGGCCAATCTGGTAGAAATCAACTGGAAGGACCGCAACGCCTTCCACGGAATGTTATTGGGTGACAGCAATATCCGGGGTAAAGGCTATGGTGTAGATACTGTAATGGCGATAAACCGGTATGCCTTTGAGGAATTAGGGCTGATGAGAATGGATACTACTATTATTGCCAATAATGCACCTTCAATTGGCGTTTACACAAAGAAATGCGGCTGGATAATAGAGGGAATAAAAAAAAATCACTATTTTCGGAAAAATCAATGGATAGATCAGTTGATTATCGGAATTACAAGAGATGATTATTTTAGTTTAATCGATGAGAACAAGTACTGGGATCATGATTAGGGAATTTGGTTCAGACTTTCATTACGTTAATGAAGCAGCATTCCGAACTGTTACCAGCGAATACCGGTTCTGGGAGGGAGCAGATTTGTTCTTTTCAGGACGTGCAGCTTTAAGAGCAATCCTGCTGAATGGCATCAGGGAATTCCATTGGAAAAAACTGTATGTTCCGAGTTATTACTGTCATGAAGTTTACCATTTTATTAAGGATTTGCCGATCGTACTTGAATTCTACCGAGTAAGCCCATTTTTAAATAATCTGCCCGATGGCATCGATGACCGGAAAGAGAATGCAATACTCTTGGTCAGCTACTTTGGTAGCGCTGCTGCGAATGCTGCTCATCTTAAGAATATTATAAAAATTGAAGATATTACTCATGATCTGGAGACGCTTCATACCAGTACTGCCGATTATGTTTTTGGCTCTCTCCGGAAAGAACTTCCTGTGCCGGTAGGAGGTTTTGTGAAATCTTCAGTAAATATTCCTGCGCTGCAATGGACCCTTGCGGCAGAGACGGCAGCTGCTGTGAAACTGAGCGGAATGGTTTTGAAAAGGCAATATCTAACAGGTGATTTTGACAACAAAGCAGTTTTTCGGGATTTACTTATTAAAGGGGAAAACAGTTTTGAAAATTTGGATACCCACGGTGCACTGCCTGTTCTGGTAAAAGATTATCTCCTCAGTCTTCATGTAGAGAACATTCTAAAAGCCAAACGTATCAATTATCGCTCTATCAGAGCACATCTTTTACCGGTAGCGGAATTTTCGGTTGTGGATATTGAAAATCATAAGGGATTTGGTTTGGTTATGGTATTTCAGGAAGAGGATGTAAGAAACAGTTTCCGGCACTATTTGATTCAACATTCCATCTATCCTGCTGTTTTATGGCCCGGTCAATTGAACCCGGAAGACAAGATGGTAGAAAATACGATCCTTGTGATTCATACCGATTTCAGATATTCGGAAGGAGATATGCAATATATCAGTGAGTTGATAAACAATTTTGATGCAAATGCTTGACTTTGAAGTTATTGAGAATGATCCGGAAAGTTGGGATGCTATTGTGAAAAGTTCATTACAGTATGATTTTCACCATACTGCCTATTTTCATAAGATCGATAATCCCCACAGTTCCCGTTTGCTCTATTTCGGCAGCGGCAAAAGTTTTATTGCCTTACCCGTAGTCATCCGCCCCATAGAAGGAAGTTCTTTTTTTGATATCACTTCAGTCTACGGCTACGCCGGGCCGATATACCGTTTTGAAAACGATGCAAAAAAAGAAGAGTTAATTTCCTTTTTCCGCAAAATATTTCAGGACTTCTGTGCATCCCATCATATTGTGTCTGTATTCAGCCGCCTTCATCCACTCATCAGTCAGCTGGAGATCCTGGAGGGGCTTGGGGAGATTGCGGATTTAAACCAAACCGTGACAATTGATTTAACTATCCAGCCGGAATTGCAGCGTTCTGCCTACCGAAAATCGCTTAAATCGGAACTTAACCAGTTGCGCAGAAAGGATTACCTGGTAACAAAAGCCACCTCCCGCGAAGAAACGGATGCTTTTATCACAATCTATTATGAAACAATGGACCGGGTACAGGCAGCGCCGGAATATTACTTTTCGCGGGAATATTTTTATGAGTTTCTCAACAATCCATCTTTTGAGGCAAGCCTGCTCATTGCCAAAGACGGGGACCTGGTGATTGCAGGTGCTGTTTTCACCCATACTGAAAGCATCATGCAGTATCATTTGGCAGGCACAGCCGGTGATTACAGCCGGGATACCCCAATGAAACTTATTTTGGATGAAGCCAGACTCCTGGGTAACAGTTCTAAGGCCGAGAGTCTTCATTTGGGCGGTGGAGTAGGTGGGAGCAGTGAGGATTCACTTTTCAAATTTAAATCCGCATTCTCTAAAGATTTTAAACAGTTTTCGGTGTGGAGGTATGTGGTAAACGAAGATGTATATGCGGTATTATCTGAAGGAAAGGCAAAGACCAACTTTTTTCCTCTTTACCGGTCCTGATTGGTGCAACCAAACTATAAGTCCAAAAAATTGAGGTACCAGCGGTACATAAGGCTTCCTCATTTATTTATTAAGAATATTCTTCCCTAAATTTCAACAATGAACCATTTGTATATACTCAGTTTCTGGTCCAACCTTTTCATGGGTGCCGAAGATGCCGTTTTTCTTTTTGAAGTGCTGGTGCGTACTGTTATCATGTTTTTCATTATCATTACCGGCCTGCGTTTTCTGGGGAAAAGAGGGGTCAAGCAGCTTTCGATCTTTGAACTCGTCGTGATCATCGGTTTGGGTTCCGCCGCCGGGGATCCCATGTTTTACAAAGACGTCGGCATCCTTTCTTCCCTGCTGGTTTTCATCATTGTTATTGGCTTATATGCCCTGATCACCTATCTGTTGGGGAAATCCAAAAAGTTTGAAAATTTACTCGAAGGAAAATCAGTGTCCCTCATCGAACAGGGCATTTTTGCTGTAGATAATTTTAAAAAGGAAAATCTGGGAAGTGATGAATTTTTCTCAGAATTAAGATTAAAGGGCGTCTCCCACCTGGGTCAGATCGAAACCGCTATTCAGGAACCGTCGGGCGACATCTCTGTGTTTTTTTATACGGATGAAGAAACAAAGCATGGCCTTCCGATTATGCCCGATTCTTTAGATCAACCACTGGAGCATATTCATACGACAGATTTTTACGCTTGTGTGTTCTGCGGGTTCACCGAAGAAAAAATACCCGGCCCCGCCGGATCCTGCTCCAACTGTGGCCACAAACACTGGGTAAAGGCGAGTAATAAGGTGAGGATTAAGTAGGAGGGTTAAGAATCAAGAATCAAGAATCAAGAATCAAGAGCCGAGAGTCAAGAATCAAGAACGGTCAACTGAAGGCTAAGGTTAGGGAGGGATGCGCTGTGCTGGATGCAGGAGGAGCAAAGAGCAAAGAGTCAGTACTAGGTCAAGGTTTAGGAGGGATGCGCAGTGCTGGATGCATAAGGAGCAAAGAACCAAGACTTTGCTGGCTTATCTTCACCTTACCACCTTACCACATCGCTTTTGCCTAGCTTCCCACACGCCACATTACCACATTAGCAAATTATCTCATTACCCCATTTCCAACTTCGTAATTCGCATTTCGTCCTTCGTCCTTCGAACTTCATTTCACCGTCCCGTTTTGCTTTTCCAGTTCGGCCCTGAAGATCCTTTTTCTAAGGTCGCTCGACGAAAACCGATGCGATCTTTTATTGTAAAAAATGGCAATTCCATTTTCTTCGCAGTACTGTTTACCGGTGAAATTCTTATCGCGGTAATCTTCCCCGATAATGCGGATATCGATGATAAAAGATTTCAGGATGTCCTCGAGGTCTTCTTCAGCGTAGTAGCGAACGATTTCGTCCACTGCTGCCACAGCCTTCAGCTGAATGTACCGCTCAATAATGGTCTGCGTCGGTTTGTTTTTATCCGGCCGGTCGTGCGACGGATCAATCTGCAGACCCACAATCAGATAATCACAGACGGTCTTGGCTTCTTCCAGCATTTTAATGTGTCCAGCGTGAAGCAGATCGAAGGATGAAAAAGTAATTCCGACAGTTTCTTTTTTCATATATTGTTTATCGAGTTCAATAGGAGCAAATATATCATAAATTGTTGTACCCGACAATGAGTCACTATGTAGTAGATAGGAATAGGGCTTGTACCAGTTTTCCTCCAAGATCCTGCACGAAATGCGGTCGGTAACATTGGGTGAAAGAAAGCAATAAAGTGAAGATTAACTTAGAAGCTTAAGAATCAAGAGGTATCTTTTGATAAGGTAGCTGAGCGAAGTCGAAGAGCGCATGTTAAAATTTGCCATTTATTCAAAAAAAAGCAAAAAAAACAGCGGATTTTCTTATTTTTGTCAGATAGAGTGCTAAAAGGGATGTTGGTGTAGGAATTGTCTTTGGCACGGGCTTGGAAGTACAGTTGGAGTAGGGTGTTTGATATGCATACCATATGAGTTTGCTGCCGGATATCCGCATATTTTTTTTAACTTTCAAAAAATAGGGAAGCCGAAAGAAAGCGGAGAGTTCTTTACCAACGCTGCACATGAGTGGATGCCACTACGTTTTGAAGGTGCTGAACGACCGATTTGAATCTCACTGCTTATGCAGATGCAGATACAGAAACAATAAAATTAAATATCAGTTATAAAAAAGGACAATGAATTCTAAAATATGGCTCTCTTCCCCGCATATGGGCGGAAATGAACTGAAATACATCCATGAGGCTTTTGAAAAGAACTGGGTTGCGCCGCTGGGCCCGAATGTAAACGGCTTTGAGGCGGATCTTGAAGGTTTTCTGGGGAATGACAGCCATGTTACGGCCCTGAGTTCGGGGACTGCCGCCCTGCACCTTGCGCTGATAAGTCTGCGGGTACAGGCGGATGATGTAGTGTTCTGCCAAAGCATGACGTTTTCGGCTTCTGCAAATCCCATTGCCTACGTGTGCGCCAAACCGGTATTTATTGACAGCGAACCCGATACGTGGAATATGTGTCCGGAGTCGCTGAGAGAAGGCCTGACTGCAAGTGCAGCGGCGGGAAAACTGCCGAAAGCGGTGATCGTGGTGCATCTGTACGGAATGCCCGCAAAAATGGATGAAATCACAGCGATTTGCAACGAATTTGAAGTTCCCCTGATCGAAGATGCTGCAGAAGCCCTCGGCAGTACCTATAAAGGCCGCAATTGCGGCACCTTCGGAGAAATGTCCATCCTGAGTTTCAACGGCAACAAGATCATTACGACCTCTGGGGGTGGTGCTCTGGTCTCGAAGAACAGAGGATATAAGGACAAGGCGCTCTTTCTGTCGACCCAGGCGCGAGATGAAGCTCCGCATTACCAGCATTCTGAAATAGGCTATAACTACCGCCTCAGCAATGTATGTGCAGGAATCGGCCGCGGCCAGATGGAAGTGCTGAATGAGCGGGTAGCGGCCAGACGCAAGAACCATGATTTTTATGTGGATTTATTCAAAGATCTGGACGGGGTGGACGTATTTACCGAACCCAATACGGACTATTTTTCGAATCACTGGCTGTCAGCCATTACCGTAGATCCTGCGAAGGCAGGTTTTACGCGCGAAGACCTGAGAATGAAACTGCTGGCAGACAATATTGAATCAAGGCCGCTCTGGAAGCCGATGCATCTGCAGCCTGTATTTAAAGGAGCCGGGTACTATGGCAACGGGGTCTCGGAAAACCTCTTTGAAAACGGCCTCTGCATGCCGTCGGGCTCGAACCTTGAACCCGTGCACTTTCAGCGGATCGGTACTGTGGTGAACCGGATGATGAGCATGAGCTGAAACGCCGGCCCGGAATTTATTTGAAACGTTGAATTTATTTGAAATACATGAACAACAGCTCTACTGCTTTTAACATGACCGATCAGAAACTATGAAACTTAAAAGCCTTCAGAACAGGATTTACGGCGGCGACAATATCGTAAATCTGTCGGATGTACGCTACCTGCCCCGGTGGATTATTCTGCTCATTGATACCACACTGCTGCTTCTGGCCGTGCACCTTTCCTATTTCATCCTCGTCAAGTTGAATGTTGATCCATACAGCGTGCTGCCTCAGGCGCAGAAGTATGCCATTATTGTGGCAGTGAACATTGTGTTTATGTTTCTGTTCAAGACCTATGCGGGAATCATCCGGCATTCGTCGTTTATTGACCTCTCCAAGCTTCTGCTCGCGAGTTTCTGTACCCTGCTCACTTTAGGGTTCATTAACCTTGCCGTTACTGCGTTAGGAGGCTATTATATATTCCGTATTCCGGTCCTCATCATCTATTTCACCGTATCGTTTATGATGCTGTTTGTGTTCAGACTGATGGTCAAGGAATTCTTTCAGCTGCTGAGAGAGTTCAGAAGGAGCAGTCTGAAGAAAAGGATTCTGGTGCTCGGCATTGACGAACAGGCGATTGCGATTGCGAGAGCAATTCTCGATACTCCGAATCTCCCGTTTCAGATTGTGGGTTTTCTCACGCAGCGCAACGACTCACGCAGCGCAAAGCTTCTTGGTAAGCCTATTTTTGGCAGAGACCGCATCGAGCATTCAAATAAAAAAGACCTGGCTTTGGACGGGGTCCTCATCATCAAGGAAATGATGACGAAAGAAGAGATGAATGCGTGGGTGAACCTTTTTCTGGAAAAAGACCTGCAGGTGTTTAAGGCACCTTCGGTGCAGAAACTGCGCGACAGCGACCTGGGATCCAGCATCCGGACGCTGCAGATCGAAGACCTGCTGAACCGGAAACCGATTAAAATCGAAAATGAAGAAGTGATCGTTCGCCACGCCGGCAAAAACATCCTGATTACGGGCGGTGCAGGATCCATCGGCAGCGAGATCGTACGACAGGTGGCCCTGTTTGAACCCGCCCTCATCGTGGTGCTGGATCAGGCCGAAACGCCGCTTCACGACATGGAGCTGGAAATGCGGGATAAATTTCCGCAGATCCATTTTAAATTTGTGCTGGCCGATATTTCAAACCGCCACCGTGTTGAACCGCTTTTTGACCGCTACCGCTTTTCGTTTGTGTATCATGCCGCCGCATACAAACATGTGCCGCTTATAGAGGCGAATCCGCATGAGGCGATCCTCGTGAATGTACTCGGAACCAAGATTGTGGCCTCCCTTTCGAGCAAATATGAGGTAAACCGTTTTGTAATGGTTTCTACAGACAAAGCCGTGAAGCCTACAAATGTAATGGGCGCATCGAAAAGAGCCGCAGAACTCTATGTTCAGGCCCTGCAGAATGTGGAAGGAAACAGGACCAAATTCATTACCACCCGTTTCGGCAATGTGCTCGGATCAAACGGATCGGTGATTCCCCACTTTAAAAGACAGATTGAGAGCGGCGGTCCGCTGACCATTACGCATCCCGATATCGTGCGGTATTTCATGACGATTCCCGAAGCCTGTGAACTTGTGCTGCAGGCCGGAACCATGGGTAAAGGAGGAGAAATATTCGTATTCGATATGGGAGAACCGGTGAAGATTCTGGATCTTGCCCGCCGCATGATCAAACTTTCGGGATTTGAACCCGATACCGACATCAAGATCATTTATACGGGACTGAGACCCGGGGAAAAGCTCTACGAGGAACTCTTGAGCGACGATGCCACCACAATGCCGACCCACCACGAGAAAATTATGGTATCCAGGGATACCAATATGGAATATCCGGACATTGAAAGGTATACGAACCTCATTATTAAATGTGCCCTGAGAAGGGAGAAAGTGGAAGTGGTGCAGCTGCTGAAAAAGATCGTTCCGGAATATAAAAGCAACAATTCGATTTATGAAGTATTGGACAAGTAATTTAGAATTGTATATTTGTAAAAATTCTATTTTGATGTCCCGAATGAACAGAACGATATTTCCCATTTTTGCTTTTTTATTTGTGTTGGTTACCTCGTGCAAAACCCGGGATAAGACCAGTGAAATCAACTACATGCAGAATGTGGAGCAGCTGGCGGAAGAAACGGCACAGAGAACCGCAGTCTCCACGATACAGAAAGGTGATATTCTCCAGGCATTCGTCACGGCGAAGGATATGGAAGTGGTACGCCCTTTTAACCAGAGTTACTATTCCCAATCCGGCGTTACTCCAACAGGGAGCTCGTCTCCGTCGGTTGAAAAGCAGTACCTGGTAAGTTCAGAAGGCACAATCGATTTTCCGGTACTCGGAGTCCTGCAAACGGAGGGCAAGACTGTAGAAGCTCTTAAAGCCGAACTTATCCAACGCATTTCCGCTTACGTAAAATCACCAAACGTTTCCCTCAAACTTGTTAATTTCAAAGTTACGGTGCTCGGAGAGGTTGCAAGACCGGGCCAGTACACGATTCCTGAGGGGCAGACCACTTTGCTGAACGCTATTGGTTTGGCCGGTGACCTGACCATGTACGGTAAAAGAGATGATATCCTGGTGGTGCGGAATGAAAACGGAAATCTTACCAGGCAGCGCATTAACCTGATGAATGCTGAGTTCATCAATTCTCCTTATTTTCAGCTGAAGCAGGGCGACGTGATCTACGTATCCGCCAATCCCACGAAAGACAAAATCTCCCGTCTTGATCCCAACACGGGTACCTATATTGCGATAGCCGGTACCATCATTGGCCTGGCCGGTATTTTTATCACCGTATTTAAAAATTAACTTCCATTATCTATCAACCATGAGTCAAGTATCAAATGCAGCAGTGGAAGCTTCGGAGGACTATAACATCAATGAACTGGTAAAACCTTATCTCAGGAAATGGTGGTGGTTTGCCCTCACGGTAATTGCTTTCGTTTCGCTGGCTGCTTTTTACCTAAAAACAGCAACGCCGGTTTACAGCATTAAATCTACCGTTCTCATTAAGGATACCAAGAAAACACCTTCGTCTGACATGGGAATGCTTTCAGAACTGGGCGGATTTGGCTCCATGGGGACGAACAGCATTGAAAATGAAATGGAAGTGCTGAAATCGAAAAAACTCATGCACGATGTGGTAACCGACTTAGGCTTACAGACCGCTCTTATGAGTGAAGACGGCCTGAGAACCATTGAACTGTACGGGAAATCTGCCCCAGTGCTGATCCAATTGATTCTTGAAAAGCCATATGATGAGCCTGTTGAGAATCCATTACGTTTAAAGATTTCGGGCGACCGCCTGGAAATTTCATCCGAAGAACTGCCCGGGACCATTGTCACTACTTACCGGAAAACCATCAGTCTGCCCTACGCCAATATCATGATTCTGAAGAATCCTGATTATGTTCCCTCTGAAAAAGTAGAGCCGGGTACACTGGAAATTTCTTATACGCCCACTGATGCGGCGGTAAATGCCTACCAGAAAATGACGACGGTGAAACTGGTAAATGAGGATGCGACCGTTTTGGAACTTTCAGTTAATTATGCCAATACCGAAAAGGGAAAAAAAATCATCAATAAACTGGTACAGGCTTATAACAATGATGCCATTGGGGATAAAAACGCAGAATCGAAGAAAACCAAAGATTTCATTGATGATCGAATCGGGATTATCGCGAATGAGCTCGGTGAAGTGGAGGACCGGAAAGAACAGTTTAAAGTCGCTAATAAAATTACCGATATCCCGGCCGAGGCTTCCCTAACTCTGGGGAGCGCTGCTTCGGCACGGCAGAAAATATTGGAAACCGACACGCAACTCCAGCTCACAGGTGACCTGATCACCTATATGTCCCGGTTGGGAAGCAACCAGACTTTACCATCAAGTGTAGGGCTGAGCAATCCTACGGCTTCGGCCAATATCAATGCCTATAACCAGCTGATTCTGGAGCGGAACCGGCTGCTGGAAAATGCGACTCCCGACAATCCGGTAGTATCGGACCTTAGCAAACAGATTTCGGTGCTGCGTTCTTCGGTGTTGGACGCCCTTGTTAAAACCCAGGTGGCCCTGCAAACTTCGAGAAACCAGATTGCCGGAGAGCAGAATGTACTGAGTTCCAAAATTACGAAGATCCCGGCGCAGGAAAAAATGTTTCGCAGCATCGAAAGACAGCAGCAGACCAAAGAAAATCTTTATCTGCTTCTACTCGAAAAAAGGGAGGAAGCGGCTATTTCACTCGCCATTACGGCTCCAAAAGCCAGAATCATTGATACCGCTTACCCTTCGGAAAGACCGGTGTCTCCAAAAAAGATGATTACGGTGGGCGTTTCCCTGCTGTTCGGAATGTTACTGCCCTTCACCTTTATTTATCTGCGTGAGCTGTTCAATAATAAGATCCGATCCAAACATGATCTGGAAAAACTGTCGCATGCCCCGATTCTCGGCGAACTGCCCAGCGTGGAAAGAGGAAAAAGCGAACTGGTGGAAATCAACGATCTTTCTCCAATGGCAGAAGCCTTCCGAATCATCATCACCAATATGAATTTCATGCTGCCGAAGAAGGATACAGGAAAGGTTGTTTTTGTTTCATCTTCGGTAAAGGGTGAAGGAAAAACCTTTGTGTCAGTGAATCTTGCGCTTACCCTTGCCACAATTAAGAATAAAGTGCTGATCATTGGATCAGACATCAGGAATCCCCAGCTTCAACGGTATAATACGGCCAGAAAAGGTCTGGCTGGATTAACAGAGTACCTGCATGATGAGCAGATTACAACACCGGATATCATTCATGTTTCGAGTTTCAATCCGAACTGTGACGTGATTTATTCGGGCAGCATTCCCCCAAATCCAACGGAACTTTTAGCCGGCCACAGATATGAACAGCTTATCGCTGACGTTAAAGACCATTACGACTATATTATTGTGGATACGGCACCTCTGATGCTGGTAACGGATACTTTCCTTTTTGCAGAGTTGGCTGATGCCACTTTATATGTAACCCGATCCGGTTATACTGAAAATACGCTGATTGATTTCGCCAACAAGCAGATTGACGCCAAAAAAATTAAGAACGTTGCTTTTGTACTGAATGATGTGGACCGGGACCATTTCGGTTACGGCAACAAATACGGTTATGGGTACCAAGCGGAGGAAAAAAAATGGTGGCAAAAATTCGGCAGATAACTTGAGCCAAATCAAATAAACGGTAAATCTTGAAATCTGAAACATTAATTTCGGGCCTGAAATGGAGTTTCCTGGAGCGCGCTGCTGTTATTGTACTCCAGATCGCTTTGGAAATTGTTATGGCCCGCCTGCTGGTGCCTACCGATTATGGGATCCTGGGTATGATTGCCGTTGTTATTGCATTTGCCAACGTGTTTGTTGACGGAGGCTTCAGCAATGCGCTGATCCATTTCCAGGACCGCAGGGAATCTGATTATTCAGCAGTATTTTTCCTGAGTCTCGGCATCGGCCTGGGTGCGTATGGCTTCCTGTTTTTGGCTGCACCCGCTATCAGCTCTTTTTACGGTAAGGATCTTACCTTTATGCTGAGGATCATCGGCATATGCATTCTCTTCAATGCATTTGGTGTTATTTACCGGGCGAAAATGATCATTCAGATGAATTTTAAAAAGCAGACGGTATATTCTGCTGTTTCGATGTTGGTATCGGGTATGGCGGGAATTATTCTGGCATACATGGGCTACGGCGTATGGGCGCTTATCACCCAAATGCTGGTGTATACCTTTTTTTATAATTTTTTTCTTTTTCTCCATCACCGCACGGTCCCGCATTGGAATATTGAAAAAGCAGCTCTGAAAAGGATTTTAGGTTTCGGAAGTAATATTTTCGTCTCTTCGGTCATTCACGGCATATATTTTAATGCCTACCCGGTACTCCTTGGAAAAGTATATCCTTCTAAGATTGTAGGGCTCTATACCAAGGCCAATCAACTTTCTATTTATCCGGCCGGTATATTTTCTGCGGTTTTGCAGCGGGTTTTTTTTCCTTTTCTATCGGCCATCCAGAGCGATAGGGCCGCAGTGTATCAGCATCATCTTCGGTTTGTGAAATTTTATGCGCTCGTTTTTTTTCCGCTTGCAGCTCTGGTGATATTTTTTGCGGAGCCCCTAACGATTTGGCTGCTCTCTGAATCCTGGATTGAGATTGTTCTGCCGCTGCAGATCTTGATGCTGGCTAGTGCATTTTTCCCTGTCATCATTCTGAATATGAATATATTTCAGGTAGTCGGGAAAAGCGGACTGTTTTTACGTACAGAAATACTTACCAAAATCATTGGGATTGTTATCCTGTTTTTAACCTATCAATATGGCTTCATCATGGTGTGTTACGGAATTTTGCTGCAGATTTATTTACAGTTTGCCCTTACTTCAATCATTACATCCCATCTTCTGAAACAGAACCTTTGGGCTCAGTTGGCAGTGGTGATGAAAATTCTCATGCTGAACGGCCTGCTGTTCGCCGCATTGGTTTACCTGCAGGCCGCAACAGGTTTTGGATCCCTCTGGACTGCACCTGCAGGTGTTCTTCTCTTTATCATCCCTTATCTTGTAATAATTCGCTATTTTTACCGCGAAGATTTTGCCCATATGCTTCATTTTCTCCAAAACAGAATGCGATGATGCTACTCAGAATTGTAACGGCTTTTTTACGGTCATGGTATCATGATTACTGCTTGTACCGGCAGCAGGTGAGGTGGCGGCAGCTGAACAGTCATAACCATACCGTGATTGAAAATAATTTTTCATTTGAAGGCATCGAAGTGGGAAATCATACGTACGGCCCACTCAGGGTATACCGATGGGGGTCGCCCGGCGAAGGGCTGAAAATAGGAAATTTCTGTTCGGTTGCTCAGGGAGTTAAGTTCATTTTGGGTGGGAACCATGATCTGAGTACGGTTTCCACCTATCCGTTTGCACACTATTTCGGTGGTGTACACGTTGTAGCCACCACCAAAGGCCCGGTCGTGGTGCAGGATGATGTTTGGATCGGTACCGACGCCACTATACTGTCTGGCATTACCATTGGCCGAGGTGCTGTAATAGCCGCCGGAAGTATTGTAACCAAAGATGTTGCGCCATATGCTATAGTGGGCGGTAATCCCGCGAAGAAGATAAAAATGCGGTTCTCGCCTGAAATTTCAGGCATCATCAGTCAGATCGATTATCAGCATCTGGATGGCGCTTCAGTGGAGACGCATCTTGAAATTCTATGCGAAAAACTGGAGGATGGTGATATTTCCCGCGCAGTGAAAATCTGTAATACATTAAAATAAGCGGTGCACACCATGGGATTAATAACGGTTATACTGATTTTGCATTTATTTTTTGGACTGCTTATTGAAAATATTAGAAGCCGGTCTCTACCACTATTGCTCGGAATTCTTGTTTTTGCTCTTGCCGTAATATTCACCGCTGGTATTACTTATAATGTAGACTGGTGGATGTATTATTATCTGTTTAAATACGAAAATGGGAGCACTGACTTTATGTTCCCGGTGCTCACAAAACTTTTTAAACTCCTGGAACTTCCTTATGCGGATCTGTATGTTTTTCATATCATTGGATCCTTACTTCTATTCTCTCTGCTGATTACGAGGTTTACCAGAAACTATTTTTATGTTTTCCTCATCTATTTCCTGCTCGACTATGTTCACTTTAACAACCAGATCAGGTATTATTTTGGTTTTCCGGTATTAATGCTTGGAATGTACCTGCTGCTGCACAAAAGGAAATATCTCTTTTCGGTTTCGTTTATTATACTGGGACTGCTGTTCCATAAGGGACTTTTCATGCTGCTCCTGTTCATTCCGGCCTACTTTTTTATTTCTACCGAGAAATACATCAAAACCATGTTACTTTTATCGGCGGTGCTTGCTGTTCTAATAATGGTCGTGGTGCAGTTCGGCATAGGCTTATCGCTGGAGCATTTCGACAACTATCTTGGTAGTGAGTATGAGGGTTCGCTGGTGGGCGGTGCATTCAATGCCTTGCCTTACCTTATTTATTTTACTTTCATGCTAATCGAACACAGGAGAATCACGCGGAAATATCCTGATCTTTTGAAGGATAAGAATAATGAACTGTTGATGAAACTTTCGTTTTTTCCGTTGTTCTTTTTAGCGGCATCATTTTTTCTGCAGATTTTAGGACACCGCTATATCATGCCGTTTTCGATTTTTTGGTGTATTTATTATCTGAATATGATCCGCGGCTTACCACAGAAGGTCCGGTTTCCGAAAATGCTGCTTTTCAGCGCAGTACATTTTGCAGCCCTTTTCAGCATCTATTTTCTGCCGGATTACTTTCTGGCGAAAAATCATTTTATGAAACAGCTTGAAATGACGGTAGAGTCTATTCCGTATCTTAAAGACCTCTTATAAGTTATGAAAAAGCTATCCGTTATCATCGTTACCTACCATTCTCAGAAAGATATTCTGAACTGTCTGGATTCTTTATTTGCGACTGCCGATATTCCCAGAGCAGAAATAGAAATTATTATTGTGGATAATGGCAGCCAGATTTCCTTTGAAGAAACAAGAGAACTGGTGACCCGGAAATACGGTGATGAAATCATCCTGATCCATAACCCGAAAAACGGAGGGTACGGCCAGGGTAACAATATCGGAATTGAAAGAAGCACTGCGGAAATCAACTGTATTGTAAACCCGGATGTTCTTTTTACGGTGCCGGTAATGGGAAAAGCGATAGAGGTTTTTAAAAATGACTCTTCTGTAGCGATGGTGGGAGGCAAACAGCACGGCGGACCCCATATTTCTTTCTGGATAAGGCCGGAATATGATTTCTTTCTTTTAACTGCGCCTCTTACCAAAGTTCTTAATCTGCTGGACATATATCTGCAAAAGTTTTTTTTTCTTTCAGGAACTTTCTTATTTATTGATAAAAATAAGTTTGATGAAATTGGCAGGTTCGACGAAGATATATTTATGTATGGCGAAGAAGCTGATATTACCAGACGTTTCGTTACAAAAAATTACCAGACCGTTTACCGGAGCGATTTCGCCTACCGTCATCTGATCGATGACCGTACAGCATCTAATGAAACAGACCTAAAGCGAATGCTGGTTTCGTATAAAATTTACTTTGCCAAACATCATTTAAGTTACGGGGCTTATCTTAAACGCCGAATAATTTCTTTATATGTACTCATGATCATTGGTAAGGTTTTTGGAATGCAGAACCTGTACGCAAAAAATAAATCCTATCTTGATATTTTTAAAAAAAGTGCGGAACCGCGTGGAATGTGATATGATAAAACAATTTCTTACATCTTTTGCAGTGACTTTAATGATGCTGATGCCTCTCCCCAGTGCGGATGCACAGGAAATACCGGTGATGGCTTTTCACGGAGTACAGAAGGAGTATACGAGTGAAGCAAATTTTAAAATGCTAAGAGCGGCAGGTTTTAATATTAATTTCACCGTTTATTTAACCAATGATGAAGCCGCAAAAGCACTGGACTGTGCCCAGTTGGCGGGGGTTAAAATTTTACTGTTTAGTGCTGAAATGGTGAGATTCCCAAAAGAAACCGTGCTGCGCTTCAGAAATCATCCTGCGCTGTACGGTTACTACGTTGGCGATGAGCCCAGCACGATTCAGTTCAATCACCTTGCAGCCACGATAAAAGAAATAAGAAAGTACGACACCGTGCACCCTTCCTATATCAATCTGTTCCCCAATTATGCCGATAATGAGCAGCTTAAAGCATTGTCGTATATTGATTATCTGCATAAGTTCATTAATACCGTTCCGGTGGATTTTATCTCCTTCGACCATTACCCATTAAGGAATAATACCATTCATAAGGATTGGTATGCAAATATTGAAATGATTAAAAATGTTTCATTGATCTCTAAAAAAAATTTTTGGGGATTTGCCAATGCCACCGTTTTTGGACCGTATAAAACCCCTACACTTGCCGGCCTGAAACTCCAGATGTACAGCAATTTACTGTATGGCGCAAAAGGCCTGCAGTATTTTACTTACTGGACGCTGGATGACGAATACTGGAGGAAAAATAAATTTGGACACGCCATTGTTGATGCGCAGGGTTTGCCCACGCCCACTTACGCTTTGGTGAAAAAAGTAAATTTGCAGATCAGAAAATATGCTCACGTGTTTAATGAAAGCAAGGTTACAGCAGTATTCCACACCGACAAAACGAGTCCTCGTTTAACGGCCAAACTCCCAGCAATACCCCAAAATTTTAAGTATTTTTCTGCAACCGGGCCGGCTTTGGTGTCTTATTTTACAACAAGGGGCAAAAATTATGCGGCAGTGCTCAACAAAGATATCTTTCGCCCCATGGTACTGTCTGCAGTTCCCGGAGCAGATTTAAAAATACTCGACCCCGACGCCGTGGAAAAACTGCTGCTGAAGAACAAAAGATATTCCATCAATATCCTACCGGGGGATATGGCCATTTTTTGTCTGTAATATTGCAGATGCGTTTGGTAGCCCGCGTAAAAATTTCATGTACATGATTAAAAAAGCAATTGTCATTTCTGGTGTTAACCTCTCCGAAGGAGGTCCGTTAACCATTATTTCATCGGTTCTTGAGTTTCTGGATCAGAGTGAGTATGTGCAGAACTATGACATTTTTGCACTTGTACACTCAAAAAAACTGTTCAAAGATCTGAAGCATATTCAGTTTCTGGAGTATCCTGAAGTGAAGGGTTCCTGGCTCAAACGGGTATTTTTTGAATATTCTGAATGTCTTGAAATTTCTAAAAAATTAAATGCTTACTTCTGGTTTAGCCTGCATGATGCATCTCCAAATATTGTTTCGTGTCATCGTGCGGTGTACTGTCACAATGCCTCTCCATTCTATAAACAGCGTTGGGTTAAATTTTTTAAATCGCCACTCCGTTTCCTCTACACCAAATATTATAAGGAACTGTACCGCGTGAATATACGTACAAATGATTATGTTGTGGTACAGCAGCAATGGATGCGCGAAGAATTTGTTAAATGGTTCCGAATAGACCGCAAAAAAATTATTGTTTCAATTCCCGGTGACCCACAGGATTACACATCACTCAATCTTGCAGACGTCAAGAAGGAAGATGGTTTGGTTACTTTTTTTTATCCTGCATTTCCTCGGGAATTTAAGAATTTTGAAGTCATCTGTAAAGCTACACAGGTTCTGAGCCGGAAAAATGAAAGACCATTTCAGGTAATCCTTACTATGGATGGAACCGAAAACGAATATGCGGAACATATTTTTAAAAGCTATCATACCATAGAAAATATTAAATTTGCCGGACTGCTTTCGCGGGAAGAGGTAGAAAAATATTACCGCTTGACAGACTGCCTGATTTTTCCTTCGGTACTGGAAAGCTGGGGGCTCCCCATATCGGAATTTAAGAATTATAATAAACCGATGCTTATTGCAGATTTACCTTATGCCTATGAAACGGTGGGAGGGTTTGAAAAAGTAAAATTCTTCAGTCCCGAGGATGAGCAGGAACTGGCGGCAGATATGAGTGACCTCATGAACAGCCGTATTCAGTACAACAGCAAAGGACCGGTACATTATGATAATCCGGTCTCCCGTAACTGGGAAGAACTTTTTAAAATTTTGATACCATGAAGCGATTGGAGACCTATGGCATCCTGGGGATTTTGAAGCTTGTCATTTTTAAGATCAGAACCTTTTTTACCCTGAGGAATGCAAGACTGATTAGATTTCCTTTTGAACTGAGAGGAAAAAAATTCATGCAGATCTCCGCAGGTTTTACCTGTGGGCCCGGATGCAGGATTGAAGCATATCCGGATGAAAACCGTAAGGTTCTCTTCATTGGTAATAATGTGCAGTTGAACGATTATGTGCACATTACTGCTATTGAAAGCGTTAACATAGGGGACAATGTGTTGATGGCCAGTAAGATTTACATCTCAGATTCTTCTCACGGCAGCTATACCGGCGATGAATACGACAGCAGTCCTGATTCGGTACCCGCGGAAAGACCCCTGTATTCCAAACCGGTGGTTATTGAAGATAACGTATGGCTGGGAGAATTTGTTTCGGTGCTTGCGGGAGTAACCATAGGAAAGGGAAGCATCATTGGTGCAAATTCTGTAGTTTCCAGAAGTATTCCTCCAAATGTTATTGCAGTGGGGAGTCCCGCAAAACCTATAAAAGAATATAATTTCGAGACCCGGAAATGGGAAAAATACAGATGATGAAAAATATACTCATTACGGGCGGCGCCGGTTTTATCGGAAGCAATCTCGCCTTGAAACTCATTGAAAAAGGACACCGAATTACTGTACTGGACAATCTTTCGCCTCAGATTCATGGTGATAATCCAGACGAAACTTCGCCTCTTTACAACAGCATTAAAGAAAGGGTAACCTTTATAAGGGGATCTGTAACTTCCCGGGAAGACTGGGAAAACGCGCTTCGGAACCAGCATATTGTGGTGCACTATGCTGCGGAAACCGGTACAGGTCAATCCATGTATTGCATTGCAAAATATGTAGAAGTAAATGTGCAGGGAACAGCGCTCATGCTTGATATCCTCGCAAATACAGAGCATTCTGTGGAAAAAGTGGTGATTGCGTCTTCACGCTCCATTTACGGCGAAGGAAAATATAACCATCCGGAATTCGGAATTGTATATCCCAACCACCGAGAGGAGGAAGATATGCTTGCCGGAGATTTTGAAGTAAAGTATAAAGACAGGCAGCTTCTGGAGCTTCTGGCTACTGACGAAAATTCTAAAATTCATCCCTCCTCTGTGTATGGAATTACCAAACAGAATCAGGAACAGATGGTAATGACTGTTTGCCCAACTATCGGCATTGCACCAGTTGCACTGAGATATCAGAATGTGTACGGTCCCGGCCAGTCACTTACCAATCCATACACCGGAATCTTATCTATTTTTTCTACCCAAATCAGAAACGGAAACGGCATAAAGATATTTGAAGACGGCAAAGAAACGCGGGATTTTGTGTATATTGATGATGTGGTTGCAGCTACAATTTTAGGAATTGAAAAAAAAGAAGCCAACGGAGAAGTCTTCAATGTAGGAACCGGCATCGCTACCGATGTTCTTAGCGTGGCAAATGCTTTGATTACCTCTTATGATATTAAAGTTCCGGTTGCCGTGACCGGTAATTTCAGAGTGGGCGACATCCGACACAATTATGCTGATTTATCAAAGATATCAGCGAAGCTCGGTTTTACTCCCAAAGTACACTTTGAGGAGGGAATAAAGAATTTTGCCACATGGGTATTACAGCAGGAAATACAGGAAGACCATTTGAGCGCATCACTGGAGGAAATGAAGAAAAAAGGACTTTATAAATAATGACAGTTCAGGAAAAACTTTCAGGCACGAAAATACTCTTTTTCTCTGTGCAGACCTTTAACCTCGAAAAGGAGATTAAATATGCGATGGAAAAAGCCGGCGCAACCGTGACGTATTATGATGAAAGGCCTGCCAACAATAACTTTACAAAAGGGATTATCCGTTTAAAGAGGAATATCTATCAAAAAAGAATTAATCTATACTACCGGAAAATCCTGAAGGATATAGAGCATCTGCAATTTGATTTCCTTTTCGTAAATCGTGGTGAAGTGATTACCGACCATTTTTTAAAAGAATTCAGGAAGGCACAACCCCAATGTGAAATGATTTTTTATACGTGGGATTCTTTCACCAACCACAAGCACCCAACTACCATTTTAAAAAATTTCGACAAATGTTTTACATTTGACCTGGAAGATGCTCGGCAATACCATATCGGGTTCCGTCCATTATTTTATCTTGATCAGTATAAAGACATCAACAACGCTGAGGTAAAAGGTTTTAAATATGATCTGCTTTTTCTTGGAACTGCTCATACCGACCGGTATCTTATCAGCAACAAAGTGAAAGAATGGTGTGTGAAAAACGGTCTGAAGAATTTCTGCTATTACTACATGCACAGCAAGACTGTTTATTATTACCAAAAAATATTTGATTCCAGCTTTAAAAATTTTGATGTTAACCAATTAAGTTTTACAAGCTTAACAACTGAAGAGATCATCGATCTGTACAAAGAGTCAAAAGTAATATTGGATATTAATCATCCAGGCCAAAAAGGGTTAACGATGAGAACTTTTGAGGCGCTGGGAGCCGGTAAGAAATTGATAACTACGAACGAAGAGATTAAAAAATATCCATTTTACTCTCCCGAAATGATTCATGTGATAGACCGTAAAAACGTTGAGCCGGCCCGGTCTTTTTTTGATTCACCGAAGCAGAATATTTCTGAAGAATTATATTACAAATGTTCTATTGAGGGCTGGCTTTCCGATATCTTCACCAAAACAGAAGATGAGGACTGGAAAAAGTTAATGAATGATAAAGTATCATGAAAAAAATTATCATTACCGGATCTTCCGGGTTTGTAGGAACCCATCTTTCTCATGATCTGAGAGATTTCGGGTGTAATGTTATGCCCCTTTCGCTGCGTGACCCTAACTGGTTACTGAGCAAGAATGCTGATGCCGTTATTCACCTTGCGGGCAAAGCACACGATACTGCGAGTACAACAGCAGAAGAGGAATACTATAAGGTAAATACCGATCTGACCAAACAGCTTTTTGATGCTTTTTTAAACGCTGATATCCGGGATTTTTTTTATTTTTCCTCTGTGAAGGCTGCGGCAGATCAGGTGCTGGGTATACTGGATGAGATTCATGTGCCTGATTCTACAACTCCTTATGGTAAGTCTAAACTGCTTGCTGAACAGTATCTGTTATCAAAGCAACTTCCGGCAGCCAAGCGCCTTTTTATTATCCGCCCGTGTATGATTCACGGTCCCGGCAATAAAGGCAATCTCAATCTGCTGTATAAAGTTGTTCAGAAAGGAATTCCGTGGCCTTTGGCGGCTTTCCAGAACAGGCGTTCTTTCCTGAGCATCGACAATCTTAATTTCCTCATTCACCAAATGCTTACTAGGGATCTTCCTTCAGGAATTTACAATTTTGCTGATGATGAGCCCCTCTCAACAAATGAGGTGGTGCGTCTTATGGCTCACACCGCCGGCAAAAAGGCTGCTTTCTGGAATTTGCCAGAAGGTTTTGTCCGGACTTTGGCGCAGATTGGCGACACGGTAAATCTTCCCTTCAATTCCGAACGTCTGCAGAAACTTACCGAAACCTATATGGTTTCTAACGAAAAAATCAAAAAAGCACTCGGAATCGGTAAACTGCCCGTGTCCGCATCTGAAGGGCTGGAGAAAACACTCAAAAATTTCAATAACACTTTATAGCACGCTACATCGTAAGGTATATTTTAATATATTTGAGGAGTATTTCAAGAATTAAGAAAAATGATGTCTGAGCCGCAATTGATCAAAGGAAATGTTTTTACAGACCAGAGGGGAACCGTGCTGTATAACAACGACTTTGATGTTACCCCTGTTAAGAGAATTTATTTCATCGAAAATAAAAATACAGAACTTGTCCGGGCATGGCAGGGCCATAAAATCGAACAGAAATGGATGGTTCCGGTTTCGGGCAGATTCAGGATTTCTTTGGTGAAGATCAACGACTGGGAAAACCCTGACCCAAACACTGAGGTGGCTGAATTCATAGCCTGTTCCAATCAGTTAAATGTGATTCATATCCCCGCAGGTTTTGCCAACAGTATTCAGGCTTTGGAAGAACATTCTAAACTTCTTGTTATGGCAGACCATTTGCTTGGTGAAGTGGAGGACGAATACCGTTTCGACCCCACACATTTTATCAAACGCACCGCGACCCTTTAAACATTAATGCCATTGGAATATTTAATCTCGGCTTTGGTTCTCTTCCTCGTGATGCTGCAGTATTTCAGGATTGCAGACCGGTATAATATTATAGACCGGCCAAACAGCCGCAGTGCACATTCGGAGATCACGATCCGGGGAGGCGGAATTATTTTCCCTGTGGCTTTTCTGCTTTTGTTCACGAATCTGTTTTTTAAGGAATTATTGGTGGAAAACCTTTCCCTTATTGTGTTTGGAGTGGGGCTCTTCATCATATGTTCTGTAAGTTTTGTTGATGATCTTGTAGACCTGTCGACCAGGATCAGACTGCTTTTTCAGTTCGCGGCGGTGAGTTTCCTGCTTTATTTCCTCAGTGTATTTGAGCTTTTTCCGATGTGGGTTCTTCCTATGGCTTATATTGTGACGATCGGAATTCTGAATGCCTATAATTTTATGGATGGGATTAACGGAATGACAGGACTGTACAGTGTAGTAGTGCTTCTGTCGCTCTTTTATATCAACCGCAACCTGACTGAGTTTACCATTCCCGACTTCATCATCTATCCCATGATTGCCTGTGTTATTTTTCTTTTTTTTAATTTCCGCAGCAAGGCCAAATGTTTTATGGGTGACGTCGGAAGCCTCGGTATTGCGTTCTGGGTAGCAGCTTTGATTGGACTGTTGATAATCGAGACCGGCCAACTGAAGTGGATCCTGTTCTTAAGCGTGTATGGAGTTGAAGTCATTTCTACCATTGCAGAACGTTTACGGCTCCGGGAGAATATTCTGAAAGCGCACCGCCGCCACCTTTACCAGCTCTTTGTCAACGAGAAAAAAGTATCCCATTTGGTTGTGAGCGTATTTTATGCGGTGGCACAGGTGGTTGTCAATATATTTGTTATTTATATAGAATTACCTGAATGGCAGGTGTTTGCCGGTGTACTCATACCCGTTCTGGGCATCTACCTGGTCATCAAATATTCTCTCAAAAAATAATTTAGAACCGGTAATCAATGAAAATTCAAAAAACTCCCCTCAAAGACTGTTATATTATTGAGCCCACCCTGTTCCAGGATGAACGCGGTTATTTTTATGAAAAGTTCAATGAAAAGACTTTTGAGGATCTTACAGGCATGAACGGTCATTTTGTGCAGGATAATATTTCCAAATCATCTTATGGAGTTCTGCGCGGACTTCATCTTCAAAAAGGGGAACATGCCCAGGCCAAACTGGTATCTTGCCTCGAAGGAAAAGTGTTTGATGTTGCGGTGGACCTGCGCGAAGATTCGCCTACTTTCGGACAATGGTACGGTATTGAACTGTCCGGCGAAAATAAACTGCAGTTTTACGTTCCCCGGGGTTTTGGACACGGATTTTCTGTGCTTTCTGAAACCGCGGTCTTTGCTTACAAATGCGATAACTATTACAATAAAGAATCTGAAGGAGGAGTTCTTTGGAATGACCCTGATTTAAATATAGACTGGAAACTTCCGGAAGCGGATATTCTCCTTTCTGAAAAAGACCGGGTGCAGCCTGGTTTGAAGGAGAAGAATTATTAAGAGTTAAGAGCCAAGGCAAAAGATAAATGTAAAATGTAAAATGTAAACGGGTTTTCGGCGCGGCATTCGATAAAGTCTTTGCGAGTCGGAGGAACGACAACGAAGCAATCTGTACTGGTTTTAAGGTTTTAAGAGAAAAGAACAAAGAATAAAGAATAAAGAGAGCCCTATAATGAACCGAAATCAACAATGCAAGAACCTTTCTGAGGTTCTTTTTTTTATTAGTAAATTTGCAGCCTGTTATTCGGGAGCATTTCCCATTATCTTAACCTCAATCTTAACCTCAGTCCATGCGTACAAAGTCCACCGGAAAGAAAAAAATAAATATCGTTACCCTCGGCTGCTCTAAAAATGTCTACGATTCCGAAGTCCTTATGGGACAGCTTCATGCGAACGGAAAAGACGTGGTTCACGAAGGCCGCGGCGATATCGTGGTGATCAATACCTGCGGATTCATCGACAATGCGAAGGAAGAGTCCATCAATACCATTCTCGATTATGTGGAAGCCAAGAACAGGGGAGAAGTGGAGAAGGTTTTTGTCACCGGCTGCCTTTCGGAGCGCTACAAACCCGATTTAATAAGAGAAATCCCTGATGTTGACCAATATTTCGGGACAAGGGATTTGCCGATTTTATTGAAACAGTTAGGTGCTGATTATAAGCATGAACTGATTGGTGAGAGAATGACGACCACGCCCAAACATTATGCGTATTTAAAAATTGCTGAAGGCTGCGACAGACCGTGTTCGTTCTGTGCAATCCCGCTCATGAGAGGGAAAAATATTTCTACGCCGATCGAAAATCTGGTGATTGAAGCAGAAAAACTGGCCCAAAAAGGCGTAAAAGAACTCATCCTCATCGCCCAGGATCTTACTTATTACGGACTTGATATTTACAAACAGCGCGCTTTGGGCGATTTACTCCTCCGACTTGTAAAAGTTGAAGGAATTGAATGGATCCGCCTGCATTACGCATTCCCGACCGGTTTTCCGGAAGATGTTCTTGAAATCATTAAAAACGAACCGAAAGTCTGTAATTATATCGACATTCCCCTGCAGCACATCAATTCGGATATTTTGAAAGCCATGAAACGCGGGACGACGCACGAAAAAACGAACGCCCTTCTCGCCAAATTCAGAACTCAGGTTCCGGATATGGCCATCAGAACCACTCTGATTGTCGGTTTTCCGGGAGAAACGGAAGAGCGCTTTCAGGAAATGAAAGAATGGGTAAGAACCCAGCGTTTCGACCGTTTGGGATGCTTTACTTATTCACACGAAGAGAATACGACGGCTTTTGTTCTTGATGATGATGTTCCTCAGGAAGTGAAAGAATCCAGAGTGGAAGAGATTATGGAACTGCAGTCGCAGATTTCCTGGGAGAAGAACCAGGAGAAGATCGGCAAAACCTACCGTTGTATCTTTGACCGGAAAGAAGGAAATTATTTTGTTGGAAGAACTGAATTTGATTCGCCTGATGTAGACAATACCGTTTTGGTTTCCGCCGAAAACACTTATCTGTCTATCGGTGATTTTGTAGAGATTAAAATTACTTCTGCAGAAGAATTTGATTTATATGGTGAAGTAGTGCAATAAAAACTTAAAAACAATATTTTGTTGGAATCATTTCAACATTTTATAACAAAAAACTTTCAGTTTTCTGAAAGTTTTTATTTTAAGGTAGTCTTTGATTATCAGGGACTTTAGCAGCGGTGTTGCGCGTTTTTAACCCTTATTTAGTTAATAATATTAACGTTTAGAGCTTGTTTTTAACACTTTTTAACAAAGCTTGTTAGTTCCCATGAACAGGAAGGAGACAAAGGTAGTTAACATAATTTTAACATTTCATTAAGAAGGTTTAACACCTTGAGGGTTGCAAGTTATCATTTCGGGATAAATTTGCAGAGTCAAAACCAATTAAAACCTTCAAAATGATGAAAAGACAAATTCTCGTAATCATAATGATGATTTCAACACTTGGTATTTATTCTTTCAACAAGTATAATGCCAATGATGCCAAAACAAGTTTTGCATCGTTTTACCACGATAAGTTTAATGGTAGAAAAACAGCAAGCGGAGAAATTTTCAGTAACTCGAAACTTACCGCAGCAAACAGAACGCTTCCTTTTGGGACTCGGTTAAAAGTGACCAACCTCAGAACAGGACAAAGCGTGATTGTGAGAGTGAACGACAGAGGTCCTTTCCATTCATCCAGAGCCTTGGATTTATCCAAAGCAGCGTTCGATTCAATCGGGAATCCTGCAAAAGGAACCATGCCTATTGAATATGAAATTGTCGATTAACGTTTACGTTATAATCTAAAAAGAAAGCCAATTCGAAAGAATTGGCTTTTCTGTTTAATGGATTTCCACGAGAACCGGACAGTGATCCGAATGGAAAACTTCTTTCAGGATCACTGCCCGCGAGAGTCTTTCTTTTAAAGTATAGGAAACAAAATTGTAGTCCAGCCGCCATCCTTTGTTTCTTTCGCGGGAATTCTGGCGGTAGCTCCACCACGAATAATTGTCGGGCTGGTCATTAAAAAACCGGAAACTGTCGATAAGTTCGCATTCATCAATAAATTTCGTGAGCCACTCCCTTTCCATGGGCAGAAATCCCGAAACATTTTTCAAACCAATTGGATTGTGGATGTCGATGGGATGATGGCAGATGTTGAAATCTCCGGAGATCACAAGATTGGGAATGGTTTTTCTTAAATTTTTAATGTAATCGAGAAAATCATAGCAGAACTGCATTTTATAATCGAGACGTTCAATATTGGAGGCCGACGGAACGTACACGGAAATGACTGAAAATTCATCGAAATCAGCCCGCATAATTCTGCCTTCAGAGTCATAATGTTCAATTCCACAGCCGTACTCAATATGATTGGGTTTTATTTTTGAAGCGATTCCGACGCCGGAATATCCTTTTCGCTGTGCCGAATGCCAGTAACTGTGATAGCCGGATTTTTCAAGACTTTCAATGTCAATCTGGTCATTTCCCGCTTTGCTTTCCTGAATGCAGATGATGTCTGGATCCGCTACTTTCAGCCAGCCCAAGAAATCTTTTGTAAAAGCCGCACGGATTCCATTGACGTTGTAAGAGATGATTTTCATGTTCAAACGATGTATTTATTTAAGATTCATTATGTTTTGATAAATTTCAGTATTTAAAATAATTTAGATAGAGCAAACTATTAAAAATATATTAATTTTGATTCGTTCAAACAATCAGAACACCAATTAATTTTAGCACGGGGTTTTCCTGTGCCGAGGTAACCAACATTCATAACTGTTATTTGAGAAACGCAAGGCATCCCGGAAAACTTAAATTTAAATTCCAATTATTTTTAATCATATGAATAAGAAAAAAATTTTGATTGTTATTGTTATTGTGATGTTCACCATCGCAGGAAATTGGGCGTACAAAAAGTATCAAATTATAAAGGATGCTGAAGTTTTGACCCCAGAGCAGATGTCAATGAAATATAGAGAATAAGTTCAATAAACTGTGAAATTATTTGAGCCCTGAATACCTACTGGTATAAAGTGATCATGTCTCGTTCCGGAATTTCAATGTCAATCTGGTCATTTCCGGCTTTGCTTTCCTGAATGCAGATGATATCGGGATCCGCCACTTTCAGCCAGCCCAGGAAATCTTTGGTAAAAGCAGCACGGATTCCATTGACGTTGTAAGAGATGATTCTCATAGTATTAATTTTTGTGAGAGCAGCAAAATTCAATCCTAATTGAACATGATTTCTTTTTAAGCAATAAAAAGGCGGAAAAAATCGAAGATTTTTTCCGCCCCATTAAACCCAAAGGAGTAAACTATGAAAACTATTTGGGTTCTAAAATACTGATCGGTATAATGCATTCTTCCAGCGAAATTCCGCCGTGCTGATACGTCTCTTTGTAATAATTGACAAAATGGTTGTAATTTTTCGGGTAGGCCAGAAAAATATTGTTTTTGGCGAAAATATATTTGGAGCTCAGGTTGCCTTTCGGTAAAAAAAGTTTTTCGGGATTGCTGATCGCCCACACATCGTTGTTTTCGTAGGTGAGACTTCGTCCGGTTTTATAACGGATATTCGTGGAAGTTTCGCGGTCGCCCACAACTTTGCTCGGTTTTTTCACATAAATCGTTCCGTGGTCAGTGGTAATGACGAGTTTGAAACCGTTTTCGGCAGCCTGTTTCACGATTTTCAGCAGAGATGAATTTTCGAACCAATTATAGGTCAACGAACGGAAAGTCTTATCGTCGCGGATGAGCTGGTTCACAATGACATTGTCGGTTTTTGCATGCGACAGGATATCAATGAAATTGTAGACAATGACCAGAAGATCATTGTTTTTATGCTGGTTGAAATCCTCCAGAACCTTTTTCTCAAAGTCCGAATTCAGAATTTTAAGATATTTCATGGATTTTGAAGATAATCCCAGACGTTTCATCTGGTCTTCAAGAAAATCCCTTTCAAACTCATTTTTATTACCTTCTTCATTATCGTTGAACCAATTCTGCGGGAATCTTTTTTCAATTTCCGATGGCATCAAACCGGCGAAAAATGAATTTCTTGCATACTGAGTTGCCGTTGGCAAAATGCTGTAGTAGTAATCTTCTGACGTTTTGTTGTAAAATTTGGTAAAAAGCGGTTCAATCACCTTCCACTGGTCATACCGCAGATTATCAATCATCAGCAAAAGCACTTTGTCTTTTTCCACTTCCGGCTTCACCTTATCTTTAAAAAGGGTGTGGCTCATCATCGGCTTATCGCTCGAATTAAGCCAGTCTTCGTAATTGTTTTCGATAAATTTTGCAAACTGAATATTGGCTTCTTCTTTCTGAGACTGAAGCAGATCCGCAAACTCGTTATCGAACACTTTATCGAACTTGATTTCCCAGTTTACGATTTTTTTGTAGTATTCGGCCCATTCGTCATAAGACTTCAGATAGGAAAGTTCCATGGAAAGATTCCTGAATTCCTGCTGATATTCGAGGATTGTTTTCTGTTCAACAAGATCTTCTTCCTGAAGATTTTTTTTGAGAGAAAGCAGCACCTGATTCGGATTGACCGGTTTCAGGATGTAATCGGCGATTTGTGAACCGATGGCCTGTTCCATAATGTGTTCCTCTTCGCTTTTCGTTACCATGACGATTTTCAGGGCACTGTCTTTGTGTTTAATCATCGGAATGGCTTCCAGACCCGAAATTCCGGGCATGTTTTCATCTAGTAAAACGAGTTGAAATTTTTCGCTTTCGATCATTTCCAAGGCTTCGTTCACATTGTTGACCGGCGTTACGTGATAGCCTTTATTTTCCAGAAAAACGATATGAGGTTTCAGTAATTCCACTTCATCGTCGATCCATATAATTTTACCTGACATATTTGATTTTTAAGATTTTACTTTATTCACATGATGTGAAAAGGGGAGCAGAAATTCCGTTCTTGCAAGCCCGCTTAGAGGTTCCAAAAATACGGCCAAAAGCTCTTAAAATTTGCCCAAAAATTCCCGTATAAAGTTAAATAATAGTTAATTGATAAAACTTAAATTTGCAGATGGTTTCACAGTACTTGCATTTAGAAAGATATGACCAATAAATTCAAAATCATCAACGATCCGGTTCACGGATTTATCAAAATTCCTTACGAAATTCTTTTCGATGTTATTGAGCATCCGTATTTTCAGCGTTTGCGGCGCATTTCGCAGACCGGACTTCTGAGCCTGATTTTTCCGGGCGCCACGCATACGAGATTTCATCATGCTTTGGGCGCGATGCATCTGATGTTTACCGCTCTTGAAAACCTCAAACTGAAAGGAACTGAAATTTCGAAAGAAGAAGAAAAATCGGCTATGCTGGCGATTCTGCTTCACGATATCGGTCACGGACCTTTTTCACATGCGCTTGAAAACATGCTGATGGATGACTGGCATCACGAAAAACTGTCGCTTTTGCTCATGCAGAAGATGAATGAGGAATTTAACGGTGAACTTTCCGTGGCCATGGAAATGTTTCAGGGGAAATACCACCGGAAATTCTTTAATCAACTGATTTCCTCGCAGCTGGATGTGGACAGGCTCGATTATTTGAAGCGCGACAGTTTTTATACGGGCGTTTCGGAAGGGAATGTGAATACGCAGCGAATTATTTCGATGATGAATGTCGCAAATGAGGAGCTTGTGATTGATGCAAAAGGAATTTATTCCGTTGAAAATTTCCTGACCGCCCGAATGTTCATGTACTGGCAGGTGTACTACCATAAAACCTCGGCTTTGGCTGAACATTTACTGGTGAAGATTCTGAGTCGTGCAAAAACCCTCACCGCCGAAGGCAAAGATCTTCCCGCATCCGAAAATTTAAAATATTTTCTCAATAAAAGCCAGTTTACATGCGCTACCGAAGAAGATATCCTGCGTTTTACCGAACTCGATGACAATGACTTGATTCAGGCTATGAAATTTTGGACAAAAAATGAAGATTTCCTGCTTTCTTATCTGTGCAGATGTGTGATTCAGCGGGATTTCCCGAAAACGATCATCTCATCAAAACCTTTTGAACAGGCGTTTATACGGGAAAAAATTGAAAAAACAAATGCGGTTTTCGGAATTACGAACGGTGCAGATCTGGTTGATGAAATTTCCATGAGTCTGCTGCCTTACAACAGCATACACCAACCCATTTTTTTACTTCAGAAAAACGGGGAAACCATTACGCTTGAAAACTCCGAGAACCAAATTCTTTCTTCTGCGATTAGCACGGCCAGTACGAAATACATTTTATCTTTCCCTAAGGAAGTGTAAATGATATTTTTCCGCTAAAAAATTTGACGTATTTGGGATTTTCTTATCTTTGCCCATATGGAATTTACTGCATCGCAACTGGCAAGTTTTATCAACGGTAAAATTATAGGGGACGAAAATACTTTGATAACCGGTGTTTCCCCTATTGAGAAAGGGGAGAAAGGCCATCTTTCTTTCGTTGCGCAGGAGCGGTTTGCAGATTATATTGACTCTTCAGAATGTTCGGTTCTGATTGTTTCTGAAAAACTTTTAGCCGATAAACCTTACCGACAGACCATTATTGCTGTTGAAGATGCATACCTTTCTTTTCAGGTGCTCATGAATCTTTATCAGGAAATGAGATCCCCTCATATTTCCGGAATCGAGCAGCCATCCATGATCAGCGAGACCGCCGAAATCGGAGAAGAGGTATTCATAGGAGCCTTTACCTACATTTCTGCCAATGCAAAAGTGGGTGCGCACACCAAAATATTTCCTCAGGTGTATATAGGGAAAAACGTGAAAATCGGAAAAAACTGTAAAATCGACAGTGGTGCCAAGATCTATGATTACTGCATTATTGGCGATAACTGCATCATCCATTCCAACGCAGTGATAGGAGGTGACGGTTTCGGTTTTCAGGCAACTGCTGACGGTTTCAAAAAAATTCCTCAACTTGGTAATGTGATTATTGAAGATGATGTGGAAATCGGCTCCAACAGTTCTATCGACAGGGCTACAATCGGCTCCACCGTTATCGGAAAAGGTACCAAAATCGACAATTTAATTCAGATCGCCCACAATGTGAAACTCGGCCGCAACAATGTAGTCGCTGCACAGGCGGGAATCGCGGGTTCCACCACTATTGGAGACTGGAATCAGATCGGAGGTCAGGCCGGAATCGTTGGACATATCAACATCGGAAATCAGGTGAAAATTCAGGCCCAGAGCGGCGTGAACTCCAATACAGAAGACGGGGAGATTTTATACGGCTCGCCGGCAATTCCGGCAGGCGATTACCGCAGGAATTATGTTCATTTCAGGAACTTCTCCAATATCGTAAAACGAATTAATCAACTTGAGAATAAATCACAAGAATCCACTAATGAGTGATAAGCAAAAAACGTTAAAAGAGGAAGTTTCCCTTTCCGGAATCGGGCTTCATACAGGTAAAGAGGTGACTCTTACCCTAAAACCGGCAAAAGAAAATACAGGATTTGTATTTGTAAGAACCGATTTGGAAGGCCACCCGCAGGTTGAGGCAGACGTAAATTACGTTACCACTACCGAAAGAGGCACGACACTGGAAAAACTCGGGGTGCGTATTCATACCTGTGAGCATATTTTGGCGGCTTTGGTCGGCTGCGATATTGATAATGCCCTTCTGGAAATGAACAGCGCAGAACCGCCGATTATGGATGGTTCTTCAAAGTTTTTTGTGGAAGCCATTGAGAAAGCAGGAATTGTTGAGCAAAATGCTGCGCGGGAATATCTCGTGATTAAAGAAGTTTTCAGCTACGCCGATCCGGCAACCGGTTCAGAAATCACCATTATTCCTTCAGACACCTACGAAATTACCACAATGGTGGATTTCGGGACGAAAGTTTTGGGAACCCAAAATGCGACTTTGAAGGATATTTCAGAATTTAAAGAAGAAATCTCAACCGCACGAACTTTCAGTTTCCTTCATGAGCTCGAAATGCTTCTGGATGCAGGACTGATTAAAGGCGGCGACATCTCAAATGCCATTGTTTATGTAGATAAAGAGCTGACTCCTGAAACTTCAGAAAAACTTAAAAAAGCCTTTGGAAAAGATCATCTTTCCATTCAACCGAACGGAATTTTAGATAACCTTACCTTAAATTATCCCAATGAAGCGGCGCGTCACAAACTGCTCGACGTCATCGGGGATTTGGCGCTGACCGGTGTAAAAATTAAAGGAAAAGTCATTGCGACCAAACCGGGCCATTTTGTGAACACCCAGTTTGCCAAAAAACTCAACCGCCAGTGGAAACTTCAGAAAAAGAAAAACGTTCCCGATTTCGATATTCATAAAGAACCGGTGTTCGACATCAACGGAATTATGCGTCTAATGCCGCACCGTTATCCTTTTTTGCTCATCGACAAAGTGCTTGAACTTTCTGATACGCATGTTGTTGGTCTGAAAAACGTTACTTTTAACGAACCGTTTTTTGTTGGTCATTTCCCGAAAGAACCCGTAATGCCGGGAGTTCTTCAGGTGGAAGCATTGGCGCAGACAGGCGGAATTCTGGTTTTAGCGAGTGTTCCGGATCCGGAAAATTATTCCACTTATTTTATCAAAATAGATAAGGTGAAATTCAAGAAAAAAGTGGTTCCCGGAGATACAATGATATTTAAAATTGAACTCATTACTCCAATCAGACGTGGAATTGTTCACATGCAGGGTTATGGTTATGTAGGCGACAGCATTGTTGTGGAAGCCGAACTGATGGCTCAGGTTGCAAAAATTAAAACCGATTAAATGATCCATCAACTAGCAGCCGTTGATAAAAGGGCAAAAATCAGAAAAAATGTAATTGTTGAACCTTTTACAACAATTGCGGGCGACGTGGAGATTGGCGAAGGTACCTGGATCGGTCCGAATGTCACGATCATGGATGGTGCAAGAATCGGTAAAAACTGCAGGATTTTTCCTGGAACAGTGATCTCTGCGATTCCTCAGGATCTTAAATTTGACGGGGAAGATACACAAGTGATCATCGGAGACGGAACTACCATCAGAGAATCTGTGACCGTAAACCGCGGTACGAAAGCGCTTGGTTACACGAAAATCGGTAAAGAATGCCTGATTATGGCCACTTCACATATCGCACACGACTGCGTGATCGGCAATAATGTGATTATCGTCAACGGCTGCGGCATCGCAGGACACGTTGAGATTGGTGATTTTACAATAATGGGAGGACTTTCAGCCGTTCATCAGTTCGGAAAAGTCGGAAAACATGTCATGATTTCCGGCGGAACTTTGGTGCGGAAAGATATTCCACCTTATGTAAAAGTTGCCCGTGAGCCGATGGCTTATGCAGGTATCAATTCGGTAGGTTTAAGAAGAAGAGGCTTCACGAATGAAAAGATTTTTGAAATCCAGAAGATCTACCGCGCTATTTTCCAGATGAAAATGAACATTTCCCAGGCATCGAGTTATGTTGAAAAAGAAATGCTGCCCACTGCAGAAAGAGACGAGATCCTCGAATTCATCAAAAATTCGCCACGCGGAATCGTGAAGGGTTACGGTACAGCAAAAGAATAATTTTTAAGATAATAATTTACAAATATACAGTTCAGAGCATTCTGAAACCCATCAATAAAGATATTTAAAATGGCAACAAGCAACGATATTAAAAAAGGAATGTGCATTGAATTCAGCAACGATATATTCAAAGTTATTGAATTTATGCACGTGAAACCAGGGAAAGGCCCGGCTTTCGTAAGAACAAAAATGAAATCGGTGACCAACGGGAAAGTGCTCGACAATACTTTTTCGGCAGGCCACAAAATTGATGAAGTAAAGGTGATGACCCGTAAATTCCAGTATCTTTATGATGACGAGAACGGATTCCATTTCATGAATAATGATGATTTTTCCCAGTTATATCTCGATAAGGATATGATTGAAAACGCCCAGTTCATGAAGGCCGGAGAAGAAGTAACGATCATTCTGAAGGAATCCGATGAAACTCCGCTTTCAGCTGAAATCCCACCAACGGTTTATCTGGATGTGATTGAAGCAGATCCGGGTGTAAAAGGGAATACGGCTACAAATGCTTTGAAAAACGCCATCGTTGAAACCGGAGCAAGAGTGATGGTACCGCTTTTCATTGAAGCCGGAGATAAAATTAAAGTCAATACAGAAGACGGATCATATCTGGAAAGAGTAAAATAATTGAGTTCCGAGTTGCGAGGTAGTCTCGCATCCCGCATCCCGCATCTTTAAAATTATGACTTTCAACCAACCGCAGACCCTTAAAACAATCGCTCAAATCATCGGAGCCAGAATGGTGGGCGACGAAAATTTTCCTGTTTTCGGAACTAATGAAATCCACCGGGTGAAAAACGGCGAAATTGTGTTTGTCAACCATCCGAAATATTACGATAAAGCTTTGAATTCGGCCGCAACCGTCATCCTCATTGATAAGGAAGTGGACTGTCCTGCGGGAAAAGCACTGCTGGTTTCCGATGATCCATTCAGGGACTTCAATAAAATCAATACCCATTTCACTAGAATTTACAATTTTACGGAAGAACTTCATGATATCGAAGTCGGGGAGGGTACAAGAATTCATCCCTCCGCAGTCATCGGAAATGAAGTGAAAATCGGCAACAACTGTCTTATTTTCCCGAATGTGGTGATTGGCGACAGAACAGTTATCGGCGACAACGTGATTATTCAGGCCAATACGGTATTAGGTGGCGACGCTTTTTATTACCGGAAACTCAACGGCAATTTCGACCGTTTGGTTTCAGTTGGAAATGTCATCATTGAAAATAATGTGGAAATAGGGAACAACTGTACCATCGACCGTGGCGTTACAGATTCCACGATAATTGGTGAAGGTTCTGTTCTTGACAATCAGATCCAGATCGGCCACGACACGGTGATTGGAAAAAAAGTTCTCATCGCTTCCCAAACCGGAATTGCAGGCTGCTGTATTATTGAAGATGAAGTTACGATTTGGGGACAGGTCGGGATGGCTTCCGGAGTGCGTGTAGCAAGCGGAACCGTACTTCTTGCAAAAAGTGGCGTAAACAGGGATCTGGAAAAAGGAACCTATTTCGGGCCTTTGGCAGAAGAATTCAGACAGTATTTAAGGAAAGAAGTGAAGCTCAAAAATCTGAAATAGATCATCAGATCCGCAAAAAATCAAATTTTATTGAGTATTTTTGCAGGACTCCAATTTAAAATAAATTTAAAAAATAAAAGATGTCAGTATTAGTAAACAAAGATTCTAAAGTAATCGTACAGGGATTTACAGGTAACGAAGGAACCTTCCACGCAGGCCAGATGATTGAGTACGGAACCAACGTTGTAGGTGGGGTAACTCCGGGAAAAGGCGGTTCTGAGCATTTGGGCAAGCCGGTTTTCAACAGTGTTGCTGATGCTGTGGAAAAAGCCGGAGCCAATGTTTCCATTATCTTCGTACCACCTGCATTTGCTGCTGATGCGATTATGGAAGCTGCAGAAGCAGGAATCAAAGTAATTGTTTGTATTACCGAAGGAATTCCGGTTGCTGACATGGTAAAAGTGAAATCTTATCTTGCCGACAAAGACTGCCGTTTAATCGGACCGAACTGTCCGGGAATTATTACTTCTGACGAAGCGAAGATCGGAATTATGCCGGGCTTTGTTTTCAAAAAAGGAAAAGTAGGCATCGTTTCAAAATCTGGAACTTTAACTTATGAAGCTGCTGATCAGGTGGTGAAAGCCGGTTACGGCGTTTCCACTGCTATTGGAATCGGAGGTGACCCGATCATCGGAACCACGACCAAAGAAGCGTTGGAACTTTTCATCAACGATCCCGAAACTGAGGCTGTTGTCATGATTGGCGAAATCGGTGGAAACCTTGAAGCTGAAGCAGCCAGATGGTATAAAGAAAGCGGTTCTACAAAACCGGTGATCGGATTTATTGCAGGACAAACTGCTCCGAAAGGAAGAACAATGGGTCACGCAGGTGCGATTGTTGGCGGTGACGAAGATACTGCTCAGGCAAAAATGGCCATTATGCGCGAAAACGGAATCACGGTTGTAGATTCTCCTGCGGATATCGGTTCTACCGTTGCATCTATTTTAAAATAATTTCAAAGTAACTGCAGACTTCTGCAGCGAAGACATAATAAAATACGGGAAAATCTTCCCGTATTTTTTTTGTTTTTAGTTCCGGATCCACTTCCAGAGTTCCTTCATGGTGGCTTTGTTTCCGTACATCAGAATTCCGACGCGGTACACTTTCGCAGCGACATAAATCATCGCTAAGGTTGAAAGAATCAGCAACGAAAGCGAAAGCAGGATCTGCCATATCGGAACCCCAAAAGGAATTCTTGCAATCATGGCAATCGGCGACGTAAAAGGAATGATGGAAAGCCAGAAACCCAATGGCCCGTCCGGATTATTCATGATTGTGAAACTTCCGTACATTCCCAGCATTAAAGGAATCATCGCGAAAAGCGTGAACTGCTGCGTTTCGGTTTCATTATCTACTGCTGAACCGATCGCAGCGTACATCGAACTGTAGAAAATATATCCAAGCAGGAAAAAAACGATAAACACTGCGATGATCAGCGGGAAATTCAAATCCAGTAGCGTATGCGAAACCTCGCCGGCAATTTTTGTGAAATCCATTTTGTCCATCATTTCCGCCGACTGTTCGCCGCCTGGCAATTTTTTCTGCATTGCCGAGAAGCCGGTGTTTAGCAGCAGCGCCCCGATTACGGTCATCGAAATCCATACGCCGAATTGGGTAAGTGCTACGAGCGTTACGCCCAGAATTTTCCCCATCATCAGTTCAAACGGTTTTACGGAAGAAATAATGATTTCGACCACGCGGTTGTTTTTTTCTTCCAGCACACTCCGCATCACGCGAACTCCGTAAATAATGATGAACATGAACGTGGCATACATCAAAACCATGCTCAGTCCTGACTTCACACCAAAAGACAAATCGCTTTCCACCTTATCGTCTTCAGCTACATTTTTTGTCTGAAGTTCAAAATCGCTTTCCAGATTGATGATCTGATCTTCGGTAATGCCCAAAGTCTTGATTTTTTCTTTTTTCAGCACCTCCGATATGTCCGAAATGATCCGGTGTTTCGTATCCATCCCGATTTTGGTATTGATGAGGAGTTTAGTCTCCTTTGCCAGCTGATCATAATCGCTGTTTTTGAGTTCCGGAAGAATCAGCAGTCCCTGTGTTCCTTCCATATCTTTTAAAGTGGAAGCAAGGGCTTTTTCGCTGTTCGGGTTTACAAAAATATACGTAACGCTTTCATCGCTCTTCAGCTGGTCCGCGAAAATTCCGCTTTTGTCGATAACATTGAAAGTATTAGAACTTTCATTGGCTTTGAACATAAAGGCGATCAGCGCTCCAAAACCGATCATGAGCAAAGGCGCGAGAAGCGTTAAAATAATAAATGATTTTTTCTTGACCTGCGTGATGTATTCGCGACGGGTGATTAAAAATATGTTTTTCATTGGTTTTAGTTTTTAGAACTTACAGCATTGATAAAGACCTCGTTCATGCTTGGTATTTTCTCGTCGAAAGACCTGATTTTTCCCACTTTCATGAGTTCATTCAGCAGCATGTTCTGGTCGCTGTCGTTCTTCAGATCGAAGGACACCAGTTGGTTTTCAGTCACGTAATTGTTCACCGGAAACTGATTCTTAAAAATCTCGAAATTCTCACCATTCACTTCAGAAAGCGTCACGCCGAAGATGTTCTTTTTGAATTTTTCTCTCACCTCGAATATTTTCCCGTCCAGAATTTTTTTCGCATTGTTGATGAGCGCCACGTAATCGCACATTTCCTCCACACTTTCCATGCGGTGGGTCGAAAGGATGATCGTGGTGCCCTGATTTTTTAGGCTGATGATCTGATCTTTGATTAAATTGGCATTCACAGGATCAAAACCTGAAAAAGGTTCATCCAGAATCAAAAGTTTCGGGCGGTGAAGGACCGTTACGACAAACTGAATTTTCTGGGCCATTCCTTTGGACAGTTCCGACAGTTTTTTCTTCCACCACTGGTCAATCTCGAGCTGTTCAAACCAGTATTTTGCCTGCTGCAGCGCGTCGTTCCTCGTCATGCCTTTCAGTTCCCCAAAATACAGCAGCTGGTCTCCAACCGTCATGTTTTTGTAGAGTCCGCGTTCTTCAGGCATATAACCGATGTCTCTGATGTGGTTTGGGTTCAATTTTTCGTCGTTTATGAAAATTTCTCCGGAATCGGGCTGCGTAATCTGGTTGATGATCCGGATAAATGAGGTTTTTCCGGCTCCGTTTGGACCTAAAAGCCCGTAAATACTTCCGGTGGGTACGTCGATACTGAAATCTTCGAGAGCCGTTTTTTTTCCGGCATTGTAAGTTTTGGTAATGTGTTCTGCCCTTAGCATCAGCTTATTTTAATGGGATTAGTAGTGAATAGTGGCCTAAAGTTACGGATTTGAAAGGATTTTCAATGCTTATTCCTCAATGGTACGGAAGGTCAGGTTGATGCGCGGCGTAGATATTTTTTTCGTGGGTGGTAGACGGTGAAGCCAGAATGACTGCGTTTGATCTTTCATCACGAGCAAACTGCCGTGTTCGAGGATGAGTTCCACTTTTTCCTTGGTTTCTTTGTGCTTAAAACTGAATTTTCTTTCTGCTCCAAAACTGAGGGAAGCAATCGCTCCGTTTTTTTTCAGGTCTTTCTCGCCGTCACTGTGGTAAGCCATGCCTTCGTCACCGCTGTGGTAAAGATTCAGCAAGCACGAATTGAAGGTTTCTCCGGTTTTTTCTTCCACGAGTTTCTTCAGTTCCAGCAGTTCATCAGTCCACGGCAGAGCCTCTTTTGTAGAATTGGAATAAGTGTATTTGAATTTTTCGCGCCCGTACCACGCCACTTTTCTTTTCGTGATGATTTTTTTGCCGAAAATCGTCGCTTCATCATTCTTCCATTGTATATCTTTCAGAAGCGATTCATAAAAGGAATCAGATTCTTCACGATCTAAAATTTTACCGTAATAAATGACGGTGCCGTCTTGCGGAAGGAGGTTTTTTGAAGCATCAAATTCAAGATCAAACAGACTGTGCATCGTTCAGATTTTAACTTTAAACATCAAAACTTTCCGGAATTTCAGAAAGTTTTGATGTTAAATTTCAGTGATAGCAGATTTATTTACTGCTTATATGATAATAAGCCAGCATTTTATAATACAGTTTCGCTGCCAGAAAAGCCGTAGGTTTCGGCATTGGAGAATCCATAAGTTCTACAATATCGAATGCAACGACGTTGCATTTTTCAAAAACTTTTTTCAGGAGTTCCAAAGTCGGATACCATTGTAAACCGCCCGGTTCCGGAGTTCCTGTCGACGGCGCGATTGACGGATCGAAAGCGTCAAGGTCAATCGTGATATAGACATTTCCCGAAACTTTTTCCAGAACCTCCTCAATCCAGTTCGGATTTTTGGCGATTTCATGTGCCCAGAAACACTGTCCTTTCGGAACATACTGCATTTCCTCCATATCGCACGACCGGATTCCTACCTGAACGAGATTCAGTTTCTGCGAAGCCTCAAAAACCGCACACGCATGATTCGAAGTAGAGCCGTGGAAATCGGGACGTAAATCGGTATGTGCGTCCAGCTGTAATACTGTCAGATTTTCAAATTTTTCTCCCGCAGCACGGATCGAACCGATGGAAACAGAATGTTCGCCACCAAAAAGCGTGAATAATTTCCCTTCATTCGCCAAAAGTTCCTCTGTTTTTTCATAAACCGCAGCAGTCATGGCTTCCGGCGAGGATTTTTCTGTAATTTCTCCGGCCAGGTAAACACCTTCCAAATACGGTTCTATTCCGGTTTCGATATCGTAAAGTTCCATGTTTTCGGAAGCGTCCAGAAAAAGTTCCGGACCTTTGTCGGCACCTTTTCCCCACGTTGAGGTTCCGTCGTAAGGTACAGTGACCAGCATGACTTTTGAATTTTCGAGTGTGGCGTTTTCTTCCGGAATTCCTGCGTATGTTTTCATTTCTGTATTCATGTTTTTTATTGAAAAATTGAAGATCCAAAGATAAGAAAATGAAGCCATTTTCCGGATTAGTTTTACTGGAATCTGCTGTGTTTTAAATGAACATTTCCTAATTTAGCAAAAAGTTAAAAAATGCCTTTAAAAGCCGTTTTGTTTGATATGGATGGAGTGATTGTGGACACGGAACCACTTCACCGAAAGGCCTATTTTAAAATGTTTTCAGATTTTGAGATCGACGTTTCTGATGAGTTGTACGCGTCGTTCACCGGTTCATCAACAAAAAAGGTTGCAGAAAGACTTATTGATCATTTTGAATTGAGTCATTCTGTTGAAGCAATTTCTGAACATAAACGCCGGTATTTTAAACATTATTTTGACCATGATACCGATTTTGATCTGCTTCCCGGGGTGAAAGATCTCATTGAAAACTATTTTGAAAACGGGGTCAAACTCGTGTTGGCTTCATCAGCACACATGAATACGATCAACTGGGTTTTTGAAAAGTTTGATCTTGAAAAATATTTTGTCGCAAAAATAAGCGGTGCCGACTTGCAGGAATCGAAACCACATCCGGAAATTTTTATCCGTGCCGCAGAAATGGCCAACGAACCGAAGGCAAACTGCATGGTCATCGAAGATTCCACAAACGGAATTGAAGCCTCTTTTTCTGCAGAAATATTCTGCGTTGCCTATCAAAGCAGCAATTCCGAAAAGCAGCAGTATGATAAAGCCAACCTGAAAATTTCAGATTTTTCGGAGATTACTTTTCATAAAATGAAAGAATTTTTTAACTGAATTTTGAATCTGAAATTCCAAACAAATTAAAATGAAAAGTGTTCTTATAACCATTGGTGACGAAATTCTCTCCGGCAATACGGTAGATACCAATTCAAATTTCATTGCGGCTCAACTCAAAAGCATCGGGATTCCGGTCGTCCAGATTTATACCATTTCCGATAATGTTGAGATCATCAAAAAAACTTTAAAAGATGCGTTTGAACTGGCGGATTTGGTCATCACAACCGGCGGTTTGGGCCCGACAAGAGACGACAGAACCAAAATCGCTTTTGCGGAATTTTTTGAGGATGAACTTACACTGGATGAGGTAACTTTTGAACATTTAAAAAAGCTCATGATCAAAAGAAAGCGTGAGCACTTGCTTGAACTCAATAAAAATCAGGCCGTTGCGCTTTCCTCAGCGAAGATTTTCCAGAACGAAAACGGTACCGCACCTTGTCAGATGATTGAAAAAAACGGCCAAACCGCCATCTGTCTTCCGGGTGTCCCTTATGAAGTGAAACCGCTGATTAAAGATAAAATCATTCCTTTTCTTAAAGAGAAGCTGAAGCAAAACCATATCGTTTCCAGATTTATTTCGGTCGATGATTTTCCCGAAAGTCTTTTGGCAAAAACCATCGAGAACTGGGAACTGAGCCTGCCGGAAACGGTTTCGCTGTCCTACCTTCCGGTCGGGAACCGGGTGAAACTGCGTTTGACTGCCACCGGAAATGATCCGGAAGAAATTGAGAATCTTTTAAACCTTGAATCTGAAAAACTCAGACCTTTGATCGGGGAAAAAGTGATTTCCTGGGACGGCAGCGACATTCAGGAAATTCTGAAAGAAATTTTAACTGCAAAAAAAATGACACTTTCTATCGCAGAAAGCTGTACAGGCGGAGAACTTTCGAGGCTCATCACTTCGGTTTCGGGAAGTTCAGCGTATTTTCTGGGTGGAATTATTCCATATGATTACCATAAAAAAATTGAAATTCTGGGCGTTTCCGAAAAAACCATCCGTGAAAAAACGGTGGTTTCTGAAGAAGTTGCTCAGGAAATGAGTCTGGGTTGCCAAATACTGTTTCGGAGCGATATTTCCCTTTCCACAACCGGTGTTGCAGGACCAAACTCAGATGAATTCAATACCGAAATTGGAGTGGTTTTTTATTCAGTCAGAGTGAAAGATTCTGAAAAAACCGTCCGTCTTTTCCTACCGCATCTGGAACGGAACGATTTTGTAAGCTTTGTTTCGCAACGGGTGTTGCAGGATCTCGTGCAGGTTTTAGTGGATGGGTTCTAATAAGTTACTTTTTCAAGAGTTTGAGTTCTGATTTTATTCAAAACGTAACAAAATCACTCAAGGTTACGACTAAACAGGAATTAAAATTATTTTTCAATGAAAAAAATCAACATCAGTATTCTTGCGTTTGCAGGAATTGTTGCGCTCAACTCCTGTGTCTCAAAAATTTCTCCGGATACCAAAACAGCAGAACAGTACGAGGAGACTACCAAACTAATCCCTGAAAACGGCCTCGATATTACCGCAATGGACCAGTCGGTTCGTCCGCAGGATGATTTTTACAGTTTTGTAAGCGGAAGCTGGATGAAAACTGCCAAAATTCCTGCCGATAAATCAACATGGGGATCCTTCAACAAGTTGGCGGAAGATACCGACAACAATTCGATGACCATTCTGAATTCGCTACTCAACGATCAGTTTGCCGACGGAAGCGAAGGCAAAAAAATCCAGGATCTGTATGCAACGTACATGAATATGGAGAAGAGAAATGCAGACGGAATCGCGCCGATTCAATCGGATCTTACGAAGATTGATGGTATAAAATCGGTTGGTGATCTTCAGAATTATCTGGTGGAAGCCACAAAAAACGGTGAAAATCCTTTTTACTCGTGGGGAATTGATGCCGATCTGAAGGACTCAAAAATGAATGCCGTTTATCTGGGCAGCGCAAATCTGGGTTTGGGTCGTGATTATTACCAGAAGGTAAATCCTAAAAACACTGAAACCTTAGCGGAGTACACCAAATACGTCGCTACCATGCTGAACGTTTTGGGCTATAAAAACGCACCTGCTGCAGCTCAGAATATTGTTAACTTTGAAAAAAGCATCGCTCAGACTTATCTTACCAATGAGCAGATTCGGGATGCAACGCTTCAGTACAATCCAAAAACAATGACCGAACTTTCCGGTCTGGTTAAAAATGTAAATCTTCCGAAATATTTATCGGCTGTTGGCGTCAATACCGATAAAGTGATTGTAGGAGAGCTGAATTACTATAAAAATCTGGACAAGTTCATTAATGCGCAGAACCTTCCTTTGATCAAGGATTATATGAAGTTTCATCTGCTTTCCGGCAGTGCAGGTTATCTGTCTAAAAATCTGGATGACACAAAATTCGGTTTTTATGGAAAATATTTAAGAGGACAGGATGTGCAGCGTGCGCAGAACAAGAGAGGTTTTGAATTAATCAATGGTGTTCTGGGTGAGGCTTTCGGGAAACTGTATGTTGAGAAATATTTCCCTGCGGAAGCAAAAGCGCAAATGGTGGAACTTATTGATTATCTTAAGAAAAGTTTCAATTCCCACATCAGCAATTTAGCGTGGATGTCGCCGGTTACGAAGGAAAAAGCATTGAACAAACTCAATAAATTCACGGTAAAAGTTGCGTATCCCGACAAATGGAAAGATTATTCGAAACTCACCATTAATTCAGAAGCAAAAGGCGGAACTTTATATAAAAATCTGCAGAGTGTAACGGCGTGGCAGTACCAAAAAGATCTGGACAAGATCGGAAAACCCGTAGACCGAACCGAATGGGGAATGTCTCCGCAAACTGTGAATGCGTATTATAATCCGTTGAATAACGAAATCGTTTTCCCGGCAGCAATCCTGCAGCCGCCTTTTTTCAATCCAAAAGCTGATGCAGCCGTGAATTTTGGCGGAATCGGTGCCGTTATCGGTCACGAAATGACCCATGGTTTTGATGATTCAGGTGCGCAGTTTGACGCAGACGGAAATCTGGTAGACTGGTGGACTGCAGAAGACAAAGCCAATTTCCAGAAAGCCACAACAGCGCTTGCCTCACAGTATGCTCAATATGAACCGGTGAAAGGAACCTTTGTAAACGGTGCTTTCACGAACGGTGAAAATATTGCTGATCTTGGCGGAGTGAATATTGCTTATGATGCGCTGCAGATGTATCTGAAAGACAAAGGAAATCCCGGAACCATCAGCGGCTTCACGCAGGACCAAAGATTCTTCCTGAGTTGGGCAACCGTTTGGAGAACGCTTCAGAAAGAAGCCGCATTAATCAACCAGATAAAAACCGACGAACATGCTCCGGGATTATACCGGGCGTTCGGACCGCTTGTTAACACCGATGCTTTCTATAAAGCGTTCGATGTAAAAGAAGGGGATAAACATTATAAAAAACCGGAAGAAAGAATAAGAATCTGGTAAAATTAACTGATCAACACAAAAAAAATCACCCAATTGATTGGGTGATTTTTTTGTGTTAAATACTCTTTCCTGCATGAAATATCTCTTCCTTTTTGAGGGAATGGAGGTTCTGAAAACTCAAAACGCCGGATTTTGAATCGAAAAATATTTATTATCTTTGGTTGATTCAACATATAACAATCTTTCAACAATGAAAAAAATCACAATAGCGCTGCTCGCATTTTCAGGAGTCGTTTTTCTTAATTCCTGTGGAACCGTGCAGAACGCAGAAACAAAATCAGATCAGGTTCAGGCAAAAGCGGAGCCTGCAAAAGAAGAAGGACTCAATCTTTCTTATATGGATACTTCCGTCCGTCCTCAGGACGATTTTTTCAGTTATGTGAACGGAAACTGGATGAAAACTGCCGTCATTCCGTCCGACAAAGCGAGTTGGGGGAGTTTTAATGCTCTTCGCGAAGATGTGGATGATGCTTCTCTCGACATTCTGAACAAAATTCTTACCGACAAATTCACTCCGGGTTCCGAAGGTCAGAAAATCCAGGATTTGTACGGTACATTCATGGACTGGAACAAGAGAAATGCCGACGGAATAAGCCCTATAAAAGCTGATCTTGCAAAAATCGACAATCTGAAATCCATTTCAGATCTTCAGAAATATCTGATTGAAGCAACGAAAACAGGCGATAATCCTTTTTACGGTTGGGGCGTTAGAGCCGACATGAAAAATTCTGTCATGAATGCAGTGTATCTGGGCGGACCGGGTTTAGGTTTGGGCAGAGATTATTACCAGAAGGAGAACGAAGCCAATACCAAAACTTTAAACGAATATAAAAATTACGTTGCGCAGCTTTTCACTGTTTTGGGCGATGCGAATGCTGATCAGACCGCACAGAGAGTGGTGGCTTTCGAAAAACAGCTGGCCAACTACCTTTTAACCAACGAACAGAACCGTGACGCGAATCTTCGGTACAATCCGAAGACCGTAGCCGAGCTTCCTGCTTTGGTAAAAAACATCAACCTAGCCGATTATCTTCAGAAAGCCGGAGTAAAGACCGATAAAGTTATCGTCGGCGAACTGAAATACTACCAGAATATGGATTCTTGGATGAACGAAAGAACGCTTCCGCTCATCAAAGAATATATGAAGGCAAGACTCCTTTCTGGAAATGCAGGCAATCTGGATCAACGACTGGATGATCTTAATTTTAATTTTTATTCCAAATATCTTCAGGGTCAGAAAGAACAGCGTGCGATGAACAAGCGCGGACTTTCCCTTGTGAACGGGGTATTGGGCGAAGCGTTTGGAAAACTGTATGTGGATAAATATTTTTCTGCAGAAGCCAAACAGGAAATGGAAGTGCTTATCGACTATCTGAAAATGGCATTTAAAGACCATATTAATAATTTGGATTGGATGTCTCCTGTAACCAAGCAGAAAGCGCAGGAAAAACTCGCGAAATTCTCGGTAAAAGTCGCCTATCCTGATAAATGGAAGGATTATTCGAAGCTGAATTTATCTTCACCTGCAGAAGGAGCCAGTCTATACTCGAACCTGCAGAAAGTTTCGGGGTGGCAGTACCAGAAAAGTCTGGAAAAAGTGGGAAAACCGGTAGATAAAACCGAGTGGGGAATGTCTCCGCAGACCGTAAATGCCTATTACAATGGCTCTAACAACGAAATTGTATTCCCTGCTGCTATATTACAGCCGCCGTTTTTTGCCCTGAATGCAGATCCTGCCGTGAATTTTGGCGGAATCGGTGCGGTGATCGGTCACGAAATTTCGCACGGATTCGATGATTCGGGTTCACGTTTCGACGGTGACGGAAATCTTAATAATTGGTGGACCGACGCTGACCGTAAGAATTTTGACGATAAGGTGGGCCAGCTTGCCGACCAGTACAGCAAATATGAACCGGTAAAAGGAAGCTTCATCAATGGTAAATTCACGAGCGGAGAAAATATCGGAGATCTGGGCGGTGTTGCCGTCGCGTACTCTGCTTTGCAGAAATATCTTAAAGACAAAGGCAATCCAGGTCTGATCAGCGGTTTTACGCAGGATCAGCGCTTCTTCATGAGTTGGGCAACGGTTTGGAGAACGAAATCCACCGACCAGTATATGGTAAATCAGGTGAAAACCGATTCGCATTCGCCCGGCTATTTTAGGGCGTTCGGGCCGCTCATCAATCAGGATTCTTTCCAGAAGGCGTTCGACACTAAACCCGGCGACAAGCTGTATAAAGCACCCGAAGAAAGAATTAAGATCTGGTAAATTTTAAAATCACTCAATTATTTGGGTGATTTTTTTTGGGCGTGTCCCTCTCCGGGCTTCACCCACGGCATCGGGCCGCGCTTTCCGCTGTATCTTTTTCTGGGGAGTTTTGTTTGGGGGGGGGGGGGGGGG
>JAIBEW010000011.1 GCA_019459085.1 Kaistella sp.
CGGTAGGGGTCCAGTCATTATTTCCAGGCTGTCTGCGGGACCTGATGCTCTCCAAGGTCTCGAAGGTCTCGAAGCCACCATTGTCATGATCCTCTTCATTCCAGTACCTCAGGCATCGGTTGGGGTCCCGTCATTATTTCCAGGCGGCCTGAGGGACCTGAGGCTCTCGAAGGTCTCGAAGGCCTCGAAGCCACCGGTGCCCAAATCCCGATACGCGGTGGCAAGCTTAGGCAGCAACTCGGGAGTTCCGTTAATAAGTGCCTCTTTCTTTATTCTGCTCCAGCCCTGCACCTGCTTCTCCCTGTAAAAAGCTTCATCAATCCGGCTGTATTCTTCATAATATAGCAGCTTTACGGGCAGTCTTTTTTTAGTATGATTCGACCCTTCCCCGGCCTGATGTTGGGTCATACGCAACTCCAGGTTATTGGTACTTCCGGTATAATAACTTCCGTCTGAACAATGTAAAATGTACATATATCCTTTCACTGTACTTCCTTTTTATTTTTGGGATCCTCCGCCTTCGAGTGCCTCAGGCATCGGTTGATATTTATCTTTATATCCAGCACAGTTGCTGGGTTTCCTGCGCTTCCGGTATTGATCCGGAATATGGTGGCTGAGGCTCTCGAAGCCACCATTGTCAGGATCCTCTGCCTTCGAGTGCCTCAGGCATCGGTTGGGGTCCCGTCATTATTTGTGGGGTGGCTGCGCGGCCTGCGGGACCTGAGGCTCTCGAAGGTCTCGAAGCCACCATATTCCGGTGCCTGAGTGGTTGAGCGGAGCCGAAACCACCGGAATCTCTTTAAAAACCTGCGCGTGTCCTTCTGATTAAAAGTCAGCGCGTCAGCTGCCGGTAATACATGAGCCCTTCTTCCGCCAGTTTTTTATTAGCCGCCGCATTTCCGGCCTGCGAAAGGTTTTGCATGATCTTTTCTGCTGAATCCAGCATTTTTTTCCTGTAGTGCTCTGCCGACTGTCCGCTTACCACTTCTGCATTCCAGACCGCCAGTTCCGGATCGCGTGCTTTGGCCTGAAGGGTGTCGTAGTGTGTTCTGACGTCCGCGTAAATCAGGTCATAGGTGCCTGAAGCATAGACTTTCAGATACGTGATCTCAGCCATTTGCCGAAGAACGTTTTGATTATTTTTAAGCTCAGGATATTGCTGTGGCAGGGCAGCAAGGGCAGATTTCAGCATGACGGCTTCGCGGAGCTGATTCACCGCCCTCAAAAACCGGAGATGGTACAGTTCCAGACTTTCATACTGCAGATAAGCGATGATCTGTCCCGTACTGTCGATTTCTGCAAGGGTCAGGTCAACGTGCGGACTTTCGGTAATGCGCTGCAGGAGTTGCGAATCGGTTACGGAGAAAGAAGCCGATGCTTTCTGGCTGAAGCCTGAAATGCTGAATAACAGAAATAATATGAAGATATGTGGTTTCATTACTTACAATTAAAGGGGCAAGTTCAATCCTTTTTTTGGGGTTTTGATCTCCCGTCCATATCGCGGGGACCGTGCAGTACGGCATTATTTTTAAGGTTTGGATACGGGTTTTCCTGTATGGTCAAAATAAAAATCTTTGCCGTCTTTCACGGCTTTTATATTGGTCTCAACATCATGAAAATCCACTTCATCATATTCTAAAGGCAAGATTATATCTCCCGATTCATCCAGCAGTCCCCACTTGCCTTTTAATTTTACATCAACAAGGCCGCCGTAATAATAACCCGTATCCTCATAAATAACCGGAACAACAAGTTTTCTGTTTTTATCGATAAAACCGTGTTTATTGTTGAGCTTTACATTAGCAAAGCCGTTCAGGAGCTCACTTACGTACTGATAATTCTCTGTGCCATTATACACAACAGGCAATTCCTCTCCACGGTCATTTACGAAATACCAACGCGCTTCCCTACGTACGGTCGCAAAGCCCCCCTGAAAATCCGAGGCGTAATTATATTTCAATGGAATGATCTCTACCCCTGACTGATCAATGAAACCGTATTTGCCGGCTGCTTTTACCGAAACAATCCCTGCACGAGTAGCATATCCTATCTCATCATATTTCATTTCGGGAGTTAATTTTGAATCCACATTTACAACACCGTATTTTTCACCCAATTTAACCTGATACGTATGATTTTTAATATTGATGATCTCATCATATTCTAGGGGTACCAGTACCCTACCTGCTTTGGTGATGATCCCCCATTTATTTCCAAGTTTTACCGGGCGTGATAAATGATCATTAAATCTGCTCATCAGTTCGTAAGTGGGAGGAACCAATTCTTGACCTGTATTTTTAACGATTGTTCCATATTTTCCGTCCAGTTTAACATTAGCCACATCATCGGCCGAAAATCCTATAGCAGTGTATTTCAGTTTTTTAACCTCCTTCCCCGTTTTGTCAATGATCAATACCGTATTATCGATCTCAATCACTGCAAATCCTTTATAAAAATCGGTGGCTCCTTTATACAGAAACGGAATGACTGTTTTACCCGATATATCCACATACCCATATTTTTTATCGATAGAAGTCAGTAACAATCCGTCATAAAAATCATCGGGATATTTGTAGCGTGCCTCAATCACCACCTCTCCTGCATTGTTTTTAAAACCCATATAGCCTTTGGCCTCAAAGGGTATTAGGTCCTGTGCTTTTACGAGCAATAAAACCGCTAAAAGAAGGCAGAGTGTCAAGAGTTTTTTCATGTTTTTATTTTTTTCTGTAAAAGATTTTCGCTTGTATCAAATTAAGGGAAATTCAATCCTTTCTGAGGTTCTGATCTCCTGTATTTATTAAAGTTTGTTTTCAAAGATATTAACTTTTACAAAAGCGGATCGTCTATTTTATTCAAAGTGATCCCAGCTGTTTATTTTTTAAACGCAAAGTGCGCAGAGAAAATTCAATCGTTATATACGGGGTTCGCAAAGGCGTTGTACTGAGCGAAGGATTAAAACATTCAGAATACGGATACTATTCAGCTCTGCAGAACCGTCCCTATCTATTTCTGCCGAAGTTCAGATGGCTGATTCATTAAAACTGCCCTATTAAAAACATATAATGCCCTTTTTCAATATGGTAAAATATTTGCATATCCTGTTAAACGATTAATCTTAAAAAGATGAATAATAAATTGACTATGCTTCTGTTAGGTCTTTTCTGCGCTCTGACTCTGCATTCCTGCAAGGAGAACGAAGTGGATCAGCTGAAAAAGGAAAATGAAGAACTCAAAGAACTTAAAAACCTGACCCGAAAAGATTCGATGGAAATCTACAACGTGATTCAGAACGACGGCAGAAGGCGGTTTAGCGTTATGTTTCTGGACAGCTTAAAGAAGAATGACATCAAACTCTATAAAGTGATGCTGGAAGAAGCTGAATCACGGAATACCCTGCTGGGTGAATAGGTTTTACCGGAGTTATAAAGATGCAAGCGTTGACAGACACAGTAAGGCTAGATGAAAAATAAATTTGTCTTTTTAGAACTCTAGCTTTTGTCTAGGGACGTCTCATTAAATATCTTATAATATTCCAATACCTTTGTAGCAAAATCATTAAACGCCCCTTCGTTATTTACTGATGGAAAGAAATAATTTTCTGGGATAATACCCATTCCGAAACTATTAGACTTACCTATTGTCCAAGAATTATAGATTTCCTTTGATTCCGGAATACTATTATTTAAAATTTCCCTGATATCGTTAAACATTTTACTATTATTATTTTTTAGTTCTCTAGGCGCATCTTTTTTACTAATTACAAAAAAGTAATAATTATTGTTTAATTCTACGTTGATTGCTAATTGGTATAGCCCAGCATTCGACAAAGCGAAATCTTTTAAAACTATAAACAGACCGTCACCTTGGTTTCTTAATGCTCGCACTGTACTCATATCCGGAGGCAACATCTGATCCGACTTAAAAACAACATTGATTTTTTCTTGTAATAACTCTAATTGTTTCTTTTTTAATTGGAGTTCAGCTTTGTCGTAATTATCTCTAATTAGTTTACTATACCGTATCGCATCATCATTATGGGTTAGGATATCTATAATTGCATTTTCCATCTTTTTGTTTTCTGTTTGGTTTGTAAGTTTTTTGATTAAATTGGTATACTGTCCAATTCCTTCGCGCAAAATGGGCAGATTCACTGCCTCTTTTTTGCACTGTTCTAACCAATCTATAATATCCTCTGAATATGATATTGCAAAATATAAATCTTCAGTGGTTGTTGAATCTCTGCCATCTAAAGTGAGATAAAATATTCCATACTCACTAAAAGTTTCCTTGCAATAAGTACTGTATCTCTGTAATTGTTGAATTTGCTCTCCTGCTAAAATTTTATTTTCAATTAGAATGCAGTTTTTACCGTCGCTGATTTGAATATCAATTATCCCACCTCTTCGATCTTTCAGTTTACCAATATATTTTTCTAATACCGTAGTAGCATTAGCTGATTTAAAGTTTGGACAAAAGATTCCGAATTTTTGCTCTAATTTCTGGATAAATATTTTTAGAAACACATCACCTTGTTGGTTTGAACCCTTCGGGTTCAATAATTCTCCGACTATTCTTGAATGTGTTTTTAACTCCGGTGTTTCAAGTCCAAGGAGACTAAATATGTTAAAATTCTCACCTGTATTTCTTGATACAATTTCATATGCATTAGAAATTGTTTTTACTTGACCTAATAATTGATTAATTATGTTTTGATTAATTGTGTTTTGATTATTCATATAAACCTATACTAGTTTTTGTTCGTAAAATAAAAGAAGCCAACCTTGTCCGACACTACTCTACTCAGAATCAGTCTAGATGCTTTATTTATTAATTTAGTGCCTAAATCAGAAAGATAAAAAAAGTATTATTTAAAAAATTACTTTTTAAATATCCATGGAAAGTTGTTAATTATACAAATACCTCTGGTAATCAATAAAAGCATTCCTGATGGTTCTCACATCACCCAGTTTCGACTTGGCATCAGGGATGGAGTTATATTTCAGCTGTAGGAAGGCGCTGATCTTTTCATCATCGAGTTCTTCTACGCCGTTGCGGATGTACTGTGAAAGGACAAATTCCAGGAAGTCTTTGTAGTTGGCATCCATGCCGTCAAACTGCAGCCGGGCTTTGTCGGCTCGTTCGGTGCGCTCCAGGATTTTGGTATCGTAGGCGACATAGGACAGGACATCAAAGATATCGCTGTTTTCTGCATTCAGGATTCTCTGGAATTCTGTGAGCTGATCTTTTGTAAAACCTTTTTCTTCAAGCTTTACAAGCAGTTTCTTTCGGGTATCCGGGATGCTCCACTGGGCTTTCAGGTCTTCCTCACTCGTAAAGAAGGCAGGCAGACTGCCGTAGAGCAGCTGCAGAAATTCCTTCGCGGAAATTGGTTTTCCGTCTGCTGACCAGAAGGAGGTTGTGGTCATCGACTGTAGCTGGCGGACTTTTCCGTCTCCCAGCTGCACTTCAATCATTTTGCGTTTTACGTTGCAGCGACAGTCTATATAACCGCAGACTTCACACGGCTCAGGATCGGGCTTTTTGCAGATGCATGGCCGCTGTCCACATTCTTTGCAAATTGGTTTATCAGTTCCTCCTTCCGGTGGTACCGGATCCAGCGGTTCGCCGTCCCATTCCGGGTCGCTGAAATGCAGGTAAGCTTTTACAAAATCATAGATCGTAAAATAGTCTTTGCCCTCATTCAGCCGGGTTCCGCGGCCGATGATCTGTTTGAATTCAATCATCGAGTTCACCGGCCTCATAAGGATAATGTTGCGGATTTCAGGAGCGTCAACTCCTGTACTGAGTTTCTGGGAGGTCGTCAAGATGGTGGGTATGGTTTTTTCGTTGTCCTGAAACTCCCTTAAATATCTTTCGCCGAGTTCACCGTCATTGGCGGTTACCCTTTGGCAGTAATTCGGATTTTTATTGTGTACCTGCTGATTGATCAGGTCCCGCACCGCCAGTGCATGTTCCTGAGTCGCGCAGAAAACCAGCGTTTTCTCGTTCTGGTTAATCTGTCTCATAAATTCCTTCACGCGGAATTCTTCCCTCTGCTTGATGCGGATAATCCTGTTGAAATCCTCCTCTTTATATTCCCGCCCTTCTTCAATTTCGCCTTCCACAATCTGGTCATCGGAGGTATAGATATAGTCACTGATGTTTGTATCAATCTGCTTCACCCTGAAAGGCGTCAGGAAACCGTCGTTAATGCCCTCTTTCAGGGAATACACATAGACCGGTTTTCCGAAATAGGCATAGGTATCGGCATTTACATCGCGTTTTGGCGTTGCGGTCAATCCAAGTTGGGTGGCCGGTGAAAAGTATTCCAGGATGGCGCGCCAGGTACTTTCGTCATTGGCACCGCCCCTGTGACATTCATCGATGATGATGAAGTCGAAATAATCTTTCGGATACTGCCCGAAGTTTGGGGTGCTCTTTTTTGCATAAGCAGTTCCCTCCTCCGCAACCATAGGAAGTTCAGAAGATTCCACTTCCCTGTTCCCCGACATAAACGTCTGGAAGATCGTAAAGAATATACTGCCGTTCTTCGGAACCTGACCTTTCTTATTGATTTCCGCAGGCTTGATCCTCACCAGTGCATCATCCTCAAAAGCTCCGAAGGCATTGAACGCCTGATCGGCCAGAATATTCCGGTCGGCCAGGAAGAGGATTCGCGGACTTCGTTTCGGTTCCTCGTCTGGTGGTCGGTGAGCCTGTCGAACCGTCCACTTGGCATGAAACAGTTTCCAGGCAATCTGAAAAGCGATGGCTGTTTTACCCGTTCCGGTCGCCAGCGTCAGCAGGATCCTTTTCTGATCGTCCGCCACGGCTTCGAGTACTTTGTTGATGGCATTCTGCTGATAATACCGCAGTTCCCAGGTGCCACCTTTTGTTTCAAAAGGAATGTCGTAGAACTTCTGCTTCCAGCTGAAAGCCGCAGGATGCTCCTGTGTTTCTCTGCCGTACAGCATTTCCCAAAGTTCATCAGGAGTCGGTATTTTATCGATGTCCCTTTCATTCCCTTCCAGATCGGCGAGATAATACCGCTGGCCGTTGGTGGCAATGGCAAACCTCAGCTTCAGCCGTTCCGCATAATTTTTAGCCTGACCCAAGCCTTCCGTATAATAACACGTATCTGCCTTCGCTTCAATCACGGCGACATTGCGGTTTTTATATTGTAGAATATAATCGGCTTTATCGGGCATGGCGCGTTTGCCATTTCCGGTAAGCCTTCCTTTGGTAATGGGATATTCGCGGCGGATGCGGCTCTCTTTCACGACCTGCCACCCCTGTTGCAGAAGGTGCGGGTCTATAAGCTCGGCGCGGGTTTCGGATTCGTTCATGTAAAATTCTTAATAAAATCAATTAGGTAATTTTCGTGTCTCTTCTATAATTTGTAATCAGTAAAAAAATTATTCTAATAGAATAAAGCACTAATATTGAGGTGGTAATTACAAGAATATAAAATATAGTTTCGCGATATTCCACTAAGGAAAGAAAAAAGCATCGATCAACCATCCATGCTATTATAGATAAACAAAAACTTAAGACAGTGGCTATTACCAGTTTATCATTAAACGATTTTAGTTTTTTTATATATTTAATTGCATTATTTTGTCGTTGAACTTGCAATGGATCTTTGTTACCTTGTTTTATGATAAAAGATAATTCTAATAATTGATCTTTTTTAGAAAGTATAAAGGAATATAATAGGGTAAATAATGAAAGCATTATTCCCATTTGTATCAAAAGGAAATTCCATATATCATTGATTATGTTAGACATCATTTCATTATTCATCACCTGAACTTAAGTAATTTTCTAAAACTGGCAAAATTTTACTGATCATAAAACTCTCGTCGTAAATTTTCTCTAGTTCATCCTTCGTAATGGTAGCCGATGCATTGAAAACTTTTTCTGCATAGTCATCAAGAAGATCTCTGGCTTCTTTTATATGCTCTTTGGAGATTCTATATTCTTTTTTACCTTGGGTTATCTTAGATTCCATTTTGTCATATCCCCCAAAATCTTCCGACAATATAATCTCTTCGACAAACTGTGTTGGAATATTTTCAAACTTTTCCATTTTCTGCTTTTTTACTTTACCCTCCGTCAAAAATTCACGGTACTTTAGATCAATATCATTATCGTCAAAATACACGGATGTAAAACGAATTTGAAATTCCTGTGCCCTTTTGAACGAGCGCAGTTCTTCCAATAATGTTGGCATCTTAATATTCCGTATAGGCGTGTCAAATATTTTCTTTAAAGTTAGCTTCGTAATTTTTATAAGTTCATCATTCAACTTATGTGGATCTTCATAAATCAGTACAATAAAATAGTATTGATATTTATTTTTTTCTAGACCTTTTATCTGGGGATATATAAAAATGTAATTATTATCGCTGCCTATCTTATTATCTCTCTCAAAAATTATTTTTTCTGTCGCCTGGAAATACCCATCTAACAGATTAGTTGTATACGCGGATATCTTAATTAGAAAACCAGGTGTACTACCAAAAAAATGCTCTGTCAATCGCAAACCTTCAATTACTGTACGCTTTGATTTATTTCGATTTTCAAAAAATATACTTGGTTTCGCTTCAATGAAAGCATTAGCTTTTTTTTCAATAAAATCGCGCATTTCTATTAATGATAGACCACCAAACAAATCCTCTGCATTTTCAATAATTTCAGTTACGAATACTGGAATTTTTACCAGATAACTTTTTTCTTTTTCATCCATAGTGTAAGTTTTTATAAAAGTTCCCCCTTAAACGCCTTCTCCAAAATACTTTTTTTCAGTTCCTCCAGGTTGACGAGTTTCTGGTGGTATTTTTGCTGAAGGTGTTTTGTTTGAACTGATAGTATGTCTAATTGTTCAACTATCTTCTGTTGGATTCTTAGGTCTTTGGGAAAGTAGACTTTATACTCGTTTATTTTCTCAATTGTAAGCGCACTGTATGCTGCTCCCTGAGCCATGTTTTTAATATTTTCAACAAAAGTTATTAGCAAATATCTAAGATAGTAAGGATTTACCATTCTAAAATCTTTAAACCAAACAATATTTCCATCTTTAAAATAGAATTCATTCTCATTTTCAATGACTAAAATCTCGCCAATAGTTCCAACCGCTGATAGCAAAATATCCCCGACCTTAGGTACGCCAAATCTGCTTTTGATTTCATCGTATCTGTCTTTAGTAATATATAGTTCCAATGAAATTTCTTTACCATGAGCTAACTCTTTTAGCTCTTTTGTTCGATAAAAAGGAACTCCTTCAGAAACATACTCGCTTTTATATATTCTTTTACTAGAAGTAATTGTTCCTAATTCCGATAATTTTTTCAATTCAAAATTCTCACCTTCACCTTTCTCCGAAAACACCTGATTCAGTTTGCTCTGAAAAAGTTCATTTGCATTCTGTATGTTTTTTTCAATATTGGCTTTGGCGCGATCGATCAACTCAAAAGCAGCGTCTAATTTTCCTACGATCTGTTGCTGCTTCTTAAGAGAAGGAAAAGAAATCTGCGTTTGTTTAAGCACTCTATAATGTCGCGCATATCCGAGGTCATCAAGCTTTAGATGGTTGATTGCATATGCAAAATATCGTGAATCAATTTTATCAATTGGCTCGAATATTTTTACACCGTCAGCTCCAACAACAAAATCAAAATCAATATACTTAACAATTTTGGTATGGTCACCGAAAACAATTACCGGCTTCGATATTTTAATTAAATCATCCTCGTTATTCCAATAACCGTTTATTAAATTCTTCTCTTGAGAGACAATAGGAAAAGCGCCAGTAGACAAAAAATCTTTTTTTGAAATTTTACTATATCTAGGAAAGGGCTTCAAGCATTTTTCAAATTCGTATTCTAACCAATCTTCTGTCATCCTACAAGTTCATTTAAAGTTCCCAAAATATCATTGGTCTCCTCATCCAAAACCGTCATTTCCTCCAGAATCAATGCCGGTTCGCGCAAAGCTGCTTCTTCGGGTTTATTAGGGTTTTTTACGGAAAGATCCGCTTCGGCTCCGCTCAGCGACCCTACTTCTATATTCCATGATTTTTCTGTTTCAGGTTTGGTTTTTTCAAGCAGGATAAACTCCTTCAGATCGGCATCATTTAAAGGGTTCGTCTTGCCCATATTTCTTCCCGGCTCCAGCTGATAGTACCAGATGTTCTTTGTGGGTTCGCTTTTCGTAAAGAAAAGCACCACCGTTTTCACGCCTGCCCCCTGAAATGTTCCCTGAGGCATATCCAGCACAGTATGCAGGTTGCAGGTTTCCAAAAGGTATTTTCTTAAGGCCACCGAAGCATTGTCGGTATTACTCAGAAAAGTATTTTTAATGACTATAGCGGCACGTCCGCCTGCTTTCAGCGATTTGATGAAATGCTGCATAAAGAGGAAAGCGGTTTCCCCGGTCTTGATGTCGAAATTCTGCTGTACTTCCGGTCTTTCCTTTCCGCCAAAAGGAGGATTGGCAAGAATAATATCGTACCGGTCTTTCTCCTGGATATCGCGGATGCTGTCGCCCAGCGTGTTCGTATGCGTAATATGGGGAGCCTCAATGCCGTGCAGAATCATGTTCATGGTCCCGATGATATAGGCGAGGTTCTTTTTCTCTTTTCCGAAAAGCGTATTGTCCTGCAGCGTATTCAGATTGGCTGTGGTTTTCTCCATGCGTTCATACAGGTATTCGTATGCCTCGCAAAGGAAACCGGCACTTCCGCAGGCTGGGTCATATATTTTCTCTCCGATCTTCGGATCAATAACAGAAATCATGGCACGGATGAGCGGGCGTGGCGTATAATACTGCCCGCCGTTCCGGCCGGCGTTGCCCATGTTCTTGATCTTGGTTTCGTAGAGGTGAGAGAGTTCATGTTTGTCTTTGCTGGTCCCGAACGGCAGCTGATCCACCATATCGATGATCTCGCGCAGGTTGTAACCGGACTTTACCTTGTTGTTGAGTTCAGAGAAGATCTCCCCGATCTTGTATTCAATGCTTCGTGCATTTTCTGAATGCAGGTTCTTGAATTCGGCGAGGTAAGGGAAGAGTTCGTTTTCAACAAACTTTACGAGGTCGGGACCCGTAAGTTCAAGATGGTGGTCATCTTTGCCTTCGGCACTTTTGGGTTTTGCCCAGCTCTCCCACCGGAATTTCTCATCCAGGATATACTGGTAGGTTTTGCCTTCCAGTCCTGCCTCATCTTCTTTATCTTTTTCGAGGGAATCCAGGTATCTTAAAAAAAGAATCCAGGAGGACTGCTCGATATAATCAATTTCCGAATCAGCTCCTGAATCCTTGTATAGTAAGTCATCAATGTTTTTGAAAGTCTGGGTAAAGTTGCTCATTAAAAAGGGTCGTTGGTTTTTGTGTAATCTTTCAAAAATAAGAAAAATTGTTGGCTCTGCAAAGGGTGATTTACATACTCAGTATATGGAAGATTTAAAAACCATACCTTTCAACTTGACGACTCAACGACTATCCAACTCAACTTCTCCTAACCTCCTTCGACTCTCCTTCGGAAGTCCTTCGCAAAATACCCCCTTTTTCCGAACCGCTTCCGAAGGACTCCCGAACCTCTTCCGAAGGAAGGCCATGCCGCACCGGTCATAACCGGTCACCCGCAGTCAGTGGCGGTCATAACCGGTCACCAGGCCGCAAATGCTTGCATTGCAGCTGAATGCGCTTTAACTTCGTACTCCTTAACCCCCTAAATCTTATGTTATGGGAAGTATTAAAAAAGGAATCCTCGGAGGATTCAGTGGTACCGTGGGTACCGTAGTGGGCGCGAACTGGCGCGGAAAAGACATTATCCGCAGCCGCCCGAAACCGTCAGGCAAAGCGCCAACGGATAAACAGATGCTGCAGCAGGCCAAATTCAGACTCGTGATCGCGTTTCTGCAACCCCTGCGCAGCATCCAAACCAAGTATTTCGGCAGCAAGGCCGGAGCAAAATCGCGCGTGAATATTGCCACGTCCTACACCATTGCAGAAGCAGTGACGGTAGAGTCAGGGATCCCGGAACTGGTCTACAACAAGGTGCTTATTACAAAGGGCGACCTTACGGGCTTCCAGGAACTGGCGGCGGTGCCGGAAGCAGGCGCGAAGATCCAGTTTGCGTGGGAAGACAATTCGGCTCAGGGCAATGCCCGGCCTGATGATGTGTTCTGCTGGGCCTGTTACTGCGAAGCTGAGGGCGTATTTGCAACGGGTGAAACCGCAGCAGAACGGTCGGAACTGACGGCCGAAGTGCAGCTGCCGACGTATTTTGCAGGGCAGCAGGTGGAGGTATATGCGTACTTCCGCAATGCCCTGGAGACCCAGGCCTGCACGTCGGTATTTGCCGGTGAGTTCACGGCACTCTAACCACAGGATCCACTTCTGCTTTCGGGAGTGGATTTTTTCTGCACACTCCTCCTGCTGCCGCACCTCATCTGAGGGCGGCTATTTCTTTCCCTTTTCCCGGCAGCAGGCTAAGCCCGGGCTGCCGGTTTCCTATTCCTCTTTTCCGGACTTCTGATCCTTTTCGTGGAACAGCGTGCGGAAAAAAACTTTCGGATAGAAATATTTCCGTCCGAAGCAGGTGTACGGGATGCTTTTGTTTTTGCGCATCCGGTACAGGGTACTGTCGCTGAGGTGGAAGAGGCACTTCAGGTCGGCATTGTCATAAAACAGATTCTCGGATCCGGACTGTTGCTGCACATTCTGCATCAGGGCCAACAGCTGATTCAGCACCTCTTCCGCCGGATTCCGGAATTCTGAAGGATTGGTGTTCTTCATGGCTGAATAATTTAAAGAAAACAAATTTCTGAAAAATCCGGATTTATGCAAAAATATTTTGGAGTTTTTTGGAGGTAAAATGCTAAGGGTCAGACATAAACGAGGTGGGCAGTGGTTTCGGATCCGCTCAACCACCGGACATTTTTTCAAAAGACTGCGCCTGTCATTCCAAGATTCTTCACTCTGCTGCGCGCCGTTCAGAATGACAAGGGTTGTTTTTTTATAGTAATTACTGTTTTGAAAACTGCGTATGTCATTGACTTCGTCGAATCTGCGATTTCTGAGCACAGACGATAAGTCTGCGAAAGAAGTTCAGCAATGGAGCGAAGAATCTATTAAAATGGACACCGACGAACCTATTATCTCTTCATATAGAGATTCTTCACTCTGCTGCGCGACGTTCAGAATGACAAATGTCGTTTCTTAGTCAACTCTGGTTTAAATGATTGCACGTGTCATTCTGAGTGGAATGTAATGGAGCGAAGAATCTCTGAAGGGTCTACATTGAGGTCTTACGAAAACATCATTGGCTTGTCGTCTTTTTTTTCAATACAAGATTCTTCACTCCGCTTTGCTTCGTTCAGAATGACAAGGGCTGTTTTTCATCATAAACCCTGGTTTAAAAGTCTGCGTCTGTCATTCTGAGCGGAATGGAATGGAGCGAAGAATCTCTAGATGGACCCCACTATCCGATGGTTTTTTTTTATAGATTCTTCACGCCGCTTTGCTCCGTTCAGAATGACATGAAGAGACCTCTTTAATGAATTGCACCACTACGGTGGTTGAGCGAAGCCGAAACCACCGGAACTACGAGCGGAGCCGAAACCACCGGAAGAATAGACCCAGAATAAAAAGCCGCTTCTATTCTGTTTGCCGACTACCCATTCAAAATTCAACATCCAAAATTCAAAACTTTGATAATACCTCATTCTCAAATTATCCCACTCCCCCATCATCCTTGCACGCTTTTTGATGTCTGCTTCACTCCACTACAAAAACAACAATATGAGAGCGATCTGGAACGGTGCCCTGGGATTCGGGCTGGTGAATATCCCCATCAAGCTGTATTCTGCAAGCGAAGAAAGCAATCTGGATCTGGATATGCTCGACAAGTCCGATTACAGCAATATCAAGTTCAAACGCGTGAATGAGAAATCGGGTAAGGAAGTGACCTTCGCGAATATTGTGAAAGGCTATAAACTCGAAGATGAATATGTGGTGCTCGATAAAGCGGATTTCGAGGCCGTGAGCCCCGAAAAATCCAAGATCCTTTCCATCCGTCAGTTTGTGAGCCACGACGAGATCGACCCGGCTTATTTTGAAAACCCCTACTTCCTTGAACCCCAGAAAAACGGAGAAGACGCGTACCGGCTTCTGCTCAAAGCACTCATCAAAACAAAGATGGCCGGAATCGGGACCTTTATCTTAAGAGAAAAGGAAATCCTCTGCCTCGTTCGTCCGTATGAAGACAAGGTCCTGATGGTGAACCGCATGCGTTTCCCGGAAGAGATCCGCAGTTTTGAGGACCTCAAACTGCCTTCAAACAAAAAACCGAATGAAGACGAGATGAAAATGGCGGAATCGCTCATCAAACAGCTGGCCACGACTTTCGATCCGAAGAAATATGAAGACCATTACGCCGAAGACCTGCTGAAGATCATCCACGCCAAAGCAAAAGGTGAAACCGTAAAACCGTCCACTCCCGAAGAAAAAGCCGGCAAAGCCGAGGACCTTATGGCATTGCTGAAAGCGAGTCTGGAGGGCGGGAAGAAAGAAGCCGGATGAGTTATGAGTTATAAGTTATGAAGTATGAGTTATGAGTTAAAGCCAATATATGTTCGCAATATTTTACCCCACGCTCATTATAATTTTTGACCACATCGCCTTTTAACCGCCTAACTTTCTAACCACTTTACAACTTAACAGCTCGACAACTTAACAACTCAACACTTATCACTCATAACTCCCCAACATGGCTTTAGAAGAATACAACAAAAAGCGCGATTTTAAGCAGACTTCCGAGCCTGCGGGCAAGGAAAAAAGTTCGAAAGGGAAACTGAAATTCGTCGTTCAGCGTCATGCCGCCTCCCGACTGCATTACGATTTCCGTCTCGAAATGGAAGGCGTGCTGAAAAGCTGGGCCGTGCCGAAGGGTCCGTCGCTGGATCCCGCCGACAAAAGGCTGGCGATGATGGTGGAAGACCACCCTTTTTCGTACCGCACTTTTGAAGGCAGCATTCCCGAAGGGAATTACGGCGCCGGGGAAGTCGAGATCTGGGATGAAGGCACCTATGAACCGCTGGAAAGAACGGAAGGCAAAAGCGACGACCTCATTATGCGGGCGGAACTGCACAAAGAATCTTTGAAATTCAGGCTTCACGGCAAAAAGCTGAAAGGGGAATTTGCGCTCGTAAAAATCAAGAACAGTACAGAAGGCAATCCGTGGCTCCTCATCAAACATAAGGATGAGTATGCCACCGATTCCTACGACGCCGAAGACAACACGGCCCCCGATTCCAAAGTAAGTGCTTATCTCGAAGAAAAAAGCAGTAAAAAAAAAAGTCCCAAAACCGGGGAAATAAAAGGGTTTAAAAACTATGCTCCTGCCCTCGCAGGATCCAAAAAACTGAGCACTTTCACCGTCCCGATGCTTTGTCAGACTAAGGAAGAACCTTTCGACGGCAAAGACTGGGCCTTCGAAATCAAGTGGGACGGTTACCGCGCCGTTGCCGACCTCCGCAAGGAAGTTCAGCTCTATTCCCGCAACGGACTGGACTTCAGCGGGAAGTTCAAGAAAATCGCGAACCAGCTGAAGTTTCAGGACCATGAAATGATCCTCGACGGTGAAATTGTCGCGTACGACAGTGCCGGAAAACCCAATTTCCAGTGGCTGCAGAATATCGCCGAACACCCGAAAGCCGTGCTCATCTATCAGGTTTTCGACCTGCTCTGGCTTAACGGACATTCTACCGAAGACCTGTCCTACCTTCAGCGCAAGGAGCTCCTTAAAAACGCGCTGGCTGAATCGGATTACATCAAATACCACGACCATGTGCTGGAAAAAGGGAAAGACTTTTTCAGGCTCGCCGAAAACATGGGCCTTGAAGGCATTATTGCAAAGAAGACCGACAGTACCTACAGTGCGGGGGTCAGAACTTCAGACTGGGTCAAGATCAAAAGCCAGCAGACCGAAGAAGTCATCATCTGCGGCTTCACCGAACCGAAAGGTTCGCGCGAGAAATTCGGGTCCCTTATTCTCGGAAGGTACGAAGGTGAAGAACTTATTTTCTGCGGCCATACCGGAACGGGATTTAATGCCGCCAAGCTGAAGGAGATCCATGCGAGGCTTGAACCGCTCATCATTGATGAACCCCTGTTTGCCTCGATGCCGAAAACCAATGCGAAAGCCTCGTGGGTAAAGCCCGAAGTGGTGGCCGAGATCAAATTCACCGAACTCACGAAAGACCATATCTTCCGCCATCCCGTTTTTCTGAGACTGCGTGATGACATCAATCCGAAAGACCTCCAGTTCCCCCAAACGGAAGAAAAAGAGGTGGCCAAAGAAGAAACCCCATTAAAACCTTTAAAAACCTCCGCCATGGAAAGAGAAAACGAAACCTCACTGACCCTGAACAAGCAGAAGGTCAAACTCACGAACCAGAACAAGCTTTATTACCCAAAAGACGGCGTGACGAAAGGCGATGTGATCGCTTATTACCAGTCGGTGGCGGATTATATCCTGCCCCATCTGAAAAACCGGCCGCAGTCGCTGAACCGTTTCCCGAACGGCATTGACGGCATGAGTTTTTACCAGAAAGACGCGTCCGACGATACGCCGGCCTGGCTGGAGACCGAAAAAGTGTTTTCCGAAAGCAACGAGAAATACATCAATTACCTCATCTGCAATGATAAGGCTGCACTTGCCTACCTCAACAACCTCGGCTGCATTGAAATGAATGTATGGACGAGCAATATCAAGACCCTGGACAAACCGGACTATCTCGTGCTCGATCTGGATCCTTCGGACAACAATACGTTTGAGGATGTGATCACCACGGCCAAAACGGTAAAAGAGATTCTGGATGCCGGAGCTATCGACGGGTACTGCAAAACATCCGGAAGTTCGGGAATCCACATCTACATTCCGATGGGCGCGAAATATACGTTTGACCAGGTGAAGGATTTCGGGCATGTGCTGATGCAGATGGTGCAGAAAAAACTGCCGGAAATCACGACCCTTGAGCGCAGCCTCCAGAAACGCGACAAAGACAAGATCTACCTCGATTACCTGCAGAACCGCCGCGGACAGACGCTGGCGAGTGTGTACAGCATGCGGCCGAAAAACGGCGCGCCGGTCTCGATGCCGATCGAATGGAAGGAACTGCAAAAAGGCCTGAAACCCACCGACTTCAATATTGAGAACGCTCTCGAGCGCATGGAAAAAAACGGCGACCTCTTTAAACCCGTCCTTGGCAAAGGCATTGATATGCTGAAAGCGATTGAGAAACTGGGGGCGGGGTGATGTGATGTTGTGATGATGTGGTGATGAGATCATTCGAGAATGTGGATTTTGGATTATAGATTTTGGATTGGCTGCAGGAGGAAGGCTGTAGGCTATACGCTGTAGGCTTTAGGTTGTAGGCAATGAACTTTAAAAGAGGGAATGGATTTCTATATCATTTCCTAACCTCTCTAACTTCGTAACCTTCTAACCTTTTCTAACATCTTAACCTTCTAACCTCGCTAACATTTCTGACTTCGCACTTCCTAAATCCTAAATCCTGTATCCTATCTCCTACAAGTTGTGTCTGATCTTTATTCTTTGTTCTTTCCTCTTTTTTCTTGATTCCTGGCTCTTGGCTCTTGGTTCCCATTTTGGTTAGATTTTTGTATCACCCTTACCCTATGGAATCTCAAAACTACAGCAACCACCGGAAGTTTTACGCTCCGCATCATTTCATTTACCTGCCCCTGCTTGGAATCCTGCTGGTTATTGGTATCTGGAAGGCGTGGACCGCGGAAGACCAACGGCTTATCTGGAGTTTGTTTTCAGTCGTCATCTTCCTGCTCCTCTTCCTTGCTTTTATGGTGAGACAGCATTATGCACTGGGCAACCAGGACCGCATCATCCGCCTGGAATTCAGGCAGCGGTATTATGAGCTTTTCCAGAAACGGTCAGATGACGTTGTGGACAAACTCAGTTTCAGCCAGATTGCGGCGCTCCGGTTTGCAGAAGATGAAGAATTTAAACTACTTTTGGATAAAGCTTTGAATGAACACCTCTCGGGAGACGACATTAAAAAAAGCATTACCAGGTGGAGACCCGACCATCACCGGGTTTAACTTCTACCCCTCAAATATTTACATTAACTAAAAAAAAAAATACCATTATGAAAAAGTTCACCTTACTCAGCCTTACGATGATTGCCTTAATCACGCTTACCGGATGCGATGCCATCGGAACGATCTTTGAAGCCGGAATGTGGTGGGGAATCATCCTTGTAGTCGGCGTTGTCGGCCTTATCCTTTGGTTGCTGACCCGCGGTAAAAAATAAACGCTTCGATGGACACAAATCTTCCCGGCCTGGAGATCATTGCAAAGATCACCCCTGCCAAAATGGTGAAAATCATGAAGGATCCGGTGAAAACGGCAAAGGCCGCGAGTCTGGTTTATACCACCGATCAGCAGGATCAAGGCGTAGTCCGGAAGAAGACGGGCAAAAAATTCACGTATTACTCAGACGGTAAAAAAATCACTGATGAGGAGGAACTGGCGCGCATCAACAAGCTCGCGATTCCTCCGGCCTGGGAGAATGTGTGGATCTGCGCACTCGAAAACGGACATCTTCAGGCAACCGGAATTGATGTTAAAAAACGCAAACAGTACCGCTACCATCCGGTCTGGAATGCGCTGCGGAACCACACGAAGTTCTACAGAATGCTGCAGTTCGGTTATGCTCTGCCGAAAATCAGGCTCCAGCTTGAGAAAGATCTCGCGCTCAAAACTCTGGAAAAAAGAAAGGTGCTTGCGATCGTCGTCAGTCTGATGGAAAGGACCAATATCAGGATTGGGAACAGTGTGTACGAAAAACTCTATGGATCTTTCGGCCTGACCACTCTGAAGGACAAGCATGTGGATATCAGGGGGCAAAAAATCAACCTTTCCTTCAAAGGAAAGAAGGGGATTTACCACGACATTGATCTTAAAAATGCCAAACTTGCGAGAGCCGTGCAGAACTGCAAGGATATTCCGGGCAAGGAACTCTTCCAGTTTTATGATGATGCAGGACAGCGGCACGCGATTGAAAGCGGAATGGTGAATGAATACATCAAAGAGATCAGCGGCGAAGATTTTACCGCCAAGGATTTCAGGACTTGGTCGGGAACGGTGAATGCCTTCATTGCCTTTAAGGAAATCGGCGAGGCCGAAAACGAGAAGGAACACAAAACGAAAGTGAAGGAAGCGCTGGAAATGGTGGCTGCCCAGCTCGGAAATACCGCCACCGTGTGCCGGAAATACTACGTGCACCCGCTCGTCATCAGTCTGTATGAAAACGATTCCATGAAAAAATACCTCAGCGAACTCGACCTTATTGAAAAAGACGACGGCAAAAGCGGCTTGACGAAGGAAGAAAAAATTGTCATGAAGATGCTGGAAAACGAGAAAATTTCCTAGCCCAATGGAAACGGAAATACAGATCATCGCGGAACGGATGAATTCAAATATTGATCAGTCCAAAACAGCATATTGCTGTTTTTTTTTATCTTTAAACCCGAAAAACACCCCTGTTTTTCATTAACAGCAACTATATGGGCATGACCTTCGACGAGGCTTTTCAGGCATTTATACTGAACAGGAAAGTGATTTCATGGGGATTTCAGCAGCCGGTGAAAACGCTCCTGCCCAACGGATATTACGCCTATCCTTCGGGTTACTATACCGAATACGACAACGGTTACCGAATGATTTCAAGCGGCGCCACCCTGCACAAAACCGATATACAGGAATCCATGATTCTGGATCCCGACTGCGTTCCTGTTGCGAGAGATACTGAAGACCTCAGACCCGATTTCTGACTTTATACTTGTGTACAAAAAGGCGAACCTTTCAAAAAACCAATCCAACAAACCCATCCGGTGATGAATCTCATGATCAGAAAACTCCTCCCCTTCTGCGGCTATCAATACTTTCATTGATTACCCGTTAATTCCATTAAAATCAGGTAACACAATATGAAACTTCCGCCTTACAGTACTTTTCCAACGATCTTGGGTGAACGGATTATATTGAGGCAAATCCAGCCTTCAGATCTCCCTTCCCTACTCGAGATTTCATATTACGATGCGTTGCAGGCTTCTGACATTGAGGAGGCCGCTGCCATGCAGGAGAAAATTCACAGAGATTATGAAAAGGGCCATTCTATTCATTGGGGAATTGCAGATAAAAGGACGTAGCAGATCGTTGGAACCTGCGGATTCTACAGGGGATTCGCAAATGAGGAAGGCGAACTGGGCTGTATTTTGCTTTCCCGGTACCGCGGCCAAGGATTCATGACCGGCGCGCTGCGGGCCGCAATTGATTTTGGACTTCACCATATCGACTGAAACGTATTTGGGCAGCGACTTCTGAGGATAATCACGCGGCAAAAAAGCTCCTGGAACGGCTTGGATTTATTCTGATAAACACTCGGCCCGACGGGGAAGCTGTATATGAACTTGTTATAAAACCATAGTGATCCTTCACTGAACAGACGAAATCCTTATCGCGGATGTTTTTTTCACGCGTTTACCGGTTCATCCACATTTACATCAGTTTATTTCCCGTGGCATAAGCGAGCGCTTCGGTCATGTTCTGCGCACCGATTTTCGCAAACAGTTTCCGACGGTGAAACTTCACCGTATCGGGAGTCAGGCAGACCCTCAACGCAATTTCATTGATGCTGAGTCCGCGCACGCAAAGCCTGAGGATTTCAGTCTCCCGGTCGGTGAGCTGCGCTTTCTGCTCCCGCTTCCATGAACTCTCACTTCTGTCGAAATGCCAGAAGTCATCAGATCCGTGTTTGAAGACGCAGATATTTCCGGCTCTATCCTTAGCAGACAGGGAGATCAGACACATTGCTTTCCATATTTTTCCATCATCAGTCAGATAGATGGGCGTGAGCTGCTGGTTCACGAGGATTTCCTTTCCGTTATCCACCAAATGGAAATCGTAGGAAATGGAATACAGCTTGCGTTCCTCCACCGGCAGATCCTCGTAAAAACTGAAACCTTCTTCATTGATCGTCAGGAGCAAATCCAGATCCTCGCTTTTCACATTCCGGAAATAAAAGTGATAGCCCATTTCCAGAACCTCTTCAGGCGTATGTCCGCAAAGAAAAAGCGGACTGTCGGACACGTATTCGAAATTTTTTTTCTGATAATCAATGATGTACAGACCTTGGGAAGTCAGACGGCCGAAAGCCCGCACCGCTTCGAGATAATCGTTGGTTTGGCTCCGTTCTTCTTCCGAAAGGTGATAAACGGTATTCTTCTCCATAAAAAACCGGTCTGTTTCGTCCATTTCCCGCATTGTAAGGTGATTTCCGCACAAAACTACACAAAAGTGTAGCAGCTCTTCATGAAAATGCGCATAATTTTATGGATTCAAATAAACACTGTTAAATTTTTAAGATCATCATGGGTAAATATCAGATTACAGCCACAGCCGACAGCCAGTACCGGTGGGTGCTGAAAGCATCAAACGGAGAAATATTAATCACCAGCGAAACCTACACCGATTTTCAGATGTGCCTGAAAGGCCTGAGAAGCAGTAAAGAATCTATAGACCTGAAAAACTTTGCGAAGGAACTCTCCAGCGGGGAAACGCACTACTTCAACCAGACTGCGGGTAACGGCCAGGTTTTGGGCACAAGCGAAATGTACTCTTCAGCCACAGCCAGAGATGCAGGGATTGCAAGCGTTAGCAAAACTGCACCGACTGCCGCAATCCAGGATCTGACCTAAATAAACAGCAATTACTGAAGAATTACAGACTCAGGCCAGGAATTAGAATTTTCTTTTAAAACTGCAGAATACAAAGTTCTGCTCCGTTCCGAAAGGCGTCAGATGATTTTCCCTCCGACAGTTTAATTTTTCAAAGCCTTCTGCAAAAACCGAAGCCAGCGATTCTTCGTTATATTGTTTTATGGTAAGGCCGCTGCATTTTTCGGGGCCGTTTTCCGAGAACGTTCCGATCGTCAGAAAGCCGCTAACTGCTGCCTTGGCAGTTTCCACATACTTTTTAACCTGCGCGTCTTCGGTCAGGAAATGAAAAGTCGCGCGGTCATGCCAAACATCGTAAGTGGTTTCCGGTTCGAACCGGGTGATGTCGCTCACGATCCAGGTGACGTTTTGCGCTTTGTCACCCAGTCTTGCCTTCGCTTTTTCGAGGGCTTTTGCGGAAATATCCAGAACGGTGATGTTTTCAAAATCCTCATCCAGCAGATAATCCACCAGCTTGCTGTCGCCGCCACCGATATCGATGATTTTTGCCGAACTTTTCAGACCAAATGACCGGATAAACTCCAGTGAAGTGTGCGGAATTTCCTGGGTCCAGCTCACATCCTGCGGGTTTTTGGTTTCGTACACTGTTTCCCAGTGCGCTTTTCTTTCCGTATTCATATTTTTTAATTAATGAGGGCCTTTATTTCGGAAGCATTCCTGTACTCCTGTTTTTGCTTCCCTATTGAATGCTGATTTATGGAATATATCTCCATTATCCCTATGAAAATCCAACTACGCTGACAATCGGATGAAATGTAGTCATTTCTTTTGAAACATGACTTTAATTACAGAAGCTGAGTGTTCAGTGTGATTTCCGTTTTCATGGAATTGGTAACGAGGCATGCTGCTTTGGATTTCTCCAGTACTTTTAATGCTTTATCGCGGTCCTGCTCCGGATTTTCCAGATGTAATTCAGGTGTAATTTCGGCGTGTGTGATCTGAAATTTGCCTTCCACGACCTCCAGTTTACAGACGGTTTTACACGAAAAGCTCCGGAAAGCCAGTTTAAAATTCTCGGCAATCGCCAGAAAAGTAGCCAGATAACAGCTGCTGATGGCCGCCGTGAATAAATGTTCCGGTGACCAGATTCCTGCGACCCCGTTTGGGAATTCGGGCGGTGTTGCACATTCGATGGTGTTGTTCAGAACCGGTGAGGATAAGTTTCCTTTTCGCCCTTCTTTCCAGTCTGCCTGTACTTCGTAATAATGTTCCTGGGACATGATAGTTGATTTTATGTGTTAAAAATTGTGTACCTAATATAATTCGTGATGCTGTATCAATGAAGGATGGTTTCTTTGATGAGGATATAAATTCCCATGATCAGCACAAACCACCCGAAAGCGGGCTTCAGTTTTTTTCCGTCGATCTTTGTTGAGAGCCAGCTGCCGATGAAAACACCCACGATGGCCAAAAGCAGAATTTTGAGGATAAAGCCCCACTCAATTTCCATATGCGTTACCGATACGCCAAACCCGAAAAGGGAATTCAGCGCAATAATGAAAAGCGAAGTGCCGATGGCCTTTTTAATATCGAGACGCAGCAGGTTCACGAGTGCGGGAATGATGAGAAATCCTCCGCCCGCCCCGATAAGGCCCGTAACAAAACCCACTACAGTTCCCTGAATGATCACCGCAGTATTGTTTACTTTCGCGTTTTCGGAAGGCACACAGTCTTCACCTCTGCATTTCCTGATCATGCTGTATGAAGCCAGGATCATGAGCGCGGCGAAGATGAGCATGAGCATGATACTTTTGGTGAGGATAAAACCTCCGAGCGAAAAAATTTGTTCCGGAATGGAGGTAACGATATAAGCGCGGGTAAGAAATACGGAGACAATGGAAGGAATTCCGAAAATAAGAGCTGTTTTAAAATGAACGAGCCCTTTTCTGAAATACGAAACCGAGCCCACCACACTCGTCATCCCGACAATAAAAAGGGAATAAGCCGTGGCCAGAGCAGCATCAATACCAAAAAGGTAAACGAGGACCGGCACGGTCAGGATACTGCCTCCACCCCCGATGAGACCTAAGGAAATTCCGATAAAAACTGAAGCGATGTACCCCAAAGTATCCATACCGATGTGATTAATACTGCAAAATTGCAACAATTCACAATCCTGTACAGTGACATTGGTTACATAAAGATTTGTTATGCACAGCTATTCCTGGAATGGGAAGAATTTTACTCCCGGGTATCAGCTGATGCAAAAAGAGGATCAATTGCTAAAAAAAAGAAGCACATCGATTAGATGTGCTTCCCCTTTTATATATAAGAAAACTTGGTGTTAAAGTCTGGTTGCTGTATCATCGTTGTACCAACGGTCATACGTAGCACGTGCGTCTTCTTCATTTCTGGGTTTGTAACCCATATAAATTCCGCCGTCTTTGATATCGGATTCATAACGCTTCGCTTCGTCTTCAGGAACTCCTGCTCCGGTAAGCGCTCCAACAAGTCCGCCTGCGGCGGCTCCTGCACCTGCTCCCGCAAGTCCTGCTGCCAATGGTCCTGCAATAATCAATCCAAGTCCCGGTAGCAATACGTTGCTTCCGATAGCAGCAATAGCTCCTACTACTGCGCCAATTCCGCCGCCGATCAGGGATCCTGTTCCTGCATTTTCTGCAACTTTATCTCCAAGATCAGAGTCATTGTCGCTGTTGGTGAAGTATTGGTCTCTAGTGCTGTCGGACATCATCACGTTGATGTCATCTTTCGAATAACCTCTTCCGTGTAGATCTGTGTATGCATTGTCAGCTTCTTCTCTGCTTCTGAAAACTCTTGAAACATAATCATTTCTAAATTCCGGTCTGTACTGTTGATTTTCCATAAATAATATATTTTAGTTAATAATGTGTAAATTATAATTGCGTAAGTTCAAGAAAAATGCCATTTATTGCGCTTTAACACTATTTAACATTATTATTTTTATTGTGAAGCGTGGTAATAAAAATATGGAGACTACGAAACTTCGCCATCAAAAACCTTTTTAACATTGAACAACAGGAAATGCAACCACTGTAAACGAATCACCCACAGTTATTTCTGAAAATGAAACTGCTGTTCCCCATGTCTGTAATTGATCAAAAACCTCGTTGGTTCTTTAAATCATTGAGTATAAAAACTGTTAATATTTTTCACAGAAGTATTTAAACAGCTACTTTTGCCGAGTGAACATTCAGAAATCATTCCTGCATCATAACATGAGAACCCTTTTCGGAGTGGTTTTCATGCTCTGCATTCTGATTTCTTCCTGCGCCGTAAAATTCGGAATTAAGAACGTTCTGAATTTGGAAACTACTTCAAAAACACTTTCACAAGCTGCTAAATTTACCGCCGGCAGTTCAGGTTCCCAGTGCAGTTTTTGTAACGATCATGAGATCATCGCCAAAAGCGATACAAAAATCCCTGCTGCTGCCTTACGCGCTCTGGCTGCATTCACCTTTATCATTCTAGGAGGGGCATTCCTGCTTCTCAAAATCCAAAAGCATCCTGTTTACGACTCTGCTCGAATAGGTCATGCCATCCCTATTTTTCTACAGTACCGCAAACTTATCATTTGATTATTAAAATTTGAATATTCTGCTCTTAGGAACAGAAGTCCTTTGTTTTAATAAATATTAATCCTTTACCGGCATCACGCCCGGTAACACTGATGATTTCAAAAAATGATAAGAAAAACTCTAATGATCATGCTCTTCGGAGTGATCATCCTTAATGCTGATCTTTTCGCCCAAAACCGACACATGCTCCGGCAGATATGGACGGAGACAGAAGAAAATTACGCCGGCCTCATGGCAGCAGAAGCTGCTGTCGCCGCTTCGGAACTTAATGGCAAAGCGGTGAAGGCAAACGCTTTGCCTCAGGTCCAGATTCAGTACCAAAACACTTACGGAACCTTTGAAGGCAGTAATGGGGGATTTTTCCCTCAGCCGGCTACCTTCACTGTATCGGGAAACAGCAGTTCCGGCGCATCGGCTGTTGCCAATAATTTTGGCTCCGCTACTGTAGAATATGAACTGTACAATTTCGGACGGCAGAAAAGTGAAGAAAAAGCCGCCTCTTTTTTCACAGAAAAAATAAAAACAGACCGTGAGGCCTACCTGTTAAAGCTCAAAAAAGAAGTCTCGCAACGATATCTGGACTGGATTTTTTACGCATCAAAACTCAGTTGGGCGCAGAAAAATTCCGGTCGCTTAGAAGAAATCCATACCGTAAGTAAAGCGCTCTCCCGTTCGGGTCTTAAACCTGAAGCAGATTCCGCATTAACCTATTCTTCCTATGTTCAGGCTTTGGCCATGCAGGATAATCTGACTGGAAAATACAGGGCAGCCACCGAAAAACTCAAAGAATTTCTCCGGAGAGATGTGAATCCTGAGGATATGGACGGAAATCAATTTCTGAATCCTGAAATGAATCTGGCGAAGCAGGATTCCACCGTAACCGAACATCCTTTTGTGCGCACTCTGCAGTATGAATCCGAGTACTACCAGGCCAAAGCAGAGGTTCAGACAAAAGCTGCTTTGCCTTCCCTGAAAATGTTAGGCGGTTACGCATACCGCGGAACAGGAATAGCCCCCAGCGGTTATGCGTCAGGAACCTGGACCAACGGTTTTTCAAATTCCACCAACAATGTGCTGGTGGGATTGGGAATGACCTGGAACATCGGCAGTGTGTATACGAACAGCCAGAAATCCCAGGCCCTGACCAAGGAAGCAGAACGCCTCGGCCATCTGCGTGATCAGTATCAGTTGGCGCTAAGCGTGGAGCGCAAAGCCCTGCAGGAAAACCTTGCTGAAAAACAGAAAGAGCTCCTGAAAGAAGCCGGCGCCGTGAAAGCTGCGTCCCAGGCATACAAAATGTATGCGGCACGGTACAAAAGCGGTCTCATTACCCTTATCGAACTGCTACAGATCCGGACAATTCTGGAAAATACGGAAACCACTCAGCTCGATGCTTCCAGAGAGTACTGGCAGCAGGTCATCAGCGAAGCCGAGCTTTCTGCCGATTTCGAATACCTGTTTAATAACCTTTAAAAACTTACCATGAATATCATACGTTTTGCCCTGCGTAAGCCCATTGTCATTATGGTAATGGTTTTGGCGATCGGCATCCTTTCCTTTACCGCAATTAAAAAAATAAAAGTCGATATTTTTCCGGAGGTCGAACTGCCTTCCATGTACATTGCAATGCCTTACGGAGGTTTGTCTCCACAATATATGGACGGATTCATGTCCAACGAATTTCAGAAAGTGCTACTTTTTGTAAATGGCGTCAAAAATATAGACTTCAAAAGTGTACAGGGATTAACCCTTATGAAACTCACCTTTTATCCCGGCACCGATATGGCGCAGGCCGCCGGCGAGGTCTCTACACAGGTATCGCGGGCAATGGGATTTTTGCCTACCGGTGCAGTACCGCCCATGGTGGTACGGTTTGATGGAAATTCCCTGCCTGTGGGACAGCTGGTATTTGAAAGCCCTACCCATTCGGTCACAGAACTTCAGACGATGGTACTGACCAAAATCCGCCCGATGTTTGTGGAGATCCCCGGGATTACAGCACCGGCTCCTTTCGGCGGAAACATCCGCTCCATGGTCATCAATATCGATCCTGCTGCGATGCAGAGCAATGGCTTGAGTCCCGAAGAAATTACGCTGGCCATCACCAAAAGCAGCCACCCGTCGCCTGCCGGAAACATCAGGATCGGTGAAACCAATTATATGGCGCCGATCAATTCGATTGCGAAAGACCCTTCTGAATTTCTCTCCATTCCCATTCAGACTGCGGACGGAAGGACTTTATACATTGGCGACGTCGCCACCGTGCAGGATGCGGCAGACCAAACCGTGGGCTATGCGCTCATCAACGGGAAACGTTCCGTTTACCTTCCGGTGATTAAAAAAGCGGATGCTTCGACCCTAACCGCGGTGGATAATCTAAAGAAGGCACTCCCTAAGCTGAAAGACCAGCTTCCGGACGGGGTCAACGTCCGCTACGAATTTGATCAGTCCAAATACATTGAAAGATCGCTTTCGAACCTGGTTCATGAAGGCATTTTGGGAGCACTTTTCACGGGATTGGTAATCATTCTTTTTCTGGGTGATTTTAAGGGCGCACTCATCGTAGTCCTGACCATTCCGATTGCCATTTTAACTGCAGTATCGGCGCTCTATTTTGCCGGTTACACCATCAACATCATGACTTTAAGCGGTTTGGCACTTTCCATCGGAATACTCGTAGATGAGGCAACCGTTACCATCGAGAACATTCATCAGCATATGGAAATGGGCAAAAGCAAACCGAAAGCTATACTGGATGCAGTTCTGGAAATTTCAGTACCGAAACTGCTTATTTTACTGTGTATCCTGGCCGTGTTGACGCCGGCGTTTATCATGACCGGCATTCCGAAAGATATGTTCCTGCCGCTTTCTATGGCTGTAGCATTCGCAATGGTAGCCTCCTTTGTAGCCTCACAGACCTTTGTTCCTATTCTCGCCAACTGGATGATGAAGAACAAACACACCGAAAAAAGATCCGTAAAAGACAGAAGCTTTTTCTATAGATTCCGAACGGGTTACAGCCACCGCTTAAGAAAATGGTCAGGCAGGACTCTGGCATTATTTTCAGGATACATGATCCTGTGCGGGCTGCTTATTTTCCTGATGATGAAATCACTCGGCACGGATATCATGCCGGTATCCGACAGTTCCGACTTTCAGATGAGGATTGACGCGCCGCAGGGAAGCCGATTGGAGGTGAGCGAAAAACTGGTTAAAGGAATTCTGAATGATATTGAAGAAATGCTTCCCCCAAATGCCATCAACATCAGTTCCGCCTATGTGGGTCTGCACCCCGCTGCGACGCCAATTAATCCGATATTTTTATTTACGAATGGTACCCATCAGTCTGTTCTGCAGGTTTCCGTCAATAAGGAAATGTATACCGGTTCAATGGAAGACCTGAAAGAAGAGATCAGAAATAATGTTGCAAAAAAACAACCGGAAGCCAAAATCAATTTCGAACCTATAGAATTGACCGAGAAAATCATTGGCCAGGGCTCCATGACCCCGATCGAGGTGAAAGTGGGCTCCCCCAATCTTAAACTCGCAGCACAGCATGCCCGCAAGATTGAGGAAAAACTGAAGGAAAATGATTTCCTGAGAGACATCAGAATAGCTGAACCTTTACAATACCCCACTTTACAGATCAATGTAGATCGGAATTTGGCTGCACAGTTCGGCTTAAGCATGCAGGATGTAACCAGAAGCCTCGTTACCGCGACCTCATCCACGAGATATACCGACAAGAACCTGTGGGTAGACCCCAAATCGGGACTGGTCTTCCAGACCCAGGTACAGATTCCCGAAAGTGTGATGAATTCCGTTGAAGTTCTTAAATCTTTACCCTTAAAAAAGAACAGCACGAGACCGGTTCTCGAAGATATTGCGACCGTAATCAAAACGACCGCACCGGGGCAGATCAACAGGAAAGGACCTCAAAGATATGTCACGATTATTGGAAATGTGTACGGAAAAGATCTGGGAACAGCCTCAGAAGCTGTAAAAAAAGCCATCAGCGACAGTGGGAAGCCGCCGAAAAGCGTTTCGGTCTGGACTGAAGGCACGATGCAGCTCCTTGATGATACCCTTCAGAGTCTTGCTGCTGGTCTGGTGGCAGCCGTACTGGCTATTTTCCTGATGTTGGCAGCGTATTATCAATCACTCAGAGTTCCGCTCGTCATTCTTTCAGTCGTTCCTTCCGTAATCGTCGGCAGTTTGGTACTGACCTTCATTACCGGAAGTACGCTGAATCTGCAGTCCTATATGGGAATGATCATGTCGATAGGCGTTTCAGTTTCCAATGCCGTTCTGCTCATCAATCAGGCAGAATATTACAGGAGGCATTACAAGGTAAGTCCGCTGCATGCTGCAAGAATGGCGGCCGCTTCACGATTACGTCCTGTTCTGATGACCGCACTTGCCATGGTGGCCGGAATGATTCCTATGGCGATGGGCATTGGAGAAGGTTCGGAGCAGGTTGCTCCGTTGGGCCGAGCAGCCATCGGTGGAATTATCGCCTCTACTGCCACCATCCTGCTAATCGTACCGCACTTTTTTGCATCCATGATGGCTAAAGCCGGTCTGGGCAATCCCTCTCTGGATCCTGAAGATGAAGCGAGTAAATTTTATGTGAAACCGGTAATTGTACCATCCTAAACCTTTAAAAATGATTTTAAATAAATTTATCAAAATAAAAATACTGATCGTTGGCCTCAGCCTGTTTGGATTGGCTTCCTGTTCAGAAAAAAAAGCAAGCAAATCCGCCGCCGTTAAAGTGGCAAAACCCGCTCACTCACTCGAAACTGCCGAGATCCAGAGTCTGAACCCGGTGTATCAGATATCGGTTCCGGGGGAACTGAAGCCCTACGAATCGGTACAGATTTTCGCAAAAGTTCCCGGATTTATCCGGAAAATATATGCCGACAGAGGCTCGGTGGTTTCCAAAGGACAACTGCTTGCGGTGCTTGAAGCTCCTGAGATGAACCAGGATTATCTTTCAGACAAATCTTCGCAACAGAAAATGCATACCGATTACCTTTATTCAAAGCAGGCCTATGATCGCCTGAAAGATGCGGCCAAAACCCGAGGAGCCGTTGCAGAGATTGAACTCGACCGAGCCAGAAGCCTGATGCAGAGTGCGAAAGCAGGATATGAAGCCTCGAAGGCGGGAACCGGCAGATCATCCCAAATGAACAGTTATCTTCGGATTACGGCACCCTTCAGCGGAGTGATTATGGAAAGAAACCTGTCGGGTGGCGCGTTGGTCGGACCTAATTCCGGTGTTCCTATTTTCACTATTGCCCAGAAAAGCAAACTGCGGCTTACTGTATCTCTGCCCGAAAAACATGCGGCTTCAGTGAACAACATGATGGATGCTAACTTCACCGTCAACTCAATTCCGGGCGAAAAATTCAAGGCGAGGCTCTCCCGAAACTCAGGCATGATCAGTCAGGACGACCGTTCATTAACGCTGGAATTCGATGTTCAGAATACGGGCTCGGTTCTTCGCGGTGGCGAATATGCACAGGTTCATCTGAACCTGAAAAGAAATGCAGCGACCTATTTTGTCCCGGAAAAGAGTGTGTTGCGTACCCAGTCGGGAACTTTCGTGATGACCTATAACAACAGCGAAGTAAAAAGGGTGCCGGTAAAAGAAGGCATTTCTTACAACAACCTGACGGAAGTGTTCGGCGACCTGTATCCAAAAGATAAAATATTAAAAAAACCTTCGGAAGAGATAGAAGAAGGAAAAGTAAAAACCCCTAAAAAATAATTCATAATGAGTACCTTTTTAAACATAACAAAACATGCGCTGCTTTTGGCAGCCCTCACCGTTTCCTTTTCCGTGAAAGCCCAGTTGTCGGAGGAAAAATCAGACAAGGAAACCGTAAAAAACAAAAACGAAGAACGAAAGAAATACGACCTTATTTTTGTAGATGAGAATGGCAGGAACATTTCTTTGTCTGAAATGAAAGGAAAAGTGGTCTTCATCAATTTCTGGGCGACCTGGTGCAGACCCTGTGTTGAAGAAATGCCCACGATTGCTGAACTGAAAAATCAATTTAAAGGAAATGACAGGATTGTTTTCATCCTCCTAAATGTGGAAGCCGACCTTGAAAAATCGAAAAAATTCATGGCAGACAGAAAGCTGGATCTGCCCGTGTATCTCTCAGGCAGCACAATTCCGTCTGACCTGTTTCAGGGCGCAATCCCCACCACCCTGATTTTCAACAAAAACGGGGATTTGGAAGCCAATATTCAGGGTGCCAGAGATTTTGCCAACCCCGAAATCTATAAAGTATTAAACGAACTGACTAAAAATTAATTTAAAAAACAAAAAGATGGAAAAAATAAAAGTATGGCTTAAAAAAAACTGGAGCACCGCACTGTTTGCAGGGGTGTTCATCGTTTTACTTGTAAGCCCTGATGCGAAATCGTGGTTAATGCGGCAAATGATCTCAACAGGGATCATGAATGCCGAGATGGAAGATGAAAAAGAAATTCCCGCCGCAGAAATCCCTGCAGCTACCGACAATATGAGTGTCCGGGACGAAACCGGTAAAATAATCAGCACTTCAGACCTGAAAGGGAAAGTGGTATTCATTAATTTCTGGGCATCCTGGTGTCCGCCATGCCGTGCGGAATTTCCGTCGATCCAAAAATTTTATGACCAGTACCGGTCCAACCCCGATGTTGTTTTTTTAACCGTGAATTTGGATGATGAGGTCGCTTTAGGCAAAGCCTATCTTCAAAAGGAAAAATATACACTGCCGCTTTTGGTTCCGGAAGGCAATATCCCTGAAGTATACTTCAGCGGGTCACTGCCCACAACAGTAGTGCTCGATAAGACGGGAGCGGTAAGACTGCATCATGCGGGAATGGCCGATTACAGCAAAGCTTCATTTTACGAAGAAATAGATGCACTTTTAAAGGAATAATCATGCTGAATCTAATTAAAACACTGTTCCTCATTCTTACGTTAACCGGTCTGCAAATGGCTGCTCAGAATAAAAACCCTCGTTTTAAGCCGGCGAAAGCGGGATTAACAGAATACAGGGCTTTATATGTACTGAATGAGAGCGACGAGGCCAAAATATTGGGAATCGTTAAAAACATCCATCATGCAATGGATGACCCGCGACTGAAAGGAAAACTGTACGTGGAACTGCTGGCTTTCGGTCCCGGAGTTGAACTGTACAGAAAAAAGAACGGCTACGAAAAGTTGCTGATAACCCTGAAAAAAAGGGGCGTCATTTTTGTGCAGTGCGAAAATACGTTGAAGGAAAAAAACATTCCGAAAGCGGATCTGTTTGATTTTATACGCTACACCCCAAGTGGAAACGGAGAAATCATTTTGCGGCAGTACGAAGGATGGGCGGTCGTAAAACCTTAATGATTTAAGCGACCGGATGACGGAACTCTTCCTGATCACGGCAACAGCTTTCATCAAAATAATAAACCCCAATATCAGGGGCTAAAGCAGAGCGGGAACATACAGGGCAAACCTGAAATGTTCCCGTTTTACTTTTCTAATCCATCGGGAACCCCATAATCACCACCCGAATCTGGTCCGGTGCACCGCTTGCAGTGGTAATCATCACCGTATTTTTGTCTATCACCGTAATACCGCTGTTCAGTTCATTGCCGGTGGCGACATTATACAGCGCCACAATAATGTCGGTAGTGCCCAGCTGATGATCGATGGTGGTGGTTTTTCCGGGAATCGTAATGGCCATTCCGCGCGGGGTTTTAAAGTCTGTATTTTCCATAAAGGTGTTTTAAATTTTTTTGAGTCCTTCCGTGGCCGGACTGGTGAGAAGATTTCCGTCGGTATCGAAGCGGGAGCCGTGACATGGGCAGTCCCATGTTTTTTCTGAAGTATTGAAGGCAACCGTACAACCCATATGCGGACAGTCGGCCGTCAGCAGTTTCAGATTACCACTTTCATCGCGGTAAGCCGCGACATTTTTGCCCTCGTGAACGATGATTTTTCCGTCGCCGGTTTTTAAGTCATCAAGCTCCGGTTTTTTCTCTGCGGTGAAACGGTCTTTGATGAAATGGTAGGCAACGTCAATATTTTCCTTTACAAATTCCTTAGCGCTCTCCAACAGTTCCACCCTCGACGGTGAAACGATATCTCCGAGTTCATTGTCTTTTTTATCAATTAAATCGGGGATAATCTGTGCGGCAAGGGTACTCCACGTCATGCCGTTGCCATTGTATCCGGTGGCGATGAATACATTCTCTTCTCCGGGCATCGCTCCGATATAAGGCAGACCATCAGAAGGAACATAATACTGCGCCGACCATTTTTCGGTGATCACTTTGAAACTGAAATTTTCCTCCGCATAGCGGACAAGGTCTTTAAAAGGTTTTTCGGTATCTTTTTCATGGCCGGTCTTGTGATCGAACCCCCCAATGATCAGGTAAAAATCGTCACCGATCTGATGATACCGGAAATAATGGTAGGGATCATACAGGTCTGCAGCCTGACCCAGTTTTTCCGGTGCCTTAGCCAGCTTCGCCGCAAGTGCATAACTTCGGTATGGCGCATTCAGCATACTAAATCGGTTGATTCCGGGCGGAATATGCGTCGCCCAGACAAGATTTTGAGCAGTATATTCAGTTCCGTTTTCGGTTTGCACCGCTACTTTGCCGTTTTCATTTTCATGTTTGGTGATCCGCGTCTGAGTCAGCACAGTACCGCCCAGTTTTTCGAAAGCTTTCAAAAGTCCGATAATGTATTTAAGCGGATGGAATTGCGCCTGACCCTCGATTTCAATGGCAGTCCTGAAAGTAATCTCAAATGGGATTTCATTAACACTGCGGCTTGGAATATCAAGTTTCTGATGGGCTTCGAGAATTTTATCGAGTTCTTTGTCCTGTTTTTTTTCAGCACTGAAAAGATAAAAACTGCATTCGTCAAAATCACATGAGATATTGTTCTCTTCCGCATTTTTGCGGATGATCGCCGGAACGCTTTTCGCATGATCTGCAATGGTTTGGGCTTTGTCCTCTCCAAATTTTGAAATGAGACGGTCATAGGATTCATCAAAGAAATTATTGATATGGGCTGTAGTACCACCCGTTGTTCCGAACCCAATGTTCTCCTGCTCCAAAATAAGGCACTGATGACCTTGTTTCTGCAGTTCATACGCAACGCTGATTCCCGTTATTCCTCCTCCTACAATAATAGTATGGAAATGCTTTTGCTGGGTGTGGATGTTCTGATGGGGGAACATTTCGTTCTCCCAGATGCTTTTGTTGGTGCCGTCACGTTTCATTTGGAATTATATTTGTTAAGTGGTTGTAGACTGAAGTATTTTTCGGTAATGACCCGAAAATATGCTTAATTACTATTAATAACCGATTATTTAAATGTATGGCCAACAAAAACCTTGCCCAACTTTCTAAAATCCTCACTGCTGAAAATTTAACATTAGCGGTGGCGGAAAGCTGTACTGCGGGACTCATCCAGAATGTTTTTTCGCGCGCAAACGAGGCCATGGCATTTTTCCAGGGAGGCATGACGGTGTATAATTCTGGACAGAAAGCCAAACATTTGGGCATTAATCCTATTGTCGCCGAAAGCTGCAATTCGGTATCGAAGGAAATCTCTGAAAAAATGGCGGTGGAGATCGCGGAGAAATTCAATGCAGAAATCGGGATCTCCATTACGGGCTACGCGCAGCCGTTTCCTGAAAAAAACATACACGACTGTTTCGCCTTTATTGCCATATCCAAAAATTCAGAAATCATCGTTTCCAAAAGAATTAAAGGGGATAAAGACAAAGACCTCAGCGAAAATCAGGAGGTTTATGCCGAAAAAGCACTGAAGGAACTGCTGAACATATTAAAAAAGAATTTGGACAGAATGGCAATGAAGTGAAAATTCAGAATCCTCAAGCGGTTTGCGCGTCAGCAAATCTATTTGTTGTCAATATTTAATGTATTGAAAGTCCTTTTCAGCCGGTTAGATATTCGATCACAAAATTTTTCATTATACACATTCTTCCGCTTAAGTGAAATTCTAAGTACTTTAAATCAGATAAACAATCAGAAATGCGCTGATAAAAAGAATGAGGATCGTGAGCAGTATGATGAGCATGGAGGAATATTTATAGGTATTCTCGTTCAGCATTTTTTTCCATTTTCTTATATCGTATAAATGCAAGAAGCGGTTACAGCACCTATGCCTACTAAAAATGTCCCAACGTCACCGAAATAGCCTGTAGACTGGATAAGGTGTTCTTTCCCTTCAAGTTTATACGAGAATAGCAACAGTAAAAATATTATCGCTACCATTCCCACTGACACTCAAGACTATGTTTTCAGATATTTATTGCGGCTGGACCTATAATCCAAGTTATACTTCTTATCGTTCTTACACTCCCGCTAAAAGCTATAATTCCTCCTACCTTCTTCTAATTATACCCACAGCACGAGTACCGCGGAACAGATCACGTAAACGTCTAAACATGGAAAGAGGGAAGCTATGTACGTCCATATTCCAGAACGTCCCGTGCAGAATAAATGGCATTGAAAACTGACGGTTCAGGATTTTTTTGTGATTTTACGGAAATCCGTAAGGAAACCATTTAAAACCAGCTTAATTTTACTTTTATTAACCAATAAAGCAAAAACCTCACAAACACAAGCCAGGAGGTTCAAATAAGCTCCAGTTTTATGATAAATCCTGGATTTCGTTGAATATTACTTTCATATAAGGACCTCTACGTATTTAAATACCACACAACAGTGTAGTTATCTGTTAAATAACTTAATTTATTTTTGAACAGCATTATATTAAATTACGATAATTTATTATCAAATAAAACAAAAAAAACACTCTTGCCATGGGAAAACTCTTCATACTGAAATGGTGTATCGTACTGCCGGTTCTCTGCTTTTCAAACCTCAAATGCCAATTGATTGGTTCTCAGATGCAAATTTGGGAAAAAGCACCCTCCGGTAATGCAAAGGATTCCACAAAATGCACGAATGATCAGCTTCTGAATTTTAACTGCAGCATCAAAGGCCGGTTTTCAGACCCCTCCATAAGTTACCATAAATCCCGTGCGCACTCTTTAATTGCAGTACATGCATCCGGCGACGATGAATGGATATGGCAGAATGAGAAAAATGAAGTCAACCTTGGCAATACCAAGTACGAAAAGATTAGACAAAGATCAACGGTGAAGATTTCCAAAAAGCCCAGCTTGTATTCGTATGTGGCACCCTATAATAAAAATGACAGCATCAAGGGTGACAGTATCAGCATTAAGTTCGATGACCGCCACCTTTATGAACTCATTTTTGTTCCCAAGAAAATCAAGTCAGCAGAATTAAAGAAAATACATTCGTATCTCTCCATCAAATATGGAGTTTCACTGGTAAAAGAGAAGTATTATAACAGTGAGGGCAAGGTGATCTGGGACCCTGGAAAACATAAAGATTACCCCTTCAGACCAACAGGAATCGGAAGAGACGACGGTAATGAATTGTATCAGAAACAATCTGCCAATCAGGAAGACCGTTATCTGACGATCGCAAAAGATAAGGTCAGCCGAACCAATTTCCAGAACTCTGCACTCCTGAACAACAATTCTTTCGCCATATGGTCGGATGACAATAAGGAACTCACTTATTTTAATGACGGCGAATATGATGTTTTAAAACGTTCCTGGGAAATCAATTTTATTGGGGATATCACAAAGGACCGTTACACCCTGCAGCTTGACAAGGCAACGGTAAATCCTGAAAGCCTGCCGATAAATTACTGGATTTTCCTCACAAAAACAGATGGAACTGTAGAGAAAAAGCAGGGACACGAAAAAAACGGCAAGATCGTTTTCAGCGATGTAAAATTCGACACCGGCGAGAGCATCTCCACTAACTTTACATTTGCCAGAAGCCCTATCAAAAAAGGAGAACAAGGCAGCAGTGCAGAAAATCAGGCTAATAATTCTTATAGTGAAAGCATCAACAGTGAAATTGTGCTCTACCCTAATCCGGTGAAAATGGGCCAAACATTTTATGTTTCCTTCCCCCCAATGGAAGGACTCGAGATTGCGATCTTTGATTCGGGAGGCAGACTGGTCTCCAAACAGAGCGTAGATCCCAAAGCAGTGAAGTACCTGTACCAGCTGAATGTGGGCGGACTGTACCTCATCAATCTCACCCAACACGGAAAACTCCTCAAGACCTTCAAACTCATTGTACAATAAAAAAACCAACCATGAATTTCAAAAAACTGTTCACTTTCAGAAGACAGCCTTTGCTGCTGTTGATGTTTTTTACCTGCATGTTTGTGTTTGCAAGCCTGTCCAGAAAAGATATTACCAATATTAAAGAGTTTAACAGAAGCCTGCTGAGCAAAGTTAAACCATCTAAAAGTCCATCTTTAAAGGAAACAAAAAACAAGGCAGGAAAAGCAACTATATCCTCCTTTTCGGGCAATGCTTCTGCGGTCAACACTTCAGCACCTGTAAAAAACTCCCTCACAGATGCGGCGCCATTGATGGCCTTTTCACCACAAGAGAAACTGCACAGTGCTGCTTTCAATCCGTTATATTCCGATACTGTTGAACAGATCTTTGAATCGGTGGAAAAACAGGGTCAGATCGGAGTTCTTTCTGAAAAAGAGGAAGACCGGATCTCTGATAATTTTTTCACCATCAGAATCCCGAAACAAAATACGGTGGTATCCTCCGCCTACCTCAGCTATGAATTATACGGGCTCGCCAACCACCAGTCGGTTTCCCGTTCCATCAACCACAATCCAGCTTTGGGAGGCGATGTTATTGTATCCGGTTACCATTGGTCTGTCCAGAAAGAAGCGATCAATCTGCAGCTTTTGAAGGAAGGCGAAAACACGGTGATGTTTACTGCCCCCTCACCGGGTATCAAATACAAGGTCAAGAATGTAAAAATTGTTTTTGAGAATGGTAAAGCAGCTGAGAATATCAGTATTTCCTCTTTGCAGTCTTCCAATACTGTTTACCTAAAGGGGTTTATCAGGAATGCCGCTCCCCACCAGTCTGAAATCCTGGTTGCAGGAGAAGCCGTTCGAATCAACAACGGAGAATTTGAAAAAACACTTACCGTTACTTCAGCTTTTAGAAATGAAGGAATTAATATTCAGTCAGGAAACAGCAGCTTCCGGTACAAAGTACCGCCGGCTGACGGAGACCTGAAAGTTTTGCACGAAGAAAGTTTCAGAGCCAACACCCTTACCGTTCTCAAAGATCAGCAATACCAGTTCAGTCACGACGGCGCAACACTTTTAATTGAAAAGGAAAGCACTGCTTCTGAAGCCGTTGTACAGATTTTGCGCCTTAGAGAGAAAGATTTTCCAACCACCAATCAGGGAATCAAAAACCTCACTCCGGAAGCAAAGGCGTTCCGGATTACGATACCGAGCGGCAAACTCCAAAAAAAGATAAAAGTCACCCTTCCCTACGATGAAAAGAAGCTGGGTGCAATATCTTCAAAAGAAATCAAATCCTTTTACTTTGATTACCAGATCCGTAAATGGAAACTGATCGACAATGCCACCGCGGATGAAAAAACCAAAACTGTATCCTTTGAGGCAATTGGTGAAGGCGACTACATCAACGGCATTATTTCAGTTCCGGAATCTCCGCAGTTGAATGCATTTGCTCCGACCAGCATCAGCGGATTGAAAGCTGCTGATCCAACCGCTCGATTGCAATTTATTTCACCTCCGTCTGGGAGCCAAAAAGGTGATGCCAACATTTCTTATCCCATTGTAATTCCTTCTGGCAGAAATGGTATGCAACCTAATCTATCTTTTAACTACAGTAGTGATGGTGGCAATGGATGGCTGGGTGAAGGATGGAGTATTGGCGGACTTTCTTCTATAAATATCGATACAAGATGGGGAGCTCCTGCTTTTGATCCAACAAAAGAGTCGGAACTATATTCTTTAGACGGAGAAACGTTGGTTTACGAAGGCAACTATATGCCTAACAGACATAATGTAGATGGAACTAATCAACCAACTACTACACCTCAACCTCGAAATTCAGTAAGCAATGAAAAAAGCTTTTACTTAAGAAAAGGTCATAATTTCTCCATCATCAAAAGGTATGGAACAACGCCCGACACTTATCGTTGGATTGTTACTTCTACAGATGGTACAAAATATTATTATGGTGGAGATGAAAATGGAATAAATATTAAATCTGTTCTAAAAACAAATGATGGTGCAATATCCAGTTGGGGATTGTGGAAAGCTGTTGATACCCATAACAATAACATTATTTACTATTATGATAATGATGCAATAAATTTTTCCGGAAACAATGCAAATTTAAGTGGTGGGAAGAGTTTCAATGTAAAATCTGTTACCTATACCGGTGCGGGCAGTGCCGATGGTGCATATAAAATAGATTTTATAAAAGAAAATACTGTTACCAGAAAAGATTTATCAATTGACGGCAAAAGGGGCCTAAAATATATAGAACCATATCGCTTGAAAACCATTGAGATTAAAGAAAGGTTAAATTGTAGCCCTATCGACCAAAGCTGTGGTTCACTGTTTAGATCTTATCGACTGGAGTATATTGAAGGGGAGTTTGGCAAAAGTCTGCTGAGTAAAATAAAACAGCCATATGAGGATGATTATATAACGGTATATAATTTTGATTATCATAATGAATTGAAAGATGGCAATACTGAATTACCTATTTTTGGACCTGATGTCTCTATTAGCACAGACCCTACCAATTTATCTTTTCCCATTCTTCCTTCGGCAATTAATCCTTCCAAAATAAATTCCACCTATACTAAAGAAGAAGGAGGTACTATAAGAGCAAGTTTCTTGATGGATGTTGCGGTACCAACGCAAAATCCCTATGGTAATTTAATACTCTTTTCAAAAACATTTGGGGCATCTACCAGTGAAGCAAGAACAGCGCGGCAAATAGTAGATTTTAATGGAGATGGAATTCCAGACTATATTTATAAAAAAAGTGATGGCTTATTTTTAAAAAGTGGTTACATAAATCAACAGGGATATTTGAATTTTAACAGCAATATTACCCCAATTCAAAACTTTAATAGTAATTTTTCTTTCACTAAAACTGAATTAAAAAGCAATGGAACTGATTTTGGGGGAGGAGTAGATGTCTTTATATTTAACCTTTTTCTAAACAGTTCAACAGTGAACTCCAGTAGCACAAGTATTACTCCTACTTACTTACGTGATGCTAATTCAGATGGTTTGATGGATATCGTACATGAAGGAAAAGTTTATTTTAATAAGATAGAGAATGGTGCTCCTTCTTTTACTCAATTTAGCGAGTTTACTGAAAATATGTTGATAAAAGCGGAACCAATTGCTCCTATATTTGAAGAACAATTACCGAAAGATGATGTTATAAAAATGTGGATTGCGCCACGAGCTGGCTATATAAGATTTCATGATGACATTTCAATAGAGCAGGTTCCCAATGCTAATGCCGTTTATTCTGTGGAAATAAACACCGAAGATGGATCTGGTTCATATTATGGTAGATTATATCTAACAAAATTAATCAATGGTACAGCTACCCAATCCCAGACAATTGATATAAAACGTTATAACGATTATTTTTCGCAAATTCAATCTATGCCTCCTACCAATACCCAATTTAATCATATGGGAATTGATCAACCTAGTGGAATAAGGGTAGAATCAGGAGATAAAATATTCGTAAGGTTGCGCCAAGATGACAACAAAAATTATAAAGTATTTTCAAATCCTGAAATTGTTTATGTAAACAAATTTGGAGTTGATATTCCTAATGATCCTGTTCTTGATCAAGATGGCTTCAATCTAAATAATGGTAGTTATGCAGAGAATTTTCTATTAAATGATGCGGATCAAGGAATAAAACTGCCAAATAACGGGACGGTCTCCATTACAGTTCCTACCATCAGTTTTCCATCACTAACAGACAAAGTAACTTTTACGATTAAATCTTATAATTTAATTAACAATACAGAAGTTACCTTATATACACATGATTTTTTACCTTCTATAAATCCATCGTTTCCAGTTAGTCTTTCTGGTTTCACTTTAAATAGTATTGCAATTACAGCTCCTACAGTAATAAAAGTGTATGTAGATTCTGATTCCCATACTGCTTTTAAAAATAGTGGATTAGATAATATTTCATTAAATTATGCTACAGGCGGAAATAATTATACGCTGAATCCTATACCAAAGTACCCTTCCAGATTTATTACCGGCTTAAGGCCAAAAATAAATATTTCACATTATACTGCGTCATATCCTCAAGGTTCCCACGTATATGGTGTTGAGATTAATAAAAATACTGCAAGTTCCACCTTTACCAATGCCTTTACCTTCAAATACATTGTGAAAAAAAACGGGAAGGTATTGGCGAAAAGAGAAGTCACTGTTTCGTCGCCAGTCAGTGGTTCTTTCCAAACTATTGAAAGAGATTTAAATAGCGGTCAAATCATAACTGGGATTCAGCCGATTACTTTCTATTCTGGAGTTTTAAATGGAAATGATGATGAAAAAATAAATATTCAAGTATATTTTGGAAGTGCTGAAGATCGTATTCATTATGGACAATTAGCATCTCTATTTAACGGAAAGCTTTTTAATATTTATTATGATGGCTCCGCTTATTTAACGTCTGTTCCGGAAACCTCAATTAATTCTACAGGATACAATTACTTTACAAAATTTTATAATAATTGGGGGCAGTTTTTATATAATGACATCAATAAAGAAACAGATTTTGACTACATGAGAGATGAATATGGTGCTCTCGCAAACTTGTTCCCAGAGATTGACATGAGTCTGAATTTTGATCACTGCACTGGACTAAATGATGAAAATGAAATAAAAGCATGTATTATACAAACTTCAAGCAATTATTCTCTACCCGCACATCTTAATCCTTTATGGGTACTCAAAAGTAATGGTATAGAAAAGTGGAAAGGAATAGGTTTGGAACAATACGCTATGGCGGATTCTTTCAAAGATGATATTTCTACTGCGGGTCTTTTTAATACACAGGGCTTTGGTGTAGACCCTGCAAATCCAGATGAAACCACCCTTGTTCCAGGGTTGGAAGCGACTAAAATGAAAGCCATTAATAAAATCAACCTAAGTAGTTCTAAAACAAAAACGCTAAGTGGATCGCTTTCAGCTGCTGGAATATCTGCAGGAATTGGCGACACAGAGGTTAGACTTACAGGTCCAGGAAGTGTGAGTTCACAAGATTTTATGGATTTAAATGGGGACGGCTATCCAGACATTGTAACGAAAAGTTCCTTGCAGCTTACCAATGCAACCGGGGGACTCAGGTCTTATCAAAGTCCTTTTGCAGACTCTTATATTTCAAACTCAGACAGCTATATAAATGCATCTTCTGTGTCTTTGAGTTTTGACGTGAAACAGTATAATACCCTAGCTTCTTATATAAAATATGGTATAACTAATACCACTGCTAAAGCAGATACTTCTTCTCCTTGGGCTGCACCTGTTGGATTAAACGCCAACTTCAATTATGATTCTAAAGATTCCGGAAATTACTATTGGATGGATCTTAATGGAGATGGTCTTGCTGATAGAATTGCAAAGGATGATACTACATCTGAGATGAAATACCAACTCAACTTTGGTAAACAACTATCAACTGTAAGTGAATCATTTTTTAATCTAGAAACTTACTCTTCCCGGCCAAAAAATTCTGTAGGAATTTCGATTGGAACAGCGCTTAGTGGTCTTGCCAATATCGTACAAGCAATACCGCTTAACATTGGGATAAATGCATCTGCAGGTGGTACCATTTCTGAAGGTTCATCAGAAAAAACTTTTGAAGATGTAAATGGCGATGGCATGATAGATCTTATTACTGTAGTAAATACTAACAAAACAATGGTAAGCTACAATTTAGGAAATAAGTTTGCGGATCCTATTGACTTGAAGAAAGGTACAGCATCACAAATAGATTTTGCGAACGAACTAAAAAATTATAATGGATATGCTTCTATAGGTGGTCATGTATATATCCCTTTTTTGGTAATACCCGTTTGGCCACCACTCAATATTTATCTTAAAGCAGGAATCGATGCATCTTATAATTTGGGGTTAACAATCTCTGAAGTTAACAAAAGCTTTATGGATATGAATGGGGACGGTTATAATGATTTAGTACGTTCTGATGGAAACCAAATTACTGTAAACTATTCAAAAATTGGGAAAACCAACAAATTAAAAACAGTTACAAATGAAAAATCTAAAGCAGCTTTTGCTATAGATTATGAATTTACCAAACCTAATTATGAGGATCCTCATGCGAGACTTGTAATGAAAGAGGTAAAAGTTTTTAATCCTGATATCCTATCTACATCTTACACGAACTCCACTCCAGGCAAAGATGTAATTACCAGATTTAAATATGTAGATACAAACAACAACAATACCGCAAAATACGATAGAAGAGAAAGACTGTTTCTAGGCTTTAAAAATGTTACTACTGAAGAGTTAGATGAAACTGGAACTGTTTACAGAAAAAACAAACAAACATTCTACAACAAAAGTTACCATACTGCCGGTTTATTACGGACAAACGAATTAATGACAGGAGCCGGAACATTACTTTCAAAAGATTCAACTAATTATGCATTATACAGATTTATTAATAATAATACCGAAATTGAGGCAATAGATCCCAGTAATTTTGAAACATTTGATGCAGGTGGAAAAGAAGGACGAAGAATGGGAGTCGCACTAGCTTCCAGCTCAACCAATACTACCTACGAAAATGGATCCTCGATTACTACAACATCAAACTTAAAATACAATGTTAAAGGACAATTAAAGAATTACGCTTATAGCAGTCCTTCTACTTCATATAATACTGAAATCACCTATCATTCTGGTCTGCAAAATAATATACTCAATGCGCCAAAAACAGTTACAGTATATCCCGGTTCTACCATGGGAACACCTTTAAGATTCCGGGAAACTTCGGTGAATAATTTTGGAGATATAACCCAAGTAAGAGTAAAATTGAACAGTTCGGAATTTGCGGTTACGGATATGTTGTATGATGGTTTTGGTAATATCATCAAAATTACTTATCCAGAAAATGAAAATGGTCAAAGATATTTTTTAAATTATACATACAGCCCACAATATTACAGCAAATACGTAACTGAAATTACGGATTATTTTGGTGCTACATCTTCTGCAGAATACGATACGCAAGTAGATCTTCCTACAAAGACTATAGATGTTACAGGAAATGAAACATTATACAATTACGACCAGTACGGTCGTGCAAATTGGATTCGAGGACCGAAAGAAGCACTAACAATTGCACCATCGGTAGAATATAGATACGGGATGATGCCATGGAAACCCAACTCGAATATCTATATTTATGTTGCAGCGACACTTAATTACGATCCAGAGCACCCACAAAATCGTATTGAAACAATTACCATAGCAGACGGTTTTGGAAAAGTGGCGCAAGTAAAAAAAGATGTTGCAATGTTTGGTACAGAAAGAATGTCTATTTCCGGCATTACAAATTATGATCATTTTGGTCGTGCTGTCAAACAATATCATCCATCATTTGAACTTAAACATACTGCTCAATATTATAATATCTTTACACTGAATCATACCTTTAATTTTGATCTAAACCCGGTCTCTACCACAAATATTTACGATGAAAAAGATAGAGTGATAAAGGCTATAGATGAAGATTCACAGATTACAGATATTAATTTTGAAATAGATAATAGTCTTTTCAAAAAATCAGTTGTCATCTATAATTCTACCGGTGTTTTGAAAAATGAAACTTTATCAAATGCAGAAGGAAAAGTGGTGCGCAGCAGTGATTTTATAGGCAATTATCCCAACTCTACCAATTTTGAATACAATACTTTGGGAGAACTTACCACCACTTACGATCCAGAAAATATAGCGACAGAATATCAATATGATTTAGCCGGCAGAAGAACATCTATGCTGCATCCAGATCATGGAGAATCACTCTATCTGTATGACACGGCAGGACACCTTATAAGATATTTTAGTGCCAATCTGATGAATAATCCATTATCTGCAGAATACATAAAATATGAATATGATTTTAACCGTCTTACCGCAATAGTACTTCCAGATGTACCAACCGGGCCGAATCCCAACAATGTTAGCTATGAGTATGGTGGGAGTAACGATGGTAATAATGCAACACGTCTTGTTTATAAAAGAGATGGTACCGGAGAAACATACTTTGAGTACGGAGATATGGGAGAAGTAGTTAATATTTATAGAACAATTCAGGGAATAGGAATGCCTAACCACAATTTTGCTACCCATTTTGAATATGATACCTGGAACAGGATAAAAATTATTGACTATCCTGATGGTGAACATTTAATTTATTCCTATGATGTAGGAGGTAATTTGAAAAAAATAATGAATGAGGATGGCTATGAATATGTGAAAAGTATCATCTATGATACTTACGGACAAAGAAAAAGCATCACTTATGGCAATGATATTACCTCACAATATTCTTACACGGAGAAAAAAAGAAGGTTGAACATGCATACTCTTTCTGGAACAGGAAACAATGCACTTCTCCAAAATCAGTACACTTATGATACCGTAGGCAACATCAAAACTTTAAATAACACTGCGCAACAATCTCCAAATACGATGGGAGGTTATTACGAAAATGAATATACGTATGATTCGCTGAACCGTCTTATAGATGCTAAAGGCAAGTTTAATATTACAGAAGATATTCCGGAGATAGAAGGCGATCCTGTTACGTATACTCACGGAACCTCTCCTTACCAAGTAAGCAATTCAGAATATTTTTTAAATTTAGAGTATAATGCTTCCAGCGGAATATTGAAAAAACACCAAAACCATCTGCAAGACCAAATAGTAAACGAAGAAAACACGTACATCAACCATTATACATATGAGGATGGTACGCATAAATTACAAAGTGTGGCTGACCCAAATACTGGAAATGAGGATATATTTGAATATGATTACAATGGAAATGTACTTACTCAATCTAATACAAATGGCAGCTATCAAAAATTGATGTACTGGGATGAGCAAGACCGTATGAAAGCATTCTACGATTGGGATGCTGGTATTTTCCAATACTATACCTATGATGATGCCGGAGAAAGAACCATAAAATATACTTTGGAAGAAGGCGCACAACTCTACCAAAATGGAGAACTTATAGATGATAGTTTTAATATGAGAGACTATAAACTCTACCCAAATCCGTACTTAGTAGTAACCTCAGATGGCAGATACACCAAACACTATTTTGACGGCAGCACAAGGATTGCGAGCAGAGTGGCAGATGGTGCCGATATGTACCAAAGACCTTCTGGAAAGGAAAAAAATACAGAAAGAAAAGCACCGGATCCTTCGGCAGATCTAAAAACCTATCTGAACAAAGCAGGACTTGGAGAAGCCAAAATATCTGCAGAATTTGCCAGGGCACCCGCACCAACGTCAGATTTATACTATCTGCACGGCGATCATCTGGGAACCGCAACATTTGTAACAGACGGAAACGGAGAAACTACCCAATTTTTCTTAAATTTACCCTTTGGGGAGACGATGGCAGAGCAGAATTTACCCGGCGCCTACGAAAACCCATACAAGTTTAATGCAAAAGAATTAGATGTAGAAACGAATCTTTACTACTACGGCGCAAGATATTACAATCCCAAATTCAGTATTTGGTATGGGGTGGATCCGCTGGCAGTCTATAACCCTGTAATGGAGACCGAGTTTTATGGAGATTGGCAACACAATGGCGGAGTGGGCTTTTGGGGGAATAATAACCCTTATATATATACGTATCAAAATCCCATTATTTATGTAGATCCTAACGGGAAGCAAACTAAAGGGAGTCAGGAAACTAAGTATAAAAACACAGTATTTCAACAATGGGTAGCGGACAATGTTAGTGGTCCTTTAAGTTCATACATGTATGAAAATGTTACAGTTCCTGTGACGGCATGGACCGATAAAAATATTAGACAACCCGTAACAAATGCTACTCAACCATTAAGAGATGCATTTACATTGGATCCTGAATCGGCGGTACAGTATAGTGATTTGCAAGAACAGATGGGTCAATATATGAGCGAAAATGTTGGCGGTGCATATAGAGCAGGAGCGGAATATGGATTGGCTGGTTCAGGTATGGGAATGGGGCACATTGGTGCTTATAGTGGTAATCTCTTAAAACTTGGAAAATCTATTTCAAGTATAATGGGAAAATCATATAAATCTGTAGCCGAAGTAACTGTAGAAATTAAAAATACAGGGTTACTAAAACAGCTTAATAAATCATCCAAGGGGAATTGGGTTAAGGTTTATGAAGCTGGAATTAAGAATGGTAGAAAAGTAGAAATGCACTATTTTAGAAATAATAAAAACAATAAGGTTTATGATGTAAAACAAAAGTATCAGCATTGGCATCAAAAGCAATTCAAGAAAATAAAATAATGAAAATGCAAATAACACATCTTGAAAGAATTATGAACACTAATGTTCTAAGAAACCCATGGAATAATACTTTAGAAACACTTCTTAACTCAGTAAATGATTGGCCAAATTCTGTGAATACTTTGGAGGATTTTGAATCACAGATTGAAAACACAATTAAAGGTCCTATATGTAAAAAAAACATTGAAGAGTATTTAAAAAATGTTGATTACTCTTTAAATGCATGGGAATCAGAATCCCTATTTGTTTTATTAGGAATTTATGATAATCATTCTGCTGAAGAATGTTTAAAAGATATTATATATAAACTAAGTATAGAAATTCAGAGGTATTAAGCTACTTCCTGATCCTCCTACTCCTTCCAGTTTACCGGGAGACCCTGCTGGATTTGCAGAAATGATTGGTGGCGGAATTAATAGTTTAAGGGCTTCCCGATGTCGCGGACTTGTAGTCCGTGCCCGAACCATATATTATATCCAAGATTAGTGTTTCGTATGGGGTGGATCCACTGGCAGTCTATAACCCTGTAATGGAGACCGAGTTTTATGGAGATGGGCAACACAACGGCGGAGTGGGCTTTTGGGGGAATAATAACCCTTATATATATACGTATCAAAATCCCATTATTTATGTAGATCCTAACGGAAAACAAACTAAAGTTACAGATTTTTGTAGTGGATTTTTTGAAGGAGTTATTGGATATGATCCTAAAGATCCTAATAAAAATACACTTGATACTGGAAGATGGCACAAGTATGACAAATTTGGAATGAGAATTCCTGAAAATAGAAATCAAAAATACGGAAATGAGACAGGAAGAAAAATAAGTGAAAAAGCTTATGAGTTAGGTGTAAAGACAGGTGTAATTGCGGGTATTTTTATTGAAGTTATTGAACCTTCCCCTGTTGGAGAAGCTAAAGCGGGTGGAAAAATACTTATAAATAGTCTAGATGAATTAATAGAAGCCGCAGGGAAATTCACTACTAGAAAGACATCGGTGGCAGAGAATGTAATAAAAGCAAATATTGACGATGTATTTGAAACATTAACTAAAGATGCTGTTAAAACTACAGAAGGGGGAGCAAAAGTTCTAAAAGATGGTAGAGTTCTTCATAAACATAAATCTACAAGAACCGATCTTCATACAATATCCATTGATGAAGCAGAAAAAAAACAGAAAAAAATCAGATTTAAAAATTAAACATAATGATAAAATTGAATAATAAATTTGATTTTAATGTAAATAATAATGGTTTTTCCCTATTTATTTTTGACATTGAAGAAGGTATTACATTATCTAGTTCTTTAAAAGAGGTTGAATCTTTTTTAAGACCGGAAAAATCTGATTATTTAAGGCCTCTTTTTAATTTGAACCAAATTGATTTATCAATTTTGAAATTTATAAAAGGTAATGAAATTTATGCATACCTAGACGGGTATTCAGATGGGGAAGGTTGGGGAGATGATAGAAATGATTTCAAACAACTTATAGGTGAATTTCAGAAATACAAACATTTAATAACCGGAGAAATATATTTACTGAATAAAGATTTATTTGATAAAAATGATTCCATTCTTAAATTTGAAGAATATATTAGTTATGGTTATTATATAATTTTAATTTGGATTTTTTCTGAACATTTATACATTTGTGAGTTTACGAATGATTGATAAAAACCTTTACTTTACAGTGAGTTAGCAACCAACGAAAACGGCGAGACTACCCTGCTGCTCAAAGTCTCCCGACTTTGATCGGTAAAAGCTAAGCTAACTTTTCGAAATTGGCTTTTGCATTTGAATGCGTTGCAAACAAGGCGCCGGATCCCGAAACCGATTTTAAAAACTACCTGGATAAAGCAGGATTCAGCAATTCAGTAGTGGAAAAGGAATTTCAAAAGGGTCCACCTACCAGCGGTCTGTATTACCTTCACGGCGATCATTTGGGAACCGGTTCCCTCGTCACCGACAGCAATGGCGAGACGACGCAGTTTTTCCTAAATTTGCCTTTTGGAGAAACCATGGCAGAGCAGAATTTACAGGGCGCCTACGACAACCCGTATAAATTTAACGCCAAAGAGTTGGACAGCGAAACAGGCCTGTATTACTACGGCGCCCGATACTACAACCCAAAATTAAGCGTTTGGTATGGGGTGGATCCGCTGTCGGAGAAGATGCCGAGCTGGTCACCATACTCCTATGCGTTTGATAATCCGGTAAGATTTATTGATCCTGATGGCATGGAACCAGTTGATGATCACTTTAACCAATTCGGAAAATATCTTTATACGGACAATAAAAAGACAAATAATATTGTTATCGATTTTCAAAATCCAATAAATGGGAAAATCTCCTCCGCACCTTGGCATTCTCAACAATTGAAAGATTATACCTTTACTAAAGATAACCTTTATGTTTTAGCAAATATTGCTAATCATTATGCAAAAGATGCTGGTGTGGATTTAAATAATCTCAGAGGAGGTAGTGTTTCAATCGCAATGGCCGAATTCAAGGTAGATTCTTATGGGAAAATGGATGGAATAGTTAGGCGTTTTAATGGCGGCGATTATAAAGCAGATGCGTTAGCGACTGGAGATTTTGCATCACAAAAATTAAATATTATGGTTAATAATGGAAGTGTTAGCGATTTATATAATGATAAATATAATATGATTTCTACTTTAAGTCATGAAGGAGGTAAAGTAAGTCACTTAAAATACGATCCAAAAAATTGGTACGAAGGACAAGAAGTTCATATGAAAATATATGAAAATCAAATGAAATCTCCTGTATTTCAAAAGACCACCAAAGATTATAAGAATAAAATGAGAGAAAATTATGGAAATACTAAATTTGAATACAACTATTATAAAAAGAAATATTCTGGAAAATAAAATCTCATTTTATACTACCATTGCTTTCTTGAGCTTTTACTCATGTAAATCACATAAAACAAATGATAATGCAATTGTGGCTTTTCAAAATATAATTTGTGATTATGCTGTTAATGATAGTATAAAAATAAAAAATGTGGAAACTTTTTTATTATTTGTAAATCCAACAGATGATACAGTACAAGTTTCTCTTAAAGAAATTCACAGTAATTATGTTCATATTTATAAAAATGATACCTTTAAAATTAATTTTGAAAAATCGACTTCTATTGTTATACCCCCCCGTGATTCGTTAGGATTACCATGTATGTCAATTATAAATAAAAAATTTAATATAAGAGATAGTATTTTCAACAAAGGTTTTAATGTTTTAGATACTATAAAAAATAAAATTATTGAAAGAATCCCAAGCTCTAATATAAAAAAAGTGTATGAATTCCAATTATATGAAAAATGGGGGAAACAAAGTAATAGAACCGAACTGTAAATAAAGTGCCCGCTGCGCAAAGTCGCCCGACTTTGAGCGATAAAAGCGAAGCTAACTTACCATTGCTTCCCAAACCACCTTTGTGCTCGGTTGAAGCTAAAATTAAAAATCTTTGCGCTTTTACGTTAACTATTTTTTCATAAAAAGCGTTTTATAAATTTCCAGCATCACAAGAGGCAGCAGCCCAAGAACTGCCACCATCATCCAGCCTTTCAGATCGGGAAGCTGAAGCTTGAAGGACTCGCGCATTACCGGAATCAGCAAAACCATCAACTGCAATGCAAAACCCAGAATAATGGCGCCTGTTAAATAGCGGTTGCCGAAAATACCGGTTTTATACAACGGCTTTCTGAAACTTCTCAATCCCAGCGAGTAATAGAGCTGTGCGGCAATCAGCACCAGAAAAGCCAGGGTTCGCGCATTGGCAAGAACTTTTTCCGGAACGTCGTCGTCAAACGGCGACCAACCCAGTTCATAATGGCCATACCAGAATGCAAAAGTGGTAATAAAGCCGATGAAAAGTCCGCCCGTTACGGTCATTAATCCTGCGCCGCGGGAGAAAAAACTTTCCTGAAGCGATCGTGGCGCTTCTCTCATCACCTCTTTATCCCCTTTATCCATCCCCAAAGCAATGGCGGGAAGCGAATCGGTGATCAGGTTAATCCACAATAACTGAGTGGCAATAAGCGGCGATGACCATCCCATCAGGAGTGCGGGAACCATTGCCAGCACTTCGCCCAGGTTGCAGGTGAGAAGAAAGATGACGGATTTTTTAATATTGCTGTAAATATTCCTACCCTCTTCAATGGCTTTTACAATGGTCGAAAAATCATCATCGGTTAAGATCATATCTGCGGCGCCTTTGGCAACATCGGTTCCGGTGATTCCCATGGCAACGCCAATGTCTGCTGCATTCAGCGAGGGAGCGTCGTTCACACCGTCACCGGTCATGGACACCACATTTCCTTTGGCTTTCAGGGCGAGAACGATTTTCACCTTATGTTCCGGAGAAACGCGGGCAAAAACGTTGATATGATTTACTTTCGCGAGGAATTCTTCCTCGGTGAGCAGATCTATTTCGGTTCCGGTAAGCACTTCTGTGAAATCCTGCGCAATGTCCAGGTCCCGCGCAATGGAAAAAGCGGTGTTTTTGTGGTCTCCGGTAATCATCACCGTTCTGATTCCCGCTTCTTTTGCCTCCTGAATCGATGGTTTCACTTCGGCTCTGGCCGGATCACTCATTCCTACAAGTCCTACGATAATCAGATCGGCTTCCAACTTTTCAGATGAAGAATCAGCGGCGGCGGGCTTGTAAGCGAGTGCCAAAGTCCTTAAGGAATGATCCGACATTTCTTTTGCGGCATTACTAAGTTTTTCTTTTTCCTCTTCCGTCAGCGGCTGGATTTCATCATTGATTAAAACTTTCGCTGCAACCTGAAACAGACTCCCCAATGCGCCTTTTGCAAAAACAAAATGCTGTTGATTTTCATCCGCCACGAGCACCGACATTCGTTTACGTCCGGAATCAAAGGCTTTTTCACTGATCCTTTTGTAGCTGCGGACGATTTCGTTACGGTTCAGACCAATCTCATCACCGAGCATCAGCAGGGCAACTTCTGTCGGATCACCGGTTTGTTCCCCATTTTCGAGGGTGGCATCTGAACAGAGAATCATTCCGGTGGTCAGAAATCTCACGGCTTCGGAAAATTCCTGCTTTTCCCCCTCCAGTTCCGTAAAACACGCGGAAGCAAACACCTGTGTAACGGTCATTTTATTCTGTGTTAAAGTCCCCGTTTTATCGGAACAGATCACATTCACCGAACCCAGGGTTTCCACCGCCGGAAGCCTCCGGATAATGGCGTTTTTTTTCGACATCGCAGTAACTCCAACCGATAAGACCACAGCGACGATGGCTGCCAAACCTTCAGGAATCGATGCGACCGCCAGAGAAACGGCCGTCAGGAACATTTCTGCGGGGTCCCTGCCCTGAAAATAGGAAATCAGAAAAATAAAGATGCAGATTCCCGCCGCTGTTTTTCCGAGCATTTTACCCAGTTCATTCAGGCGCAGTTCCAAGGGTGTTTTTCTTCCTTTTCCCGGCTCGATGAGGTGGGCAATATGACCGAGCGCGGTCTGCATTCCGGTTTCCGTCACCACGCCGGCTCCGCGTCCGTATGTTACTAAAGACGACATAAAAGCCATGTTTCCGCGGTCTCCGATTGGTGTTTTGGGGTCGGTAAAAACAGTGTGGGCGTCTTTTGTTTCCGGAACGGATTCTCCGGTGAGTGCAGATTCATCAATCTGCAGGTTCGCGGTTTCGGTCAAACGGAGGTCTGCCGGAATAATGCGTCCGGCTTCCAGAAAAACAAGATCGCCGGGAACCAGATCCGCTGAATCAATTTCACGCATCAGGCCGTCTCTTTTGACCAATGCTTTGGGCGCTGAAATTTTCATGAGCGCCTCAATCGCGTTGCCGGCTTTAATTTCCTGGAAAACACCTATCACCGCATTCAGGACAATCACCAGCAGAATAATGCCGGCATCAATATATTCACCCATCAGAAATGTGATGAACACTGCTGCAAAAAGCACGTAAATAAGCCAGTCGTTCAGCTGGGCCACAAAAACCTGAAGCACGGTTCTCTTCTTTTTGGCGAGCAGTTCATTGGGACCGTACTGTTTTTTTCTCTTTCCGGCCTCGACAGAGGACAGCCCAGTATCAGAATTAACCTTCAGTTCGTGTAAAACATCCTCCACCGGTTTAGAAAACCACATGTTTTTATATTTCTATAAATTTAAGAAAAAATGTGCAGTACCGTGCAGGATATTCCTGTTGAGATTATCAAAAGCTGAAGATAAATTGCGGAACCGTTTGAATAGATATTTTATAATGAGAAAGCTACTCAATCGTACTGAAAAAACCTGTAAATAACTACTCGTCAGACAATTGTTAATTACTATTTTTCACATATAAAATATTTTTTTTATATCTTTAATACCTAAAATTTACAGTATGGAAAAAAATTATTTTTTAAAAGACAACACAAATCAGTTTAGAAAACCGGTTTTTAAATCTGAAAAAAGAGGCACCCTGACTGTTTTTGCTCTGACAAGTATGTTAATGTTTTTCAGCGCCCTTACAATGAACGCGCAAATATCACAAACCGTTCCTAACATTACAGCAAGTTCTGGTTTTACGGGGGTCTATGCAAGTTCCGCACGAACCTATCAATTGATTATCGATGATTCCCAACTCACTCCACTTACAGGTCAATATCTCACCTCTATTGCATTCAGACTTCCAAGTAATGCTACTTCAAGCTGGCCCGCTACAGATGCTACCTATTCCAATTTTCAGATCTTCCTGAGTAATGGGGTAGACCCGGCTAACAGACAACTGGATTTTGCGGCAAATGTAGTGGGAACACAGACACAGGTGAAAACAGGGAGTCTAGTGGTACCGGCCGGAGCACTCACCTTTGGTTCTGATCCGAATGCATTCAGTCACATTTTGACATTTGACACTCCGTATTTATATAACGGCACCAATCTGGTGATTGAAATACGGCATACAGGTAATGATGTTGGTTCCCGCTCAACCAACTCCACGGGAACGAGTACCGCAGGATATGGCTCGCTCTATACCGCTTGTTGGCAGGGGACTTCAGGTGTTATGCAGGGAAATTTCTCATTTGTGCAGATCAATTCTGTAAGTTCCTTAGGCGTGAAATCGGTAGAAATAGACGAAGGATTGTCGGTGTACCCGAATCCTGTAAAGGATCTTCTGTATGTGAAATCTTCCGGAGAAATCTCTGAGTTTCATGTTTTCAACTTCGTTGGTCAGAAAATTCATTCCCAAAAGAATACTTCGAAGACGCCGCAGTTAAATGTTACAAATTTTCCGTCAGGAAACTATATGCTTCAGCTGATCTATAAAAACGGGAACTCCTCTTCTGTAAGATTTATCAAGGAATAAACTTGAAAAAACATATTCCCTTACGAGAATGCCAGTATTAATAATGTTGGATAGCCTAAACGGTAGATAATGAGTTATTAAAAGCCATAGAAATAAAAGTGCAGTATAAAAGCGATAAGAGAATTTTTAAAACTCATTCGCCATCATCGGAATATTTATTATATTTAAAAACTATAATCATGATAAATTACCTGAAATTATGTCACTAACATTTTTACTTTTAGTTCTGATCGCCGTAATTGTGGTCATTGGAGTCATCACCAAGAAACTTAACATTTTAACCTATTCTGAGCCGGACAAAAATGGTCATCAGAGACCTAACGGAGTAAAGTGGCGTCCGGTGACCTTTATTTTACTGGCGTGTATCGCCGCGCTTTTTCAGCCAATGAATTACGACGTCATCAGCGTGGGCCACAAAGGACTTCTGATCAACCTTTTGGGCGACAAAAGAGGAGCATCCAATACGGAAGAGGTTTCCGGAGTGGTTTTCTACAACAAGTATACGCAGGAAATACAGGAAATTCCACTGGATCAGAGGCATATCGAATATCCTGAATCCATTATCGTTGCTAAAGGCGGTTTTCCCTGCCCAATTAAACCGTCTTTCAACTATTCGGTGAAAGAATCCACCGCGGCGGATATGTTTACGAATCTCCGCTCCACTTATAAAAAAGGAGGACTGGAAGCCATTCAGGAAGGCTGGCTGAATAACGCCATCATTGGGGCCATTAATGATGTTGCGAACAGACATTCAATAGATTACCTTTTTAACAACCGGGAAACCTATGAAGCTGAAATTCTGTCGGAAGTAAATAAAAGAATCGGAAAATGGTTCCTCGTGTCCCAGTTGAAAACCAATATCCAGCCGCCAAAAGCAATCCGGCAGTCTATTGAGGATAAAGCAACTGCGGATGCGGATGCGATAAAAGCCGAAGCTCAGGCGCGCGTTGCTCAGGCCGATGCACAGAGAAAGATTCAGCTGGCAAAAGGAGATTCGGCCTCTGTGGTCATCAGGGCGCAGGCGGAAGCAAAAGCGATAAGTCTGAAGCAGCAATCCATCACCCAGACTTATGTAGAATACCAGAGAGTCCTGAAATGGGACGGTGTAATGCCCACCACGGTGTTGGGCAGTGGCTCCAATACACTTCTAAATATAAAATAGAAGTCTGCTGATTCACTTTCGGTTCAGCGTAGTAGTCTAAGTTCTAAAAAAGCAGGTTTTTGACCTGCTTTTATTTTTTTTAAAAGATGATTAAGGGTTGGTGGAGAAAATCGACCCGTTCGCGATCAATGCCCTTCTGTTCATTTTGAGGATGTCTCTTACCCACTCCGCAAAATCTTCCGGCTGCAACACTTTATCCGGATTCCCGTCCGTTAATCCTGCCTCAATCGACATATCACTTGCAATCGTACTTGGCGTGAGCGTAATCACGCGGATATTCTGTTTTCTCCATTCTGCCATCATCGACTGAGACAGAGAAACCACGGCAGCTTTTGAGGCGGCATAAGCCGACATATTCGGTCCACCCTTCAGTCCGGCGGTCGACGCTACATTCACAATATCACCCTCCCCTTTTTCTTTGAGATACGGATAGACTGCCTTCGCGGCATAATATACCCCGAAAAGATTTGTCCGGATCACCTGTTCCCACGTTTCCGACGACATTTCTTCGATGCTTCCGAAGTCGCCTATGCCTGCATTGTTGATGAGAATATCCACTCCGCCAAGTTCTTTGGCCAAAGATTCAATCCCGGATTTTACGGCCGCTTCCTCGTCGATGCTGAAAGCAGCAAATGCAGCCTGAACGCCGAGCATTTTAATTTCTTCGGCTGTTTTTTTCAGATGTTCCTCATTTCTTCCGGTAATACCAATGTTGACGCCTTCAGCAGCAAGCGCCAAAGCCACAGCTTTCCCGAGGCCTCTTCCGCCACCGGTTACAATGGCATTTTTTCCTTTTAAATTCATAGTCTTGTTATTTAGAAACAAAATTACGGAATATCATTTTTTTTAGCGGCAAAACGCGGCCTTATTTAAGCTTCGAAGTGTATTTCTCCAATACGCTGGGTTTTATCTGATTTTAAATGCAATTTTTTTCAGTCTTCATTAGGAAGTTAGCGCCGAATAATGTTATTTTTGCACCCTCAATCCGATGCCCGGATGGTGAAATTGGTAGACACGCTCGTTTCAGGTGCGGGTGCCCACAAGCTTGCAGGTTCGAGTCCTGTTCCGGGCACAAAAAAACACACTTTTTGAAGTGTGTTTTTTTGTTTGTGAGAGATGAACTGATCTCGCTTAAAATTTTATGAAAATTCTAAAACTATGTGAAAGTTTAGAACTTTAACATCGCTGAATAGAAGGTGATAAATAGAGATACTGGATCCATAATCTTGTAACCGGTCCTTACACTGCTTTGTGTAACGAGTTATCCGGGCTCGAAAGTTTTAAAGTGCCGAAAAAGTTCTATTCCAAAACTGCTGAATTACCAAAAACGCCCTTATACGGTACATCAAATTGATCCATAAAGGCTCTCACGATGAAGAAATCAACTAACGATTAGTCACTGCCACGCCTTCACGGACAGAACGTTAAAAATTTGGATGACTGATTTTATATTCGCATATTTGATAGCGTTACGATAACGAAGAAAAGCCAACAAAAATAAAAAAAATTGCCTTTTTTTAAGTCAGATCACCGGCTTTCAACGTAAATGTTTTTCATCCTTCTTCTACCAATCAAAAGCACACAGAGATGACCAAAAAAACCATTTCGAACAAACTTTCGCGCTTTTGGAAAATAATCGGTCCGGGACTCGTAACGGGTGCCAGTGACGATGATCCGTCGGGGATCGCCACGTATTCACAGGCCGGTGCGGCATACGGACTTTCAACGCTGTGGACGGCGATTGTTGCATTTCCGCTCATGGCTGCCATTCAGCAAATGTGTGCGAGAATTGGCTTGGTCACATCAATGGGCCTTACCGGAACTTTGAAAAAGCACTATCCAAGACCTGTTCTGTACTTGATGTTGCTTTTCAGTTTTCCTGCCATCATCATGAACATTGGTGCGGATATAGCCGCTATGGGCGCGGTTGGGAACATGCTGTTTCCTGCCGTCGACGCTTCCTATTTCAGTGTTTTTTTTACAGTTCTGCTGTTGGTCTTAATCATTTATCTGCCTTATCTGAAAATCGCCTCGATTCTGAAATATCTATGCATCGTAATGCTGGTGTATTTTATTGTTCCATTTTTATACGAACAGGATTTCAGGGAAATTTTTAAATCCACCTTTATTCCGACTTTAAAATTTGATAGAGATTTTATGGTCATTATCGTAGGCATCCTCGGCACAACAATATCACCGTATCTTTTCTTTTGGCAGGCATCTGTAGAAGTTGAAGAAATGAAACATAAAAAAACACACCTTGTTGTTAATAAGAGAATCATTCATGAAATGAAGCTGGATGTGGATTTTGGAATGACTTTTTCGGGCCTTGTGATGTATTTTATAATTTTAACCACCGGAACGGTATTGTTTCAAGGGGGCGTTCATCAGATCGACACGGTGGAACAGGCCGCTATGGCTTTAAAACCTTTAGCCGGAAATCTGGCCTACCTGCTGTTCGCAGTTGGTGTAATAGGTACCGGTCTCATTGCAATTCCGGTTTTGAGCGGTTCACTTTCCTATATTTTCGCAGAGACCTTTGGCTGGGAAGAGGGTCTTGATAAAAAATTTCATGAGGCCAGAGGTTTTTACATCATCATTGGAATCTCCCTCATACTCGGTCTTTCTCTGAATTATGTGGGAATCTCCCCAGTTCGGGCATTAATCTACACGGCAGTACTTTATGGCATCACTGCTCCGGTCTTAATTGCGATCATTCTTCACATTTCGAATAACCGAAAAATAATGGGCCGTTTTGTCAACTCCACAATGACCAATATTCTGGGGTTTGCAGCATTATTCATCATGACCGCAGCGGCCGGCGTCCTACTGTATCTGCAGTTTGCGGGCGAATAAATTGTTGCATGAAATTTATTAACATCTGACAGTCAGTATTTTAATTGATAAAATATTTGGATATTTAAAAATAGCGATGTAAATTTGAGGGAGAAGAACTCTAAATCCCAACGATATGAAAACATTCTTTACCACCTTGTTTTTTCTGGTTATCAGCTTTCAATTCTACTGCCAGAACATCTCTTTAGATCCCGGCTATGCAATCAATGGGGTACTCCGTCTTCCCGCTCCGAGCACTTCTGAAATTAATTCCTTTGATTTTGATCAGAATGGAAACGTTTATACCGCCGGTTCCACTTTGCAGGGCAGCGGTTCCGGAATTTTCCGGCTCACGGTTTCAAAATCCGGACCTACCGGAGTGCTTGACTCCCAATTTGGCACGAATGGTATTTCCACCATTTCCTTTGAAAACTCGGAATACCCGCTCGACATCAAAGTATTGCCCAACTCAAAGATCCTCGTCAGCGGCTCAGCGTATACCGGCCACACGCCATCCGGTCCGGGAATTCATATAGGATTTCTCGTCAGGCTCAATACAGACGGCACTCTGGATCATACATTTTCCAACAATGGAGTCTTCAGATTCACAGGGTCAGCCAGCCACTTTACCAGCATTCATTTAATGGATGACAGCAGCATTATGCTGAGCGGAAACATCAACCACGAGGCAGCTTTACTCAAACTCAATCCCACGGGAAATGTTGACCTGCTATTCGGGATTAACGGAATTAAGAACCTTTCATCATCCGGTTTTAATTTTCTTTTATGGAAAAGTGTGCCGAGCGATGAAGGAAACCTTATTTCAGTGGGCTACGACTACACTGATCTCGGGAATACAAAAATCGCTTACTGCGAAACCGATATGCAGGGCAACTTTGTACCCTCTTTCGGGACAGGTGGAAAAGTGGTTTTAGATCTCTACAACGGCATTCCGAACATTACCGAACTGTTGACGACTATAAAAAAAGCGCCGGATGGTCAGTACTATCTTGGCGGATATCATATCTCCAATGTCCTCATCAGAATAAATGCCGATGGCAGTTTCGACCCCGCGTTCGCCTCAGCCGGTGTTCTCACCCACGCCACTCCATTTAAGGATTTCGACATACAGAATGACGGCAAGATCCTTTTGGCCGGCACTAAAGTAATTTCAGACTACAACTACGGGTATACAGTCACCCGGCTCAACAGCAATGGTAACGTTGACATAACCTTTAACAGCGGCACCGCTTTCGCCCTTGACCTTTCTCCCGAAAATGACTACATCCAGTGCCTGAAATCATTAGGTCCGGACACCTTTATGATTGGCGGTTCTTCCTATGAAAGCGGGGCAGCAAAATCAACACTTATCAAACTGATTCTGAACAGTGCCTTAACAACTGATGAGGTCAGCGCCCAACCGGTCATTCAGATCTATCCAAATCCATTTAAGGACCGCATAACGGTCAATGGAGCCGGAAAGCTGAACAAAGCCGTTATCTACAATGCTGCAGGAAGGCTGATTCCTTCGCGGCTGCAGGATAACACCATCCTGATCGGCGCAGATCTTCCAAAAGGTGTTTATTTTTTAAATGCAGAAACCCAGAAAGGAAAAACAATCACCAGTAAACTGATTAAAGAATAGCAAACTGGGCAGATCAAGATCATCTCGTAAGCGGTGATAAAAATAATACAGGTAAACCTTTCAACGGCAGGAAAAATAACTTAAAAAATTAACAGCTTTAAAACCGGAACTGGCGCAATTGGTCGACAGTCTTCAAGATTCGGCCGTGAAACAATGACTGCGGTATTAAAGGGAAATGAAAATAAAGGGCACCTTTTTTTATTTACATACGATTCTTCCGTTGCTGGACATTGGTAAAAAAAAAAGAAACTAATGAAAATATATATTTTATTAGGACATCCTGATAGCGAAACTTTCAACGGAGAAATAATGGAAACCTATGCAAAGACTGCAGCTTTAACAGGACACGAGGTGAGGATCCAACAAATTGGAAAAATGAAATTTGACCCTGTCTTATGGAAAGGCTATAAAGAGATTCAGGAACTTGAAAACGACCTTAAAATTGCACAGGAAAATATTCTGTGGTGTAACAGATGGGTGCTGGTTTACCCCATTTGGTGGGGATCAGTGCCGGCTTTGCTGAAAGGTTTTTTTGACAGAACCCTTTATTCGGGCTTTGCTTATAAATACCATGAGAACGATCCTTTATGGGATAAACTCCTCAAAGGTCGGTCTGCAGACATAATAACAACCTGCGACGCCCCAAAATGGTGGATCTGGTGGCAGTACCGCAACAGTGATTTGAATACCGTGGATCGGGCGACTCTGCGGTTTTGTGGTTTCAGTCCAATACGGGTAAAAAGAATAGACCGCCTGCGCTACAAAGACTTTACAAAACGGAAAAAAATTCTGGAAGAAGTAAAAAAATGGGTGCCAACGATCCAATAAAACTGATCTTCATCAAGTTATTCCATACTTTAATATGGGTATTTTTTAACGTCGTTATTTTCTATCTGCTGTATGCAGTGGTATTGGGTGAAATCGACAAATGGGTGTGGATCTGCTTAAGTCTCATTCTTCTGGAAGGCCTGGTTTTATTGATTTTTAAAACGTTTTGCCCAATCACTTTAATAGCCAGAAAATATTCCCAATCAGAAAAAAGCAATTTCGATATTTATTTACCGGAATGGTTGGCGAAGTACAATAAAACCATCTATACGGCGATTGTTGCAGTTGCTGTGATTATTTTGATATACCGTTTAATCAACACATAAAACCATTTAATTGGCACAAGGCCATACCCTAAAAAGCTTGATCAAAAAAATTCATGACCGCGGTCATTTGATTTCTTCAGACTCTTCACTTGTTTTGTGCAATGAAAACAAAAACCGGATTAAATGAACATAAGACACCGCAACCTCAATGGCAGCGCTTGATTATACTCGTTGTTCTGGGTTATGAGGCAGCAGGTGCACTGCTCGGAGGCAGTTTACTGATCGCGGCACCTGACGGCAGACACCTTGAAATGCCGCTCGAAATGTTACACGGAATTTTTCCTGATTTTCTTATTCCCGGCATCATACTCTTAGGACTCGGAATTCTCAACTTGGTGGCGTTTTTTGCATTCCTTCGCAGAAGCGGTTCCGCCCGGCTCATAACGGGTCTTGCTTTGGGAGGAATGTTCATCTGGTTTGTGGTTGAAATCATCATTTTACAGGAACTGCATTGGCTTCACGCGATGTGGGGTCTGCCGGTTCTATTGGCTATTTTCTTGTATATGCGACTTAAACCTGCACAAACAAGATAAAAGAATATGAACGTCTTATGATCGGAATCTACACTCGGTAATATATTCAAATAAATCATTAAACAATGCAGAAGCTTTCAGATCATATCAATATCGGGAACGACACTGAATCAAAATTGATTCAGGTCGGGATTGATTCCTACGAAAAATTACAAGCAGCAGGCAGTCACGAAGCATTTACTCTGCTACAGAAAATTGATCCCGGCGCCTGCCTGAGTCTGTTATATGGTTTGGAAGGTGCCATAGCGGGAATTAAATGGAATAAATTGCCACCTGAAACAAAGAAGGCATTGCAACAATTTTACAGGATCACGAAGAAGAACAAGCCTGCCTCTTTGCGGTAGCGTTGTAGTAACAAGACTGACTTCCTAAAGTATAGTTTAAGTATAGCTAAAGCATACTTAATGCGTAGCGAGTGTATGAAGCAGTTCGACATCAATAAAAAAAGCTTCCGTTGTGGGAAGCTTCTTTTGTATCGTGTTAAAGAATGCCGGTTTTCTGCATACAGGCTTTCATTTTTTCATATGTTCTTTCAATATCGTGATCCAGTCCTATGGAAAAGCGGATCAGTCCCGGCGATAGTCCCATTTCTTTCTGTTCCTCTTCGGGAATTTCAGAAGAAGTTGACGTTCCGGAGGCGGAGAACAGGGTTTTGTAAAACCCTAAACTCACGGCCAGATAACCGAGGTTTTCGTGCTGCATCATTTCCATCAGTTCATTCGCTTTTTCTACGGTTTTTACATCAAGGGCAATAAGACCGCCGTAGCCATATTCCGCGTGCATCATATTGGTAAAAAGTGTGTGTTGCGGGTGATTTTTAAGTCCGGGATATTTCACTTTAAGACCGTCTTTTTCCCAGTGTTCGGCCAGATAAAGTGCGTTTTCGCTGTGTTTTTTCATCCGGAGGTGTAGCGTTCGCAGGTTTTTCAAAATACTCGCCGCCCGTAGACTGTCCATCGTGGGTCCGAGCAGCATACATGCACCGCTGTTTACATCCTTAAGCCCATTGATGAGGGCGGTTGTTCCGCAGATCACGCCGCCAATAGCATCGCTGCTGCCGTTAATGAATTTCGTCAGACTGTGGATCGTTACATCGGCTCCTAAAAGTTGCGGTGAAATGGAAAGCGGCGAAAAAGTATTGTCGACTATAAGTTGAAGATTGTGTTTTTTGGCAATTTTCGAAAGTGCCGCCAGATCAGCGATCTCGAGCAGCGGATTGCTCACAGTTTCGCAGTACAGAACTTTCGTGTTTTCATTGATGGCATTTTCCACTTTTTCAAGGTTCGTAATGTCCACGAAAGAGGTGTCAATCTTAAATCCGGGCAGAAAATTCTTCATAAAAGCATACGTTCCACCGTAAATTGTTCTGCTCGAAACAATATGATCGCCCGATTTGCAGAGCTGCAGAAGTACTGAAGTAATTGCACCCATTCCTGAAGCCGTCACATTCGCATTTTCCGTTCCTTCCATTTTCGCAAGTGCTTCCGAAAGGTAAAGATTGCTGGGCGAAGAATGCCTGGAATACAGATAACACCCTTCTGTATTGCCTTCGAAAGTATCACACATGGTTTTTGCCGAAAGAAAAGTGTAGGTAGAACTGTCGGAAATAGAGGGATTTACCCCGCCGAATTCCCCGAAATACTGGAGGTCCTGAATATTGTTTGCTGCATCAAATTTTTCCATCATAACTGTTTTTATATTTTATAAATTTCCAGAATTCCGAAAAGAAAAACAAGCAGAGTGCATCAATACAGAATAAAAAACGGAAAAATGATATTGTTTTAGAATTAAATTCTATATTTGATAAGATTATAAAGTACTGACCAAACTATTTTCCGATGAACCTCGACGAAAAAGATAAAAAACTGCTCGCATTACTGCAGCAGGATTCCAAAAGAACCACGAAAGCGCTCGGAGCAGCTCTCGACCTCTCGATAACCGCCGTTTTTGAGCGCATTAAAAAACTCGAAAAGCAGAAAATCATCGAAAAGTATGTAGCGCTCGTCGACCGGAAACTGGTGCAGAAAGATTTCATGGTGCTCTGTCATGTGAAACTCATCCGCCACAGCAAAGAATACATCACCCAGTTTGAAAAAGAAATTACCCAGTTCCCCGAAGTTCTGGAGTGTTTTCATGTGAGCGGCGATTACGATTACATCCTCAAAATCAGTGTTAAAGACATTCAGGATTACCGCGAATTCATGGTATCGAAACTCACGGGCCTGCAGCATATCGCGAGCACGCAGAGTTCCTTTATGATTAAAGAGGTTAAAAGCACCACCGAAGTGAATCTGGAGTGAAACAAAATACTCTTTCTGCAATTACAACATGCTGATCTTCAATCTACTTAATACTGACAGCTGAAAATAATCTGTATATTTGCTCAGCCACTACCCATATGAAAATATTACGCAGATGACGGATCAAAACAAAATCCACCGCTACGAAGTCTCTGTAGAATGGACCGGAAACAAAGGCTTGGGAACGGTTAATTACCGCGATTACGGAAGAGAACACCTGATTTCCATTGCACACAAAAATGACATTCTTGGTTCATCGGATCCTGCATTCCGCGGCGACAGCACCAGACACAATCCTGAAGATCTGCTTCTGTCATCCCTTGCATCCTGCCACATGCTTTGGTATCTGCATCTGTGTTCACAGGAAGGGATTTCAGTCGTTGGTTATACCGATCATGCCACAGGAATGATGAAAGAAACTGAAAATGGCAGCTGCCACTTTACTGAAGTTACTTTAAACCCTATCGTAACAGTTTCAAACGCAGGAATGATTGAACATGCCAATCAACTTCATACAAAAGCGAATGAAATGTGTTTTATCGCCAAATCCGTAAACTTTCCCGTGCACCATAAGCCGACTGCCATTGTAGAATAGTAAAGGTCTTTTATGGAAGTCTTAGTTTTCAGTTCAAAAAAAACCTTTATACATACCGTTAAACACTTACTTTTATTTATGGAACCGATTATTACTCCACGCCTTCGTATACGCTCTCTCGGATTACCCGATCTGCCCGAATTTTATGCGTACCGGTCAGACCCCGAAGTGACCCAATATCAGGGTTTTGATGTAATGAATGAAGAACAGGCGGAAGGTTTTATAAAAGTGAACGCCACAAAAACTTTCGGAACGCCCGGAGAATGGGTGCAGTACGGTATTGAAGACAGCAAAACATCGAAACTGATCGGCGACTGCGCCCTGAAGCTGGACCTGAATGATCCGGACACCGCAGAGATCGGCATTACGCTCTCGCCTCTGCATCAGCAAAAAGGTTACGCCAAAGAAGTCCTGCTTGCGCTGCTTGCTTTCCTCTTCGATAAAAAAGGCCTCAGGCGGGTCGTAGAGATCGTGGATGCGGAAAACACCGCCTCCATCAATCTGCTGAAGAGCACAGGATTCAGGTTCGAAGGTCATTTTATTGAAAATATTTTCTTCAAAGGGAAATGGGGAAGCGAATTTCAGTACGCCATGCTCAAACGGGAATGGGATGCAATAAAAAAGTAATTCCGCTACTGCTGACTTTCTATTTTACAGAACCATTTTGGTAAAACGGGATTAAATTTGGATATTTGGTCTTTGTCCTGAACAAAAACATCCATTCAAACCCCATTCTGACGATATGAGACTGAAAGCCAAAGTTACTTTCAAACAATATTTACGACTGCTCTACAGCCTGGCCTACGAAAAACCTGTTTTAAGACTACTCCTTTTGGTAGCATTCTTACTCCTGCTCTGGATCGTGCTGTCGTGGCTGGATCTTTTTAACCTTCCGGAACCGCTTATTTACCAGTACATTACGCTTGCTTTTATTGTAATTGTACAGCCATTTATGATTTTTTATACCATTTACAGAAATTACCAGTCGAGCAATCACCTGCGCGAAACCCTTGATATGAGGCTCACCGACACACGTATCAAGATCCGCGGCGAGTCTTTTTACATGGAGATCCTTTGGCCGAGAATCTTCAAAATTGTGGAAAGAAAACGCTGGTTCCTCATTTACCAGAACAATTTGTCGGCGATCATTATTCCCAAACGGGATTTAGAGGAAAGTGAGATCAATGAGATCCGTGAAATCCTGAAGGGGATTGAAGAGGTTCCGTTAAAATTAAACGCCTGACAAACTGATTTTAAATTCCTGATAATTTCCGTCCGCTTTAAGAATGCTCTTTTGCACGAAAATCATTCCTGATTTACTTCGTTAAAACATTTCGGTTTCATTTTCAATTGATGATGATGTGCAGAACTTTTGGTTCTTGCAATCCCTCATCGCGGACGGAGCAAAACTGTTTTGGTTAAAGGTTTCCCGCATCAGGGACGTGGCAAACCACTTTTGGTTTTAACTTTCCCCCACTGAAGACGGAGCAAAACTGTTTTGGTTTAAGGTTTCCCCGATGCGAGACGGGGCAAACCTCTTTTTTGGTGCCGAAACAACTTGTTTTTGAGGTCAACTTTTAAATGTGGATATTGGAAATACCACATTAGGCTCCCATTCCCAAAACTTTGCAGATCAGCCAAAATCCCTTAACTTTGTAACAGTTTTGTCGCACAGGTACATTTATTCTGTCGGCATCAATCTTTAAATCAAAAAATACACAATATGTCAAAAGCAATTTCGCAGGTTCCTTTCGCTGTAAACGAGCCGGTAAGAACGTATGAACCGGGTTCCGCAGAGGTAAAGTCGCTCATCGCCACCTACAAAAAAATGTGGAAAGAAAAAGTGGAAATCCCGATGAACATCGGCGGGAAAGAAGTGAAAACCGGAGAAAAAGTTACCATCAGTTCGCCTCAGGATCATCAGCACGACCTTGGTTTTTATCATAAAGGCACCATGCAGCATGTAGATGATGCAATTAAAGCCGCTATGGAAGCTAAAGAGAAATGGAACACCCTCGGCTGGGAACACCGCGCTGCCATTTTCCTTAAAGCTGCAGACCTCATCGCAGGTCCTTACCGCGACAGGCTGAATGCTGCCACGATGATCGGACAGTCTAAAAACGTTCATCAGGCAGAAATCGATGCGGCTTGTGAATTCATCGATTTTCTCCGTTTCAACGTAGAATTTATGACCGAAATGTACGCTGAGCAGCCGATATCCGATCAGGGAATCTGGAACCGTGCAGAATACCGTCCGCTCGAAGGATTCTGTTTTGCGGTAACACCTTTCAACTTCACAGCGATAGCCGGAAATCTTCCGACCTGTATGGCGATGATGGGAAATGTAGTGGTCTGGAAACCTTCCAACAACCAGATTTATTCCGCGCAAGTGATCATGGACGCTTTAACTGAAGCCGGTCTTCCGGGTGGGGTCATCAATATGATCTTTACCGACGGTAAAAGCACTGCTGAAAAAGTCCTTGCACATCCCGATTTTGCCGCACTTCACTTCACGGGTTCCACGAAAGTGTTCCAGGGTATGTGGAAGCTGATGGGAGACAATATCCACAATTACAAAACCTACCCGAGAATCGTTGGTGAAACCGGCGGAAAAGACTTTATCATGGTGCATCCTTCTGCAAATGTAGAAGCAGTGGCTACCGGAATGGTTCGCGGTGCTTTTGAATATCAGGGACAGAAGTGTTCGGCAGCTTCCAGAGCTTATATTCCAAGATCGCTTTGGAACGACGTTAAAAAAGTAATGGAAACCCAACTGGCTTCCGTTAAAATGGGAAGTCCGGAAGATCCTTCGAACTTCTTAAATGCTGTGATCGATAAAAATTCATTCGACAAATGCAAAGGGTATATCGAAAGAGCTCAGGCATCAAAAGAAGCTGAAGTCATTTTCGGTGGAAAATGCGACGATAAAAAAGGTTGGTTTGTAGAGCCTACCGTGATCGAAACGACCAATCCGAAGTATGAATCGGTTTGTGAAGAAATTTTCGGACCTATCCTTTCTGTTTATGTTTATGAAGATCAGGATTGGAAAGCAACGTTGAAACTGGTGGATGAAACTTCACCTTATTCCCTTACCGGATCCATTTTCGCTCAGGAACGTTATGCAATTGATGAAGCCTACAAAGCACTCGAAAATGCAGCAGGAAATTTCTATATCAACGATAAACCGACAGGAGCGGTTGTTGGTCAGCAGCCTTTCGGTGGTGCAAGAGCTTCAGGAACCAATGACAAAGCCGGTTCAAAAATGAACCTTTTGAGATGGGTTTCAGTGCGTTCCATCAAAGAAACCTTTGTTTCTCCAAAAGATTACCGTTACCCTTATTTGGGATAGTCAAAATCATTTAAGTGATAGCAAACAAATCCGCGGAGCCAACTCCGCGGATTTTTTAGTGCTTAAAATCTATCCAGAAAGTTAAAACGTTTTTCAATCGAAAAAGCCGATTTTACTTTGCTAAAGTGTTTTCTCTCCTGTCTTCAATCACGGCCTGTGCGGCAGCAAGACGCGCGACCGGGATGCGGAACGGTGAGCAGCTCACATAATCCATTCCGAGGCGGTGACAGAACTTCACTGATTCGGCGTCACCTCCGTGTTCGCCACAGATTCCCACCTCCAGTTTTGGTTTTTGGGAGCGTCCTCTTTCAATCCCTATTTTCATTAACTCACCCACTCCGGTTTGGTCAAGCGTCGCGAACGGATCATTTGGCAACAGTTTAAGTTCAAGATATTTGGGCAGAAACCCGCCGATATCGTCTCTGGAAAATCCGAAACTCATTTGGGTAAGATCGTTGGTTCCGAAACTGAAAAAATCGGCACTCTTCGCCATGGAATCCCCTTTCAGTGCAGCACGCGGAGTTTCAATCATCGTTCCGTACAGATAAGGGATTTTATCTATTTTAAGTTTCTTGCAGGTTTCGCGGTAAACGCGGTCCACAATATCTTTTTGATGACGGAGTTCCTGTACATCAACCGTTACCGGAATCATGATTTCGGGTTTTGTTTTTTTTCCGTCTTTTATCAGTTCACCGGCGGCTTCCAGAATCGCCCTCACCTGCATTTCGGTAATTTCAGGATAAGAAATTCCGAGCCTTACGCCGCGGTGACCCAGCATCGGGTTGTTTTCGTGAAGGGCAAGAACTCTCCGGTTCAGGATGCCCACGCTTACACCCAGTTCTTTCGCCAGTTCCTGAAGTTTCGCTTTGTCGTGTGGTACAAATTCGTGCAAAGGAGGATCAAGAAGACGGATCGTTACGGGATTTCCCTGCATGACTTCCAGAGTATCCTTAATGTCTTTTTTCACGAAAACTGAAAGCTCATCCAGCGCAGTTTTCCTGTCCTCGTCATTTCCTGCCATGATCATCTTGCGGAGCAGGAACAGCGGAAACTCCGAGCCTTCGCCATAAAACATATGTTCTGTTCTGAAAAGACCAATACCTTCCGCCCCGAAATATAAAGCCTGTTCAGCATCTTCAGGCGTATCAGCATTGGTTCGCACACCCATCGTTCTGGTTTTGTCAACAACCTTCATGAAAGTTCTGTACGATTTATTCTGATGAAGATCCGTAGCTTTTAAAGGAAGCGCGCCTTCATAAACGAATCCTGTTGTTCCGTTCAGAGAAATCCAGTCGCCTTCATGGACTGTTTTTCCTGAGGCAGTGATGAGCATTTTCTCTTTCGCTATAATATCTATTTCGCTGCAGCCCACAATGCAGCATTTTCCCCAACCTCTTGCGACAAGAGCGGCATGAGAAGTCATGCCGCCTTTTGAGGAAAGGATGGCTTCTGCTTTATGCATTCCGTCAACGTCTTCCGGGGAGGTTTCTTCGCGCACCAAAATTACTTTTTCGCCTCTCGAAGCCCATTCCGCAGCATCTTCCGAAGAAAATACCACTCTCCCCACTGCTCCACCGGGACCTGCAGGAAGTCCTTTTGCAATTACTTTCGAGACTTTTTCTGCAACGGGATCAATCATGGGCAGTAAAAGTTCCAGAAGTTGATTGGGCGCGACGCGCATCACGGCAGTATCGGCATCAATAAGGTTTTCTCTGTACATATCGGCTGCGATTTTCACGGCAGCAACACCGTTGCGTTTTCCGACCCGGCACTGCAGCATAAAAAGTTTGCCTTTCTCGATGGTGAATTCAATGTCCTGCATATCGTGGTAATGCATTTCCAGTTTTTTCTGCATGGCATCCAGTTCTTTGAATTGCTGAGGCATGAATTTCTCCAGGGTCATTAAATCCCGGGAGTGGTCGTTTTTTGAGAAATCATTCACCGGAGCCGGAGTTCTGGTGCCTGCAACCACATCTTCTCCCTGTGCATTTACCAGATATTCGCCGTAGAAATGATGGTCGCCGTTGCCCGGGTTTCTCGTGAAACCCACACCGGTACAGCTGTCGTTGCCCATATTTCCGAAAACCATGGCCTGTACGTTCACCGCCGTTCCCCAGTCATCAGGAATTTTCTCTATTTTTCTATATTCCAGCGCCCGCTTTCCGTTCCATGATCCGAATACAGCGCCAATTCCTCCCATCAGCTGATCCCACGGTTTCTCGGGAAACTCAACTTTCAGGAGTTTTTTGGTCATTGATTTAAATTCCTTCACCAGTTTTTTAAGGTCATCGGAAGTGAGTTCAGTATCGAGTTTCACGTCCCGTTCTTTTTTCAGGCTCTGTAGTTTTTCTTCCATGAGTTTACGGATGCCTACTCCTTTTACAGGTTCAAGTCCGCCTGCTTTTTCAATTACCACATCAGCATACATCATCACCAGTCTGCGGTAAGCATCGTACGCAAATCTTTCGTCGCCGGTTGTGTGGATCAAACCTTTTACCGTTTCATCATTTAAACCGATATTCAGGACCGTATCCATCATTCCCGGCATTGATTTTCTTGCGCCCGAACGGACAGAAATCAGCAACGGATCCTTCACATCACCGAATTTTTTGCCCATGAGTTTTTCGATTTCCGAAAGTGCATCTGAAATCTGTTTTTCAATATCTTCAGGATAAGTTCTTCCGTGGGCGTAAAAGTAAGTACACACTTCGGTTGTGAGGGTAAATCCCGGCGGCACAGGGAGATTTAAGTCTTTGTGTCCTGCCATTTCTGCAAGGTTGGCGCCTTTGCCTCCAAGAAGGTTTTTCATGGATTCATTGCCGTCTGCTTTTCCTCTGCCGAAGGAATAAACGTACTTCTGGGATTTGGATTTTGTCGCCATGATATTGAATTTTAATTGTTTCATTAAAAACGATATATAAATTTACGCAAATCCGCAGCGCACAAAAGAAATTTAACAGTGAAAAATATCATAACGACAAATTTACCGCATTGAAAGCCAGTAAATTATCAATGCAACAGTTTGAATCCGGATGGAAAAACACTTTGCACAGCTAGTCGGGACAGAATAGCACAATATTTGCTGACACTAAGCACACTTTAAAAACTCAATCATGAAAAAAATCCTTATTCCACTGCTTATCGCCGGACTTTTTGCAGGCAGTTGTGCCAGAAAAAAAGAAAAACGCGACGAATACAAGGCGGAGAACAGCAAAGATGAAAAAAGAAATGCAGGAGTAGATTCTGCGGCCCTCAGCGATCCGGATCAGGATTCGGTACAGGCAGTTTCTCCTCAATAGTTTCCAGCTACAAAAACAGAATGCACCCCGTAAGGTGCATTTTTTTTATAACTTATAAAACTTTTAGAATTCAAAAAGGACGGATCCCCAAGTAAATCCGCTGCCGAAAGCGGAAATGAGTACGAGGTCGCCACGTTTTACTTTTCCTTCAGCAATCGCCTCGCTTAAAGCGATCGGAATGGAAGCGGCGGTCGTGTTGCCGTATTTCTGGATGTTGTTGAACACTTTTTCGTCCGGCAGTCCGAATCTTTGCTGTACGAACTGCGCAATCCTGAGGTTTGCCTGATGAGGAATAAACATGTCGAGATCTTCTACGGTTTTTCCGGCGGATTTGAGTGCTTCTTCCATGGTTTCCGGGAAACGTGTTACGGCATGCTTAAACACGAAATTACCGTTCATGTGCGGATAGACTTCCGCATCGGTTACATTTTCAGGTTCCAGACGCATGCGGTCGCTCCAGCCGTATTTCGAGCCGGGAAATTTTGTACAGAGTTCATCGGCATATTTCCCTTCGGAATGCATGTTCATGGCCACAATATCGCCCTTTCCTTCCCCTTCAGCAGCGGAAAGCACCACCGCGCCGGCTCCGTCGCCGAAAATAACGGAAACGCCACGGCCCGCATCGCTGAAATCAAGTCCGAAAGAATGGATTTCGGCTCCCACAACGAGAATATTTTTATACGCATTCGATTTAATAAAAGCATTGGCAACACTCATCGCATACACGAAACCGGAACACTGGTTCCGAACATCAAGCGCACCAATCGTGTCACAGCCGAGCATTTCCTGAAGCAGGACGCCGCATCCCGGGAAATAATAATCCGGAGAAAGGGTGGCAAAAATAATATAGTCGATGTCTTTTGCAGTGAGTCCGGCCATTTGAAGCGCTTTTTCGGAAGCTTTAAAACCCAGAAAAGCCGTGGTTTCTTCGGAATCGTTTCTGTTTTTTCGGTGATGGCGCTCTTTGATGCCGGTTCTTTCCGTAATCCATTCGTCGTTGGTAGCCATGAGTTTTGCCAAATCATCATTGGTCACGGTATTCTCGGGAACGTAATGCCCGATTCCCGCTATTCTGCTTCTGATCATGAAAGTTTAAATTTTTACAAATATATATTTTATTTAAAACATGGCAGGGAACTTAACCCGAACAGAAATAATTGTTAAATTTGTTGAATGCCAATCGAAATTATTTACCGGAACAGCCACTGCGAGTGGATCGACGTGGAAGCGCCTACTCAGGAAGATCTGGATTTTCTGCACGAAAGATACGAGATCAACATGCTGCTGCTGGAAGATACGATTGATCCGAATCACCTGCCGAAATACGAGCAGGACAACGCGGTTAAATTTTTTCTGATGCGTGAAAATACCGAACTGGAGCGCGCAAGTCTCAATACCATCAGCGACATTTCCACGAAACTGGGCATTTTCCTGATGAAGGATATCATCATCACGATTCACCGCATGAAAAACCGGAGCGTGTATGAATTCAGGAAAGAAGTGCTGCTCCCTGAAAACGCCGCCATAAAGCCTCAAAAAATAGCCCTTAATCTGGCTCTGAAAGTCATGAAATCGTTTGATGATGAATCGAACAGTCTCATTGAAACCATGGACAATATCGAAAATGAGATTTTCCTTAAAAACACGAACTCCTCCAGCCAGATCCGCCGTCTTTACAAACTGAAAAGAAAATCGGGCCTTAACACGAGAATTCTGAATATTTCTTCCGACTGGGTGGATAAATTTAAGACCCTTGGAATTGAAGATGCGTCTTTTGAAGACCTGAAAGACAAATACAAAGATGTGGCGACGGATTTTGATCATCTTAACGCGCAGATTGCCAACCTCATCCAGATGTATCTCGCGCTCACGGATCAAAAGGCGAATCAGGTCATGAAAGTACTGGCCATTTACTCGATGTATTTTTTCCCGATTACTTTTATTGCGGGAATTTACGGCATGAATTTCCAGTTTATGCCGGAACTGCAGCACAAATACGGCTATTTTATCACGTTAGGTTTAATGGTCTTTATTGCGCTGCTGACGTTTATTTATGTGAGGAAGAAAAGGTGGTAATGACTTGCATTTTTCATGGAGCAATAGATGAATAGCCGTCTAAAACATACTTGCTGTTAATTTTAAAAAACTAACAACATCAATTGAACGGGATTCTCCTGACTTAAAATTAAAAAATGATCAACATCCCATTTCAAACAATCGACTGGACTACCGTGGAGAAAATGGAATACAAAGGCGAAAAAGGTGTAGCTTTTTGGCAAACCATTCAGTTGGGCGGCCTCAGAATCCGTTTGGTAGAATATTCCAAACATTATCTCGCAGATCACTGGTGCGAAAAAGGGCATATTGTACACTGTCTGGAAGGAGAATTTATCAGCGAACTCAAAACCGGAGAGAAAATCAAACTTTCAAAAGGCGAAACTTACGTGGTGTCGGACGAAATGAGTTCTCACCGTTCTATTTCCGCAGATGGCGCTAAACTCCTCATTATTGACGGAGATTTTTTGAAAAACACGAACATTATTTAAGCATTCGAAAATATCCGAAAAGCAGCAGCGAAATCAGTTACACTCTTTAAAAGCAAACCCGCCATGAAAGATTATTTTAAAGAACTTTTTGAATACAACCACCACGCCAACAGACAGCTTATTGAACTGATACTGCAGCATTTTCACGAAATTCCCAAAAGGTCACAGCAACTCATCAGTCACTTGGTGAACGCCCATCAGATCTGGAATTCGCGAATCCTAAACACTCCGGCTTTTGAGGTGTGGCAGGTAAATGACTGGAAAATCCTTAGTGATCTCAACACGCAGAATTACGAAAATACGCTCACAATCATTGAAGAATTTCCTCTGGATGAAAATAGAGAATATTCCAATTCCAAAGGAGACAGGTTTTCCAATAAAATCAGGGAGGTGCTCTTTCATGTGGTGAACCATTCGACTTATCACCGTGCACAGATTGCGTCAGACCTCAGACAGACAGGGATTGAACCCATCAACACCGATTATATTTTCTACAAAAGAACTCAGCCATAAAACCAAAAGCCTTTTACATGATTATTTAATTTCTTGCATTTAATCAATACATAATTATTGCTATCTTTAACCCGTTTATTAATCAGTACATACTAAATTCAACATGAAAAAAATAATTTCCGTTTTAGCCATCACTGCATTTACCTTGAACTTTGCACAGGAAACACCTAAAAAATCCTGCTGCGCGGGAAAAGATGCCAAAGAATGTAAGATGGACGGTAAAAAAACGGCAAAAGCATGTGATATGAAAAATCACAAAGACTGCAAGATGGACCATTCAAAAGTCAAAAAAACTACTGCTAAAAAAGCGGCTTGATTTCAGTTATTTTCGAGAAAGACAGAAGCCACTCCGTCCGGAGTGGCTTTTTTTACGGTGATTTATGAATATAGCGGGACAGTTTGATTCCAAGATCCGTCCACACAATTTTCGCGTTCGCGTTTCTTTCCAGATGGTAATCGGCATCGGAAATCTCTTCGAGAATGGCTTCGATATTCGCACCGTGAATGAATTTGGAAAAACCTTCCCATTTAAACCCTTCAGAATTTATTTTTTTATAGACCAGATCTGTGTTTCCGTAGTTCTGAAGCAGTGCGAGGCGGAACATTTCGGCACAGTAATCGAGGAATTTTTTCTGTTTTTCGCGGTTCCAGAGCGAAATACTCCGGCCCCAGAACACGATATTTTTAAGGAATTCAGGTTTCTTTTTCACCTGAAAGGCTTCGCGAACCCAACGTACAAAAAGTTCTTCGAATTCGGCGTCGGAATTTTCAAAAGCCATAAGTTTCTGTGCAACATTCCAGTTTCCCTGCGCCTGAAACACAATTTCAGCAATTTTTTCGGAAGTCACATTACCGCTTTTTTGGATGAAAACCTCCATGTCTTCATCGGAAATACGCGGGATTTCCACGAGCTGTGTTCTCGACAGGATCGTCGGCAGAATATCATCGGTACTTTCGGCGGTGAGGATAATCAAAGTATCTTTCGGTGGTTCCTCGAGGAATTTCAGAAATTTATTGGAAGCGGAATCGTTCATTCGGTCGGCCTGCCAAATGATGAGAATTTTACTGCCGCCTTCAAAACTTTTAAGGGCAAATTTATGGTTCAGTTCATCAATTTCATCCGCATAAATTGTGAGCTGCTTGTTTTCCGACTCCAGGATTCGGCTCCAGTCTTCCGCGCTGGAATAGGGATTTGCCATGATCATGTCCCGGAATTCATCAAAATAATTACTCGTGAGGCCGCTGTTGTTCACTTTAAAAACAGGAAAACTCAGATGCAGGTCAACGTGGTTAAGATGTTCCACTTTCGAGGAGGCGTGTTCATTCTCCTTTTTAAAGATTTCTTTCGCGAAGGCGAGCGCCAAAGGGAGCGTTCCGTACCCGTCAGTTCCCACAAAAAGCTGAGCGTGGCCTACCCTTTTTTTATCGATGCTGTCTTTCAGGAGATTTTTGAGTTTTTCCTGGCCTGCAATTTCTTCCCAGTTCATTTTTCAAAGATAAATATTTTGTCCGAAAACGGACGCCGGAAACCTGCAGAAATGGCGATCTGAATCAGCTTTTGACGCAGATGCGTACTTAACAAACTTTAACCAAAGTAAATTTTCTCAATTCATTAATATTTAGGATATTTGCGCATTATTTTAAAAACCCAGAATGAAAAGAATTTTTGCATTATCATTTATTTCCGCAGGATTTTTCCTGAATGCGCAAAGCATTGGTAACTCTCCTTATGCCGCCTATGGAATCGGTGATGTAAAGTATGACAATACGGTTGAGACTTCTGCCATGGCAGGGATTTCAACGGCGTATATTACTGACTTCAACAACAGTTTCAACTTCAAGAATCCGGCGGCCAATTCCAATATGGAACTTACGACGATCAAGTTTGAAGGAACCAACGAAAATAATTTCTTTACAACGGACAATACGAAGTCGACGAAACATTCAACTTATTTATCCAATATCTCCATCGCATTTCCGATTTCTCAAAAAGCGAAATTCGGAATCGGTTATCAGCCTTACAGTTCCAAGAGATACAATATCTTGAATTCTGAAACACTTGGCGACGGATCAGTAAGAGTCAATAATTTCAGAGGAGAAGGAAGTCTGAGCACCGTTCAGGCTGCATTTTCATATGCCGTAACACCCGATTTTTCCCTCGGCTTAAGAAGTAATTTTTATTTCGGAAATCTTTATGATATTGATGAAGTAACCTTATCGGACGCAGAACTTGTAAACGGATACGAAACCAGGAACAATATCAAGAATTTCAATTTTACGTTAGGAGCTACCTATCAGAAAAAATACGACAACGACAGAAAACTGACATTGGGAGCCACTTCCACATTGGGGAACACCACCGATATGGAAACCCAGTATACCAACAGCACCTATTATTATGTTTCTAGCGGCGAAAAAGCCTACGTGGATGTGATTGACCAAAAAAACTACATTTCCAAAAACCTGATTCCATTCGAAGCTTCACTTGGTGCAGGTTTCGGACATAATCTCAAGTGGTTTGTGTCTACGCAGATCGATTATAAAAAAGGAGAAAGCATTCAGTTTTTAGGACTTCCTTTTCAGTATGAAGATTCTTACCGCGTTGCTGCCGGTGGCTGGTATTTGCCGAATATCAATAATTTCCGGAATTATTTTTCCAGAATTACTTACCGTTACGGTGCATATTATGAAAAAGGAAATCTTAACATCAACGGTACAAATATCAACAAATACGGACTAACTTTAGGAGCTTCGCTTCCGTTCAAGAACAACTCGCCAAGCAGAATGAGTGGCATCGATCTTGGTGTTGAACTCGGGAAACGGGGTACAGTACAGAACAACCTCATCAACCAGAATTTCGTGAATCTTAAAATAGGAATTAATTTTGCCGATAAATGGTTCAGGAAAAATCTTTATAATTAATGGTTTTTTTTTCGCGGAAAATAAAATTTAAAAATATAGCCTTCCTTTACGGATGTGCTATATTTTTTATAGTTTCCTGCGAAGAAGATCTCAATACTTTTGGCGGTAAAAAAAACACTAATTTCCCTTCTCAGGTCATCAACAATGCCAAAATTGTGCAGCGGGATTCGGGTTTTGTGAAACTCAGGGCCACTGCTCCACTGATCGAGAAATACGAACTCATCGATTCTCCGTATGTCGTGGCCAAAAAAGGAATCAACATTCTTTTCTTCGACAAAAAAAAGCCGAAAGTGCCGGGAAAAATCACCGCGGAATACGCGAAATTTTCGGAGCAGAAAAAGTTCTATGAAGCGAAAGGCAATGTGAGAATCGTAACCAACGAAGGCCAGATTTTTGCGATGCAAACCGTTTACTGGGACCAAAACAAGAAAGAAATTTACACCGGCGATACGGTTTTTGTCACCGATAAAGACGGATCTACGTTGATTGGCGCGAACGGTATGAAAGCCAAAGACGATTTCTCTGAATATGCTTTCTACAACAATTCCGGCGACATCAATGCCAAAAAAATACCGGAAAAGAGCCAGTAATTCCTTATTTTTATCTAAACATTTCTATGATGTACCATGTCATCGGTCTGATGTCGGGCACAAGTCTTGACGGTCTGGATCTCTGTTTCGCCCGTTTTCAGAAAAATGAAAAATGGCATTTTGAAATCCTGCAGGCTGAAACCATTCCGTATCCAATTTTTTGGGAAGAAAAACTCCGGAATTCTATCCTGCTTTCGGCCGAGGAACTTCTCGAACTTCATTCCGAATATGGATTTTATTTGGGTAAACAGGTCGATGCCTTCATCCAAAAATACGCTCTCGAAAAGGTAGATTTTATCGCTTCTCACGGCCATACTGTTTTTCACAATCCGGAGAAAAAATATACGTTTCAGCTCGGCGACGGAAGAGCAATTAAAGCGGAAACAGAAATTCCCGTAATCTATGATTTCCGGAGTCAGGATGTGCTTTTGGGAGGAAACGGAGCACCTTTGGTCCCGATTGGGGATGAACTTCTGTTTCAGGAGTACGATGCGTGTTTAAATTTAGGCGGATTTTCAAATATTTCCATGAAAAAAGACGGCAAAAGAATCGCGTTCGACATTTGCCCGGTCAATATTCTGCTTAACCGCTTTGCCGCAGATCTCGGCAAGAAATATGATGAGGGCGGACTTTCCGCCAGAAACGGAACTGTTGACGCTGAACTTTTATCTTTTTTAAATGCTCTGGATTTTTACCGTCAGAATCCACCAAAATCCCTCGGAATTGAATGGGTGATGAAGGAAATCAACCCTTTCATCAAGGATCGGAAGACGGAAAATCTCCTCGCGACCTTTACCGAACACGCCGCAATACAGATTTCTGAAGTTTTTAACCGCTATGCGCTCAAAAATGTTCTCGTAACGGGCGGCGGGACCTTCAATTCTTTTTTAATGGAAAAAATTCAGGAGAAAACACAATCGGAAATCATTATTCCTGACGAAAAAATCATCCATTTTAAGGAAGCGCTTATTTTTGCATTCATGGGCGTGCTGAGAATGCGGAATGAAATTAATGTTCTTGCGTCAGCAACGGGAAGTTCTAAGAATCATTCTTCCGGAATCATTGCATAAAAAAACCTTCATTTCTGAAGGTTGAAGTAGTTTATTTGTAAGTCTTTTCGATTTTATCGGTAAGGGAATTGATGAAATTCTGCAGCGGTTTTTCGACCATCATTTTGATGAAAGGGTTGAATTTCCCATCAAAAATCATCTGAATTTCGGTTTGGGTTTCACTTACTTTCGTCAGGTGCGTTACGAGTTCAAAATCAAGGCTTGAACTTGCAGATTTCAGAACCGCTTTATTGTCGGTGACTTCTGCGATTTTAAGCGCAATTTCGGGCATTCCTTTCAGGCTGAATTTAAAACCATCTTCTCTGGTTTCAAAAGTCTGAAGGCCTTCCGGCATCAGATCTTTATAGTTTTCAGGCTTTTTCAGTAATTCTGTGAGTTCTGCCGCTGATTTATTAACAGTTATTTTGCGTGCTTCTAAATTCATTTTTATATTTTTGTACTATTAAAAAAGTCCTGCAAATGTATAAAGTTTTTGTTAACGAAAAAAAATTATTGTTGTCGAAATATCCTGCGGATATCGAGAAGAATTTAAGATTTGAAGGATTTGCCACGCTGGAAATTGCAATTGATCTCCTTCAGAACACTTCGTGCCCTATGCTGAATGTGTATGGTGAGAATATTGGGGAAATCTGGGAAGATTTTACGCATATGTTCCGCGTGATCGAAGCTGCAGGCGGAATCGTAAGCAACAGCAATGGTGAAATTTTATTTATCAAAAGACTTGGAAAGTGGGATTTGCCCAAAGGAAAAATTGAAGAAGGCGAATCTTTGGAACAGACCGCTTTACGCGAAGTTGAAGAAGAAACAGGATTGAAGGATTTGATTCTTGAAAAATTTCTCAATAATACCTTCCACATTTACACGGAAAGAAACGGCGATCGGGTTCTGAAAACCACCTACTGGTTCCAGATGACGTGTGTGGGCGATCAGAAAGCCATTCCCCAGACTGAAGAAGGGATTACCGATGTAGCCTGGAAGACCAACGATGAAATTCAGGAAGAGGTGCTTCCATCGACTTTCAAAAATATCAAACTGATCTTAAACGAATTCTGGTCGGAGGTTGATTAAATAAAACTGATGATTTTCTCCAGTGCAATTCCTCTTGAAGCTTTCAGGAGGATATTTTTTGACTCTATTTTCTGATTTTTGAGGAAATCGATGAGATTTTCGGTTGTTTCAAACGCTTTTTCGGAATCATTTACCATTTTAAAGTACTTCCCTACCGTCATGATTTCATCGAAATTCAGGGATTTTGCAAGCGCAAGAATATTTTCATGCTCTCGCTCACTCTCGTCTCCCAGTTCAAGCATATCTCCAATGATGACCGTTTTGGTTCCTTCAAAATAACCGAAATTTTTCAGAGATTCGGTCATGGAACTTGGATTCGCGTTATAAGTATCTAAAACCAGCGTTTTACCGTCCTTCTGCATGATCTGGGAACGCATATTGGTCGGCGTGTAATTTTCGATTGCAGATTTAATTTCTTCGATTCCGATTCCGAAATGCAAGCCGAAAGCTGCAGCTGCGCACAGATTCGTAAAATTGTAACTTCCTGTAAGTTTAGATTGTATTTTGGTATCACCGAAAGCAAGCCCGACATAATTTTTGGCTGAAAATTCTTTGAAAAAATACTCGGAATTTTCTTTTCCGAAAGTGATGCGGTTGGGATAATTTTCTGTTTTCTGAACCTGAACGGCATCGTTTTCATTCACCAAAATAGTTCTGTTATTTGATTTCAGATAATCATACAGTTCAGATTTGCCTTTCACAACACCATCAAAACATCCGAAACCTTCCAGGTGTGCCTTACCGAAATTGGTGATGTAGCCAAAATCCGGCTCAGCAAGGGAACAAAGCATTTCGATTTCTTTCTGATGATTGGCACCCATTTCGATTACGGCCATTTCATGTTCCGGTTTAATGGAAAGAATCGTCAGCGGAACACCAATGTGATTATTCAGATTTCCAAAAGTGTACTGCACCCTGAATTTTTCAGAAAGAACCGCATGAATGAGTTCTTTTGTAGTGGTTTTCCCGTTGCTTCCAGTCAGTGCGATGATCGGAATATTCAGTCTGTGTCGATGATATTGCGCCAGTTCCTGTAAAAAATTTAAGGTCGACGGAACGTAGAAAATATTTTTGGATACGTTTTCATACTCTTTCTGCTCTACAATTACCGCCAAAGCGCCGTTTTCGATAGCTTTTTCTGCTAAAACCGCAGCATTGAACTGTACTCCCGAAAAAGCAAAGAAAAGATCGTTTTTCTGAACAGTCCTGCTGTCGATGGTTACCTTACCGGCTTTAAGAAAAATAGGGTAAAACTGTTCTGCATTCATGGGTCAAAAATAAAAAATCCTTCCGGTAATTCGGAAGGATTCTCTAGTTTATTTTGATAATATTTATCTTCTTGATCTGTTATTGTCGCTTGTTCTCGCATCCTGTGCAACGCGGAAACCAATCCAACCATAAGCTTTCGCTTGGTCTTTGTATCTTCTTTGTCCCGGATCCAGCCAATATGCTGAGTCCTGCCAAGAACCACCTTTCACTACGCGGATATCATTGGAAATAGACGAAGTTCTTTCTTTCGTGTCTTTCTGCATGATAACGCGACCACGTGAATCAACGATGAAGTTTTTTCTAGGTGAATTATACATATTATAAGTATTGGCACTGTCGGTAGCTTCGCCACGGAAGTTCAATGAAGACTGACGGTCTCCATCTCTGAAGTTTCCGAAATCCGCAACTGTTTCACGTTCGAACTGACCCGGAAGTCCTCTGTAAACCAATCTTCCATCAGCAAGTGTATCATATTTGATATCACCGGCTTCAATTTTCTTAAGGGTTCCGTCTCCGTTTCTAACAAGGGCTTGCGGAGCATTTCCTCTGTAGTAATTGAAATCGTTATATTCTGAATCAATGATAGGTCTGTAAACATCAGCGGTCCATTCTGCTACGTTACCATACATTCCATAGATCCCAAGATCGTTTGAAGGATATTGTCTTACATCGGAAGTCTGCGCAGAACCGTCGTTTTTCCAACCCGCAACACCTGAGTAATCTCCTGTTCCGTACTTGAAATTTTCCATGAACATTCCTTCGTTTCTTCCTTTTGATCCTCTCAATTTTTCAATTTGAGGAGTTTTTCCCAGATAATTGTTATATTCTCTGTTTTTTTCCATTCCGAGTGCTGCATATTCCCACTCCACTTCTGAAGGAAGTCTGAATTTAGTTACGATGGCAGCATTTGGTGATCTGTTTGCAGCAAGCAAACGTTCATTGGTAGTTTTCATACCGGATTTCTGCTGCATTCTTTTATCATTAATATACTCCTTCATTTCAGGATCATTCGCTTTGAATTTATCCATGTTGAAAGCAGCTCCTCCAACATTGTTGGATTCGTTGATATAAAAGTCTTTTGAAATGATTCCTGCATCCATCAAAGCTTTTTCATTTGCTCTGTCTGTAAGCCATTCACAGTATCGGTTAGCCTGATCGAAGCTCACTCCTACTACCGGATAGTAATCGAATTCCGGAGATCTGAAATAGGTTTCAGAAAAATCATTACGCGAGAGTTGGTTGTCCCAAAGTAAAGTATCAGGTAACGCACCGGTGTAGATATTAGTGAAACTAGGATCTGACGGTGGGAATACATACTTTAACCAGGTTAAATACTCGCGGTATTCGTAATTGGTAATTTCAGTTTCGCCGATGTAGAAAGAACTCACCTGCATTCTGCGGGGTGTGTTGTTCCAATCGTGCATGACATCATCTTTCACTAATCCCATTGTGAACGTTCCTCCTTCCACATACACCATTCCTGGCCAACCTTTTTGTTTTGGCTGTTTACCAGCATAAAACCAGCCTTTGGAATCGTTAGGTTTCCAACCGGTTTTACTTACAAATTTTTTGGTTCCTCCTCCTTTGCTTGTTCCTGAGCCGCCGCAGCTGGTGAGTACAAGTGTAGAACTGAATGCTATTAATGAAAACAACTTTAGTTTTTTCATAGTTGGTTTAAATATTTTCAAAGTACAAAGAAAAAATAAATTATTCAATTAATCAAGTAAAGATTTGATTTTTTTGCAAAACGTGAAGAAATTAATTTTATTGTATCATATAATTTCTCTAAAATTTTCGTTTATTTTGTATTCTAGAATTTTAATTCCTTTTATGAAAACAAAATTTACGGTTATCTTTTTCTTTTTGGTTATTTCACTTGTAAATGCTCAAAGAATCGATCTTCAGTGGGAAGGTTCGAAAACAAGAAATTTCGGTGAAATAAAAATGAATCTTCCCAGTTTTAAGAACGAAGGTTTTTCATTTGACCAAAATAACATTTTTATCCAAATAAAACAAAAAACAGAAAAAAAAGATCTGGGAATTATCAACCTGCAGTGGGTTGGGGTTTCCGACAAGGAACTTTTTGATCTGAATAAGCATTCCCTCATCGATTTCGATCAGGCCTCGGTATCGTATTCCTCCGGCGAAAGTGGCAACAGTGCGAATATCAGTGTGGCCCTATTTAAACTGGAGAAAGGGAGAGTTCTGCGGCTTTCATCTTTTGAAATTTCTTCCGGAAGTACCAGGAAAAGCCTGAGTGCTTCGGCTGCCAAAATAGGAACAACCGTAAATCCACTTTCATCCGGAAACTTCTATAAGATCAAAGTAGACCGCAGCGGAATTTTTAAAATTACCGCAGAATTTCTTCAGCAGAATGGAATTAATCCTGCTTCTGTTAATCCCAGAAATTTCAGAATTTACGGAAATGGCGGCGTGATGCTTCCGGAATTCAACCAGGATTCCCGTTTCAGTGCACTGCAGGAAAACGCAGTTCAGGTAGTGGGAGAAGAAGACGGAGTCTGGAACAGTACAGATTATGCACTCTTCTATGCGCAGGGACCAAACGGATACAATCTGTATGATACCGCAAACGGCGGAGGTTTCAAAAGAACCGACACCCGAACAGACCGGAGCAATCACTTTAAGAATATTTACGAAGATTTTTCCTATTATTTCATCACTTTCGATAAAGGTCTCGGAAAAAGGGTTCAGACGCTGGACGGAAATCTTCCTTCTACTCTTATTACTAGGTATGATGATTATCAGTTTATCGACGATGATAAGAAAAATTTATTGAAATTGGGAAGAGTATGGACCGACGAACTGCCTTTCACCGCTCCAAAAACGGTCACTTTAACAACAAAATCTCCCATGCAGCCGACTGATGTCATCAAATACAGGACACAGGTTATCGGTTTTAAATCGCAGGGCAATCAAATGACTTTTAATATCAACGGACAGAATACGTTTTCGCAGTCCATCGCCCCAAACGGGCAGGACTTTGTGCAAATGAGATACGGCGGAAATATTTCGAACTTCAGCGGAACTTCAATTACCTTCAACTATACTCCTAACATCAGTACAAATCCCAACGGTCTTTTTTACTTTGATTATGTCGAGGTACAGTACAAAGAAAACCTGACATTTAACGGCACCCAAATGAATTTCCGGGATTTCTCGCTTGAAAGCGGATCCCTGCAGAATTACGGATTTTCGATTTCTGATGCAGCTACACTGGAGCAGGTTTGGGATGTAACCGACATTACCAATGCCAACAGACGGGTGAACAAAGCGGGCGGTGCCCTTTTTAATTTCGGGTACGTTTCCGCAAACATGGATTTCAACAATGAATTTGTGGCTTTTAAGGCCGCATCTGCATATCTGCCAACTTTTGTCGGTAAAATGGAAAATCAGAATCTCGCTGCTCTACAGAATGTGGATTACCTGATTCTTACAACGCCCGAAATGATGTCGAATGCTCAACGGATGGCGACCTATCATCAGACCAAAAGCAATCTTCAGTCTACAATTGTCGACATCAATAAAATTTACAACGAATACAGCAGCGGCGGGCAGGATTTAACCGCAATCCGTGATTTTGTAACCAAACTCAATACCCCCGCCGGAAGTTTGAAATATGTTTTCCTGCTTGGTGATGCTACCTATGACTATAAAAACAGAACTCCGAACAATTACAATGTGGTTCCTTCTTACCAAAGTGAAGAGAGCGGGAATTTTGTATCTTCTTTCGTTACCGATGATTATATTGTGATGACCCAGCCACAGACTTCCACATTTTTGGGAAGTATGTTACCGGATTTACCGGTAGGACGGTTACCCGGAGCCACGGTTACAGAAGCTACAAAGCTGGTCGATAAAACGCTGGCGTATTACAACGCCTTACCGGGACAGTCTACTCCATTTGGAGAATGGCGTATGAAGATGGATTTTGTAGTAGATGACGACGATGACGGAGGAGGCCCTTTCCATAATTATGTAGAAACTGCTATTGCGGACACCTTTGAAGGAACTACCGACAAACCCGAATACAACATCCGTAAACTTTATCAGGATTCATTTGTACAGCAGAGTTCAGCGGGCGGGCCGCGTTATCCGCAGGTAAACCAAGCCATTTCCAACGATATCGGCAACAGCCTTTATTTATTTTATTTCGGACATGGCGGAATAAACGGATGGGCGCAGGAACGGGTTCTGACTTCAGATGAAGTACAGAATTCCAACAATTTTTCGAATGTTTACAGCCGCTTTCCGCTGGTCTGTACCATTACCTGCGAATTTACCCTTTGGGATGAACCGAACACATTTTCGGTAGGTGAACAGTTCATCAAACATAAAGACGGCGGAGCCACTGCCATGATTACTTCCAGCCGTGCGATCGAAGTGAATTACGGGATCAGCTATACCGACCAGTTTACCAAAACTCTTTTCGAACTGACAAATGATGATTTTGAAACTTTGGGAAATGCCAATTTAGAAGCCAAGACTATTTTTGGAGCAAATCCAAATCATTTAAAGGTTAATTTTCTAGGAGATCCCGCAATGAAACTCAGCCGCCCGAAAAGACTTTTGGTGATTGACCAGATTGTAACCCCGGTTCCGGGTCTCATCAGAGCATTGGATTTTGTTAAAATAACAGGGCATATCAATAATCCCAATGGCAGTTTAAACAATACATTTAACGGAAGAGTGGTCATTAATATTTTTGATAAAAGACTCAACAAAAGTACCCTGAACAACGACGGAAATTTAACGCCTGTTCTAAACTATACCGAAGAGGGAAGCGCAATTGTAAAAGCGTCGGGAACTGCAGTAAATGGGGTTTTTACCGTTGAGTTCTACGTTCCGAATGATATTAATTATACGGTAGGAACCGGCAGAATACTGGCTTATGCAGATAACAAGGTTATTGATGTTTTCAACAATCGGCCGCATCAGATTGGAGATATTAATCCAGACGGAATTAATGACCAGGAGCCGCCGAAAGTCCGCCTGTATATGAACAATACCAATTTTGCGAATGGTGGAATTACGGATCAGAATCCAATGCTTCTGGCGTGTGTAACCGATGATACCGGAATAAATTCAACCGGAGCTGGAATTGGTCACGATATTACTGTATATTTGGATGGGGAAATTATTAACACGGTGGTTCTGAACGATTTCTTTTCGCCGGGCGAAGGAAACGGCTGTGTAAATCCGGCTTTAGCAGACTATCAGAAAGGCAATGTAACCTACCCTTTCAGAAATCTGACTCCGGGCGAACATATTTTAACATTTAAAGTTTGGGACATCAACAATAATTCGACCACAGAAACGTTAAAATTTGACGTAAAAGACGAAACCAACCAGAGTCTCATCATCAACAGACCTCTGAACTGGCCGAATCCTTTTACCAATAAAACTTATGTGCAGTTTGAACACAACTGCGACGATATTCTGGATGTGAATGTTCAGATTTATACGATAACCGGAAAACTGGTAAGAACTTTAACACAGACTGTTGTCTCTGAACCGTTCTTACAGGGCTTCAGAACACCAAGACAGGCTATTGAATGGGACGGAAATGATGATTTTGGCGATGCAGTAGCAAAGGGTACGTATATTTTTAAGATATTTGCAAAAAGCCAGAATCAGGAAAAATGCAAAGGAAGTGCAACAGCCGTCGAAAAGATGGTGCTTTTAAAATAAATAAACTATAAATAATATTATATGAATCTTTCAAAAAAACTTTTTTTAGGTTTGGGTCTTAGTGCCGGCTTCATGGGATTTTCCCAGGATTTGAGTAATATCAGACCTGTACTTACCGGAGCGCCTTTCCTTAGAATTGCACCGGATGCCCGTGCGGGAGGTATGGGTGATCAGGGTGTTGCCACTTCTTCAGATGCATTCTCGCAGTTTTGGAATGCTGCAAAATATCCTTTCAGCAGAACCAATTCTGCAGTAGGAGTAACTTATACTCCTTATATGAGTAAGTTAACAAATGATGTATTCCTGGTATACGGGTCTTATCATAAATTTTTGGGTCAGGAAGAAAGATCTACCATTTCTGCAAGTATCTATTATTTCAATATGGGCCAGGTTGACCTTACCCGGATTGTAGGAACTGAAGTGGTTCAGGAAGGAATTGCAAAACCAAACGAATTTTCAATTGATATTGCTTATGGTTTGAAACTTGCCGACACTTTTTCCATGGCGATTACCGGAAGATTTTTGCGTTCTGATCTGGCAGGAGGATTTAATACCGATACTACACTGAAAGCTGCAAACTCTTTCGCAGTAGATATTTCAAGTTATTATACAACTCCGCGTTTTTCCAGTATCGGAGGATACGACGGACGAATTAATGCCGGTTTGGCTGTACAGAATTTAGGTCCGCGTCTTGACTATACTGGAAATGAAGACTCCAGATCCTATTTGCCAACCATGGCAAGATTGGGAGCCGGTTATGATATGTTTCTGGACGATGCAAACCGCATCAGCTTAAGTGCTGAAGCTTCAAAACTTTTGGTTCCGGGCTCTGAATTGGTCGGAGTGGATCCCATCAACAACACTCCTATTTATGAAGTACCGAATGTGGGCGTTATTGAAGGCATCGGAAAATCATTTAAAAATGAAAAAAGTATAATGTTCAGCGGTGGTCTGGAATATTCTTACGACAATGCATTCTCGGTACGTACCGGTTACTTCCATGAGAGCGAAGAGCAGGGAGCAAGACAGTTTGCAACTGCCGGAATCGGTTTAAAATACAACGCTTTCGCGCTGGATGTTTCGTATCTCATCAATACTTCTAAAGTTAACTCGGCGCTTGACAATACTTTAAGATTCGGACTGACCTGGACTATTGGAGAGGAAACTTCAAATGTTGATTATTAAATGTCACAATCATGATAACAGAAACCTCACTTGTTGAGGTTTTTTTATGCAAAATATATTTTTGATGACTAAAAAATGTGATTTTTACCAGTTTTTTCTTTTCTATCCTTAATTTTGTATGATGAATTACACCTCAGAATTAAAAAAATACATGACCAGCCAGTATATTTATTCTGCAGTGCGGATTACTCTGGCTATTGTGGTTCCGAGTATTATTCTGGCTTATTTTGGGGTGCTTAAAGAATTTGTTCTGTTCCCGTTGGGAACGAGTCTGGTTGGACTTACCGATCAGCCCGGACCTTTTATCCGGCGGAGAAATTCTCTTCTTTTCGCGGTGATCTGTTTCTTTTTAGTCGCTCTTGTCGCAACTTTAATTAAAGATTTTCCGCCGCTGATTTATATTGAAATTGTTTTCTTCGGGATGTTTTTTTCCCTGATCGGTGTCTACGGGCAGCGGTTAGCGGCCGTCGGTTCACTGTCTTTGGTGGTTCTGGCAATTTTCATCAACGGACATCTAAATGGCGATGATATTTTTCTGAGTTTAGTCACATTCCTTGCAGGCTGTTTCTGGTTTTTTGTTATTTTCCTCATCGTTACCAAAATCCAGCCCTACAAACTGGCAGGACAGATGATCGGGGAAAACTATCTGGATCTTGCAGATTATCTCCTTATTAAAGCAAAGTTTTATGAAAAAGATGCGGATATCGACGCTCTTTTCTCTCAGGTGATTTCACAGCAGATCAAGATTAAAAACCTTCAGGAAGAAACCCGCGAAACAGTATTCAAAACGCGCACAATCGTTAACGAATCCACGACCGAAAGCCGGCTTCTGATGCTGATGTTTCTAAATTCAATCGACCTGCACGAAAAACTCATGACCTCCGAAAGTGATTATAAAAAAGTGCAGCAACGGTTTGGTGATACCGATTTCCTGCTCTCCATCAGTAAATATCTCACGTTGATCGCCGGAGAACTCACTTCCATCGGGATCGCAATGCAGGCAGGGATCAAAGCAAAATCCATCAGAAATATCGATGAAGAACTTCAGCTTCTTTTTGAGGAATATTTTGACCTGCGTAATCAAAAATTATCGGCAGATTATCTGGAAGATTTCATGATTCTAAGACAGATCATGGTAAGAATCACCGATATCAGCGAAGAGATTAAGACGATCTACCGTGCATTTTCTCAGGATGAAAAGCTAGCTAAAAGCCTTTCTACCGGTTTGGATATCAAAAACTTTACACCGAGCCAAGAAAAAATAAACTTTAAGGTTTTAAGGAATAATCTGTCGGTGGAATCCTCCCATTTCCGCCACGCAGTACGAATTACGCTTGCACTGGTTGCAGGATATTTTGTATCGAGACTGGAATTTTTGGGAATCGGACATTCCTACTGGATTCTCATTACCATCATTGCCATTATGCGGCCTGCTTATTCTACCACCAAAGACCGGAATTTACTGCGGCTTTACGGGACTTTTGTGGGCGCGGTTTTGGCATATATCATTTTATATTTCATTACCGACAGTACACTTTTGTTCGTAATTCTTCTCGTAAGCATGATTCTCTGTTTCAGCATGCTGAAATGGAAGTATTTTTGGGCAGTGCTTTTTATGACCATTTATATTTTTCTTACGTTTAACCTTCTTACACCCGGAAATATTAATGTGATTTTTAAAGACAGGATTCTGGATACCGTAATTGCAGGTCTGGTTGCCTTCGCCGTTTCCTACTTTGTACTTCCGGTGTGGGAACATACGCAGAATCTACAGCTCATGCAGAAAGCTGCAAAAAGCAATCTGGAATACTTTCAGGTGGTCATGGATTCTTTTAAAGAAGAAAAAATTGATCCTTATTTCTACAAACTCAAACGCAAAAATGCCATCATCAATATGGCGAATCTTTCGGATAATTTCCAGCGGATGATCACGGATCCGAAAAACCAGCAGAAAAAACTCGAAATCGTGCACCAGTTTGTGAATACGTCGCATCTGATTACCGCTTACACTGCTTCGCTTTCTCAGTTTTCGAAAACAAAGAAAAGTTATCCAGAAATCGATTTTGAAAACTGGAACCTTAAAATTTCAGCTGAAATCGGAAAAGTCATCGCCCATTTAAGCGAAGAACAGACGGAGGGAACGGTAACGCCGGAAAAAACGATAACTCCGGAAGATGCAGTGGAAATTATGCTTGAAAACAGAAAAAAAGAAATTGAAGAAAATGAAATTTACGACCGCCGCGATCCCGGCAGAATCACCCATCTCACGGAACTCAACAATATCCGATCCCTGCTCTACCTGATTGATGATGTTTCGAAAGAACAGATCAAGATTCTCGAAAAACTGAAGCCGCAGATCAGTCAACAATCGTAAAACAGTACTGGTCGAAAAACTCGACCCGGGCTTTGTAATCATCTGAGAAATGTTCATCATGAACGCGGCATTCCAGCCGGCTGAGATGTTTAAAACTGAAAGGTTTTACTTCATAATGCTTTTTCAGCGACCAATAGTTGGAATGGTGAATCTTGTACAGACTTTCCTTCATACTCCAGATGACAGTGAGGTATTCTTCCTCTTGATCAGCCGGAATAAATTCCGTTTCTTCCGGTAGAATAAATTTATTTTTGAGGCGCACGATTTTCGGATTGAATTTTTCAAGATCAATCCCCACCTTATGCGGAGAAAGCGCCAAAGCGGCATAAGGAAATGAGTGGGTAATGGAAATTTCAGCATCTCTCGTGGAAAGATAGGGCTCGCGTTCGTTATACAGAATTTTAGCCTCAGGTTTCAACGTTTTCAGGATTTTCCGTACCATCAGAGCCTCGAGCAATTTCTGAGGATGATAATCTTTTACCTTTTCGCGGTTTTCGGGCTCCAGAAGTTCGTCGGCATTCAGTTCCTCATTTTCATCGTACTTCCAGACGAGAATGGTGGCATTATGGTCGGAAAAATCACGGTAGAGCGGCATATTTTGCGGTCAGGAAATTAGTTTGTAAATTTGCAAAAAATATTTTGAATTAATGGAAACAACTACACAATACGTTCCTTATAAGGTTAAGGATATATCATTAGCGGAATTTGGCAGGAAAGAAATAAAACTGGCTGAGGCAGAAATGCCTGGTTTAATGGCGATCCGTGAAGAATACGGACCTTCTCAACCACTGAAAGGTGCCAGAATTGCAGGATGTCTTCACATGACCATCCAGACTGCGGTACTTATTGAAACGTTGGTGGCGCTTGGAGCTGATGTTACCTGGTCTTCATGTAATATTTTCTCTACTCAGGATCACGCTGCCGCTGCTATTGCTGCTGCCGGAATTCCGGTTTATGCATGGAAAGGAATGAACGAAGAGGAATTCGAATGGTGTATTGAACAAACCGTATTTTTCGGTGAAGACAGAAAACCTTTGAATCTGATCCTGGATGATGGCGGTGATTTAACGAATTTGGTTTTCGATAAATATCCGGAGTTAACGGCAGGTATTAAAGGACTTTCTGAAGAGACCACGACAGGAGTTCACAGATTATACGAAAGAATGCAGAACGGAACTTTGGTGATGCCTGCAATTAATGTAAATGATTCAGTTACAAAGTCAAAATTTGATAATAAATACGGCTGTAGAGAATCTGCTGTTGATGCGGTAAGAAGAGCAACAGATTTGATGCTTGCAGGAAAACGGGTGATTGTATGTGGTTATGGAGATGTTGGTAAAGGTACTGCTGCTTCATTCAAAGGTGCGGGATCTATTGTTACCGTGACGGAAATCGATCCTATATGCGCGCTTCAGGCGGCAATGGACGGATTTGAAGTGAAAAAACTTGAGACAGTTGTAGACACTGCAGATATTGTAATTACCACAACCGGAAACTTCAATATTGTAAGAAGCGAGCATTTCCTTAAAATGAAAGATAAAGCAGTCGTTTGTAACATTGGTCACTTCGATAATGAACTCGATATGGCATGGCTGAACGAAAACTACGGCTCTACAAAATACGAAGTGAAACCTCAGGTTGATGTGTACAATATCGAAGGTAAAGAAATCATCATTCTTGCTGAAGGGCGTTTGGTAAACCTGGGCTGTGCAACAGGACACCCGAGTTTTGTAATGAGCAACTCATTCAGCAACCAGACCTTGGCTCAGATTGAACTTTGGACGAATGCTGCCGCATACGGAAATGAAGTATATATGCTGCCAAAACATCTTGATGAAAAAGTAGCGGCATTACATTTGAAAAAATTAGGAGTAGAACTTGAAACTTTAACACCTGAGCAGGCAAAATATATTGGTGTAGAGGTCGAAGGACCGTACAAACCGGAATATTACCGATACTAAAAACTGTAGTACCGGAAAATATTTCCGGAATTATTTAATGAATGAATAACGCTTTGGGAGACTGAAGCGTTTTTTTATTTCATGCTCAAGCCAACCAAAACAACAATGTTTCAGTTTAAAATATAAATGTTTCAGCATTCATAACGCCTGATTTTATCGATAAAATTCAAGAGTCCGCTATATTTTACGTAATTATTAAAATTTACCTGACTCTGATGTAATAAATAATAAAATTTGTTTAGATTTGTAAAATAAACTTATAGTGAATATTATGAAGAAATTCTTTACCTTATTGATTCTTCTGTGCACGTTTGTCACTTCATTTGCACAATGGACTCCAACGAGTATGCAGGGAGAAAAAATTCGAAATAATACCAATGCAACGGATTATTTTAAATTAGATTTAAATGAATTAAGGGCGCAGTTAACCCATGCAGAAGAAACCGGCCTTAACGCTCAGGCTGTTGAAGTTTCCATTCCTACTTTGGGAGGTAAAATTGAACAGTTTGCCGTTTACAGTCTGCCTGTTGTAGCAAAAGAACTGGCTGCACAGTACCAGCTTGGCTCTTATGTGGGCGTTGGAATCTCCGACCCATCCAAATACATCAGATTCAGTGTTGCGCCGAATGATTTTCAGGCGATGATTCTTCATGAAGGTGTTTACCAGTTCATTGAACCCGCCAATAAAACCAAAACAGTTTATCAGCTTTTTAATAAATCAGTTAATACAGGCAGTAAAGGTTTTATTTGTTCCACAAGTGAGAACTCGTTGGCTCAAGAGCAGATGAACAAACTTTATGACGGTGGGAAGTCTTTTGCAAATAATCCTACCAATTTCGCGAAAAGTTCTGATAAAAAATACAGAACCATGCGTTTGGCATTATCAGTTACTGCTGAATATACCACTTTTTTCGGTGGTGTACCGGGAGCGATGACCGCAATTAACGCGACGCTTACCAGAGTAAACGGCGTTTTCGAAAAAGATTTTGCACTGCATTTAAATATGCAGAATTACCCGACTTTGATTTATACCAATGCAGCGACCGATCCATATTCGCCTGCTGCCCAAATGAATAACTGGAATAATCAGCTTCAGCAAACTTTAACGACTGTTGTGGGAAATGCCAATTATGATATCGGACATCTATTCGGTGCTTCAGGCGGTGGTGGTAATGCCGGCTGTATTGGTTGTGTATGCATCAACCCTGCTACACCAACATCAAATCAAAAAGGATCCGCTTATACCTCTCCATCTGATGGAGTTCCGGCGGGTGATACTTTCGACATTGATTATGTAGCTCATGAGATGGGTCACCAATTGGGAGCGACGCACTCTTTCTCTCACGCTTTGGAAGGAGCAGGAACTAATGTAGAACCGGGATCTGGTTCTACTATTATGGGTTATGCCGGTATTACAGGTCCTACTACGGATGTTCAGCCCAATTCTGACGCTTATTTTCATACAGCAAGCATCAATCAGGTTCAGACAAACTTAATCAGTAAGACCTGCGATGTTGAAGTTACAGTGGCAAATAACGCGCCGGTGATCTCGCCTTTACCTACTTACAACATTCCAAAAGGTACTGCATTTGTTTTAACAGGTACCGCTACAGACCCGAATCCTATGACTTATACATGGGAGCAAATGAATAACGCCAATGTTACTATAAACAATACCAATCTCGGAAATACTGCTTCAGGTGCATCTTTCAGATCGTTATCGCCAACAAGCACAGGTGCTACCAGATATTTCCCAAGATTGCAGTCAGTATTAGCTGGGGTTTTAAATAACAGCACAAATACATGGGAGGCTGTGTCCACAGTAGCACGAACTACTCAGTTTGCATTTACGGTAAGAGATAATAATCCAATTACCACAGAGCAGCAAACCCAAACGGCTACCCAAACAATTATTGTTGGAAATGCGGGTCCTTTTACAGTAACTTCTACTGATGTTTACAGTAACAGTCCTTCTACGGTAACTTGGAATGTTGTTGGTACTACCGCAGCACCTTATAATGTTGCCAATGTAAAGATTGACTACACAACAGACAATGGAGCGACATGGACTGTGCTTTCTGCATCAACTCCGAACGATGGAACAGAAAACTTCCAGTTTACTGGTTTAACGATAGGGAGCACTGTAAAAGTTAGAGTGAGCGCAGTTGGAAACGTTTTCTACGCTGTAGGATCTTCAGTAGTATCCAATGCTGCTGCTACCTGTGCTTCGCCTTCGGCATTAACAGTAACTGCCATTACAACTACTTCAGCTACTTTGGGATGGACGGCTTCAGCGCCAGCTCCTGCAAATGGTTATCAGTACTACCTTTCAACATCCAGTACACCGCCCACAGCTACGACCACTCCGAGTGGCGTTTCGGCAACCACTTCTGCAAATGTGACTCCTCTAATTGCCGGAGCTACCTATTATTGGTGGGTACGTGCAAACTGCAGCACAGCGGATCAGAGTGTATGGATTGCCGGAAACATCTTCTCTACTACTGCCACACTTCCATATGTGCAGCCATTTACAACAGTTAATGATTTCACTTTTGTCAACGGTACCCAAACAAATAAATGGGCATATGGTTCTGCTGCTGGAAACCCAGCCAATTCCATCTACATCTCCAACGATAACGGTGCATCAAATACTTACACCATTCTTGGAGCTGCAAGTGTAGTACAGGCTTATCGTGATATCGCTATCCCTACCGGAACTACTAATGCTACTTTATTCTTTGACTGGAAATCGAATGGAGAAAGCTGTTGTGATTATTTCCGCGTGTGGATGGTACCGGCTACATTTACGCCGACAGCAGGAAGTCAAATTACAGCTGGTGGAGGAAGAGTTCAAATCGGGGGCAATTTTAATCTTCAGAGTTCATATCAAACTTATGTAAATCATGTCTTAAATGTGAGTTCATACGCTGGGTCGACCATGCGTTTGGTATTTGAATGGAGAAATGACGGATCTCTGGGAACAATGCCTCCAGCATCAATTGACAATATTAATTTATCGATACCAACTTGTACGGTACCTAATAACCCTACATTTGGTACAGTTACACAGAATTCAGCTACGATCTCCTGGGCAGCTGCAAACCCTGTACCCGCAAATGGTTATCATTACTATGTGTCAACAAGTAATACGCCGCCTACTGCAGCAACTGTGCCAACAGGAAGTTCCACTACCACGACAGCCCCTTTAACAGCACTTACCCCAAATACAGTTTATTACTTTTGGGTTCGCTCAAATTGTGGTACCGGAAATACCAGTTTCTGGGTACCAGGTGCAAGCTTTACCACAGGACAGATTCCTGCAAGTATGCCATATGTTCAGCCTTTCACTACAGGACCTGTAGATTTCACATTTGTGAATGGAACATATGTTAATAAGTGGGTTTATGGATCCGCTGCGGGAAATCCTGCCAATTCTATTTATATCTCTAATGACAATGGAGTTACTAATGCATATGATATCGCACCTTTAACGACGGTACAGGCATACCGAGACATTACCGTACCCGCGGGAACCACCAACGCAACGCTTTCATTTGACTGGAGAGCAGTGGGACAGACTACACTGGATTATTTCAGAGTCTGGATTGTTCCGGTTAGCTATACGCCAACAGCAGGGACACAAATTACCGTTGGAGGGGGAAGGTCTCAGATTGGAGGTACATTTAACCTACAGTCTACATGGCAAAATTATTTCAACCATACTGTGAACTTAAGTACATTTGCAGGCAGCACGGTACGTTTGGTTTTTGAATGGAGAAACAACGCTGGTACTGGTGATAATCCACCGGCCGCAATTGATAATATCAATTTAAGCATTCCGACCTGTCAGGTTCCGACCAATTTAAATTTTAATACGCTGAGCACGACCACTGCAAATATTACCTGGACAGCGGCAAATCCGGTTCCAGCTAACGGTTATCAGTATTATGTTTCAGCAATCAGTACTCCACCAACAGCTTCAACTCTGCCAACCGGTTCAAGTACTACTACTTCAGCTTCGTTGACAGGATTATTGCCAAATACAACTTATTACTTTTGGGTACGTTCAGTTTGCGGTCCAGGGAACAATAGTTTCTGGATGGCAGGACCAAGTTTTACAACACGACAAATTCCTGCCACCATGCCTTATCAGCAGCCATTTACAACAGGACCTGTAGATTTTACTTTTGTTAATGGTAACCAAGCAAATAAATGGTATTATGGTTCTGTCGTAGGAAACCCTGCAAATGCCATATATATATCAAACGATAACGGTTTAACAAATGCTTATACCAGTACACTAAGTGTAACTCATGCGTACAGAGACATTGTTATTCCACCGGGAGCAACTACTGCAATCTTTACATTTGACTGGAAAGCAGTAGGCGAAAGTTCTTTTGATTATTTGAGAGTTTGGCTCGTTCCCGTGACTTTTACGCCAACTGCAGGTAGTCAGATTACTGCGTTAGGTGGCATAAGAATTCAGGTTGGCGCCAATTTTAATCAACAGTCAACCTGGCAAAATTATAACAATCAGAACTTAAACATCAGCAATTTTGCTGGTCAGACCATGCGTCTAGTGTTTGAGTGGAGAAATGACACCAGCGTAACAAACCAACCGCCCGTTGCAATTGATAATGTTAGGCTTGTACGTTGCAGCAATGACGCACCTGTAGTTACAGTTAGCGCCATCACTCATAATTCAGCTACAGTAACCTGGCCACAGGATCCAGGTGGTGCAACCTATGTGATCAGATACCGACCTTTAGGCTCAGCAACTTGGATTACTGTAAATGTGCCGGCAGTGCCGTTCCCGACTCCTACCAACTCTTATGATTTATTGAACCTTTCACCGGTTACCGTCTATGAAGTAGAAGTTGCAGCGGTTTGTCAATTGGCTCAAGGCTCTTTCTCACACAATGAGTTTGAAACGAAATGTGACCCTACTCCTCCTTCCTCTTTTGTTGTAAATAATATTACAACCAATTCAGCAGTCGTGAGCTGGGCTCCTGTTTTGAGTGCCACGTATATTCTGCAGTACCGGGAAGTGGGATCAGCGACATGGATTCCCGTAAATTTAACAGGGACTACGTACAATTTAACAGGACTTACACCTTATACAACTTACGAAGTACAGGTTGCCTCAATCTGTTCTGGCGGGACCAATCCGTTCACCACGCCTATCGTGTTTACCACCTTACCAACTTGTGAGATGGCTCCGATTGGTCTTACAGTTACCAATCTTACCATGACTTCTGCTGAAGTGAACTGGAATGCTTTTGCGGGTGCCACTTATGTTTTGAAATGGAGAAAAGTTGGGCATCCAACATTCACTACTGTAAACTTGACGGCGAACACTTACTTATTAACCGGCTTACTTGAAGCTACGCAATATGAAGTTCAGGTAGCGAACGTTTGTGGAGGAACATTACAGGCGTTTACCGCTCCGTATATCTTTACAACACCAACTGTGGTTTATTGTCCAATGATCGCCGACAGTTCTGCAGAGGAGCATATTTCGAATGTTACCGTAACCGCTGTTGGATTCCCGACAATGGATAATGATACAGGAGCCTCTAATTATTCCAGTTATGTGGATGACAATGATTACGTGGTGCGATTGACTCAGGGATCGACCAATAATCAGATATCTGTTTCCAAAACTTGGGCAAGTACGCAATACAACGAAGCAGTGACGGTTTGGATCGATTTTAACAGGAATTCCACCTTCGAAGTGGGCGAAAGAATCTTAACCTCTCCGCCAAATAAAACCACTCCGATTACCGGAACATTTACTGTACCTTCCAACGCATTTGTAAGTTTAACAAATGATAAATATGTAGTGATGAGAGTGGCAATGCAGAGAGACGGTTCACCGATTAGCTGTGTTAACTTCCCTAATGGTGAAGTGGAAGACTATAAAGTGATGATCTCAAAAAGCGGTACAATCAATGCTTTAGATCCAAACACGATATTTATTTATCCGAACCCAGTTAATGATATCCTGAATATTTCTAAAGTGTCTGATGGCGCTCTGTATACCATTTACAATGTTGCAGGTCAGTTGATCTCCAAAGGTAAAATCTATGGAAGAAAAATCAACGTAAGCCAACTTGAAAGAGGGGTTTATGTTATTGACATCGACAACAACGGAGAAACCGCACAGAAAAAATTCATTAAGAATTAACAAAACTTTTATAACAGAAAATCCCCAAGAAATTGGGGATTTTTTTTGTTAGTGACTTCGGGGTAAACTTGTGCATCCAATCATTAAATAAATTGTATTTGAATATGAAAAAAATCGTAATTTCAATTGATGAATTTCTTAAAACTATTCCTACTCTTTAGCACGATCTTTTTAAGAGCGCAGCATGGTTTTGAGATCACCGAAAGCAAAAAGACCACAGTTATTCCTTTTCAGCTCATTAACAATCTTATTTTCATTCCTGTGGAGCTGAACGGTGTTCCCCTTACCTTTCTTCTGGATACAGGAGTTTCGGAGACTATTCTCTTCAGCACAGACAATAAAGAAATCGATTTCAAAAAACTCGAAAAAATAAAATTTTCGGGTCTCGGCGGGACTCTGGAAATTGAAGGCCTGAAATCCATAAGAAACCAACTCAAAATTGGAAAACATTTTAACGATCCTTCCCATACCGTATTCATTATTTTGGATGAAGATTTTAATTTCTCCTCACACGTCGGCATTCCGGTGAACGGAATTATTGGGTACTCTTTTTTCCGTAATCATCCGGTTTCCATCAATTACCTCACTAAAAAAATTGCCGTATTTGAAGACGAAACGGCTCTTCCGAAGAATATGGGGAAATACCGCGAATTCCCGATTACCGTTGAATACAATAAGCCTTACGTAATGGCTGAAGTAGAAATGAAAAATGAAAAAAAAAGTTCCAAACTACTCTTGGATCTGGGGAACAGTGATGCGCTTTGGCTCTTCCCTGCCCTCATCAAAGATTTTGTATACAACCGTCCGAATATCGAGGATTTTTTAGGCCGCGGTTTCAACGGAGATGTGTATGGAAAGCGAAGCAGGATTCACAACCTCTATCTTGGTGACTTTAAATTTGAAAAACCTTTGATCGCCATGCCCGACGAATTTTCTATACAGCACATCAATATGGTCAAAGACCGCAAAGGATCTGTAGGAAGCGAAATCCTGAGGCGGTTCACCATTATATTTGATTATAAAAATAAAAAAATGTTCCTCAGGAAAAACAAACATTATGGAGACGATTTTCACTTCAATATGAGTGGTATCGATTTTAAGCATGACGGTGTGAAATGGGAACAGGAAATGGTAAAAGTAGAAACCCCCACCCAGAACAGCAATGCCGGGAATGAAGTGAATGTCATCGCCAACCCTTTTCAGTACAAATTCGTCCTGAAACCCCTATATTCGGTTGCGGGAATAAGAAAGGAGTCTCCTGGCTTTAAAGCCGGGCTTAAAAAGGGGGATGTTGTGATCTCCATTAACGGCAAAAAAACTTCAAACATGACTTTAAACTCCATCAATGAATTGATGAGATCCGAAGAAGGTAAAGCTATTGAGATTACTGTTATCCGGAACGCTGAGACGCTATCATTTACTTTTAACCTGGAAGACCCGATTCCTTATCAGGAAGAATTATGAAAAAAGAAGAAACCACTTTAGATAAAATCCGCACAAGACCTCGATTTAAACTGTTTACCCAACTTACGGCAGACGAATATGTTGCCGGCCTGAAAAAATATCTACAGGAACACCGGGAGCAGTTTACAGGAAACGTGAATACCGAAATGGCAACCATCTCCGTAAAAACTGAAACCGACAGTTACTGGAAGCCCTATTTGTCCCTTCGAATCGGAAAAGAAGAGGAAAACACCGTTATTCGGGGTGTTTTTGGGCCCAGTTCAGCGGTCTGGACTTTTTTTATGTTTCTTTACTTTCTTTTCGGGGTATTTTGGATGGTTTTCATCACCATGTGGTTTGTAGAAAGACAGATCAATAGCAATGAATTTCCGTGGGCATTATCGGCGTCCATCGTAATGGTTGTTATGATATTCCTTACATACGCCGCTGCAAAAATCGGACAAGTAAAATCGAATAAAGAAATGGAAATGCTGAGAAATTTTGCTGAAGAATCTGTACTGCCTTTTGAAGGTTGATTTTTAAGCAGCAGTCAGATTTTCATCTGATGATTTTTCCGATGACTGCATGACGCGCTCTCTTTTCTCCTGCTCTTCAATCATTTTGGAAACGTGCGGTTCAATTACAGCATTAAGATCTTCAACAGAAATCCCATTGGCAGCGGAATTTTCTGAAAGCATTTTCCAGGGTTTCTTTCCGCCCCATTTATAATCGCCAAAAACGATGACCGCCGTTCCGTTTGCCTTCACTGTGGCACCACCATCATTCAGGATCCACGTATCTGCAAAATTATACATCCACTTTGCATCATTCATCAATAGGCGCAGACATGAATGGGAAGCCGGAAAACCCGGAAGGTCATACTGATGCCATCCGATTCCCAGCGTATTGTGGATGTTGACGTTATAGGGCAGCTTCCACTCGCTGTCGACTGTAGAAATCGCAAGTTCCTTTTTCCAGTTTACAAACATAAGCCCGCGTTTGGTTTGTTCTGCCTTTTTGCCCATACTTGTGGGGCCCCATTTCAGTAATTCACCGTTCTGATACACTGCATAAGCCTGGATTGGATATGAAAAAACAACTAATTTATTCACCTTCTCCAGAGTTTCCATTTTTTTTGGAAATGGAGTGTAGAGCATCAGAGTATGGTCGAATTTGTCCGGAACCATTAAAGTATCGGCTCTCCAGCGGTTTTGATGATCGAGTCTGTTCAGAGCAAGAATGGTATATTGCTCCTCTTTCGAGTATTTATTGGTAAACTCTGCCATCACCGAGTCCTTTTTTTCTTTCGGGAAAATTAAAGAAGTATATTTAATTTGAAGGGCCTTTAGGGAATCCTCAGTTGCATCTAGTTTTTCCTTTTTTTGTTCCTGAGAAACTACTTTATCTTGAGGCAAAGCATCTTTGCTAACCGTCTCTTTTTTACATTGGATCAGCACAACGGAAATCGCACTTAATAATAACAGAACCTGAATTTTTTTCATTATAATCTAAATAAATACTTTCCCTATCCCCTTTCAATAATGGTACCAAACATCAGTATTTATAGGGATTAAACGAAAATCCGGCAATGTTATCTGCAAAAGAAATGTGAAGCAATTTTTTGGTCTTTTCGAATACAGTATGTGAACACTTTACATACAAAAAAAGCCCCTAAGTGGGGCTTGCGATCCGGACGGGACTCGAACCCGCGACCTCCGCCGTGACAGGGCGGCATTCTAACCAGCTGAACTACCGGATCAATACGTTTTAAAAGAGCTTGTTTCTTTTGATGAGTGCAAAAATACAACTTTCCCGCCATCTACAAAACCTTTTGACAAAAAAATGCTTCCTTTTATAGAAAGCACTCAGTTTCAAGACGAATTTTTTATAAATGGGCCGATAATTTTTCAGCAATCACTTCTTTTGAAGCTACACCTACTATTTTATCCACCACTTCTCCATTTTTAAAGATCAAAACGGTAGGAATATTTCTGATTCCGTAATCTACCGAAACCTGTTGGTTATTATCTACATCTACTTTACCAACAACTGCTCTTCCTTCAAAGTCATTGGCTACCTCTTCGATGATTGGCCCCAACATTCTGCAAGGTCCGCACCATACTGCCCAAAAATCCACCAATACCGGTTTAGCTGATCTTAATACAGTCTGTTCAAAAGACTGATCTGTTATTTCTAAAGCCATTTTTTTTATATTTTTTAAATTACTGTTACTAAATTTCTTCCGCAAAAATACAATATTTAAGCCAAAGGAAAGCCCAAATTATCTATGCTGAATATTTGTTTTGTCTATTTCAAAGCTTTCGGAAATCTCTTTTAGCGCATCCGTAAGCGCATCAATCTCTGCTTTCGTGGTCAGATGGCTAAAGGAAACCCGAAGTGGTGTGCACTTTTCCATTTCTTCTTCTTCCAGAAGCATCATCATGACCATTGAAGGTTTTGAAGCACCGGAAGAACACGCACTTCCCTGCGAAACTGCAATTCCTTTCATATCCAGTTTCAGACCGATCATTGGGTCTTTAAAAGGAAGCAAAACACTCAGAACGGTGTAAAGACTGTTTTCTTTTTCTGCACTTCTGCCGTTAAATTTCACGCCTGGTATTGCATTCCGCAGATTTTCAATGGTGTACTCTTTTACCTCCTGAATCTGAGCCGAATATTCCGCCATATGATCCACTGCGAGTTCGAGTGCTTTTCCCAAACCAACAATTCCGCATACATTTTCAGTTCCTGCTCTGAGGCTTCTTTCCTGTGGTCCACCGGTAATGATTCCTTTTAAACCGGAAGATTTTCTAATGAAAGCAAATCCGCTGCCTTTCGGACCGTGGAATTTATGCGCACTACACGAAGCAAAATCAACCAAAATATCTGAAAAATCCAGATCAACATGCGCAACCGTCTGCACCGTATCTGAATGGAAAAGCGCCTTGTTTTCCTGACAGATTTCTGCGACTTTTTTGAAATCGAGAAGGTTTCCGGTTTCGTTGTTGGCGTGCATCAGCGTAACCAACGTTTTCTTGTCTGAATTCTTAAGAAATGTTTCCAACTGCGCAAGGTCAAAATCCCCTTTTTTATCTGGTCTTAAATATACCACCTCCACATTTTTGCGCTTCTTCATGTCCAGAACCGTTTCGGCAACACATTTGTGTTCCATGGGCGAAGTAATGATTCTTTCTACCCCCAAATGGTTCACACACGATTTAATGATCATGTTGTTGGATTCGGTGCCGCACGAAGTAAAAATAATCTCGGCGGGCGAAACTTTAAGATATTCTGCAACCTGCCTTCTTACATTTTCGATGAGAATTTTCGCTTCCTGACCAAAGCTGTGCGTGGAAGAAGGATTTCCGAAGGTAATTTTCATCACCTTCACCATCGCATCGATGACTTCATCAGAAAGCGGTGTGGTGGCAGCATTATCCAGATATATTTTATCCATTTTTGTTGGTGCTTTTTAAGATTTTTCGAAGGTTAAAATTAGTGAAAAAATTCAAAATGACTTTCGTTTGCCCAGTCCAGCATTTCGCGGTCTCCGGAAGTATCGCCAAAGGCAATAGTTTTGTCGAATTTTTTATCTGAAATGGCCTCCTTAATGCGGCTGAGTTTTTCAGCTCCATTACAGTTTTTACCGACGAAATTTCCGGTGAAAACGCCGTTAACGAATTCGGCTTTCGTGGCGATAAGATGCATTCCGAGCTTTTCTGCGAAAGGTTGCACCCAAAGATCAAGAGATGCCGACACGATATAACTTTCGATTTGGCTTCGGTCTATGTTTTCAATGAATTCCAAAGCATTTTCGCGGATGATGGTAGGATAACTCTTCTCAAAAAATTCGCGGGATTTTTTCCCGATTTTACTTTTGCTTTCTCCTTTTAAAACGGAAGAAATAAAACTTTTCTTAACTTTTTCAGCACTGGCAAGTTTCAGTTTCAACAAAATAAATAGCGGAATATGTTTTGCAAACTGCAGATAGAATTTCGGTGCATCATAGAACTTAAGGAACAGAAACATCGTGTCGCTGTATGTAAGCGTACCGTCGAAATCAAAAAAATATGCTTTTTTCATCTGAAGACTGCGTTCTTAAAGTTTCAATTTTTTGAAAATAAATTCCGGAATATTTCTGATGATCAGCATAATGAGTTCCCAAACAGGTAAAACATACGCGACATTTTTTCCTTTTTTGTAGGCCTTATAAATATTCGCAGCGGCTTCTTTTGCCGTTGCCGTAAGATGCGGATTCAGCGGCAATCCTTCAGTCATTTTGGTGGCCATGAATCCCGGTTTTACCGTAAGAACATGTACTTTTTTATCGTACAGATAATTTCTGAGACCGCTCAAATACGCTGTTAAACCCGCTTTGGCACTGCCGTAGATGAAATTGCTCTGCCTTCCCCGTTCTCCTGCGACCGAAGACAGAACGATGAGGGTTCCGGAACGTTTTCTTTCCATTTTTTCTGCAAAATAATTCAGTACAGGAATGAGTTTCGCATAATTGATGCTGATGATTTTTTCGGTGTTTTTATTGTCGTAAAGCGACTCTTCGGTACTTTCCCCAAGATGACCAATTGCACAAAAAACCAGGTCAGAATTAATATTCTCGAACCTGCTCCAGTCAATCTCTTTTGTTAGATCAAGATCAACGATTTCAGCCTGCTGCACATATTTTACCTGAATGTGTTTCACAAACTTTTCTGATGTTTCGGCATGGGAAGTGAAGAGATAAATTTTCGAAAATTTTTCTCCCTCTTTCAATGCTTTTTCTACAAATTCCTGCGCAACTTCGGAGTTGCTTCCCAATACGATCATACAAAATGATTAATGACGGATGACCAAATGATCATTCATCGGAAATTAACTGTTACTGAGGATTCTTTTATGCTGAAGTGAAACAAACTTCGGATTCTGCACGTTCTTCAGATAATCGGTGAGGCTTGATTTGCTCATGCTGTCTTTGGCGAGATAAATCCTTCCACCGTACTCCTCAACAATTTCGTCTAACTGGGCGACTAGTTTCTTTAATTTCGGATTCACTTTAAAATCCAGCGCTAATGTATAGCCTTCCGTCGGAAATGAATTGTAAGCCTCCGGATTATTTTTGCCGAAAAGCTTGAGCACTGCCAGAAAAGATCCGTTGCCACTGTCGGCAATCGTTTCCAGGATTTTCTTTAATCCCTCTTTCCCTTTTTCCTTTGGAATCACGAACTGATACTGGATAAAACCGTTTTTACCATACATCCTGTTCCAGTCGTTCACAATATCCAGCGGATAAAAAAACTTTTCGTAATCTACATAATCTGCACCCCTGTTTTTATGGTGCTGATTGAAATACAGAAAATTAAAAAATTTTACCGTGAAACTATTCAAAATAAAACCGGGCAGATAAAACGGAACCGACGGCATTGATTTTTCTTTCAGCCTTAACGGATTTTCCTGAAGTTTTAAAGGAAGCTGATGACGGAATGCATGTTCGCCCCTCAGCATAACGCTTCTGCCGAGATTTTTACCTTTCCGAAGGCAGTCGATCCACGCAACGTTATACGTCCAGCTTTCACTTTCCTCAAAAAGTCTGAATATCTCATCGATATTTTCGGCTTTGATGGTTTCCTGACGGATATAAGCGGTCTCAATATTTTTCAGTTTGAATTTTGCCGAGAGAATGATGCCCGTTAAGCCCATTCCGCCGACGGTCGCCCAGAATTTTCCTGAATTTTCTGTTCTTGAACAGATGATGACTTCTCCGTTTTCATTTAAAAGTGAAAATTCGAGGACTGATTCTGAGAAACATCCTTCCGAATGATGGTTTTTACCGTGAACATCAGCTGCGATCGCTCCGCCAACAGTAATGAATTTCGTTCCGGGTGTCACGAAAAGAAAATAACCCTGAGGAACACAGATTTCCAGAATTTCTGAAAGAAGCACTCCCGATTCGCATTCGATGATCCCGTTTAAACGGTCGAAACTGATGAATTTATTGAGTCTGCATGTGGAAAAAATATGTTCGCCAAGTGCTGCATCTCCGTAACATCGGCCGTTTCCGCGCGCAATAATCTCGTTGTTGTTTTTTACAAACTCCCGAATCTTCGATAAAGAATCCATTGACCTGATCTCCTTTTCAACCACCGGAAAATTCCCCCAGTTCGCTATTTTTCTGATAAAATTTGGCTTCATCATTTAAAATAAATTTGGAGTAAAAAAACGACGAGCCACAAAAGCAGCGTGATTTGAATATAATGGTCGCGGTAAAGAATTTTTGTGGGCGATTCGGTTCTGTTGTGCACCAATGTCTGCTGAAGGTATCTCAAAAAAGCATAAACCACGAAAATAACAGTATAAAATATTGAAGTATGGAAACGCAGTTGAACTTCAGGCGAGAGCGTAAACATCAGATAACAGACAATTGCCAAAGTGCAGCTGATCGACAGCGCGATATCTGCAAATTGAACATTATAACCATCCAGTGCTTTTCTGGTTTTTCCCGTCACCTGAGCGTTAATGAGTTCTCCTCTTCTTTTTCCGATCGCCAGAACAAGCGCCAGAACAAAAGTGAGCAGGATGGCCCACTGCGAAACCAGAATTCCGGTAATAAAACCGCCGGCCAAAACCCGAAGCACAAAACCCGAAGCAATGATGAAAACATCAATAATAGCAACATGCTTCAGTTTAAAAGTATAGGCGATGTTCATGACAAAATAAAATGCAATCACCGAACTGAATTCCAAAACATTCTGGTGAAAATAAGCGGAACTGAAATAAATGAGAATAAGTACTGCGGAAACGCATGCAATAAAGATTGCCGCTGCCGTTTTTTTAGAAATGGAGCCGCTTGCAAGCGGTCTTTTTCTTTTTTCGGGATGTTTACGGTCTGACTCAATATCCGAATAATCATTGATGATATACACGGAACTTGCAGCCAGACAAAAGATTACAAAAGCAAATAAACTTTTGATCAGCAGATCGGTGTTGGTCACGTTCCCCGAGAAAAATAAAGGCAAAAAAACAAAAAAGTTTTTTACCCACTGTTCCACCCGAAGGAGTTTTAAGTATTTCAGCATTAATATGTAAGAGTCAAAGGCAAAAATACATATTTTTTACTTAAATTTTCGGTGATTTCCGGAGTCTTTCAATAAAAAAAACCGCCGAAGCGGTTTTTGAAAATATTTTTATTTTATTCGGTTACTGACCTTCCTGTGCAGCCTTAATCATTTCTGCACTGGCAGTGATGGCGAATTCCACCCTTCTGTTATCAGCTCTTCCAGCATCAGTATCATTTGTAGCTACAGGTTCTTTTTCGCCCATACCCATCGTAATCATTCTGCTTGAAGCAACACCTTTTGAAATCAGATAAGATTTAACCGCTGCAGCTCTCCTGTCGGAAAGGGAAAGATTGTATTCATCTGTTCCTTTACTGTCGGTATGACCGTAAATATTGATATCCGTGTCAGGATTGTTAATTAAAACCTGAGCCAATTTATCAAGATTTGTTTTGGCGGCCGGAGTTAAATTTGAGGAATCGAAACCGAAATTCACCATATTTTCTTTCATGGTAACTCGGATTCCTTCTCCAACTCTTTCTACTTCAGCTCCAGGTAACGTATTTTTGATTTCCTTGGCCTGTTTGTCCATTTTGTTTCCGATTACATTACCAACAACACCGCCCAAAACTCCACCTAAAACGGCGCCAGCCGGTGCATTTTTACCTTTACCGATATTGTTTCCGAGTACCCCTCCAAGTACAGCTCCAGCTGCGGCACCAATTACGGTTCCCTTTTGTTGGTTATTTGCGTTCTGTACCGATTCGCATCCGGTAAAAAGCAATCCTGCTGATAAAAACAAGGCTGCTGTATAAGTTTTATTGAATTTCATTTTGTTATTTTTAATATTGTTATTATTGAGCTGCTGTTCTTGCGAAGTTATATACCACATTCACCATTTGCCCTTCGAAAGGAACGCTTTGCTGCAAGCTGAACTGATCTGTAGATTGACTTACTAAAGTCATCATATATCCATCCGGATTTGCTTTTGCTTTTGTGCCTTCTACAATTTTCTTGAATAAAAAAGTATTTCCGTCTTTCACTTCAAATTTTACAGGCTGCGTAATGCTTGGACAGTCACCACCACCCTTCAGCGTATAAGCTCCGGAATAGTTGTTCGGAATAAGTCTCCAGTGGCTTCCCACGAAACAGTTGACATCTGCACCTTCGTCAAAAGGCTTTATTTTATAACTCTTGTCATAATTTACACTCGTGATTTCCCAATCGCCCTTCATTTTTAAAAATTCGGTGCGGTTAGACTGTGCTGTTTTTGCAGTGGAACAGGAAACAGTAAAAGCAGCTCCTATAATTCCTGCCAATAATAAATTTTTCATCGTAATAAAATTATTTAGTTTCTATTAACAAAAAACCGTGCCAAGATGGATTCAGACACAAAAAAAGCCCGGATAAACCGGACTTTCGTGTATTTAAGTTAAAATTTTACATTTTCACTTTTTTTCTGGCTTTTTCTGCCTTCTTCGCAGACATTGGTTTATAGAAATTGGTAAAGGCATATTCTGCCGCTTTTCTTACATCAATTACTCCACCGGCTTCTGAGATTAAATCGAAACGGTTATTTTCATTAGAACCGATCATTGCATTTACAGTAGATTTATTTGAAGTCTTAATAAGAGATTCAATAATCTGTGAAGGCGTAAGGTTCGGCATGTAGGATAAAAGGATTGATGCTGCTCCTGCTACAACCGGTGCGGCCATTGATGTCCCCTGAAGATATTCGTATTTGCCGTCCGGAACAGTAGAGTAAATTTGCTCTCCCGGGGCGAAAACATTTACCATTTTCTGGTTATAGTTCGAAAAATCTGCTCTCAGCATTTCATTGTTATTGGTACTTGCACCCACTACGATCATATTGGTGATGAATGCTTTTTCGTCATTCACATTTTTAAAGTTGGTAGGATAATATACATTTTCGAAAATATTTTCATTATCGTTACCTGCAGCTTTTACCAAAAGTACTCCGTTATCCTGGGCATATTTAAAGGCATCCCAAACCACATTCTTACCCGGGGAAACCGGTTTTCCAAAACTCATGTTCAGGATTTTGGCTCCGTTATCAACAGCGTATCTGATGGCGTTAGCGACATCTTTGTCTCTTTCATCACCATTCGGAACCGCTCTTACCGTCATAATTTTTGCTGTTTTGTAGCCAACACCGTACTGTGTTTCGCTTCCTTGCGGCAATCCGGCAACAATTCCTGCCACGTGCGTTCCATGTTGCGCATCAGGACCTTCGTAGTTGTTATTTCCGTAAGATTTTTCAGCATAGTTGTCGTAATTGTCGCCTACAACACTGGCTCTCGGATCAAAATCAAGATTATACTGTTTCGTTGCCTGAGGTCCGAAATAATCCAATGCTTCTTTCATCTGCGCATCCAGAAATTTCTGTACGTCAGCTGGAGATTTTCCGGCCATTTCCGGATTTGCTGCGATCTGTGTTAGAACACTCACTGCCATTGCCTGTTCCTGATTGGCCGGTTTAACTGCTGCAACCGCTTCCGGAGAAAGGTTTTTGCCATTCAGCAAAGCCACCATCGAAGGAATCATTTTCTGAATTCGGGAATATGTTTCGTAACCCTGCTTCGCTTCCGTACTTTTTTTGGTAAAGATTTCCTTTGCCTTCATGTACATCTCAAATTCCTCACGCATTTTTGCCTGATTTGCCTTGTTCACTGTGGAATCGGGACCTTCAAACACAGACTGGTATTTTTTTACCACTCTCGTCACTTCCATATTGTCTACATCGATATCACCGTTTTTACCGCCGATAAAATTCCATCCGTGAATATCATCAACATATCCGTTTTTATCATCATCTTTTCCGTTATTGGGAACTTCATTTGGATTTTTCCACATGTTTTTAATCAAACCCGGATGATTCACTTCTACTCCGCTGTCTAAGACTCCCACAATTACTGTTTTTGGTTTTAGTCCTTTGGATTCAAGATATTTATAGGCATTCTGTGTGTTAACTCCATATACATTTGCAGAAGAAAAGTCTTTGTGGTACCAAGTCATCAGATCTTTGTCCATCATCGGATCCACAGGCGCCGCAGTTTGCGCAAAAGAAACAAAACCTGTCATAAAACCAGCTGCAATCAATATTTTTTTCATCTTAAAATTTATTTTGTTTGAATATTTCTTAAATAAGTAAGAGATTCCGGACCTTTGTTACAAATTAGGTCTAAAATAGAGAGGTCTTTTTCGAAACCCATTTTATCGCTGAAGGTTTGGTAATATTCTTCCATCTGAAATTCTGAAGGTTTTTTTGCTAAAAAAAAGTCCCTGTAATTCTCTTCCTCAGGAGCTTTTGAAAATTCCGTATTGAAAGAAAATGTTTTTTCTGTTTTCAGAATTTCAAGAATAATTTTAAGCGCATTCAGGTTGAATTCCATCAAAGAATCTGTTTTAAAAGTAAAAATCCCCTCAAGCCGGTCTTCATAAAATTCAAAATACGGGGAACTTTGGTAAGCCGTTTTGATGGATTTCCAATGGATTTTCAGCCAGTTTTCGCGATGCGACATTTCAATTTCCTTCATCACCCTTTTTCCGTTATGGTTGATGGGAATGATCAGCGAAAGTCTTCCGTTTGCTCCGTAAATTACGGTTCGGTTGCGGTACGTCTGCTTAGGGAAATTCTCGTACTGTTCAATTACTGCTTCGTTTTCTTCATTAAAAAAAACAGCGAACCACGAAACCGGCGGCAGGTAAAACAGAGGTAATAAAATCTTCATTCTTTGAGTATATAAAAAAAAACGCGATTAACGCGTCTTTAAAATTAATCTTCTTTTTCTTTTTTTCTGAAAAATTTTACGAAATAATCCCATCCGAAGAACAACAGCAGAAGTGTCGCCGCAATCCACCAGTAAGAGGTTTTATTAGCCTCTCCGGTGTTGGTGGCTTTAAACATTCGGTCCCAGCGAACTTTGAACGGAGCCTGATAAGACGAGCCTGAATCCTTAAACGCTCCCTGTAAACTCATCCAGGTAAACATCGGGCTCCCGACAATATTTTCTTCGGGAACAAATCCGAAAAATCTGGCGTCTAAAGACGCATCGCGGTTATCACCGATCATCATGTAATAATCCTGTTTGATTGTGTACTGCGTAGCTTCCTGACCATTTATAAATATTTTACCGTTTCTGTTTTCAAGTTTATTATGTTCGTACTCAGAAATGATCCATCGGTAAGCCGGCAAAGTTTCCTGGTTCAATGCAACCACATCACCTTTTTTCGGTATCCTAAGTGGGCCGTACCAATCGGGATTCCAGTTCTTGTTCACCGGAAAAATAGATTCGGTGCTATCCACATTTTTAGTATAAGCCGTGCGGTCCGCATTTAATTTATAGGAAACAGCTGCAGTGTCCTTTGGCCAAATGTGCTCCTGCATATCAATCACCTGTGGAAGCGCTTTAATTTCATTCGCCATTTCATCCGTTAAACCCTGAAAATCATAGGTAAAACCTTTATCATCTTGCTTTTCCTGAACTGGAAGGAAACCGTACTTTTCATAAAGCGCAGGAATATCCAGCGGTTTTCCGGTATGCACGAGATATTTGTGTTGCTCGTACTGATCTCCAAGAATCGTTTCCGGTTTTCCGTTTACGAAAAGTCTTCCTGCCTTAATTTCCAGTAGATCTCCGGCTACTGCAACACATCTTTTAACGTAAGGGTCTTTTCTGTCGATAGCGGTATGCACAGAATCCTGAGGATAGTTGAAAACTACAATATCATTTTTTTCAGGTTTGCTGAACTGCAGGATTCTCCAGTATGGCAGTTTCACGGCATCTACATAGGATTTTGGATCATCTTTCGGATTGCCTTTCTGGCCGGTGTCCATTATGGTTCCCTGTAAAAAAGGAATTGCAACCGGACGCATCGGCATTCGGTAACCGTAACTCCATTTGTTTACAAAAAGAAAATCCCCAACCAAAAGCGTTCTTTCCATAGACCCGGTCGGAATACCGAAAGGCTGCGTAAGAAAAACATGAATTACCGTCGCAAAAACTACTGCAAAGGTGATGGATCCTAAGAAAGATTCTTTATTTTTTGCGTTTTTTTCCTCTTCGGTTAAATACAGATGGTCTTCGCTATAAATTTCGGTGTCTTTTGAATAGTTGACAAAAGCCATAAAAATGAAAGGAAGAATTACGGTAAGCAGTTTCTGCGTGAAAGTGGTTTTCCCGAAATGCTTCATCAGAAAAAGATGAAAAACCGACATCATAATGGGTCCGACAATCGGAAGGTATGCCAAAGCGATCCACCATTTTGGTTGGTTTGTTGTTTTTTGGATTAAAAAATAATTATAAAACGGGACAAAGGCAAAAACCGGATTGTAACCCATTTTTTTGAAAAGTTTCCACGTCGAAATTCCCATCAGAACCGAGAGAATAAGAACGTAAATGGTATAAGTAAGTAAATAATTCATTGTTTGGTTTTGGCAAATTTAAATACGGCTGATTAGTTTATTTTAAATAAAATTTGTTACAGATATGAAGCGTCGGAAGCCTGCTGTTCAGTCAATAATGTTTTGAAAAGCACATCTTTCATAGAGAAATTTCCCTTTTTTCCCTGAATCCATTCGGCAGCAATTACGGCGCCCACTGCAAAACCGTCGCGGCTGAATGCAGTGTGCTTGATTTCGATTTCATCGACTTCACTCCTGTAAAAAACGCTGTGCGTACCGGGAACTTCATCTTCACGGATGGCGAAAATCCCCAATTGGTTGGCTTCGGTTTCTTCCAGTTTCCACGCATCATACCGATGATCATTTTTAATGATTCCTTCGGCCAAAGAAATGGCTGTACCACTCGGTGCATCTTTTTTGTGCGTGTGGTGAATTTCCTCGAGCTGAACCTGATATTCAGAAAAATCCTTCATCAGATCCGCCAGTTTCTCATTCAAAGCAAAGAAAAGGTTTACACCGAGACTGAAATTTGAACCATATAAAAAAGCGGTTTGGTTTTCGGAAGCGATTTTTTCAATCTCTGCCTTTCCCGCGAGCCAGCCGGTCGTACCACAGATTATGGGAATTTTATTTTCGAGACAGGTTTTAATATTGCCGAAAGCAACTTCCGGATTCGAAAATTCAATCACGACATCAGGACTGTTCAGATTTTCTGAATTTGGGGTTTCATTAAGCCTTGCAACAATCTCATGACCTCTTGCCGTGGCAATTCTGTCGATGATTTGGCCCATTTTTCCGTATCCAACTAATGCTATTCTCATATTTTTAAAAACTGTAATTGAGGCTGATTCCGGCTTTTGCCAGCTGAGTTCCCTGATTATTAAAGATTAAAGTAGGTTTCAAAGCCAAATCTGGGTCTTTTCTTCCTTCATAAAGGTGCGCATCTACCACTGCATCAACAATCCCGAGAATATATACCAAACCGGTAATCGCAATCGCATAATCGCGCTGTCTTTTTGCCTGATCCTGAATATTTCCGAGCGCTACCTTATCAATCCACGGCCGGTCTGAGAATTCGTGAGGAACACCGTTGAGTTCTGCAACAAAAGCATTTCGGTATCTTTTATACTGTCGGTCGTTATATACAATAAATCCTACGCCGGTTCCAATGGCTCCCAAAACTATGGGAACTTTCCAGTACTTTTTATTGTACACCTGTCCCAGTCCGGGTAAAACTGCAGAATACAGACCCGCTTTTGTTGGGCTGAACTTCGGTTTTTGAGGAGCTGCATTCGCCAGTTCAATATCGGTGATAATTGCTGCTTCAGATTTTGAAACCGTTGCAGAAATAGAATCTGTTGGGCGGTTTTCGACCCGGATCGTGTCATTCGGACTGATCTGCGAAAAAAAGTTCTGTGCAATATAAAGGAATACGAAGAGCAGTAATTTTTTCATAATTTGAAGTGTGAAAGAATTTTCTCGAGTTCTTCTTCATCCTTAAAATCGAGCACAATTTTTCCTTTTCTGCTGTTAGCGGCCGTTTTAATCTCCACTTTCACTTCCAGAATGTCGGTCAGGTTCTTTGCGGCCTTTTTATAGCTGTTAGGCAAACTGGCCGGCGCTTTTTTAACCGCTGTCTTAGGGTTTTTTAAAAGGATGGATTCGGCTTCTGCCTGACGCACACTTAAACTGTTTTTAAGAATTTTATCAAAGAGGAGGTTCTGCATTTCCGAATCTTCCAGACTGATGATGGCGCGGCCATGTCCGGCGGATATTTCACCGCTTCTGATGGCATTCTGAACATCAGGATTCAGTCTCAGCAAACGGATTGAATTGGTAATGGTGCTTCTTTCCTTTCCGACTCTCTGGCTCAGATTTTCCTGGGTCATTCCTATTTCTTCGAGTAATCTTTGATAAGTAAGTGCGATTTCGATGGCATCAAGATCTTCCCGCTGGATATTTTCGACCAACGCCATTTCCAGGAGTTCCTGATCATTCACGAGACGGATGTAGGCCGGAACAGTTTCCAAACCTGCAATTTTACTCGCGCGGAAACGTCTTTCGCCGGAAATAATCTCGAATTTACTGCCGTCTTTTCTTAAGGTAATCGGCTGAATAACGCCAAGGTTTTTAATGGACTGCGCCAGATCGCTCAGCGCTCTTTCATCAAAATAAGTTCTGGGCTGGGTGGCATTCGGATAAATATCTTCCAGAGACACCTCTACGATATTTCCAACATATTTATCTGCTCCTTCATCGGTTGCCGAGTTTACGGATGCTTTGGCTTCTGCACTTAAAATTGCACCCAAACCCCGTCCCATTGCTCTTTTTTTGTCTTTCATGCTATGCTTTCAGTTCTTTGCATTCCTGCAATTCGCTCATTAATTTTTAACTAAATTTTCGTTTTTCAGCAACACTTCTTCCGCCAACTGAAGGTATTGAATGGCGCCTTTACTTTCGGCATCGTAATTCAAAATGCTTTCACCAAAACTTGGCGCTTCACTTAAACGGACGTTTCTACTGATGATGGTTTCGAAAACCATTTCCGGGAAATGCGAATTTACTTCTTCCACGACCTGATTTGAAAGGCGCAGACGCGAGTCATACATCGTAAGAAGCAGCCCTTCGATATCCAGATTTTTATTATGAATTTTCTGAACGTTTTTTACAGTGTTGAGGAGTTTTCCCAAACCTTCGAGCGCAAAATATTCACACTGAATCGGAATAATCACCGAATCTGCAGCTGTTAGGGCATTGATCGTGATCAAACCCAAACTCGGTGCACAGTCGATGATGATGTAATCATAATTTTTTCTGATAGATTTCAAGGCTTCTTTCAGCATGTATTCCCGGTTTGCACGGTCAACAAGTTCGATTTCAGCGGCAACCAGATCAATATGAGACGGAATAATATCCAGATTGGGCGAAGAAGTTTTTTGGATGCATTTCGCGGCATCAGCACTGTGCTCCAAAAGATTGTAGGTCGAAAAGTTAGACTGTTCGATGCCCAAACCCGAAGTCGCATTCGCCTGCGGATCAGCATCAATAAGCAAAATCTTTTTTTCAAGAACTCCCAGTGCGGCAGCCAGATTTACGGCAGTGGTTGTTTTGCCGACCCCACCTTTCTGATTTGCTACGCCTATAACTTTAGCCATTATTTAATTTTATAGTCCAAAAATACACTTTTTTATCATTTTCAGATGCGTGTTAATAAACCGGTTTAAGTTAAAAAACTGTTAATGAAAGGTTTATCTGTAAATAAAATTATCCACAAAAAACTGCTTTTTGTGGATAAGATCATATTTGGAGTGTATTTTATTCAACCCTCATTGAAATCGGAAATTTAAAATAACTTCTTACCGGTACACCTTTGATTTTTGCCGGAATCCATTTTCCTTTTACGGCTTTGATCGTGCGTTCAGCTTCGCGGCTGAATTCTGGATTGGCTCCGTTGGTTTTGATGCCGGAAATTGTTCCGTCTTTTTCGACAATAAACGTTACCGTGGTTTTAATCACGCCGCCATTTTCTTCAAAATTGGAAGTATCAAAATTTTGCATCACTTTATTTCTGAAAGCCTCGATTCCACCACTGAAATTGGCCTGTACATCAACAGTTACAGCCGGTTCATCTGAAGTTTTTGGAACATCAACCTGTTTTCCGGTCCCTTCATTTGTAAAAGGTTTTTCAATCGGTTTGTAGGTATCGCCCGGTTTTGCACCATCCACATTAACCGTTCCGATTGTAGCATCTTTGAGTTCATCCTTAGAAGGCGCAGGAGTTTCCGGTTTTGTCAGATTTTTGGTTGGCGTAGGTAAAGTATAGACAACGGTTTTCTCTATCGGCGCTGGTGCGGGAGGATTGGGTTTCACAGTTTCAACCTTTTTGTCCGGTGCATCAGGAATTGGGATCAAGATGGGCCCGTCTGTAGGCACAGGTTCATGAATAACTGTATCAGTGAATGAATTTGCGATCAACGGAATCACAGAAACTGCCGCAAAAAATGCCACTCCAATAAAGAGCGCTTTTTTCAAGGTGCTTGATTCTTCGGTTCTTAAGACATATGCGCCGTACTGCTTATTCCGCTTGGCAAAAACCATTTCGTTAAACTTTATCTCTTGGTTGTCGGTCAGAAAATTTTTCATTGTGAAGATTTTAAAGTTAAATAATCGAATTACACAGTTTATACTTCTAAACCGTAATTAATAAACTTTTATCAAATAACGAACCAATTTCTTAACTATTTTTAAATAAAACTATTCTATTCATAACAATGTGAAAATTTTAAACCATTTTCATAAAAAAACCATGCTCTTCAGCATGGTTTTAATAAATATTTTTCTTAATTCCCTTCGAATATTAAAATAATTCTTTTCTGATGATGTTCTGGCTTCTTTCCGGGCCTACCGATACGAGATAAACGTTGATTCCCAGATAATTTTCGATGAACTCAATATATTTTTTAGCATTTGCTGGCAATTCGTCGTAGGTTCTGGCTTTCGTAATATCTTCATCCCAACCTTCCAGTTCTTCATAAATCGGTTCGTAGTTGTACAGTTTGGTTGTTGAAGAAGTGAAATAATCGATGATCTTGCCGTCTTCTGTCTTGTACTTTGTAGCGATTTTAAGCGATGAAATTCCAGAAAGCACATCCAGTTTGGTAATTACGAGGTTGTTGATCCCGTTAATCATTGTGGCATGTTTCAGCGACAAAAGATCCAGCCAGCCTGTTCTTCGCGGTCTTCCGGTAGTAGCTCCGAATTCGTGACCAATTTGGCGGATTTTCTCCCCCAAATCATCATGAAGTTCGGTCGGAAAAGGGCCGTTCCCCACTCTTGTCGTGTATGCTTTCGCAACACCGATTAAATTCTGAAGACTTGTCGGCGGAACTCCGGCTCCGGTACAAACGCCACCCGTTGTAGGGGAAGAGGAAGTAACAAATGGATAAGTTCCGAAATCGATATCCAGCATCAAAGCCTGCGCTCCTTCGAACAGGACATTTTTACCGTCTTTTATGGCCTGATTCAGTTCCACTTCTGTATCTACGATCCGGTCTTTTAATTTTTCGCCGATTTCGATGAACTCATTGTAAATTTCGTCAATATCGAGAGTCGGTTTCCCGAAATATTTTTCAAAAAGACTGTTTTTTGTTTTGAGGTTTTTTTCAATTTTTTCCCGAAGAACTTCAGGATTCAAAAGATCAACCATTCTGATTCCGACGCGCGAAATTTTATCTTCGTAACACGGACCAATACCTTTTTTGGTAGTGCCGATCTGGGTTCCGTCTTCATCTTCCTCGCGGTAGGTATCGAGTAAAATATGATACGGCATGATCACATGTGCTCTTCTGCTGATATACACATGATCGGTTCGGAGGCCTTTTTCTTCAATCTGGGCAATTTCTTGGATGAAAGCTTTCGGATTTACCACCACTCCATTGGCAATAATGCATTTCCCCTTACACTGCAGCACTCCTGAAGGAAGAAGGTGCAGCACGAATTTTTCATCGCCAACGTAGACGGTATGACCCGCATTGTCGCCGCCCTGAAAACGCACTACATAATCTGATTTTGCCGAAAGAACATCCGTAATCTTACCCTTGCCTTCGTCACCGTACTGAAGACCAACAACCACATAAGTTGACATATTTTACTTTTTTAATAGATTTCCACAAAAATAGTTTTAATAAAAGTTTTGGGCAAAGTTTGTGGAGAAATAATTGTGTAATTTGTAGATTTTGACGCTTTTACAAACGTTAAGGCTTTAAAACCAAATAAATTCCTCAAAAAAACTTAAATTTGCATTTTTAAATCTATCTATGGAATCCATTCACGTTCACGACAAAACATTTGTTCCCTATCTGAAGGATGCAGAAATTCAGGAAATCGTAAAAACCACCGCTTTAAAGATTTATGAAGATTACAAAGATGAAACCCCGATTTTCATTGGCGTTCTCAACGGTGTCATCATGTTTTTCTCAGATTTGCTGAAACATTATCCGGGGAAATGCGAGATTGCATTCATCCAGATGAGTTCTTATGCAGGAACACAGTCTACCGGCATCGTTTATCAGAAAATGGAACTGACAAAAGATGTTAAAGACCGTCATATTATTTTGGTGGAAGATATCGTGGATACCGGAAACACCGTAGAAAGTCTTTTTCAGTATTTTACAGAAACCCAGCGTCCGAAATCGGTGAGACTGGCATCTTTTCTGCTGAAACCGGATGTGTATAAGAAAAATTTCAAGCTCGATTATATCGGAAAAGAAATTCCTAACAAATTTGTACTCGGATATGGTCTTGATTACGATGAACTCGGAAGAAATTACCGGGATCTTTATCAGCTTGAAGAAGGAAAGATCAACGATTAAGATATTTCAGCGGTAACAAAATTGCCGGAAAATTTAAAAGTATAACTAAAAACCGGCGGCAACGCGACCTGCCGGAAGCCAACAGCAAAATATGATAAACATCGTTCTATTCGGTCCTCCGGGAAGTGGAAAAGGCACTCAGGCACAGAATTTAATTGAAAAATTCAACCTGAAACAGATTTCAACCGGTGACCTGTTCCGTTACAACATGAAAAACAATACGGAACTCGGAAAACTGGCAAAATCCTATATCGACAAAGGGGAATTGGTTCCCGATCAGGTAACTACTGACATGCTGATTGATGAAGTGAAAAAACCTACCGATACCAACGGTTTTATTTTCGACGGATATCCAAGGACAGCGAACCAGACTGAAGCACTTGAAAAAATTGTAAAAGAAGTGCTGAATGATGAAATCTCCGTCTGTCTTTCATTAATAGTTGATGATGAAATTTTAGTGGAAAGACTCCTGAAAAGAGGCGAAACCAGCGGAAGGATTGATGATTCAAACGTAGAAATCATCCGCAACCGGATTAAAGAATATTATGCAAAAACCGCAGAAGTAGCCGAACTTTACAAACAGCAGCACAAATATGTTGAAGTAAACGGCGTTGGAGAAATTTCTGAAATTTCCGAAAAACTTTTTGCGGAAGTAGAAAAAATAAAATAATCGTCATTTGCGATGCAGTGCTGAATGAAGCAATCATATTAAAATAGCTTTGTGATTCAGTCCTCATTTTTCGCAATGACAAAAACAGTTCAATGAGCAATTTCGTAGATTACGTAAAAATCCACTGCAAGAGTGGTCATGGCGGTGCAGGTTCTGCACATCTTCGCCGTGAAAAATATATTCCGAAAGGCGGTCCCGACGGTGGCGACGGCGGAAGAGGCGGTCACGTGATCATGAAAGGCGATGCTCATGAATGGACACTCCTTCCTCTTCGTTTTACGCGCCACATCAAAGCGGAACGCGGCCATAACGGTCAGAAAAATCAGTTAACAGGCGGCTACGGTGAAGACGTGTACATTGAAGTACCCATCGGAACCATTGCCAGAAACGAAGAAGGTGAAATTATCGCCGAAATTCTTGAAGACGGACAGGAAATCATCCTTATGCACGGCGGAAAAGGCGGTATGGGAAATGAGCATTTCAAATCTTCCACCAACCAGACGCCGCGTTATGCGCAGCCGGGATTGCCCGGAGAAGAGGGTTTCATCACTTTTGAACTGAAGCTTTTGGCAGATGTAGGTTTGGTCGGATTTCCAAATGCCGGTAAATCGACACTTTTAGCAGCAGTTTCTGCGGCAAAACCTAAAATTGCCGATTATGCGTTTACCACTTTGACTCCGAATCTCGGAATCGTGGATTACCGGAATTACAAATCCTTCGTAATGGCCGATATTCCCGGGATTATCGAAGGTGCGGCCGAAGGTAAAGGTTTAGGTCACCGTTTTTTGAGACATATTGAAAGGAATTCCATTCTTCTCTTCATGATCCCTTCAGATTCCGAAGACCATTTTCAGGAGTTTAAAATCCTCGAGAACGAGCTTAAAGAATACAATCCGGAACTCATGGATAAAGACTTTATTATTTCGGTTTCAAAAGCAGATTTACTGGATGATGAACTGAAAAGAGAAATCTCCAAAGAATTTCCTGAAAACAGACAGCCGATTTACTTCTCTGCCGTTACGCAGGAAGGACTGATGGAACTTAAAGATCTGATCTGGCAAAAACTGCATGGATAGAAAATATAAGACATCAATTAAAAATAGGTTTGAGATTTCAAATCTATTTTTTTTTGGAATAATTATTGAAAAAGTAAATAAAAAATTTAAACCATGAAATACCTATTAAGCTTATTCAGCTTTGCAATGCTGATGTCCTGTGCGATATCCAATGCTCCAAAATATTCAAAAATCCAATACGAAGCGGGAGCCTGTTTCGGTTTTTGCCCGATTTTTAAAATGACCGTTAATCCTGACCGAACTACAGTGATTGAAGCGGAACGGTTCACTTTTACTGACGGAAAATCCAAAGATGATTTTGCCGGCCCGAAAGAAGGAACTTTCAGAGCAACCCTTAAGGAAGCGGATTACAACAAACTTGTCGAGCTTCTAGACGGCTTAAATCTGAAAACCCTGAATAATTACTACGGCAATAAAAACGTCAGCGACTTACCCACCGCTCATCTGCAGGTTACTTTTGCTGACGGAAGTACAAAACACATTGAAGACTATGGAAAACGCGGTACAGAAAAACTCGATGCCCTGTATGATTTTGTTGAGAATCTGAGAAAAACCCAAACCTGGACGAAGGTTGAATAACATCCATTTCCTTCCAGTTATCCCTAACTTAAAAAAAATAACACAATTCATTAAATTAGCGTACCTTTGCACCATATCCGCGGCATTCTAAGCCCTTTCGTAATTAGCTTTACTAAAAAATTCTGTTTGAAAATTTTTGACAGAATGCTCAAAAATGAAGAAGCAAAAAGCTTCATCCGCTCTAATTTTAACACAGAAATAATTTTGTTATTTACAGACTTAAATTTAATTAAGCCCATCCTTGATGCGCTTAAAGAGGAAGGTTATGAAAAACCAACTCCAATCCAGCAACAGGCTATTCCCAGCATTCTAGAAGGACGCGACCTGCTCGGTACTGCACAGACCGGAACAGGGAAAACAGCTGCTTTCGCCATCCCAATTCTGCAGAATCTTACCGAAAAAAACATCCGCAACAATCAGGTAAAGGCACTTATTTTGACGCCGACACGGGAACTTGCGATTCAGATCGAAGAAAGTTTCAACGCTTACGGAAAACACCTTAAAATGCGAAACCTAGTGGTTTTCGGTGGTGTAAAACAGGGCGCACAGGAAGCTGCTCTGAAAAGAGGAGTTGATATTTTGGTTGCTACACCCGGAAGACTTCTCGATTTTATCGCACAAGGCATTATTTCCCTTAAAAATCTTGAAATTTTTGTTTTGGATGAGGCTGACCGTATGCTCGACATGGGTTTTGTTCACGATGTGAAGAAAATTGTAAAAATGCTTCCCGCAAAAAGACAGACTTTGTTCTTCTCCGCTACTTTTCCCGATGAGATTAAAACCCTTGCCAACACCATCCTCAACAATCCTGTAAAGGTTGCTGTTGCACCGGTTTCAGCCACTGCAGACACGATTCAGCAGAAAGTTTATTTTGTTGATAAAGATGACAAACTGGAATTGCTGACGCATATTCTTCAGAACGACATTTCCGATTCAGTTTTGGTTTTTTCAAGAACCAAGCACGGTGCCGATAAAATTGCCAGAAAACTGCAGTCGCACAAGATTTCTGCCGAAGCCATACACGGGAACAAATCCCAGAACGCGAGACAGAACGCACTGACGAATTTCAAATCCGGAAAAACAAGAATTCTGGTAGCGACCGATATTGCTGCGAGAGGAATTGATATTGACGAACTGAAATATGTAGTGAATTTTGAACTTTCTGATGTTTCCGAAACCTATGTTCACCGGATCGGAAGAACCGGAAGAGCGGGAGCTGAAGGAAAATCGATTTCATTTGTTGACAGTCTCGATCTCCTGAACCTGAAAGACACCGAAAAACTTATCGGCAAGAAAATTCCGGTGGAAAGAGACCATCCTTACCACACCGATAATCTGGTTGCCCAAAAACGGGATTCGAACAACAAACCTTTTCAGCAGAGACCAAGACCTCAGGCAAAAGAAAATATTGCTTCGAAAAAACCGAATAACAAGAGTAATTTCTCGAGAAATAAATAATTAAAAGGTTCTACATTGTAGAGCCTTTTTTTATATAATATTTTGATTCAGAATATAGGGCGGTTAAAAAGTAAGCTATTAAAATATACTGAAAATATTCAAAATCCAACTTAAATCTGATATTTGCTGCATGCCCAATCATATATGGAAAAGTAAAACCAGCAAATAACAGTAAAAAGCTAAAAAACAACAATTTCTCCTTTCGATGGTAAAGGAAAATGAGCGCAAAAAGACTCAGAAAATTTACAATAATCACAAATATTTTTCTGCCTATAAGAATTGAGACACTGCTGTCATAAAAATACCGGGAAGGAACATACCACAATAAAACTGCATTTTGCACACTTTTAACAATCACTTTATCAGCGTTGCTTTCCATCACTTTTTGCGCCTCTTTTTTGTAAATTTCTTCCATTCTAAATTCATCGAAATACATTCGGGAACGGGAGACAGTGCTATAATCGTTATCATTGATCAGTTTCACTTCATCTAATACATTGGCCTGCGATGTAAAGCTGTAATAAATATTTTGCCAGACTGGAGTTTTAGTAAGCACCGTTTTATCAAAAACAATTTGGTTTCTTATGATCCATGGCGAATAAAACAGCATGGCGGCGGATAAAATTAAAATAAAATGGGTGAATTTAACTTTGCGGAAAAGAATTAAACCAGTTATAAATATAAGAGCTACGGGTACTACTACCACTTGAGTAAGAAACAGTAGCGCAGTACAAAACCCAAATAAAATAAAATAGCTTGTTGTAAATACTTGTCTGGTAAAAATTCTTAAAAAAACATACATCCACACTAAAAATATTGGAATAAAAACATTCGTAGCCTCCAATACATTGGAATAATAAAAATACGCCGGAGATAAAATAAAAAAAAAGGCGCTTAATATTCCCACTTTCAGCTGATCGAAAATCTGGAGTATTTTTATGATAATAAGTGGGACGAAGAAAAATAAAAGATGTTGGCTTATAACGACCGCTTCTTTAGGAAACGAGGGGAAAAACTTTATAAAAAAACTTAAAAAAAAAGGATAAACAGGTAGTTTATACGCGGTTGATCCTAATGCCATAAATTCCGAGTACACGCCGTGCTCAGCAATATTTCTTGCAATACTCCAATCTTCAAAAGTCTCCACCTTGAAGCCTGTATAACAACTATAAATAATCTTTAAAATTAAAATCAGCACATTAAAGATTATGAAAACCTTTATTGAAAGCAATTTGTTAATATAGCTGATTATTGGTTTCATTGTTTCAACTAAATATTCTTTCAGCGTTTTGCGTGGTAATCCTGTTGATTTCCGCAAAATCTTTCCCGTAGATATTGACTAATTTTCCGACTACCAAATCCAGATAAGCACTTTCGTTTCGTTTTCCGCGGTGCGGAACCGGCGCAAGATAGGGAGAATCGGTTTCCAGAACGATTTTATCCAGAGGAATTTCATGCAGAAACTGATCAATTTTACCGTTTTTAAACGTCACTACTCCACCGATTCCGAGAAGAAAATTGAGTTCAATGGCATGTTGTGCCTGCTCCATATTTCCTGAAAAACAATGGAAAATCCCACGTAATTTGGGGTGTCTTTTCCTTTCCAAAACCTCGAAAACTTCATCAAAACTTTCACGCGTGTGGATTACGATCGGTACATCTCTCTCAATAGCCCAGTCGATCTGCTGTTCGAAAGCTTTCACCTGAATATCCAAAGTAGATTTGTCCCAATACAGATCAATCCCGATTTCACCGATGGCAGGAAAACTTCTCTGGTTCAGATAATCCGCCACGATTTTCAGTTCGTTTTCCCAGGTTTCCGGTTTTACGTAACATGGATGAAGCCCCATCATCGAGAAAATCTTTCCAGGATAATCCCTTTCCAGATTCAGCATTATTTCATGCGATTCAGAATCGATTGCCGGAAGATAAAATTTCGCAATTCCTTTAGAAACAGCTCTTTCGATCATTTCTGTGCGGTCATGATCAAATTCTTCGGAGTATAAGTGGGTGTGCGTATCGATCATTATTTTGAGCTTTGGCCAATCTTTCAGGCAAATATTTTGTGTTTCACTTTCGTTTGTTGCAGCGCAATTCTTCCTTTTAAATTTTCGAGGAATTCCTGATAAATCGGATGGGATACATCTGTAGGTTTATGGTCGAGTGCTTTTGCAATCTTGAAGTTTTCTTCAATAAAATCCATTGTTTCATCGGAAAAATAGGCATTACCGAATTTTTCCCAAATGTACTGAACCGCCTGACTGTTCGGATGAATCAAATCGTCCTTGTAAAACCGGTAATCACGCAGATCATCCATTAAAATCTCATAAACCGGGAGATAATGACAGTTGTCGAACTGTGGCAGGATTTCGTGGATCGCGGAAATAAGTTTGGCTTTACTCAGGTTGTTTTCCACCATGCCGTCTTTTGTATGACGAACGGGTGAAACCGTAAAAAGGATCTGAACACCCTCTTTACAGATGTCTTTCAGGTTGGTCACCGTCTCGTACATGGAATCCGTGAGTTCCAGGTTGGTCAAAAGCCTTTTTTTGAAATATTTTGCAGGAATTTTGTGACAGTTGGCAACGAGTTTGTTTTTCGGCAGAAACTCATGAACAAAGGAAGTTCCGTACGTGATAATGACCCGGTTCGTGTTCTGAAGAAACAGATTTCCCTCTTCAATTTTTGTATTGATTTTTTCTAAAGTCTGGTGCGCAAACCGTGAACTGAAACGCGAATGATGGTCGAGAGAAATGGCTTCATCCTGATAACTGATCAGATCATCTTCCGTATAAAACTCTGAATGATGGAGTTTTTTAAGCGCATGATTGATCGAAAACGGGTTAAAAACCGTTCCGAACGGATTGCTGAGCGTCTGGATTTGTCCGGTACGCAGCAAATCAGTGATTTCGGCAGCAAAACAGGAACCGATCGAGAACACTTTGTCCTCAATTTCAATTTTATGCGGCGATTCTGGAATTTCTACTTCGGTCCGGAATTTCATAAGGTTAATGTGCTGATATGAGAATATGATAATGAAATGATTCGACCAAAAACCATTTCATTTATAATTAAGTCGTTAACTGATTCAGATTTTTAGCTTTCCCGTCTCAACAGGTAGTTTGCAAGCTCAATAAACGGTTTTTTCTTCTCATCCGGAACATTGATCTGCTTCAGGTAACCTTGTCCGATCTCGTTGTGTTTCTGAATCAAATGCAGCGTCTTCTCATCTACTCTGGTTCTGCGGAAAATCTTTTCAACGCTGTAAATTTTATCTACGTTGTCGGTTTTTTTCGAATACCAGTAGTCGAGTTCTTTGCGCTCTTCATCTGTCGCATGTTCGCGCGCCAGAAGATACAGTACGGTTTTTTTGTTTTCGTAGATATCTCCTGCATGTTTTTTACCAAACTGTTCCTGGTTTCCAAAGACATCCAGATAATCATCCATAATCTGGAAGGCAATTCCGATATGTTTTCCGAAGTTGAAGATCGCTTTTGCATCGGCAAAATTTGCACCGGCAATCAGCGCTCCGATTTCAAATGAAGAAGCACTTAAAATGCCTGTTTTATACGTAATCATTCGGATATAATCGTCGAATGTTACATTTTCACGCGTTTCAAAATTAATGTCGTATTGCTGACCTTCGCAAAGCAACAACCCGGTGTGGGTAAAAACCCGGATACAGGCTTTGAAGAGTTCAGGTTCCAGGTCTTCAAAAAATTTGTAGGCTTTAATGAGAAGTGCATCGCCGGAAAGAATCCCCACATTGATTCCGTGCAGCGTATGAATCGTCGGTTTGTTCCGGCGAATCGGCGCTTCATCCATAATATCATCATGAATGAGGGTGAAATTGTGAAAAAATTCGATAGCCAAAGCGGGTTTTATGGCTTTCTGAATATCTCCGCCGAACATATCGCTGGCCATGAGCACCATAATCGGACGGAGGCGTTTACCGCCGTGCGAAATAATGTAATTCATAGGCTCATACAACTCTGCAGGCTTGTCTTTGAAAGTGTACCGCTCTACAGCTTTGGCAACGATTTCCTGATATTCATCTAAAAATTGCATAAAATTTCTTGTTTTTACAAAAATACACTTTTAAAAGTTTTTTATTAAAATTTTAAACATAAAAAAAACCATTTCCTGAGAAATGGTTTCATGTTTTTAATGATATTTTTTAAGTTAAATACGCAACTACCAAATAGGTAATTCCGGCCACCAATGCGGAGATTGGAATGGTTAAAATCCAGGCCCAAAGTAAACTTACAGTGATTCCCCATCGTACAGCAGAAACCCTTTTCGTTAAACCTACTCCTATAATGGCACCGGTAATGGTATGTGTTGTAGAAACAGGAATACCAAAATGTTCCGTTAAAAACAGGGTAAATGCACCTGCGGTTTCCGCACTTACTCCTTCCAGAGGGGTTACTTTTGTAATTCTGGTCCCCATTGTTTTCACAATTTTCCAGCCTCCACTCATGGTTCCGAGTGCAATCATTAAGAAAGAGGTAAAAGGCACCCACCAGTAATGTTCCACAAAATAGGAGAACTGGTGTTTTCCGTCCATCCCAATATAAATAGGGTCATGAAGCATCTGTACGTGGTAATAAATAACTGCTGCTCCAATAATTCCCATAACTTTCTGAGCATCGTTGGTTCCGTGTCCTAGACTGAATAATGCGGAGGAAACAAGCTGCAGTTTTTTGAAAATATTGTCGGCTTTGCGCGGACTAGTTCTTTTCGCAATATTTACGATGAATAAAGTAATGAGGATCGAGATAACTCCCCCAATGATCGGAGCCAAAAATATAAACAGAATTATCGGCAGTACTTTTTCATATTTCACCACATTTTGGGTAAACAGCTGCTGAAAGGACTGTAGAAGTGTTTGGAAAAACGACAGATCAGGCTGAGCAAGAGCAATTGCCTGATAATCTGAAAGGAGTGCATACATCAATGCGGCTCCCAAAAATCCTCCAATCAGGGTATGCGAAGATGAGGAAGGAATACCGAACCACCATGTCAGCAAGTTCCAGGCGATGGCGGCAATAAGTCCGGAAAAAATAACTTCAAGATTAATGAAATCTTCGTTCACCGACTTTGCAATGGTATTACCGATCTTAAATTCCCCGATCACATAGGCTGCGAGGAAGAAAGCGGCAAAATTCCAGACTGCTGCCCAAAGTACTGCCTGAAACGGAGTTAACACTTTTGTGGAAACGATGGTGGCAATTGAGTTTGCGGCATCGTGAAAACCGTTAATGTAATCGAAAATTAAGGCCAGAATAATGATGACAATTAATAAAATTGGTAAATCCATTCTTTATTTTTAGGTTAAATCTGAATAGATTATGCGTATTTAATGATGATATTCTCCATTGTGTTCGCAACATCTTCGGCCTTGTCGGTTACGATTTCCAGATATTCCAGTACCGATTTTATTTTGATGATGTTAATGGCATCATTGGTTTCAAAAAGTTTAACTGTCGCCTGACTCAAAACATCATCCGCAAGGTTTTCGTAAGAATTGATCTTGATGCATGATTCCTTAACCTCTTTTGTGTTTTTAAAATCTTTCAGGTTTTTGATCGCATTTTCGATCTCTGAACATGATTTCTGAATGAGCAGGGAGAATTCGGTATAAGACGGATCCAGCGGAGTTTTATACAGATAAATATATTTTGCAGAGGCATACATGAAATCGGCAATGTCATCCAACCCGCTTGCCAAATGGCTGATGTCTTCACGGTCGAAAGGAGTGATAAAATTTTCGCCCAGCTGAATAAAAATTTCGTGTGTAAGATCATCAAGCTTATGCTCGTAATCGCTCATATTTTTTAGCATTGTGTCATCATTGATGTCAAAATCCAGCAAGCCTTCGTGAAATTCCTTTGCCATTTGAGATAATGTTTCTGCCACTTTTTCAAACAGTATAAAGAACACTTTGTCTTTTGGCTGGAATGCCTTAAAAATATTTCCGATTCCCATTTTTTTAATTTAAAAATTAGAGTGCAAATTTCCGAAAAAGGGAATGAACTACGGCGATTTAATATTAAGTTTTATTAACATTAAGGAAGAATCACTGTGACAATCGTATTCTTTTATCACTCTTCTTAAGTTTAGCCACAAAAAAACCAAAGCAATTGCTTTGGTTTTATATCTATAAGTAACTGGGTTTAACTGGCTACTTCTGCTCTCATGTCTTTTCCTTTGAATTTCTGGGTTTCCATCCCTTTCAGAACTTCGTCCTTGAAAGATTTTTCAACTTCAAAGAAGGAGAATTTCTCCAGAATTTCGATCTGGCCGATATCAGGTCTTTTTTTGGATTTCGCTGTAGATTTATTGATGATTTCCAGCATGTCCATTTTCTTCAGCTGGTCTTTTTTTCCTAAGTTAAAGAAAAATCTTACCATATCGCCGCTGTCTTTTCTCGGTTTTCTGTCACGGGATTCTCTGCCACCGTCACGTCCGCCGTCTCTTCCACCATCACGGAAACTGTCTCTTCTGTCATTTCCTCTGTCCCAACTTCCTCTTCCGCCGTCTCTGCTGTCGCGGTCTCTTCGGCTGTCTCCGCGGTCATCACTGTTGAATTTCTGGTCGGCAAGGTCATTTTTGTCTTTATAGAACATCGCCAAATCTCTCAGCTGAAGCTGAAGCATCTGGTGTGCAAGTTCTTCTTTTGTAAATGCTGACAAATCCGGAATCAAAGAATCATCAAAAGTGAAAAATTCTTCGTGCTCGGTAAACAGTTTTTCAAAAACTCCTGCTACCTGTGCTTTGATAATCGCATCACCGGTCGGGATTTTCTTTTCTACAATGTCAATTTTCGTTGACATCTTGATCTGCTTTAATTTTCTTGATTCTTCAGGCTTGATTAAAGACATGGAGATCCCGTCTTTTCCTGCTCTTCCTGTTCTTCCGCTTCTGTGAACAAAAACTTCAGGATCATCCGGTAACGAGTAATGAATCACGTGTGTTAAAGAATCCACATCCAAACCTCTTGCAGCAACGTCAGTCGCAACCAGAATATCGATATTTTTCAAACGGAATTTTTTCATTACCGTATCTCTCTGCGCCTGCGACAGATCACCGTGAAGTGCATCTGCAGCATAACCGTTCTGCATCAGGAAATCTGCAACTTCCTGCGTTTCCATACGGGTACGGCAGAAAAGAATTGAGTATTGATTAGGATTCGCGTCGATGAGTCTTTTCAAAGCTTCTTTTTTATGACGGTAACCTACCACATAAAATTCATGCTTGATATTTTTCTTCACCTCATTGATGGATCCGACCGAAATACGGTGCGGAGTCGTAAGGTAATTTTTTGAAATCCTCTCCACTTCTTTATTCATCGTTGCTGAGAATAGATACGTGTGTTTTGTTTCAGGAGTTTCTCTTAAAATGGTTTCCAAATCGTCTTTGAACCCCATGGAAAGCATTTCATCAGCTTCATCAAGAACCAACCACTGAATTTCGGAGAAATCCAGGGCTTTTCTGTTGATTAAGTCAATAACACGTCCCGGAGTTCCCACAATAATCTGCGGTTTGTCGCGGAGCGATCTGATCTGATCTGAAATACTTGAACCACCGTAAACTGCTGTAGTTTTGATGTTGTTCATGTATTTCGAATAATTTTTAATGTCTTTCGTAATCTGAAGACATAGTTCTCTTGTCGGGCAAAGCACCAAAAATTGGATTTTGCGACTACCTTCGTCAATCATATCCAAAATCGGAAGCGAAAATGCTGCTGTTTTGCCCGTTCCCGTCTGCGCTAGTGCGATTAAATCGCGAATATCTGTGGAGATAAAAGGAATGGTCTGTTTTTGGATTTCTGTGGGGCTTTCGAAGCCCAATTCGCCAACTGCCTTCAAGATTTCAGGGCTTAGATTGGTTTCCGTAAATAAATTCATTAAGTATTTTAAATATTTTGCAAAGATACACTTTTTTGAATTGATAAAAATTGCATTGTTTTATTAAATTAATCTTAATGACAGAACTTTCAAAAATAATTGGAACTCATTATTAAAATTCATTTGTAAAATCTAACTTTGAATTAAAATTAAAATCATGAAATTCATTGAGCCGAAAGTCCTGGAATTCCTCCACAACCTGAAAATCAACAACAACCGAGATTGGTTTAACGATCATAAAGCCGAGTTTATCGAAGCTCAGGACAACGTCAGACTTTTTGTGGAAGACCTTATTGAAGAAATTTCAAAATTTGACGAAGAAATCCTGAAACTCGACGCCAAAAAAGCCCTGTTCAGGATTTACCGCGACACGAGATTCTCGAAAGATAAAACGCCGTACAAAACGAATTTCGGTGCCGGTCTCGGAATGGGAAAAGGCGGCAGAATTTCCGGTTACTATCTTCATATAGAACCGGGCGCTTCATTTTTAGCCGGCGGCGTTTATCAGCCCGATTCCGCGGTGGTGAAAGAAATCCGGAAAGAAATTTCAATGAATCACGAGGAATTTCTAGAAATCATCAATGCCGAAAATTTCAAAAAATATTTTAAGGAACTGTCCCAGAACGAAAAACTCGTGAAAATTCCGCAGGGTTTTGAAAAAGAAGATCCAATGGCGGAATTTCTGAAACTCAAAAACTTCATTGTAGTCTATTCCTTAAAGGACGAAGAACTTACCGAAAAAAAAAGCGTGCAGAAATTTCCTGAAATATTCAGGGCGATGGTTCCGTTTAATACATTTCTCAGCACTCCTTTCAACATTCCACTTCCTTAGACTAAATATAAGTGAAATTTAACAGTTCTTTAACATAATTTTCTATATTTGCGCTTGCAACGCAATACAGATGTCGTTATACAGAAGAATTACTTACCAGTTACAGTTTATTTTACCGGGATTATACAAAGAGCGGTATTTTAAAAACTTAAAATCGCTTTCAGAGGAAAATTATTCCGAACGCAATGTGGAACCTGAACTGGTGTGGATAAAAAATTATCTGAACAGAAAATCAGTCATACTGGATATTGGCGCGAATGCAGGAAGCTTTCTGTATCAGCTAGAAGAAAAACTCGACAACGATAATATTTTCGCTTTCGAACCGAACCAGAAACTTTACCAGAGACTCAGAAGAATCTTTCCGAAAATGAATATTCTGCCTTTTGCTATTTCCGATGAAAATACAACTGCAGAATTTAAAATTCCCATCATCAACGGAAAGGCTTTAAATACTCGGGGCACCTTGAAAACAGACTTTAAGGAAACCGGCGAGCACACGAATGTCACGCATCAGGTTAAAGTCATCAAACTGGATGACTGGGCCGGAATCGATAATCTGACGCGTCTGGATTTCATTAAAATTGATGTCGAGGGAAATGAAATGCATACATTGAAAGGCGCAGTACAAACCATAAAAAAGTTCAGACCTACATTGATGGTGGAAATGGAGCAGCGTCATCACGAAGAAAAAATCCTGAATTTTATTCTGCAGGTGGAAAAATGGGGCTTCGATGCGCAATACCTGAACCGTGAAACTTTTCAGCTTGAAAAGCTCACTCCAACGCTTATTGAACAGCAGGCTGGAAATGAAATGAAAAACAGGCAGCAGTACATCAACAACATTATCTTCACTCCAAAAAAAACCGGAAAATGAGTGTAGTCGCCAGACAGGGTTTTAAATATACCATTATTGGATATCTGGGTTTTGTTGTCGGAGCATTATCCACCTACTTTGTCTTTCCCTATGATTTTGAATTTTACGGAAAGCTGAGCTATATTCTTTCTATGTCTGAAATGCTCGTTCCCATTGTTGTTTTTGGACTTTCGTATGCCAATGTGAAGTTTTTTCATCAGTCACAAAAGGATGGCAAACACCAGAACATTCTTTCCCTTTCTTTATTGGCCATTGTTTTCAATTTTGTGGTCTTTTCGGCACTTTTCTTTCTCTTCCATTACATTTTTCCGGAATATCAGGAAAAAAAGTGGTGGACCCTGAAATTCATTATCCTTCCGCTGGTATTTGTACTCGCCCTATCGCACGTGTTTAACCGGTATGTTTCTAACTACAAGAGAATTGTTGTTCCTAACATCTTTGAAAACATTTTACCGAAACTTGCCAATCTGGGTGCTTTTTGCTTCTTTATTTTTCTGGGAATGACGCAACAGTCTGCGTTTGCTTTTTTCTTCGGAATGTTTGTTGTTTCCACCATCGGGTATTTTTTTTATGCCAATACACTGGAAAATATCAAACCCGATTTCAGTACCGGTTATATCAAGAAAGAAGGTCTCTGGAAAGAAATTTTAAATTACAGTTTCTTTGGGTTTCTGGGAAACATTGGAAACTATATTGCTATTAAAATCGACAAGGTTATGATTGGAGATGCACTTGGAGATGAAGAGGTGGGAATATACTCCGTTCTTTTTGCCATGATTTCACTGATTTCAATTCCGCAACTGGGCATCTTTAATATCTCAGCACCCATCATCAACAAAAGCATCGCAGAAAATGATATGGAGGAACTTGACCGGTTTCATAAAAAAACCTCGCTTAGCCTCTTCTTTTTGGGAGCTGTGCTTTTCTCCTGCATTCTCGTAGGATTTCCTTATTTGGTGACTTATATTAAAAACGGAGCGCTGCTGCAGGAGTCGGAACTGGTGATCTGGATTTTGGGATCGGCAATACTTTTTGATTTGGCAACAGGTTTTAACGGAAACATCATTTCCCTGTCGAAATATTACCGTTACAACATTGTGTTCATGATGTTTCTGGCGGTACTCACGATCGCACTGAACTATTATTTTCTGGAACATACCAGCCTCGGGATTGTAGGCGTTGCTCTGGCTACAGCAATTTCGTTAACGCTGTACAACATCGTGAAAATCATCTTCAACTACCTTACATTTAAGATTCATCCCCTTACGATAGAGATGATATTCGTATCCATCATTTCCACACTGGCCATTACAGTCGCGATCGTTTTACCCGATTTTGAAAACAACTTCGTAAACCTGATCTATAAACCTTCAGTAGTCCTGCTCCTGATTTATATTGGCAATCATTTTCTGAGAATTTTTCCTGTGGAAGAATACATCAACAGAAATTTCCTGAAAAGTATTTTCAAGTTTAAATAAGGCTGTTCATTATTTCCTCCAAACCTTCCCGCACTTTTTCTTTACTGAATTTATCCTGAAAATCGTAGTTCACCGAAGTATTGCAATGGTGCAACTGTTCTTCAATTTGGATGGTTTCCTGTATAATAAAAGGATGCTTCCCGGTATAATTCTCCGGGAAAACTGCTAATTTTCCAAATTTAATGGCGTCGCCGATATTTCCGGACATTTTGGTTTTGCCGTACAATTCTTTACGATTGAAAAATGGGGTTTCTTTCTGAAGCGGACACCATAAAACGTCGGCATTCTGCATCCATTCATCAAAAACTGGCTGCGGAACTTTTTCGGTGTAATACCTAATTTCGATGTTCTTCGGTTTGTTTTTTTCAAAGTTCTTCAGCCAATCCAATTCTTTTCCGTCAGCTTTTCCTAAAAAAACAATCCGCATATTTTTGTTGAAATTCCTGATCCTTTCCAGAACTGAAAGGTAATCCCGCCGTTGCTGTGAAACCGCACCAGGAATGACCACAGTAAATATTTCAGAAGCATTTTTTTTCTGAAATTCATTGAAAAACAGAGGTAAAAACTTCAGCTTTCCTTTTCCTATATTTTCATCCAGCACCAATTTCTCCGCTTTCCGGTACACTTCAGGCGCCGAGAGCAGGCTTTCCTTCAGCAAAAGCTTCAGACGGTAAGTGAAATCTTCTTTCAACAAGCTTTTCAGCAACTGAAAGCGGGAAATTTTTGTAAAATTGAGGTTGTGGACAATAACAGCAGTGTTGAACTGCACTGTAATTTTTTCAAATACATTGAAATAGCGGTGAACCGTGCCGATAATCAGGAGATCATATTGCTTATTTTTTAACTGCTCCAAAAGTGCAGAACTTTCCGTCTCATGAACATTCGGCAAATTCACACCAAACTGTTTCAGGATCTTTTTTGAAAAATAATAATCCACCGAAAACTCAGTGGAACCGTTCATCAGTTCCATAAAGTTTCGCGCAATTTCTGCGTGAGTGTCGACTTCGATGTAGGCAATTTTTTTCAATGCTATGTACTGTTTAGAGGCAAGAGAAGCGAAAATTTTTACTGTGAAAATGAGTAGCGCTGCTATAAACAAGTTTCTTATAAACGACTTTGTATATTAAAGATTCGATAAACTATGGATTTGAACTTCCATACTCAGTCCATCCAGATAAAGCCTGTCGCCATTTCTCTCCATCATATAATTTAATTCCGTTCGAGTAAGTTTCCAGAACCCACGTTTGTAATATTTTATCTTCGGGAACTTGTATTATATCTTCAGTTAAAACCACAAAATCCGCAGATTTCCCGACTTCCAGACTTCCCACTTCATCTTCCTGAAACGCTGCTTTCGCCGCCCAGATCGTTATTCCGCGTAAAGCCTGTTCTCTTGATAACGCATTCTCTTTCTGGAAACCGTTTGCCGGAAAATTCTTCGCATCTTTTCTGAAAACTGCAGCAAAAAACGTTTTAACCGGATTGATTTCCTCCACCGGAAAATCGGTTCCGAGCGGAAGCCAGCCGTTCTGCTGCAGCAAATCCTTATAAGCATAAGCATGTTTCAGACGCTCTTTTCCAAGTCTTGATTCCGCCCAATACATATCGGAAGTGGCATGAGTAGGCTGAACTGAAGGAATGATGGAAAATTTTCCGAACAGATCGAAATCATTTCCATCAACGATTTGCGCATGTTCAATCCGCCACCTTCTGTCGTTTTTAATTCCTAAAACATCACCGTAAATTTTAAGAATGGTGCGGTTTGCCGAGTCCCCAATCGCATGCGTGCACATTTGAAGATCGCTTTTTATCAGTTTTTCTGCCAAATTTCTGAAATGGCTCTCATCGCTTAAGAGCATTCCTTTCCAGTTGTTTTTGTCGGAATAATCGTGAAGCAAACAGGCTCCGCGCGAACCCAAAGCCCCGTCGGAATAGACTTTATAACCGCCAAAAGTGATGTTACCGTTTGTAAATCTTCCTTTTTTTATCCATTTTTCGTAGGTAGAAGGTTTGTCTTCAAGCAGGGCGAAAATTTTCATTTTGAGAATGTTCTGGTCCTGCGCTTTTTCGAGGAGAGAAAAGGTATGCTCAGAAATTCCGCAGTCGTGGAGCGAGGTTAGACCGTATGAAAAACATTCTTTCTGCAAATCTGCAAAATAGCTTATCGCCATTCCGTCGCTGATTTCCGGAATGTGTTTTTCCACCAAAAGCATGGCATTATCGATTAAAATTCCGGTGAGTTTTCCGTTTTTCTGTTCAATTTCTCCGCCTTTAATTGTAGTTTTCAAAGTAATTCCTGCAATATCGAGCGCTTTTTGGTTCGCGATTGCGGCGTGACCATCTATTCTTTTCAGATAAACCGGACGGTTCGGAAACAGCCTGTCCAACTGTTCTTTGTTTGGGAATTCCTTGATTTCCCAGTCGTTTTGATCCCAGCTTCTGCCGTACAGCCATTCCATTGGTGCTGTTTTGGAATATGCCGTAATTTTCTGAACGATTTCGTCCCAGGATTTCGTTCCCCACAGTTCACATTTCCATTTGTCGGTCGCAAAACCGGTGAAATGACAATGCGCATCAATAAAACCAGGAAAAACCGCTTTACCGGCGAGATCCTGAATGTTTTTTGAAGTGTATTTTTTTAGAATATCCGAGTTTTTGCCAACCGCAACAATTTTCCCGTTTGAAACTGCTATGGCTTCTGCCGTATCAAAATTCTGGTTGACGGTGTAAATTTTAGCGTTGTGAATGATCAGATCTGCGGATTTTTGGGCGGGAAAAATTCCGGAACAAAAAACAAGGAAAAAAAATATTTTACGTATCATTTTTTATTTTTATTAATCATTTCTCTCCACCGCAAATTACGGATATACTTAATTTCTTCTTTCGAAATTTTTCTTTCCCCTTTTTGTTTCACAAAAGATTTAACCGTCGTGAAAAATTCTGAAAAGGATTTATTCTTTAAAGCGGATTTTGCAGAAGAAATCAAAGCAAGCGGAAAACTCAGACCAATATTGTAAAAATACTCGCCGAGTTTTTCAGCTTTCTGTTTTCTGTACTGGTAAGCGGTCGGCCGAAGGTGTTTTACCCAGAGATCTTTAACGGTAAGAACTTCCCAGCTGTTTTTCTTTGCGAGCATGACATCAATATTGTCCCAGCCCAAAACGGAACGGAGACCGTTCATGTCTTCAAAACAGGCTTTACGGTAAGATTTAATCGGTCCGCGAACGTGGTTTCTGGATGAGATATTTTCAAAAGTCCATTGGCGCTTTTCATCTTTAAAATCAAAAGCCAGACTTTTTTCAAACACTGATTTTTTAACTTTAACCAACCCTGAAACCATTCCGGCTTTCGGATTTTTCTCATAAACTTCATTGATTTTTGCCAGATAATTTTCGGGGAAAATAATATCGGCATCGAATTTACAGATGATGTCAAAATCATCTACATCCACCGTTTCCAACCCTTTATTGAAGGTTCTGACGACTTTCGCACCCGGCTCATGGTCTGATTTATCGAGGTGTAACACCTTAAATCCTGAATTTTCGCGCGTAAAAGTGTCAGTTAGTTCTTTGGTTTTGTCGGTTGAACCGTCATTTACGATCACAACACGGTAATCGCTGAATGTTTGGTTTTTCAGAGATTCGAGACAGAAAAGAATATTTTTCTCTTCGTTATGCGTCGGAATGATGATGAGAAATTTCAAAATATTAATTAATGAGGTTTAAGCATGTTTTTCGGATCCAGAATTCCATCCAGAATCTCCTGGGAAATAAGGCCGTATTCCAACACCAGATTATAGACACTTTTTCCTGTATCCAAAGCTTCTTTGGCAATTTTTGTCGAATTTTTATAACCGATGTACGGATTCAGCGCCGTCACAATTCCGATGCTGTGTTTCACCATGCTCAGGCAAACCTCTTTATTGGCGGTGATTCCGACCACACATTTTTCGCGGAGCGTATCCAGAGCGTTTGAAAGAAACTGAATGCTTTCCATTATCGAATGGCAAAGCACGGGTTCCATCACATTCAGTTGGAGCTGTCCTGCTTCAGCTGCGAAAGTCACTGTAAGGTCGTTGCCAATGACTTTATAACACACCTGATTTACGACTTCCGGAATCACGGGATTCACTTTTCCGGGCATAATGGAAGAACCGGGCTGCATTGGCGGAAGATTGATCTCAAAAAAACCGGCGCGCGGACCCGAAGAAAGCAACCGCAGATCGTTACAGATTTTTGAAAGTTTTACCGAAAGCCGCTTCAACGCTGAAGAATAAATTACATAAGATCCTGTATCGGGCGTTGCTTCCACAAGATTTGGAGCGGAAACAATTGGATAACCGGTAATCTGCGCCAGATTTTTCGCGCAGAGATGAGCGTAGCCAACCGGTGCGTTAAGTCCGGTTCCGATTGCTGTAGCGCCCATATTGATTTCCACAAAAAGTCCGGCATTATTGTTCAGTTTTGAAATATCTTCTTCCAGTGTTGCCGCGAAAGCTTCAAATTCCTGACCCATCGTCATCGGTACTGCATCCTGAAGCTGGGTTCTGCCCATCTTAATGACATCATGAAATTCGTTTCCTTTTGCACGGAAAGCTTCCACGATCTTTGTAAGACTTTGGACCAAACCTTCATTCATCTGCAGCAGACCCATTTTTATGGCGGTAGGATACGCATCGTTGGTCGACTGTGAGAGATTGATATGGTCGTTCGGGGAACAGAACTGGTAATCTCCTTTATTTTTTCCGAGTTTTTCAAGAACAATATTGGCGATTACTTCATTTACATTCATGTTTACAGAAGTTCCGGCGCCGCCCTGAATCATATCGATCGGGAACTGACTGTCGAAATTTCCAGCCGCAAGTTCGTCGCAGGCTTCTGCAATTTTACGGTACATTTCCTCGTCTAAAAGTCCGAGTTCATAATTGGTTTTTGCGGCGGCTTTTTTTACCCAGGCCAAACCTCTTATAAATTTTGGATAGGAAGACAGCGTTTGTCCGGAAATTTTGAAGTTATCGATGGCGCGCTGGGTCTGAACTCCGTAATAGGCCTGCAAAGGCACATTCAGTTCTCCAAGAAGATCGTTTTCTTTTCTGAAATTTTCCATACACATAATTAGAGTGAAAAGTTAAGACTTTTTATGACGATTGAATAAAAAAACGCAACTGATTAAAGATGCGTTTTGTACTGTTTACAACAATTTTTCCGCTATTTTACAGGATATTTCTGATTGAGTGCCTGCAGGATTGCCCATGTTTCAATGTCCAGAATTCCGGTAGAAACCTGCGGACGGAAATGGTACTGAAAAGCTTCCAGCGTTTTTTTGGTCGCATCGTCCCAGATTCCGGAAGGCTGCAAATCATATCCGAACTGCTGCAAAGCCATCTGTACTTTAAAAATAAAGGTTGAATCGGTGAGTTTCATTGTGAAATCTTCAGGAGTTGTCTCGGTGAGGAACATCTGTTTGGCCGGTTCATCGTACCACATCCCGATCTGGTATTCATCATACAGTCTTTTCCAGGGGAAATTCGGGCCCGGATCCTGTTTGCGGGTCGGAGCAATGTCTGAATGCGCCAGAATATTGGTTGGCGGAATCATATACCGCTGTGCAATGTCTTTTACCAGTGCTGCTACTTTTTTAATCTGCGATTCTTTAAAAGGCGCAAAAATTCTTTTTCCAGAAGCATCAACCGTGTAACCGATGTTGACGATTTCAATGCCGATGGAAGTATCGTTCAGCATTCTGTCGTTTCTCCAGCCACTTATTCCGGCGTGATACGAGCGCTTGTTTTCGTCAACAAGCTGATAAATTTCGTTGTCGCCCAAATCATTTACCAGATAATGCGCACTTACCGCCTGTTTGGTTAAAACAGCAACCGATTTGGCTTCATCTAAAGCGGTATAATGCAGGATAAGATATTTCTGTCTGAAGTTCTGCGCGATGGCCGGAAAATACGTTTTAACGACTTTATAACCGGCAGGTTTCGCCGTTACAATGGAACCGTAGCTGATGGTATTGTCATTTTTTGTGGCATCAGCAATATTCTGCGTATAAAACTCAACGCCGGAAGCTGAGCTTATGGAAGGTTTTGCAGGCCCCGTTTTAGGTAGAGGTTTCGTTGCAGTGGTTTTATGAGTGGATCTCGAAGTTTTTTTCACAGGCTTCTGAGAAGTGCATGAAAACAAGAGAGCACTTAATCCGATGATATATAACGAATTACGCATAGTTCTGATTTTTTAATAGTTTGTGGTTCAAAAATAAGAAAATTTTTAAGTAAATATTTAGGATATTTTTTTGGTTGGTAGTGAAAACATCTTTATATTTGCACTCGCAATTACAGAAAAGAAGTTCATCAAAAGCATTGAAAAGGAGGGTTGCCAGAGTGGTTAATGGAGCAGTTTGCTAAACTGTCGACCTGTAAGGGTCGCGTGGGTTCGAATCCCACACCCTCCGCAACCTTCAGCACAATATTATTACTCGGGGCGTAGCGTAGTCCGGTCATCGCGCCTGGTTTGGGACCAGGAGGTCGCAGGTTCGAATCCTGCCGCCCCGACTTTTTTTTATAATTTTTTGAGAAAAAATTATTTCCGGGTGCGTAGCTCAGCTGGATAGAGCATCTGCCTTCTAAGCAGACGGTCACAGGTTCGAATCCTGTCGCGCTCACCATATAAATCAAGACTTTACATTATTTGTAAAGTCTTTTTTTATTGAAAAATTTTAAAAGGAAAACAAATAGAATCCCAACAAAGAAAATTCAAGGTTCATAAAATTATTTTTCCAAAAGCAAGCTCACCCACTCTTCGCGCTGCATTTTCTTTTTTAAAGTCAGATTCTGCGCGGTGCAGACTTCCAGAATGTCGTCTACATCAAAGAAGCAGAGTCCCGACAGCAAGAGTTTGCCGCCTTCATTCAACACCGATACATAGGTCGGAATATCAGAAATCAGGATATTTCGGTTGATATTCGCCAGAATGATATCAAATTTTTCCTGACCCAAATTGTCTGCAGTTCCCTGAGAAATTTCAAGTGTTACGCCGTTTCTGGCCGCGTTTTCTTTCGAATTTTCTACCGACCATTCATCAATGTCGATGGCCGTGGTTTTCGCGCTTCCTTTCTGTCTGGCAAAAATTGCGAGGACGGAAGTCCCGCAACCCATATCAAGCACCGTTTTATCTTTTAAATCCATTTCCAGCATCTGTTCGATCATGAGATGAGTCGTAGGATGATGACCCGTTCCGAAGGACATTTTAGGCTGGATCACAATTTCATGCAGTTCGGGGTTCGGGTCGTGGAATTCGGCACGGATCAGGACCTTATCGGCCACATAAATCGGTTCAAAGTTCTTTTCCCATTCTTCATTCCAGTTGATATTGGGCATTTCCTGAAAAGTGTAGGAAATCTTCACGTCATCATTCTGAAGCAGATGAATATCCTGAAGTTTGTTTTCATCAAAAATTTCTTTCTGAATATAGGCCAGAATTCCATCGTGCTCTTCCGTAAAACTGTCGAAACCGATTTCAATCAGTTCTGCCATGAGTATTTCGTTCCAGGGTTGAAGCGGCTCTATTTTAAAATCGAATTCCAGGTAAGTCTGCATAGGTTTTTTATTGAATTTATGGCCGTAAAGTTATGAAAATTGGCTCCAAAGCCCAGAAAAAAAACCGACTGAAAGAAAATCAGCCGGCTTCTGAAAAGAAAAGTAAAAAAAAGTAAGTTTATGGAATCTGCTTTGCCTCCTTTACCTCAAAGGTCTGTTCGGCAGTGGAAATTTTACCATACATATCGGTCGCTCTTACCTCAACTTTGTGCAATCCCAACTGCAGTTTTCCGGGAAACGGTGCCATCCAGAGATGCTTGGAGTTTTCGGGATTTGAAGGTCTTCTGCCCTGAAGAAGTTCAGCCGCTGTGTCCCATTTAAAGACCGATTGCGTGAAATTGGGGTCGAAAGACTCCACATAATTCATCGGCTTCCATTCGCCGGTATCAACCCGGTATTCCACCTTATCATTTTTGCCGCCCATAAAAAAATTGGCGAGGATTCTTGCCGAGTTTCTTTTGTTGGCAATAACTTTCGGGACATACAGATTGATCTGGAAATCTTCCGGTTTTCCGGCCACTTTATAGTTGATGCTGTATTTGTTGTCTTTGAAATCGAGGAAAGAATAACCGCGGAAAGTTCCATCACGCATTACCGAGGCCGGAACGCCGGTTGCATCGGCAGTTCCCGAATACCAGTCGCCCGAAGTGGTTCCCACATTGTATTCGTGGAGATTTTTAGCTCCTTCCCAACCTTCGCCTTTTGTATAGAAAAGCTGTGACTGTTTGTGGGTGTGAGCCGACATCATTAGCACGTTTTCGAATGGTTTTAAGAGACTGAATAGTTTTTTCCGGTCTTCGAGACGGAAGTGATCGTCTTCAGGATTTTCTGCCATCATCTGGATATGGAAAGACAGTACAATCAGTTTGTCTTTTGGTACGAGTTTGAGATCGTTTTCAATAAATTTCAGCTGATCTTCGCGGAAACCACCCCAATAACCTTTCCCATCGCGCGGATCCGGATACAGAATATCATCCAAAATCAAGAAATGCACATTTCCGTAGTTGAAAGCGTAATTATTCGGACCGAAATTGGCTTCAAAAGTTTCGTCGGAAGCACGATCTTCTGTAGCTTCATAATTCATGTCGTGATTTCCCATTACATTATACCACGGCAGACCGATTTCTTTCACCGCTTCTGCATAAGGAACCTGAAGCGATAAATCATCGCCCACCAAATCACCCAGACTGATTCCGAAAACCGCTTTCTTTTTGTTGTTCTTTACCTCATCAACAATTCCTCTTTTAAAATAATCGATTTCCTTTAAGGTATAAGGCTGCGGATCGCCAAAAACAAGGATCTGAAAATTGCGGTCTTCATTTTTGCGGTACAGCGGAAAATTAATTTCTTTCGGAAGTGCGCCGGTCGGAGAAATACCTTTGTATTTAAAATCTGCGGGCGAACCGGCAGGTTTATAGTTGTAATGAAATTCAGGCAGATTCATGGAATTCACTTTCGTCTGAAAATCGGCAGGTTTGATGACAAAAATAATATTATCGCCATAAACCGGCAGCGAATAGCGTCCGTTTTTATCTGTAAGAACCACTTCCTGGCCGTTTGAAACCGAAATATTCTCAAGCCCTTTTTCTTTACGGTCCTTTACGGAGTTTTTATTGGAATCTTCGTATACAAAACCCGAAACGGAGGTTTGTGCAAAAACAAACGAAGAGATTACCAAAGATAATGCTGTTAAATTAAGCCTCATTTTTACTGATTTTTTAGTTGTTCGGGAATATTGGTCGTAACATAAGCAATTCCCATTTTTTTAAGTTTTTGATAAATTTCAGGATCATTAACCGTCCACGAATTGGTGATCAGGCCCAGATTTTTTGCTTCCCGAATCCAGGTCGGGTGTTTTTCGAGGAGAACTTTGTAATGATAATCGAACCCGTCTAGTTTTGCTTCCTGAAGCTGCTGTGGAGAGAGATCACCATTCAGATACTGAACAATGAAAGTGGGTTCCAGCCGTTTAATTTCTTTGCAGATGTTTAAACTGAAAGAAATGAACTCGCTTTGGTTTTCCAGACGGAGTTTCTTCACCATTTCCACAGTTTTTTTCACGAGTTCCTCTTCAAGCTGCGGCGTTTTGGCAGGCTTCAGTTCTACGATAAGTTTCAGTTTTTCGTCCTCTCTTCCCTGTTTCAGGTATTTTTTGAGTGTAGGAAGTTTTTCACCGTTTGAAAGTCTGACTTTCTTCAGTTTCGAAAAATCGGTTGCCGCAATTTCCATCTCCGCATGATGCTCATCGTGGTTAATGATCAGTTTTCCGTCCTTCGTCATCCGCACATCAAACTCAGAACCGTAAATCTCCAAATCCTGTGCATTTTTCAGGGACTGAATAGAGTTCTCGGTGGTGGGCGGTGCACTTTGGAAAAAGCCGCGGTGCGCGATAATTTTGGTCTGTGCATTCATAAAAAATGAAGTTAGGACGAAAATAACTGTGATTTTATTTTTCATTTTTACTGATTCCACCACATTTTAACATTGATATTGTCCCCACCCATTGCGGTTACCGCTGCATTGTAATTTGCGGTGTTCATAATCCGGGGATTGGTAGGATACGGCATTCTTTGCGGCATTTTTCCGTTGTTCATAAGTCCTCCGTTATTGGGCATAACCGGGAATCCTGTACGGCGCTGCTCATACCACTGCTGATGGTCTACAAAAAACAGGGCTACATATTTCTGCAACATAATTCTCTCCAAAGTATTGTTGTACGCAAGATTGGTGTTTGCGAAATAATTAGCAGGTACGGTATTTCCCCACTGTTCAACAGCAGCTTTTACACCGTTTTCATAAAAAGTTTGTGCATTTCCGGAAATGATTCCCTTAAATGAAAGTTCGGCCAGAATAAACTGAAGCTCTGCATACGGCAAAACTAAAATTTTCAGCGGTGCTTTAGCCAGATTCTGGTTTAAATTAGACGGCTGATAATTAAGGACCGTTCCTAGCGCATAGCCTGAAGGCGCACCAAAGTATCCGATATTTGCATTTGGAGGCGTAAGGTTTTTCGCCTGTGAGAAAAATTTAGACAATCTTGGATCGTTGTTGTTTTTCAGCGTATTCACGAAAAACTCACCTGCGGCACGGTATGCCGTGAAATCCTGAGGTCTGGCGATAGGAGGAAGATATGGTGCCACACCCGAAACATCCAGGACCGCTCCGTCGGCATTATTTTGGAAAATGGGATACGTTAAGGGATTATTGGCAATCTCCTGAATTCGCTGATGCACATTCACTTCTCCGTTCCGGTTTAAAATTCTTGTCAGCAGTCTTAAAGAAAGTGAATTTGCAAATTTTTTCCATTTCAGAATTCCGTCAGTTGAAGCTTCAGCATGGTAAAAAAGATCAGGATCAGTCAGCGGTTTTGTGGTATCAAACATCATGTTCGCAGCCTTCAGATCATCCAGTAATTTTACATAGATGTCTTTTTGCTTATCGAATTTTGGTTTTGAAATATTTTCCTCCAGACTCAGTGCCTCCGAAAACGGAATATCACCAAACGCATCGGTTAAATTGGCATAAATCCAGGCATTTAAAACCATGGCAATCGCCTGATAATTTTTATTGTCTTCCTTCACAGCAAACTGCTGCATTTCTTTCACCTGCTTCAACCATTTGTAGCTGGTGTTCCAATAGCCGGCACCTGTACTTTCAGTAAGGTAGTAACGGCTTACGGTATTTCCTTCATTCGGAAATGAAAGAGCCACCTGCATAATATCGAAGGTAAAATCGTCGGCTCTGCTGTATCCGTACGAACTCATGTCGTACTGAATAGGTCCCAGCAAACTCCCTGCAGTTGGATTTTCAATCTTACTCGTATCGGTGTTGATCTCTTCGAATGTTCTTCCGCAGGACACGAGCACAAAGGCAAAGGATCCCATGATCATTAATTTTTTAATAGTCTGTTTCATTTTTAATTTTTTTAAAATTTAACATTTAACTGAAAGCCCACTGTTCTGGAAGAAGGCAGCTGCCCAATCTCTACACCCGGCGTAATGGTGCTGTTGTCTAATGTTGCTACTTCCGGATCAAACATAGGATAGTCGGTCCACATCCAAAGGTTTTTACCAAAAAGTGCGATGGTAAGATCAGTAATTTTTAGGGATGATGTTACCTCTTTAGGGAAAGAATAGGCAATCCGTGCATCCCTTAACTTAATAAAAGAAGTATCGAAGGTATTGGTTTCAACATTAGCTCTTCTGTAATAATCGCCGTAATAGGCCGAAAGTGCCACCGGTTTTGTATTGGGAGAAAAACTGCCATCAGGATTTTGAACGACCCCTGCTCCAACAATAGTTCCGTTTGGATTATCCCTTCCGATAAGAGTGTGTTCCAGTTTTCCCTGTTCCGACATTTTATGGTGGGTCTGCGAATAAGCCATTCCTCCGTACTGTCCGTCAAAAGAGAAACTTACCGAGAAATTCTTATATTGGAAATCATTCTGAATACCGGCGCGCCATTTAGGGAATGCATTTCCTACTTTTTCGATATTGGCCGGTCTTGCCGGAAGACCGTTGCTGTCGTAAATTACCTGTCCGTCTGGAGTCCTGAGTAATTTGAACCCATATAAATCTCCAAGAGAACCGCCAACAACCGCATTGAAATACACCACACCACCTACAGTAGCCATTGTGTAAGGTTCACCGTTGAACTCTTCAGGTAAACTTAAGATTTCATTTCTGTTTAGAGACCAGTTTGCACCTACCTTCCATCTGAAGTTATTTGTGCGGACCGGCGTAGCATCAAGAGTCATCTCAACACCCTGATTCCTTACTTCCCCTGAATTGATCCAGCGATGGGAATAACCGGATTCGTACAGCATCGGAATTTTAATAATCTGATTCTCTGTAAGATTCTGATAAACAGTAACACCGTAGCTGACCCGGTTTCCGAAAAGCCCAAAATCCATCCCCGCTTCAATATTGCTGTTAGATTCCGGTTTTAGTGCAGGATTTGCATAAACTGAAGGCACCGTAACACCGCCCGGAATGTCATCAACATCATAGTATTTGGTGAGCTGATATGGCGAACCATCAACTCCCACCTTTGCCCATGAACCCCGTAATTTCCAGTAATTGAAATTGGAGGTTTTCAAATTGAATAATTCACTCAGAATTACACTTGTACTTACCGAAGGATAGAAGAAAGAGCGGTTCTCTTTAGGCAAGGTACTGCTCCAGTCGTTTCTCCCAGTAACATCCACAAAAATCTTATTGTCGTAGCCGAGCGTTACCAGTCCGTAAGCACTGTTCACCTGCTCGTCATAAGGTCTAGGTACTTTCGTAATTAACGAAATAGCATTGGTTAAGGTATAATTACCGGGGATTTTCAGGCCTTCCGCTCTATAATCGTTCATAACGTATTCATTATAACGGATACTTCCACCTACGGAAGCAGAAACATCAAATTTTCCGAATCCGTTTTTGTAATTGAACAAAACGTCATTGTTGTATTCCTGATTTTTTATGAACTGTTCCCGGTAGAAACCTTGCCGGTAGTTTGCTGAACTATATGGTCTTTTAGTCGTTCTTACTTCATTTAAAACATCAATTCCCGAGCGAAGCATTGCACTGAAATTGTTGTTGAATTTATAATCGAGAGTAATATTCCCGTTGATGGCTCTTTTATCTACTCCGTTCAGCATTTCATAGGCAATGAGATAAGGATTGTCAATAAAAGAAGAAAACGGATGAATCTGATCCAATTGAGTCTGATCTTTTTTCCAGATCGGTTCATACCACGCAAGATCTACATTGGGATTCTGAAAAATCATGAAGTAAGAAATCGACTGATTGTTGTAACCGGTCGCAGGAAGGTTATCGCTGGTTGTACGGTTATAGGCAAACTTGGTTGATATCTTTAATTTTTCGTTCAGCTGATGAGCAAAAGATCCTGCAAAATTAAACCGGTCGAACCCGGTATTTGGCATCATCCATTCATTTTTCAGGTAGGTTAATGAAGTCCGGAAACTTGTTTTGTCGTTAGAACTTTCCACAGCAATACTGTTGGAGTAAGTTGAACCCACTTCCCAGAAACCTTTTATATTATCTTTGTAAGGCCGCCATGGTTGTCTTGTAAGACTTTGTCCTTCCACCGTTGGATCGTACTGGAAATAAGACTGTCCGTTAAATTTGGGTCCGAAAGCACTGCTCGTTCCACCCGTACTCACTCCGTCGGCAGAAGCTCCGTAGGAATAGTAAAACTCACCAGCCGCATTTTTCGCTAAGGTTCCTTGTCCATACTCGTATTGATAATCGGGCCATTTCAAAACACTGTCGAAGCTGGAATAAGAGTTCAGCGTCACCTGTAATTTTCCGTTTCTGCTTTTTCCGGATTTTGTGGTGATCATTAAAGCACCGTTTGCGGCTCGGGAGCCATAAAGTGCGGCCGCTGATGCACCTTTCAGAACTGTTACTGATTCAATATCATCGGGATTAATGCTGTTCAGTCCGTTTCCGAGATCAATTGGCAAATCCCCGCCCGAACCTGCGCCGTACGCCGGTGTTCCGGTACCCGAATTTACACGCGGTCCATCACTCAGTGGAATACCATCCACTACAATAAGTGCATAGTTGCCATCCAGAGCCATTGATTTTTCGCCTCGGAGTGTGATCCTTGCAGAACCTAACGGTCCGGCTCCGGCCGTCTGTACCTTTAGACCGGCTACTTTCCCCTCCATCGACTGAGCCCAGTTATTGTTTTGGGTTTCTTCAAACGTTTCAGAACCTACTGTCTCGGCAACATATCCTAAGGATCTGTCCTGTCTCTTGATTCCCAGAGCGGTTACCACTACTTCATCAATACTTTTAACAGTATCTTTTTCCTGAATTTCCTGAGCGTTGATCATGTTTACACTTACAAGTCCAAATATGACCAAACTGATGATTTTCTGAGTCTTCTTTCGCATTGATTTTTGTTTCTGCAAAAGTAAGACGTGAGTATGTTGAAGGTTTTAACTGCATTTTAACATTTTTTTAACAAACCTTAAACTCAAAATGAACTAAACCTTAACAGGATTTCTAATCATCTGATGCAGCGGCAACTAATAAGATTAAGCACATTTAATGCGTTATTTCGATATATCCATTTGATAAAAAATGCACATTTATGAGAATTTATCGTTCAAATATTTATTTTTGTAGAAACTCTGCCGAAAATGACTGATCCGATTCAGGAAAAAATAGAAGAACTGCGCAACGAACTACATCAGCATAATTTTAATTATTATACGCTGGATGAACCCACCATTTCTGACTTTGAATTTGACCAGAAACTGAAAGAACTGGAGCAACTGGAAAAACAGCATCCGGAATTTGTGAGCCAAAGTTCTCCTACTTTACGCGTCGGCGGCGAAATCACAAAAAATTTCCCCACCGTACAACATCAGTTCAGAATGTATTCTCTCGATAATTCTTATGATTTCAATGATCTTGAAGACTGGGAAAAACGAATTCAAAAAGCAGTCGACGAGCCTGTGGAGTTTGTAACGGAACTGAAATATGACGGAGCTTCAATTTCCATCCTTTACGAAAACGGTAATCTTAAAGAAGCAGTAACCCGCGGCGACGGTTTTCAGGGCGATGAAATCACACCCAATGTAAAAACGGTTTCTGAAATCCCATTACAGCTTCACGGTGACTATCCTGATAAGTTTTACGTGCGCGGGGAAATTTACCTGACGCGGAAAAGTTTTGAAAAAATCAATAAAAGACGGGAAGAAGAAGGGCTGGATCTCTTCATGAACCCCCGAAATACAGCAAGTGGAAGTCTGAAAATTCAGGATTCTGCGGAAGTAAGCAAACGGGGACTATCATCGGTTCTTTATCAGTTCATTTCCAGTGAAATTCCTGGGGAAACTCATTGGGAACTGCTTCAGAAAACAAAATCCTGGGGTTTCAGGATCTCGGAACAGATGAAACTTTGCAAAAATCTGGATGAAGTAAAGGAATTCATCAGTTTTTGGGATACGGAACGGCATCAACTCGGTTTTGATATCGACGGAATTGTGGTGAAAGTGAACAGCCTTTCTCAGCAAAAAAATCTGGGATACACCGCAAAATCTCCGCGATGGGCGATGGCTTACAAGTTTAAAGCCGAAAAAGTGGAAACCGAACTCCAGAAGGTGACTTACCAGGTCGGCAGAACCGGCGCCATCACTCCGGTTGCAAACCTCAAGCCCGTTTTACTGGCGGGGACGGTGGTAAAAAGGGCGAGTCTGCATAATGAAGACATCATTAAAAAACTGGATCTTCATGAACATGATTTCGTATTTGTTGAAAAAGGCGGCGAAATCATTCCAAAAATTGTTGCTGTAAATATTGAAAAAAGAAAAGCAGGAAGTTCAGTAATACAATACATCACAAACTGTCCGGAATGCGGAACAGAACTGGTGAAAGTTGAAGATCAGGCCATTCATTTTTGCCCGAACGAACTGCACTGTCCGCCGCAGGTGGTGGGACGAATGATTCATTATGTCTCGCGGAAGGCTCTGAATATCGAAAATCTGGGCAGCGAAACCATCGAACAGCTTTACCGCGAAAAACTGGTGGAAAATCCGGCCGATTTTTATGCTTTAACAAAGGAACAGCTGCTTCCGCTCGAAAGAATGGCCGAAAAATCAGCCCGTAATATCATTGAAGGCATTGAAAAATCAAAAGAAATTCCGTTTGAAAAAGTGCTGTACGGCATCGGCATCAAGCATGTCGGAGAAACGGTTGCGAAAAAACTGGCCAAAAACTTCACCACCATCGATGATTTAAAAAATGCAACTGTTGAAGAACTCGTGCAGGTGGAAGATATTGGCGTTAAGATCGCCGAAAGCATTGTGGCCTTCTTCGGGAACACTGAAAATATCCTTATGATCGAAAGGCTGAAATCGTATGGCGTTCAGCTGGAAAAAGGGGAAAATACGAATGAGCTCATCAGCGATATTCTGGACAGCAAAACCTTTCTTTTTACCGGAAAACTTTCCCTTTTCACAAGGGAAGAAGCAGAGGAAATGGTGGAAAAACACGGTGGCAAAAATATTTCTGCAGTTTCCAAAAATCTTAATTATCTGGTGGTTGGCGAAAAAGCCGGGAGCAAACTTAAAAAAGCACAGGACATCGGAACGATTGTCATCCTCGATGAACAGGAGTTTTTGGAGCTGATAAAAAAATAGTTTTGGGGTTGCGGGGGGGGGGGGGGGGGGGGGGGGGGGGGGGGGG
>JAIBEW010000030.1 GCA_019459085.1 Kaistella sp.
AATCATTTACTTGGTTGGGGATTTTTTTGTTGTTTTAGAATCAAGAGCCAAGAGCCAAGAGTCAAGATCCAAGAGCGCGCGCCGATGGTACTGTCTCGTCATGAGTGACGAGAGGAGAGTAGGTCGTCGCCAGTTTTTTTATCCTCAATCATTATTTGGTTGGGGATTATTTTTGTTGTTAGAACCAAGACATCAGATCACAGACAATAGATACCAGACACTATATGTGTGAATAAGAATTGTATCATCAACTAAACAAAATGGCTTACCGCATAAAGCTTATAGCCTACCGATACCTGGATTTGAGTAGTCCTTAGTCATTTATTTGATTGTGGATTTTTTTGGGTAGGATCAAGAAGCAAGAGCCAAGAGACATTAGACAATAAGCTATAAGCAGTAGGCAGGAATCCACTCCATCGCTTAAACCTTAGTGCGTAAAGTTTTTCCTCTACCTCTTAAAAATGTTTGGGTCATCCTCAGCCAGAAGTTCGGCAACTGTTGGTTAACTATTTCACTTAGGTATGTTTTTATCCATTCATGGCAACAAACATTGAAGAAGATAGTTAGTGATGAATATAATTTTGGACTAAGAAAGTGTCCGCTATAGCTTATACTTTTTTTTCTCACGATAATATTACAAAAAAACCTTTCCGAAGAAAGGTTTAACGATAATCAGGGCAACAGCAATTATACCTGAATTACTCCCATATTGAATTTTTCGGTAATTGGTGCATGATTCGCCGCTTCAATTCCCATTGAGATCCAGGTTCTGGTATCTGTTGGGTTGATGATGGCGTCCGTCCACAAGCGCGATGCGGCATAAGTGGAAGCGGTCTGTTTGGTATAACGCTGAGAAATGGTATCTAAAATCTCCTGATGTTCTTTCTCCGTAATCACTTTTCCCTGCTTTTTCAAGGTGGATTCCTGAATCTGTGCCAAAACTTTTGCAGCCTGGCTTCCGCCCATCACGGCAAGTTCCGCCCAAGGCCAGGCAACGATTAAACGGGGATCGTAAGCCTTCCCACACATGGCGTAATTTCCGGCGCCGAAAGAATTCCCGGTAATTACCGTAAATTTAGGTACTACTGAATTCGCTACCGCATTCACCATTTTGGCTCCGTCTTTAATAATTCCGCCATGCTCCGACTTTGATCCAACCATAAAGCCGGTAACATCCTGCAGGAAGACCAATGGAATTTTCCGCTGATTACAGTTCGCAATGAACCGAGTCGCTTTGTCGGCAGAATCGGAATAAATTACGCCACCAAACTGCATCTCGCCTTTACCGCTTTTCACAAGTTTTCTCTGGTTTGCCACAATCCCAACGCTCCAGCCGTCAATTCTGGCGGTCGCGCAGATGATCGTTTTGCCGTAATCGCCTTTGTATTCTTCGTATTCGGAATTGTCGACCAAACATTTAATAATGTCGAGTGTATCGTACTGATCGGCTCTGGAAGCCGGCATAATTCCGAAAATATCATCAATATTTTGTTTTGGCGGAGCGCTTTCAATTCTGTCGAAGCCTGCTTTTTCGTAATCGCCAACAGATTTCATAATATTTTTAATGCGGTCAAGCGCGTCTTTATCGTCTTTTGCCTTATAGTCGGTCACTCCTGAGATCTCACAGTGCGTTGTAGCACCGCCCAGAGTTTCGTTGTCGATATTTTCGCCTATGGCGGCTTTAACAAGATAACTTCCGGCTAAAAAAATGGATCCGGTTTGGTCTACAATCATAGCTTCATCGCTCATAATCGGAAGATAGGCGCCTCCGGCAACGCAACTTCCCATAACCGCAGAGATCTGAAGGATTCCCATGGAACTCATCTTTGCATTGTTTCTGAAAATTCTTCCGAAATGTTCTTTGTCCGGAAAAATTTCGTCCTGCATCGGTAAAAACACCCCCGCGGAATCTACGAGATAAATAATCGGCAGTTTGTTTTCCATTGAAATTTCCTGGGCACGGAGATTTTTCTTGGCAGTAATCGGAAACCAGGCTCCGGCTTTTACAGAAGCATCATTGGCCACTACCAGACACTGTCTGCCGGAAACATAACCCATCACCACAACCACGCCTGCGCTTGGGCAGCCGCCCTGTTCTTCATACATTTCAAATCCGGCAAATGCGCCAATTTCAATAGAATCGGAATTTTTATCGAGAAGATATTCAATTCTTTCGCGGGCAGTCATTTTGCCTTGGTCGCGCTGTTTTTGAAGTCCCTTTTCGCCGCCGCCTTTTTTTATTTCGGTAAGCAGTCTGTTGATTTCGGACAGTTTAAGTTTATTTTGGTCTTCTCTCTTATTAAATTCTAAATCCATGCGTAAAAAAATTTGCTTAAAGATAGGTTTTTTTATTGTATTTGCCTTTATTACTGGCGTTTTGACTAAGAAAATGAATGTCAGAAATTTATTTTAAAGTTTAACATTTTTTAAGAATTTCCTGAAGAATATTTTTTTCTCTTTACCGTTTAATATGGGAATCTAAGATCAATGGATTTTTAAATTCGGTTCCTAGTTTTATTTTTTAATAGTTTATTATTTGAGAGACCCTGAAAATTAACCGTTTTCAGGGTTTTTTGATGCTGAACTGTTTCAAAATGCAAATAAAATGCAGTTTTCCGAAACTGAAAATGTGTAAATTTGCGCGAATATTTTTTTATGCACAAAGCCGCACTTTTCCGTTTACACTTTATCGTTTTTCTTTGGGGTTTTACCGCCATTTTAGGAAAACTGATTCTGGCCAATGCCCAGATACTGGTTTTTTACAGGATGCTGTTTGCTTCCTTTTTTCTTTTTATTTTCCTGCGTTTTTTTAAGAAGGAAAACCTGGGAATCTCGCGAAACCTTTTGCTAAAACTTTTTGGAATCGGTGTAATGATGGCCTTTCATTGGCTGTGTTTTTTCCATTCCATCAAAGTCTCCAACGTGTCAATTGCTTTATGTTGTCTTTCGCTCTCCACCCTTTTCGCATCAATTCTGGAACCTATTATTTTTAAAAGAAAGGTCGACATTGCAGAAGTCATCATCGGAATAGTCATTGTCATCTGCATTTCCGTGATTTTTAATATCGAATTCAGGTACAAAGAAGGAATTTTTTACGGAATATTGGCTGCCTTGTTCGGGACTGTTTTTTCTGTCTTCAACGGAAAACTGTATGGAAAAACCTCCTCGGGAAACATTATTTTCTATGAAATTTTTGGAGGATTCCTCATTGTTGCACTTTTTTATCTTTTTTCAGGACAAATTATGCAGCTTGGCGAAATAAGTTATGGAGATTTAGCGTTAATATGTTTATTATCAAGTATATTTACGGCTTATCCTATGCTTGAATCGGTGAATCTGATGAAATATATTTCGCCTTTCACCTTAATTTTAACAATAAATCTGGAGCCTGTTTACGGAATTATCCTTGCTTTTTTTATCTTTGGTGAATCGGAACAGATGAGTCCCGTTTTTTATATTGCTTCCTTCATTATGATCCTTTCAATTGTTGTAAACGGCATCATTAAATCGAGGAAAGCCAGGAAAATTTAATACGATACAATTTGATGAAAAAAATATTTTTGCTAATGGTGTTCCTGAACGGAGTTTTTTCTTCGGCACAGATTGTCAGGAAATATTCGAATGAATTCCTGAACATTGGAGCCGGGGCAAGAGGTCTTGCAATGGGTGGCGCCGTGATTTCAAACCAGAACGACGTGTACTCCCCGATGTGGAATCCGGCTGGATTGATGGGTGTAGAGCGCGACTGGCAGGGTGCTGCGATGCACGCAGAGTATTTTGAGTCGATTGCGAAATACGATTATATTGCCTACGCAAAACCGCTGGACAGCAAAGGTGGCGTTTTGGGAATCTCAATCGTGCGGCTTGGTGTGGATAACATTTTGAATACCACTCAGCTTATCGATACCGAAGGAAATATCGACTACGACAAGATTACAAAATTCTCCCAGTCCGATTATGCAGCGCTTATTTCTTATGCTTTCAATCCGGGTGGAGACCAGAAACTGGATGTCGGCGTGAATGCGAAAATCGTTTACAGAAATGTCGGAAAATTTGCGACCGGTTACGGGTTCGGTTTCGATATCGGAGCTATTTATCATGCCGACAACGGCTGGAATTACGGAGGAATGTTGAGAGATGCTACCACAACCGTCAATTTCTGGACGGTGAACCAAAAAGAACTTTCGGCTGTTGTAAACGGTGAGGAATTCAACCCTGCACCCAAAGACAAAATGGAACTTACGATGCCCAAACTGAATGTGGGTTTAAGCAAAAATTTCGAATTTGGGCTTAACTATGAACTTTTGCCGGAAGCGGGACTGAATATTGATTTTGCGAAGACTGCAGCACTCGTTTCTACAGATTTTGCCAGTATCACGCCGTATGCAGGTGCGGAATTGGCCTATCAGAAAATGATTTTTGTTAGACTTGGAGTCAACCGTTTCCAGACCATAACCGATATTGAGGATTTAAAACGCAAGGTTTCATTCCAGCCAAGTGCCGGAATCGGAATCAAATACAGAGGTTTAACTTTAGATTATGCGATCACGAATTCCGGGATCGGCGGATCTAATTTTTATTCCAATTTCTTTTCTTTGAAACTCGACATGGGAGATTTCAGAAACGACTAAATAATAGTTTAGGAATTGAAATATTCCCAAACCATCCTTGCTTTCACTTTCCCCAGAATTTCCTCTAGTGTTTCGAGGTTTGATTCTCTGATTCTTTTTACTGATTTCAGTTTTGAAAGGAGAAGTTCTATCGTTTTCTCTCCAATTCCGGGAATTTCTTCCAGTTCCGATTTGATCGTGGAGTTTTTCCTTCTTGTGCGGTGATGTTTCACGCCGAAACGGTGCGATTCGTCCCTAATCCGTTGAAGAATTTTCAATGTTTCCGCTTTTTTATCGATGTATAAAGGAATGGGATCTTCGGGAAAATAAATTTCTTCAAGTCTTTTGGCAATGCCGATAATCGTAATCTTACCGTAAAGACCCAGAAGTTTGAGGCTTTTTACGGCAGAAGAAAGCTGGCCTTTTCCGCCGTCAATCAGAATCAGTTGTGGCAGCGGCTCGTTTTCATCAACCAGTCTGCGGTAACGGCGGTAAATAACTTCTTCCATTGTTTTAAAATCATCAGCACCAACAACGGTTTTGGGGTGGAAGATGCGGTAATCTGCTTTGCTCGGTTTTCCGTCCTTAAAAACCACACACGCCGAAACCGGGTTCGTTCCCTGGATATTGGAATTGTCGAAACCTTCAATATGACGCGGCTCTTCAGGCATCCGCAAAAGCTTCTGCATTTCGGCCATAATCCGGTTTGTATGTCTTTCCGGATCTACAATCTGTACCTGTTTTAATTTTTCGAGACGGTATTCTTTTGCATTTTTTTCTGAAAGTTCAAGAATGCGTTTTTTATCTCCAACTTTGGGAACGATGAGCTTCACATTCGGGATTTCGAGCGTCAGATGAAAAGGAATAAGGATTTCACGGGAATCGGAACTGAATTTCTGACGGATTTCAATCATGGCTTCTTCCAGAATATCCTCGTCGCTTTCTTCGAGCATTTTTTTGATTTCTGTGGTGTAACTCTGAATGATATTTCCGTTCTGAATTTTAAAATAATTTACATAAGCTGCGGTTTCATCGCTCGTCATCCCGAAGACATCCACATCATTAATGCTCGGATTCACAACCGTGTTTTTATGCTGATAGTTTTCGAGTAAATCGATTCTTTCCTTTACAATATGGGCATTTTCAAATTCCAGATTTTCGGCAAACCGCATCATCTGTTGAATCAGATATTCTTTCGCTTTCCGGAAGTCGCCCTTAATAACGCCACGAATCGCATCAATTTTCTGGTCATAATCTTCTTTCGATTCCAGCATTTCGCACGGACCTGCACAGTTTTTTATGTGATACTCAAGACAGACTTTATATTTTCCTTCTTCAATTTTTTTGGGCGCCAGATTCAGATTGCAGGTCCTGATTTTGTAAATATGTTTAATGGTATCGAGCAAAACCTTTGCAGGCCGCACTTTCGCGTATGGACCGTAATATTCGGAGCCGTCTTTAATCATCGTCCGGGTCATAAAAACTCTCGGGAAATGTTCGTTTTTGATGCAGATCCACGGATAGGTTTTATCATCCTTCAGCATGACATTATAAAAAGGCTGGTGTTCCTTGATCAGGTTGTTTTCAAGTAACAGCGCGTCATATTCACTGTTTACGATCGTGGTTTCGAGGCGGAAAATTTTCCCGACCATGATTCGGGTACGGTAACCTGAAAGATTTTTGTTGAAGTAGGAGAGCACCCTTTTTTTTAGGTGTTTGGCTTTACCTACATACAGAAGCTGTCCGTTTTTGTCGTAATATCGGTAAACGCCCGGTTCGGATGGCAAAGTTTTCAGCTGCAGTTCAAGGTCAGAATTCATGAAACAAAAATACAAAAGGGTTCGTATTATTATTAATATTTTTATCTAACTTTAGACTCAAAGTGAAGATTATGAAAAAAATTTATATATTATTATTTATTACAATTGGGTCAAATCTTATTGCACAAACTTTTAATTGGGAAAAAGTATTTGGAGGTACTTTAACGGAGGAATTTACAAAAAGTGTAGAAACTGCCGATGGAAATATAGTTTTTGCAGGAAATACAGAAAGCAGCGATGGTGATTTTACAATTAACAATGGGTTATACGATGTTTTTGTTGCAAAAATAGATGAACAAGGAAATTATTTATGGAAGAAAAATTTTGGTGGTAATAATCTCGATTCATCTATTCATCTTATTAAATCAAATGAAGGGGGTGTTATATTAGTTACAAGATCTAATTCTACTGGCGGTTTTTTTTCAGGTAATTTAGGTGATTATGACCTCTGGATAACTAAAATTGACACAAATGGCGACACTGTTTGGAATAAAAAATTTGCCGGATCAGGCAGTGAAAACAGTAGTGGTATTTTTTCGACAGCCAATGGATACATTTTTACAGTGAATACGAATTCTACCGATAATGATTTTGCTCATAGCGGCGTAACTCAAAAAAATGTTTGGTTGTTGCATATCAATGAAAATGGCACAGTGGTTTGGAAGAAGAGATTACTTGGTTCTTTGGATGAAGAAGCAACCAGTATTAAAACTTTTGATAGCAGTAGTTTTGTATTGTTGGTAAATTCTAGTTCTACCGATGGAGATTTTACTGAAAATACTTTTGCAGGTGTAAGTAAAGGATTTTTATATAAGTTCAATAACGATGGAATTCAACTTTTAAAAACAATTGTAGATTCCAGCAATAGTGGGAACTTCAATTCACTCAATAATGTCATGTTTTACAATAATGATTATGTTGTATCTGGTATCGAAAGTTTTCCTCTACTCTTTGGAAATATCATTTACGTAAATTATGATGCTTTATTTGCCAGAATTTCTTCTTCAGGTTCCTTACTATGGAAAACAAATTACGAGTTTAGTAATAACACACCCCAGAACGAAAAAACTGTTTTTTCTGCAGTTACAAGCGATAATCAGCTCGCTTTTTTTGGTGAAACCAGTTATTTTCCGGACGTTGAGGGTTGGGTAATCAAAATGAATGGCTCAGGTAATATCATCCATACTAAATTAATGGAGGGATACCTAAAAGATTTCAACATATTACCGTCAGGTGATTTTCTTTTTAATTTATGCAGTTATACTGGTGGTCATGGACCAGATGGTCCATTTACTTTCAGTTTGGGATTTATTCATTCTCTTGTAACAAACGTTAATCTAGTTCAGACCCTTAGATCAGGGGATTTTGTTGCCTCAAATAATTCATCTTCCATCATTAAAAATGGCAAAATTATAAGTTTTTGGCAATCAAGAAGATTTTCAACCAGTCCTACTAATTCCACAGACATTTGGATGTCCAGTTATACCATTCCTCAGTATCAAATATTAGATTTAGACGAAATAAATTCAACTGAAAAATTATCAGTTTATCCTAACCCAGTTCATAATAGCCTTCATCTTTCGGAAAAAGTGGATCATGCAATTATTTTGGATCATAGTGGAAGACGAATAATTGAAGTTAGAAATACAGATGCGATCGATATGAATAATCTTCTGCCTGGAAATTATTTACTGAAAGCTGAACTAGAAGGAAAATTCCAAACATTTAAAATTATAAAAAAGTAACTTAAACAAGTTTAATAAGAAGCTGTAGAATATCCACAGCTTTTTTGTTACTGAACTTAATCGGCTAGCTGTTCATTTGTAAAGTTAATTTTTTATATCATTGTAGAAATTGTAATTTTAAAGCAAATTTTTCAACATGATTTACGGCGTAGATTCCTTCATAATAAACGATATCATTGCAATTTTAAACGATTCAAAAAAAGCACAACTCAGTGAAGCTTCAAGAAATAAAATCCTGAAATCCCAGCAGAATGTACAGCAGATTGTAGCATCTGACCGCACGGTTTACGGCATCAATACCGGTTTCGGACCGCTTTGCGATGTGAAAATTTCAGAAGAAGAAACCGCACAGCTTCAGTATAACCTCATTATTTCTCATGCAGTCGGTGTTGGAAAACCGATTTCAAAGGAACTTTCAAAAGTGATGATAATTTCTAAAATCCACGCGTTGTCAAAAGGTTTTTCCGGCGTTTCACTGGAAGTGATCGAAAGACTGATCACCATGCTTGAAAAAGATATCATTCCTGTTGTTCCTGAACAGGGTTCCGTTGGCGCTTCAGGAGATTTGGCGCCGCTTGCGCATTTGGTATTGCCGCTTCTCGGTTTGGGGAAAGTCTGGGAAAACGGCGAGCCTGCGGATGCCGCTTTAGTTTTACAGAAAAATAACCTTCAGCCTTTGAAATTGGGACCGAAAGAAGGATTAGGACTGATCAACGGAACGCAGTTTATCCTAGCGCATGCCATTTTAGGACTGCATAAATTCGGATATATCCTGGATTTGGCTGATCTGACTGCTGCGATGAGCCTGGAAGCGTACCGTGGTTCCGCAAGTCCTTTCCGCAAGGAACTTCATGAAATCCGTCCTTTTGAAGGCAGTGTAAAAGTGGCTTCGAGAATGCGTAAATTTTTAAAAAATTCCGAAAATCTTCACAGCCACGAATTCTGCGACCGGGTTCAGGATCCCTATTCGATGCGTTGTGTGCCGCAGGTGCACGGAGCGAGCAGAAATGCTTTTGAACATCTGAAAAATCTTACGCAGACCGAACTGAATTCGGTAACCGACAATCCGATTGTTCTGAGTGCAGAAGAATCCATTTCCGGTGGAAATTTCCACGGACAACTTCTGGCTTTACCGCTTGATTACGCGACTTTAGCTGCTGCAGAACTCGGAAATATCTCGGACCGAAGAAGTTATCTTCTGCTCGAAGGGAAATTCGGTTTGCCAAGACTTCTGACCGAAAGTTCAGGTCTCAATTCCGGATTTATGATTCCTCAGTACACTTCAGCAGCCTTGGTTACAGAAAATAAAACGCTTTGTTTTCCGGCTTCCGCAGATTCCATTCCAACGAGTTTGGGTCAGGAAGACCATGTTTCGATGGGAAGTATTTCCGGCAGAAAATTCAATCAGGTCTTGGGGAATCTTGAAAATATTCTGGCGGTGGAACTCATGTTCGGCGCGCAGGGTCTGGAATTCCGAAGACCGGCTCAGTGTTCTAAATATGTCGAAAATGCCTACCGTTTAATCCGCACCAAAGTGGCGAAACTGGAAGATGACCGGTTGATTGGCGAAGATATTTTGGCCATCGCAGAACTCATCAGAGAAAGAAAATTTGAAGTAAATTAATGACGAAAATCCTCCTTCTTTCTGACACGCATTCTTATATGGATGACCGGATTCTGGAATATGCCAAAAATGCTGATGAAATTTGGCATTGTGGGGATTTCGGGAATTGGGAAGTCGTGGAAGCACTTGAAAAAATTACCACTGTGCGCGGCGTGTACGGAAATATTGACGGCGTAAATATCCGGACTGCTTTTCCGGAAGTCTTGAGGTTTACGTGTGAAAAAACCGAGGTGCTGATGATTCATATCGGCGGTTATCCCAACAAATATTCGCCTTTGGCAAAAGCACAAATTTCTGAAAAAACGCCCAATCTTTTTATTTCCGGGCATTCGCATATTCTGAAAGCGATGTTTGATCAGAAAAACAACCTTCTTCACCTCAATCCCGGCGCGTGCGGAAAGGAAGGATGGCATAAAGTGAGAACGATGATGCGCTTTGAAATCAACGGCGATAAAATTGAAAATCTGGAAATTGTTGAACTGGGCGCGAGATAGCGCAAATTAAATTGCACAATGAAAATCGGGGATAAAGTTTCGGTTCTGGATGATGACCTGAAAGGCGTAATTACTTCTTTGAAGGGAGAAACCGCGGTTTTCAGAGATGAGCATGGCTTTACCCACCAGTACCGAAAAGAGCAGCTCGTGCTTCAGAATCCACATATTTACGAAAATCTGAAAACCGTTCAGAAGCCTGAAATCCGGAAGCCCGTTTCGAAAAGACATCACAAACATCATCTGGTTCTGGATCTTCATTTCGAGAATCTGGTGAAAAATCCGGGAGATTATGATGCTTTCGAAAGAATTTTCATGCAGAAGGAAAAACTCATTGAAACACTGGACTTCTGTCGCAAAAACAATCTTAAAAAACTCGAAATCATCCACGGAATCGGAGACGGCGTTTTACAGAAAATGGTTCACGATTACCTTCTCGGTCAAACCAATATCGATTTTGAGGACCATGATTTTTTCTACCATCAGACGGGAAGCGTCATGGTAAGGCTTCGATGATCAGAAGCGGGACAAAGGCTGTAAATTCCGTATTCTTTGGCAGATTGCCGGCCGAATAAAAAAAATTGGTTAAATTTGCTCACGACCAAAAATTATGCAGAAACTTTCTCTTCTTTTTACAAAAGATGGTTTACAATACCAGATTTCCAGAAACAAAACGGTGTTGGAGGAAAAATCTTTTTTTGTGGCTGAAGAATCTTCCGAAAACTTTATTTCCGAAAAACTTCAGGAAATTTTAGCGAAAGATAAGGTTCAGGAAATTTCAGTGGTTTCGGCGCTGAATCACTTCACTTTAATGCCAGAAGGATTTTCCGAACATGACCTCGGTTTTGATCTGATCGCCTTCAATGCGCCTGTTGATAAGAAAAATGAAGAGCTCATGCTTTCCGTGAACAAGAAATTCAAGGTTCAGTTTTACTATACCTTTCCAAAAAACTTTTACACCAGCATAAAAGCGCTCAACGTTCCTGCAAATTTTAATTTTTCAGGCGAAAAGTTTTTGAACACGCTGAATGCCAAAAATCAGAAAGAGATTCACATCAATCTTTATCACAACCAGTGCGAATTTTTTGCTCTGGATCATAAAAAAGTCGTTCTTTACAACAATCTCGATGTAAATTCGGAAGTTGATTTTCTATATTTCATCATGTTTACTTTAAGCAAAATCGGTTTCGGAATCAATGAGCCCCAGTTTTTGGTGTATGGCGAGACTACTGAGAACGAAACCTTCATCTCCGAACTCCGAAAATTTGTTAAAAACCTGAAAATCGTTTTTGACAACGTTCCGAATAAAAATTTCGTATTTTTATAGATTCAAAGGAAACAACACTGTCCCTATAATTGCGACGTGACTTTTGAAATCATCTAACACTCCACACCCAACATCCCACAACATGTATAGAATTATAAGCGGAAAATGGAAATCCAAAAGAATTGCCGCCCCGAAAAATTTCGATGTAAGACCTACGACCGACTTTGCTAAAGAAGCTCTTTTCAGCATTATTGAAAACCGTTTCGGTATGGATATTACTTCCAGTTCCGTTTTGGATCTTTTTGCAGGAATTGGATCGATTTCTCTTGAATTTACTTCGCGCGGCTGTCAGGATGTTACTTCTATTGAAATGAACGCCAGACACGCAGGATTCATCAGTTCAACGGCTACCGAATTGGAAATGGATAAACAGATTAACGTGCAGCGCGGTGACGTTTTTGAATATTTGAAGAAGAACAGGAAACGCAAGTCGTATGAAATCATTGTAGCGGATCCGCCATTTGAGACAGAACAAAATAAATACGAAGAACTGATTTCTCTGGTCCTGAACAACCCATATTTAAAGCCAAATGGTCTGTTTATTCTCGAACATCAGAGCAGAACTAAACTCGAACATCCTAATCTTCTGGACACAAGGAAATATGGGAATGTAAGTTTTTCTTTCTTCAAAGCAAACGAACCACAATCTGAAGAAGAAGTTGATAATGAGGAATCAGAAAATCCTGATGCTAAAACTGATGACCAGCCTTCAGAAATCTAAATTTTCGTATTTCTAAATTCTTAATTCTAACTTCGTATTTCGTACTTCTACAACGTTTTCAACTCCAGATCAATCGTCCTTCCGAAGAATTTCTTTGATATTTTTTCAAAGTTTTTTGTAAGATCCGAAAGGTAGAAATGGTATTTCGGTTTGGGATTGTTCCCGTTGAGCAGCTGGTGTTTTTCCAGAATAATTTTCAGCTGACTTGCAACGATATTCGGGGAATCAATGACGCGCACGCGGTTTCCGTAATACTGTTTGATCTCATCAATCAAAAGCGGATAATGGGTACAACCCAAAATCAGCGTTTCAATATTCTTCAGTTTGCGGTTGCTCAGGTAATTGTAAATAATCGCGTTGGTAATCGGATGGTTTTTGAAACCTTCTTCAATGGCCGGAACCAGAAGCGGCGTCGACAATTCATCCACTTTGATGAATTTGTTGTGTTTGCGGATCGATTTTTTATAAAGCCCAGAATTTACAGTCGCTTTCGTAGCAATTACCCCAACATTATTGTGAATTTCATAGGAAACTTTTTCCGCCACAGGATTGATCACATCAATGACCGGGACTTTTTCCGCTACAATTTCCAGAACTTCCTGCAGCGCATTTGCCGTCGCCGAATTACAGGCAATAACAATGGCTTTGCAGTTTTTTTCGAGTAAAAAGTTGGTAATTTTTGTCGAATATCCTACAATTGCCTCCCGTGATTTATCGCCGTAAGGCAGGTGTTTGGTATCGCCGAAATAAATAAGATCTTCGTGTGGAAGCAGGCGCTTGATTTCCTTAGCTACCGTTAAACCGCCTACTCCGGAATCGAAAATTCCGATCGGCTGGTTTGCAGAAAGATGGCTGAAATCCTGTTTTTTCTTTTTCAAGGGAAGAAGTTTGATACAAAAATAGACATTTATGTCTGTAAAAGTGTCTTAAATTAACAAAACAGAAATTACTTTTTGGGATTTAATTACTTTAAACCATAAACAGATCCGAAGCGATTCCGTCGGCCATGAACCAGTGTTTTTCCGGGATTTTCAGATGGTTGTTTTCGATGAGCAAAATTCCGTCTTCTATTTTATTCCGGATGTCCTTTTGGAACTTTTCCAGCATCTCGCTGCTGAATTTTTCTTTCATCGATGCCAAATCAACTCCCCAAACAGTCCTTAAGCCAATCATGAGCATTTCATTGAACTGATCTTTTTCGGAAAGAATTTCGGTTTCTTTTGGGATTCGGTTCTGGTTTAAATGATCGATGTAAAGTTTATTGTTCGCAATATTCCAGCTTCTTTCATTTCTGCCGTTGTAGGAATGCGCGGAGGGGCCGATTCCCAGATATTCCTGATACTTCCAGTAAGCAGAATTGTGTCTGGAATGAAAACCCGGTTTTCCGAAATTTGAAATTTCATAATGATCGAAGCCGTGATCTTTAAGAAAATCGGTCATGTAATAAAATTCCTGATTCTGTTCTTCCTCTTTCGGCGCCTGAATTTTATTCTGACTGATCCATTGGTTCAGCGCAGTTTTTGGCTCAACGGTAAGCGCGTAAGAAGAGATGTGAGGCACTTCAAGCGCGATTGTTTTATTCAGATTTTCCTTCCAGATTTCGAAATTCGAAGTTGGTGAGCCGTAAATAAGATCGATGCTGATGTTTTCGAAACCGAAATCCTGCGCTCGTTTAATTGACGCTTCCGCTTCGGACGCGTTATGGGCGCGGTTCATCATTTTAAGATCTTCATCAAAAAAACTTTGGGTACCGATGGAGAGACGGTTGATTGCAGTTCCAGCCAATTGTTGAAGAAAATGTTTATCAAGATCGTCAGGATTGGCTTCAAGGGTGATTTCAATATCAGAATCAAATGAAAAATATTTCAGAACTTCATCAATAATAGATTTCAGGTCATCAACCTCCAATACAGAAGGAGTTCCGCCGCCGAAATAGAGGGATTTCAGGTTTATGTTTTCCAGTTCATCTTTCCGAAGGAAAATTTCTTTTTTCATGGCAGCAACCATTTCATCTTTAAAATTTAAAGAAGTGGAGAAATGAAAGTTGCAATAGCTGCATTTCTGTTTGCAGAAAGGAATGTGAAGATATATCATAAAAAAAGCTCCGAAAACCGGAGATCAAATTTATTTAAAAATAAGTGATTATTAATATCTGAATCCTCTTCTGTTGATGAAGTTTTCGAAATTAAGTCCAACTCCGATCATGAAACTGTTTCCGCCGTAATCCTGAATATCGGAAAGCCCGATGTTGTAAGTCGCGCTGAACACGTAACGGTCTAGTTTTGCCTTGATTACAGGTGCAATACTCAAAGTCTGGTTGTCGAATCTGTTCTGAATATACCGGTAACTTGCTCCGGCTGAAAAGGAATTGAAATCGTTATGAACGGTCGCCATCACATTTCCGTCAATCATTATTGAAGAATTGGTATTCAGATTCACCAAAACGGAAGGAGTTACATACATATTTTCAGCAAAATGCCAGTCGTAACCAAGATTTAAGAAGATTTTAATTGGAGAAGGCTCTACCGCGTTAACAATTGACTGATCGTTGTTCAGGGCAATGTCGTTAACTGAAGCTCCACCAAAAACATTTCTGTATTTTGCAGCAACACCAAAATTGGCATACACCATAAAAATATCGCTCTGTTCGCCTTGAAGAAGCGGGTCGGAACCGTTTTCTGTATTGATTGCAGAATAATCGAAATTCATACTGTAGGCGGTAACACTTGTACCGAAAGAAAACTGATCCTGTCTTTCTCCTTCATCGCTTAACGGAATAAAGTAAGAAGCTCCGGCTGTAACACCATTAGCTGAAATAGGACCGTTGGAATCTCTGAAAAAATGTAAACCCGCACCTACACGGTCGAAAACATTTGCATGAACACCAATAGACTGTACATTGGGAGATTCGCTAAATTTTGAAAACTGCTTCTGATAATTCAGGTTCACATGAAAATCATCAGTTTCTCCATAATGGGCTGGATTGAATAAAAATTCACCATCCATAAGATATTGCTGGTAGTATGGTAAGGTTTCCTGCGCTTGGTATGCAGTTGATAACAAAGTCATACATACAATAGCATATAATTTTCTCATAACAAATCTTGATTTCAATTGAACAAATATAAAAAAAAACTTTAAAGTATTGTCAGTTTTGCAAATAATTTCTCCATTTTTTTATGGCTTCATCCATATCTTGAGGCATCGGACTCTCGAAATACATTTCTTTTTTGGTGGTCGGATGAATGAAGCCTAAAGTATGAGCGTGGAGCGCGTGACGGGGCAGAATTTCGAAAACGTTGTGAATAAACTGCTTATATTTGGGCAGGTTGATGCCTCTTAGCGGGATATTTCCTTCATAACGCTCATCATTAAATAAAGTATGACCAATATGTTTAAAATGAGCCCTGATCTGATGGGTTCTTCCGGTTTCGAGTCTGCATTCCACCCAGGTCATATATCTGAATCGTTCCAGCACTTTATAATGCGTTACAGCGTGTTTGCCGATCGTTTCATCCTGAAAGACCGCCATTTGCATGCGGTTCTTCAGATGTCGCGCGAGATTGCCGCGGATGGTTCCTTCATCTTCCTCAACATTGCCCCAAACAAAAGCCCAGTAAATGCGTTTTGTTTTTCTGTCGAAAAACTGTTTAGCCAAAAAACTTAAGGCATATTCATTTTTTGCCACGACCAAAAGTCCGGAGGTGTCTTTATCGATACGGTGAACAAGACCAACACGGTCGAGATCTGATTTCTGATTATTTTTTTCGAAATGAAAAGCCAAGGCATTGACCAAAGTTTTGTCCCAGTTTCCGTGACCGGGATGAACCACCATTCCTGGTTCTTTGTCCACCACCACCAGATCGTCATCTTCATAAACAATACGGATTGGAATATCCTGCGGAATAATGTGATTTTCGCGTGGAGGATGTGCAAGGAGCACTGAAATTACATCGCCCGGTTTTACACGGTAATTCTGCTTTACCGGTGTGCCGTTCACCATTACGTTTCCGGCTCTGCACGTCTGCGAAATTTTATTTCTTGAAGAATTCTGGCGAAAGGTGATGAGGAATTTGTCGATTCGGAGCGGTTCCTGCTTTTTATCGACTGTAATGTTCAGATGTTCATATAAACCGCTGCTTTCTCCCTCGTTGGTTTCCGCATCCAGTATTTCTTCATCCAAAAATTCTTCATTCTCTTCGTGCATTTCAATTTCTTTAAACAAATATGGAAGGTGGTATTATTCTACCACTACTTTTTTGGCTTTGGGTTTTTCTGCGGGAGCAGGAATTTTTGCTGGTGTATTTGCAGAGGTTTTAGGAGTTGTTGTGCCAGTATTTTTAGGCTTTTCCTCTGCTTTTGGTTTTGTTTCAGCGGGTTTTGTTTCCGTTTTTCTCGGAAGGACTGGTTCTTGTGCCGGAACAGGATCTTCGTATACAGGAATCTCCTCGTATCTTATCGGTGGAAGGGTAGTGTCGATCTTTATGCGGTAGATTGCGTTGAGCTGGGAAATTTTTCCGCCCATTTGAGCAGGAGTTTTCTTGCTCGCCCAAATATCGATCTGCATTCCCTGATCGCGCAGATCAAAAGCTGCGGGATCCTGATAATAAACAATATCAGATTCGTCACTTCCGCCGTCTTCATGTTCAACCAAACCGATTTCAAAAAGATTGTTCGCAATAATTGCTTTTGCTTCCTGCACGGTTAAACCAACGAGATTGGGAACCGCAATATTTCTTCTCGGTCCTGCTCCAATTACTAAATCAATGGTGGTAAATCGCGGAAGTAAAGTTCCGGGTTTCAGGGTAGAGCCATTCAGCATCATCCTTAAAACCGCATCTCTCTGAATGCTCGGTTCAAAAATGGTATCGCCTACTTTCAGACCAACCTGTTCCAATTGGCGGAAAGCCAAGCCTTTATAACGGTCGATAATATCAGGTACTGAAACCGGAGCCCAGCTTTTCGGATTTACCCTCAGCATGACCGTTCTGCCGTTTTTTACACGGGAACCCGGAGAAGGATATATTTTTAAAACCTGAAGAGGCCGGTATCTGGGATCGTATTTAAAACTGTCGACCTCATAATCCAGTCCTGAATCTTCCAGAACTTTTATAGCATCATGTACTGATCTGTTGATAACGTTGGGAACGGGAATTTCTTTACCGTGATTGGTATGGTATTCCAGCCAACGGAAAGTGAGCCAGACTAATCCCACGAAAATAGCTGCAGCAACAATAAAATTCACCAAAACCTTCCAGTGGAAAAGCGATTTAAGCATATTCTGAAATCTTATAAATGTAAGGGCAAATATAGGTAATAATTTTAAAAACGTCTTTTCCTAAACTTAATTTCAGGGATTTATGCATAATTTATCTTAAAAATAAAAAACATCACTCAAAATCATTTAAATTTGCCTCTATTCATAAAATTAAGCCATGGGCAAGAAAAATATAGCCGTTGTAATGGGCGGTTATTCCGAGGAATATAAAGTTTCGCTTAAAAGCGGACAACTCATTTTTGATTCTCTGGACCGCGACCTCTATAATGTGTATAAAGTCATCATTCTGAAAGACGAATGGTATTTTGTAGACGACAGAGCCCAGAATCTTCCCATTAACAAAGCAGATTTCACGGTAAGGCTGGAAAGTGATTACCAGGTGAAGTTCGATGTTTGTTTCAACATCATCCACGGAAGACCTGGCGAGAACGGTGAACTTCAGGCATACTGGGATACGGTGGGCCAGAGATATACCGGCTGCGATTTCTATCAGAGTGCTTTAACATTCAATAAAAAAGATACGCTTGCCGTACTTTCAAAATACGGGATTCCTTCTGCAAAAAGCGTTTATTTGAGACAGGGCGAAGCCTTTGACGAAGATCAGATTATCGAAGATTTGGGACTTCCTTTATTTGTGAAACCCAACCAAAGCGGTTCATCGCTCGGGATTACGAAAGTGAAGGAGAAATCGGAATTTCAAAAGGCTGTAGCTTTTGCTTTTGCCGAAGACGATGAGATTTTAATCGAAAGTTTTCTCGACGGAATGGAAGTTTCCGTCGGGGTGCTTGATTATAAAGGCGAAACCATTGTTTTAGGCATCACCGAAATTGTTCCGCACAAGGAGTTTTTCGATTATGAAGCCAAATATGAAGGCGCTTCCGAAGAAATCACTCCCGCCAGAATTGATGATGAAACGCGCAGAAAAGTGGAGGAGATTGCCATTAAAGCATATGAATCTTTGGGGATGAGCGGTTTTTCCAGAAGTGAATTTATCATTATGAACGGCATTCCATATATGTTGGAAATGAATACCAATCCAGGATTTTCACCGGCTTCCATTCTTCCGCAGCAGGCAGAAATCTACGGAATTTCGATCAAGGATCTTTGTGGAAATGAAGTTGAAAAGGCTTTGGCAAAAAATAAAACGAAATGATGAGAGTTGCTGTATTTCCGGGTTCATTTGACCCCATCACCCTTGGGCATTACGATATTGTGGAAAGAGCGACGCCGCTTTTCGACAAAATCATTATCGCCATCGGGCAGAATTCCCAGAAAAAATATATGTTTTCGCTGGAAGAACGGATGGAATTCATCAAAAAAACCTTTGCACATTTTCCGAATGTGGAAGTGGACCATTTTGAAGGCCTCACGATTGATTACTGCCATAGTAAAAACGTTAATTTTATCTTGCGGGGATTAAGAAATCCGTCAGATTTTGAATTTGAGAAGGCCATCGCACAAACCAACAGGGAACTGACCAAGGACAATAAAATTGAAACCATTTTCCTGCTGACTTCCGCGAGCTATTCCTTTATCAGCAGCAGCATTGTGCGGGAAATCCTGACTTTTGGCGGCCATTATGAGCTGATGGTTCCGGAAGCCGTGCGTGTTTTCAAAAACAAATAAAATCTTGGAGGTTCACGAAAATTTTAATTTCGTCATCGAAATTTTGGGAACAATTTCATTTGCAATGTCGGGCAGTTTCGCGGCGATGCAGAAACGGCTTGATCCTTTCGGGGTATTGATTATCGCTTTTGTAACTGCAGTAGGTGGTGGAACGGTGAGAGATCTGCTTTTGGATGTCCCTGTTTTCTGGATGCACGATATCATTATGTGTTCGGTGATTTTCGTGACGTGTATGCTCTCAATGCTCTTTAAATCCATTGAAAAAAAGTTTCAGGTCACTCTTTTTATTTTTGACAGTTTCGGGTTGGGACTTTTTACGATTGTAGGAATCCAGAAAGGTCTGAATGCGGATCTGCATCCTTTAATTTGCCTCACTTTAGGAACCATCACCGGATGCTTCGGCGGAATCATCCGCGATATTCTGCTGAACAGGATTCCATTGATTTTCAGGAAAGAGATTTATGCCACTGCGTGTATTGTTGGCGGAATAGTTTTCCTTTTTTTGGCGGAATTCACATCGCTGTCTTACACTTTTATACAGATATTCACCATACTTTTAATAGTAACAATCCGGACTCTGGCCGTTAAATACCATTGGCAGATGCCGAAGTTTTACGGAGTAGAACAGAATTCGGAGATGTAATCTCTTCGAGAGCCAAGAGCAAAGAACAAAGAGTAAAGAAATAGGAGTTAATTTTGAAGATAATGATGGTGAGAAATGGCCTTTGATTCTTTTCGGCGCTCGCTTCGCTCGCGCCAACACCACAAAAAAAAATCCTGAAATTTTCAGGATTTTATTATTTTAGTAATGAGTGGATGTTCTAAGAGAATTTTCCTCTCTGTCTCATATTCGGGTTGTGCATGTGTTTCTGCATCGAGGGCATTTTCAGCTGGTCTTTCATCATCTTAATCTGATCCGTCATCATTCCTGCGGAATCGAGTCTTTTTGCTTCTTCAAGGAGTTTTATTGCTTCCTGTTTTCTGCCTTTCTGCATCGCACCCGCAGCAATGTTCAGGGTCGCCATGGCGCGGTCATGTTTCATGTTCAAACCGTATTCAAGGGCTTTTTTCATGAAAGGTTCCACTTTTTGCGGATTTTCCTGGGCTAAAGTCAGACCCTGAAGATAATAATAGTAGCCGTACTGCGATTGATGCAGCTGCGACTGATAATTGGTGATTTTGGTAAGCCACGAAGATGCTTTTACCATATTCTGTTTTCTTAAAAACCAAAAAGCGATCAGAATGTATTCGTTTTTAAAAAACAGGAAAACAGGAATGGCGGAAAGGATCACCACGACGATTCCCCAACCGATATTTCTGTTCATCATCAGATAAACTCCGGCTGCGATCATCAGCGCGGCAATAACGAATTTTATGTATTTGTTCATAGTTAAATTTTATGAGTGCAAAGATAATAATTTGGGTTGGATGACGGAAACTGAAAGATGAAGTTTAAAAGTCCTTAGAGTTTTTCTTTTCTTTCATACGTCTGGAAACAGAAGCTATATCCGTTTTTCTCGTCTTTTTCGTGACAGGATTCTTCGGTTTTCTGCCAGATTTTTCCATCGATTTTTGGAAAAAAAACGTCTGCGGTAAGGGTAGCGTCAACCTGCGTAACCACAAGTCGGTCTACCAAATCTATGGTCTGTTCATAGATTTTTCCGCCACCGATGATGAAAACTTCTTCGTCGATTTTTTTGGCAAATTTCAGGGCTTCTTTTACGCTTCCTACAATCAGGATTCCTTCTTCAAACCAGTCTTTCTTGCGGCTAACGACTATATTGGTGCGGTTGGGCAGTGCTTTTCCGATGCTTTCATAGGTTTTTCGCCCCATAATAATCGGGTGACTCGTGGTGATTTCCTTAAAATGTTTCAGGTCTTTCGGAAGGTGCCAAAGCAGCTGATTATCAGCGCCAATTTCATTGTTCTGTCCCATTGCCACTACAATCGTCGTCATTTTTCTTAAGTTTTCACAAATTTAGTACATAATTCGTATATTTGGTATCGAATTTCAATATTAAAAAAAGATAAACTATGAAAAACAGAGGTTGTATGAGCGCCGGAACCATCGGTATTGCGCTCCTTGTGATTGTCGCGGTATTATTCTTCTGGGGCAAGAACGGATATAACAGTTTCACGACAAAAGAACAGAATGTGAATACCAAATGGTCGAATGTGGAAACCGTTTACCAAAAACGCGCGAATCTGATTCCTAATCTGGAAAATACCGTGAAATCTTATTCCCAGTTTGAGCAGGAAACGTTAACCAAAGTTATTGAAGCACGTTCAAAAGCCACGTCCATCAATGTAGATCCTACAAATATGACCGAAGCAGATATGGCGAAATTCCAGGCAGCACAAGGTCAGTTAACCGGTGCATTAAGTCGACTGATGGCTGTTGTGGAAAGCTATCCTAATCTGAAAGCAGATCAGCAGTACATCAACTTCCAAAGAGAATACACCGCGATTGAAAACAGCATCCGCAGCGAAACAGTTTATTATAACGAAGCCGCACAGGATTACAATACTTCGATCAAAACTTTCCCGAACAATATTCTGGCGAATTTTACGAACTTCAAAGAAAAACCTTATTTCAAAGCAGCAGCCGGGGCCGAAAAAGCACCTGAAGTATTTACGAATTAATGAGTAATTTCCTTACCAATATTCAAATGGCTTCCCTTGTGGAAGCCATTCAGTCAGCCGAAGATCATTCCACGGGAGAAATTAGGGTCCATATCGATTCCACTTCCGACGGAAACAATGCGGAGATCGCTTTTGAAGTATTCAAAAAACTCTGCAAAAATAAAACGGCTGAGAAAAATGCTGTGCTTTTTCATGTGAACTTCGAACAGCATTACCTGACGATTATTGGCGATGAAGGAATTCACGCGAAAGTGCACCAGAATTTCTGGGACCAAATGCACGACCGCATTACTGCAGAGTTTGCAAAAGGAAATTATTTTGAAGGGCTGAAAAATGCTGTTCTTGAAACCGGTTTCGAACTCAAAAAACATTTCCCGGTGTCGGGAGAAAACTCCAATGAACTTTCGAATGAGATTACCTTCTCTTAAGCATATTTTCACTCTTTTTGTCGTTGGTCTGAACCTTTGCGTTTATGCCCAGAAGATTCCTGAAAAACCGGCGATTTTATATCCGATTTATGATCAGGCCAATCTTTTGAACGCGAACGAAGAAGAGCTGCTGAACCAGAAACTCATCAAATTTGCTGATTCTGCATCTACCCAAATTGAAGTCATCATCCTTCCTGATGCAGGTGGTGAAGACGTGAATTATCTGGCCACGATGTACGGCGAAAAATGGGGAATCGGAGAAAAAGAACAGGATGACGGAATTGTTTTTCTGATCGCTGTTGAAGACCGGAAGTTTGCAATACAGCAGGGACGCGGCGTTGAACGCTATCTTACCGCTTCAGTAGCCGGACAGATCCTGGATTATATTGTGACACCGAATTTCAAACAGGGACTTTATTACGAAGGAATCAACCGTGGAACTACTGCATTGATGGAAGTGGTTCAGGGGAAATTCAAACCCATTGCAAAAGACAAATCCGATGAAGGTGGACTGAGCATTTTTCAGTTGTTGCTGATCGCTTTTGTCGTGATGATTATTCTGAGTTTCCTCTTTAAAAACAAAGGCGGCGGAAACGGTGATGATGACGATGTTATCCTGTCGCGACGCGGAAGACAAACTTTTCCGGGTGGATTTTTCCCATTCCCGGGCAGTTTCGGAGGCGGCTTCGGTGGTGGCGGTTTTGGCGGCGGATCCGGAGGCGGCGGCTTTGGTGGTTTCGGAGGCGGTGGAAGTTTCGGCGGCGGCGGTGCTTCCGGTGGCTGGTAACGGAAAAATAGATAAAAATCATTTTGAATTGAATAATAGAAATCAGCCATCTTTTTGGCTGATTTTTTTTGTAAACTGAACCCACTCATAGCCCGGATCGCAATGGAAATCCTTTTTTCGAAAAAAAAAGATTGGAATGAAGAGCCGGACTGCCGTTGAAAGGATGCCAAAAACCTTTTGCTTCTAACAATTTTTTTGCTATTTTTACTCAAATCCTGAGATACTTGAAAAACACGCTCGTCATCTTTGCACATCCTTATCTGGAATATTCATCGTCGAATGTTGAACTCATTAAATTTTATGAGAAAAAGCAGCATTTTACGTTCAGGGATCTGTATGAGGAGTATCCGGATTTTCATATTCAGGCATTCCGCGAACGCAAAAGACTCGCGGAGTACGAAAGAATTATTTTTCATTTTCCGCTCATCTGGTTTGGTGTGCCGCCACTGCTGAAGCTGTGGATTGATGAGGTTTTCGATATTAAATGGCTCTCAGATGAAGAACGGAACCCCATGAAAAACAAGGAAGCTTTTATCCTGATTACGGCCGGCGGAAAAGAGGAATCCTTTGCGAAAGACGGCACCTACGGAAAAACGATCGAAGAAATGCTGACGGGATTTCTATTAAGTCTTAAAATCACCGGAATGAACGTGAATGAAGTCATGAAAGTGTTTGAAGCCGACACGCTTACAAAAAAGGACATGATACACCAAAAACAGAAATTTCTGGATCTCTTAAATCACTAAAAAAAATGGAAACATCCGTCGCAATGAACGCCTTGATTTTTCTTGGAGCAGCCATTATTATGGTTCCGCTGGTAAGGAAACTGGGGCTGAGTTCGGTAATCGGCTATATTTTGGGCGGGATCATTGTAGGTCCGTTTGTTTTAAAACTCACCGGAAGAGATTCGGATGATATTATGCACGCAACCGAATTCGGTGTAGTGATGCTTCTTTTTCTGGTGGGTCTGGAACTGGAACCAAAAAAATTCTGGTCGATCCGGAAAAAAATTCTGGGTTTGGGTTTAAGCCAGATGTTGCTGACCATCATCATTCTGTTTGGAATTTTTTATGTGGCCAACTGGCGCCCGGAACAAGCTTTTGTTGCTGCCGTGTGTTTTGCTATGTCTTCCACGGCCATTGTTTTGCAAACGCTCAAGGAGAAAGACCTTTACCGTACAGATGCGGGTCAGTCGTCTTTTTCGATTCTGCTTTTTCAGGATATGGCGGTAATTCCGATTCTGGCTTTGCTGCCGGTTCTGGCTAACAAAACGGAAAGCGATGAAACTCAGGTATTGCTCCAGTATCTGCCGGAATGGCTTCAGCCTTTTTCCATTATTTTCGGGGTCGCGCTGCTTATATTTTTAGGGAAATTTATTTTTGTTCCGTTCCTGCGTTTTGTTTCACGAAGCGGAATGAATGAACTGCTTACCGCTTCTTCTTTATTTTTGGTCATTGGAGTTTCGGAATTGATGGTTGCCGCGGGTTTAAGTGCGGCTTTGGGTGCATTTCTAGCCGGTGTAATGCTGGCAAACAGCGAGTTCCGCCACGAACTCGAAAGCCAGATTGAACCGTTTAAAGGTCTGCTTCTGGCGGTGTTTTTTGTAAGCGTGGGTTCCACCATTAATTTTCAGGTAATCGGGCAGGATCCCATCTTTATATTCACAACGGCATTTCTCGTTTTAGTGGTAAAATTTGCGGTTCTTTTTGCCATCGGCAAGTTTTATAAAATGAAGATTGATCAAACGTTCATCCTTGCATTTGCACTTTCGCAGATTGGGGAATTTGCCTTCGTTTTAATCACTTTTTCAACCAATATTTATCTGCTGAGCCCGCAACTGAATGCGCAGCTTTTGGCCATCACCGCCATTACCATGTGCATTACGCCGCTTCTTTTTCTCGTCTACGAAAAATTTCTGGAACCGAAATTCCACAACTCCAATGCGGTCGATGAGGATGAAAACGGTCCCATTAAGGAACAGAAAATCATTATTGTCGGTTTCGGGCATTTTGGAAGTACGGTCGGAAGGCTGCTTCGCGCAAACGGAGTAGAAGCGACGGTTCTTGACCATGATCCAGACCGGGTGACTCTTTTACGGGAAAATGGCTTCAAGGTGTATTACGGCGATGCCACGAAACCCGGAATGCTGCGTTCTGCCGGTGCGGCAACCGCCGATTTGCTCGTGATTTGTCTGGATGATCCGGAAAGGAATAAATTTGTGCTTGAATATGCCCGAAAGAATTTTCCGCAGTTGAAGATTTTTGTAAGAGCTAAAAACCGTCTGGATGCGTATGATTTCCTCAATAACGGTGTGGAAAATATTTACCGCGAAACATTGGGAACGGCTGTTGATATGGCTGTTGATGTTCTTCAGGCGACTGGAATGCGACGTTATGCTGCGCGAAGAATGGGCAACCGGTTCCTGGTCATCGACAAGGCTTCTACCCGCAGACTGGCCAAAGAACAGAGTAAGGATCATGTGACATTTACGATGAAACAGTCGCTGGAACTGGAAGCGGAACTTCTTGCCGACGATAACATTTCATTTGGGGAAAACCGATGGAAAGACATTGAGGATTAATCTTTTCTCAAAACAGGTCGGCATTATTTTTTTGATTTCCCTTTCAGCATTTTTTCTCCAAAATAATACACCACCAAAAATCCTACGATAAAAATCGAAAGCCGCGAAAGGATATCTCCGGTTCTGGAATAAAAAGTGATTTTATCGTACAGGTTAATTTTTGCGAAAAGCGCGGTTTTATCCAGGTAAAGTGTGTCGGCTAGCACATCTCCTTTGGCATTGATATGTGCAGAAATACCACTGTTTGCAGAACGCGCGATTTCACGACGGGTTTCTACCGCTCTCAGTTTGGCGTAAGCCATCAGCTGCTGATGGCCCTGAGAAACGCCCCACCATGAGTCATTCGTCATAATAGCCAGGAAATTGGCGCCTTTTTTTACATAATCTCCTACGAATTCTCCGTAAATACTTTCGTAACAGATGATAGGAGCCAGTTTTCCTTTATTAAAATTATTGGAAAAAACTTTTCTCTCTTTATCAATACCCAATGATGAGGTGGTTCCGCCCAAATCCAGCATCGCATTGCCCAAAATGGGTTTCAGCACACTGATGTAAGGGAAAATTTCCACGCCGGGAACGAGTTTCGCTTTGTGGTACACTTCAATTTTTTGGTTCGGAATGATCTGAACTGCGGAATTATAACTGTCTACAAAAGTTCCGTCGGCCATTTGGTAGGCGGTTTCAGATTTTTCGCCGGGGTTGCGGTAAAATTTGTGAGATGAAATTCCAGTAGCGAAAACCGATTTCGGGTGTTTACCAAGAAAATCTTTCACGGTATTCAGGAGCAGACTTTGTTCGAAACCTGTTTCAGAAATGGAGCCGAAGCCAGGAATCGAGGTTTCCGGACCGATGTAATAATCAATCTGACCTTTCGAATTTTCTTCGGCCAGCTGCAGCAGATCATTCAGAATCGTAAGACTGTCTTTTGAATATTTTTCGGTATAAGGATTGAGTTCGGGCTGAAGCAGCAGTACATTTACCGAACCGATAGGTTTTTCATCGAAACTGTTGTATTTAATCACGGAAATCAGCATCGGAACGCCAATGATACCCAATAAAATGGCAACATTTTTTAGCAAAGCTTTCTGTTTACGGCCTGCTTCCCAAATTCTTAAAGTATAGAACGCAAAAACATTCACGGTCAGAATCCAGAAACTTCCGCCGGTCGAGCCGAACGTGTCGTACCATTGAATGAGTTTGGGATAATCAGCAAAAACATTTCCGAAATTCAGCCACGGCCACGTCAGTTCCCAGCTCAGATGCAGCTTTTCGAAACACATCCAGATGGCCACGAAAAAAACGAGTCCAAAATAGGTTCCGGCCGCGTTTTTATACCAATGATAAAGCTGAAACGTGAAAGCCATCAGAAAAGCATTCGTTAAAACCGGCAATACCACCGCAAAAAGAGAGTGTGTTCCGTCCGGATTCATGGAATTGTAAAGCCAGCCTGTGGTCACGATGTTCCAGATGATAAAAGTAAGATACGAAATCCCGAAAACCATCGACCCTTTTCGCCTGAATTTCGAAAATTTTGAGATTTGGTGCTCCACCATCAGTAACGGAACGAGCGCAAAAAATATAAAGAACGGAATGCCGTACGTAGGCCAGGAAATGCTGAGTAAAACTGCGGAAATTAAAGCCGGAACCAGGTATTTCATAAGGAAAATTAAAGAACAAATTTACTTCAAAATATGTGAAGGCAAAATAGGAGAGAGAACAAAAAATGATTAAATTATTTTGAATTTAGTATTATCTGCTCAATTCTTCCGACCGTTTTTCGGCGGCTAAAATTCCTTTGCGTATAATCCCTTTCAGATCATTTTCCCCGAAGGTTTTCAATGCAGCTTCCGTAGTTCCTCCTTTTGAAGCCACATCGCTGATGAGCTGTTCCAGATTTTTCTCGGAATTGTTAATGAGGTGATAGGCTCCCAACATGGTCTGTTTCACAAAAAGTTTCGCCATATTTTCTTCGATCCCCATTTCGGTTCCGGCTTTTATCATCGCATCAACAATATAGTAAAAATAGGCGGGTCCGCTTCCGGAAAGTGCGGTAACGCCGTCCAGAAGGTTTTCGTCTTCCATGTAAACGGATCGTCCGGTTGAGTTCAGAAATCTTTCGATCTGCATCAGTTCGCTGAATGAAATTCCTTCTGCAGCAGTATAACCCGTAATTCCCATTCCCAAAAGTGAAGGCGAATTCGGCATGGCACGAACCACTTTCTGATGGCTGAAAAGTTTCTGGATCTTTTCGATTTTAATCCCTGCCATTATCGATAGCAGCATTTGTTTCTCGTTGAACCTGAAAAGGATATTTTCAGCTACAAACGCGAAATCCTGCGGTTTCACGGCAATGATGACCAGATCGGCATCGAGTTCCGAAATTTCATCGAAAGCGGAAACCTTTGACCCCGGAAATTCCTGATTGAGTTTCCTGATTTTATCTTTGTTTCTGGTGATGAGATGAAGATTTTCAGCTTTTATCAGTTCATATTTCAAAAAAGATTTTGAAAATGAAGTCCCCATATTTCCTGCTCCTAATACTGCTATTTTCATTGATGTTTTTAAATAATATTCACTTCTCTTTCCAGGTCGATCCCGAATTTCTCCTTCACCGAATCAATAATCATCGTAGAGAAGTCAAAAATTTCTTTCCCGGAAGCGTTTCCGGTTTTGTTCACGATCACGAGTGCCTGAAGTTCATGTGAAGCCACGTTTCCAATCTGTTTTCCTTTCCAGCCGCATTGCTCAATGAGCCAACCGGCCGGAACTTTTACCATATTTCCGTTCGGATAATTGGCTATTTCCGGGAATTTTTTCTGAACATCGACAAACTGCTCCAAAGGAATGGTCGGATTTTTAAAAAAACTTCCTGCATTTCCGGTGACTTTCGGGTCCGGAAGTTTGCTCTGACGAATATTGATGACGGCTTTTGAAACCTCGTGAATAGTAGGATTTGCGATACCGAGTTTTTCAAGCTCTGATTTTATAGCGCCGTAATCGGTTCTGACGGTGTGATTTTTTGAAGTAAGCTTAAAAGTCACGTCCAGAATAACGTATTTTCCTTTTCCTTCCTGCTTGAAAATGGAGTCGCGGTAGCCGAACCGGCATTTTTCTTTGTCAAAGATCTCCACCTCCAAGTTCTCAAGATTCAACACTCTGCAGCTCACAAAAGTGTCTTTAATTTCAGTTCCGTATGCGCCGATGTTCTGCATGGGAGAAGTTCCGACATTTCCCGGAATCAGCGACAGGTTTTCGAGTCCGCCGTAATCTTTAAGGAGGCAGAACTGCACGAACTCATGCCAGTTTTCACCGGCTTTTGTCGTCACCAGAACACTATTTTCATCCGGAATTTCTTCCGAAATTCCTTTTAAATGAAGTTGAATGACCAAACCGTCGAAATCTTTCGTGAAAAGAATATTGCTTCCGCCGCCCAGAAAAAGTAGTGGGAGTGTTGAAAAGTCATCATTTTTGAGGATTTCAACAAGTTCGTCCACCGAAGAAACCTCCGCAAAATATGTAGCGGAAACATTTACGCCAAAAGTGTTGTAATTTTTTAATGAAAAATTTTCCTGGATGGTCATTGCAGTTTTTACTTTTAAATATTCCGGCTGAAAGTGGGTTGTAAAATCAGAAAACGGGCTAAAGCCCGTTCCCGTTTGATATTACAAGCTAAACTCAATTCTGTACTTCTGAAGCGCGTCGTTCAGCAGTTCAACACTTCGTCTCAAATCTGCTTCTTTCAACACGTAAGCGATACGTACCTGTTTTTTGCCGAGTTCCGGATTGCTGTAAAACCCGCCTGCAGGAGCGATCATTACCGTTTCGTTGTTGTAGGAATAATGTTCGAGAAGCCACTGCGCAAATTTTTCGGTATCATCTACCGGAAGTTCAGCAACGCAGTAAAAAGCACCTTTCGGTTTTGGGCAGATCACGCCCGGAATTCCGTTCAGTAAATCTACCAACACATTTCTGCGGTGGGTATATTCTTCGCGCACTTTTAAAATATAGGCGGTATCATTCTGATGTGCGGCTGCGGCAGCAATCTGTCCTAAGAGAACCGGAGAAAGCCTTGCCTGCGCAAAAAGCATGGCTGCATCATGAATGGTTTTCGAACGCGTGATCAGACAGCCGATTCTGGCGCCACACATTGAATATCTTTTGGATTCTGAATCGATGACGATGCAGTTTTCGGCAATTTCAGGAAATTCAAACATCGAAATCTGCTGTTTTCCGTCATACACATATTCGCGGTACACTTCATCAGAAATAATCACGATGTCGTGCTTCAAGGCAATATCTGCCAGTTTTTGAAGTTCTTCGCGCGTGTAAAGGTAACCGGTTGGATTTCCTGGGTTGCAGATAATAATAGCGCGGGTTTTCGGCGTAATTTTTTTCTCGAATTCTTCAATGGGAGGAAGTGCAAAACCTGTATCGATGGTTGACGGAACCGCCACAACTTTTACATTGAACGTATTGGTAAAACCGTTGTAATTGGCGTAATAAGGTTCAGGAATAATAACTTCATCACCATCATCACATAATGTTGAAATCGCAAAATTCAGCGCTTCGGAACCACCATTGGTAACGATGAAATCATCTGTTGTCAGATCCGAAAATCCCAAGGAGTGGTAATAATTTTTCAGTGCCGTTCTGTACTCGATATTTCCTTCAGAAAGGGCGTATTCAAGAACCTTAAGGTCAATGTTTTTTAAAGCGTCCATTGCCGTTTCGGGAGTTTCAATGTCGGGCTGACCGATGTTGAGGTGATATACTTTTACTCCTCTCTGTTTTGCCTGAATGGCGTAAGGAACGAGTTTTCTTACAGGTGAAGCAGGCATGTTGGCTGCTCTGTGTGAAATTTTCGGCATTTTTTTTTGAAATTTTTACAAATTTAAGGATTTTTGAGGAATCAAACCATTTAAAAAGCGCGTCTGACCTGAATTTATTGCGTTGAAATGAAGAAGCCGGAGAAAATCTCCGGCTTTATAAAATTGATGATTAAATTCTTTCAATGTCAGCTCCTAAAGCTTTCAGACGGCCGTCGATATTTTCATAACCCCGGTCAATCTGTTCAATATTATGGATGATGGATTTTCCTTCTGCGGAAAGTGCAGCGATGAGCAGCGCGTTTCCGGCTCTGATATCCGGCGAAATCATCGTCGTCCCGCGTAGCGGAGATTCGTGATTCAGTCCCACAACCGTTGCGCGGTGCGGATCACAAAGGATTATCTGCGCACCCATATCAATCAGTTTATCAACGAAGAACAAACGTGATTCAAACATTTTCTGGTGAACGAGAACAGTTCCTTTCGCCTGAGTCGCCACCACGAGGATGATGGAAAGTAAATCCGGCGTAAATCCGGGCCACGGCGCATCAGAAACGGTAAGAATGGAACCATCGATAAATTTCTGAATTTTATACTGTTCCTGCGCAGGAATCATAATATCGTCGCCGCTCTGTTCGAGCTGGATTCCAAGCTTTCTGAACGTATTTGGAATCACACCAAGTTGATTCCAGTTCACGTTTTTAATGGTCATCGCAGATTTCGTCATCGCAGCAAGACCAATCCAGGAACCGATTTCCACCATATCCGGAAGCATCGTGTGCTCGGTTCCCTGCAGAGAGGTAACGCCTTCAACCATTAAAAAATTGGAACCGATTCCGGAAATTTTTGCGCCCATTCTGTTGAGCATATCGCAAAGTTGCTGCAGATAAGGTTCGCAGGCTGCATTGTAAATTTTCGTTGTTCCTTTTGCTAAAACGGCCGCCATTACAATATTGGCTGTTCCGGTAACGGAAGCTTCATCGAGCAGAATATATTTTCCGCGAAGTTCTTTGGCCTTTAAGGAATAGAAAAAGTTGTTTTCGTCGTACTGAAATTCGGCACCGAGTTCCACGAAACCGTGAAAATGGGTATCAAGACGTCTCCTTCCGATTTTGTCGCCACCCGGAGTCGGCATATATGCTTCGCCAAAACGTGCAAGCATCGGACCTAAAAGCATAATGGAACCGCGGAGTTTTGAGCCGTCTTCTTTAAAATCTTCTGATTTAATATATTCGAAATTAATCTGATCGGCTTTAAAAGTATAGTCGCCGTGAGCATTTTTGGTGATTTTAACACCGAAATCGCCCAGAATTTCAATCAGTCTGTTGACATCCTGGATATCGGGAATGTTTTTAATCCGTACTTCGTGATCGGTTAAAAGAACCGCGCACAAAATCTGAAGCGCCTCATTTTTTGCACCCTGCGGAGTGATTTCGCCGTGCAACTGTTTTCCGCCTCTTATCTGAAATGAACCGCTCATTATTACTTATTTCTGTTTTTTGGGTTGGTGTTGAAATTACGTCTTTTATTCTGCGGATTGTTCTGACTGCTGCTCTGGTTTCTGCCGTTGTTTTTGGTATTTCTGTTGGCAGAATAATAGATTTTGCTTTTGTCCAGCGAATCAATTCCTGTTAAATCCAGTCTTTCTCCGGAAAGTTCCTTTAAGTGTCTGAAAATAACGTCGTCCTGAACATGTTCTTTGTTATAAACGTTGTAGGATTTCTTCATGTTGTTTGCTATCACCTGGATGAGTGCATCTTTTTCGTCGCCTTCTTCGAGTTCTATGGCCATGTCGATGAGCTGAAGGATGCTTTTTCCGTAGAATTTATAGTCGCCCTGAAGTTTCGGATATTCCATTCTCTTGGGCTTTTCCTTCAGTTCCTCGATGGTGGGAAAGGGATATGGAGCATCTACATCCAGATCATAGTTTGAAAGGATGAAAAGATGGTCCCAAAGTTTATGTTTGTAATTTTCCTCGTCGCGCAATTGGGGATTTCTCTGGCCCATGAAATCGATGATGCCTTTGGCCATTTCATTGCGTTCTTCTTTTGTTGCAAGTTCTTTGCAGTGTTCCACGAGTTTCTGTATGATTCTTCCGTATTCCGGTAAATTGAGATGATTTCTGTCGGTGTTGTATTCCATAGCTGCAAATATAAGATTTTCGGGTTGAATTTTTCCGGAACACGAATTCCGTGCAGGGTGTTGTAGTAATTTGTTTTTGGTTTGAATTTCGGCGGGGGGGGCGGCCCCCCCCCCAAAAAATATATTTTTAAATAAAATTATTTTTTTTTTAATTATACAACGTTAAAA
>JAIBEW010000035.1 GCA_019459085.1 Kaistella sp.
CCCCCCCCCCACCCCGCCCCCCCCCCCCCAAAAAAAGAGAACAAACTCAGCCACTCCTGAAATGCTCCAAATAAATTGCCGTTTGCCTTATTTGTAAGTATCTTTGCAAAAATCAAAGTAAAATGTCCGATATTAAACTCAACACCATTCCTGAGGCTATAGCAGATCTGAAAAACGGAAAAATCATTATCGTTGTTGATGATGAAAACCGTGAAAACGAAGGCGATTTTCTCTCAGCAGCAGAATTGACGACCCCCGAAATCATCAACTTTATGACCATTTACGGAAGAGGACTCATCTGTACTCCGCTTCCTGAAAAAAGATGCGATGAACTGGGACTTGATATTATGGTGACGCGAAGCAGCGACCCGAAAGAAACCGCGTTCACGGTGTCTGTTGATCTGCTCGGAGATGGCGTTTCTACAGGAATTTCAGCAAGCGACAGGAGTAAAACGATTCTGGCTTTGATGGATGAAAAAACAAAACCCGCAGATTTTATGCGTCCCGGACATATTTTTCCGTTGCGAGCAAAAAAAGGCGGCGTTTTGAAGAGAGCCGGACATACCGAAGCGGCTATTGACCTTACGAAACTTGCTGGATTGAAGGAAGGCGGTGTGATTTGTGAGATTATGAATGATGACGGTTCCATGGCAAGGCTTCCTGAACTAGTGGAATTGGCTAAAAAGCATAACCTTAAAATCATTTCTATTGAAGACCTCATTCATTATCAACTTAAAAAAGGTGATTTAATTGAAAGAATTGAAGAACGGAAAGTAAAAACTGTTTACGGAGAATTCGACTTCCTGGCATTTAAGGAAACTAGTACTGATCAGATTCATTTTGCCTTGACAAAAGGAACCTGGACCGTTGATGAACCAATTTTAGTGAGAGTTCAGGCTTCCAATTCCTATTTTGATGTGTTAAGCAGACTGATTTCCGGTGAAAAGCCTTTGCTTGAAAAAGTGACAAAAATGATCAATGATGAAGGAAAAGGTGCTTTGATTTTCATTAACAATGTTTCGAATTCTGAAAACACGATGCGTAAACTTCAGCAGTTTATGGACTATCAGGACGGAGCCGAAAAACGCCCGACTTTGGCTTCCAACTTCCGTGATTATGGAATCGGTACCCAGATTTTAAAGAATTTGGGCATCAATAAATTCCGTGTCATTACGCAATCGCCCAACCACAAACCGCTTGTCGGTGGATACGATGTGGAAGTGACGGAAATGGTGGAATTATAAATACCAATACAATTGATACAATAAATGGCTTGAGCAATCAAGCCATTTTTATGTTCTCAAAATCCCTGAAACCATTGAGGAAATCTTTCACATTCATCCTTTTTTTGCCTTCCAGCTGAAGTTCTACTGGAAAATAAATTCCATCAGCCGTAAAAATTTTAAATGTATTTTTATCGATTTCTAAAGTTCCCACCGGTTTTTCTGAACCGGATTTCTCAAATTTCCCCTGAAAGATTTTCAGCGATTTTTCTTCATTACCGATCTTAAGAACCGTAAAAGCACACGGATAAGGCGACATGCCGCGAACAAAATTGTTTATTTCTTCCGAAGTCTTGGTCCAGTCGATTTTCGTGTCTTCTTTGAAGATTTTAAAGGCATTTTTAGGATGTTCTACCTCGCGCTGTGGTTTTTCCTGAATTGATTTTTCTGCCAGTCCATCCAACGTTTTTACCACCAGTTTCGCACCCATTTCCATGAGCCGGTCATGAAGGCTTCCGGCGTTTTCGTCGTACTGAATTTCCATTTCATCCTGAAGCAGGATATTTCCTTCGTCAATTTTTTCATTGATGAAAAAAGTCGTGGCGCCGGTTTTCTTTTCACCGTTAATTACGGCATAATTAATGGGAGCGGCCCCCCGGTAATCTGGAAGAAGCGAAGCATGAAGATTGAAAGTCCCCATTTCAGGCATTTCAAAAAGAATTTTCGGCATCATCCGGAAAGCGACCACTACAAAAACATCAGCGTTCAGAGTTCTGATACTTTCTAAAAACTCCCGGTTTCTGAGTTTTTCAGGCTGAAAGACTGGCAGGTGCTGTTCTTCGGCATATATTTTTACCGGCGACTGATGTATTTTCTGTCCGCGTCCGCTGGCTTTATCGGCAACCGTCACCACGCCTACCACTTCGTGTGATGATTGGTGAATGGCTTCCAGAGAGGTTTTTGCAAATTCCGGCGTTCCGAAAAACACGACTTTTAGTGGTTTCATTTTTAATTGTTCAAGGTATAGGTTCTGAAATTCAGCATTTTTACTTTTCCTGAATCCAGTAGGATGATAAGGTTTTCGAGGATGTTTTCTTTTTCGTAATAGTGCAGTCGGATCGCAATTTCTTCGACAGATGCGGGACTTTTCTCTAAAATACCGAGAATTTCGGCAGAAACATTCCTTCCGAAAATCCCTTCTTTATTTTTTTCGCAGACGGAACATTTTCCGCAGTTTTTTACATTTTTTTCTCCAAAATAGGAGAGGATGAGTTTCATTTTGCAGTGGTCCTGATCCTGAACAAAAAACTTCATCTCTTCCCATTTCTGCAGTTTGTTTTTCTGAATATGCTCAAAAACATTCCAGTATTTTCCGGCAATTGCCCTTTCGTCGCGCGGTTTTAAAAACTTCAGTCTCGACAGTGCACCATCAATATACTCAAGATAGTTTTTTTGCTGAAGTTCTTTAATTCTTTCTTTGATCAGATGAATTTCCGTGCCTATTTTATTGCTGAGATTCTGTTCGCTGAACATGACTTTATGTGAAGAGATTCCCGAAAGGTTCCGCAGGAGAAGTTCGATAAAATAGCCATCTTTTTTTGGAAGCAGATCCAAATCTTCGGCAGAAATTTTTAGTTCCAGAGAAGAAAGGCTTTTGCTGTTGTTAAAATACACGATTTCCTGGTTGTGAAGGAAATTCAGGACATTTCTGATTTTTGCCAGAGATGTTTTGGTGAAATTCTGAATTCTCTGTATTTCGAGCTGAAAAATGTTTTCCGGCTGATCATTTTCTGCCACCTGAAAGGTAGAGTAGAGGTAAGAGACAATGCTGTGAAATTCTTTTTTATTCGGAATCTGATTCGTTAAAATCTGATCAAAATTAAGGAGTTCCTGCTCATTCCAGAATAAGAAAGCATAACTGTCTTCACCGTCACGCCCGGCGCGGCCGATTTCCTGATAATAATTTTCCAGAGAAGGCGGCGAGGAAAAATGAACGATAAACCGAACATTATCCTTATCGATTCCCATTCCGAAAGCGTTGGTGGAGATTAAAACGTGGTTCTGGCTCCGCAGCCAGTGGTTTTGCTTTGTGTTTTTTTCTTTTACCGAAAGACCTGCATGGAAATAATCGACGTTCTGGATCTTGTTTTTTTGAAGAAATTTCGTAAGTTCTTCGGTTTCCTTTCGTGTTCTGGCATAAATGATTCCCGAAGAAGTGTTATACTTCATGAGGTTCAGAAGCCTTTCATACTTATCCGATATTTTATCAGAAAAAATATTGATATTGGTTCTTCTGAAACTTTTCTGGAAAATTTTGCATTGTTTTAAATCCAGTTTCTTCTGAATTTCCAGCAAGACCTTTGGTGTGGCCGTAGCTGTGAGTGCTAAGCACGGGATTTTTGCAAGATTCTCCCTGAACGTTTTTATGTTCTGATAACTGGGTCTGAAATCCTGTCCCCATTCGGAAATACAGTGGGCTTCATCTACTGCAATAAATGAAACCTCAATTTCCTCAAGGTTCTGAAGGAAAAGTTTATTGGTCAGTCGTTCCGGGGAAACATACAGCAGTTTTGTAAGTCCGTTTTTGCAGCGGTTAAAGATGACTTCCGCATCAAATTCATCCAGTTCGGAAGAAAGATATTCGGCTTCAATGCCGTTGTTTTTTAGCTGATACACCTGGTCTTTCATTAATGCCAAAAGCGGCGAGATGACCAGACAGGTTCCCTCCAGAATAAGGGCCGGAAGCTGGTAACATAAAGATTTTCCTCCGCCGGTCGGAAGCAGGGCAAGTGCATCGTTTCCTGTGATCACGGCATTGATGATTTCTTCCTGTGAATCCCGGAAAGTATCGTAACCCCAAAAATGCTTAAGGGTCTGGAATTTTAGTTTCTGAAAATCCTGCTGCGAAATCATGGAGTAAAATTACTGAATGTAAGAGGAAGCACCAAAAAAGCCACGCAATGCGTGGCTTTTATTTATGATAATTTTATATAAAATTATTTAGCTTCGAAGTAAACTCTTCTGTTTGCTCTGTTTTTCCATTCAGGACATTTTTCAGCAGGATCACATTCTGGGTATTTCAAATCTGTTTCTCCTTTTCCAACTGCTTCCAGTTTGTTTGAAGTAACACCGTTGTTTACCAAATAACCTTTAACATTGTTTGCTCTTCTCTGTGAAAGATTCATGTTGTAAGCTTCTGAAGCTCTTGTATCGGTAGCTCCAACAATTCTGTAAGATCCGGCAGAAGAATTGATATAATTAACTGCGTTATTAAGAATTGGCGTGTTAGAAGGTAAAATCTGGTCAGAATTTAAATCAAATTCAATTCCTTCCAAACTTCTTGTGTCATCAGTGATCAAACCTGAACCTGTTCCTGAAGTTGTAGGACAACCGTTGTTTTCAACAGGACCAGGAACCGTTACACATTTGTCATAAAGGTCAATAACACCGTCTAAATCGATATCCAATGCAACACCGGCACCGTCAACTCTTGCTCCAGCTGGAGTGTCAAGTTGTCTGTCCCAATCGTCACAAACTCCGTCATTATCAGCATCACCAGTTTTACAAACTTCTACGTCCTGATTTTTATCAGCCAAAACATCTAATTTGTAATACACTTCCTGTAATGGGTCATGCCACATTAAATGAGATTCGTGTTTTCCTAGTTTTAAGGAAAGACCTAAACTTGCATTCCAGAAATTATCGGTATTAATACCGCTGTTATTATATGTAAACCCATCAAATGTGTCTCTACCTGTAAATACATACATTAAACGTCCTTGAACATCAATTCTTCTGTTAATTTTGTATTTCAGTCCAGCTCCTCCTTGAGCAAACATCGCCCCAATGGCGAAAGGCTTGATTTCTGTTTTTAAAGATTGTCCGGCTGCATTTTCTAAATAAGCTCTGTAAGCTAATGTTCCAAGGCCTGCATACCCGTGTAATGCCCATCTATAAGGAGAATGATTGTCAACTCTTCGTAATAAATTTGAAAAATTAATATCTCCTAATAGAGAGATCGCATCAAACTGAGTTCTTCCGCCCATTTCATAACCTGTCGCATTATCAGTTTTGGTATTAAACCAGCCCTGTCTGGTTTCCCCTCTGTCATACTGAAGACTTAATCCGAAAGCATGGGTGATCGCTTTATCAATACTTAAATAAGCTGAGTATCCGAAAACGTTTTTCCCAGGCATTTCATCGAATTTCAGTGATTGTAACTCAGCATCCTGCATTAATGGTACACCAGCACCGAAAGAGATTGACCAGTCATTGAATCTTTTTGACTCCTGAGTAAACGGAGATACGTTTGCAGAACCCGAAGAATAAGTATTTGGATACTCACCCATCGAAACTGCAGTAGAATCTTGTGCAGAAGCAGAAGCAGGTAATGCTAAGGCTAATGCAAGAATTGCTAAATTTAATTTCATAATTTTATATTTAAGTTAATAATGATATATTCTTACTTGGATACTCTTTTCGTGGATAATCAATTAATATGCCAAAAAAATTACTTTTTTTAAACAAATATTGTTAAAATCCCCAATTTTTAATAAACACTATTGGTTTATTGCTACTTATTTGTAAATATTAATATTAATTTCTCATCAATTTCCTAAACATTTTAATAATTCAATTGAGAAACTTCTCTCAAATAAATGCTTATGATGCGGAACTGTTAAGTTTGCTGATTCAAATCTCAATCTATTAAAGAAAACAATATCTATATCAATAATCCTGTCAGTATAACCGCCAACCGCTTTTGAGTCTGCTATCCTACCCATTTCCACTTCAATTTCTTTTACAATTTTAAGAATATTTACGGGCGAAAATTGCGTAATTAATAATACTGCAATATTACAAAAATTATTAGAACTGGCAAATTCCACTGGGGTTGTATCTAGAACAGGACTTTTCTTAGTGATATGGCCAATCTTATTTTCGATTTTAATTAATGCGGTTTCGATATTCTTTTTTCGGTCTCCAAGATTACTTCCAAGTAACAAAGTGACATGTTGATGCGACATATGGTGAAATTAAAAATTATTATGAGAAATTTTTTTAAAAATGTCTTAGCAAATATAGTGGCAATTATCATTATCTGCGCTGTATTCTTTATGTTTATAATGATGGCGCTTATTGTGAGTGCTATGGGTGAAAATAAAAAACCTGATGTAAAAAACAATTCAGTACTAACTTTAGACTTTAAAACCAGAATCATAGACAGTCCTACGGAAGCGCAGGAAAGTTTTTTTGCTATTGCCGATAAAGAAAAACATATCATGATGTATGACATGTTGGAAGCTATAAAGAACGCAAAAACCGATGATAAAATTAAAGGAATCAGTATTGAGACAGATTATATCACTGCCGGACTCACACAGTTGGATAATATCCGCGCTGCCCTTGAAGACTTTAAGAAAAGCGGAAAGTTTGTTTATGCTTACGGTAACGTAGTGACACAGCCTGGATATTACCTGGGATCGGTAGCAGACAAATATTATTTAAATCCATCCGGTGGGGTAGAACTCAAAGGAATGTCTACAGAAGTGGTTTTCTTTAAAAAATTCGCTGAAAAATACGGGATTGGTACAGAAGTAATTCGTCATGGAAAATTTAAGGCTGCAGTAGAGCCTTTTTTAAGAGATGATATCTCCCCCGAAAACAGAGAGCAGCTTTCCACACTGCTTAAAGATATATGGTCTGTGAACGCTCAGAAAATGGCCAGTTCCAGAAAAATTGATTCTGCAGATTTCAGGGTGATTGTAGACAGCCTTTATGGAATCATTCCGGATTTGAGTCTACAGCATAAGCTTGTTGATAAGCTGATTCAAAAAACTGAATATGATAATCTCCTAAAAGCGAAACTGAATGTAAAAAATGATGATAAGCTTAACAGGATACCTTTTAACAAGTACATCAGTTCATTTAAGGAAAATGCGACGGACAGTGACGAGCAGATTGCCATTTTATATGCTTCGGGCGCGATTTACAACGGAGAAGGGCACAATGATATTTATGCGGTTAATTTTATAAAGGATATTAAGAAACTGGCAGAGAACAAGAAAGTGAAAGCGGTTGTTTTCAGAATCAATTCTCCCGGAGGAAGTGCAAACGCGTCAGACGAGATTTTATTTGAAATGCAGCAGCTGAAAAATAAGAAACCTGTAGTTGTTTCATTTGGAGATTATGCCGCTTCCGGAGGATATTATATAGCGATGGCTGCGGACAGAATTTATTCGGAGCCCAATACGTTAACGGGATCTATCGGAGTCTTTGGTATGATTCCTTATTTTAAAGAACTTGCAAACAGAAACGGAATAAGATCCGACGTTGTTTCCACCAATACCAATTCCAACATGGTTTCGCCAATTAACGGCGTAACTGCGGGAACAGTAAATATGATGACCAAAAGTGTGGAGCAGACTTATAAAAGGTTTGTGCATTTCGTGACCCAAAACCGTAAAAAATCTTTTGAACAGATCGACGCAATTGGCGGCGGAAGAGTTTGGAGCGGAACCCGCGCAAAGCAGATCGGTTTGGTTGATGAATTGGGAAGTTTGAATGATGCAGTGAACTATGCCGCACAGAAAGCCGGACTGAAAAAGTACAGTGTCTCCGCTTATCCTAAAAAAGTAAACGCATTCGAGGAGTTCTTCAAAAACCTGAGTGAAGAGGAAATTTCTGACAAAATTATCAGAAACAAAATAGGAAACGAGAATTATAAAATCCTGGAACAGATCACAAACTCAAGACAACAAAGTGGTATAATGATGGAAATGCCATATCAGATCAACTTTAAGTAAATAAAAAAACCGCTTTGAGAATTCTCAAAGCGGTTTTTTTAATATTTTGTCGTTTAGACTCTTCTGTTGGTTACAGCTCCATAAATGAAGAGAACCAGAATTGCGCCTAAAACTGATATTGCAATTGTTCCAATATCCCAAGGATTGCCATCGTCGCCAATCCCCAATGCACCGGCTAAGAAGCCTCCTACCAATGCACCAACAATTCCTAAAATAATTGTGATAAGCCAACCGCTGCCTTGTGCTCCAGGCATAATAAGTTTTGCGATTGCTCCTACGATAAGACCAAAAATGATCCAAGCTAAAATTCCCATAGTTTTAAATTTTAAATGTTAATATTAATGTAATTACTTCTTTTCAAAATTGAAGCCATTATGTTTTTGAAGGATTCAAAAGTGGGAATATTATAAACTTGTAACGAAATTCTGAAAAATATACTATTTTCTTTTGAAAAAAGAATCCACAAACTCCATCCCATTGAATAGTTGAAGATCCTGTATTTTTTCTCCGATACCGATATACTTCACCGGAATCTGAAACTGATCTGAAATTCCAATTACGACCCCACCTTTTGCAGTTCCATCCAGTTTTGTGATGGCCAAAGCGTTCACTTCGGTTGCAGCTGTAAACTGTTTTGCCTGTTCGAAAGCGTTTTGTCCGGTGCTGCCGTCCAACACCAATAAAATTTCGTGTGGTGCATCCGGAACTACTTTCTGCATGACCCTTTTTATTTTAGTGAGTTCGTTCATCAGATTCACTTTATTGTGAAGTCTTCCAGCGGTGTCTATAATAGCAACATCGGCATTTTGGGCTACAGCGCTCTGAACGGTATCAAAAGCCACCGAAGCAGGATCTGATCCCATGCTCTGTTTCACGATAGGAACCCCAGCTCGCTCGCTCCAGATAACAAGTTGGTCTACTGCTGCAGCGCGGAAAGTATCTGCGGCACCCAAAATCACCTTTTTACCGTCTGATTTAAACTGATGCGCAAGTTTTCCGATCGTGGTAGTTTTTCCAACCCCGTTCACTCCAACCACCATAATTACATATGGTTTTTTAGAAGTGTCTATATTTCCGGTTTCTGCATTCGGGTTTTCCAGTAAAAGACCCGAGATTTCTTCGCGCAGGATTTTATCCAGTTCTTCGGTTCCCACAAATTTATCGCGCAAGACCCGGTTTTCAATTCTTTCAATGATTTTGATGGTGGTGGTGGCGCCCACATCTGATGCAATCAGGATTTCCTCCAGTTCATCAAGCACCTCTTCATCCACTTTGGATTTTCCAACAACTGCTTTCGAGATTTTATCGAAAAATCCCTGATTCGATTTCTCCAGACCTTTGTCCAGAGTCTCTTTTTCCTCTTTCTTAAAAATTTTTTTATACCAACTCATGCCGGGTTTAGAATTTAAATTCCAGTATTTCTGATTATGTTTTATAAACAAAGATAACAAAAAAACTACCCAAAAAATTTGGATAGTTTTATATCTTCTTTACAAAGAGGAGGTTATTTTTTCAAAAAACCGTCAACTTCGTCAGCGTTCATTACTTTCTCTTCGAAAATGTAAGCACCACTTTTAGCGGACTTCACCATCTTCACAACCTTAGTCATTTTTTTGGAACCTGCACCGCCCTGAAGCGTTGCTACTACTTTCTTTGCCATTTTTTATTGTTTTAAAAAATTACTTGATTTCTTTGTGTAGGGTATACTTTTTAAGAACCGGATTGAATTTTTTAAGTTCCAATCTTTCTGTTGTGTTCTTTTTATTTTTAGTGGTGATGTATCTTGACATTCCTGCTACACCGGTTTCTTTATGCTCAGTACATTCTAAAATTACCTGAACTCTGTTACCTTTTTTAGCCATTACTTTTTAATTTTTATAAATCCGTTTCTTGTTGCTCTTTCCAACGCTTCTTCAATACCAATCTTGTTGATAATTCTCAATCCGTGTGCAGTAACTTTTATTGTTACAGATTTTTCCAGCTCCGGAAGGTAAAATTTCTTCTCCAATAAGTTAATTTCAAAACGACGCTTCGTTTTGTTATTAGCGTGAGAAACATTGTTTCCTACCATTGCACGCTTTCCTGTTATTTGGCAAATTCTTGACATATCTCGATGTTCTTTTATTACTACTAAATATTTGAGAGTGCAAAATAACGAAGAATTTTTCTGTTAGACAAATATTTACGGTTTAATTTTTGAGTTTTTTGAAAATGAAATTTCAACCTGATTAATTTTTGCGCTGAATCCTTTTATTACTTGATTAAAATGCTTCCTCCACTGCTTTCTTTCTGGCTGGTCACATTCAGATTGCCCTTTTTGGAAACTGCAATATCACCCGAAGAACTGGCCGCTGCAGTTAACTGTCCTGAAACCGACAGGTTTATACTTCCACTACTTGACGCCTTTAAATCTGCATTTTCAGCAACCAAATCCCGCGCATTTAAGGTTCCTGACGATGATGCATGCATTTCTGCATTTTTTGCTTCACCGGAAATGTTGATTTCACCGGACGAAGTAACTTGTGAATTCAAATCAACTGCCCATATTTTGCCGTTGAAACTTCCTGAGCTTGAGACGTCCACTTCAATGTTATTGGCTTCAAAATCCCCTTCGATATTGGCCGAGCTCGACACTTCAATATCTGTTCGGTCCTGTGTGAATTTATTTTTAACGAGGATATTTGCGGAAGAACCCGCTTCTAGTTTAGAAAAATCCTTCGCATAGATCTTTGCTGAAACTTTTTGTGAATAAATATTCAGGCTCGGTTTGAAATGAATATGAATCTTTCCGGCAACATTGTCTACAAGAATATCATCTAAAATATCTGCAGGCGCCGAAATAACGACCTTCTCTACATCAGATTTTATCACTTCCGCCTGAATAGACTGTGAAACCTTTAACTCATCAAAATATCCAGGATAAGTTTTCTCCCGAATCGGGCCTTTTCCCTCGATTTTTGTGCTGAAAGGGCCAAAACTTACGGAATCATTTTTGCCGCCGCCGCACGAATTTGCGACTAAAGCAAGTGCAAGAAAAGCCAGAATTTGTGTTTTCATAATGGTTATTTTTAAGGTATAAATTTAATAAAACAAATCTTAAATTGTATCTTTAAACCTTTAAAAATAACAACACTTTAAGAATGAAAAATATTACCTCCTTATTTTTCCTGTCCGCTCTTGGACTGGGAATTTCCTGTTCCACTATGAAAAATCCTCAAACATCAGATACGGAATCCATTTCCGTAAGTCAGGAAATGGCTTTGAATCCGTTCATGAAGAAAAGTACGCTGCAGTATCAGGCGCCGGAATTCGATAAAATTAAAGATGAACATTTTAAACCCGCTTTCGAGTACGGAATGAAAGTTCAGCTTGCTGAAATTGAAAAAATTGCTAATAATACGGCTGTACCCACTTTCGAAAATACCATCTTGGCTCTGGAAACGAGCGGCGAAGTACTGAAACGGGCGCAAATCATCTTTTTCAACCTTACCGGTTCCAATACAAACCCTGCTTTGCAGAAACTTGAAGAGGAATATGCGCCGGTTTTTTCCGGACTTTCAGATAAAATTTATCTGAATGAAAAGATTTATTCCCGAATCAAGGCCATCAGTCCTGCAAATTTAGGTTCTGAGGAAAAAAGACTTCTTGAATTGTACAAAACCAATTTTGAAATCGCCGGAGCTAATCTTTCAGCGGAGAATAAAGAAAAGGTTAAGAAAATTAATGAGGAACTGGCTACACTTTCCACCCAGTTCTCCAATAAACTGCTCGATGCGCGTAAAAATGGAGCAGTATTGATTTCGGATGTTAGGGAACTCGACGGACTTTCTGCAGATGAGATTGCTGCCGCTTCCGCCGACGCTAAAGCTGCAGGACACGAAGGAAAATACATGCTGACTTTACTCAATACTACCCAACAACCACTGCTTCAGAACCTGAAAAACCGCGCAACGCGGGAAAAACTCTTCAAAGCTTCTTGGTACCGCGCAGAAAAAGGAAATTCAGACGATACCCGCAACATCCTGGAAAGACAGGCAAAGCTGCGCATGGAAAAAGCGCATCTTTCAGGAAAAAAATCTTTTGCCGAATGGAAACTGCAGGATCAGATGGCCAAAAAGCCTGAAAATGCGATGAATCTTCTTGCACAGCTGGCTAAGCCGGCCGTGGAAACCGCAAAAAGAGAAAGCGATGAAATTCAGGCGTTGATCGATGCGCAAAAAGGTGGGTTCACCGTTGAACCTTGGGACTGGAACTTTTACTCGGAGCAGGTCCGCAAGGCAAAATACGACCTAGACGAAAATCAGATCAAACCATATTTTGAAGTGGGAACAGTGCTGAACAAAGGTGTTTTCTTCGCTGCCGAAAAATTCTACGGAATCACGTTTAAAGAAAGGAACGATCTGCCGGTTTATCATCCCGATGTTACCGCTTACGAAGTTTTTGACCGGGACGGAAAGTCACTGGCGATTTATTACCTTGATTTTTACACCCGAAACAATAAAAACGGCGGTGCGTGGATGAGCAATTTCGTGGAACAGTCGCATCTTTTAGGACAGAAACCGGTGATTGTGAATGTTTTCAATTTTCAGAAACCTGCCGAAGGAAAACCTTCTTTAATTTCCTATGATGATGTTTCCACCATGTTTCATGAGTTTGGACACACGCTTCACGGACTTTTTGCGGACCAAAAATATGTATCGATTTCAGGAACGAGTACGCCACGAGATTTTGTGGAATTTCCTTCGCAGATCAACGAGTTTTTCGCTCTGGAACCTTCAGTGCTGAAAAATTACGCACTTCATTACCAAACCAAACAGCCGATGCCGCAGTCTTTGGTAGATAAAATCAAGAAAGCGGGAGCCTTCAACCAGGGATATTCTACAACCGAACTTGTTTCTGCAGCTACTTTAGACATGAACTGGCATTCAGTAACCGATGAATCACAGTTTAAACCGGCTCTGGAATTCGAAAAAGAGGTGCTGAACAAATACGGTTTTAACCTGAAAGAAGTTCCGCCAAGATATCACACTCCTTATTTTGCACATATTTGGGGCGGCGGTTATTCGGCAGGCTATTACGCGTATATGTGGAGTGATCTTTTGAATGCCGATGCTTGGGACTGGATTTCAACACACGGCGGAATGACGAGAGAAAACGGGGACCGTTTCAGGAAATATATTCTTTCTGTAGGAAATTCGGTAGACCTGAACCAGGCGTTTAAAGATTTTACGGGAAGAACACCGGATATCAAACCGCTACTGAAAAACAAAGGATTTATCAAATAGAAATCATCTCAAAAAGAAACCGCTCAAATCAACGAGCGGTTTTCTTTTAATTATGGGTGCGGTTTCTTTTAATCAAAAGTTCAGCAGATTTTGTTTTATTTCTTCAGATATTCATCAAAATAATCCGTTACCTTCTGCATAAGATGGACGCGGTCTTTGCCGAGAACGTTATGTTCGTGACCGGGATAAACGAAATAATCGAGCTGTATTCCGTGATCTACAGCGGCTTTTAAAAAATTAACGGAATGCTGCCAAACCACCACATTGTCCTGCGCACCGTGAATCATCAGTAGATTTCCTTTCAGATTCTGAACTTTATCCAAAAGATTGGCCTGTTTGTAACCTTCAGGATTCGTTTGCGGCGTATCCATATATCTTTCGGTGTACATAATTTCATACATGCTCCAGTCGATTACCGGTCCTCCTGCAACGCCCACTTTGAAAACATCGGGATGTTTCAGCATAAAACTTGTCGTCATAAAACCGCCGAAACTCCAGCCGTGGATCCCCAATTTCTGAGCATCTACGTACGGAAGAGACTTTAAGTAATCTACACCTTTCAGCTGGTCATTCATCTCCGTTTCGCCCAAATGCCTGAAAACGGCCTGTTCAAATTTCATTCCGCGGTTTGAAGATCCCCGTCCGTCCATTGTGAAAATAATGTAGCCATTCTGAGCCATATATTCGTACCAAAGGTTGCCGGAAGCGGGAAAACTGTTTGTTACAAGCTGTAAATGCGGTCCGTTATAAAGATAAACAATGGTTGGATATTTTTTTGCCGGATCAAAGTCTGTCGGAAGGATAATTTTGCCGTACAGCGGGGTTCCGTCGTCAGCTTTCAGGGTAATATTCTTGATGTCCGGTCTTTTATAATTTTTAAGAGGGTTATCAGAAGTCAGAACGTTTTTGGCTTTTAAATTATTGGTGTTGATGAGATTTACCGTTCGCGGTGTATCTGCATTGCTGTACACCTCATAAAGCTGCGTTCCGTCTTTGCTTAAAACACCGGTATGCATTCCGGGAGCACTGTCTAAACGGTGTGTTTCGAAATTACTCCAGTTTACCTTGTAAAGATGTCTTTCCAATGGGGTTTCCTGGGTAGAAATGTAATAAATTTCTTTCTTTTTTTCGTTGAAACCCAGAATGTCCGTCACGAGCCAGTCGCCTTTTGTAATTTGGGAAACCAGACCTTTCTCCAGACTGTAATGAATAAGATGGTTATATCCGGTTCGCTGACTCTGCCAGATAAAATCGGTGTTCGAATTGGGGAAAAACAGTAAAGGGTGCTGCGGTTCCACATATTTATCGGACTTTTCTTCGAAAAGCGTTCTGATCAGATTACCGGTAGATGCATTATACTGGTTCATTTTCAAATGATTCTGGTCGCGGTTCAGTACGCCCACGAAAATGGATTTAGAATCAGGACTCCAGGTTACAGCCGTTAAATACTGTTCCTTGTCGCCTTCAATATTCAGAAAGGTTTTTTTGCCGGAATTGATGTCATAAACTCCTAAAGTTACCTGATGAGAGATGTTTCCGGCCATCGGATATTTGATGTTAACGTTTTTCGCGGGTGTCGCCGACCAGTCGATTACCGGATAATCGTTTACCATGCCTTCATCCATTCGGTAAAATGCGATTTTTCCGTTGTCAGGCGCCGGGAAAATTCCCCTGTCGATTCCGAATTCGTTTCGGTGAACCGCCTGTCCGTTGACGATGTTCGCGTTTTGATCGTTGGTAATAGAGATGGTTTTGCCGTTTCTGTTCAGGAACAGATTATTTTTTACGGTATACACAACGGTCTTGTCGTCCGTAAGAACGGTGGTGTTTGCAGCATCTTCCTGCAAAGCCGTCCAGTCGCTGATCTTCCAGTCTTTTCCTAATTTTTCGAGCCAGTAATATTTGCCGTCTTTAACAAAATATCCTTTGTTGCGGTCCTTGAATTTTACCTGCGGAAAAGTTTTCAGCTTTTTGTCGGCCGAAAGATTTTTGTTGATCTGGCTCAGCGATACCAGAGTGTCGGCTTTCATGCTCTGAACTTCCGTGATCAGGTAGGCATTTTTCGTTCCCTGAATATAGGATTTAGCATCATCCGTCCAGGAAAACTGTGAAATGTTTTTGATGGCGAGATTGCTTCGAAGTCCGTTAACGGCTTCTGCCATCGTAAATTTTTGGTTCTGCGCACTGAGAATAGTGCCGAAACCCAGGAATAACAGAGATATTTTTGAAAATTTCATGAATTGAATTTAAGATCTTAAAAATAGGAAATAAAATTGAACCGTTCGCGTTCGACTCATTCTGCAGGAATATACAGAGCGGTAAAAGGATCTTTTTCCGATTTTTTGCGGTTCCACTGGTACTGATGCGTCCAGTAAGCCACTTTCATCGAAAGGATTCCGAGTCCCGCGCCAAAAAGCACATCCGAGATATAATGTTTGTTGTTTGCCATCCGCATTATTCCGACTCCGGTGGCGACACCGTAAGAAACATAAGGAACCCATTTATAATCTTTGCCGTATTCAATAGCCAACATCGTCGCTCCTGCGAATGCGTTTGCGGTGTGACCGGAAGGAAATGAATAAGCAGTACCATCCGGACGTGGTTTTTTCAATGTTTTTTTTAGGATATACACCATTCCTAGATTCAGAACCTGGCCTTTGATGAGAATGGCAGTTCTGTTCTTCCAGTCGGTTCGGGGCTGCATTCCGGCCATTTCAAAGCCATAGACCGCCACCATTGGAGCAAACTGTGCATAATCATCAATGTGATTGGTAAATCCGAAAAGATGCTCATTTCGCTCTTCCAGCATTTCATTTTTGAGGGATTCTCTGCCGTTTCCGTCAAAGACAATTCCTGATGCCATCAGCGCTACAGGAATGTACATTTTTTTGTACTGAAATCCAAGACGCTCGTTGTCAATACTTAAGGTATCTTTCTGCTGTGCCGTATTCAGCAGAAAAACATTCAAAATCATTAAAAGGGAAATCCATTTCTTCATTCTGTAATTTTATTCAAATCTATAAAAAACGCAGTTAGCTTGCGTTAAATATTATTAAAATGGAAAAGACGTCCATTAAAATCGGTAAATTTACATAGTAAGTGCAGCAGTTTTCTTTTCTTAACCTAGATCAATTTGAACGCGCAAAAGCAGTTCTATCTTTGCACTGTAAAATTTAAAATATTAACCAAAAAACAGAATATTATGGCAACAAAATGGAATTTAGACCCAACGCACAGCGAAATTACATTCAGAGTAAAACACCTGATGATTTCTAATGTAAAAGGACAGTTCAAGAATTTTACCGCAGAAATTGAAGCTGAAGATGACACCTTTAAAAACGCAAAAACCACCGCAACCATTCACACCGATTCCATCGATACGAATAATGCAGACCGCGATGCGCATTTGAAGGGTGAAGAATTCTTCAATGCAGCGGCAAACCCAACCATCACTTTTGAATCTGATGCGCTGAATGAAGAAATTACAGGAAATTTAACCGTTAACGGCGTTACAAAACCCGTAAAACTGGAGGTAGATTTCGGCGGAATCAATGTTGATCCGTGGGGAAATACAAAAGCAGGTTTCTCTTTCGAGGGGAAAATCAAAAGAAGCGATTTCGGACTGAACTGGAACGCAGCGCTTGAAGCAGGCGGCGTGATGGTTTCTGATGAAGTGAAAATTGCAGGTGAACTGCAGTTTGTGAAAGCCTAAACAGATTTAAAAATTAAGACAAAACAAACCTGCCCATTTTTACTGATGGGCAGGTTTTTTTGATGCGAATTTATTTCACCCTTTTCAGGTCAAGATCCTCAAAATCAAAGCTGAAATCAGTAATGTCAGAGATCGGTTTCATTTTCACCGACTGGGCTTTGCCGTTTTCATCAAAATTAAAATTCACGAAAGCATCGGCATCATAACTTCTGTCATCCCACTTCACAATCATGATGTTAGAAGAATAGGGCAGCAGCTCACCTTTCAACCGCGGGGAGTTTTTGCAGAAAATACGGAAGGTATTTCCTTCCTGCGAGATTACCACGTCGCCAAACCAGATATCTTTATAAGTTCCGACAATCTGTTCGGCCTTCATCTGCGTGTTTTTATCCTTTTTAAAAGCTTCAGACTTTGCAAAAATCTCCTTTTTTCCTTTGTCGAAATCTGTATTCATTTTGGCAGTTCTGTCGGCGTAGTTTTTGAGCCAGTTGCGGTCCGGATATCCCAAATAGGAATCTTTCAAGGTATTCGTCACCGCAGTGAAAGCGGCTCCCGACTGCTGGTTCGTTAAAACCACGATTCCGAGTTTCATGTCCGGAATTAAAGTGAACTGCGTAACGGTGCCGATCAAACCGCCGGTGTGATACACCTGTTTGTGGCCTTTAACATCGGTCAGGAACCAACCGAGTCCGTACCCTCCGAAATTGGAATCGTAAGAATTTTTTAAAGCAACCGGTGTGGAAATCTGCAGATTCAAAAGCTGCTGAATCTGTTTATCAGAAACCAGTTTTTTACCGTCTTTGGCCGTGAATCCGTTCATTAAAAACTCCGCCCATATTGTCATGTCTTTGATGTTGCTCATGATTCCGCCGGCCGCGTTTGCCGTTTCGTTCCAGTCATGCGGAACAGCAACAGCCTTACCATTAACAGGAGCGTGAGCATCAATAATATTTAAACTGTTGGCAGCTTTTGCGTTTTTGTAGGATCCGAAACTGGAAGTCATTCCTACCGGTTTCAGGATTCTTTCTTCGATGAACTGAGACCAGGTTCTGCCTGAAACACGGTGAATTACTTCTCCCGCTACAATAAACATAATGTTGTTGTAATCCAGCGTTGTCCGGAAAGGATTTTCAGGCTTCAGATATCTTACGTTGTGGATAATGTCGTTTACTGAAAGGCTTCCGCCCTCCGGGAAAAACATCAGATCGCCCTGACCTAAACCGAGTCCGGCGCGGTGGGTGATGAGGTCTTTAATGGTAACTTCCTGTGAAACATAAGGATCGTACATCTGGAATTCAGGAATGTATTTGGTGACTTTATCATCGAGACTCAGTTTTCCGTCATCTGCAAGCATTGCGAGAGCGGTTCCTGTGAAACCTTTTGAATTGGAAGCGATACCCACCAAAGTGTTCTCATCCATTTTCTGTCCGGTTGTCAGCGATCTCACGCCGAAACCTTTTGCATAAATCACTTTACCGTCTTTCACAATTCCGACGGACATTCCGGGAACGTCAAACGTTTTTATCGTATTCTGAATAAGTTCGTCCAGTTTCTTTTCTTCCATCTGTGAGAAAGCGAAAACTGAAATAAGGAGGAGCAGAAGGCTGAAATTACGTTTCATCTTTAAGATTTTTTCAAAGATAATTTTTTTTGATGAGGTACATGGGAATGCCACCTAAAAAACACGTTGGAGAGCGGTGATTAGCGTTCAGGCTGAGAAATGAATATTTAGGCAGATGAATATTTTGTGCTAAATTTTTTTCGGCTCGCAGAAAAAGAGCAGTTTTTTCTTTGCATTTTCAAAATCCGACCACGATTTACAATCTGCCTGAAAACCGGCAACACCACAGGTCGGGAAATGGAAAATATCCTCGGTCATCATATTGGCAAAGTTGGAAATGCCGTTGTTGTGAGAAAACATCGCAACGGAATTTACATGATCCTCCAGATCATCAATCGCGGAATAAAAATTATTTTCACTAGGATTGTAGAGTTTCGGATCGGTTTTGATCTCCAGATCATAGATCTGGTTGAAGATTTTACACGTATTCAGGGCACGCACGGCGGGGCTCGACACAAACTTTTCGATCGCGATATTGCTGTTTTTTAAATGCTTGGACATTTTGATCGCATCATCCAGGCCGTGGTTTGCCAGCGGACGGTCGAAATCTTCCGTATTTTCAGGCCAGTCGCTTTTCGCATGCCGAATAAGTATAAGTGTTTTCATCCTGAATTGGTTTTTGGGGAAATAAAATTAATTAAAAAAACGAGAAGTTGGCAACTTCTCGTTTTTTATTGTGGAAAATATTAAAAACATCAATCAAAATTAATGATCACTTTCAGGGCTTTTTCTTTGGCAGCATTACCAAAAACCTCGTATGCCTGAATCATATCCGAAAAACCGAAACGGTGGGAAACCAGTTTTTCCGGTTGCAGTTTTTTGCTTTCTACATTTTTCAAAAGCATAGACGTGGTATTGGTGCAAACCAATCCCATGGTAATGGTCACGTTTCTGATCCAGAGTTCTTCGATGTGAAGTTCCACCGGTTTGCCGTGTACGCCGATATTCGCAAGATGGCCGCCCGGTTTAAGGATTTTCTGGCAGATATCAAAAGTTGCAGGAATTCCTACTGCTTCAATCGCTACATCAACGCCTTCGGCACCTGCTATTTTTTTAACACCTTCCACGGCGTTTTCTGTACCGCTGTTCACGATATCGCTCGCACCGAAACTTTTAGAAAATTCCAGTCTTTCCTGGTCCAGATCCACCATGATAATCTTCGCCGGCGCAAAAAACTGCGCGGTAAGCAATGCAGCAAATCCGATTGGACCGGCTCCCACAATGGCAACTGTGTCTCCCGGTTTTACGGTTCCGCTCAGAACGCCGATTTCAAAACCGGTAGGTAAAATGTCGCTGAGCATTACTGCCGCTTCTTCATTCACATCATCTTTTAAATGATAAAGAGAGTTATCGCCGTGCGGAATGCGCACAAATTCCGCCTGGGTTCCGTCGATTAAATGGCCGAGAATCCAGCCGCCGTCAGTACAGTGGGCGTAAAGTTGTTTTTTACAGTTTTCACATTTTCCGCAGGACGTGATGCAGGAGATTAACACTTTGTCCCCTTTTTTAAAGTTTTTCACCGCTTCACCAGTTTCTTCCACTATTCCCATTCCTTCATGACCGAGAATTCGTCCCGCAGTTACCGCCGGAACATCTCCTTTCAGGATATGCAGATCGGTTCCGCAAATGGTAGATTTTACCATTTTTACAATCACATCGGTAGATTCTTTAATCACCGGCATCGGACAGTCAATCAGTTCTTTTTGTCCGGGTCCCTTAAATACTAAAGCTTTCATATGCAATAAGATTTATAATGAATGATTTTATCACCTATTAAAGTTAGGTGGAATACTGACACGCAATCGTAAATTGTTCTTGATTGATGTCACTATTTTTTAAATTTTGTGAAGAAATAAATATTTGTAAATTTGCAGACTATGGGGAAAATAATGGCAGTAGATTTTGGCAAAAGACGCTGCGGTATCGCCGTGACGGATGATATGAAGATCATTGCCAGCGGATTGGAGACCGTAGAAACCCAAAATATATTTCCTTTCTGCACCTCATACTTTAATGAAAACGATGTAGAAGCTATCGTTATCGGACTTCCCACGGATCTGAAGGGTAACATGTCGGAGATTGAACAGGAGATTTTAAAATTTATAGAAAAATTTAAAACTACTTTTCCTGAGGTTAAGGTTCACCGTTTTGATGAACGTTTTACCTCGAAAATGGCGTCTTATTTTATTTCGCAGAGCGGAAAAAGCAAAAAAAAGCGGGAAGAAAAGGGTCTGATTGATAAAGTGAGTGCCACCCTGATTCTGCAGAATTTTTTAGAACAGCAACAAAAATGATATTACCGATACGCGCCTTTGGCGACTCCGTCTTACGAAAGCACTGTCAGGAAATTGATAAAAATTATCCCGGCCTGAAGGAATTGATCGACAATATGTTTGAAACCATGAATTCCGCGCATGGTATCGGATTGGCAGCACCACAGATTGGTCTGGACATCCGGCTTTTTATCGTGGATCTTTCGCCTTTGGCGGATGATGAAGATTATGCCGACATTGCCGGGGAACTTAAAATTTTTAAAAAAGTGCTCATCAATGCAAAGATTCTGGAAGAATCCGGAGCTGAGTGGAAATTCAATGAAGGCTGCCTCTCCATTCCTGATGTGCGTGAAGATGTTAAAAGAAAAGAAACAATCGTGATTGAATATTTTGACGAAAATTTCGTGAAACACACCGAGACTTTCTCCGATATGCGTGCAAGAGTCATCCAACATGAATATGACCATATCGAAGGCATTCTTTTCACGGATCATTTGAGTTCGCTGAAAAAAAAGTTGGTAAAAGGCAAGCTCACGAAAATTTCTCAGGGCGAGGTATCCGTAACCTACAAGATGAGGTTTCCAAAGTAAAAAATAAATCAATTATAAGGCGTAATGCAGAACGCAGAAGCCAAACAAAAAAATTAAAAGTATGCAGTTAGAAAAAATTATTTCAATTTCCGGCAAACCCGGACTTTACAAACTGATTTCGCAGTTGAAAAGCGGTTTTATTATCGAGGATGTTGTCACCAAGAAGAAAGTGAGCATCGGAAATACTTCTCAGGTAAGTTTACTCGATAATATTGCCATGTTTACATTCGAAAAAGAAGTTCCTTTATTCGAAGTTTTCGAAAACGTTGCTAAGAACTATGATTATAAGGAAACCATTTCCCACAAATCAACTGATGCTGAACTGAGAGAATTCATGTCGGTATCTTTACCCAATTATGATACTGAAAGAGTGTATGTTTCCGACATCAAAAAACTTGCTCAGTGGTACAATATCCTGCAGAAAGCAGGTTACATTACTCCTGAAAGTTTTGTAAAATCTGAAGAAGCCGCAGAAGAAAAATCTGAAGACCAACCGGAAATTACAGAAAAAAAAACGGCGAAAAAGGCAGCTCCTAAAACAGAGAAAACAACGACGCCAAAAGCGAAAATTTCTACCTCTTCGGCAAAAGCAGCCCCAAAAAGTACACACAGAAAAATGGGATAATTTTTTATCCGCCTCAATAACCAACCTTGTCTTTCCGGCAAGGTTTTTTGTATTTTTACATGAACCTTTATCACCCGATATGAATACCAAAGAAGAAAAACTCGAAGCATTTTCACGGCTTTTAGATATTATGGACGATCTGCGCGAAAAATGTCCGTGGGACCAAAAGCAGGATCTGCAGAGCCTCCGTCATCTGACTCTGGAAGAAGTGTACGAACTTTCTGATGCACTTTTGCAGGAAGATTTGCCCGAAATTAAAAAGGAACTCGGCGACGTTTTGCTTCATCTGGTTTTTTATGCAAAAATAGGTTCAGAGAAAAAAAGCTTCGATATCGCTGATGTCATCAATTCGCTGAATGAAAAACTCATTTTCCGTCATCCTCATATTTACGGGGATGTTGAGGTAAAAGATGAAGAAGAAGTAAAGCAGAACTGGGAAAAACTCAAACTTAAAGAAGGCAACAGATCGGTGCTTTCGGGCGTTTCAAAAGGAATTCCAAGTATGGTAAAAGCGTACCGGATCCAGGATAAAGTAAAGGGAATCGGTTTTGAATTTCACGATGCGGAAGATGCCTGGAAAAAAGTGGACGAAGAACTGGCGGAATTCCATGCTGAAACGGATCCTGATAAGAAAGAGCAGGAACTGGGCGACGTTTTCTTTTCGCTCATCAATTACGCAAGGATTTCAGGAATCAATCCTGATTCTGCTCTGGAAAGAACCAATATCAAGTTTATCTCCAGATTTCAGCAGATGGAAAAACTTGCCCTGCAGAAAAACCTGAATCTTTCTGAAATGCCTCTGGAAGAGATGGATGAGCTTTGGGAAGAAGCAAAACTCATGCTCCGTTAAAAGAAGGTGGTTAATTTGTTTTCCGGTAGCGCAAAATAGCCCAGCCAATGACCATAGCGCCCAAAACTGTAATAAATGTAAAGTGCGGCAGTAAATCCATAAAACCACTGTTCTTCAGCATAATTAAGCGGATGGCGTCAACTCCATACGTTACCGGATTCACATAAGCAATGTATTTTGCCCACTCCGTCATGCTTTCTATAGGAGTGAAAAGTCCACTCATGAGAATAAAAATCATCATGAAGAAGAATACTACAAACATCGATTGCTGTTGGGTCTCACTGTAAACCGAAACCAAAAGTCCCATTCCCAAAATCGTGATGAGGTACACCGAAATGAATACGTAAAGCAGGAGAAAACTTCCCTTCATCTGAATTTTATAAACGAAAATGGTGACCAAAAGTCCAATGCTGAAAGCAACCATGGCCAGCAACCAAAAAGGAATGAGTTTTCCGAGGATGAAATCCCCTTTCCTAATTGGCGATACGTTAATCTGTTCGATGGTTCCTGTTTCTTTTTCTGCTACGATATTTAAAGCGGTTAAATAACCACCGATTAAAGTCACCAGAAATGCCAGAATTCCCGGAACCAGAGAAAGCCTGTAATTGTACCCTTCATTAAACCGGAATTTCGGGACCATTTCAAGACTTGAGGTTTTCTTCATACTTTCCAGTTCCGGAGTCATTCTCACCTGAATCTGTTCATTGTAATCCTGCAGAATCTGAGGAAGATAACTGGCTGAAAGCCCGGCTTTGGTACCGTTTATGGCATTGATGGCGAGCAACACCTTCTGACTGTTTTTCCGCACCAGATCTTTTTCAAAATTATTGGGGATTTCGATAATCAAGTCGGCCCTGTCTTTTTGAACTTCCTCATAGGCTTTGCGGTAATTCTCACTGTACGAGGCGATTTTAAAATATCCGGACGCCGTAATTTTCCGGATAAGTTCGCGGGATAAACCGGATTTATCATGGTCAACCACTGCTATTTTTATATCCTTTATTTCATAATTCGCGGCCAGTGGAAGCACGACCAACTGAACCACAGGCATCACGAAAATAACGGCTAGAATCGCTTTGTTCCTGAAAATTTGCAGGAATTCTTTCTTGATTAATATGCGCAGTGTTCTAAACATTTTTTTGAATTATTCAAGCCGTATTTTAAATTTTTTCACCGCGATGACAAACAGGACCGTCATCATTCCCAAAAGAACCAAAACGTGTTTCCAGATCACTTCGAGTCCGGTTCCCTTGATCATGATATTTTTTACAATTTCGTAATACCATTTGGCGGGAATTACGTTGCCGACCATTTGTAACGGAACCGGCATATTCTCCACCGGGAACATGAAACCGCTCAGCATCAGCGTCGGCAGCATGGTTCCGATCAGCGAAATGAGCATGGCGGTTTGTTGGGTATCGGTTAAAATTGAAATCACAATGCCGATCAATAGATTGGTGATGATGAAAATTATGCTGATTCCAAAAAGAAGAAAAAGATTCCCTTTGATCGGTAAATCGAGTACGGAAACACTTAGTATAAGAATCGAGATCAAAATTACCATCGACAAAATAAAATAAGGAATTGCTTTGGCCAATATAATGACATACGGTTTCATAGGAGAAACAAGCAGAATTTCCATGGTGCCGGTTTCTTTTTCCCGAACAATAGCAATCGCAGTCATCAGAACACAGATGATGAGAAGGATAAATGCCATCACGCCGGGAACGAAATTGGGAGCGCCTTTCAGTTGCGGATTGTAAAGCATGCGGATTTCGGGTTGAATTCCTGAATGCGACTGCAGGGTTTGCTGTCCATAAAAATCCAGAATGATGTTCGACATGAAATTATAGATCTGATTGGCCATATTGATATCGGTTCCGTCAGTGATGAGCTGCACCTGAGTTTTTTTACCGCTGTTCAGATTTTGGGAAAACTGTTCAGGAATTACGACAATCATCTTGATTTTTCCTCCTTTGAAAGCATCTTCAGCTTCCTGAATGGATTTCAGATCCTGATCCAGATCGAAGTACTGATTCGCATCGATTTTCGAAACCAAATCGATGGATGTCTGGGATTTATCCTGATCCAAAACCCCGATTTTGGTGTTTTTAACTTCGGTACTTAAGGCAAAACCAAAAAGCAGGATCTGCACCACCGGCATTCCGAAAAGAATGAGCAAGGTTCTTTTGTCACGCAGTACGTGTAAAAATTCTTTTCGTACAAAAGTGATGAGCTGTTTCATTTTTCAGTGCTTATTCAGAACGTTTCGCGCCTCGTGCCAGTTCATAAAAAACTTCATCCATATTTTTTGAGCTGAATTGTTTTTTCAGATTTGCGGGCATATCCAAAGCCGCAATTTTTCCGTCCACCATAATCGAAACGCGGTCGCAGTACTCTGCTTCATCCATATAATGCGTCGTCACAAAAACCGTGATGCCGCGGTCCGCCGCTTCATAAATCATGTCCCAGAATTGTCGCCGCGTTACAGGATCCACGCCGCCGGTGGGTTCATCCAAAAACACAATCTGCGGATCATGAAAGATGGCGACCGAGAAAGCGAGTTTCTGTTTCCATCCCAAAGGGAGTTCCGAAACCAGTTTGTTTTTTTCTTCTTCCAAATCCAGTTTTTGGAGGAGTTCTGTGCTTTTTTCTTTGAGTGTCTTTCGTGGAATTCCATAGATGCCGCCGAAAAATTCCAAATTTTCTTTCACAGTTAAATTGCCGTACAGCGAAAATTTCTGACTCATATAACCAATGCTTTTCTTGATTTTTTCGGTTTCCTTATACACATCAAAACCTGCTACAGTCGCTGTTCCTGAACTGGGAACCGAAAGTCCGCAGAACATCCGCATCGCTGTCGTTTTTACGGCACCGTTGGCGCCAAGGAAACCAAATATTTCTCCTTTTCTCACCTCAAAAGTGATGTGATCCACCGCAGTGAATTCTCCGAAAACCTTCGTGATGTTTTCCGCTTTAATGGCAGTATTTCGATATTCAGAATTCATTTTAATTTGATAATAAGCGGATGAAACTGTCTTCGATGCTGGCTTTTACAGGATTGATTTCAATATTGTTAAAGCCTTGATGTTTTAAATATTCCTGAACTGATGGGGTGTTAAAATCTTCATCTCTGTCAATGGTAAGGTGCACAAATTCTCCGTAGGCATACACGTTTTTCTTTTGTTCAAAACTTCCCAGAGCACTTAAAACTGCAGAAGTTTTTCCGGCTTTCACTTCGAAAAGTAAATCAGGAAAAGCATTGCTGATATTGTCGGGAGTTTCGATGGACAGGATTTTTCCGTGCTGCATTAAGGCGATCCGGTCGCATAACGCGGCTTCATCCATATAGGGTGTGGCGACTACCATCGTGATGCCTTGTTTTTTCAGGCGCTGAAGCATTTCCCAGAATTCTTTCCGCGAAACCGGATCAACTCCGGTGGTAGGCTCATCCAGAAATAAAACCTCGGGTTTGTGGATCAGGGCGCAGCACAATGCAAGCTTTTGCTTCATTCCGCCAGATAATTTCCCGGATGCACGGTCTTTGAAAGGTTCGATCTGAACGTAAATATCTTTAATTAAATCATAATTTTCTTCAATAGTAGTATTGAAAACACTGGCGAAAAATTCTAAATTTTCTTCTACGGTCAAATCCTGATAGAGCGAGAATTTTCCGGGCATGTATCCCAGAACCTGTCTGATTTTTTTATAATCTTTCACCATGTCGAGTCCTTCAACCGAAGCCGAACCGGAATCGGGCAGAAGAACGGTCGTGAGCATTCTGAAAATAGATGTTTTTCCGGCACCATCCGGACCGATCAGTCCGAAAATTTCCCCATGGTTGACATCAAAACTCACATCATCCACCGCGAGGATTTTTGCTTTTCCCTTTTCGTAGGTTTTGGTAAGATTGCTGACGATTATAGATTTCATTGGTTTTGTTTTAACCTGGAATGCACGGAAATTGAGCAACGGTATTTCACTTGATTCTTTTTACTTTTTACCTGGCTCTTGAAACCTCACATCGCCATACATGCCGATTTTCAGAAAACCGTCATTTTTAACATGAATTTTTGTGGCGTAAACCAGATTCGCTCTTTCGTTTTTGGTCTGAATGGTCTTTGGCGTAAACTCGGCTTTTGAACTGATCCAGTAAATGGTTCCCGGAAGTTCTTTAGTCTTTCCATCTCCCAAATCGATGTACACTTTCACTTTCTGACCGGTTTTCACCTGAGGTAGCTGATCACCGGTGATAAATGTTTTCAAAATCATCGTGTCCAGGCTCGCCATTTTAAAAATTGGTTTTCCTGTCATGGCAAATTCCCCTTCATTCATGTATTTTGCCAGAACCATTCCTGAAATTGGACTTTCAATTGTATTGTTTTTCAGCAGTTCATCAATCTGTTCCACTTTTTTCTCGTTCGGTTTTCTTTCGCTTAAAATCGCGCGGTTCTGTATCGATACATTGTCTTTTGCTGTTGAGATTTGCTGCTGAAGGATATTCAGCTGACTTTGTGCCGCCGAGATTTGTTTTTGAAGGACTTTAACCTGCCCGTGCGCGTCATCAAGCTGTTTTTTTGTAGCTGCATCTTTTGCTACCAAACTTGCGGTTCTGTTTCGTTCTCTCACCGCATTCTGAAGCTGTGCCTGCAATACTCCAATATTTGCAGACTGTGCGGAAACCTGAGTCTGAAGCACCTGAATCTGCGGAAGAGCCGAATTGGTTTTCTGGTCAATAGCATCGATGCTGGCGATAACCTGTTCCTTTTGCAGTTCTACATTTTTGGGATCAATTTCGCCCACTTTTTCATGGGCCGCAAGTTGTTGTCCTTCTTCCACATCGAGTTGAAGAATGGTTCCGCTGGCTTTGGCGGTGACCAGGATTTCATCGGCTTCGAAAGTTCCCGAGGCATCGTAGTTTTGGTCTGAATTTTTGCAGGAATAAAGGGCAAGAACGGCTGCAAACAAAATATATTTTTTCATCGGATGAGGTTTCTTTTTTGTGATTTTTATTGGCTCAGTTGCGCTTTCAGATTATACTGTGTTAACAGAAACTGGGTTTCGTGCAGGATCTTTTGGATCCTTGCCTGTTCTTCTGCATTCACTTCGCGCAGATAATCGCTGGTGTTGATTACACCGTTTTCGAGCTGGGCGAGACTGGCTTTTTTGATGCTTTGGCGAAGCACGATCAGTTCGTTGTCTTTATCAATCACTTTCTGGAGTTTTTCTAATTCCCCATTGTTCTGAATGGTGGAAAAATTCTGATTGAAAAGGAAGTTTTCTTTTTGAATTTCAAGATCCTGTTGCTGTATTTCAAGCAACGCACGGTCATTTTTTTTCGTGTACAAGCCGGAAATCGGAATCTGAAGCCGGACTCCGCCAATATAGAAAACGTCAAATTCGTTCCTCAGCATATTGAAGCCGGGTTTGCCATAACCTCCCTGGAAAAACGCTCCCAGTTTGGGTAGGTTTTTAGACTCAATTACCAATTTCTGCGTTTCCAGAATCTGTTGCTGCAGATCGAACAGTTTCAGTTCAGCACGGTTGTTTTCGGCGGTAAGCAGCAGTTTTTCTGGTTTTTGAAAATCTGTATGTTCATCAATATCTTTTTTAATGAATACAGACAGCATGTTGATGAAGTTTTTCCGGACCGACTGTAATTCAATCTGTCTCTGCTCCAGACTCACCAGCTGCGCTTTCAAAACATCTACCTGACTCCGTAAAAGGGTACCGTATTTGAGTTGGGCGTCGGCTTTTTCTAAACCGTTTTCGAGGTCGTTTTTGGTCACGTCAGTCTGCTGAAGCTGTTCCTGCGTTTGCAGAATTCCGAAATAAATCTGGTTGATTCTTTCCTCAAGTTTATTAATTTCCACCACATTTTTCTGAACTTCGGTTTCCGACTGAATTTTGGCGAGTTTTTTTTGATTTGCAATCACTCCACCATCATAAATCTGCTGCTGAAGGTCTGCATAAACTTTGTACTGGTCTTTGCTCAGCGGTTCTACCGACAAATTTGGCAGGTTGAATGGCAGTTGGGTGACTTCATTCTGATAAGTTGCCTGACCAATCACATTGATTTGCGGAAGCCAGCCTTTTGAGGCATTCTCCACGGTATAATCTCTGGTTTTTTCAATCAGCGCGTTTCTTTTAATGAGCGGATAGTTCTTTTTGGCGAGTTGCTGGCATTCTTCCAAAGTCAATGTTTCCTGAGCACTCAAAGAAACATTCAGCAGGAGAGCGAGGCTTATCACGTATTTTAAAAATTTCATTTTTTTAATTTTTAAATGAAAGACTGATATTTTTTAACTGTTTACAATCATTTTGATCCAGATGGGAACTAAAGTTTTCCGTTCTTCCACAAATTGCTGAAACTCTTCATCGTTCATGATGCTCAAATTCTTCAAAATCGGTTTTCCGGCAAACGGAAATACCGTCATGCTCAGAAAATTAATAATGAAGTGAAAAGGGTGGAGTCCCGGTTTTTTCTCCTGAATCTGTCTCATCAATACGGAAGTTTTCAGCAGTTTATCAACAGGAATAAGGGAAGTGATATTCGAAGGTTTTTTCTGGATTTCGCTCAGAACAAACAGCGGCAGATTTGGATTTTTGGATAAAATTTCAAAATATTTTTCGCTCGCCAAATCTATTTTTTCCTCCAGCGTGGTTTTTTCGTTGGTTACAATCGGGATTATTTTCCCGAAGAGCAACACGATTTTCACTTTCATCACCTGCTCAAAAAGTTTTTCCTTGCTGCGGAAATAGTAATTCAGCAGTGCAAGGTTTATTCCTGCTTCTTCAGCAATATCACGGGTTCGCGTTCCCGAAAAGCCTTTTTCAGTAAAAATTTTAGAAGCTGAAATCAGGATTTTCTCTTCCGTGGAAACATCGGTATCTTTGTCCATTTGAAAAATATTTAAGCAAAGTTAGGATTATTATTTTGATTTAATCAAATGATTAACCTGATTTTTAGCATGAAAAAACGCAACCCTTAATGAGTTGCGTTTTTTGTATTTTTTAATGATTGTTAAAGTCCGAACTGCATCGCAAATAAGTCCGGATAAACACCGATGGCGATCATTGCAATAATCAGGAATAAAGCAACGATATTGTACGTGATGCTCACTCTTTCTGAAGTGTTGAAACTGCTTTCTTTCGGAAAAAACATTATGATGATAAGTCTCAGATAATAAGCAATCGAAATGGCCGATCCTAAAACGGCTACAAGAACAAGAAAAGCTCCGCCGTTCATGGCCTGTGCAAAAATGGAGAACTTTCCGATAAAACCTGCCGTCAGCGGAATTCCCGCCATCGAAAGTAAAGAAACCGTGGCAACTATTGCCAATAATGGTTCTGTTCTCGCCAATCCTTTGAAGGCATTGTAAGAAGTCTCTTTTTTCAGTTTTTCTACCCAGATCAGCGTCATCATCACTCCCACTGAAGCCAGTGAGTATGCAAAAAGGTAAAAAGCCAGATTATAAGTCGAAAGACTGTTCATTCCGAAGAAAATAAGCGCAATATAACCGGCATGCGAGACGGAAGAGTAGGCAAGCATCCTTTTCGCATTGCTCTGCGCAAGTCCCATTGCGTTCGCAAGAAACAAAGTAATAATGATGAAGACCCCGATGATATTCATCCATTCATTGGTAATGCCGCCGAATGCGATCGTCATGAGTTTAAAAAATGCCGCAAAACCTGCAATTTTCACGACCGACATCATAAAAGTGGTGATGATCGAAGGTGAACCCTGATAAACATCCGGACTCCACATATGGAAAGGAGCCAGAGCCACTTTAAAGGCCATTGCAGCGATCATTAGAACCGCTCCCATAATCAGCATTAAATCTTTTGGATTTTTTACGCCGAATTCATGGATTGTATATAAGTCAAAACTTCCGGAACTTCCATACACCAGAGCAATCCCAAATAAAAGAAAACCTGTGGCAAAAGCACCCATCAGAAAATATTTCAGCGAAGCTTCGTTCGAACGGAGATCAGTTTTATTGCTTCCTGCCATCACGTAAAGTGGAATGGACAGGATTTCGATGCCTAAAAACAGCGTCACCAGATTTTGGTAACTGAAGAGTACGATTCCCCCGCAAAGCGCAAACAGCATCAGTGCATACAGTTCAGACTGATGGCTTCGGTGGTTGCTGAAGGCAAATCCGCCCAAGAAGAAAATCAGCAGGGTGATTACCAAAGAAATTTTGGTGAAAAGTGCAGCATTGGTACCAAAATCAACCATGCTTTTGTATTGGCTGAAAAAGGAATGTTCCGGCATAAAACTCACGTAAAACGCAATGATTAAACCCACAATCCCGATGTATCTTGCGAATTTTCCCTGTTCAAACACACCGGAGAACAATGCGGCAACTGCAGTAAGGAAGATAATGATTAGAACGCTCATTTAGTTTTTATTTGTATTTAAAGATCTCAGGTTTGATTCCGATTTCTCTATTTATTTTTTAATTGATTATTGCATCATGGATGAGTAGATGAACTTCAGCGAAGAGTTCACCAGATCCAGGATCAGCTGCGGGAAAATCCCGAAGAAAATAACATACACCGCGAAACTTGCCAAAACCGTAAACTCTACCGGAGACACATCCTTCATTCCGGACAGGATTCTTTCGTCGCCTTTTCCGAACATCGCTTTACCGTATAATCTGAAAAGATAAGCGGCGCACAAAATAATGGTTAAACACGCGATCACGGCAGCCAGTCTGTTATAAGCGAAAACCGATTTCAAAAGGATAAATTCTCCGACAAAACCGTTGGTTAAAGGAAGCGCCACAGAACCCAGGAGAATAATCATGAAAAGAATGGCAAATTTCGGAGCCACTTTCGCCAGTCCGCCCATTTTTCGAATGTCGCGGGTGTTGAATCTCTTGATTAAAATATCGGCGCAGTAAAAAAGTCCTGCAATATTGATTCCGTGCGCAAAAGACTGAACCATCGCGCCCTGACCGCCTTCAAACGTAAAGGTTCCGTTCACCGTGAGTATTGCAGAAGCGAAAATACCTGCCACAATTAATCCGATGTGCGAAAATGACGAGTACGCCAGAATTCTTTTCACATCGTTGATGACAATCGCAATTAAAGCACCGTGAATGATCCCGATAATTGCCAGAACCATCACAATCTGCCCGGAAATTCCGAGAATCGCGTCCGGTGTAATTGGCAGTAAATAACGTAAAATCCCAAAAATAGCCATCTTCAGCATAATTCCTGAAAGAAGCATGGAGCCCTGAGTGGGGGAATATGTGTATGTATCCGGTTGCCAGGTATGAAAAGGAAATATCGGCAGTTTTACAGCAAAAGCGAAGAAAATAAACCAGAAAACTACGGTTTGCTGGGTGAGGTCTAAATTCGCGTTATAAAGATCTGTTAACGCAAATGAAGCGGAATAGTTATACACGTAAATCAACCCGATCAGCATAAACAGCGATCCTACGAACGTGTAGACAAAAAATTTCGTTGTAAAACGGATTCTCTTGTCTTCTTGACCCCAGATTCCGGCAATCAGCCAGATCGGAATCAAGGTGATTTCCCAGAATGCATAGAATAAGATTCCGTCAAGCGCAGTGAAAACTCCGATAAGCCCGAACTGCATGAGTAAAATCAAGCCATAAAAGGAATTGCTGTAGCCCGGTTTTTCGTTGAAAGAGGACAGAATGATGAGCGCCGTTAAAATGTTGGTTAAAAGCAGCATGAGTAAACTCATCCCGTCTATCCCGAAATGGATGGTGCTTTTGATGAAATTGGACCACGGACGTGTAATTTCATAGTCCAAAGCAGAATCTACCGTTGGAATACTGTTGAAATTCGCCAGAATATAGAATGTAAGGAACATTTCTACAAACGCAATTCCCAAAGCCAGATATTTGCTTGCAGGGTTTTTCCATGCAAAAACCAGTCCCGAACCAACGAGTGGCAGTAGTAATAATGTTAATAACAGATACGACATTATTATTGTAATATAAAGTTAACGATTAAGATAATTCCGATAGCCAAAGACATGATGAGAACGTAGTTTTCTACATTTCCGTTCTGCAATCTCTTTGCTGCTCTTCCCGAGTCTTCTGCACCGATTCCGATGAAGTTTACGAAGCGGTCCAGGATGTTTTTATCAAACATATTTCCGCCAACACCGAAGCCCTCTGTAAGTTTCACAAAAGTAGCGTCGTAAAGTTCATCAATAAAAAGTTTTTTGTTCGAAAGTCTTTCCCAACCTTCATATTCTTCATCCGCCAACGGAAGTTTTTTCTTGTTGACATATATATTTTTAACAATGAACCACACGGTGAAAAACATAACAACTGTAGCGGCTAAAAGAATCATTTCGGTATTGAAAGGCACTTCCGCCAACTGAATATCGGTTGCAAAAAGTGTGTGCAGCCAGTGGTCGAGTTTTGCATAGTTTCCATGACCAATGAAATGCGGAAGATTGATGAAACCGCCCACAATTGAAAGCACTGCAAGAACCATCAAAGGCAAAGTCATGTTTAGTGGACTTTCATGAAGGTGTTTTTTCTGTTCATCAGTTCCTCTGAATTCGCCGTGGAAAGTCAGATAATAGGCGCGGAACATATAAATTGCCGTCATTGCTGCGACCACGAAGAGCAGAATCCATAACAAAGGATTGTTTCCATAAACATTGGTAAGGATTTCATCTTTGGAAATCATCCCGGAAAGGAATGGAAATCCTGAAATGGCAAGTGTTCCGATCAAGAACGTGATATGGGTAATCGGAATTTTTTTCTTTAATCCGCCCATAAATCTCATGTCCTGTTCGCCGCTCATGGCATGAATTACAGATCCTGAACCGAGGAATAGCAACGCTTTGAAAAACGCGTGCGTCATCAGGTGAAACATCGCAGTGGTATAAGCACCGACTCCGAGAGCCACAAACATAAATCCTAACTGCGAAACGGTAGAGTATGCGAGAACTTTTTTAATGTCATTCTGTCTCAACCCGATAAATGCGGCCACCAAAGCTGTTAAAAGCCCGATGAAAAGAATTCCGTTCATCGTGGTTGGTGCAAGAGAGAAGAGAAAATTGGAACGGACTACCAAATAAATTCCGGCCGTAACCATGGTCGCAGCGTGAATTAATGCAGAAACCGGAGTCGGACCTGCCATCGCATCCGGAAGCCAGGTGAATAGCGGAACCTGTGCCGATTTTCCTACAGCACCGATAAATAAACTCGCTGTAATGAATATAATGACCGTACTGTCGAGTTCAAATTTTCCTGAATTCTGAGCCACTGAAATATAATCAAGTGCATTGGTTTCGTAGGCGATCATAAAAATACCGATCAGCATTCCCAAATCACCGATCCGGTTCATGATGAATGCTTTTCGTGCCGCGGCGCCGTATTCTTTATTTTCATACCAAAAACCGATGAGGAGATATGAACATAATCCTACACCTTCCCAACCAATAAAAAGGATGAGGTAATTGCCGCCCATCACGAGCAGAAGCATGGAAAAGATAAATAAATTCAGGTAAGTGAAGAATTTATAAAAACCTTTGTCATGGCTCATGTATCCGATGGAGTAGAGGTGAATAAGCGAACCGATTCCGGTGATGATCATAATCATCATGAGTGAAAGCTGATCGATCTGGAAACTGAAATTCACCTGTATTCCATTAACGGTAAACCATTCGAAGGCTTTTACCAAAACCGGAGCACTGTTGGAGTCGGTTTTTAAAAATATGCTCAATGCAATGCAGAAAGAGGCAAAAACCACCGCCGTTGCAAGACTTCCCACGACCATTTTCGGAAGATTTTTACCGAAAAGACCATTGATCAGAAATCCGAGCAGGGGCAAAAGTATAATCGCGTAAACTAAATTTTCCATCCTTTATTATCCTCTTAATTTATTAAAAATACTGATGTCTACCGATTTTGTGTTTCTGTACATCATGGCGATGATGGCGAGTCCTACGGCAACTTCCGCAGCGGCAACCACCATAATGAAGAACACCAGAATCTGTCCGTGCCCGTCGCCTTTGTAGCTTGAAAATGCAGCCAGCAGAAGATTCACGGAATTCAGCATCAATTCTACACATCCCAAAATAATGATGGCATTCTTTCGGATCAAAACTCCCAAAACTCCCAGACAGAACAGTACCGAACTCAGAATAATAAAATATTCGAGCGGAACAGCCTGTATCAATGAATTTACTTCTCCCATAATCTATAAATCTTTTTTACCGATCAGCACTGCACTCACAATTCCTGCAAGAATCAGCAAGGAAGCCAGTTCGAAAGGCAAAACATATTCGTTAAACAATAATCTTCCCAGGTTTTTGGTTAAACCTACTGAAGAATCGATATCTGCAGTTACCGGTTCGAAATTTAAACCTCTGAAAGCGCCAAGAATTCCGATTAAAAGTAAACCTGCAGAAAACACTCCGATGAATTTCATCAGGTTCTGTTTTTTGCTTTCGTCGGCTTTATCCAGATTCAGCATCATCAGAATGTAAAGAAACAGGACCATAATGGCACCGGCATACACAATGATCTGCACAATTCCCAAAAATTGTGCGTTCAGCAGAATGTAAAGCCCCGCGATCGAAAACATCGTTACAATCAGCGAAAGGATGGAGTACATCGGGTTTCTGGCAAATACAAAATTTACGGCACTTGCCACAGCGCAGAACGCTACGAAAAAGAATAATACCTGTTCCATTATTTCACCGATTTTTTTTGCAGTTCACTTTGTCTGTCCGAAATATCAATTCTCGCATTGATTTTTTCAACCAGTTTATCTTTTCCGTACACAAAACTTCCGCGGTTTTCTTCCACATTCACAAGGCGGTCTGTAAGATAAATGGCAGATTTCGGGCAGGCCTCTTCGCACATTCCGCAGAAAATACATCTCAGCATGTTGATTTCATATACAGAGGCGTATTTTTCTTCGCGGTAAAGGTCTTTTTCATCTCTGGTCCGCTCAGCCGAAGTCATTGTGATGGCTTCAGCCGGACAGGCAACTGCACAAAGTCCGCATGCCGTGCAGCGTTCTCTGCCTTCCTCATCGCGCTTCAGCACGTGCTCTCCTCTCCAGACTTTTGCCCTGGGTCTTACTTCTTCCGGGTACGAAATGGTGCTCGAACCCTTAAAAAGGGTTTTCAGAGCGTGTTTCATGGTAATACCCATCCCGCCGAGGATGGCAGGAATATAGATACTTTCTCCGAAAGTCATTTTTTTGTTCGAGACCACCTTAGATCTGTTCGTTAATTTCATCTGCTTTATTTATCTTTTTTCATTGGACAGATGGAACATCTATTCTCAACCCTTTTTGTTTATTTTGCTTTGAGCAAAGATGTTTCATTTTCAGAAATATATTTTTATTCTATTTTCAGAAGCAACGTGTTAATTGCTTCTATCTCTTTCTGTCCCGCTTTTTGCTCTATCTTTTGCTTCACCTTGGCCCGGCTTTGGCCCATCGAAAGGTTCCGCAAAAGGATGCCGCGTCAATCGGGGCTATAAGAGGTTATATCTGTTTAATTAATGCTAACTTTTTATTTCATATAATGCTGGTACGCCAAAATCAGTGCGGCCGTTGCCATGAGGTTAATCAACCCAAACGGAATGAGTTTTTTCCATCCCAAATGCATGAGTTGGTCATATCTGAACCTCGGTAAAGTCCATCGGATCCACATAAATACGAAAATTCCGAAGAAAGTTTTGGCTAAAAATGACAGGATCGAAAGGATTCCGGCTGCGTTTTCGCCCCAGTTCTGTGTAACCCAGTCGATTCCTGGATAATTGTATCCGCCAAAGAACAAAACAGCGATCAGCGCATTCGAAATAAACATATTCACATATTCCCCGAACATATAAAGCCCGAGTTTCATCGATGAATATTCAGTATGATAACCGTTTACAAGCTCAGATTCACATTCAGGCAAATCGAAAGGCGAACGGTTGGTTTCGGCCAAAGCCGCTACAAAAAAGATGATAAATGCGATAGGCTGATAAAAAATATTCCAGTTCAGTCCAGAAACTTCAGGAATAATTCCCCAGATTTTGCCGTGGGTCTGCTGTTCAACAATCACTTTCAGGTCAAGCGATCCCGCCATCATAATAATCGCGAGCAAAGAAAGTCCCATTGCGAGTTCATAGGAAATCATCTGTGAACTTGCACGGATGGCTCCGATCAGGGAAAATTTGTTGTTTGAAGCCCATCCTCCGAGCATAATTCCGTACACGCCGATGGAAACCATTCCAACAAGATACAGAACACCTACATCAATATTCGCAACCTGCAGATCGAATGATGTTCCGCCAATATTCAGTGTTTTTCCCCACGGAATAACGGCTCCTGTAATCAGGGAAATGAACATTACCAGCGACGGTCCTACAACAAAGAGGAATTTTTCTGCACCGGCCGGAGTGAAATCTTCCTTGAAGAAAAATTTTCCACCGTCAGCCAGCGGCTGCAACAGTCCGAAAGGTCCGGAACGGTTGGGTCCGATTCTGTCCTGCATGATCGCGGCCACTTTTCTTTCCGCCCAGGTAGAGTAGGCTGCCACCGTAAGTGCCAGTAGGAACAATGACAGAACCAATATGATTTTAAAAGTTAGTAACTCCATTTTTATTTATAACATTTGTCTATCTGCAACGATTCGGAAATGCAGAATTAAATTAAATTATTTTCAGACTGTGCTTCATCTTTTGAACTGAGTTCCTTCGCATCGGGATTTTCCAGAAGACTGATCATGTTTTCCGGTTTTTCGTAATGATTCAGAGATATAACGGAATGTCGGTCGATATGTCTCGGTCCTTCAACGGTCCATTTGCTGATGTCTTTGCGTTCGAAACGGCATTCGTTACAGATCCATTCCTCAACTTCGTCGTACTGGTCTTTTCGCGCGGTAACTCTGATGATTTCGTCGCCTTTCATCCAAAGTACGGCTTTTCCCGAACATTTCCCGCATTCGCAGGTAGCATTTACCGGATTTGTAAACCAAACCCTGCTGGCAAAACGCGCTGTTTTGTCGGTTAAGGCTCCTACCGGACAAACATCAATAACATTGCCGATAAAATCGTTATCAAGTGCTTTATTCAGATACGTGGAAATCTCAGCATGATCGCCTCTGAAAAGGATTCCGTGCTCTCTTGTGTCGGTAAGCTGGTTAGCCGCCAAAACACAACGCGCGCACAGAATGCAGCGGTTCATGTTCAGTTTAATATACGGGCCAATATCTTCCGGATCGAAAGTCCGTCTTTCAAATTCTGTTCTGGTATTTTCAACGCCGTGTTCGTAGCCGAGATCCTGAAGATGGCATTCGCCAGCCTGATCACAGATCGGACAGTCCAAAGGATGGTTCAGCAAAAGAAATTCCGTTACGGCCTTTCTTCCTTCCTGAGTTTTTTCGGAGGTAAGATTTTTCACTTCCATTCCGTCCATAACGCCGGTTCTGCAGCTTGCCACAAGTTTCGGCATCGGTCTCGGATCGGCTTCTGAACCTTTCGAAACTTCCACCAAACAGGTTCTGCATCTTCCGCCGCTTGTTTCCAGCGGTTTGTAGTAGCACATTGCCGGCGGCACCGATTTTCCTCCGATTTGCCTTGCAGCTTCCAGAATGGAAGTTCCGGGAAGTACTTCGGCAGTCTGTCCGTCGATGGTTATTTTAAATTTTTTAATTTCTTCGCTCATATCTTTAGCATTAAGCATCAAGCACTGGGCTTTTTTAATTATTTTTCTTCGTGTTAAAGGTATATCCAATCCCGATATTCACCTGAGCAAAAGCAAAATCCTGTGAGGCTTTGTCGGGTTTGTTATTTAAAGTTGTTTTAATATCGGGGAGATTAATATAACCCGCTTTTCCTTCGATCTGCGCAACGATATGTTTCCATACGATCACATTCAGACTTGTTCTTGCATCAAGACCAAAACCAGCAATATGAAACCGGTCACTTCTTTCGAATCCCATTAAACTCACATTTGATTTTGGCAAAAGGACTCCTAAACCTCCGCCGTAGCCCCAATAGACATCAAAGTTGGTGTGGTTCAGAACGTGTTTATGTTTTTGGGCACCAACATGAATGTAATTCAGCCCGTCGGTATGTTCAAACTGTAAAAATTTGGCCTCCGTAAGATCAACTTTGCCATTGTTAACCATTGCAGCATACACCGGATCATTGATGTTTCCCTTAAAATCTACAATTTGGTTCTGGTCCATCACATATTTCATATGATCCATCCCAACTGTGAGACTTACATTATCTTTAATGAAATAACTGATTCTGTAATTCACCTGCGGAACGGTAATTTTTGTAGGATTGAAATATAAATTGAATCTGAACGGCGATTGACGATCGTGCGCTACAACATCATTCAACTGAAAATCATACTCTGCACCTTTAAAATGGATGTCGGAATCCGAGTAAACAGCATTGTTCCATCCCCAAAAAACCATCACGGCACCTTTGCGGAAAGGTTCGTTTTGTGCTTTTATATTTTGGGACACCAACATTACCATGAAAATGAAGAGGATTTTAGTTTTCAAAATTTATTTAAGCATTTGCTGCTGCAACAGGAATCGGATCTGCATAATTGGCCAGTCCGTAATTTTGGGTTAAACATAGTTCAGGATTGTTCACATGCCACTCAAACTCATCACGGAAATGACGGATTGCAGCTGCAACCGGCCAGGCCGCGGCATCGCCGAGCGGACAAATGGTATTTCCTTCAATTTTTCTCTGTACATCCCAAAGAAGATCAATATCTGCCATCGTTCCGTTTCCGGAATCAATTTTTTTAAGAATTTTATACATCCACGGTGTTCCTTCGCGACATGGCGTACATTGTCCACAGCTTTCGTGGGCATAAAATCTTGCCAGCGTCAGGGTGTGTTCTACCACGCACTGGTCTTCATCCAACACAATAAAACCTCCGGAACCCATCATGGTTCCTGTTGCGAAGCCGCCGTCCGCAAGAGATTCGTAGTTCATGAGCCGCGGTTCGCCGTTGATGGTTTTCAGCAATAAATTTGCTGGAACAATTGGAACGGAACTTCCACCCGGGATACATGCTTTGAGTTTTTTACCGTTCGGAATTCCGCCACAGTATTCATCAGAATAGATGAATTCTTCTACGGTGATCGTCATGTCGATTTCATAAACGCCGGGTTTGTTAATGTTTCCGCAAGCTGAAATCAGTTTAGTTCCTGTAGATTTTCCAACACCGATTTTTGCATATTCTGCACCGGTAATATTGATAATCGGAACCACCGCAGCGATGGTTTCTACATTGTTTACCACCGTTGGAGATTCCCAAAGTCCTTTTACAGCAGGGAACGGCGGTTTAAGACGTGGATTTCCTCTTTTTCCTTCGAGAGATTCAAGAAGTGCAGTTTCTTCCCCACAAATATAAGCTCCGGCTCCTCTCTGGACATAAATTTCCAGATCGTAACCTGTTCCCAAAATATTTTTTCCTAAAAATCCGTTCTTTTTTGCTTCTTCAATGGCTTCTTCCAGAATTTCCGTAATCCACGCATATTCACCTCTGATATAGATGTAAGAAAGGTGTGCGCCAAGCGCAAAGGACGAAACAATCATCCCTTCAATCAAAAGATGCGGAATAAATTCCATTAAATAACGGTCCTTGAAAGTTCCCGGCTCGGATTCATCGGCATTCACGACCAAATATCTCGGCACGCCTTCCGGTTTTGCCAGGAAACTCCACTTCAGTCCGGTAGGGAAACCTGCGCCACCACGACCTCGAAGACCGGAAGCTTTCACTTCCTCCAGAATTTCTTCGGGTGTCATCTTCAGGGCTTTATCCACCGAGTCGTAACCGCCCTGTTTGCGGTAAACGTCGAAGTAGCGGATTCCCTCAATATGGGCGTCTTTAAGTAAAAGTTTTTTACTCATTTTTTATTTAAATTAGTCTAAAGCAACCTGTCCCTGTCTGCAAAGTTCAAGGATTTCGTCCACTTTTTCTTTTGTTAAATTTTCGTGATAAAATTTGCCGAGCTGCATCATGGGTGCGTAACCACAAGCGCCGAGACATTCTGCCGGTTTCAGCGTAAACATTCCGTCGGGTGTTGTTTCACCGTCTTTTATGTTTAAACTTGTGCGGAGATGATCCAGGATTTTCTCGCTTCCGTTCAGCATACAAGGTCCGGTTCTGCAGACTTCCAAAACATATTTACCCACCGGTTTCATATTGAACATGGAGTAAAAAGTAGCCACTTCATACACTTCAATCGGCTTAATATTCAGAATTTCCGCAACATAATCCATCACCGGAACAGCCAGCCAGCCGCCGAATTCCTTCTGTGCTACATGCAGGATCGGAATCAAAGCAGATTTGTGCTTTCCTTCCGGATATCTTGCGATGATTTGATGAACCTGATCTAAAGTCTCAGGGGTAAAAGCAATAGTTTCGCTCATTATTGTATAGATTAAAGAACCGGAAGGAGCATATATCTCAGCTTCTGTTCAATTTTCATTTTATTTTTAAAATCAGGCATCCAGTTCTCCTGCAATTACATTCAGGCTGCTTAAAGTCACCACTGCATCAGAGATAACGGAACCCGTAATCATTTCAGGATAAGCCTGATAATAGATGAAACACGGTCTTCTGAAATGCAGTCGGTACGGAGTTCTTCCGCCGTCGCTGATCAGATAAAACCCAAGTTCGCCATTTCCGCCTTCTACGGCGTGGTATACTTCCCCTTTAGGAACATCGGTTTCTCCCATTACAATTTTGAAATGGTAAATCAGGGCTTCCATTTTGGTATAAACATCTGCTTTTTCGGGCAGATAAAAGTCCGGAACATCTGCATGGAAAGGACCTTCAGGAAGATTCTTAAGGGCCTGTTCAATGATTTTCAAACTCTCCCAGATTTCCTGCTGTCTCACCATAAAACGGTCGTAGGTATCGCCACCAGTTCCAATCGGAATATTGAAATCGAAATCTTCATACGAAGAATATGGTGTTGCAACCCTGACATCATAATCTACGCCTGCTGCACGAAGATTCGGGCCGGTAAAACCATAGTTCAGTGCACGTTCTGCTGAAATGGATCCTGCAGCAATGGTACGGTCCATAAAGATCCTGTTTCTTTCGAGTAAATTGTTGAATTCCTGGAATCTTTTCGGAAAAGTCTTCAGGAAATCATTCAGAAGTTCGTGGAATTTTGGTGAAAAATCTCTTTCAAAACCTCCGATTCTACCCATATTTGTGGTCATTCGTGCACCGCAAATCTGTTCGTAAATATCGTAGATCCGTTCACGCTCCTGAAACATATAGGTAAATCCGGTTAAGGCACCGGTATCGACTCCAATTACGGCGTTGCACACCAAATGGTCGGCAATTCTTGCCAGTTCCATCATGATCACGCGCATATAATCAACTCTCTTCGGCACTTCTACACCGATGAGTTTTTCAACCGTCATATGCCATCCGAAGTTGTTGATTGGAGCTGAACAGTAGTTCATCCTGTCGGTAAGCGTTGTGATCTGCGTGAAGTTTCTTCTTTCGGAGATTTTTTCGAAAGCACGGTGAATGTATCCTACAGTTTGCTCCGAGTGAAGAATTTTTTCTCCGTCCATCGTCAGGATATTCTGAAAAATTCCGTGGGTTGCAGGGTGGGTAGGTCCAAGATTGAGGGTGTATAACTGCCCGTCGATCTGTTCCTTGCTGTCGTACTGATTTAATATATTGGAGAGTGCGTTGTCTTTCATATTTTTTTGGATTTAGGCATTAAGCAAAAGCTTAGGCTGTTATCTTCCGAACATGGCGTCGTCTTTATCGGTTCTGGTCCCGTCTTCGAGCCTGTATTCCTTCAGCATCGGATGATAACCGAGTTCCGGATCATTCAAAATAACCCTTAAATCAGGATGACCTTTGAATTTAATGCCGTAAAAATCGAATGTTTCCCTTTCCATCCAGTTGGCGGCGGCAAACAGTTCCGTTAACGAATCTACTTCGGCAAAATCTCTTGTCATAAAAGTTTTGAGACGGATCCTGTGATTTTCAACCAGATTGTGAAGGTGATAAACCACGCCAATTTCTTTTTCAGGATTTTGAGGAAAATGAACTCCGCAGATGTCCGTAAGGAAAGTGTAACCGAGGCTGCTGTCTTTCATGTGGTGAACCACTTTTTTAAGATCTTCCTTTTTTATTTCGAGACAAAGCATCCCGTAAGATTCTGACTGCGTGATGACTGATTCGGGAAATTCTCTTACAAGGGCTTCTGAGACAAAATCATTCGTAAATTCCATCCTTTAGTTTATTTTATAAGAGTCCAACAATTCTTTATACTGAGGAAGATCTCTTCTTCTTAAACTTTCACTTTTCGAAAGGGCCTGAACCTGCATAAATCCTTCCAGAATCTGCTCCGGTCTTGGCGGGCAACCCGGAACGTACACATCTACCGGAATTACTTTGTCAATTCCCTGAAGCACCGAATACGTATCGAAAATTCCGCCGCTGCATGCGCAGGCTCCAACCGAAATAACCCATTTTGGTTCAGCCATTTGTGTGTACACTTCTTTAAGAATCGGTCCCAGTTTTTTGGAAATCGTACCGCAAACCATTAAAACATCGGCCTGACGAGGAGAAAAACTCATTCTCTCGCCGCCGAAACGTGCAAGATCATAGTTCGGACCCATGGTTGCCATGAATTCAATTCCGCAGCATGAAGTTGCGAAGGGAAGCGGCCATAATGAAAGTGAACGCGCCATACCAATCAGACTGCTGAGTTGCGTGGCGAAGAAACCTTCACCTTCAAAACCTGCAGGAGCGGGAGCGTTTGTATTTATTTGTGGTGTATTTTCTGACATTTTTTTAATTTATTTGATCCTAAAAAATCAAGACCGTGGTTAACTAGAAAAAATATTTCAATTATTTGTCCCAATCCAAAGCGCCTCTTTTAAGAACATATAAAAATCCTAAAAAGAAGATGGCGACAAAAGTGAGGACTGCAAGGAAACCGTCAATTCCAAATTCGCGGAAATTAACAGCATAAGGGTAAAAAAATACAATTTCGATATCAAAAAGGACAAAAAGAATCGCGGTAAGAAAATACTTAACTGAAAACGGACTTCTTGCGTCGCCCTGACTTTCAATTCCGCACTCAAAACTTTTGTTTTTATCAACGGTGGTGGTTGTAGGTTTCGGGCCTAAAAAATGGGCGCCTAAAAGGGAAACTGCAACAAAACCAATGGCTACTAGAGCCTGAATGATGATAGGAATATAATTTTCGGGTAAATTCATGGGTGATATTTATTAACCTTGCCTTTTATCTTTCGTAACTGTTTACTGAGGAACGTACAGTTTTAATGCCGCAGCGTTTTCTCAATCTGCAAATTTAATGAATAAAGCTGTAAGGAGGAAATTTAAGCCATGAAATTATCTCTAAAAGTATTAATTTAAGATTTAAATAAATTATTTTTTTCCTGTATTTTTAAGTCTCTTCAGAATGAGATAAGCAATAAAACCGATATACAGAAAAAGAACACTTGCAAAAAGAATGTTGATGAGGCTGTTGATTTTCTCATCTTCAATCCGAAAAAACTGATTGTAAACCACGAAGGCTACAATCATCAACACATAAAAATACAGCTGTTTTTTCATTTAAATTTCTTTGGAAAAGGTGCATCTTCTTTTATGGTTTACCGGATTGTAATCCTGCCACAACATCTGAACGCTTTTGTTTTCCGCCAGTTCCGGGTTGGTTTCGGCAAATTTAATACCCATTTTATTGAATCTTACAAAAACTTCCTTTAGAATAATTGCTGTTACCCCTCTTCTCTGGTATTTGGGCTGAATGCCGATTAAATAAAAATTGGCGCGGTTGTTTTTCTTACCGGCCTGCAGAAAATGCCACCATCCGAAAGGGAAAAGTTTGCCTTTTGATTTCTGAAGCGCTTTTGAATAAGATGGCATGGTGATCGCGAAAGAAATCAGTTCATGATTTTCATCCTCCACGCAAATCACGTAATTTTTATCAATGAAAGGAAAATATTTTTCTTTGTAGGTTTTGATCTGCTCTTCGGTGATTGGAGTGTAAGTGGAAAGCGTGTTGTAGGTTTGGTCCAACAGTTTGAACATTGGCTCCACATAAGGCAGAATTTCTTTCTTGTTTTTAAAATTCAGGACTTTGAGTTTGAATTTTTCTGCAATAAGGCTGCTGAATTTCTCCACTTTCGGGGGAAGAATTTCCGGAAAATTCATTTCAAATTCAACCCATTCTTTTTCCATTGCAAATCCAAGCTTCTCCATGTGTTTCGGATAGTACTCGAAATTGTAAAGTCCGATCATTGTGGCAAGCTTATCAAACCCCATTGTAAGCATTCCTGCTTTGTCGAGATTTGTAAAACCCATTGGTCCTTCAATTTTTTTAATGTTTCTTTCTTTCGCGAATTTAACAGCAATTTCAATGAGCGCCGCCGAAACCTCGTCATCATCAATAAAATCGAGCCAGCCAAAACGCGCTTTGCTCATTCCGTCCGCATCTTTTTCATTTTGGTTTACAATTACGGCAATACGGCCAACAACAGCTCCGTCTTTGTATGCTAAAAACTGTCGGGTGTCCGAAGTAGCCAGTGCAGGGTTTTCTTTCGGATTCCAAATGTTTTTTTCATCATTGATTAAGGGCGGAACATAATTTTCGCTTTTTTTGTAAAGATCCATCGGAAACCGGATGAATTTTTTTAAATCATCATCAGTTTTCACTTCAATTACAGAGATATCAGACATTTGGTTTTATTTGGAAAAACAAATATAATTGATTAAAACATATCACAAAACTTTGGCACGTTTTTTACATCTTAAATCATTTAATAAATCTTAAAAAAAAGTAGAAAAAATGACAGGTTATTACATCATTATAGGGATTTCGATGCTCATCAGTTGGTTGGTTTCATCAAGGCTGAAATCGAAGTTCGAACATTATTCCAAAGTGCATTTGCGCAACGGAATGTCCGGAAAAGAAATCGCGGAAAAAATGCTGAGAGACAATGGGATTTCAGACGTTCAGGTCATCTCCGTTCCGGGACAGCTCACCGATCATTACAATCCGGTGAATAAAACAGTAAATTTATCAGAAGGTGTTTATATGCAGCGAAATGCTGCAGCAGCAGCTGTTGCAGCTCACGAGTGCGGACATGCTGTTCAGCATAAAGTGGGTTATTCGATGTTACAGCTCCGTTCTAAACTGGTTCCGGTTGTGAACATCAGTTCAAATTTAATGCAGTTTGTACTTATTGCCGGTATCGGACTGATGTTTGCGACAAGATCAATTGAAAATCCAAACGGAAATACGACTGTTCTCGCAATCGGCGTTGCGATGTTTGCGGTGACTACGCTTTTCACTTTTATCACATTGCCGGTAGAATACGACGCGAGCAACCGCGCGATGAAATGGTTAAAAGACACCGGAACAGTAACTTCGGAAGAGTATGTTGGGGTTAAAGATTCATTAACCTGGGCGGCAAGAACTTATCTTGTAGCGGCTTTGGGTTCTTTGGCTCAGCTTCTGTATTGGGGCTCAATGTTATTGGGGAGAAGAGAATAAAAAACAACCATTTTCAGAGGTAAATTTTCAGAGCCACTTAAATTCAATATTCTGCATCTCGGACAACTTTTCCGAGATGCTTTCTTTTAGGGAGGTTTTTATTTTTGCGCAGATTTTGCAGTCATCATCGGACAGAAAGTCCATAATTTTGCCGCCAAATTTGTTGAGTAAGGTGAAAATAATGTTTTGCTGATTGAAACTGAATTTTATTTCGAGGTCTGATTCCAGTTCTTCGATGATGATTTCCGCTGCATCCAAAGTGAGTTTTGCCGATTCTTTATAAGCTTTCACGAGGCCGGAAACGCCGAGTTTTGTTCCACCGTAATACCGAACCACAATCACGAGAACATTGGTTAAATGATTTGCCAAAAGTTGGTTGTAAATGGGCAATCCTGCGCTTCCTGACGGTTCTCCGTCGTCGTTTGCGCGGTAGTTTTCTCCATTCATTCCCAAACGGAAAGCATAACAGTGATGCGTAGCTTTCGGATGGAGTTCTTTTACTTTTCCCAAATATATTTTCAAATCTGCTTCTTTAGCCAGAGGAAAGGCAAAACCGATAAATTTACTGCCTTTTTCTTTCAGAAGAATTCCCTCGACAGGAGATTTTAGAGTGCTGTAGGAGAATTCCACGTCTGGATATTTTTATAGAATTCAACGGTATTGTCGCGGAATTGCTTTGATTCTGTAACATCAAAATTAAAATCCGGTGCTTTAGTGCCGTTTTTGAGCTTTAAATTTTCATTTTTAATGATGAGCGTTTCATCCCAAAGTCCTGCGCTGATGAACTGTTGCAAAGTAAAACGGCCGCCTTCCACCAAAACCGACTTAATCTGGTTTTCATACAGTTTCTTCATTAGATTTTCCAGAAAATTTTCTTTTTCAATTTTAATGAATTTTACATTTCCTTCCTCGGAATCTTTACATAAATTAAAAACAAGCGTCTCGGCTTCGGTGTTGAAAATGTTAAAATCACGCGGAACCTTTAAGTCAAAATCAATTAAGATCCGCACCGGATTTCTGCCGGAAATTTCCCGTGTCGTTAGACCGGGATTGTCGGTTAAAGCAGTATTGGTGCCGACTAAAATAGCGTGTTCATCGCTCCTTAGCTGGTGCACAAACTGTTTCGTTAATTCATTACCGATCTGTGTGGGTTTGAAATCCTTATCGATAAATCCATCTCCGGATTCCGCCCATTTCAGAATGATAAAAGGTCGTTTTTCATTCTGGAAAGTAAAGAATCTTCTGTTCAGCTGGCGGCATTCATTTTCCAGAATTCCTGAAACCACTTCAATTCCGGCTTCTTCAATGATTTTTTTTCCTTTTCCGTTCACTTTTTCATGAGGATCGAGCGTTCCGATGACCACTTTTTTAAAACCGGTTTCCACAATTTTATTTGCGCAGGGCGGCGTTTTCCCGAAATGGGAACACGGTTCCAGCGACACATAAATGGTGGATTCTTTCAGCAGTCCGGGATTTTTTACGGAATTGATGGCATTAATTTCGGCATGGTTTTCACCGGCTTTTTGGTGATAACCTTCACCGATAATTTCATCTTTGTATACAATAACGCTTCCTACCAATGGATTTGGGTAGGTATTTCCGAGTGCCTGTTCCGCGAGTTGAATGCAGCGGTGGATGTAAAATTCATCTGTTTTCATTCCAAAAAAAAGCGAAGACAAATTGCTTTGCTTCGCCTGTTTAATTTTTGATTTGTTATTCGCCGACAATCATGTGGTGAAGGTTCTGCTTCAGACTTTCAAGCAGTGCTTTTTTGTCTTCGATATTCTGAAAAGTATCTTTCAGCAAAGGGTTTTCTTTTGAGGGATTGCTGAAGAAACCGAGATTATTTTCAAGCTTGGCAATTTCTGCCTCCAGATCGGCAATCTGGTTCTTGATTTTTCGGGCTTTATCGGTAATCTGTGTTTCCGAAAGACCTTCCTCCTTCAGATCAAACTCATTGATTTTGTTGAGTTTTAATTTCTCGCGAAGTGTTTTATTGAAATCGGTATTGATGGAGAGTTTCTCTTTCGGCACTTTCCCGATAGCGTTCCATGCTGTTTTGATCTGCTCGATTTTTTCCACACTTCCTTCTTCGTCGGTAATGGTTTTTAATTCTTCGAGAAGCGCATTTTTACGGATGAAATTTTCTTTCCAGTTGTCGGTCGTGGCGTTGTTTTTCTCTCTGAAATTATTAAAGAAGGTATTGCAGGCCTCTCTGAAATCTTCCCAAATTTTATTGGTCTGGCTTCTTGGCACATGTCCGATTTTTTTCCAGTCTTCCTGAAGTTTTTTAAACAGCGGAACGGTATTTTCCCAGTCCTCGGAATGCATATGTTCCTTCGCAAGCTGAATCAACTTCATTTTTTCCTCAAAATTGGTCTGCTGCGACCCTTTCAGATTTTTATAAAAATCGTTCTTTCTATTGTTGAATTCACGCAGATGATGTTTGAACTCATCCCAATTCTGATTGGACAGTTTCCGGGGAACGCTCCCTGTTTTCAGAAATTCGCTGCGCAGTTCTTCAATTTTTTTAATGGCGTTCTGCCAATAGCTGTGGCTAACATCTTTTCCGTGTTCGGCAAGCTGCTTTATTTCTTCAATAATCTTATTTTTTTTCTCCAGATTGGCAGTGTGTTCTGCTTCCATCTGAGACGAGAGTTCTGATTTTCTCTCATGAATTTTGTCGGATATTTCTTTGAAAAGTTCCCACGTTTTTTCGCGGAATTCCTCTGCAACGGGTTCTGCTTCTTCTTTCCAGAGTTTGTGGAGGTACTGAAGTTCATTCAAAGCTTTCTGAACCAACGGTTCATTTTCCAGTTCCTTTGCCCTTTCAATAATATGAAGCCTTTTTTCAAGATTGTGCGCGAATTCTTGTTCGCGGTATTCTTTATTCATCTCCAGCATCGCATAAAACTGGTTCAGATGATGAAAATAATTGTTGTTGAGCAGTTTGAACTCCGATTTTGCTACCTGTCCGGCATTTTGCCACGCTTCTTTGATGGAACGCATCTCCTTGAAGAAATTCACGCCCGGTTCGGAATTCGTATAGAGGTTTTTCAGCCTGTCGATAATACTTTGACGGGTGGCAAGATTTACCTGATGCTCCGCATCCTGTTTTTTATGATATTCGTCCTGCTTTTCTTTGAAGATATGAATGAGTCCGGAAAGTTTTGAAGAATCCCGGTGAACATATTCACTAGCAGCTTCAGAAGTTTCGTTTCCGGCATTTTCCTGTTTTTCTTTCGCTTCTTCTGCGTGAATCAAATGGTTGGCATGATCTTTCAAAAGATTGAACTGCTTGAAGAAAGTTCCGGAATTGTCTTTATTTACGATGTTTTCCATCTCCTTTAAAGTCTGCGACAGCGTCAGTTGAGCAACGGCCGTTTCTTCATGTTGATGGTGAGGTGTTTCTGATTTTATTTTTTCTTCGGAAGTTTCCGTAGGATTTGCCACTACTTTTTGAGCGGGCTCTCCTGCAGGCTTTCCCGCAGATTCTTCTGCATTTTCAGCAGGGATTTCAGCAGTTTTTTCTTCAGAAATTTCTTCAGCCGGCGTTTCAGCTTCCTCCGAAACTGGTTCAGCGGCAATTGTTTCTTCCGGTTGAGCAAGCTCTTCGGCAGGCTTTTCGGTAGGGATTTCGTCAGTTTTTTCCTCAGAAACATCTTCAGCGGGCGTTTCTGTTGCTTCCGAAACCGGTTCAGTGGAAATGCCTTCCTCCGGTATTTCTACAGCATTTTTAGTTTCCGGATCCGGCTGGTTTTCGGTCTTTATCTCCTCCGCAGCTTCTGCTGTTTCGTTTTTTTTGGGGTCGTTGTCAGAATGTAAATCTTCTGTAATCATAGCAGTCTTTTTTATTAAATGGGAGGTCAGATGATCGGTTTGGGTTGTAGACCGAAATATTGCACTAAATTAACTTATTTTTTTTAGAAATTCCAAATTTCCCACGCCTTTTCTGCCTGCTGTTCAAGCATATAATACCCATTGACTGTTTTTGCTCCTTTTTCTGCAGCTTTTTTCAGAAAAAGAGTCGTGGAAGGATTGTAAATAAGGTCAATAACGAGGTGTTTTTCCGTTAAACCTCCGAAAGGAAAAGGAAGACAGTTCTCCACCTCCGGAAACGTCCCAACCGGTGTACACTGAATAATGATCTGATGTTCGGCAACCGTTTTTTCTGTTAAAATTTCGAAACTTAAGTTGGTGTTCCGGGCGACAGTTTGGTAGGGAATTCCGTTTTTATCAAGCACATATCTGATGGCTTTTGCCGCGCCGCCGTTTCCTAAAACCAACGCTTTTTGATGAAAATTTTCTTTGTGCAGAAGCAGTGTTTTTTCAAACCCGAATGCATCGGTATTATAACCGGTTTTTTTGCCGTCTTTAATCCGGATGCAGTTTACAGCGCCCATTTTTTCGGCTTCTTCAGTTAATTCGTCCAGAAAAGGGATGATTTTTTCTTTGTATGGGATGGTTACATTCAGACCCACTATTTCCGGATCGGTCAGGAGTTTTTCAACTTCCTCAACTTCCTTCAAATCAAATAAACTGTAGGAATGATTTTTAAGGTTTAAATGCATGAATTTCTCCTCAAAAAACTTCTTTGAAAATGAATAGGAGATGTTTCTCCCGATTAAACCGAATCTTTTGGCTGTTTCCATTCTTCAAAAATAAAAAAAGGCTGAAGATAATTCAGCCTTTTCAGTTCATTTATAATTGAATAACTTAATTCACAAGGAATTTGGTGCTGTAACTTCCTGCTTTCAGAATGTAGTTTCCTTTTGTATTATTTCTCAGAATAATTGTATTGGAGTTTCGGAACGGCTTATCAATCACCTGAATCAGCGCGCCGGTCATGTCATAAATTTCTGCTCTGCTGACCTTATTCAAATCTTTACCCTGAAGAGAAAGGATTCCGTCTTTTACCGGATTTGGGTGAACAGTCCAGCCTTGAGAAAGGTTGTTTTCCACTGTCGCTAGAACAGAAGCAGGATTTGCGATCCCCAGATTGTCGCAGGTGTTCACGGCAAAAATGTCCCACTGCGTAGCCGAATAGGTTGTGGAAGGATTATTTACATTTCTTCTTAAAGTAGTGTCTGCAGCAAAATTTACAGAACCGCCGTTGAAAGTTCCTACGATATCAATCAAGACCCCGTTTTTGAAAAGACCAATCGGATCATTTCCGTTAAAATCCATCGGAGCACCGCCAACAGACATATTCGAAGTAAAAGTGCAGGTAAATGATGCGTTGGAATTTAGGATAACGAACGCAGTATTCGGAGCAAGGGTTCCGGTAAGCGGAAAATTGCTTCCCCATGTTCCGGCCCCGTTCACCTGTTTCTGGATGCTGTAATTGCTCAGATCTACAGGATCAGGTGTAGCGTTGGTAAGTTCTATTGCTCTGTTGTTTGAAGTGCCTTCCACATATTCGGAAATATACAGTTCATTTGAATTTCCCGGAGGCACCACAACATTCAGCGTCGTAAAGTTTACCGCTGCGGAAGCTGGCGAATTGTTTCCGGCGGCATCAAAAGCGACCACTGTTACTGAGTATAAAGTATTAGGATTCAGTCCGGTCATATTGAAGGTGTTGGATCCTGAACTTCCGAAAAGCACTGCGTTCAGGTATATATTATAGCCCGCTACTGCAATATTGTCGGTAGATGCGGTCCATGTGGCGATCGCTGAACTTCCGGTGACATTGTTTACAGCTAAATTCGTTGGTGTTGATGGCGCGGTAGTATCGGGAGTGGTGTTTACATACCCCCAAACTTCATGGACCCAGTTCGGATAGTCGATGTAAGGATTTCTGTTTCCCTGAAAAGTATAAGAAGCATTGTTACGGTCGATTTCTCTTGGAGAAACAGGATCTGCATCATGCCACGAAAGAAGGACTTCCAATTCCCATTGTGTAAGACTTCGTGTTGTGGTTCCGTCCAACATATTTCCGCTGCTGAAAGAAGGAATCTGGTTTTGGTAACGGGTTACAAAGTAAAAAATCATTCTGGCGATATCTCCTTTAAAAGCATTAATCGGCTCAAAAACAACTCCCGAATAGCCAGTGGTTGTATTGGGACCCAGTTTAGAGCCGTTCAGGGAAGTCCAGGTTGGATTTGTAACTACCCCGTAAGGATAATTGCTTCGCATTCCGTTCACTTTTCCGTCGGTTGGCGGAATGAAATGAATGTCGTTACGCATCGGACTTGCTTCATTGAAGAAACTTTGAGGAACGGTATGTTCCCTGTTGTAACACGCGCCTTCAGCGGAGTAATTTCCGCACTGGTCTGTGGCGATGGTGTATTCATATGGGTCAGCTCCTGTAGGATTCTCGGAATACATATCCAGGACTTTACCGTTATTTTCATAATAATAATCACGGTCGGTGGTTTGGTATCCAATCCATAGTCCGCTGTAACCCTGATCCTGGTGACCGGCAGTGATGATCTGACTTAATTTTGTTTTAAGAGGATAGCCTGTTAATCCCGTGGTTCCGGTGTAATAACCGGTCGGAATCTGCGCAAACGAAGTGGCAAACATCAGGTTTACCAATAAAAAGGTAAAATTTTTTTTCATGTTTTCTATAAAAATCTGGCTGCAAAATTACAAAAAATATAACTGGTGTTATGTTAACTGTTGATAATATTCTGCCTGTTGATTTTAGAGAAAATCCACGAAACTGCAAAGCCAAAAACGGCAGCAGTAAGTGCTACGACGAGGTAGTTTTGAAAGGTGATCTGAACTGGAAACGGAAGGGTTTCGCTGGCCTTGAAGAAGCCCGAGTAGAGCTGGAAAACACAGAGTAAAGTTCCGAGAATAAATCCTGAAATGATTCCTGCTGTTACAATAAGAATTCCGGTGTAAAAATACGTTTTCCGCAAGTGAGATAAAGGGAAACCGAGAGAGATCAAAGATTTTGCCTGATCTTTTTTGTCGAGCTGAAGAATAATGATGGCACCTGCCAGATTAAAGGTGGTGATGAAAATAACAAGCGCAAAAATAAAGTAAATGAAGAGCTTCTCAATATTGATCATTTTCCAGAATGCCGCATTTTCTTCCTGTTTGGTCTTGATGTTTACAGATTTTCCGAGTGCTCTCTGGAGATCATCCCGAACCGTGTCGGCGTTTTCAGGGGTCTTCAGTTTTATTACAATATTATAGGCAGAATTCTTGGGCAGATCCAGAAGCTGCTGGGTCAGTTCGAGCGGAGCAATAATATAGTTGTCGAGCTGGTCATTTCCCGGAAAAACACCGGTTACATATACCTCTTTTTTATTGAAAATATCTTCTTCTTTACTGATGAGTCCTTTTCCGGGTTTGGGCATTACCACCACTGCGATGTCCTTATCCGAACCTACCGGAACCGACAAACGGTTGTTCAGGGAGTTTTCCATTAGCACTTCATTGGTGAATTTGAAGCTCGGATACGTTCCGTAAAAAATGGATTTATGAATAGGGTTCACCAAAGTGTAAGCTGAATCAACGCCTCTCAGATACGCAATATCGCCCTTGCCGTTATATCTTAAATAGACTTTTTCTTCAATGGTTCCGGAAAAATGCAGAATTTCTTTATTTTTCTGAAGTACAGACTGAATGTTATCCATGTTCCGCAGCGTTTTCCCCGACGTGCTTTTAATCGTAAGATCGGCGTGCAGATTGGAAATCAAGTCTCTGTTAAGAATCTCCAGACCCGAAAAAACCGAAACAATCACAAACATCGAAGCCACTGCCACCATCATGGCAATTGCAGCAAGCCAGGTAATAAAGGTTACCGCTGTACTGCCTTTTTTGGCAATCAGGTACCGTTTTGCGATATAAAAAGCAGTGTTTTTCAAGAAATTTCCGAATATTTATAAAACCGGATTGTCGCCTTCGCCTTTCAGTTCTCTTTCAATTCTTTCCACATCATCCAGGGTAGTGTCCAGATAAAACTGGATTTCCGGAATGATCCGCACCTGTTTCCCCATCTTCTGGCCAATGAAATTTCGATAAGCTGCTTTGCTGGACTGAATTTCAGCCATGATCGTTTTGCGGAATTCCTGAGGAAAGATACTGAGATAGATTTTGGCAATGCTGAGATCCGCCGTCACTTTCACATCCGAAACCGTTACCAGAAAAGTCTGTTTGCTTTCTGATGCCTGCTTGCGGAAAAGTTCTGCGAAGTCTTCCTGTATAATCTGTGCTACTTTTCTCTGTCGGTTACTTTCAATCATGCCGCAAATTTACTATTTTTGTTTGAAATAGCTGGAAGATCGCCGACGGATGGTCAAAGATTTACACCATATAAAACTGAACTGAAAGAAATGATGAAAATAGAACACCTCGGAATTGCGGTAAAGTCTTTGGAAACCTCAGATGGTTTATTCGAAAGACTCCTGGGCATGCAGAACTATAAAAAGGAATCGGTGGAAAGGGAAGGTGTTACGACTTCGTTTTACCAAATTGGTGAAAGCAAGATTGAACTGGTGGAAGCTTCAAACCCCGAAAGTCCGATCGCTAAATTTCTGGACAAGAAAGGCGAAGGCATTCACCACATCGCTTTTGGCGTGGATAATATTTTTGATGAAATCGAAAGACTCAAGAAAGAAGGGTTTATTTTTATTTCTGAAGAACCCAAAGATGGCGCCGACAATAAACTGGTGGTTTTTCTTCATCCTAAATCCACAAACGGTGTTTTGGTAGAACTTTGCCAAGAAAAGCCCTGAAAATTTTTGATTGTATCGAAAAAAGATTATTTTTGCACCTCATGAAAACAGAGGAATTCAAAACCCTTCGTTTTTGGCCTTGTAACTCAGCTGGTTAGAGTAGCTGACTCATAATCAGCAAGTCCTTGGTTCGAGCCCAAGCTGGGCCACTTGAAAATGAAGCACTTACAGAAATGTAAGTGTTTTTTTTATTTTTCACTGAAACAATACTGAAACATTTATCGTTCCTGAATAGGAATGAAAAAGCTTCCGGAAAATAATTAACCTGATCTATAAGAAGTAATATTGCCGGATAATTGTGGTTCTTGTCGATATTGGTGAGGGACGGGGCAAACCAGTATTGGTTGGAGATTTCCCAAATTGTGACGGTGAAAAACCTTTTAATTAACTACAATACTGTAAACCACCTGAGTGGTATAAACCGTTGGACTTTGAGCCTTCACGTATTTGTTAAGGTATTTATCATCACCCTTTGCAGCGTAGTTAATATTAAAGGTCTTGTTATTACCGCCAAAAGGACTTGAAATTAATTCGGTATCTGCAGTCGAAAGCGGTACAGAGTTGTAAGCTAGACCTTCAATACCGTTTGTGGTTCCTTTGGAAACCGTAACGGTAATATCACCGGCATCAATTGAACTGCCGTTGTTCAGGGTATTGGTAAGCGTGGGTGAAATTGTTTTGACCCTCACGGTAAAGCCTCCGGTGCTGTAAATCTTTAAATGATCCTCTTTGGTTACATTTACCCCGTTTTTATAGTCATCCTGGGTTATGTAATCCAGGTCAGCAGTATTTGTGCCTGTATTCACTACAATGGTCTGAATGGGGTAGAGACTAATATTGAGGGATACTTCCGATGAATTCTGTGCAGCTGCAGTGGCTGAAAAAAATGCGAACGCAAGATTTAAGAATAAGGTTTTCTTCTTCATGTTCATCTTCATTAAACTATAGCTAAATCTCCTTTACATTAAATATTCGGTAGCTGATTACATAAATATTTGAGCCTTTAGTAAAGCTAATTAAAAATCTCTGAAAATGCCAAAAAAATGTCATTTTTTTTCAGAAACCAAATTATCGCTGTTTTTATTGAAATAAAGGGCTGAAATCAACGTTTCAATATGCTGACGGTAAATATCTTACGCTGCCGTAAAAATATCAGATCTATTTTTTGAGAAACGACTTTATACATCATCAGCAGCGGAATAACAAGATTTTTTCTTTATAAAAAGCCCCCAAAAAGCGGGGAGCCGGTCCGTCGCAACTGTATTATGCTTTATTTGCGCAGAGAAAATCTTATTTTTGTACCATGCAAAACGATTTCTTTACCTACCAGGCGCAGACCACGCAGTTCGCTGCAGGATTTGAAGTGGAAAAAGCAGAAGGAAGCTATATTTATGGCAAAGACGGCAGAAAATACCTCGATTTTGTCGCAGGCGTTTCCGCGAATACTTTGGGCCATTCCCATCCAAAAATTGTGGAAGCGATTAAAACCCAGGCCGAAAAATACCTGCATGTAATGGTTTATGGCGAATATGCTCAGGAAATGCCCGTGAAACTCTGCCGCCTGCTTGCAGAAGCGACACCTGATCCGCTGGAAGTGACGTATCTTGTGAATTCAGGTGCGGAAGCCATTGACGGCAGCCTGAAACTGGCAAAAAGATATACCGGAAGAGAAGAGATTGTCTCTTTTAAAAATTCCTATCACGGCAACACGCACGGTGCGCTCTCCGTTTCCGGGAACGAGTACCACAAGCGCGAGTTCCGCCCGCTTCTACCATTGGTGACTTTCATCGGTTTTAATGAAGAAAAAGACCTGGACAGCATTACAGAGAAAACCGCCTGTGTAATCCTGGAAACCATTCAGGGAGCCGCCGGTTTTCTGATGCCGGAACATGACTATCTGAAAAAACTGAAAAAAAGATGTGAGGAAGTCGGTGCGCTTCTTATCCTCGATGAGATACAGCCCGGTTTTGGGCGTACCGGAAAACTCTTTGCCTTTGAGCACTTTGGCATTGTCCCGGATATTCTCGTCATGGGAAAAGGAATGGGCGGCGGCGTTCCGGTCGGCGCATTTATGAGTTCACGGAAAATCATGGAAACACTTTCCCATTCCCCGAAACTCGGTCATATTACAACCTTTGGCGGAAATCCGCTCATCGCGGCGGCAAGTCATGCTACGCTGAAGGAAGTTCTCGACAGCACTTTGATGGATGAAACTGAAGAAAAGGAAAAACTTTTCCGCGAACTGCTCGTGCATCCGAAGATTAAAAACATCAACGGGAAAGGTTTAATGTTGGCCGTGAACCTCGGAACACCGGAATACACGCTGGAGGTTGCCAAAAAATGTATGGAAAAAGGCCTTATTGTTTTCTGGCAACTGTACCGAAATGAATATATGAGAATTTCTCCGCCCCTGACTTTAAGTCAGGAAGAGATTCGTGAAGGTTGTGCCATTATTCTGGATGTTCTGAACGAGGAATAAAAAAGTGCTGAAGGGAAAAAGCACGGAATTTTAGCCCCGATCGAACGGCCTGTCTGAGCTTTGGCGTTGGGGGGGGGGGGG
>JAIBEW010000014.1 GCA_019459085.1 Kaistella sp.
CGTCGCCGCTGTCGGGCGGCAGCCGCGCGGGCCAGTGGATGCTGCTCGAACAGGCGGTGTCCGAAGCCCGCGCCGGCAGCGGCGACGGCCTGCTCACGCGCGCCGGCCGCACCGCGCTGGCGGGCTACCTGGCCGGTGGCCGCGTGGTCTTCCACGTGGACCGCGCGGCGGACATCCGGCAGGCCCTGGCCTTTGCGCGCCGGCACGGCGTGAAGCCGGTGATCGTCGGCGGCAGCGAGGCCTGGATGGTGGCGCCACAGCTCAAGGCCGCCAACGCACCGGTGTTCGTGGACGCGCTGGCCAACCTGCCGTCGAGCTTCGACGCCCTGGGCTCCACGCTTGAGAACGCCGCGCGCCTGCATCGCGCCGGGGTAGTGGTGGGCTTCACCCAGGGCGGCGACGCCACCCACAACGCGCGCAAGATCCGCCAGCTCGCGGGCACCGCCGTGGCGTATGGCCTGCCGTGGGAAGCCGGACTGGCCGGCCTGACGTCGGTGCCGGCGCAGGTGTTCGGCCTGTCGGCCCAGCGCGGCCGCATCGAAGTGGGCCAGGCGGCCGACCTGGTGCTGTGGAGCGGCGATCCGCTGGAAGTGAACACGCTGGCCGAACAGGTGTGGTTCGGCGGAAAGCTGGCCAGCATGCGTTCGCGCCAGACCGAACTGCGCGACCGCTACCTGGCCCCCGAAGGCCCGCTGCCGCGGGCTTACTCCGGCGGCTGATGCACCGCGCGATCAGCGGAAGTTGATCGTGCGGATGATCGTCACGTCTTCGTCGAGCGGCTGGAAACGCCACTGGCGCAGCGTGGCCAGCACCGAACGCTCGAAGGTGCCGCGCGGCCTGGCCGACAGCACCCGCACGTTGGCAACGCTGCCGTCGCGGCGCACGGTGAGCTGCACTTCCACCGAGCCGGTGATGCCGCTGCGCAGGGCTACGGGCGGATAGGCCGGCTGTGGCGTGCTGACGGCGATCGGCGTCAGGCGCTTGGGCACGACGGCGGCGGCAGCAGCGGCGGCCGCTTGCGCGGCGGCCTGTTCGTTGGCGATGCGCGCGGCCTGCGCCGCCTCGGCCACCTTCTGTTCGGCCAGGCGCGATTCGCGCTGCTTGCGGGCCGCCTCCAGCGCGGTGCGGCGGCGCTGTTCGGCCACGCGAGCCGCTTCCGCCACGCGCAACGCCTCGGCGTCAGCCGCGCCTGGGGCCTGCGCCGGCTGGGCCGGCTTAGCGGGCGCCGCCCGGGCAGCCGCGCGTGCGGCGGCGGCGGCGCGCGCCTCCTGCCGCTTGCGCGTTTCGAGATCGCGGCGAGCCTGGGCCGCGGCGGGGAGCGGG
>JAIBEW010000005.1 GCA_019459085.1 Kaistella sp.
CCCCCCCCCCCCCCCCCCCCCCCCCCCCGAAAAGACGAATAAGCCAAGAAATCCCTCAAAACAAAACCTCCGGAAATTTCCGGAGGTTTCAGTATCATTTATTTCTATATTTCAGTATCCAGATCCCAGTTCTGAAGGTAATCGTGAACATGTTTCAGGAACATTCCGCCGAGTGAACCGTCTACAACGCGGTGATCGTAAGAATGCGACATAAACATCAAATGACGGATGGCAATAACGTCGCCGTCTTTTGTTTCCAGAACTGCCGGCTTTTTTACGATGGCACCGACTGCCAAAATAGCAACCTGTGGCTGAGGAATAATGGGTGTTCCCATCAGATTGCCGAAACCTCCAACATTGGAAATTGTGTACGTGGCACCTTGAGTATCTTCCGGTCTCAGTTTTTTGTTTCTTGCACGGTAAGCCAGGTCGTTAATCGCTTTTGCAAGTCCTGAAAGGGAAAGCTGATCGGCATTTTTAATGACCGGAACAATTAAATTACCGTCCGGAAGTGCCGTTGCCATTCCGATATTGATATTTTTCTTTTTGATGATTTTATCGCCGTCAACAGAAACGTTAATCATCGGGAAATCCTGAATCGCTTTTACAATCGCTTTCACGAAGATCGGCATGTAAGTCAGTTTTTCACCTTCGCGTTTTTCGAAAGCATCTTTGTGTTTTGTTCTCCATTTCACGACGTTTGTAACATCAGACTCAATGAACGAAGTTACGTGCGGCGAAGTTCTTTTCGAATTCACCATGGCATCAGCGATAATTTTTCGGACGCGGTCCATTTGGATCACTTCATCGCCTGCGCCAACTGCAATTGGTGCGGAAACCGGTGCTGCAGGTTTCGGAGCGACAGGAGCAGCTGCCTGAGGAGCTGAAACGGTTTGCTTCGCTTCGCTGCTAACGACACCTCTGTTCGAAACAAAAGCCAAAATATCTTCTTTCGTAATTCTGCCTTCTATACCGCTTCCTTTTATGGATTTAAGTTCGTTTTCGGAAATATTTTCCTGCTGTGCGATATTTTTTACCAATGGTGACAAGTAAGGATCTCCTGAAAATTCCTGAGTGGCTGAAGCGGCTACCGGTTTTTCAAGTTCTTTAACGTCGGCATCAGAAAGCTGCGGAATTTCTGTTTTTACTTCTTCAGCAGTTTTAGGCTCCTGAGCCTGTTCTGCAACTGCTTCACCTTCGCCTGCAACTTCAAGGATGGCGATGGCTTCGCCAATTTTTGCCACATCATCTTTTTGTTTCAGAATTTTAATAATTTTCCCCGAAACTGGTGTCGGAACGTCTGAATCAACTTTATCGGTAGCAATTTCCACAACGGAATCATCTTCTTTAACAGTATCTCCTTCACTGAATAACCAACTGATAATTGTCGCTTCCATCACGCCTTCACCCATGGAAGGAAGTAGTAATTTATATTCTGCCATTTTTAATTTTTAGATTTTCACAAATATATAAAAAATTGAACATTTTTTGAGAATAGTATAATCAGGCAAATTCTACATAGATTTTTTCGCCCACGCTGAGCCCGAAAAGTGATTTTGCGCCGTTATTGATATTGCCTTTGTAAATGGTGAGTTCCAGCAAACCAGCATCATTGAAAATTGCTGCAGATTTTCCGTGGGATTCAGGCTCGAGTTTCCAGTCTGCCACCACGTCGGTATACTGTCCGTAAATTTTTGTCAAAGCAAGATTCCTGAATTTCACAATGAAATTCTCGAAATTGACTCCGTTTTTTTCAAAGAATTTTTGGTGGATATTGGAAACCACATTTCCGAAATTATCAATAAACATCACTTCTCCAATAATCATATTTTCATTTTCATTGAAAACAGGCCTCGGGAAAGAAAGCTGTTTAGGATTCTTGAATTTTCTTCCGATCACTTCAGGCAGACCGCCGTTCTGGAGATGAACTGCCGCAGGAGCGAATATATCGGTGGACGTAAAACTTACTTCATCATCAAAACGGTTGTTAAGCGTAATTTCGTAAACCGCTTCGGGCTGGATGTCGTAGAAAATCAGACTCAGCACTCCGTTGTCGGCCGCGATAAAATAATGGCCGTTGGCTTTATAAATAATGCTTTTTCTTTCTTTCGTATAAAAACTGTCGACCGATATAATATGAACCGTGTCTTTCGGGAAAAATGAATAGGAATTCCGCACAATATAAGCGGTCTGCAGAAGGTTGTACGCCTGAATTTCGTGGGAAATATCCACCAGTCTGATGTCTTCTTTCAGGCTCAGGATTCTCCCTTTCACAGAAGCTACTCTGTGATCTACCAAACCATAATCTGAAGTAAATGTGATAACTGACATTGAAAATATAAGCGTGAGGGGCAAATTTAAATTAAAAAAATATTTTCTGCACCATTGCGTAAAAATTAAACTTGGTATCTGAAATAAAAATTATATTTTTAAAAAAATATTTAAACAAAACAATTAATAGATGTTTGAAACCAACTATGAAATTTCCGGGATCGACATTAAGACCTTCTACGGAGTTAACAATCAGTTTTTCAATGTGCTGAAATCCAGCTTTCCAACCTTAAAAATCACCGGACGTGACCACTTTGTTTTTGCGATGGGCAACCGCGAGGCTCTTGATATTATGGAGCAGAAACTCGATGATATCGTGGGTTTTATTTCAAAAAACAATTCCATTACTTTAAAAGATGTAGAGAACATCCTCAATTTAAAAGACGAAACCGAAAAACAGCTCGTTTTCGATCAGGATATCATTGTTAAAGGAGTGAATGGTAAAGTAATCAAAGCCAAAACAACAAATCTTAAAAAACTCGTAAAAGAATCGGAGGTAAAGGACATGGTTTTTGCAATCGGGCCGGCCGGAACAGGAAAAACATACACGAGTGTTGCTTTAGCAGCAAGGGCGCTCCGCGATAAAGAAGTGAAGAGAATTATCCTTACAAGACCCGCTGTAGAAGCCGGCGAAAGCCTTGGTTTTTTGCCCGGAGATTTAAAGGAAAAGCTCGATCCTTATTTACAGCCGCTTTATGACGCGCTTCGCGATATGATTCCGCACGAAAAACTGGAAGGTTATATTGAGAAAAAAGTGATTGAAGTAGCGCCTTTAGCTTTTATGCGCGGACGAACTCTGGACGAAGCTTTTGTAATCCTGGATGAAGCCCAGAATACCACCCATCTGCAGATGAAAATGTTTCTCACCAGAATGGGGATGAATGCCAAGTTTATCATTACAGGCGATCCGAGCCAGGTTGATTTGCCGCTCCGTCAGAAATCCGGTTTAAAAGAAGCGATGAGGATCCTTAAAGATGTAAAAGAAATCGGTTTTGTACATTTGACTGATGAAGATGTTGTGCGTCATCCGGTGGTGAGAAAAATCATCAATGCGTATGGAAGTGAAGAACAACGCCAGCGCGAAGAGTAGTTATCCACATATTCACTTTAAGTGAATATTATGCTATTTGTACGATTTCAAGGGCTTTAACCAATTATTTTTAAAAATTTAGTTAATAATTTGTTAATTAAATTAATAATTTTATATTTGTCACCTAAAGAAATGAATATGAAGAAAATAATACTTTCAGCGGCAGTGATGATTTCTGCAACAGTTTTTGGGCAACGAGCTCAAAAAGGAGATTTGCAGTTGAATGCAGGTTTGGCTTTGCCTCACCGTTATGCAGAAAATGTAGGGTTATATGCCGGCCTGGATTACGGAGTGCATAATGATGTTACGGTAGGTGTAGAAGGCCGTTTCGGCGGAAAAGATTATGACGGAAATAACCGCGGTAGCTGGATTGGCCTTGGCGTAAACGGAAATTATCACTTCAATACTTTAATGGGAATCCCTAATAAATATGATTTTTATGCCGGTTTAACGGTGGGTTTCAATTCATTTAATTTTGACCATCCGAATAATCCCGATTACCGCGATCCGCACAAATCTGAACCCGGAGTTTCTGCTCAGGTTGGCGGAAGATATTATTTCAACAATAACTTCGGTTTGAATGCGGAAGCCAATGCAGGCGGAGTATTCAACGGCGGGAAAATCGGAATTTCCTATAAATTCTAAAAACTTTTTTTCAAATTACCTGCCCTATTGATCAATACAATTTTCAATTGGGCAGTTTGTGATAATAACCATACCTGAAAACTTTTTAATTAAAAATATAAAACATGAAAAAATTATTATTGGTGGGTGCATTCGCACTTTTTGGAGCGGTAAATGCCCAGGAAAACTCAATCAAGGTAAACCCTGCTGCACTTTTAGGAGGCTCAGACCTTATCACCTTCGAACATAAGTTCAGCGATAGGATCTCCGGAGTAATCGGTGGAGGTTACGGTGGTTTTAAATTTGGCGATAACAAATATACCACTTACGGTGGTGGTTTGCAGGGTCGTTATTATTTTGATGAAGCCATGACAGGATTCTACGGAGCTGCCGTTGGTGATTTCACTGCCGGTAAAGTAAAAATTGACAATTCTGCGTTTTCTTTTGGTGATCCTACCGATCCTTCAATGAAAGCTGAAGCCGATATCACTTCGATCGGAGGTGGCTTAAGAGCAGGTTACCAGTGGATTTTCGATTCAGGTTTTACTTTGGATCTCAATGCAGGTGCATCTTATAAGTCGTTTAAATACAAGTGGAGCAATGCCGCTGATGAAACTGCATATGGTGATAACCTTAAAGCAAGCGGAATTCTGCCAACCGGTTCTTTAGGACTTGGGTACTCATTCTAACCAGTTTTCAATAAAAATGATCAGATCCTGCAGTAATGCAGGATTTTTTTTTGATGATAAAAATCAGTGTCTCCAATTTTGTATAGTGCAGCCTTATTTTTACTTTTGCGGTCGTTTAATTAAAAAAAAACAATAAACATGAAAAAAGTATTATTAGTTGGTGCAGTTGCACTTTTCGGCGCTGTAAACGCTCAGGTAACCACTGCAGGTGAAGGATTTGTAAAAGGAGATACCTTTATTACAGGTGCAGTAGAATATTCTTCTACAAAACAGGATCAATATGAAGAAAACGCTGCTACAATCGCTCCAAGTTTCGGTATTTTTGTAAGTCCAAATATCGCTGTAGGAGCAAGAGTAGGGTATACTAAAGGGAATGTGGAAAACACTTTCACAGTTATTGGTCAAACATACACCTTATCTGAAGAAATGGAAGCAGTGAATGCAGGGGTTTTTGGTAGATATTACATCACACCGGCATCAAAATTCTCATTGTTCGGAGAATTGAATGCAAATTATGTGGGAGTTAATACTACTGATGACGATGGAATGGATGTTAATGAAACTAAATACAACGGTTTCAATTTCGGATTCGCTCCCGGTGTTAACTATTTCCTGACGAGAAACTTTGCACTTGAAGCGACTGTTGGAGTTCTTAACTATACTTCAATGAAAGAAGATACCGACAACGCAAAATCAATCGATAATTTCAACATTGGTCTTAACTTTACTGATGTTTCTTTAGGTTTGGTTTACAAATTCTAATCTAAGATTATCCCAGAATAAATAAATCCCGAATCATTGATTCGGGATTTTATTTTTAATTTTTTTCGCTGTTATTTTCCGAAAAGGTTTCCGCCCATTCCCGGAACTTTCGGCATTCCTTTGCTCATCATCTCCATCATCTGTTTTCCCTGAGGTCCCTGCATCATTTTCATCATTTTACCCATCTGCTCAAACTGTTTCATCAAAGCGTTCACATCTTCGATTTTTCGTCCGGCGCCTTTGGCAATCCTGTTTTTTCTCTGGGTATTGATGATCGAAGGTCTTCTTCTTTCATCCGGAGTCATCGAATAAATAATGGCTTCAATATGTTTAAAGGCATCATCCTGAATGTCCACATCTTTCATGGCTTTTCCAACTCCCGGAATCATGCCCATCAAATCCTTCATATTTCCCATTTTTTTGATCTGGTTAATCTGTTTCAGGAAATCATCGAAACCGAACTCGTTTTTGGCAATTTTTTTATGAAGTTTTTTGGCTTCCTCTTCATCAAACTGTTCCTGAGCTCTTTCAACTAAGGAAACCACATCACCCATTCCAAGGATTCGGTCTGCCATTCTTTCCGGATAGAAAACGTCAAGCGCTTCCATTTTTTCTCCTGTAGAGATGAATTTGATTGGTTTTTCAACCACCGAACGGATTGTTAGGGCCGCTCCACCCCGTGTATCACCGTCGAGTTTTGTAAGAACAACACCGTCAAAATTCAGGGCTTCGTTGAAGGTTTTTGCAGTGTTCACGGCATCCTGACCGGTCATTGAATCCACTACAAACAAAGTTTCGTCCGGTTTGATGAAATAATGAACCGATTTGATCTCGTTCATCATCTGCTCATCAATTGCCAAACGGCCGGCTGTATCTACAATCACGACGTCGTGACCATTTTCTTTCGCAAATTTTACTGCATTTTCAGCGATCGAGGAAGGATTTACGGCGCCTTCTTCGGTATAGACAGGAATTCCGGTCTGCTGTCCTAAAATTTTCAGCTGCTCAATGGCGGCAGGACGGTAAACGTCGCAGGCGACCAATAAAGGTTTTTTGTTTTTTTTCTGTTTTAAATAATTCGCCAGTTTCCCTGAAAAAGTAGTTTTACCTGAACCCTGAAGTCCCGCAATCAGAATAACACTTGGTTTTCCGGAAAGATTGATGCCTTCATGAGTTCCACCCATCAGATCCACCAGTTCGTCATGAACGATTTTTGTCATGAGCTGTCCCGGAGTCAGGCTTGTAAGAACATTCTGACCCAAAGCTTTGTCCTGAACCCTTTTGGTTAAATCTTTCGCTACTTTATAATTCACATCGGCATCAACAAGCGCGCGGCGGATTTCCTTTACGGTTTCCGCAATATTGATTTCGGTGATTTTTCCGCGCCCTGAGATGTTATGAAGCGCTTTATCTAACTTATCCTGTAAACTGTTGAACATAATTTTTTGGTAATGATTTGCAAAAATAAGGATTTTTTATTTTTTAAATTCATTTTGTTGAATTTTTACTTCAGCACCGCATCAATTACTTTGACCCGACCGGCCAAAAAACATATCTTTGTGAAAACATTTAAATGTCCGAAAAAAATCCTACAGAACAGGAATTCAGCCAGGAAGACGAGAAGAAGTTCGCGAAAAACGGCCTTCGCCAGTACGGCGTGTATTCAGCGATTGTTTTCCAAATGCTTGCGACGATGGGACTATCGTTCTGGGGCGGAAAAAAGCTGAACGACTACTTTGAAATTGATAGGAATCTGTTAACTGTAGCCATTGGTTTTTTAGGAATGGGACTCGCTTTTTACAGCCTGCTTCGCCAGTTAAAAAAAGTGCAGGGCGACGATAAACCGACTTCGGAAAAAGATCCTGCTCTTAAAAATAGTAACTCCGGAATTTCTTCTTAAAAATAAACGCATCACTATGAAAATCAAAAATACTACGCTTTATATTATTCTGTATTTTGTTATGTTTTTTGTCCATTTCGGAATCTTGCAACTGCTGGAGATCGGTTTCGAGACCACTTTTATCAAATATTATCTTTTTCTTACCGTGCTTTTCACCATGGTGATTACCATACTCTCACTCATTAAAAAAATCTATCCAACTTATATTGGCTTTGCTTTTATGGGACTGGTCATGTTCAAACTCATGATCATGTTTCTGGTGATGAAAAAACTCAATTTAAGCGAGGTTCCGAATTATAAAGTTCATTTTATCGTTCCGTATCTTATTTCTCTGGTCATCGAGACGCTGTATTCGGTGAAACTTATTCAGCGCGAAGATGCCATTGAAACCCCAAAAGATGAAAAATATCAGTAAAAATTGATTTTTATATTATGATTATTTGTTCTATTTTTGCAAAACTTTAAAATAAGATATCTCAATGCTGAAAAGAGTAGTACTATTAATAGGTTTTTTATCGACATTTACTTCTTCCTTCGCACAGCACGGAACTATGGTTACTGCTGAGCATGCAAACGGAACAGAAATATCGGCACCCGTTTCAGAACAGGAAAAAATTAAAACTGACAATAAGAATTTTATTGACCATCACTTGCTTGATGGGCACAGCTTCGATATCATGGTCGCAAAAAATGCTGACGGTACCGAAAAACACATCGGTTTTCCGCTTCCTGTGATTTTTTACGATCAGGCAAACGGTTTTCACTCTTTTATGAGTTCTGAATTCCACCACGGAGCCGAAATGAAGGATGCGCACGGTACGAAATATTATGTTGTTGAAAGTAAGGGAGCGCATTATGCATTATACCACGAGAAAATCTTAAAGACTGATGCAAACGGTACCTTAAACCTTGATGATAAAGGTCGCGCTGACAACGAAAAAGTACTGGATCTTTCCATTACAAAAAGTGTTCTGATGATCATCTTTACAGGATTGCTGATGTTGTGGATCTTCGGTTCTATGGCAAGAAATTATAAAAAATCTCTTGTTCCTACAGGTGCCGGGAAAATCTTTGAACCGCTTATTCTTTTTGTAAGAGACGAAATTGCAAAACCGAACATCGGACCGAAATACAAGAAATACATGGGTTATCTTTTAACCGTATTTTTCTTTATCCTATTCCTGAATGTTTTTGGATTAATGCCTTTCGGGATTAATGTTACCGGAAATATCGCTATTACGTTTGCACTGGCAATGATCACATTTTTTGTAACGCAGTTTACTGCAAACAAAAATTACTGGCAGCACATTTTCTGGATGCCGGGATTGCCTTGGCCAATGAAGATAGTCATGATGCCGATTGAAATTATCGGGGTATTCATCAAGCCTTTCGCACTTTTAATACGTCTTTTTGCAAATATGTCGGCAGGCCACATCGTAGTGATGAGTTTGATCGCCCTGATTTATTATTTCCAGAATGTGATCGCAGGAGTTGCGTTCCCGTTCCTGACTTTCGTGATTTATCTTCTTGAAGTTTTGGTAGCGTTTTTACAGGCGTATATCTTCACGATGCTTTCAGCGGTGTATTTCGGAATGGCGAATGAGGAGCATCATCACGAAGAAGCTCATCATTAATTAAGAGCCAAGGAGAAAGAACCAGGTTAAAAGTAAAAAGAAACAAGTTCGTTTGAGAACTTTATTAAGTAGAACTAATTTTTTAAAATTATATATTATGCAAGAAATGCCAAAAATCATTGGTGCAGGTTTAGTAGTAATCGGAACAGGTATCGGTATCGGTAAAATCGGTGCAGCTGCTTTGGAAGGTATGGCTAGACAACCAGAACAAGCTGGTAAACTTCAAACGGCGATGTTGATCGCTGCAGCCCTTGTAGAAGGTGTTGCTTTTGCTGCATTGTTTGCGGTAAACTAAGAAGTTGCAAAACAATTATCACTTGCCGGGAACGGTTGGTTACGGCAGGTGATTTTTTAAAAAATTAAAAATTAATTACAATATTTTATTATAACTCTTATGGGATTATTAGAAAATTTTTCATCAGGTTTATTCATTATCCAGTCGGTAATCTTCTTAATCCTTCTTTTGGTTTTGAGAAAATTCGCTTGGAAGCCAATTATGGATGCTGTTAACGAAAGAGAGGTAACCATCGTTGATTCCCTGAATCAGGCAAAACTTGCTAAGCAGGAAGTTCTAAACCTGAAGGCTGAAAATGAGAATATTATCCGTGAAGCAAAAGTGGAGCGCGATAATATCCTGAAAGAAGCACGGGAAATTAAAGACAGAATTGTTGGTGAAGCTAAAGATCTGGCAAAGGTAGAAGGCGACAAAATGATTGCGCAGGCAAGACAGGCCATTCAGGCTGAAAAATCTGCTGCAATGTCCGACATCAAAAACCAAATCGGTTCTTTGTCTGTAAACATCGCTGAATCCATCCTGAGACAGAAGCTTGATAACGACGGTGCTCAAAATGCTTTGGTAGAGAATATTCTTAACAAATCTAATTTGAACTAAATGCTTACAAGTAAAGTAGCAAAAAGATACGCGCAGGGTCTGCTTAATTTCACTCAGGAATCCGGTAAAACCGATTCTGTTTACAGTGAAATGGCCGATATTGTGAAAACCATCGAGAAATCCAAGGAACTGCAGAATTTCTTTGCTTCCCCGGTAATCGATACGAAGAAAAAGATCAGCATCGCGATGCAAATCTTCAAAAGCTTTTCGCCGGTAGCCCAGAACATGATCCAGTTGGTCATCAAACAGGGTCGCGAAAGCCAGATGCAGAATATTGCTCAGGAATTCATCAATAAAGTGGAGGATATTAACGGTGTTCAGCGAATCACCTTAACTTCTGCATCATCGCTGTCTGAAGGAAATATCCAGAATATCCTGAAATCTTCTTCTCTTGTGAACCACGACAATAAATTTGACGTGAAAACCATCATCAATCCTAAAATTTTAGGAGGATATGTTTTAAGAGTCGGCGACCAGCAGATTGATGCTTCTGTACGATCAAAACTGACGCAGCTTAAAAAAGAATTTCAATTAAATTAAGACAAAAACAACCATAAAATGGCAGAAATAAATCCGGCAGAAGTATCTGCAATTCTTAAACAACAGTTAGCCAATTTCGACACGCAGTCAAATGTAGAAGAAGTGGGAACTGTTTTAACCATCGGTGATGGTATCGCTTTAGTATACGGTTTGGAAAATGTTCAGTACGGTGAATTGGTAAAATTCGAAGGCGGTATTGAAGGAATCGTTTTGAATCTTGCAGAGGACAACGTTGGTGTTGCACTTCTTGGAGAATCTAAACTCGTGAAAGAAGGAGATACGGTAAACAGAACCAACCGAATTTCATCTATCAAAGTTGGTGAAGGAATGTTGGGAAGAGTAGTGGATACTTTAGGGAATCCTATCGACGGTAAAGGACCAATTGCAGGTGAACTTTTTGAAATGCCTTTGGAGAGAAAAGCTCCGGGAGTAATCTTCCGTCAGCCGGTAAACGAACCGCTTCAAACGGGTATCGTTGCCATCGATTCCATGATTCCTGTTGGAAGAGGACAGAGAGAGTTGATCATTGGTGACCGTCAGACCGGTAAAACTACGGTTGCAATCGATACAATTCTGAACCAAAGAGAATTTTATGATGCTGGCGAGCCAGTATTCTGTATATATGTTGCAGTTGGTCAAAAAGCTTCTACTGTAGCACAAATTGTAAAAACACTTGAAGATAAAGGAGCTTTGGCATACACGGTTGTCGTAGCGGCAAACGCTTCTGATCCTACTCCAATGCAGGTGTACGCGCCAATGGCGGGAGCTTCAATCGGAGAGTTTTTCCGTGATACAGGTAGACCGGCTTTGATCATTTATGATGATTTGTCAAAACAGGCGGTTGCTTACCGTGAACTTTCTCTTTTGTTGAGAAGACCACCGGGCCGTGAAGCTTATCCAGGTGACGTTTTCTATCTTCACTCCAGATTATTGGAGAGAGCTGCAAAAGTGATTAAAGATGACACAATTGCTTCTCAGATGAATGATTTACCGGATTCTTTAAGACCAATCGTAAAAGGAGGTGGTTCATTAACTGCACTTCCAATTATTGAAACTCAGGCAGGTGACGTTTCTGCTTATATCCCAACGAACGTAATTTCAATTACCGACGGACAGATTTTCCTTGAAACAGATTTGTTTAACTCCGGAGTACGTCCTGCCATCAACGTAGGTATTTCCGTATCCAGAGTTGGAGGTAACGCTCAGATCAAATCCATGAAAAAAGTTTCGGGAACGCTGAAACTGGATCAGGCTCAGTACAAAGAATTGGAAGCATTTGCTAAATTCGGTTCTGACCTTGATGCTACTACGCTTGGCGTAATTTCTAAAGGTGAAAGAAACGTGGAGATCCTGAAGCAGCCGGTAAACTCACCGCTTCCTGTAGATTCTCAGGTGGCTATGATTTACGCAGGAACTGAAAATCTTTTGAGAACCATTCCGATCAGAAATGTAAAGGCTTTCCAGAAGGAATATGTGGAGTTTTTAAGATCGAAACATCCTGATACAATGGCAGCCATCAAATCCGGAAAGATTGATGACCAGATTACAGGAGTTCTGAAGCAGGCCGCTACAGAATTGGCTTCTAAATACAACTAAGATCATATTTGAAGGTTTGATGTGCGTTTTAAGGCACATCAGACCACTCAGATTTTTAAACCAAAATAAAACCATTTAATTAATGGCAAATTTAAAGGAAATACGGGGACGGATTACATCTATCTCTTCTACAATGCAGATTACAAGTGCGATGAAAATGGTTTCGGCAGCGAAACTGAAAAAAGCGCAGGATGCAATTGTGATGTTGAGACCTTATTCCGAAAAACTGCAGGAAATTATAGAGAATGTAAGTTCATCTACTGATCTGGAGGGGGTTTCTACCTTCACTGCAGAAAGAGAGGTGAAGAAAGTCCTGTACATTGTGGTGACTTCAAACCGTGGTCTTGCAGGTGCTTTTAACTCTTCCGTTATCAAGGAACTTAACACTGTGATCGGAAATTCCCAGCATGAAGTTGAAATTCTGACGGTGGGTAAAAAAGTGTACGATTCTGTTAGAAAAACCAGAACGGTTTACGACAACCAGAGCGCGATTTTTGATGCAATGAGTTTCGAAACGGTTTCCAATTTCACTGAAAATCTGATGAAGGATTACAGAGAAGGCAAATTCGACAGAGTATATGTGGTGTATAACAAATTCATCAACGCTGCAACGCAGGAAGTAAAAACCGAACAGGTTTTACCGATTGCACTGCCCGAAACTGCTGCTACTTTGAATACAGATTATATTTTCGAGCCGAATGCGGCAGAGATTCTGAACGTATTGATTCCAAAATCCATTAAGACGCAGGTGTATAAATCGATTCTTGATTCTGTTGCATCAGAGCACGGAGCAAGAATGACGGCGATGCACAAAGCAACCGATAATGCTGAAGCGTTAAGAAGTGATCTGAAAATATTTTATAACAAAGCACGTCAGGCAGCAATCACGAATGAGATTTTAGAAATTGTAGGTGGAGCTGAAGCTCTCAAAAATTCTTAATTACTTTCGAAATACTATACAAAACACCGGTTCATCCGGTGTTTTTTTGTTGCAGTAACTGTTATCATATTAAATAATTATTACCGAATCCATTTTCATCAGTATGGTTATCATATTCTAATTATTTAATTTTATATATCTTTGCAGCAATATATTCAAACTCTAAATGGACTCTGACATAGTCAAGCTTTTATTCGCAATTCTCTTAGTATTACTCAATGGTTTTTTCGTAGCCGCAGAATTCTCAATAGTTAAAGTCCGTTACTCCCAGATCCAGCTCAAAGCCGCCGAAGGAAACACCATGGCGAAACAGGCGGAACACATCATCAAGCATCTTGATGAATACCTTTCAGCCACGCAGCTTGGGATTACTTTAGCTTCCCTTGCCTTAGGTTGGGTCGGCGAAAGTGCCATGCATCATGTCATCCAAAATATATTCCTTTATTTTAATATCACCATTGACCCGGCCACGGTAACCACGATTTCGCTCGTGATCAGTTTTCTGTTGATTACGGTCATGCATATCGTTTTCGGGGAATTGATTCCGAAATCAATTGCAATCCGGAAAGCGGAAGCCACCACAATGGCGATTGCGATGCCTTTAAGGGTTTTCTACACGGTTTTCAAGCCTTTTATCTGGGCAATGAACCAAATGTCGAATGCGGTTTTGCGTCTGATGAAAATTCATCCGGCTTCGGAACATGAAATTCACTCAACCGAGGAACTTCAGCTGTTGGTGAAACAGTCAGCCGATTCCGGGGAAATTGAAGAAGAAAATTACGAGATCATTAAAAACGCTTTTGATTTTACTGATCATTCCGCGAAACAGATCATGGTTCCGCGACAGAATATTGCCTCTATCGATTTCGACAGCGATATCGAAGATATTATTGCTAAAATTATGGATGGCGGTTATTCCAGAATTCCGGTTTACCAGGGTTCGATTGATAATATCATCGGTATTTTTTACGCAAAGGAAATCATCCGGGAATATATCAAGAAGAAAGGCGCGATTACCCATGAAGTATTAACCGACTTGATGCGCGAAGCCTTTTTCGTGGTCGGAAGTAAGAAAATTTCAGATTTGCTGAAAGTTTTTCAGCAGAAAAAACAGCATTTAGCCGTTGTTATTGATGAATTTGGGGGAACTGAAGGAATTATAACGCTCGAAGATATTCTGGAAGAATTGGTTGGTGAAATTCAGGATGAGGAAGATGATGAAGAAAAAATCGTTGATAAAGTAGGAGAGAATGTTTTCTGGGTTCAGGCTACTCAGCCGCTCGATGAAATCAATGAACATTTGCCGAAAAAATTCACGTTGTCTGAAGAAAGTGAATACAACACGCTTGCAGGATACATTCTGCATGAACTCGAAGATATTCCGGAAGAAAATCAGGAATTTGTCATCAACAATTATCATGTGAAAATTCTGAAAATGCAGAACAAAAGCGTTGATCTGGTTGAACTGGTATACGAAGAATCCAATATTATCGATGACCTGACCGAAGAGATCAGCGAACTTTAACCCAAATCCGAAAACGGATGTGCTAAAAGATTGAATCCAGATGATCAAAAATATTTACAATTCCAGAAATTACGAAAAACCGCAGCGGGAATATGAAGAAGATGTTGCACTCCTCGAAAAGGAAGACGACGTTTACAAACTCGTACTGTGGAACGATGACGTCAACACTTTCGATGATGTCATATCAGCGTTGGTCGAAATTTGCGGCCACACGCTGGAACAGGCCGAACAGTGCACCATACTCGTCCATTACAAAGGCAAATGTACCGTGAAAACCGGCTCTCTGGAACTTCTGAAACCTATGCATGAAAAACTGATAGACCGGAGTTTAACAAGCGAAATCGTATAAAAAAAAGACGCAATCTGCGTCTTTTTTCTGTTTGTTTTTAAAAGTTTAGAATTTCACCTTCACGGTAAGTTCTTTTCCGTTTCTTATGACTGTCACCGGAATTTCGTCTCCCGAATTCACTTTGGAAAGACAATCCATATAAGAATACACTTCCTTCACTTCGCATGTTCCGATTTTAGTGAGAATATCACCTGCCAGAATTCCCGCATCTGAAGCCGGACGGTTTTCAGTAACACCATCAATATGCAGTCCGTCTTTCGTATCTTCATAACTCGGCATAATTCCAAGTGTTACCTTGTATTTCGGGATCGCTTTACTTTGGGTGATTTTGGTTTTAGTGAAAGGAATTTCCTTCGTGTTGGCAAGTTCATTCGCCAAGCCGAAAACATAACCCGTAATATTTCTGACCCCTTCAAAATTGATTTTATCTGCATCATCAGTTGGTTTGTGATAATCGGCGTGGGTTCCTGTGAATAGAAATAAAACCGGAATATTTTTCAGATAAAAACTCGTGTGGTCACTCGGTCCTACACCGGCACTGTCGATGGCGAGATTGTAACCGGCGGGTTTGTACCGCGCAATTATTTCTCCTAAAACCGGCGATGTTCCGATTCCACCCACCGTCAGGACTTTATCTTTGTTCAGCCTCCCGATCATGTCCATATTAATCATCGTAACAACATTTGGATATTTTGCTTTCACGGTTTCTGCAAAATTTTTGGAACCGATGAGCCCGTCTTCTTCGCCTGAAAATAGAGCAAAAACGTAGTTGGCTTTTTCCTTCGTTTTATTTGTTGAAAACATTCTTGCGAGTTCAAGTACCGCTGAAGTTCCTGATGCATTGTCATCGGCTCCGTTGTGAATCTGCCCATCGGAATTCATCAATGTGGAATTGTGGTGTTCATTCAGGCCGAGGTGGTCGTAATGCGCGCCGATGATGATGGTTTTGTCGGCGTTGTTGTCTAAAAATCCGATCACGTTTCTGCCGTTTGATTTTACTGAGGAATTTTCTTCATGCGGATTCATTTTTATGGAGTATTCAAAAGGAATAACTTCTGTTTTAAGCCCTGATTTTTTCAGCGATGTTGAAATAAATTCTGCTGCTTTTTTTTCGCCTTCACTGCCGGTGAGGCGGCCTTTGAGTTCGTCTGAAGCCAAATAACCGATTGATTTTTTAAGGTTTTCGTCTGAAACATTTTCATGCTTGTCAGTTTCGATCCAGTCCGCGATAAAAACGTTGGTTTCATGTGCTTTTCCGGCCTGCCTGTTGCTCGAAAATACGAGTTTTTTGCCGTCGTGTGAAAACATCGGAAATGCATTGAACTCACTGTTGTAAGTGATCTGTCTTAAATTCTTGCCGTCGGTATCAATGGAATAAATCTGGAAATCATATCCTCTTGTGGAATGGTGGTTAGAGGAAAAAAGGATTTTTTTATCAGAAGGATGAAAATATGGTGACCAGTTGGCTTTTCCCAGTTTGGTAATCTGTTTCAGGCCGCTTCCGTCGATATTCATCGTGTAAATTTCCATTTCAGTCGGTGCGACAAGGTTTTCAGCCAGTAGTGTTTTGTATTCTTTGACGTCTTTTTCAGTTGTCGGACGCGAGGAACGGAAAACCAGTTTCTTTGAATCATGGGAGAAAAATGCGCCGCCGTCGTAACCGAGTCCTGACGTGAGCTGTTTCAGATTGTTGCCGTCAATATCCATTCTCCAGAGTTCGAGATCACCGCTTCTTGAGGAGGTAAACACAATGTATTTTCCGTCCGGAGAAACTACCGCTTCTGCGTCATAACCCGGAGAATCTGTTAGCTTTTTAGTGATTTTGCCGTTCAGGTCAGCTCCATAAATATCAAATTCAGCATAAACAGGCCACAGATATTTTCCGTCGGTTCTGGGAGCCGGTTTTGCGGGACATTCTTTGTTGGCAGCATGCGTGGAAGCGTAAATAATATGCTTTCCGTCAGGCATGAAAAAAGAACAGGTGGTTCTTCCTTCTCCCGTTGAAACCAGCTGTAAATCTTTGGTTCCGATATCTTTCCGGGATAAATCCAGCAGATAAATCTGGTCGCAGTGCGCACCAATCATGGGGTTGGTAACTTGTAGCGTCAGTTTTTTACCGTCCGGAGAAAAATAGGCTTCGGCATTGTCTCCGCCGAAAGTAAGTTTGCGGATATTGGTAAGATTGGTTTCCTGCGCGGAAATAAGCCCGCACATCAGTAAAAAAGCGGGTAAAGCAGTTCTCAGGAGATAGTTTTTATGGATCATTGGTTACATTTTCAATAACAAATATACTTAATTAAAATGCTCATTTCTTCAAAAATCATCGGTAAAATAGAAGATTCAATTCCCTAAAATATTATATTTGTAAAAAACAAAAATATGCTGGTTATCGGAATTGCAGGAGGAACAGGGTCAGGAAAAACCACAGTGGTGAATAAAATACTGCAACAGCTGAACACAGAAGGTGTGAATGTGCTGTCGCAGGATAATTATTATCATGACAATCAGCAGCTTACCCTTTCAGAACGTGAAGTTTTAAATTACGACCACCCGAAATCCATCGATTTTGATCTGCTCATCAGCCATGTTAGAGCCTTAAAAAACGGCGAAACTATCGATCAGCCTTTGTATTCCTTTGTTACGCACTCCAGAACCGGAGACCATGTGTTGATTGAACCGCGCAATGTTCTGATTGTTGAAGGAATTCTGGTCCTTACCAATAAGGAATTGCTGAAAGAATATGATCTGAAGGTTTTTGTACATGCCGATTCCGACGAAAGGCTGATCCGCAGAATCCGCCGCGACACCCAGGAACGTGGACGTGACTTGCAGGAAGTTTTACACCGTTACCAAACGACGTTGAAACCGATGCATCAGGAATTCATAGAGCCTTCAAAAAATGAAGCCGACCTGATTGTTCCGAATATGAAACAGAACACCGTGGCCATTGATTTTCTCTCAACAGTCATCAACAACACGCTCAAAAAAACACATTAACCATGGACGAAAAACTCATTAAAGAAATCAAGCCGAAATCTGCAGGCATGAAGTTTTTTCAGAAGTATATTCTGAACAAGTATTTCATCACCATTTTTCTTTTTTTGGGATGGATGGTTTTTTTCGACAGTACTTCCTTTCTCGTCATCAATGAACTGAACGGGGAAATTAACAAATACGAGAAGCAGCTGAGCTATTATCAGGAAGAGTACAAAAAAAATGATGAATTTTATAAAAAACTCATGAACAATAAAGATGAAAAGGAAAAATATGCCCGCGAAAATTATTTCATGAAAAAACCCAACGAAGAAATCTTTATTTTAGTGGTGGACAGTACCAATCTGAAAGCAGATGCTAAAAATTAATTCCAAATTTTAAAAATGTTTACAAAAACTTCACTCCAGGACTGGGAAAATCTTGTTAAAAAGCAACTGAAAACCGACGATTTCCTTTCTGTCCTGATGAAAGAAAATCTGGAAGGAGTTACGGTAAAACCTTACTATGCTGCAGTTGCAAAACCTTTGCAAAACCTTCCGAAAGTAGAGGAGTCGACTCATTTGGTTTCAGCTTATCAGGAAAATCTAGAAGATCAGGCTTTTGCCTTTCTGCTCAATAAAAATGTGGAAAATCTGGAGGAAAAAGTGATTTTCGTAAACAATAAAGATCTTGCCGAACACATTTCCACTGATGAAAACAACCGTTATTTTTCCCTGATTGATGTTTTTGATGAAGAAACCGGTGGACCGGATGAAAATTTAGCCAAAGAACTGCTTGCAAAATCTTTTGAAAGAAATATCTGTATTGATGTGGCATTTCATCAGAATTCCGGTGGATCCATTCAACAGCAGTTGGCGATTGCGTTGGCAAAAACCAAAGACCTGACCGAAATTTTCGGTGCCGAAGTGCTGAACCAACTCATTTTCCGGTTTGCAGTCGGTGGCAATTACTTTTTTGAGATCGCGAAAATCAGAGCTTTTAAATTGCTGTTCAATCAGTTTTCAAAAGAATTTGGTCTGGATGATATTCCGTATATTTTTGCGGAAACATCCATGCGGAATAAAGCTGCAAATGATGCTGAAAATAACCTGATCCGCTCGACACTGGAACTTTCCGCAGCCATGATTGGCGGAGCCGATGCGGTTTTTTGCAATAATTTCAGAATCGTTGGCGCCAATTCCCTTTCCGAAGAAATTTCCTTCAAACAGCAGATAGTTCTGGCGTACGAAAGTATCATTAATGTTTTTGATGATGCGGGCAACGGCAGTTATTATGTCGATGACATTACGCAGCAGTTTGCCGAAAAAGCATGGAAATTATTCCTGGAAATGGAAGAGGCGGGAGGTTACAGCGAAATGCTGAAAACGGGAACGCTTCAGAAAACCATCTATGACCACGCGGTTGAAGAACAGAAATGGATTGAAGAAGGAAAACTGAAATTAATTGGCGTGAACCTTTATCCGAAAACGGAAAAAACAAAATCAGCGGAAGAATTATACGATCCGTCTGTCATTAAACCCGTGCGCTGGGCAGAAATGTATGAGTAAGAATAAAAATCCTTCTTCCTACATATTAAAAATGCTTTGAAAAACATCCTGACAAAAGAAATACAGAATTATATCAATGCAAATCTTAAAACCGATTTGCATTCTTTGTTACTGAAGAAAAGTCCATTTCCTGAAGTTTCGATGCTTGAAATCGTGCAACAGATCAAAGGCAGAAAAGTGGCAGATAAAAAATTCCCTTTTTTACTTAAAGAGAACATTGTTTTTCCGCCGAATCTTAATCTCGAACAGGCTTCTTCTCAGGCGACGGCACTTTTTAAAGCAACAAATCTGAAAGGAAAGAAATTTCTGGATCTGACCTGCGGTTTTGGAATCGACGCTTTTTTTTTATCGGACAATTTTGTGGAAGTTACTTTGGTGGAGCAGAACACTGAACTTCTGGAAACGGTTCAGCATAACTGGAATATTCTAGGCAGGAAAGCAAATTTCATCAATGAAAATCTGGAAATATTTTTAAACAGAAGCACTGAAAAATTTGACCTCATTTATCTGGATCCGGCGCGTCGGGATGACGAAAAAAACAAAAAATTTCTGCTTGAGGATCTTTCGCCTAATCTGTTGGAGATCCAGGAAAGATTATTGGATGCCGGTAAAGAAGTCATCATTAAACTTTCACCGCTCGTCGATATTTCCTACCTTATTTCTGTTTTAAAGGGACTTTCGGAAATAAAAATCATCGCTGCAAAGAATGAGGTGAAGGAACTGTTGGTCGTTCTGAATCACGGGAAAGAAAAACCGGATGTTAAAATTTCCTGCTATAACCTTGAAAGTACCGAGCCGTCTTTCAGCTTTAATTTTAATGAAGAAAAAAATGCACATTCTGAATTTTCGGAACCGCTGAAATTTCTGTATATTCCAAACAATGCCGTGCTGAAATCCGGAGCCTTTAATTTGATCTCGAAAAAATTGGGCGTCAAAAAACTGCATCCAAATACCCATTTTTACAGCTCTGATGTTTTGGAAGAAGCGTTTCCGGGCAGAATATTATCAGTTGACATCATTGAATCGAAACAGATAAAGAAAGGAGAGAAATTCAACATTATTTCTAAAAATTATCCGCTGACGCCGGATGAAATCAAAAAAAAATATAAGATTTCAGACGGCGGAACTTGCTATTTGATTTTTACCCAAAGCCGGAAGGGAAAAATTATTTTAAAATCACTTTAAAAATCAGTCTTTTTCTTTGTGGGAAATAACAACATTTCTTACTTTTGGGCAATCAAAAATTTCAGAATGAAAAAAATTATCTTAGGAGTGTTGCTGGCCGGTACGGTATTGAGCTGTAAAAAAGTTCCGGAAGGAGGAAATTTGGGAGTACTGAAACTGGAAGAAGGAACTGAAAGATATTCTGAAGACCAACCGGGAAGTGCAAACTTTGTTGATGCTGTTCCTGAAGCGCATGGCGAAACTGCCGGAAAAACTGACAGTACAGCTGCAACTCACAATGCGGTGGAAACGGCAAAAAAAGACAGCGTAAAAGGACCAACATCTCCTGAACACCGTTAATAAACACTTTTAAAATATAGAAATGTCTTGCTGCTGCGGGACATTTTTTTTATTTTTACACGTCCCTACTAATAATTCTAATAACACAACAATGCAAGAAACCTTAAATTATATTCAGCAAAACAAAGAACGTTATGTGGAGGAACTCTTTGAACTGTTAAAAATCGCCTCGATTTCTGCAGACCCAGCCTATAAAGACGAAGTTTTAAAATGTGCCGATGAAGTAGCGAAATATTTGAAAAATGCCGGTGCCGACAATGTGGAAGTTTGCAAGACAAAAGGCTATCCGATCGTTTTCGGAGATAAAATCATCGATAAAAATCTTCCGACCGTTTTGGTGTACGGTCATTATGATGTTCAGCCGCCTGATCCGCTCGATTTGTGGAAAAAACCACCTTTCGAACCGTATATCGAAAAAACGGAGATTCATCCTGAAGGTGCTATTTTTGCAAGAGGTTCTGCAGATGACAAAGGACAGTTTTTTATGCACATCAAAGCCTTCGAAGCGATGATGCAGACCAATACCTTGCCCTGCAATGTGAAATTTATTCTTGAAGGAGAAGAAGAAGTAGGCTCAAAAAGTCTTGAAGCTTTTGTGAATGAAAATAAAGAGAAACTTTCCTGCGATGTGATCTTAATTTCCGACACGCATATTTATTCCAATGAACAGCCCACCGTTACCACAGGTCTGCGCGGTCTGAGTTATGTGGAAGTGGAAGTGGAAGGCCCAAACAGAGATCTGCATTCCGGATTGTACGGAGGAGCGGTGCCGAATCCGATTCATGTACTGTCGAGATTGATTGCCAATTTAATTGATGACGACGGACACATCAAAATAGACGGTTTTTATGACAATGTGGAAGAAGTTTCGCTGGATGAGCGCGCAGAAATGAACAAACTGAAAGATGATCCTGAAAGTTTCAAAAAATCCATCGGTCTAAACGGCGTGGAAGGGGAAAAAGGATATTCAACACTGGAAAGAACTTCGATCCGTCCCACTTTAGACTGCAACGGAATTTGGGGCGGTTATACGGGTGAAGGTGCCAAAACGGTGATTCCGTCGAAGGCTTTCGCAAAAATTTCCATGCGTTTGGTGCCTTATCAGACTCCCGATGAAATTACAGAGAAATTCAAAAATTATTTTGAAAAAACTGCTCCGGCTAACGTAAAAGTGAAAGTGACTCCTCACCACGGGGGAATGCCTTACGTTCTTCCGAGCGATACAAAAGAATTCAGAGCCGCTAAAAAAGCGATGGAAACCGCTTTCGGAAAAGAAGTTCTGCCATACAGAAGCGGCGGAAGTATTCCGATTACCGCGATGTTTGAACAGGTGTTGGGAGCAAAATCGGTATTGATGGGCTTTGGTCTGGATTCCGATGCTATACATTCACCGAATGAGCATTACGGACTTTTTAATTTTTATAAAGGAATTGAAAGTATTCCGCTGTTTTTTGAAAATTATGCTGTGAAATAATGACTAATAATGGAAGCATTTTCTATATTTATATTTAAGATAACATATTAAATGTCTACTCATAAAAATAAATTAAAATTTATTTGCAAGCACAACTTTTTTTACTAATTTTATCCTCAAATTAAATTTAAACATTATGAAAAAATTTTTACTTATTTTAACGATTGGTAGTTCGATCCAAATTTTTAGTCAGGCGCAGCCCTTAATCACCGAAAATTTTGAGGCCTTAACATTGGGGAATCTCGCAACAGATCCAACCGGAGCTGCTGCTGGACAGAATGGATGGTATATTTTTCAAGGAGCTGCTGCGGATTATCAAGTGGTAACGGTTGATGCAGCACACGGAAAAAGTTTGCAGACGACTACAGGCGCAGGGGCTCCCCCAGCGACTGGTGCTAATCTAAATACTAGATATGCATACAAACCATTCACTACGGTAGCCACACCAGCCAATAATATTTTGTCGGCAACGATGGATATTTATACTGGTCCGGCTACAGGCAGAGGTAGAGTTGGTTTGAATATTTACAACGCTACAGCTACAGCGGTTATAGGGGGTATTGTATATGATTATGAAACTAAACGTATTTATGGGCAGGCGAGAGTAACTGTAGTTGCCACACCAACTCAAACAGGAGTACTATCCTTAACACTGGGGACTGAAACATTCCCAGCCAATACTTGGGTAAGAGTAAGATATACTTATAACAAGACTACTGGTGCGCATAGCTACAATTATTCTGCTGGAACCGTTAATGCAACTTACGGTTTTCCTGGAAATGCCACTTACTCCATTTTTACAGGAGATGTTGCAGGAGAGTTGGATATTGTAAATTCAACCCTTGCACTTAACACCATTGCCAATTCGTCTTCAGTAGATAATATTAATGTTCAATTTTCTACAGCTGCCCTTTTAGGGGTGAACGACACCGCTTTAAAAGCCAAGGCTCATATACTTATATATCCTAATCCTGTTTCAGATGTAATAAATATAATTACAGAAGAAAAAATTAAAAATGTATCAATTTTTGATATTTCAGGGAAAAAAATTGGTGCTAAGGTTAGTGGATCTGAGGTTGATGTGAGAAATCTGGCTCCAGGAAATTATCTTCTACGTATTGAGACTGCTGGTGGTATTACTACCGAGAAGTTCATCAAAAAATAATTTTTAAAAGAAAAATTTGAAACGCTTCATTTTTATGGAGCGTTTTTTTTGGTTAGAACTTTTATGTTTCTATTCACAGCATATTATTTTTTTGTAACTTCATCAGATTGAACCAATTAAACTTTTAAATATGAAAAAATAACAACACCTTGTTATAGCAAGTTAATTGATATAACAAATTATCTAATAGCAGCATTCATACAGATTGTAGGGCTGTCAAGAAGTAAGTTACAATAAGACCGTTAAATAACCGTTTGCTTACAGAACTGGTAATGATACAAATTTTCAAAAGAGAATTCTGAATATTCTGAAACAACCATTTATCCAAATCCTGCCTTGGATGTGTTGCATGTTAACACGACATATAAGGTTAAAAATATTACAGTTTATGAATTAGCCGGAAAAAGGGTAGATGTTAGGTTTAATAACAATGTAATTGACGTTAAAAATCTACAGAGCGGAGTTACATTGTGAACATTGAATCTGCTTTAGGAATGTCCCCCCATAAATTCATCAAGAAATAATAAGAACTTTGGTACTTTCTAAACCCCTCATTTTGAGGCCTATTTTTAAATGGGCTTGTTCTTCTGTAAATTAAATAAAAAAAATGTTTCTTTTAAAAAATTAGTTATAATTTTACCCTTAATAATATAAAATTATAAACGATGAAAAAACTTTTACTTTCCGGTGTCTTGACATTTGCTTTTGCATTTTCAAACGGACAAATACTTCAACAGGAAAATTTTGAAGCACTAAACCTGGGCACCGCAATAGGACAAGGTGCACCTGCATATGCCCTTTTTGGGGGTGCAGCGGCTGATTACACTATAATAACATCAGGAACGAGTAAAGTATTGCAGATTTCTGTTCCTGCAACTGTAGATGCTTACAGATATATGTGGAAAGATGGACTGGATGTCGCATGGTCCGCAAGAACTTCCGGAAATAATATTTTTCAAGTCGAATATGATTATTTCACCGGCCCGGCTTCAACCAGTGATAATGGAGGTGGAGTAGAGGTTATAGATGTTCCCGCAGGAAAGGTATTTGCTGGCCTATCAGTACATCACGCCACAAAGACTGTACTTGGTATGTATACCACAACTGCTGGCGTTAATAGCAGTACGAACCTGGGAGCAGGCGCAACTCCAGCGGCTGTTGTTCTTCCTCCTAATACCTGGGTAAGAATGGGCTTTGCTTATAATTCCGCAAACGGAACTATTACCTATAAAGGTCCTGGATTTTCTAAAGTTATTACAGGAACTCTGCTTACTTCACCCGCCGAAATTGATTACGCAGGTTATGATCTTACTGGTACAAATGCCGCAAGTTCTGTGCATTTGATTGATAACATGGTATCGCGAGCTGTTGCGACCGAGACTTTGCTTTTAGGGACGTCAGATGTTAGCTTAGCTAGTAAAGATATTTCAATCTATCCGAATCCTGCTAAAGATTTCATCAATGTAAGTTCAAAGGTGAAGATTCTTGCCGCTTATATCTACGATATGTCAGGAATCAGAATGGATGCTAACATGGAGGACGGTAAGGTAAATGTCAAAAATTTGCAGACCGGAACTTACTTGCTCGGTTTAAAAACCGATAAAGGTTTAGTTACAAAGCAATTTATCAAAAAATAAAAATCATAATTTTCAATTCACAACGTCCCTTTAGGGGCGTTTTTTTGTTTTAAATTGAATTGTACGTTTATTCAAAAATCCGTAATTTTAATGCTTCGAATAATGATTTCTTAAAAGTATTATGCATGCATAGTAGTTTTTATTTATCTTAGCATCGATAAAACAACATTTCGCACTGTTTTGCAGAATTACTTACTTCAACAATAAATTAAATTAAACATGAAAATATTGGTTTGTATCAGTAGTGTTCCCGATACTACTTCAAAAATTAATTTCACGGCAGACAAATCTGCTTTCGACAAAAACGGAATTCAGTGGGTGATCAATCCGCTGGATGAGTTCGCTTTAACAAAAGCAATAAAACTTCAGGAATCCCAGGGTGCAACAGTTACTGTGCTGAATGTGGGTGATACTACAACAGAGCCTGTCATCAGAAAAGCTTTAGCCATTGGTGCAAACGATGCATTACGGGTAAATGCCGAACCAAAAGACAGTTTTTCGGTGGCGAAAGAAATTGCGAACGTTGCCCAAACCGGGGGTTATGACCTTATTCTGTGTGGGAAAGAATCTATCGACTATAATGGTGGTGCAGTTCCGGGAATGGTGGCGCAGTTGCTGAACCAGCCTTTCGTAAATGCATGTGTAGGTTTGGAAATTAACGGAGCAGAAGCTACGGCCGTAAGAGAAATCGAAGGCGGTAAAGAGACCATTTCGGTAAAACTTCCTGCAGTAATCGCAGGCCAGAAAGGAATGGTAGATGAAAAAGATCTGATTATCCCCAATATGAGAGGAATTATGTCTGCAAGAACAAAACCTTTGCAGGTTCAGGAAGCTAGCGCTTCCGAGGTTCGCGTGGAAGGCGTTTCCTATGATTCGGTTCCGGCAAGAGCCGCGGTTAAAATGGTAACTCCTGACAATCTCGATGAACTCGTAAGATTACTTCACGAAGAAGCAAAAGTGATCTAATTCAGTATTCAACACTAAAAAAATTAAAAAAATGGCAATATTCGTATATGCAGAAAATATAAACGGTGTTTACAAAAAAGCAGCTTTTGAAGCGGTTTCCTATGCAAAATCTATTGCAGATAAAATGGGCGATACAGTAACAGCGATTTCTGTAAATCCTACCGATGCATCCGATTCTTTATATAAGTACGGAGCAAACAATGTAATCAATATCAAGGATGACGGTCTCAAAAACTTCAGTGCCAAAGCTTATGCACAGGCAGTAAACGAAGTGGCAACCGGAAACATCATCATTTTTCCTCACACGACCGATGCTTCATCAATAGCACCGATGTTGGCGATAATGAAAGATTCTTCGTTAATTACCAATGTATTGGAAACTCCGGAAAATCTGTCACCGTTTCAGGTGAAAAGACGCGCTTTTTCGGGTAAAGGATTTATGCATGCAAAAGCTGATGCGCAGGCCGTAATTGTTACCGTTTCCCAGAATGCTTTTGGCGTGGAGGAAAATCCGGTTTCAGGTTCCGAGGAAATTAAAAATTTGACCATTTCAAATGAAGATACCAAAGTTCTTTCTCATGAACAAAGCTCCGGAAAACTTGATCTGAAGGAAGCCGAAGTGGTGGTTTCTGCAGGCAGAGGAATGAAAGGTCCTGAAAACTGGGGCATGATCGAAGATTTGGCCAACACTTTGGGTGCGGCAACAGCTTGCTCGAAACCGGTTTCAGATATTGGTTGGAGACCTCATACCGAACACGTTGGACAGACTGGAAAAGCAATTTCTCCGAATCTCTATATCGCAATCGGTATTTCCGGAGCGATCCAGCATTTGGCCGGGGTTAATTCCTCAAAAACGATTGTCGTGATCAACAATGATCCTGAAGCGCCTTTCTTTAAATCAGCTGATTATGGAGTGGTAGGTGATGCGTTCCAAATTATTCCTGCACTGACTCAGAAAATTAAAGCTCTCAAAGGTTAATAGTTTTTTTAGAAAATCTTATCGAATCCGGAAGTTCATCTTCCGGATTTTTTTGTGGAAAAAAATTCAAAAAAAAGGTGCAATCTTTGTGGCGCTTCACAGTTCCGATTTATTACAAAAACTTCGGATTTTAAAATCCTGAATCTAAAAAATCATTTATATTTGTAGTCATGGATTACCAACGCTTAACCATACGCGGAATTTCTTACAGCCAAACGCAGTCGGGCGCTTATGCCCTGCTTTTGGAGCATGAAGAAACGAACGTAAAATTACCTGTAGTCATAGGAAATTTCGAGGCACAGTCGATTTCCTTAGGTCTCGAAAAAGATATTCATCCGCCGCGGCCTTTAACCCACGATCTGTTTTCCAAATTTGTAACGCAGGCCAATTATGAATTGGTTTCAGTGATTATCTATCAGATTGTAGACGGTGTTTTTTTCTCTAACATCAATTTCAAGAACAAAGCCAACAACGAAGAAATGATTATGGATGCAAGAACTTCTGATGCTGTGGCGATGGCAGTAAGATTTGATGCTCCGATTTATACCACTCAGCAGGTGCTTGATGAAGCCGGAATTCTTCTGGAACTGGACACTCCGGCTAGTGAAGAAGACGAAGATTCAGAAGAGTTCCCGCCGGCCCAGAATCTTCATGCCATATCATCGGAAGAGTTGCAGAAGCTCCTCGAAATTGCCGTAAAAGATGAAGATTATGATGCCGCTCTGGATCTTCAGGAAGAAATAAAACGCAGAAAAAAGAAAATCGACTAACCTTTATAAATTAAAATGAGTTTAAAATTACGGCTTACCATATTAAGCTTCCTTCAGTTTTTTGTTTGGGGAGTCTGGCTGATCACAATCGGAGTGTACTGGTTCGGTACCAAACAGTGGGGCGGAGAAGAATTCGGTAAAGTTTTTGCCACCCTCGGAATCGCTTCTATCATTATGCCGGCTTTAACAGGAATTATTGCCGACCGCTGGATGAATGCTGAAAAACTGTATGGAATTCTGCACATACTCTACGGAATCACCCTCTTTTTTCTTCCTCAGGTCACGACGCCTGAAAACTTTTTTTGGGTCATGCTGCTTGCCATGATGTTCTATATGCCTACGATTTCCCTTTCCAATTCCATAGCATATTACGTTCTTAAAAACAATAATTATGACGTGGTTAAGGTCTTTCCGCCGATCAGGGTTTGGGGAACAATCGGATTTATTGTTGCTATGTGGATTACGAATCTTTCCGGAAACAAAGATTCCGGAAATCAGTTTTATATCGCCGCTATATTTGCCATTGTTTTGGGGATTTATTCTTTTTCATTACCAAAATGCCCGCCGCAGAATTTGATTCCGAAGAATGCAACCTGGACTGAAAAATTAGGACTGAACGCGTTTTCTTTACTGAAGGATTACAAAATGGCGCTTTTCTTTCTGTTTTCAATGTTTTTAGGAGCAGCCTTGCAGCTCACGAATATGTACGGCGACACCTATCTTTCAGATTTTGGTAAAATCCCTGAATATGCCGAGAGTTTTGTGGTGAAAAGATCTACTTTAATTATGTCGATTTCCCAGATTTCGGAAACCCTGTTTATTTTGGCAATTCCTTTCTTCCTGAAAAAATACGGAATTAAAAACGTAATGCTGATCTCCATGTTTGCCTGGGTCCTGAGGTTTGGACTTTTTGCTTATGGTGTTCCTGTCGGTTTCGGACTGGGAATGATCGTTCTTTCCTGTATTGTTTACGGAATGGCTTTCGATTTTTTCAATATTTCTGGTTCCCTATTTGTGGAAACAACCACTGATTATAAAATCCGTTCATCAGCACAGGGATTATTTATGATGATGACCAATGGTTTTGGAGCCATTATGGGAAGTCTCGTGAGCGGCTGGCTGATTCAGAAATATTTTACGCTCGCAAACGGCGATAAAATGTGGCATGAAATCTGGCTCGTTTTTGCCGGTTATGCTTTGGTCATTGCCGTGCTTTTCGCAATAATGTTTAAACACAAGCACGTTCCGGAAGAAATTGCTGAGATCAAGCACTAAAATTTTCTACTTATCAATCATTAACTTAAATTACACTTTTCAAAAAAAAGTGTAATTTTTTTTATTTCGGGCAACCTTTTTATCAATCCGGCGTCTTGTATTTAGAAAGCAGACATGAGTGACGATTTAGAACATATCTTTAACCTTGCCACACATCATGACAGGAAAGCACAGAGAGCATTATATGAAATGTTTTCTGGTAAAATGCTCTTCATTGCGAAATCCTATACTAATAATTTGCATGATGCTGAAGATGTTTTGTCGATGGCTTTCTATAAAGCATTTACTAGGATTGCAGAATGTCGGCAAGCAAAAAGCTTCCCGTTTTGGCTGAGGAAAATTGTGATTAACGAATCGATTGATTGTATCAGAAAAAATCAAAACCTGCTTTACGTAGACTTTGATGTTGAAGATGAAAGTTACGAGAGTGGGAATGAAAACTTTGATGATGACAATGTTTTAGATATTAATTTGGAAGATACACTGGAAAAAATGCCGATCGGCTATAAAATAGTGTTCAATCTCTATGTATTCGAAGAAAAGAAGCATCAGGAAATTGCGGAAATTTTAAACATCAGCGAAGGAACCAGCAAAAGCCAGCTCAGTAAAGCCAAAAATTGGCTGAGAGAATTTTTTAAAAACAAGGAAAATGAAAAGTTCATTAAAAAATAAATTCAAATACGATTATGAACAGGGGGAAGAAATTCCTTCAGATAATCTTTGGGACAGCATCAATTCTAAACTCGACCAGGCACCAGTGAACGTTGAAGTTTCTATGCCCAAAATCGGGTGGTGGAAGTATGCAGCTGCTATTGCACTGCTTTCATTTTTAAGTATTCTATATTTCAATATTAATAGAGCAAAGCCAGCAAAAGAAATATATACAGAAAAGGCATCAGTACCGGAAATTCAAACAATTGAAAACGACGTTGTGAAAGAGGAAACTTTGTTAGATCATGAAAAAATAGCTCATAAAAGAATCCAAATACATGACACTACTTTCAGGAGAACAAACATTAAATCAGAATCTTTACCTGAAATAAAAAGTGAAATAGCAGAAAATTTGGCAGATACCCGTAACAAAAACAGCGAAAGCATTAAAGCTGAAGAAAAACCAATAGTACCAGCTCAGGAAATTACTCAAAGCGATTCTTCAGTACCCGCAGATGCCGGAAAAATGATTGCCAAGGAAAAATTTTATATCAATGCCGATGAACTTCTTTTCGGACGGGAACTCAACAAGAATAAATCTGCCTTTGAAAACGATGAAAAAAGGTTTGGTGTTATAGATTTAACTCCCATCAAATCGAAAAAACCATCTTCGGTAAAATTAATGGGAATCACGGTTTATTCCGACGATAATCAATAGTCAACAGTTATTATATATTCTAATTCTGCTTTTGAACAGTACTAACTTTTAACCACAAAAAATTAAAAATATGAAATCAAGAATCTTACTTTCTGGTATTGCGCTTTCGCTTTCATTAACGGTTTGCGCGCAAGAAAATCCAACTTTGGAAAATCAGATTAAAAACTACACGGTAAAAATTGACAGCATAGTAATGCATGAAAAATCGGCAATGAATAAAGAACTGGATGAAATTGACCTGCGGTTTAAAGAGGGAGAAATTTCGGATGCCGAGAAAAAATCACGTCGGTTTGAAATCGCCCAACGGTATGAAAAAAGTATAAACGAAAAAGTCGATGCAAAAAAGAATGAGTTGGAAGAAGTCATTCGTGGAACTGTTAAAAATTCGGTGATGCAATCCGATGATGAGCGGTCTTCTCTTGTGGTTTCTGCAGCTGATAAATCTTTAATCACCCTTAGAGCCGGGAAAAAAAATAAACATCCAAAAGATTTATTAAAAACCTGGGGATTTCTCGGAAGCGTTGGTTATTTAAATTTAACCAATGATTCAGCTCCATTTAATTTTTTTAATGATTCCTCAGAAATTCGTTTCGGGCAGTCAGAATCTGCAAGCAATATCATGAAGTTTGAAAGGCAAATAGGCAAATTCACAAGTCCTGTTTTTGTTCATTTTGGCTTAGGCGTTCGGTCGGATTCTTATATTTTGGAAAAATCCAAAGTTTTTGCCCAGAAAAACAACCAGCTTTTCATCAGTCCATTTTCTTCCGGCCAGTTAAAATATTCTTCATTAAAAGCAGAGTATATAGAAGCTCCGCTTGATATCAGTTTTGTTCTTAACCCGAAATATATTGATTATGAAGGAGAGAGATATCTGGATGCGACTAAAAGTCAACTTCGTATTGGCTTTGGGATATATGGTGACATTAAAATTGGCAACAGAATCAGGTATAAATACTCTAATGAAGTAAGCAGTAAAAATGTCATGATACAAAGAGTAGAAGATGGTTTAAGCCCTTTTCTTTTTGGAGCAAAATTAAGTTTTGGGTACGGTGGATTTAACTTTTATCTGAAAAAGGATATCACTCCTGTCTTTGATGGTAATGCGCAACTCAATAACAAACACGGTCTTCAGGTTGGAATCGAATTACTAAGCTTTATTTTTTAAAAACAGATTCAATCAAACAAAACACACTTCACCGAAAGTGTGTTTTTTTGTAATTTAGCGTATCCAAGAAAAAATAACCAACCCAATCCTAATTTTATGAAAAAAATTACATTTTTGGCTCTTACTTTTATTTCGGTACTGTCTTTTGCGCAGGAAAAAGTCAAATATTCGAGAGAGCAACTGAAAAACATGGACAACTATCTTTTTGAAGAAGTTTTTACAATGGTTTCCCCATCAAAAAATTCTAAGGTTATCCTTAAGGACGGCCGTACAGTAGAAGGTAAGGCAAGAGATCTGGACCGTAAAAAAGCGCAGATTTATTCCATTGATATTAAGGACCAGAGCGGAAACAAACAAACGCTGGAGGCTTCCCAGATTGCCGAAATGTATCTTCCTACTGCTGAACTTGAAAAAGCAGTAAAACTCAAGAGCTACTTCACTAAAGTAGGATACATGGAGAATAAAAAAATTAAAAAATCCGTTGAAAAAGATGTAGTTTATTTCCGCAATCAGAAGGTGTCTCTAAAGAACAAAGCGGACGAAAAAGAATATCTGATGCAGTTAATCAATCCGGAATTCAGCAGCAAGATCGAAGTTTACGGAGATCCTTTGGCTGGCGAAACCGGTGGAGTAAGCATTTACGGAAGCCCACAAATAGGAGGCGGTGTTACTAAATCATTTTATGTGAAGAAAGGCGAGACCATTATTTGGCTTAAAAAATCAGATTTTGAGGAGCATTATAACTTTCTTTTTGGCGACAATGCCGAGTTTGTTAAAATGTATCCTTTGAACAGTATAAGATGGGAACAGTTCAGTTTTTTGGTAAGCGAATATACCAGACTGTCAGAAGAAGGATAAGCAAAGCCAACTTTTCAAATTTTATCAGTAAAATTGCACCAAAACACACTTCACGGAAAGTGTGTTTTTTTTTGTAATTTAGCGTATTCAAAAAATATAATAAAATTCAATATGCAAGAAGTTTTCATCGTTTCCGCAGTTAGAACTCCAATGGGTAGTTTTATGGGTAGTTTATCCACCGTTCCGGCAACAAAATTAGGTTCAACAGCCATTAAAGGCGCTTTAGAAAAAATAAATCTTGATCCGAATCTGGTTCAGGAAGTATATATGGGAAATGTTCTTCAGGCAGGCGAAGGTCAGGCTCCGGCTCGTCAGGCTGCGTTGGGAGCTGGTCTTTCGAATGAAACACCTTCCACAACGATTAACAAAGTTTGTGCATCGGGAATGAAAGCGGTTATGATGGCTGCCCAGTCCATTAAAGCAGGCGATCAGGACATTATCGTTGCAGGTGGAATGGAAAATATGTCTTCAGTTCCTCATTATTTCAACGCAAGAAATGCAACGAAGTTAGGCGACGTAAAAATGCAGGACGGAATGGTTCTGGACGGTTTAACCGACGTTTACAACAAAGTTCACATGGGAGTTTGTGCTGAAAAATGCGCAGCCAAATATGAAATTTCAAGAGAAGATCAGGATAATTTCGCGGTAGAATCTTACAAACGTTCTGCAAATGCGTGGAGCGAAGGTAAATTTAATGACGAAGTGGTGTCTGTAGAGATCCCGCAAAGAAAAGGTGATCCGATCATCTTCAGCGAAGATGAAGAATATAAATCTGTTAATTTCGACCGAATCGGGACTTTAGCGACTGTTTTCCAGAAAGAGAACGGAACAGTGACCGCAGCAAATGCATCGACTTTAAATGACGGTGCGTCTGCATTGGTGTTGATGTCAAAAGAAAAAATGGAAGAACTCGGTCTGAAGCCTTTGGCGAAAATCGTGTCTTATGCCGATGCTGCACAGGAACCGGAATGGTTTACCACTGCGCCTGCAAAAGCACTTCCGATTGCTTTGAAAAAAGCTGGATTGGAGATTTCAGACATTGACTTTTTTGAATTCAATGAAGCTTTTTCTGTAGTTGGATTAGCCAACAACAAAATTTTAGGTCTTGATTCCGCGAAAGTGAACGTAAACGGCGGTGCTGTTTCATTGGGTCACCCGCTTGGAAGTTCAGGTTCCAGAATCATTGTGACGCTGATCAATGTCCTTAAACAGAACAACGGAAAATACGGCGCAGCCGCAATTTGCAACGGTGGAGGCGGAGCTTCTGCAATTGTGATTGAGAACGTATAAACGCTAAAAAACTTTTAATCCAGGCCATTAAGAATTGTTAATGATTTTTTTCATCAGATTCTTAATGGTTTTTTTATTTTTGTTCAACTAATTGTATCCAAATGCCTGAAAACGAAAATCCAAAGCCTCAAAACATCAAGAATAATCCCAAGATCATGAAAGCCTGGGCTTATTATGACTGGGCAAATTCGGTGTATTCTTTGGTCATTACTTCCACAATTTTTCCCATTTATTTTTCCATCCTTACCACTTCGCATGAAAAAAGCGAATTTGTAAAGGAAACTGGGCAATGGATCAAGGTTCCGGTGCGTCATATGATCAGTATTTTTGGGAAGGAATATCAACCGGACGCCATTTATGGGTATTCGCTTACAATTTCGTTTTTGATTGTCGTTTTGCTCTCTCCGATTTTATCTTCTTTGGCTGATACAATTGGGAATAAAAAATCATTTTTGCAGTTTTTCTGCTATTTGGGAGCAACTTCATGTATGGGTTTGGCAATGTTTACAGGAATGCACAATGTTTTTCTGGGTTTGCTCTTCAGCATAACAGCCAGCGTTGGGTTTTGGGGCAGTCTCGTCTTCTACAATTCCTTTCTTCCGGATATCGCGTCCCGTGACAAACAGGATGCACTCTCGGCAAGAGGCTATGTATACGGTTATTTGGGATCGGTTGTTTTGGTGGTGATCTGTCTGGTTTTAATTCAGGTTTTTGCAAAAACTCCGGAGGAAGCAAAACTGTATACACGAATTTCTTTCCTTTTGACCGGTGCGTGGTGGTTCGGGTTTTCACAGTATACTTTTAAACATCTTCCGCAGTTTGGCAATGTTAAAGACCAACTTCCGAAAGATCTGGTTTTGTTGAATTATAAAAATATTTTTAAAAAACACAAAGAACAGGGCGGCTTTTGGGAAGTTTTAAAAGACAATTTTCATTTTTACAGAGATGTGGTGAAAGAAAGTTTCCGCGAGCTTTTCAAAGTAGGAAAAACACTTTTCGCTGACCGGAATCTAAAGTTCTTCCTTTCCAGTTTTTTCTTTTACAGTGTCGGAATGCAGACGATTTTCTTAATGGCAACTTTGTTTGGAAAAAGCGAAATCAACCTTCCGCAGGACCGGTTAATCTTAACGCTTTTACTGATTCAGATTGAAGCGATTATCGGGGCGTTGTTTTTCTCCTGGTTATCAAGGAAAATAGGAAACAGAAATGTGATTTCCATCGCGATTATCCTTTGGATTGTCGCCTGCTTGTCGGCATATTTTCTCAATAAAGAAAATCCGAATGTGGAGTATCAGTTCTACGGAATTGCGGGAATTATCGGTTTGGTGATGGGCGGTCTGCAGGCGATGTCGCGTTCTACTTATTCTAAGCTGTTACCCGAAGATTCCATGGATAATACCACATTTTTCAGTTTTTACGATGTTTTGGAAAAATTAGCGATAATTTTAGGAACTTTCATCTTCGCGACAATGATTGAGAAATATCATAACATGAGATTTGCAGCCCTGTCGATGACGATATTTTTCTTTGCAGGACTTGTACTGATCAGGTTTTTGAAAGTGAAAATGAATAACGAGAAGGAATAGTTTACGATTAAAAAATAAATAAAAATGTGGCCTCAATTTTGCTGATATGAAAATGCATTTCCGGATTTAAATTTTTGTATCTTTGCAACTGAAAACCAACGTATTAAATCACATTATGACGAATCCTCTATTTTACGCAAAAATCCTTTTGTTCGGCGAATACGGCATTATCGAAGATTCTCAGGGATTAACCTTACCGTACAGTTTCTACAAAGGCGCGTTAAAATTCTCCGATTTAAGCAGCGATTTCGAAAAAAAATCAAATCTTTCCCTTCAAAAATATTCAGTTTATTTAAAAAATATTGAAATTCCGGATCAGTTCAAAATAGATATTCCTGCTCTCGAGAAAGATCTCAGAAACGGACTTTTCTTCGATTCCAATATTCCGCAGGGATATGGAGTAGGTAGTTCCGGAGCGTTGGTCGCCGCAATTTTTGAAAAATATTCAGTTAAAAAATATTCTCCCGATCATATTTCTAAAAACGAGCTCAAGGATCTCAAAAAGATATTCGGTGAACTGGAAAGCTATTTCCACGGAAAAAGTTCGGGCATCGATCCATTGATCTGCTATATGAATCTTCCGATTTTGATTGAAAATCGTGAAAATGTTGGCAAAGTTTCCATTCCGAAAGGAGAAGAAGGAAAAGGTGCCATTTTCCTCATCGATTCTGGAATGACAGGCGAAACCGGACCGATGGTACAGATTTTCTTTGAAAAAATGAAAACTGAAGGATTCCGAAAAACCATGAAAGAGGAGTTCATCCGCTATAACAATGCATGTATTGAAGCATTCCTTAAAAAGGAAATGAATCCGCTGTTCAGGAACCTTAAAAATCTCTCAATCTGGGCGTACGAACATTTTAAACCGATGATTCCGGAGAGCACTTACAAAGCCTGGAAAAAAGGACTCGACACGAACGCCTATTACCTGAAGCTTTGCGGCAGCGGAGGTGGTGGCTATATTCTTGGATTCACAAAGGATTACGAAAAAGCAGAGAAAATGCTGTCTGGTTTTCAGAAGGAAGTCATTTACAGATTCTAAAATTGATGCCGGAAATTACTTCTCATACTTTACATTCGGCATAATTTTATGAAAAACCCACTCTTTTACAGAATTTCACAGTTTGTCGGGTTTTTGCTTGGAGCCAGGGTTTTCGTAACGGCTTTACTTACTTTCGCTTTATATGTTTCTACTTTTTTTCTTTTTAATCAGGAAGAGAGTTTGAGGAATTTTGTGTTCGATTTCAGGATTCACGGCATTATTTTCTGTTCTGTTTTAAGCATTTTGGCGGGCGGAATCATCAATCAGTTCTACGACCGCGAAAAAGATAAACTTACAAAACCTTTCCGCACGCGTTTGCAGAGCTTTCTGAAGCAGAAATATTTTCTCTACGCTTATCTTTCTTTGAATCTGGTGTCCCTCGGAATCGCATTTTTAATTTCTCCGCGGGTTTTTGTTTTCTTTTTGGTATATCAGTTTCTGATGTGGTTTTACAGCCACAAACTGAGTAAAATTCTCATCATCAACAATCTCACTTTTGTAGGACTCACTTTGTATCCTTTTTTTGGGATGCTCGTATATTACCGGACTTTTTCCCTGAAAGTCTTTTTAATGGCCGCATTTCTGTTTTTAATGCTGCTGATTATCGACGTTGTGAAAGATTTTCTCACCCGGACTGCTGATAAAATGTTTGGCTACGACACCCTTCCGATCTACTTTGGTTTAAAGACTTCCACAATTATCAGCATTATTCTGATCGTAATTTCAATGGGTGTTTCAGCGATCATTATAGACAAAACCGGTTTCAACAGCATTCTGAATTATTACTTCGGTGCCGGATTGTTCATTCTTATTTTTTCTGTTTATTTATTGATGAGACCGGCCACGAAAAACACCGTTATCGTTCTGAATATTCTCAGGATCTGGATTTTTATCGGAATCATCGCCATGCTTTTCAACGGAATCCTTACAAAATTTTAGTTTTTATTTTTTTTTCCTTTTCTATTGTTTAAATTTGCTTCTACTAAAAAGTTTTAATGAGCATTTTCAACAATACACAGCTTGCTTTCGCCGATAAGACCGACGCACAGCTGAAAAAAGCATACTGGATGTTTAAACTGATTGAACAGCCGGCTCTTACCAAAATCGGAACCAATATCCTCAATTTTACCGTTCACAATAATTTTCCTTTCGCCGGAGACGTCGTTAAGGCCACTTTATTCGAACAGTTTTGTGGCGGCGAAACGCGCGAAGAGAGCATGCAGGTCGTTTCACAGATGTTCCGCCGGGGAGTCGGAAGTATTTTCGATTATTCGATTGAAGGAAAGGAAGAGGAAGCTGTTTTTGATGCGGTTTGTAATGAAATTAAAGATATTATCCGCTTTTCCGTCGGCAATCCTGCGATTCCATTCATCGTTTTTAAACCAACAGCTTTCGGCAGAATTGATATTTATGAAGAAATCGGAAAAGGAACGGAACTCACTTCCAGCCAGAAAGAAGAATGGGAAAGAGTTGTAAAAAGGTTTGACGAAGTCTGCAGACTTTGTTTTGAAAATGACAAAAAAGTGATGATCGATGCAGAAGAGACCTGGATGCAGGATGCAGCCGACCATTTGGTGGAGGAAATGATGGAGAAATACAACCGCGAAAAACCTATCGTCTGGAATACCATTCAGATGTACAGAACCGGAAGGCTGGAATATATGCAGGCAAACCTTCAGCGTGCAAAAGAAAAAGGCTATTTCATAGGCTACAAAATTGTACGCGGTGCTTATATGGAAAAAGAACGGGAAAGAGCTGCCGCAAACGGTTATCCGGATCCGATCCAACCAACAAAAGACGCTTCAGATAAAAATTATAACGACGGAATTGATTTCGTGATGGCCAACCTGGACCGTGTTTCTGCATTTTTCGGAACCCACAACGAGAAATCCAGCGAACTGGTCATGGATAAGATGAAAGCGAAAGGTCTTGAAAACAGCGATGACCGAATCTATTTCGGCCAACTGTATGGAATGAGCGACAATATCACTTTCTTCTTAGCTGACAAAAAATACAATGTTGCGAAATATCTACCTTACGGTCCCGTAAAAGATGTGGTGCCATATCTCACGCGCAGAGCGCAGGAAAACACTTCTGTTAAGGGACAGACCGGTCGCGAACTCGGTCTGATTCAAAAAGAACTGGACCGCAGAAAAGGAAAATAAATTTTTATTGAACAACCATATTTTAGATCTGATATTTTAGACTAAATAAATAACATTTACAGAACGGGCTTCAGCCCGTTTTTTCGTGGGAAGCAGTTTGCTTTGACTGGAATTTTCTAAATTTGCAGATTGCCGGAGCGCAAAATTTCTAAATCAGATAAATTTCTAAAAAATTACCTTGACTTTCGCTCAGATCATCTTACCGCTGAACCTCAAAGGAACTTTTACCTATAAAGTTCCAGAAGCTTTAGTGGAAAAACTCGAGCCGGGAATGCGCGTTTTGGTCCCGTTTCGCGGCAAAAAAATATACACGGGAATTGTTTCGGAAATTCACAGCGAAAAACCCGAAACCTTCGTTCCGAAAGAACTGATCAGTATTCTGGATGATTTTCCGATTCTGCCGAAAGAACAGAACCTTTTCTGGAACTGGCTTTCAGAATACTACCTCTGCAACCTGGGTGAGATTTACCGTTTTGCTTTTCCGTCTTCTTTGAAACTGGAAAGTGAAACCTATCTGAAACTGAAACCCAATGCAACAGTAGATTTTGAACATCTGGATGTGAATGAAATGTACCTCATTCAGGCGTTGGAAGTGCGTCAGCTCATCAATTTAAAGGAAATCGAAGCGTTTATTCCGAAAAAGGATATCGTAAAAACCATTAATGCCCTCATTGATCTGCAGTACATCGAAATTGATGAAAAAATTGCCGAAAAATACAGGGCAAAGGAAGTTGCCTATTTAAGAATCAATGAGGAAGAGCTCAAGAACAGAAAACTTCCCGAAATTCTGGTTCAGTTGAAAAAATCCCCTAAGCAGCAGGAACTTTTTCTGATGCTGCTCGAAAAACAGACGGAAAATCCCGAAACACCACTGCGGAAATCCGAAATATTCAGCGAAGGAAACTTTGCGCATGCGCAGTTGAAATCTTTGACAGAAAAGAATCTGGTGCAGGAATATTTTCTTCAGAAAGACCGACTCGAAACCTACAGCGGCGAAACCGAAGAACTCGACGAGTTGAGTGAAGCGCAGCAAGCGGCAAAAATTGAAATCGATACAGCGTTTACAGAAGGCAAAAATGTACTGCTCCATGGCGTCACCTCTTCAGGCAAAACCCATATTTATCTCGCGAAAATTGAAGAAACCGTGCAGAACGGAAAAAATGTTCTTTTTTTGCTTCCTGAAATTTCTTTGACAAAACAGATTGTTCAGCGCCTCGAAAAAAAGTACGGAAAGCAACTCGGTTTTTATCACCAGAAACTGACTGATTTTGAAAGGGTAGAAGTTTGGCGTAAGATTAAAAACAACGAACTGAAAGTGCTGATTGGCACCCGGAATGCGCTTTTTCTTCCGTTTCAGAATATTGGACTGATTGTCGTGGATGAGGAGCACGATTCTGCCTACAAACCGCGGGAAGTTTCACCATTTTTTAATGGAAAAGATGCCGCTCAGGTTCTGGCCAATTTTTACGGAGCAAATGTCATTCTGGGTTCTGCGACACCGTCTGTTGAGTCATATTATCTTGCAAAAAAAGACAGAATTCGTTACGTGTTTCTTGCCGAACGTTTCGGACAGGTAAAATTACCGGAGTTTGAGATCATCAATTTTAAAGAAGAGCAGGATTCAAAAAAAATCATCGGCAATTTTTCTTTGAAACTGATTGATGAAATCAAAAAGGAACTGGAGCATAAAAAGCAGACCATGATTCTCCACAACCGCCGCGGTTATGCCAATGTGGTGGAATGCGAAACCTGTGGTTACGTGAATTACTGTTCGAACTGTGATGTGGTCATGACTTATCACAAATTTTCGAATGAAATGAAATGTCACTACTGCGGCCAGAAAGCTGCAAAACCGAAAGTCTGCCCGAAATGCCATTCGGAAAACCTGAATGAACGCGGAGTTGGCGTGGAACAGATTCACGAAGAAGTGTCAAGGATTTTCCCTGATGCAGAAGTCGATAGGATGGATGTGGATTCGATGCGGAAAAAGTTTGCGTACGAAAAACTCTATGAAAAAATTGAAACAGGTGAAACTGAAATTATCGTCGGAACGCAGATGATTTCCAAAGGCCTCGACTTCGACAATATCGAACTCGTGGCCATACCAAAAGCGGATTCGTTGCTCTATGTGCAGGATTTCAGGGCGGAAGAAAGGGCTTATCAGCTCATTACCCAGGTATCCGGAAGAGCGGGAAGATTATCCGGTGAAGGCAAAATTCTCATTCAGACGTATAATCCTCAACATCTGGTGTTTCAACTCATAAAAGAACATGATTCAACGAAAATTTACAGCCATTTTCTGGAGGAACGAAAGAAATTTCTTTATCCACCTTTCGTAAAGCTGATCATGATCGAACTCAAACACCGGAAGGAAGACAAAGTGAACCGCGCTTCACAGTTTCTGGGATCGGTGCTGAGAAAATATCTGCCAGAAGAATGCATTCTGGGCCCTGAAAAATCTCCAATCGGGAAACTGAATCTTCTGTATCAGTTTCAGATTATGCTTAAGCTGCCGCGGGGCAAAAAATACGCCGAATATAAAAATCTTGTAGAAGCCAGTCTGGAGGAATTTGATGAAATCACTGCTTACCAAAGCATTAAACAGATGATTTTCGTGGATTTTTAAGAAACTTTAACGCTTTTTTGTAGGTTTTAAGGCTGGTAAGTGACGGTTTATCAACAATAATTTCTATTTTTGAGCGTTCGATAGATGTTTATGCGTTCAATCTTATCGAAAAAAAGAAGAGTTATTCAGATAATCAAATAAATATTTTAAATGATTAAACTAAAAAAAATCATTGTTCCGGTTGCTTTTGCGTTTTCAGCGTTAGCAATGGGACAGGGAACTTTCGCCTCGTCAAATTATCCTCAATCATACGAAAACCAACCTTCCAGCGCTATTAAAGATGTAGTTTCTACAGAAAAGCTGCTTACGGCAAAGGAAATTGTAGACATTAACATCAATTCGATGGCTAATGATCCTGTTCTGCGCAACGCGAACTGGGGTTTTGTGGTGTATGATCCGAAGACGAAAAAGGTGATTTCATCTTACAACGAAAATCAGTCGCTGGTTCCGGCCTCCACTACAAAGCTGCTTACCACAGAAACGGCGGTACATCTTTTAGGAGAAAAATTCCGTTGGATCACGCAACTCGAATATTCAGGAACACTTAATCCGGAGGGCGTTCTGGACGGGAATCTTTATATCGTAGGCAGCGGCGACCCCTCTCTAGGAACCAATAAAGCCGGGGCGCAATCATACAGCAGTATTGTAGCAGATTTTATAGCGGCTATGAACAGCAAAGGAATTAAAAAAGTAAATGGAAACATTATTATTCAGACGGGAGTTTTCAAACTGAATAAAACCCAGAAGTTGCCTGAGAATATCGTTTGGCTCGAAAACGGGAATTATTATCTTCCGGCTGGAACTACTTTAAACATCAATCCGGAAAACGAAAAACTTATTGCAAAGCAATCAAATCCTTTTTCGGAAAGCAAAAATTACTATTATATCTCTCCGTACATCCAGCAGATGGTATATGCCGAAAAATTCGAAAATGGTGGAGTAACTACGAAACTTCCCGATGCTCCCGCATATCTGGCAAATGCTCTGAGAACCGCTATGGTAAAAAGCAAACTGCTAATTACAGGGAAAGTGATGACGAAGATGAATGATGCAGAACCTGAAAAAAGAGAAATTATTACTTCTTATCTGTCTCCGACATTATCTGAAATTATGTTCTATACGAATCAGCACAGCGATAATGCGCTTGCTGAAGCTACATTAAAAATGGTAGGTTTTCAAAAAAAGGGTGATCAGACTATTGAATCGGGCAGAGCAGTGGTCATCAGTCATCTTGCTGCCGAAGGATTCGATACCGCAGGTCTGAATTATATTGATGGAAGCGGGCTTTCACGTCAGAATACCGTTACGCCTATCGCTCAGGTAAAATTCCTGACCTCGCTGATGAACGAAAAATATTACAAATCCTATTTTGCATCTTTGCCGATTGCCGGCCAGACGGGAACTCTCAAAAGAATGTTCGCAGGAACTGGAAATGGTCAGATATTCGCCAAAACAGGAACATTGAATAAAGTGAAAACGCTTGCAGGTTATTTGAAAACATATTCAGGAAAGACCTTGGTTTTCTCGTTACTCATCAACAACTATGCGGGGTCTGTGGATCAGGTTAAGGCAAAAATGGAGAAGATTCTGGAGCCGGCGCTGAGTTTATAAAAAAATACATAAATCGTTTTAAAAACCTTTCTTCCATGATGTTGAAAGGTTTTTTTATCTTAGCAAAAATAATTAAAGTGAAAAAATTATATTTATTTCTTGTTTTATCATTTTTCGGCAGCACTGTTTCGGCTCAGGACGAAGACGTGGAAAGAAAAGCAATGATTGCAAGAGAAATCAGCAACTATCAGAAAATGGTTGAATTTAATGTGAATCCGAACACCTTAAATTACGATTTGAAATACCAGCGGATGAATCTTACTCTTACTCCGGGAGTGTATAATGTTTCCGGATCGGTAACTTCTCACTTTCTGCCAAATCAGAATATCAGCAGCATTTATTTTGACTTAACCACTGCATTAACGGTTTCGCAGGTCACTTACCATGGAAACAACGTGAATTTTCAGCAGCTTCCAACGAAGGAAGTACGCATTGATTTTCCCGCGTCAATTCCGTCCAACACTTTAGATTCCCTTACAATTCACTATTCCGGAGCACCGGACCTGGCAAATAATGCATTTGCCAATCATATGCAGAGCGGGATACCGGTCCTTTCCACTTTGTCTGAACCTTATGGCGCTCAGGATTGGTTTCCTACAAAGCAAAGCTTGAATGACAAGATTGACCGGTTCGATTTTAAAATCACCACTCCGGATCAGTTCAGTGTAGCAGCAAACGGCAAAATGATGTCGGAAACAGCACTTCCCGGCAATCAAAAACTTACCTTCTGGAGAACAGAGTATCCAATGACCGCATATCTGGTTGCAGTTTCCATTACCAATTTTACGAAAATCAATGATGTAATCGGAACACCACCTTTTCCTTTCGTTAATTATGTCTATCCAAGCACAACGGGAAATGCAACCGTGATGGCGAATATCGAATGGACCAAACAGGCAATGGCGACCTTTGAAACCTATTTTGGAGCTTATCCTTTCAGAAACGAAAAGTACGGACACATGGAATTTGGCTATAGTGGGGTGTGTATGGAACACCAGACCATGAGTTCGATGAGTTCCTGGGGGAAAGCAGTTATTGCGCATGAACTTGCCCATCAGTGGTTCGGAGACAAGGTAACATGCGGCGCCTGGAATGACATCTGGCTGAATGAAGGTTTTGCGACTTTTGGGGAGCATCTTGTGAACGAAAAATTACTGATGAACAATACTGATTTTCTGAATTATCTTTTGGGGCAGAAAAATTATATTACAGGCGCTGTAGGCGGGAGTACATATGTTGCTGATGCTAATCTGGCCAGCGTAGGCACAATTTTCAGCGGGAGACTTTCTTATGCCAAAGGCGGTTATATTTTAAGAATGCTTAAATGGATTTTAGGAGATGCCGCTTTCTATCAGGCCATAAGAGACTACCACACAAGACCAAACTTAGCATATAATTACGCAAAATCAACTGACTTAAATGCGTCACTTCTTCAATCTACAGGTACAGATTTTACCGGATTTTTCAATGACTGGCTTTACGGTCAGGGATACCCGACTTATACCATCAAATGGGATCAGAACAATTCGAATACCAATTTGGTGTTTCTGGTTTCTCAGGTTCAAAGCCATTCTTCCGTAAGTTTCTTTGAGATGCCGCTGCCGATTAAAGTCAACGGTACAGCCGGGCAAACGGCCTATTTTGCGCTCAACAATACGGCCAACAACCAGTATTTCAATCAGGCGGTTACCTTCCCGGTGGCGAGTGTAGAATTCAATTATGATTACCAGATGCTGGAAAGAAATTCTACGGTTGCCAGAGATCTGACTTTAGGACTCAACACGTCCGAAAAGGAAGACTTCGTCATGTATCCAATTCCTGCAAAGAATGAACTGTTCTTTAAAGGCATCAGCAAAGCCGCCGATTACGAAATACATTTCACCGACGGCAAGCTGGTAAAAAAAGGAAAGTACATTCCTTCCGCTTCCATTAATATTTCAGAACTTGTTCCGGGGATCTATGTCATGAGCATTAACGGAAAGTATCTTAAATTCACAAAAAAATAAAAGATAACCTCGATCCATCTTAAAATATGAAGAAAGCCCTTTTGTTATTTGCATTTTTACAGTGTACAATCCTTTTTTCGCAGAAGAATACGAAGATGTATTATGAAAGAAACCAGGATACGATTACCTATTATGCTGATAATTCTGAGATTTATCCGGTAACATTCGTCTTCTCGGATCACCCCGAAGTCGAAAACATGAAAAAGCCGGACTTGTTTAAGACCAGTCAGGTGCTGCCCGCCTCATCAGTCCGCAATAAAATTACCTATTTTGTGGTAAACGATAAGCAGAAGAGATACGCCATCCGTAAAATGCCCAATTACATGAGGTATGTTGGCGATGTTACCAATAAGACTTACGATTCCGGATATCTCTACGACCTTCCGTACCGGAAAGGCAAATCGTTTGAAGTTTATCAAGGTTATAACGGGACTTTCTCGCATCAGAATGAAAACTCACTGGATTTTACCATGCCGGAAGGAACTGAAATACTGGCGGCCAGAGAAGGTTTGGTGATAGAAGCGGTTGAACAGAACAACACAGGATGCCCCACTGTTAAATGCTCCAATTTGGGCAACTATGTGGCGGTTCTGCACACCGATGGAACGATCGCTCATTATTATCATCTGAAACAGAACGGTGCCCATGTAGCTGCCGGTGACAAGGTGAAAAAAGGAGAGGTGATAGGCTTCAGCGGGAATACCGGATGGAGCAGCGGCCCTCATCTTCATTTTATTTGCTTTCTGCCTGATCCATCGGGAGAGAAAGGCCGAAAAAGTATAAAGACGCTTTTTAAAACCGGAGACGGCAGTAAAAGCGAATACCTGGTGCCAAAGAAAACGTACCTTAAGGGTTATTAAATCCTAATAGATAAATAATCATTCGGCAGTTACCAAAAGGAAATTATTTTCTGATAGAAACTCCAAATAATAAAAAAACGGTGAAATGTATTAAAAATTAAAAAAGCGTAATAAAGTTTACCAATAAATAGCAAAATCACTATGAAAAAACTGATCACGGTCATTATCTGCTTCTTTTTTTTACACAATGCGAAAGCTCAGAATGAGTTTATTACCATCTGGAAGCCTGGAGCTTCCCAACAAATTCATTTTCCGGGCAGAGGCACTAATTTTAACGTTGCATGGGAAGAAGTTGGCTATCCTCAGCATAACGGGAATTTAAGTAATGTAAATTCTACTCTGGAATTTACAGTTAATTTTGGAATTCCACTAAATCCACTTCCTGCAAACGCAACTTACAAAATAAGAATAAGTGACGGCAATGGGAGTTTTAATCAAGTCAGATTCTTCGACAGCACAGGCACCCCATCCTATTTAAATTCAGATCATGAAAAATTACTTGAGATTGCGCAATGGGGAAATATACAGTGGCAAACATTCGACAATGCCTTCGTGTGGTGCAGTAATATGAATGTTACTGCAACAGATGCTCCTATTCTGACGAATGTTACCCAAATGAATGAGATGTTTTACTTCTGCTTCTCACTTGTGGGAAATCCCAGTTTTAATACGTGGGATACTTCCACAGTCACTAATATGTATTATATGTTTGGTGACGATTCTTTATTCAATGCCCCGATTAACGACTGGAATGTAAGTAACGTAACCAACATGTCTTACATGTTCGATGCTGCAACTAATTTTAATCAACCACTCAGTAAGTGGAATACCGAAAATGTAACAACGATGCAACATATGTTTCATGAAGCGAGTTCTTTTAACCAGGATCTCAGCAGTTGGAATACTGGCAATGTTACCAATATGAACGAGATGTTTCATGCTGCAACAGCTTTTAATCAAAACATTGGATCGTGGAATCTTAGCTCATTGGTTAGCGGTGTGAATATGCTTAAACTTTCCGGACTCAACTGTCAAAATTACGACAATGCTTTATTTGGTTGGAATAACAACCCTCAAACCCCCGATAATATTAGTCTTGGATCCGTACTACCGCTCAACTATAAGCATCAATCTGCCATAAACGCCAGAACCAATCTTATTAATAATAAAAATTGGTTAATTACCGGCGATAATTATAATTCTGCCTGCACTTCGATTCTCGGAACGAACGAAACAGATATAAAATCTTCATTTTCAATTTATCCGAATCCGGCAACGCATTCGATCTTCATAAAATCTAAGGAAAAAATAAAATCTGCAGAAATTCTAGATGCTTCAGGACGAGTAATTTCAGAAGTTTTTAATCCTAATGGAGAAATAAACATTAAGCATTTACCAAACGGAAATTATTTTCTGAAGATAGAAACTTCAAATAATAAAAGAACGGTGAAATTTATTAAAAATTAAAAAACGTGATAAAGTTTACCAAAATAGGAATATTCACTATGAAAACTGATCAGTAAAAATGCGATTTACATCTTGTTCATTATTAAAAGCCTTCCGTTTGAAGGCTTTTTCTTAAATTAGCAGGTCAAAAAAATTCAACCAAAATGATTTCACCAAAGTATCTTGAAAACCTTCAGAACGAACTCAGCAATATTAAAAACGACGGCCTTTTTAAGACCGAAAGAATCATCACCTCGCAGCAGAGCGCCGAAATAGAGGCGAACGGAAAAAAACTCCTGAACTTCTGTGCGAACAATTACCTCGGACTTTCGAACAATCCGCGCGTGATGAAGGCGTCTCAGGACATGATCGAAAGCCACGGTTACGGCATGTCATCCGTACGTTTTATCTGCGGAACCCAGGACATCCACAAAGAACTGGAAGCGAAAATTTCCAGATTCCTCGGAATGGAGGATACGATTCTTTATGCAGCCTGTTTCGATGCCAATGGCGGGGTTTTCGAACCGCTCTTTTCTGAAGAAGATGCCATTATTTCAGATGAACTCAATCATGCCTCGATTATTGACGGCGTAAGGCTGTGCAAATCGGCTCGTTACCGATACAAAAATAACAATATGGAAGATCTGGAAGCTCAGCTGAAAGCTGCTTCCGAAAAAAATCACCGCTTTAAGATTATCGTGACCGACGGCGTTTTCTCCATGGACGGTATAGTGGCGAATCTGAAAGGTGTTTGCGACCTGGCCGACAAATACGATGCTTTGGTGATGGTGGATGATTCCCACGCAACAGGTTTCATCGGCAAAACCGGTCGAGGAACCCATGAAGCCAACGAGGTGATGGGAAGGGTAGACATCATTACTTCGACCCTTGGGAAAGCATTAGGCGGAGCATTAGGTGGATTTACATCCGGTAAAAAAGAAATCATCGATATGCTCAGACAGCGTTCAAGACCCTATTTATTTTCAAATTCACTCGCACCCGGAATCGTAGGTGCAGCAATGAAGGTCCTCGATATGATTTCTGATGACACTTCGCTTCGCGATCAGGTCATGGAAAATGCAGAATATTTCCGTACGCATATGAAAGCGAAAGGTTTCGATATTCCTGACGGCGATGCCGCAATTGTTCCGGTAATGTTGTACGATGCGAAACTATCGCAAAAAATGGCGGAAAAATTGATGGATGAAGGCATTTATGTCATCGGCTTCTTTTATCCCGTTGTACCGAAAGACAAGGCGAGGATCCGCGTTCAACTTTCAGCTGCCCATTCGAAAGAACATCTCGACAAGGCTCTTGCTGCTTTCGAAAAAGTAGGGAAGGAACTTGGAGTGATTTCATAGTGGGTTAAAGTACGATTCAATATCAATATCCGCAGATAAATTTATACGATGCTTTATACCATCATCAAAGCCGTTCACATCATTTTTATGGTCAGCTACTTCGCCGGAATCTTTTACCTGGTCCGGTTGTTTGTCTATTATAAAGACACGGATGAATTTGAGGAAACCAAAAAACAAATCCTTCGCGAACAGTATGTTTTCATGGCCAGACGCTTGTGGAACATTATCACGGTTCCGGCCGGCGTCATCATGCTTGTAAGCGGTCTGACCATGATATTTCTGAATTTTGGTTTGATGAAAACACCTTGGTTTCATTTAAAACTGACATTCTTAGTGGGATTAGGGATCTATCATTTCTGGTGCTGGAAGAAAGTATTGCAGATGAAAAATTTGAACGGAGATCTATTACCCATTGCCAATATTAAACTTCGACAAGCCAACGAAATTGCGACATTCATCCTTTTTCTCGTGGTGTTTACGGTGATTTTAAAATATTCCGTCATCGAATACTGGTGGCAGCTGCTTACGGGATTTGTAGCGCTGGTTATAGTCATATCAATGACAGTGAAACTGGTGAACAGCAGAAAATCGAACAATAAGAATTAAAACCATACCTCATTCATACGCAATGAAAGCAATTTTTAAAAAAGAACTTTGGAGCTATTTCGGGAACTGGAGTGCGTGGCTGATCATCGCTGCGTTCAGTCTCATCGGGACGCTGTTCCTGTTTTTCTTCGAGAACGATTCCAATATTTTCGATATCGGAACGGCTACTTTACAGAGTTATTTTGTTCTGGTGCCGTGGCTGCTCATGTTCATTATTCCTGCGCTTTCAATGAAGACGCTGGCCGAGGAACAGCAGTCGGGAACGCTGAGCTGGCTTTTTTCGCAGCCGGTAAAGGTTTCTGAGATTGTTGTTGGAAAATTCCTTGCCGTTTGGGTAGTGGGAATTCTATGTCTGTTGCCTTCTCTCATTTATCTTTATACAGTATATGTATTGGGCGTTCCGGCTGGAAATATTGATTTTGGAGCTACTTTAGGAAGTTATTTCGGACTGATTCTGCTTATTGCGGCATTTGCATCTGTCGGAATTTTAGCTTCGTCGCTTTCTCAGAATCAGATTATGGCGTATCTGTTAGGCGTTTTCATGTGTTTCATTCTGTATTTCGGAATAGAGCAACTCGCCAGTTATAAACTGCTCGGCGGCGCTGATTTCTACCTTTCAAACCTCGGTTTTTATAAGCATTTTCTCGGTTTCACAAGAGGGTTGGTCGATAGTAGTGATCTTTTCTATTTCCTGCTGGTTATCGGGATCTGTCTTTATCTGTCTGAAATTTTTGTCGAAAAAAAGAAGTAATCATCAATCAAAATGAACAGAAATAATATCATTTATACGGTTATCGCAATTGTTTTGTTGGCGGGAGCTTTCGGCCTTTTTTCTTCGAGAATCGATTTAACGAAGGAGAAAAGATACACCCTTTCAGACTCCACCGTCAAAATTCTGGAATCGGTGAACAAGCCGATGACAATAGATGTATATCTGGAAGGGGATTTCCCAGCCAGTTTCAAACAGCTGCAGAATGAAACGAAATTTATGCTCGAGGAATTCCGCAAGATCAATCCGAAAATCGATTACCGCTTTATTGACCCGATCAAAACAAAAATGTCTCAGGACACGTTGATGGCAATGGGAATGCAGCCTTCGAAACTGACCGACATGAAGGACGGAAAGATTTCTGAAATCTATCTTTTTCCTTACGCGGCCATTAAATACGATTCACGCGGAACTTCGCTTCCGCTCATCATCAGCCAGACCGGAATCGAATCTTCTGAACAGCTCACCAAATCCATCGAAAATCTGGAATACAATCTCGTGTCCAATATCAAATCGATCACGCGCCCGACAAAAAAGAATGTCGGAATCCTGATCAATCACGACGAACTGAATCCACAACAGTTTCATGGATTTATGCAGATGGCCATTGAAAATTATAATGCAGGGCCCATTATTCCGGAAAATCAGGTTGAATTGACGCTTGCCGATGTTCCGAGACTCAAGAAAATGGACGCACTCGTCATCGCTAAACCAAGAAAACCTTTTACGGAAGGCGAAAAAGTAATTCTCGACCAGTTTATCATGAACGGCGGCAAGACTTTGTGGATGATGGACGCTGTGAATGCTGAAATGGATACGCTTTTCCGTTCCGAGAAAATCATGGCTTATCCCGTGGAAAACAATATGACGGATTTTTTCTTTCATTACGGACTCCGCATTAATGCCGGTTTGATAAAAGATCTTAAAAAATCTGCACTGATCAGGCTTCAGGCTGGCGAAGTGGCCGGAAATGCGCAGTACGCGAGTTTTCTGTGGCCGTATTTCCCTCTTGGAATTGCTGAAAGACCAAATCCGATCACAAAAAACATCAATCCCGTAAAATTTGAATTCCCGACTTCCATTGACACGTTGGGAAGAAAAAATATTAAAACCAATGTCCTTTTCGAATCCAGCGAAAGAACCAAAATCAAACAGGTTCCGAATTTTGTGCAGCTCGGAGAAATCGTTACTGAAGATTCGATCAGACCAAATGAAAGACCTGAAACGCCTAAGATTTTCGCTGTTTCTCTGGAAGGGAAATTTACTTCTGCTTACTCTGCACGAAGCGAGAAAAACAGTTATCCGGGATTCAAAGCGCAGAGTTCTGCCAATAAAATGATTGTGATTGCAGACGGTGATGTAGGAAGAAACCAGGTATACAAAGGAAATCCGCTGCCTTTGGGACAGGATCTGCTGACGAAACAGACTTATGGAAACGAACAGTTTTTGAGAAACGCGCTGGATTATCTGCTTGATGATAGCAATCTCATGCAGCTCCGGAACAGAAATATCGAAGCGCGGTTGCTGGACCGACAAAGAATTGATGAAGAAAAAAGTTACTGGCAGTGGCTGAATCTGCTTTTGCCATTAGCCATTATCGGATTGCTCGGAGGCGTATTTTACTGGTGGAGAGCGAAAAGGTTTTCTTAAAATAAATGACAAAAAAGGCTGAAATAAAATGTTCAGCCTTTTTTACTGGAGCTTTTCAGGCGTGCTGATTTTATCTTTTAAACATCCTTGATAAAATCTTCGTACTCGTAATAAAAATTTTCAAAGCCTTCCATTTTTTCAATAAAAAATTCAAAGATTTCGGACCATGTATTTTTGTTGAAAACCGATACGTTATCCTTGGTCACCCAAATCCTCGAGATGACTTTGCCGTTTTCGAGCGTGTAAAATTCATCTTTATGAAAATCTCCGATATGGTCTTTCAGCATATTTTCGAGAGACCACATCTTTTCGTAATAAGCATTCCGGAAGATTTCATCTTTCATTTCGATATCGAGTGAAACTTCGGCCTTTTTCTGATCAGCAGAGAATTTAAAGGAAAAATCCTTGATTTTGGTATCGTAAAGGAGCCATTTTCTCGGGAAACTTTTGCCGAAGGCGATCCAGAATTCCTGTTTTAACTGCTGTGCTTCCTGTTTGCTGAACATGTATATTTTAGGGGAATTTAATGTTGTTTGCCTGCTTTTAATGCCTGCTTTTTCTTATTTTTGAAAAAATAAAATTAATGAAAAACCTGTATATCGTCGCGCTGTTTCATTTCAAGGAAAACTATATGATGGACGCGATTGAACTGCTGAAAAAACTGGTGAGCGAAACCCGAAAGGAAGAAGGATGTCTTCAGTACGATTTAATCGAAGATACTTCCAATAAAGGAACATTTTTTCTGGTTGAACTTTGGGAGACCGAAGAACACCACCATCAGCACAACGCGGCAGACCATCTTTTCGAGTTCCGCAAAAACGCCGCTCCGATGTTTGAGAAATCGGCAGAAGTCTACCGCGGGTCGAAAATATTTTAAGAAATTACAGCATCAAACACTTCACAGAAGTGTTTTTTTATTTTTTCTTTGACTTCGACGATTTCTTGCTCAGAAAATTCTTTTTCCAGTTCTCTTTTTAATGAAGTGACTGTTTTGTCTTTAATTCCGCACGGAATAATGTATTCGAAGTAGCGCAGATCGGTGTTCACATTCAGCGCAAAACCGTGCATTGTCACCCATTTCGACGTTTTTACGCCCATCGCACAGATTTTTCTTGCGTAAGGTTTCCCCACATCCAGCCACACTCCGGTTTCGCCTTCGCTTCGTTCGCCTTTCAGGCCGTATTCAGCGACTGTCCGGATAATGACTTCCTCCAGATTGCGCATGTAAAGATGGATGTCGGATTTAAAATTATCGAGATCCAGAATAGGGTAGCCGACAATCTGCCCGAAACCGTGATAGGTAATGTCGCCGCCTCGGTTTGTCTTCACAAAAGTGGCATCGATTTCCTTCAGTTTATCCGCATTCAGGAGCATATTGTTTTCGTCTCCCGATTTTCCTAACGTGTAAACGTGAGGATGTTCAACGAAAAGCAAATAATTGGGTGTTTCCTCATAATCACCATCGGTGCGGTCGCGGTTTTTCAGTTTCTGGTCGATGATTTCTTTCATCAGTTTTTCCTGATAATTGAAAGCCGGTTCGTAATCCATTAATCCTAATTCCCGAAACTGCAAAGTTTTATTTTGTGTAGCCACCATTATTTTTCTCAGTTTTGAAGAGCAAATTTATGAATTTAATTTATTATGCCTTGAATAATTAATGGATGAGAAAATTTGTGAGAATATCTTTTCCTAAAGGCGTCAGAATACTTTCAGGATGAAACTGAACAGCATGCAGATCATATTCACGATGCTGAATTGCCATAATCATTCCTTCCTCATCTGTAGCGGTAATTTCGAGGTCTGCCGGAAAAATTTCCGGATTTACTGCCCAGCTGTGATACCTTCCGGCTTGAAACTTATCGGGAAATCCTCTGAAAATCACAGCATTTTTATTTAAAATTTCAACTTCTGTCGCAACACCGTGATAAATTTTATCAAGGTTGATAAGGCTTCCTCCAAAGGTTTCTGCGATCGCCTGTAAACCAAGACAGACCCCAAAAACCGGTTTCTTACCGGCGAAATTTTTGATGACTTCAAGAAGAATTCCCGCTTCTGCAGGAATTCCAGGGCCGGGTGAAAGGATTATTTTATCGAATTTATCTATCTCGTGAGGCGTGATTTCGTCATTCTTTGCAACAAATACGTTTTTACCGATAATTTGCTCCGTCATTTGAACCAGATTGTAGGTAAAACTGTCGTAATTGTCCAGAATCAGAATTTTCATAACATAATATCTGCGCGAATTTAATAAATTCATCTCGATAAAAATACTCCACGATCCTCATTTGAATACCGTTTACTCCTCCACATTTTTTAAAGCCATCAATATCTGATAGGCCCCTTTCAGCACAAATTTTTTATTTAGAAGAGCAGAGTCCAAATTATTCAGTTCAACAAAGCCATTTTCAGTATTGCCGATATTTACGGGAAACATTTTAAAAGTTCCCAGCTTTATTTCTTCAAAAATATATTGTCGGCCTTCCCACGTTACCACTGCGTCTTCCTGAATGACAAAACCTTCCTCCTCATTCACTTCAATTTCAGCATTCATAAAAGTGCCGGGAATTAAACCGGAATCCTGATCCGCGAGTTCACAATGAACAAGAACACTTCGGTCCGGCGAAAAATCTTTTCCGATGAGAGCCACTCTTGCCTGATGTTTTTTTGCCGGATTTTGGTTGGTGAATCCAAAAACCCTCTGGCCGACAGAGATTCTGTTCAGGTCTTTTTCAAATACTTTTAAAGCCAAATGTGTGCTGCTGCTGTTTACAATTTCATATAGGATCTCCGCAGGAGATACGTACTGGCCTTGAGTAATGTTTACCGTGGAAACATATCCTGAAATGGGTGCTACTACTGAAGCAGATTTCAGAATTTTACCAGGACTTATATTTTCTGCGCGGATGCCATAGGAGAGAAGTCTGGAAGAAAGTCCACCTGCAGCGGCGCGCTGATTTTTAACTTCCGCCGCCGCACGCTGCACTACTTTATCAGAACTTGCCTGATACCTGTTCAGATAGGTCTGTCTGTCGTAATCTTTCTGTGCATATTCCAGCTGTGCTCGTGTTTGCAAGTATTCCAGCTGAAGCTGTGCCAGGTCAGGGTTTTCAATTACTGCTAAAGTTTGTCCGCGGGAGACATAATTTCCCGGCATGAAACGGGCTGTTTTTACGATACCTCCAACAGAGGATGAAACTCCGGCTCTGCCGGTAGGCGGAACCTCGATGGTACCGGTAAGCATAATTCTATTGGCAATGCTCTGATTGTTGAGCTTTCCGGTTTCTATTCCGGCAGTTTTGATCTGAAGAGCTGTTAGGACAATCTGGTTTCCGCTGATTACCGGATTTTCTTCAGCAGTGGGATTTTCCTTTTCCGAACAGGAAAAAAGCATGATTCCCGCTAGAAGAACAGTGAGTGCTTTCATCATGATCTGGCGTTTTTTTGGTCACCGCCAATCATCCCGGAAACAATTCCCTTTTTATTGCTGAGCTCTCCATAAACAATACCGGAGAAGTGAAGCATTACAAATACCGGCAGCCAATACACCGCGAATTTGTGAATTTTTTCTGCAGTTTCCAATGTTTCCTCGTTTGCCAGTTCGTATTGCAAAGACATTCCGGTTAAAACCTGTATCGCCAGAAAAATATAAAATAGGAGGTAAATCATTCCCTGTAATTTGTCTTTGAAGTCTGTATTCGGGGAGAAAGGATTTGGAAATCTTATCCCTTTCCAGAACATATACAGCAATCTTAATACATACGCACCAACCAAGACATAAGCGAAGTTAATGTGCCACTCGAACATGGGATTGATGATATTTTTTGCAATCATCAGGACGCTTTCCTGAGGCAATTGTAGCTGCTGTGCATTCAGTTCGGAGTTCACAGCCGTTGAAATGGTTTTCTTCGACATCCAAAACATTCTTAGGAATCCGGTCATAAATAGTACAAACATTGCTGCAGCGATGATCCAGTGCAGAATACGGTGTAGTTGGGTGAATTTTCTCATGAGTTTACAATTTAATATGATTCGCCTTTTAAGGCTTTTAGTTCTATTATTTTATCGTTCAATGCCTTTTGCGCCTCCAGATATTTATTCCGAATCTCCAGGCTTTGGTTGACCAGCAGGGTATATTCCAGGTAATTGATTTCACCTTCTTTAGAAAGCAGGTTTGCAGTAAACATGATGGTTTCTGCATTTTTCAGACCTTTTGTCTGGTAATATTCGGTTTCCAGCTTCAGTCTTTGATAATGACTGTATGCCTGCGTATACTGGTTTTTAAGTGCTTTTTCAGTTATTTTGTAATGATTTTCAGCGATTTGTATATTGATTTTCTGACCTTCAATTACGGATTTTTGTGCGTTGCTGAATAATGGCAGTTCGATGCCGATCAATGCGCTTTGGAAGCGCTTGCTACGGTTGTAAAAATTGTCATCTGCACCGACTCCGTATTGCGTAGCGGAGGTTAGTCCCACATTAAATCCCGGAAGTAATTTTGTTTTCTCTGCTGCAAGCTTTGCCGTTTCAATAAATTTTTGCTGCTCCATCTGTTTCAGGTAGACTGTATTTCCTTCAAATTCTTCATCAAAGATTAGAGGTACTTCATAAAATCGTCCTTTTTCGTTAATGTACATTTCAGTACCGTTTATCAGAACATTAAACTGGTGGAGAACCGCGCTGCGGTCCTCAGACAGATTATGAAGCTGAATGGAGGCCTGACTTCTGTAATTCTCGGCGGTGGTTTTTTCAAGAATGTTGCTTTCACCATTTTTCAATCGTAAATCTGCCTTTTTGTAATACTCTGAGTAAATACTGTCGACTTTCTCAAGCAGTTTCTGTTTCTCATCCAGATAATTAAGAGTGTTGTAAATTAAAGCGATTTCACGCTGCAACTGCCATTTTTGAACATCCAGTTTAAGCACAGAATTTTTCCATTCTTCCTGTAATATCTGTTTCTGTGATTTATAAAACTGAGGGAAACGGAGTTTCTGACTGATCGTAACTGAATTATCCACATATACAGAATTCATCTGTCCAATTTCCCCGGTAATGTTGAGGGGATCAATCATTGCAGAAGAATTTTTGATCGTGTTCTGGTAATTTACGACAAGTTGGCTTCCTTTCAGACCCAAATTGTTTTCCAGTGATTTCTGGTATGCAGTTTCCAATGATATTGGAATTTGACACTTCACCAGCAGTACTGAAAAAAATGCAACCAGTATTTTTAAGGTTTTCATTTTTTTTATTTTAAAGATTAGAGTTCATATCCATCATCCTTTGCATTCAGTTCATGAAGGTTCTGCCGTCTGTCGGGGAATTTATTTTCGAACCAAATGTACATTAGGGGTAAAAGATATAGTGTGAGGAAGGTTGCCAGCAGCAAACCGCCGATTACTACCGTAGCAAGAGGTCTCTGAACTTCTGCACCTTCTCCGGTGTTGAGTGCCATTGGCAGAAATCCGAGTGAAGCCACGAGGGCAGTCATTAAAACCGGACGAAGTCTGGATTTTCCACCTATTTTCACTACTTCTTGCAAGTCGCTGTATTTTTGTTTCTGCAGGTTAAATTCGGCAATCAAAACAATTCCGTTCAGTACAGCGACACCAAAAAGCGCAATAAAACCGACGCCTGCCGAAATGCTGAAATCCATGCCCCTCATCCAAAGTGCGAGAATTCCACCAATCGCGGAGAGTGGAATTGCAGAAAAAATGAGCAAACCGTATTTTAGTGAATTAAAGGAAAAGTAAAGCATCAGCAAAATCAGGAATAGACTGATGGGAACTGCGATTGCCAAACGGGATTTCGCCTGTTGAAGATTTTCAAAAGTTCCGCCGTATTTTAGGGAGTAGCCGGCAGGAAGTCTCAGGTTTTTCTCCACACTGGCCTGCAGATCTTCTACGGTAGACTGAATGTCACGGTCTCGTACATTAAATCCCACAATAATCCGGCGCTGCGCGTTCTCGCGCTGTATTTGGTTTACACTTTCCTTCAGTTCAACCTTTGCAACAGTATTTAGCGGTATTTCTGATCCGTTTGGAGTTGAAATCAGAAGATTTTTAACATCATCAACATTCTTTCTGATCTCTCCGCTTAATCGTACGACCAGATCAAATTTTTTCTCACCCTCAAAAACTGAACCTGTAGCCTGGCCGGCAAATGCTGTGTTTACGGTATTGTTCACATCAGTCACACTTAATCCGAACTGCGAAAGCGCCTCACGTTGATAGGAAATAACAATCTGCTGCGTCCCCGAAACTGTTTCTACATAAACATTTTGTGCACCTTCAATCTTTTTTGAAATATCACCCAATTGGTCTGCATATACTTTTAAAGTATCAAGATTTTCTCCAAAAATCTTACACACCACATCTTGTCTGGCTCCGGTCATCAGTTCATTGAAACGCATGGCCACAGGATACTGAAATGAAAAGGTTACTCCTACAACGTTTTTCTTCAGTTCAGCCGACATTTTTTCTGCAAGGTCATCATATGTTTTTGCGGAAACCCATTCTTTTCGGGGTTTCAGTATGATCATCATGTCACTCGCTTCAATCGGCATAGGATCGGTAGGGATCTCACTGCTGCCTGTTTTTCCTACAATTTTTTCTATTTCAGGAAATTTTTTCATTAATATTTGCTGTGACTTCAAAACCGCCTCAGTCGAAGTTTTAAGGTTGCTCCCAGGTAAAACTCTTGTATCTACTGCAAAATCTCCCTCCGGAAGATTCGGAATAAATTCACCTCCCAAGCGGGACAGGATGAAAACTGAAATAAAAAAAAGAAAAACAACCGCAAAAAACACCAGATTTGGAACTTTCAGAACAATGCTTAAAGTGCTATGGTATAAATCTTCAAATTTTCCCATGAGGCGGTCTGAAAGGGTTTTTTTTAGGTCAATCTTCCTGGAAAGGACCAGCGAACTCATCATCGGAATATAAGTAAGCGATAAAAGGAAGGCTCCCACAAGTGCGAACAGCACTGTTTGCGCCATCGGCTTGAACATTTTTCCTTCAATCCCTTCAAGCGTGAGCAGAGGCAGATACACAATTAAGATAATAATCTGTCCGAAGACTGCGGAATTCATCATTTTGCTTGAAGAAGTATACACTTCATCATTCATAAAGGACTGAGAAATTTTTTTGCCCTGAAAATTTTTCAAGTGATGGAGCCTGAAAAGAACTGCTTCCACAATAATTACAGCGCCGTCTACAATTAATCCAAAATCAAGTGCTCCCAAACTCATCAGATTTCCGGAAACGCCGAATATATTCATCATAATCACAGCAAATAGCATTGAAAGGGGAATAACGGAGGCAACTATAAATCCGGCACGCAGATTTCCGAGAAACATAATCAGGATAAAAATGACAATAAGTGCTCCTTCGATCAGATTTTTAGAAACTGTGGCGATGGCATTGTTTACCATTTTGGTCCGGTCCAGAAAGGCATCGATTTTTACGCCTTCGGGGAGGGTTTTCTGAATTTCGGCAATACGGTTCTTTACTTTTGTACTCACTTGATTGGAGTTTGCACCTTTCATCATCATCACTACAGCTCCCGCGACTTCACCTTCGCCATTGTAAGTCATGGCTCCATATCTTGTCGCTTTTCCATACTGTACTGCTGCAATATTTTTAATGAGAACAGGGGTTCCGTCCGGTAAATTTTTTACAATCGTATTTTCTATATCGGCTATTTTACCTATCAGTCCTTCGGTACGGATGAAAAGTACTGAAGGTCCCTTTTCAATATAGGCGCCACCAGTATTCTGGTTATTTTTCTGTAATGCATCAAAAACTTCGGTCATGGTGACTCCCATAGATTTTAGGGCTGCGGGATTTACAGCGACTTCGTACTGCTTCAGATCTCCGCCAAAACTTGCAACATCTGCTACGCCCTCAGTGCCCAGCAATTGCCGCCGTACAATCCAGTCCTGAATTGTTCTTAATTCCATGGCATCGTAACGGTGCTCGTATCCTTTTTTTTGGTCGGATGACGTATTGGTATATTTCCCCTAAACCTGTGGTTATAGGAGCCATCGTTGGGGTTCCCAGACTTGTAGGAATATCTTTGGAGACCTGTTGAAGTCTTTCGGCAACCTGTTGCCTTGCGAGATGCAGATCGGTATCATCGGTGAAAACAATAGTAATAACGGAGAGCCCGAAACGGGAAAAACTACGCATTTGCTTGATCCCCTGTATATTATTGTTCGCCTGTTCCAAAGGAAAAGTGATAAACCGTTCCACATCTGTAGCACCTAAGCTGGGAGAGACCGTGATGATCTGCACCTGATTGTCGGTGATATCCGGCACGGCATCTATCGGCAGTTTTCTGAGTTCGAATAATCCATAAATAACCAGTCCTAAAGTCATCAAGGCGACAATCAGTTTGTTTTTAATGGAAAATTCTATTATTTTGTTGAGCATGTGTCTATTTAGAATTTGTTAAAGTATTACCGAAAAGGTTGCCTGTTCTGAATTTGACCAGTGGTAAATTCAGCAAACTACTGTCTTGAAATCTGTGGAACAGTCCTCTAAACAATCAGCAAAGTACGTTGACAGATTGTCAAACAAAACGATATCGGTAAATGCGCCATTTTGCGTTTTCACTTCATTAATCATCATCGGAATCGTTTCCTGCTTTTTCAGCTTCCGGCAGACCGTTTTCTTGTCCAGTTTCAGAATTCTGAATAGAAGCGCCGCTTCTAATCTCTGTGTGACGGATTTCGCCGCCGCTGTTTCCGGCTTTTTGCGCAAAAAATAAGGTGATCAGTGCAAAAGCCCCCACGATGAAAGGCATAAATTTAGAAAAAGCATAGTTCTTGAAATTAGCCAGAAGTGCAACAACACTTATTCCTCCTAAAAAATAGGACAGCCCCGCAAAAAGTTCTGCGGCTTCTTCGTGTATTTTTATAAGATTTTCGGTAACGCCCGGAAGATTTTCAACTGATTCCTCTGCACCTTCTCCTGTTGACATTGCCGCGATGGTGGCTGCTGCACCAAGGAAAAAGATGATATACGCGTTTCTTTTTGAAGACTCGGATTTGGTAAAAATTCCGATTAAAAGTAGAATTACTCCTGCGATAGGAAATATGATGGGCAGATGGTTAACAACCAAATGCAAATGTGCATTGTTCATTTTTTTTGATTTTAAATTTAAATAAATTGAAGGCGAAAAGATTCAGCAAAACATTTGCTGATACATTTCTTTTCCGGTCTGCATTTAAACTAAAATCGGCGGATGAAATATGGAAAATAATGGGTTTGAAATAAAAACAGGACAACCGGAGAAAATCCGTTTTTTCAGAATGAAAAAATCCGGTAAGGCAATTTCGAAATGAAAACCATCCGGCATCGCTAGCCAGTTGGAGGAGGGAAAACCTGATTCATGGGTTTTAAAGGGCAGGCTCATGTCCTGCTCGTAATCTGAGTCAATGATCTGTTCATCCACATAATGCATTTTCCAGAAGGAAAAAAGAGTTGTTCCTGTGTTCGTGAGATTATGGGAAATGTAGTGTTCTATAAGATCGGGAATTTTCAGCATCTGTTTTGCCTCCGTGAAGGAAAGGAGGTAAAGGCAGAGCAGGAAATAAACAATCGGACGTTTCACCTTACAAAGCTACAAATTTACAATCATTTAAGAATGAGGTGATTAGTAATTTGGATTTACTTTAATTAAAAATAACATCTCATCTCACCCTATTTATTGAAACAACCATTGATAATTAATGGAGAAATTTCTATTTTTGTCCAAATTAAATTCAGAATGAAAAAAATCTTAACAATGGCTTTGATCGGTGGTTTGTTCGCCGCAAGCTGCTCAAAAAAAGAAAATACATATCAACAGGACAGCAACACGATGATGGCAGAGCCTGAAGTAATCGTGTCAGATTCTCCACAAACTTCTGCAGATCAGGCATCATTGGCCAGACCAATGCCGAAAGCAGATTCTACAGCGGTAAGTGATTCCGCGGCAGCGAAATAATGCCGATGAAAAAAATTTTCATCAGCTTCGCGATATCTTTTTTTCTTTTTTCGTGCTCGAAAAAAGAGTCATCTTCCATTCCTGATCATGAGTCTGTTGTGGTATCGGAAACTGAAGAAAAACTTCCTGAGGTTGATTCTGCAACAGTTTCAGATGAAATTATTGCTGAAGGAAAAGCTTTGGTTGAAGGTGCAGACTGTATGACGTGTCATCAGGTTGAAGAAAAAATGATTGGCCCGTCTTATTTGGATGTTGCAGGAAAATATGAAAATACTCCTGAAAATGCTGCACTTCTTGCGGACAAGATCATAGAAGGCGGAAGCGGTGTTTGGGGAAGTGTTCCAATGGCCGCACATCCGGGAATGAACCGCGATAATGCAAATAAAATGGTAGCATATATTTTGAGCCTGAGAAAATAAATATTCGGTGAGTAAATACAAGAACAGTCGTTTTCCGGCTGTTTTTTTATGCGCAATCATCAAAAAAATTGCATAAAAAACACTAAATTTGCGCCTTAAAAAGCAATAAGAAATGCAGTTATCAGAACAGGAAATTATCAGAAGAGAAAAGTTAGTAACCCTTCAGAAAATGGGTATTGATGCTTTTCCTGCTGAAGAATATACAATCACGGAGACTACGAAATCCATCAAGGAAAATTTTCAAGAAGGAAAAAAGGTGAAGATTGCCGGAAGACTAATGAGTCGCAGGATTCAGGGAAAAGCAAGTTTTGCTGAAATTCAGGACTCAGAAGGCAGGATTCAGGTGTATTTTAACCGTGATGAAATCTGTCCCGGCGAGGATAAAAGCCTTTACAATGATATTTACAAACATCTTTCAGACATCGGTGACATCATCGGTATCGAAGGTGAACTCTTTAATACTCAGGTTGGAGAAATGACCGTGAAAGTCGAGCATTTCAAAATTCTGACAAAATCTTTACGTCCGCTTCCGCAGCCGAGAACCGATGAAAACGGAACGGTTCACGATGCTTTTAATGATCCCGAACTCCGTTACAGACAACGTTATGTGGACTTAATTGTAAATCCGCAAGTGAAAGAGGTTTTTGTAAAAAGAACAAAACTCTTCAATGCGATGCGTACATTTTTTAATGATGCAGGCTATTTTGAAGTGGAAACGCCTATTTTACAGTCGATTCCGGGGGGAGCTGCCGCAAAGCCTTTCATTACGCATCACAATGCTCTGGATATTCCACTGTATTTAAGAGTTGCAAACGAACTATATTTAAAAAGACTTATTGTAGGTGGTTTCGACGGTGTTTATGAGTTTTCCAAGAACTTCAGGAACGAAGGAATGGACAGGACTCACAACCCCGAATTCACGGCGATGGAGATTTATGTGGCCTACAAAGACTATAACTGGATGATGGATTTCACCGAAAAACTGCTCGAATTCTGTGCAGTTCAGGTGAACGGAGCTACAGAAGCCACTTTCGGAGAGCATCAGATTAATTTCAAGGCACCTTATCCGAGAATTTCGATGACTGAAGCAATACAGAAATTCACCGGTTTCGACATTACCGGAAAATCTGAAAACGAACTGTTCGATTTTGCAAGATCAATCGGTGTCGACGCTAACGAAACAATGGGCAAAGGAAAACTCATCGATGAAATTTTTGGGGAAAAATGCGAAGGGAACTTTATTCAGCCGACTTTCATTACCGATTATCCGGTCGAAATGTCGCCTTTAACCAAAAAACACCGAAGCAAAGAAGGACTTACTGAGCGTTTTGAACTGATGATCTGCGGAAAAGAGGTCGCAAATGCGTATTCCGAATTAAACGATCCGATTGACCAGCGCGAACGCTTTGAAGCGCAGCTTTCGCTTTCTGAAAGAGGCGACGATGAGGCGATGTTCATCGACAACGATTTCCTCCGCGCACTGGAATACGGAATGCCGCCAACTTCGGGCTTGGGAATCGGAATGGACCGACTGATTATGTTTTTAACGAACAATGCGTCCATTCAGGAAGTGCTGTTTTTTCCACAGATGAAACCCGAAAAAACGGTTCCTCAGATCGAACTGGGAGAGGATGAAAAAGTGATTCTGGAAATCCTGAATTCTCAGGAAGAACCATTTGCGCTAAACGAGATAAAGGAGAGAAGCCAGCTTTCAGGAAAAAAGTGGGATAAAGCCACTAAAAATCTCTCAAAATATGAAATGATTAAAGTTGAAAAAACGGAAGATGCTGTTTTGATGAGACTTGTTTAAAATAATATTTAGAATTAATGAAACGGGCTTCGGTCCGTTTTTTTATGCTCCGGAAAAAAGAAAACTTAAAATATTCCACGAAATTTTATGCTAATTCCTCAACTTTTATAATGCATTTAAACTTTCATAAACCAAAAAAAATCACGATATTTGTAGGTCTTTGCATAACGCAAAACAATCAAGAATTTTAAGTGTAAATTTAATTTTGCTGGAGACAGAAATGCAGCCGGCATCGAAAAAATTATGAGTAAAAAAGAATATACAGCGAGTAGTATACAGGCATTGGAAGGAATCGAGCATGTAAGGCTCAGGCCTTCGATGTACATTGGAGATGTTGGAACAAGAGGTCTTCACCATTTGGTGTATGAAGTAGTAGACAATTCAATTGATGAGGCTTTGGGAGGGCATTGTGACACGATTTCGGTGGTGATTCATGAAGGCGAAAGTATTTCCGTAAAAGATAACGGTCGTGGAATTCCGGTGGATTTGCACGAAAAGGAGCAGAAATCTGCACTTGAAGTGGTCATGACTAAAATTGGAGCCGGTGGTAAATTCGACAAGGATTCCTACAAAGTTTCCGGTGGACTTCACGGGGTTGGAGTTTCGTGTGTAAATGCACTTTCCACTTCCCTCATCGCAACGGTAAACCGTGACGGAAAAATATACCAGCAGAAATATTCCGAAGGAAAGGCGCTGGAAGATGTTCACGAAGTAGGAACTACCACCGAACGAGGAACAGAAGTATTTTTTCAGCCAGACGCTACGATTTTCCAGGAAACGGTGTACAATTACGATACGCTGGCTGCACGTTTGCGTGAACTTTCCTTCCTGAACAAAGGGATTACGATTACTTTGACGGATGAAAGACATAAGAATGAAGACGGAACTTTCGTAACCGAAATTTTCCATTCTCAGGGCGGTCTGAAGGAATTTGTTGAATACATCGACGGCAACCGTGAATCGATCATGACCAACGTGATTTTCATGGAAGGCGATAAAGATGATATTCCGGTGGAAGTAGCGATGCGTTACAACACTTCGTATACCGAAAATCTTCACTCTTATGTGAACAATATCAATACCCACGAAGGTGGAACTCACCTTGCTGGTTTCAGAAGGGCTTTAACAAGAACACTGAAAAAATTTGCCGATGAACTCGGTCTTCCTGCAAAGGAAAAAGTGGAAGTAACAGGCGATGATTTCCGGGAAGGTCTTACTGCGGTGATATCCGTTAAAGTAATGGAACCACAGTTTGAAGGGCAGACCAAAACAAAACTGGGGAATTCTGAAGTCTCGGGAGCGGTTGATAAAATCGTAGGCGAAATGCTTTCGAACTTTTTGGAGGAAAATCCTAACGAAGCAAAAATTATCGTTCAGAAAGTGGTTTTGGCTGCAAAAGCAAGACAGGCTGCAAAAAAAGCGCGAGAACTGGTGCAGAGAAAATCGCCGATGGGCGGAAGCGGACTTCCGGGAAAACTTTCCGACTGTTCTTCCAAAGATCCAGCGATTTCTGAACTTTTCCTTGTCGAGGGAGATTCGGCAGGTGGAACTGCAAAACAGGGTCGTGACCGTCATTTTCAGGCGATTCTTCCGTTAAGAGGTAAAATCCTGAATGTGGAAAAATCCATGCTGCACAAAGTTTACGACAACGAGGAAATTAAAAATATTTATACGGCTTTAGGAGTTTCTGTTGGAACTGAAGAAGACAGTAAAGCTTTGAATATCAGTAAACTGCGTTACCATAAAGTAGTGATCATGACCGATGCGGATATTGACGGTTCACACATTTCAACCCTAATTCTTACCTTTTTCTTCCGTTATATGAAAGAACTGATCGAAAACGGCTATATTTTCATTGCGCAGCCGCCTTTATACCTCCTGAAAAAAGGAAACAAAAAAGTTTATGCCTACAACGAGAAGGAGCGCGAGGAATTTACCCTCGAAATGGCTCCGGACGGAAAAGGAGTGGAGGTTCAGCGTTACAAAGGTCTTGGGGAAATGAATCCGGAGCAGCTTTGGGAAACCACACTGAATCCGAACGGTAGAATCCTGAAACAGGTAACCATCGAAAGTCTGGCCGACGCAGACAATGTTTTCTCGATGCTGATGGGCGATGAAGTGCCACCAAGACGGGAATTTATTGAGAAAAATGCAGTCTATGCAAAAATTGACGTCTAACAGTAAATGATTATAATTCATACAGAAACCGTTCAGTTTTGGACGGTTTTTTGTATTTAACCGAAAAATTAAAAAATGAAAATCTTGATTCTGTCCGCATTTGTTAAAACGTTTCTTTTTCGGGCATTAAAGAAGTGCTGACTCCCGATTTCAAATTTGAAATGAAAATCCAATAAATCCTTTTAAGAAGCTTTATTACCTGTCTTTTGTATACTTTTGTCCAATGAAAAACGTCGCGTTCATCATCAATCCATTTTCAGCAAAAAAAAATTACGGAGTTTTCCTTTCGGCGCTAATAAAGAAGATGGAAAACCCACTGTATTACATTTCAGATTCCATTGAAGGGACGCGTGATTTCATTGATGAGAATTTCCACAATATTGACGTTTTTGTTGCAGTAGGCGGTGACGGGACGATCTCTACCGTTGCGCAGAAAATCCTCAACACCGAAAAAATTCTTGCCATTTTTCCGGCAGGTTCAGGAAACGGTTTTTCGAATGAAACCCATTTTTCAAAAAATATCGACGAACTTTTACATAAAATCGCACTTCGGAACTATAAATTCATCGATACTTTTACCGTGAACGGACAGATTTCCATCAATGTTTCCGGGACGGGTTTCGACGGTAAAGTGGTGAAGGAATTTGAAAAAACAACCCGCGGTTTTCTGAATTATATCGAAGTATCCTTAAAAACATTCTGGAATTATAAGCCCATTCAGGTAAATTTTACAGACGGAAATTTCAAGGAATTTAACGGAAAATACCTGATGCTGAATATTGCCAACACCCGCCAGTTCGGGAACAACGCGTATATCGCTCCGCATGCAAGTAAAAGCGACGGCTTGGTGGAAGTGGTTCTGGTGAAGAAATTTCCTTTTTTTTATTCGCCTCTTTTTGCGTACATGATGTTTACAAAAAGCCTTAAAAACAATGAGTATATTCGGTACTTATCGGTACCGGAAATCGAATTTATGGTCAGTACAACAAACTGGCATCTTGACGGGGAATTTAAAAAGATTGAATCACCGGTAAAGGTAAAAGTGGTGCCGAAAAGTCTGAGGATTTTACAGTGATTCCTGTAAAGCTTTTTTAAAGGTTTCCAAAGCACGTTCTCTTGCAAATTTATGATCGATAATGGGTTTTGGATAGGCCGAAGTTCCCAGTTCCTTTACCCATTTTTTAATGTAAATAAAATCCGGATCAAATTTTTTCTGCTGTTCCTCGGGATTGAAAACCCTGAAATAAGGCGCCGCATCGCAGCCGGAACCTGCGCTCCATTGCCAGTTTCCGTTATTGGCAGACAAATCATAATCCAAAAGTTTCTCAGCAAAGTAGGCTTCGCCAATTCTCCAGTCGGTCAGCAAATGTTTGGTGAGAAAACTCGCGCAAACCATTCTCATGCGGTTGTGCATCAGTCCGGTTTCGTTCAGTTCGCGCATTCCGGCATCCACAATAGGAAATCCGGTTTGTCCTTCTTTCCATTTTTTAAAATTTTCCTCATCATAAATCCACGGAATTCTGTCATATTTTATTTTAAAGGACTGATTTACCACTTTGGGAAAATGATAGAGAATCTGCATGAAAAACTCCCGCCAAATCAGTTCTTTCAGATAGGTTTCATTGAGTGAAGACGGAGTTTTGGCCAGTTCGCGAACGCTGATGGTTCCAAACCGTAAATGCACACCCATTTCTGAAGTTTTAGTGGCCGGAAAATTCCGGGTTTCGTGGTAATTTTTTAGAATTTCAGCGTTGATTTCCGGACTTTGAAACTGAAATCCGGTTGGCTGAAAACCGATTTTTTCTACGCTAATTTCCTGCTTTTCAATATTCTCAAAATTCTGAAAAAAATCCTCGGATGGATAATGTGTTTTTTCCGCAGAATTATATTTTAAAAGCCACTGTTTTGAATAAGGCGTGTAAACGGTGTAAGGCGTTTTGTCGGACTTCAGTATTTCATCTTTCTGAAAATGAACCTGATCTTTAAACGTCTGAAATTCTATTTTTTGTTGGCTTAAAAATTCTTTTACCTCTGCGTCTCTTTTAATGGCCGCAGGTTCGTAGTCCTTATTGCAGAAGATTTTTTCAACCGTATAGTTTTCTGTAATTTCTTTAAAAATTTCCAAAGGTTTGCCATGAAAAATTTTAATGGATTTTCCTGTTTCTTCCAGTTCTTCATTGATTTGTTGCAAGGCCTGAATAATGAAATCAACTCTGCGGTCTTCCTTATTTTCCAGTTTCGACAGAATTTCAGTATCAAAAATGAAAATGGGCAACACTTTATTTCCTGAAATTAGAGCCTGATAAAGTCCATGATTGTCGTTTAAACGCAAGTCTCTTCTGAACCAGAAAACGGATAATTTTTCAGGCATATTAAAGTAATTTCAAAATTTCAGACGTGTTTTCATTTTTGAAATTCGAATAAACGGTGTGATGAAACGTATTGAGTTTCTTCAGAGAGGCCAACAAATTTTCTTTTTCTTTTGTGGTAAGCTGTCCGCACATGATTTTTGAAACCACGGTAATATCCTGCATGGATTCCAGAAATACCTTTTTTCCTTTATCTGTGACGGCGAGGCGCGTACTTCTTTTGTCCTTCTTATCGGGACTTTCAGACAGCAAACCGTTTTTTACCAGACGTTTAATGATTTCGATGCCGGTTTGTTTTTCGTGCGCATTTTTTTCAATGAGCTGCATTTTCGTCAGGCTGTCATAATCCATCATTCTGAACAGATAAGTGAAATCTTCGTTCACCAAATCCGGATGGCTTTCGAGTGATTTTCTGATGAGCTGTTTCGAATATCTTCCCAACATAATTACCTGTTTTGCGATTTCATTTTCAAGATCGAAAACCTCCAGATCAAACTTTTCGGTTAAATTTCGGGGATTTTCCTTTTCGTATGACTTTTGGTTCAGGTACAGCCGAAAATCTTCCAAACTGGACTGGCTGTTAGGATGATTTTTCTGAAAATGATCCAGTGCTGTTAAAATCTCAATGATTAAAGGTAATTCCATCGCTTTTCTTTAAAGTTTAATATTTCCCAAACCGCCATCAACCCCAATAATTTGTCCTGTAATCCAGGAACTTTGGTCTGAAACCAAAAAAGCCGCAAGCTGCGCGCTGTCTTCGGCGTTACCAATTCTCTGCAGCGGATGCCTTTTGGCCGAAACTTCTCTTTTCTCATCAGTCGAAAGCAGAACCGACGCTAACTGCGTATCCGAAAGCGACGGCGCAATTACGTTTACCCGAATTTTCTGCGGCGCGAGTTCTGCAGCCAGACTTTTAGCAAAACCTTCCACAGCTCCTTTACGTGCAGCAACTGATGTATGAAACGGCATTCCCACTTTTGCGGCCACACTGCTGAAAAGCACCACGGAAGCTGAACCGGATTTCTTAAGAACAGGTAGACATTTTTGAATGATCCGGACTGTTCCAATCATATTTTGCTGAAAATCTGCCAGAAAATCTTCTTCGGTTAATCTGCTGAACGGTTTCAGGTTGATAGAACCCGGACAAAATACCAGTCCGTGCAGTTCTTCAGGCAAAGATACTTTACTCAAATCATCTTTGGAAATATCGAGCTGAAAAAAATGCGTATCCAAAACTTCCAGTTCGGCTGTCAAATTCCGTGAAATGGTGAAGAGATTTTCATCTCTGAGCAGTTGGGCAGTTTTAAGACCTATTCCTTTCCCCGCTCCTACAATTAAAATATTTTTCATCGTTGATTTCAGTCTTTAAAATTTTAGATTTCTTACATCGATCACTGCAGAACCGCACCTTTTCCCAGTCTTTTTCCCATTTTTTACGCCATGAAAAAGGCCTTTGGCAGATTGGGCAGATTTTGGAAGGCAAATGTTGTTTCTTTACGTTTCTCAAATCAATCAGGGTTTGGCATACGCGAGTTTTTCTGCAAATTTCCCTGTGAAATAGGCGTCCAGGCCACAACTTAAAAGTAAGTTACGTGGGTTGACAAAACCATCTGCTAAAAGCCGCTCTTCCGGAAGATAAATCCTTTCTATACTGCCAATAATTAAATTGGTATTGTTAATTTCGAGGTTTAAAATCTGCTGCAGCTTCATTTCAATTTTAATCTCCGCTTCCTTTACAAAAGGCGCAAAACAATCCTGAAAATATTCAGGAGTAAGACTCACTTCTGTGAACTCTGAGATGTTTTCCGGATATCTTGCAGAAGTCTGATGGACTTTTTCAGCATATTTTTTATCCAGGAAATTCACGGTATAGCTTTCTGTTTCTCTGATATTTCCCAAAGTATGCCGCTCTGCAGATGCCGGTCTTGAAATCAATCCGAACAAAGCAGGATGTGCGCCGAGGTGAATCAGGGAATTAAATACGGCCAAATTTTCATTTCCTTTTTTGGATTTGGTACCGATCAGCGCAACCTGTCGGATTCCGGCCAACGAATTAATCAGTTGGGCAAGGAAACGTTTCTCAGATTGGGCGAGTGTAATTTTATCAATAATCATCAGCATTTCGAAGTTGAAATAATTATCTTTTACTTATCTTATTCGCACTTATTGTACGCTGTCTGGAACATTTAAACCGCGTTATTTCTACATTTCTTTTCTTCAGATGTTTATGACTGATGTCTGAGTTTACACGTTTTCGCCAAAGATTGAAAGAGGTTCTTTTCAGTTCCTTTCTCATCAGTGCGATGACTTCTTTCTCAGAAACTCCAAACTGATAGGCGATCGCTTCGAAAGGAGTGCGGTCTTCCCAAGCCATTTCTATAATCCGGTCCAGATTTTCAGGCGTTAAATTCAACGTTAAATGAATTTTTTATAATTATTAATTTTAATATCTGTCGCTCCAATATCATGCATCAAATTATATAAACCAAAAAAAGTACGGTTCATATAGATGAAATGCCGCGAACCGCGGTTGGCGTTTCTGCCCTTCATTTGAGTGTTTTTCGCATATTTGTGACCCAGATTGGCAATGTCGCTGAAGAATTTCTGATCAGAAAAATCAAAAGTTTCATTCTGAAAAGGGGTGGTAAACATATACAGCAACTCATAGAATATTTCGGTAAAAAACTGTTTTTCGTCAGCAGAATCATCGGTTCTGATGATTTCCAGTTCCAGAAGTTTCTGGTCAAAGAAATTTCTGTTTTCCAGATTTTCCCGGATGGAAAGTTCAAAATATGGGACGTAAAAATTTTCCGGAATGGTTTTCATACATCCAAAATCGATGGCGATGAGTTTTCCTTCTCCGGAAACCAGAAAATTTCCGGGATGCGGATCTGCGTGCACTTTTCGCAGATGATGAATCTGGAACATGTAAAAGTCCCATAATGCCTGTCCGACGTTTTTTGCCAATTCAGGATCTTTGTTTGCTTTACAGAAATCTGACAGGTGTTTGCCGTGCATCCAGTCCATCGTAATGATTTTATCATTCGACAATTCAGGATAATAGTCGGGAAATGCGATGCTTGGCAAAGGCTTGCAAAGTTCCTTAATTTCCAGACTTTGTTCAATTTCGAGTTTATAATCTGTTTCTTCCAGCAGTTTGTCCTCGACTTCTTTGAAATACTGATCAGAATTTTTTCCTTTGATGTTGAACATTTTCATGGCGATGGGTTTTACCATCGCCAGATCCGAAGAAATACTCTCTGAAACTCCAGGATACTGAATTTTTACCGCCAGTTCTTTCCCATCTTTCATCGCTTTATGAACCTGTCCGATACTCGCGGCGTTGCTGGATTGGGGATTAAACTCGTCAAACAACTCCGTTGGTTTCTTACCAAAGTAATTTTTAAAAATTTTGTTCACCAAAGGTGCCGAAAGCGGCGGAACCTGAAACTGCGACAGCGAAAATTTTTCTACGTAAGCAGCAGGCAGGATATTTTTCTCCATGCTGAGCATTTGTGCCACTTTTAGAGCGCTTCCTTTCAGTTCTTTTAGGCCGTCGTAAATATCTTCCGCATTGTTTTTATTCAGATTATCTTTGGCTTCCTCTTCATTTTTGGTGATTTTGTCGCCGTAGTATTTCAGATAGTTTACGCCAACTTTTGCACCGGTTGAAAGTAATTTTCCGGCACGCTGCATTTTTCCTGTAGGTATTTTGTCCAGTGTTTTCATCAGTTTGTTTTAAATTTTTCTTTAAAAAGAAATTTACCCAGATCCAGTATTTTTTTCAATGGCTGTACTTCCAGCAAAGCAAAACTGGTGTCCACGGATTTCTCAATAAAGATGTCGGTTTTTTCGAAACTGGAACTGGTATCCTCCATCCAGAATTTGAGTGTTGCGAGAAAATGTCCCCAAAAGACTTCCTCAATTCCTTTGTTCCTGAATTTTTCTATTTTTTCGGAATTTTCATTATTGATTTCCATGAGCGGTTCCGTAATGCCCAAACCTGATATATAATGTTGATACTCCTTTTTAAGCGGCCATAACTTTTTGAGATTGGCAAGCGCATTTTTTTCAGCATCTAAAAGATAGAGAACCAGGCTGCGGTTTAAGGTAAGCTGCTCAAAAAATGTGAAGTAAAAAGACAGCATCCTGTCTTTCGGCGAATATTGACCATAACTTTCTTCTAAATAAATTAAGCTGATACTTTCCTGCATGAAGTACACCAAAAAATCACCTTCCAACTGTTCGAAGCCGGGATAATATTTGTAAAAGTCGGTTTCACTCATTTCATTCTCTTCGCAGAAAATGAAAACGTTCAGCGGCCTGTGGTTATTTCTAAGTACATATTTAGAATAGAGGTCCAAAATTTTTGCTTTGTCCAAATTTCTATTTTTCATAACTTGGTATATATTTATCAGCAAATTTAGTAAAAATATTTTCTAAATTAAAAATAATGGTATATTTTTGTTCCATCATTTAAGTTTATGAAAAAAGTCATCATCATTGGTTCGGGATTTTCTTCACTCGCTTCTGCCTGTTATATGGCCAAAGCAGGCTATTCGGTGGAAGTTCTGGAGAAAAACGAACAGATTGGCGGACGAGCCTCGATGCTGGAAATGGATGGCTTCAAATTCGACATGGGTCCGAGTTGGTACTGGATGCCGGATATTTTTGAGCGTTTTTTTGCTGATTTTAATAAAAAAGTCTCCGATTTTTATACGCTACAGAAACTTTCACCGGCTTACCGCGTGTATTTTGGTGAAAATGATTTCATCGATATTGCTGATGATCCTGAACAGATTATTGAAACTTTTGAAAAAATTGAAAAGGGTAGTGGCATCCATTTGCGTGACTTCATGAATAAAGCAAAAGCCAATTATGAGATTGCGATGCAGGATCTGGTGTATAATCCGGGAAAATCCATTCTGGAACTCATCAGTCTCGAAACGGCAAAACGCCTGCCTCTTTTTGTGCAGAATATTTCAGAAACGGTCCGAAAAAATATTAACAATCCTAAACTGCGGAGTATTCTGGAATTCCCGGTATTGTTTTTAGGAGCAAAACCTGGGAACACGCCTGCTTTTTATAATTTCATGAATCATGCTGATTTTGGAATGGGAACCTGGTATCCGACAGGCGGATTCAATGCTGTAGCCGCTGGAATAGCAAGGCTTGCCGAAGAACTGGGCGTTAAATTTCATCTGAATTCCGAAGTCTTGAAAATTGAAACTGTAGGAAACTCTGTTACCAAAATCATTACCAATGCCGCAGTTTTTGAGGCCGATCTGGTAATTTCAGGAGCTGATTATGCCCACACTGAAAGCCTGTTAAAATCTGAAGACCAAAATTATACATCTGATTATTGGCAGAAGAAAACTTTTGCACCTTCTTCTTTCCTTTATTATGTAGCGTTCGACAAAAAAGTTCCTCAGCTTCAGCATCACAATCTTTTCTTTGATACTGATTTTGAAGAACATGCAAGAGAAATTTATGATTCACCGGCCTTACCTAGAAAACCATTGTTTTACGCCAATTTCTCGAGCAAAACTGATGTTGGACTTTGTCCGGAAGGCAGAGAAGTCGGTTTTTTTCTGATTCCTGTTGCGGTAGATCTGGAGGATTCTCCGGAAATTCACGACCGCTATTTTGAATTAATAATGGATCGTGTTGAAGCGGTAACCGGCGAAAACCTCCGAACTTCGGTACTCTTCAAAAAAAGTTTCGGCGTACAGGATTTTAAAGAACGCTATCATTCCTGCCGCGGAAATGCGTACGGACTTGCGAATACTTTGTTACAGACTTCAGTTTTAAGACCGCGGATTGACAATAAGAAATTAAAGAATCTCTTTTACACCGGTCAGTTAACCGTTCCGGGACCCGGAGTTCCGCCGGCTCTTATTTCCGGAAAAGTAGTAACCGACTATATTTTAAAAAACAAACACCGAATTTTCTAAAATTATTAAGATGAACAATTTAGAAATTTTTAACAATGTGTGCAGTCTCTCCTCTAAAATGGTGACTGAGAAATACAGCACTTCATTTTCCAGGGCTTCTACACTTTTTAAGCCGGAAATAAGGCAGCATATTTACAATATTTACGGCTTCGTGCGCTTTGCTGATGAAATTGTTGATACCTTTCATGATTTCGACAAGGCAGATTTGCTTGATGAATTTGAACAGACCTACCGTTCAGGTTTGGAAAAGGGGATTTCACTTAATCCTGTGATTCAGTCGTTCTGTACCACTCAAAAGGAGAAGAACATTCCGCAGCATCTGGTCGATGCTTTTCTGCTTTCGATGAAAATGGATTTGGGACAGATCAAGGATTTAAACAGCGATAAATACAACGAATATATTTACGGTTCCGCAGAAGCGGTTGGCTTGATGTGTCTGCAGGTTTTTGTAAACGGAAACGTCGAAGAATATGAAAAAATGAAGCCTTATGCCCAGAGTTTGGGCGCTGCTTTTCAGAAAATTAATTTTTTAAGAGACATCAGCGCAGATTTTAATGATCTGAACCGCACGTATTTTCCGAATGTCGACTTCCGTAGTTTCAGTGTTTCCGATAAGAACGAAATTGAAAATGATATTGCGAAGGACTTTGCACATGCCGCTACCGGAATCAAAATGCTGCCAATCTCGAGCCGACTTGCCGTTTTCATGGCGTATAAATATTACCTGAATTTATTCAAGAAAATCAGAAAAACGGAACCTGAATTGCTTCTATCAAAAAGAATCCGCGTGTCGAATGCCAGAAAGATGTACCTTTTCGGGGAAATGATTCTGAATAAAAACCTTAATTTAGTATAAGTATTCATGAGAAAAATAGGAATCTTTTTTTTGATATTTTTTGCTGCATTTTTAAATGCGCAGGATTTGAATGATTTCAGGACGCTCCTTCAAAAAGGGGAAAATTCCGAAAGTGCTTCTGAAATGCTGATACAGACTTCTAAAACGGCTTTCGAAAAGAGCAGAAAGCCAATTTTTGAAGCGTTTTTTGCCGTCGGAAACTTTTTTATGGCGAAACATGCCACGAATCCGATTTCGAAATATGCTTACTTTAACAAAGGAAAAAAAGCGCTGAACAATGCCGTTGTTAAGGATCCTGCGAATCTGGAAATACGTTTTATGCGCTATCTTTCGCAGGAAAATTCGCCTGCGCTGTTGGGATACAAATCCAATCTTGCTGCAGACCGGAAATTTATTTTAACGGAAGTGAAAAAGTCAAAAGACGAAGCACTGATCCGCAGAATTAAAAATCATTTTAAAATTTAAGTCATGCAAACCGTATTCTACATATTTCTTACTTTGGGCGTTTTTGTAACAATGGAAGGCATTACCTGGCTTACCCACAAATTTGTGATGCACGGGCTGGGTTGGTATTTTCATGAAGATCACCATCAGCCGGGATATCCACATGTTTTTGAAAAAAACGACTTCTTTTTTGTGGTTTTCGCCGCTCCGTGTATCGTGCTTTGCTATTTCGGAACGTGGTACGGACTGAATTGGATGTTTTTCGTAGGACTTGGCATTTTCCTTTACGGACTGTGTTATTTCCTCGTTCATGATGTGCTGATTCACCGCCGTTTTAAATGGTTCGATAAAACAAACAACTGGTATTTCCGCGCATTGAGAAAGGCTCATAAAATTCATCACAAACATTTGGGTAAAGAAGAAGGAGAGTGTTTCGGGATGCTTTTCGTGCCGTTGAAATACTTCCGCGAAGCCAAATTATCAACCCACTAAAGAAAAAAACTTGCAGTCGTATTATTATCTTTTGCTTGATATTTTGAGTTTTTCGATGCCCTTTCTTTTCAGTTTCGAGAAGAAAAGGATGCATTTTATTCAGTACTGGAAAGCATTTTTCCTCGCAATTTTCACGGTTGGAATGTTTTTTATTTTATGGGACATTTATTTTACACAGATGGAGGTGTGGGGTTTTAATGACCAATATTTAATTGGATTCAGGATTTTTAAAATGCCGCTCGAAGAATATTTGTTTTTTCTGCTCATCCCGTATTCCAGCGTTTTTATTCATTATGCAATTGAATATTTTCTGCCGAAGTTTACACTCAGTGAAAGAATAACGAAGTATAGCACTTTCTTTCTTTTTATTTTAAGTTTCTCGGTGGCGGTGCTTAATTATGACAGGATTTATACGCTTGCCAGCTTTGGACTTTTCGCGTTGCTGATGCTTCTGCAGATGATATTTAAATGGAAAGATGCGCAGCGGTTTTACCTGAGTTTCATTGTAATTTATATCCCTTTTTATTTTGTGAATAATGCATTGACGGGAAATTATTCTGAAAATCCAGTGGTTTTTTACGACAATGCCGAAAATCTTGGAATCCGCGTGGGAACCATGCCCCTCGAAGACAGTTTCTACTGTTTTACCCTTATGTACAGTATTGTGCTGGTGTTTGAATATCTCAAGAAAAGGTGGAACTACCCGTCAAATTTTAAACAATTAAATGAAAATTAATATAATAAAACAGTCCGGAATCTATACCCTGACTTCAGAACAGATTCTGCCGATTTCTTCGGAAAAAGCCTGGGAATTTTTTACCGTTCCCACCAATCTGGATAAAATAACGCCCGCAGAAATGAATTTTTACATCACCAACAATCCGGGCAGCGAAACCTATCAGGGACAGATCATTACCTATAAAATCGGGATTTTTCCTTTCATCAAAAACAACTGGATTACCGAGATCACCCATTTTGTAAAAGGAAAGTTTTTTGTGGATGAACAGCGTTTCGGGCCTTATGCAATGTGGCATCACGAACATCATTTCGCCGAAACGGAAAAAGGAACAGTGAAAATGACTGATATTGTAAACTTTAAACTTCCTTTCGGTATTTTTGGCGATTTCATAGCCGGAAGAATGGTGAAAAACAAAGTGAAATTTATCTTCGAAAGCCGTTTTAAAATTCTGGAAAAACTCATCATCTCATGAAGATATTTCTCACCGGAGTTACCGGTTATATCGGCAAAAGACTTCTTATACAGATATTGGAAGAAGGGCATTCAGTCGTCTGTTCGGTTCGGGATCCGAAAAGATTCAGCACGAAACTCTTTGAAAGTCACCTGAACCGGCTTGAAATTGTTAAAAACGATTTTCTTGAAGAGTCCAGCCTCCAAAATATCCCAAAGGACATTGATTTTGCGTATTATCTGATCCATTCCATGTCTTCAAACGACGGTGATTTTGAAGAAATGGAAAGGATTTCCGCCGATAATTTCCGTATTGCTCTGGAAAAAACGGATGTAAAACAGGTCATCTTCCTCACCGGAATCATCAACGAAGAAAAACTCTCGAAACACTTAAAATCGCGGAAAAAAGTTGAGGAATCGCTGCAAAGTGAAAAATATGCGTTAACGAGTCTGCGCGCCGGAATTATCGTGGGTTCGGGAAGTGCTTCGTTCGAAATCATCCGCGATTTGGTGGAAAAGCTGCCGGTTATGATTGCTCCAAAATGGCTCATGACCAAATGTCAGCCGATCGCCATCCGGAATGTCATTCAGTTTTTGGTAGCGGTGATGGGCAAAGAATTTACCTTCAATAAAAATTACGACATCGCCGGACCTGATGTTTTGAATTACAAAGAAATGCTGTTGCAGTATGCGGAAGTCCGCGGTTTAAAAAGATACGTTTATATGGTCCCGGTCATGACGCCCAAACTTTCTTCGTACTGGCTTTATTTCATTACAAGCACCACGTATTCTTTGGCGCAGAATCTCGTAGATAGTATGAAAATTGACGTCATCGCCAAAAATAACAGTCTCGCAAAAGACCTCGGAATTCATCTTTTTTCCTACAAAGAGGCCATCAGACAGGCCTTTGACAAGATCAAACAGAACGACGTTCTTTCCAGTTGGTACGATTCATTTACGAATCCGTTTCACGACAGGAATTTCTGGCAGTATCTGGAAGTGCCTTCCAAAGGATGTTTTAAAGATATCAGAAAAACAGAAATTACCGATGAAAAAGCCACTGTAGAAAGGGTTTTCAGCATTGGCGGAAATACAGGGTGGTATTATGCAGATTTTCTCTGGAGAATCCGCGGGTTTTTAGACAAACTTTTTGGTGGAGTAGGACTCCGACGCGGCCGCAGGAATATGAATCATCTTGAAGCCGGAGATTCTGTCGATTTTTGGCGTGTTTTATACGCGGACAAAGAGGAAAAGCGACTTCTTCTTTTTGCCGAAATGAAAGTTCCCGGAGAAGCCTGGTTGGAATTTACTATAAAAGATGGTGTGCTGCATCAGGAAGCCACTTTTCGTCCGCTTGGTCTGTCCGGAAGACTGTACTGGTATTCCGTTTTGCCTTTTCACGGGTTGATTTTTAACGGCATGCTGAAGAAGTTGGCGGGAAAATAAATTTATTCTATGGCCACCGAATCTTCACCGCGCCCGTCTGCAATGGCGGTGGCATTTCCTTTTTCATCAATTACAATCAGTTCCGTTCTGCCGATTTGCGAAACTCTTTCAATTTTGTAATTCTTTTTCTCCAGTTCTTTAATTGTGGTTTCGGGGAAATTACGTTCCATCAATACGCTTTCCGGAAGCCACTGGTGGTGAAATTTCGGTGAATTAACGCTCCTTTCCGGACTGAGCTTAAAATCAATAAGATTCACGATCGACTGGTAAACCGATGTAGGAATCGTAGTTCCGCCCGGAGTTCCGACGATGATGAAAGGTTTCCCATTTTTCAGAACAATTGTCGGAGTCATTGAACTCAGCATCCGTTTGCCGGCTTTTATTGAATTCGCCTCGCCGCCCACTGCGCCGAACATATTCGGAACGCCGGGTTTTATGGAGAAATCATCCATCTCGTTGTTCAGAAAAAATCCGGCTCCTGAAACCACGACTTTGCTGCCGAACAGTCCGTTGAGTGTTGTGGTCACTGCAACCGCATTTCCTTCTTTGTCAATGATTGAAATATGCGTTGTTTCGGTGGATTCTTTCGGCTGGGGAATGATTTTTCCGACTTCAGCACTCGGTGTTGCAAGATTTTTATTGAAACTTTTCCAGCGTTTTTTCAGATATTCATCGGAAATAAGCATCTCCGTTTTATCATTGATGAAATCCGGATCGCCCATAAATTCAGCGCGGTCGGCAAAAGCCCGTCTTTCCGCTTCCACCATAATCTGAACGCCTTCCGCAGAATTGTGTCCGTATGTTGAAAGATCTTCAAAACCTGACATCTTGAGCATCTGAGCCAGTAAAATTCCGCCGCTGGATGGCAAAGCCATCGAAACGACTTCGTTCCCTTTATAATCAAAAACAAGCGGCGCTCTTTCTATAATTTTATAATTTCTGAGATCATTTAAAGTGATCATTCCGTTTCCTCTTTTCATTTCTGCCACAATCAATTCTGCCGTTTTGCCTTCATAAAAAGCTTTTTCGCCGCCTTTCTGAATGCGTTTAAGAGTTTCAGCGAGCTCCTTCTGAATGAGAAGATCACCCTTTTTCCACATTTCTTTTTTCTGAAAAACGTTTTTGTTTTTATTGTGAGCATCGAAAAATTCCATCTGACTGTTCAGTAAACCAGCCTCCCTTGCCGATAAAGCAAAACCCTTTTCCGCCAGATCTATTGCAGGCTGAATGAGTTGTTCCATCGGGAGTTTTGCATGTTTCAGAGTCGCGAAAAAACCTGAAACAGAACCCGGAATTCCGGCCGCCAGTCTGCCGTTTTGAGAAAGATCCGTATTGGCATTTCCTTTTTTATCGAGATACATATCGCGCGAGGCATTTTCAGGAGCGGTTTCGCGGTAATCAATCGTAAACTTTTCGCCGTTATTTTTAACACCGACTAAAAATCCGCCGCCGCCCAGATTTCCGGCCTGCGGATACACCACGGCCAGAGCCAGTTGTGTTGCAATGGCAGCATCGTAAGCGTTTCCACCCATTCTCATGACCTTTGCTCCGGCTTCGCTTGCCAAAGCATGCGCGGAAACCACCAATCCACGGTTTTTAGACTTGATTTCTTTAACAATGTTGATTTCCGTGAACTGACAAAACAGAAAATGAGGCAATAAAAAGAGGATATAAAGCAGTTTTTTCATAGCGAAAGTTTGATCAAAAGTAAAGAATCCTTTTTTAAACTGCTCAAATTTTCTAAATTTGCTGACATCTAATTCTAAATTCTACAAATGGAGTCCTACACGGAAAAAATTCTTATTACAGGTGCACTCGGACAGATCGGCACCGAACTTACCAACCGATTGGTGGAAATTCACGGCGCTGAGAATGTAGTGGCTTCAGGACTTGACCGTTGGGACAAAAACCTGACTTCTGCAGGGTTTTATGAAAGAATGGATGTTTCGAATACCCAACTCGTGAGACAGGTGGTGAAAGATTATGAAATCACAACCGTGTATCATTTGGCTTCCTTGCTTTCCGGAACTTCAGAAAAACAGCCGCTTTTTGCCTGGAAACTCAATATTGAACCGCTTCTGAATTTATGTGAAATGGCAAAAGAGGGTATGCTGAAGAAAGTTTTCTGGCCGAGCTCCATCGCTGTTTTCGGTAAAGGAATTCCGAAAGAAAATGTAGGACAGGACGTGGTTCTGAATCCGACTACAGTGTACGGAATTTCTAAAATGGCAGGTGAAAAATGGTGTGAATATTACCATGATAAATTTGGAGTGGATGTAAGAAGCATCAGATATCCGGGACTTATTTCCTGGAAAACTCCGGCTGGAGGCGGCACGACCGATTATGCAGTCGAAATCTTTTATGAAGCCGTGGAAAAGGGAAAATACACGAGTTTTATTTCAGAAAATACCGGAATGCCAATGCTGTACATGGACGATGCGATTAATGCCACATTAAAATTAATGGATGCTCCAAAAGAAAATCTGACCGTTCATACTTCCTATAATTTAGGCGGGCTTTCCTTCACCCCGAAAGAGCTTGCAGAAGAAATTAAAAAAGAGATGCCGGATTTCGAAATCGGTTACGAACCGGATTTCCGTCAGGCAATTGCAGATTCGTGGCCGAGTTCCATTGATGATTCTGTAGCCAAAAAAGACTGGGGTCTGACCTATGATTTTGATATCACAGCCATGACGAAAGACATGCTCAAAAACCTGAAGGTGAAGCTGGCCGCTAAATAATCTCGGATGATTTTATTGACATTCAACATTGTTAACAACAAAAGTGCGTTTAAAAATAATGCGCAGTTTAATGATGAGGAAATATTAAAAATCACTGAAAATAATGTCCTGTCTGTGCTCAGGATTTTAGAAAACCATAATATTCTTTCCACTTTTTTTATTGAAGTCTCGATTGCCGAAAAATTAAATCCTTTGTTGAGGAAAATAAATGCAAAAGGCCATGAAATAGGGTTGTATAATGCGGATTCGGAAATTATTGAAGTGGGGAAAGTCAAAAAAAACACCGAAGATTTTATCGGGAAAAACATCCGCGGAATCCGGCAGAAAGATCATCTGATTGCTGTTGATGATTTGAAAAAGCTGGAGTTCAGCTATATCTCCAACATTGAAAATGCCGATATTTTATTTCCATTTAAAAGACTGGAAAGAAGCACGGAAATCATTGAAGAGAGCGGTATCAGCATTATTCCGGAAAGCATTTCTCCCTATTCGCAGATTCCTTACAATGATTTTGTATTCCAGGCTGTTCCGATGAAGTTCTATGAGAATATGGTTTTGGAAACGATCAAATCTGAGGATTTTGTTCTGATTTACCTGAATGCATGGCAGTTTACCGGTTTCCAGAAATATCCTTTCGAGATTCCATTTTACCGAAAATACAATTCAGGAAGAAAAATGGAGGACAAACTGAACGCTTTTCTGCAGTGGATGAACGACAATGAACTGCCGTTTGCCAGAATTAAGGATTTTATTTTTTAAGATAGTTCAAAAAGGGTGATTTCGGGCTCAATTCCGACTCTTCCCGGAAATGCTATCACGCCGAAACCACGGTTGACGTACAGGTATTTCCCTTGGGATTCATACAAATCTGCCCATTTTTTGTAACGGTACTGCACCGGCGACCAACGAACATTTTTCAGATCGATGCCGAACTGCATTCCGTGCGTGTGGCCTGAAAGCGTGAGCTGTACATTCGAAGGGTGATTTTTAACGATCCTGTCGAAATGAGTAGGGTCGTGGCTCATGAGAATTTTTGCGGCATCAGCAGGAACTCCAAGTGTTGCTTTGTCCAGATCTCCATATTGGGGAAAAGGTTTTTCGCCCCAGTTTTCAACACCCAAAATATAAAGCTTTTCTCCGTTTTTTTCGATAATGCGGTGTTCATTTCTGAGCATTTCGAAACCCGCTTCTTTCTGAAACTGAATCAAACTTGGGATATTTGCGGCTTTTTCTTCTTTGGTTTTCCATTCTGCGTAATCGCCGTAATCGTGGTTCCCGAGAATCGCAAATTTGCCGTCTTTTGCCTGTATGCTTGAAAACAGAGGTATAAAAGGTTGAAACTCGCTCGCGAAATTATTCACCATATCACCCGTAAAAAGAACCAGATCCGCGTTCTGCTCATTGATGAGATCAATTGCTTTCTGGAGTTTTTCAGGATGAAAGAAACTTCCACTGTGAACATCGGAAATCTGCACGATCTTGTAACCTTTAAAGCTTTCAGAAAGGCCGGAAAGTTTCAGTTTTACTTTTCTGACGCGGTGGCGGTATTTTCCGAACACAATTCCGTCGATGATCAAACCCGAAAAAACAGCAGCAAGACCTAAACCCGCAACGCTGATGAACTGTCTTCTTTCAGGAAAATACGTTTCGGGCGCAGCAAAAAAGGTAAATAAATATCTGAAAAAGCGTGATATATCCTCTAAAAAAAGAAAGATGATAATGAATATTTTCGGAATCAGAAAAATAAGAAATATTGAGGACACAATCTGTATGCGGTGATGATCGCGGTCTGAACGGCGCATATTCAGCAGTTCGAAAACAAAATAGCTATAGACTGCCAGGGTGACGACCCAAAAGGCAATTCGAAGATAGGTATTGTTTGTGAGAGTTTTAAATGCCTGATAAACATAGAATTCCAGAAGGAATATAATACCGGCTATGATGAGAAAATTTCTTTGCATATGATTAAAAAAAAGCACAAAATTTAAATTTGTGCTGCAGGTTTTACGTTTTAATTTTCTTTATGGGAACTTATAGATAATGGCATTGATGTTCATGCCCGCTCCAACCGACGCGAAAACGATGTTGGAGTCTTTTTTAAAAGTCTGGCCTTCCATTTTTCCTTTCAGCATTAAATCGAACATCGTTGGAATGGTTGCTACGGAAGAATTTCCGAATTCCTGAATGGTCATCGGCGCAACTGCGTGATCGTATTCAGATTTTCCGTAGAGTTTAAAAAGCCTGGAAATCATCGCGTAATCCATTTTGGCATTTGCCTGATGAATAAGGATTTTGTCGATATCTTCGATGCTTAAACCGGCATCATCAATGGTTTCTTTAATGGCAACCGGAACATTTTTAAGCGCATATTCATAAATTTTCCGACCGTACATTCTGATATAAGGTATATCCTGATTCGCATCTTTATTCAAGGAAGGGGAATTAATGAGGTAAGCGGATTCTGGGCCGTTATCGCAAATGGTATTGTGGGCAATGATTCCAACGTTGGGCTCCTCAGTTGCTTTTACAACAACCGCACCGGCTCCGTCTGCAAAAATCATTCTGTTGCGGTCGTATTCATCGGTCACCCGGCTCAATGTTTCGCTTCCGACCACTAAAATCAGTTTTCCGGCCTTCGCTTTAATCAGCTGATCGGCAAGGATCATTGCTTCAACCCAGCCCGGACAACCGAAAATCATATCGTAAGTGATACATTTACGGTTCTGGATGCCGAGTTTGTTTTTTACGCGTGCCGCCATATTCGGCATAAAATTCACGTAAGAAAGTTCTTTTACATCTCCGAAATTGCTCGCGTAAATGATATAATCGAGTTCTTCGCCGTCAATTCCTGCATCACTGATGGCTTCTTTGGCAGCCTCATAACCGAGATCAGAATTGATCTGATCATCAGCGATATACCTTCGGGTTTCAATTTCAGTAATTTCTACAAATTTCTGGATAATCTCTTCGTTCGGTTTTTCAATCTTTTCGCCTTCATCCGTATAAAATTCTGAATTCAAAAAATGATCTCGTCCTATTATTCTGGGCGGAAGATAGCTTCCTGAACCGATGATGATGGTATTTGGCATTTATTTTAGTAAAAAATTAGAACGCAAAGTTAAGAATTAAAAATCTATAAGCAGAATTAAAAATATTATTAAATTTGCAGAACATACTCCTGATAATCACATGAAAAACAACCCTGCCCTGAAAGGCTTATTGATTTCTGTAGCTGCAGTTCTGATCGCCTTTGGGATTTATTTCTTTTTTCTGGCGAAGAAAAATGAGTTTTTAGTCGACAATCCTACCGCCAATACTTACTATTTTAAAATCAATAACGGCGCCGAGAAAATTATCTCTGCCGGACAGTATGTGAAGGTAGATCTGCAGAAAGGCAGGAACTCCGTTAAAGTTTTTGACGATAAAAAATCACTGCTTTACGATTCATCTTTCACCGTAAATAAAGTAAGAGGTCTTCTGAATATCGCACATCAGGATTATTATATCAATACCCAATATTATGGATATGATTTAAAGAAAGATTCCTTACTTTTGGCACTGGATAAAACGATGATCGACGGCAAACTCCATTTAGGAGCACCTAAACATTTTAACAGGCTTTATACCGACGATTTTTATTATAATGTGGATGAGGATTACGACAAGGTTGTTAAAAACATCCAGAAGACCGAATCCCGAACAAAAATCTTCAGAAAACAGGATTTCCTGAACTATTATAAAGAATACTATAAATTTTGAAAAAAACATTAGAGCAAATAACCCCCTATAATTCCGAAGCCAGCAAAAAAAGCCAGGTCGAGGATATGTTTGATAATATTGCACCCAAATACGATCTGTTAAACCATGTTTTATCAATGAAAATTGATGTTCTGTGGCGAAATACGCTCGTAAAGTGGATGAACGAGGACAAACCGCAGGAGGTTTTGGATGTCGCCACAGGAACGGGTGACCTTGCAATAGCAGTGCAAAAAGGAACCGGCGCAAAAGTGGTGGGTCTGGATTTGTCGCAACAAATGTTAAATGTTGGGATTATTAAAATAAAAAAACTTAAATTAGACGACAAAATTTCCATGCAGAAAGGGGATGCCGAAAAGCTCCCATTTGAAGATAACCGTTTTGATGCAGTTTCCGTATCATTCGGCGTTAGGAACTTTGAAAATCTTACCAAAGGACTGGCCGAATTAAGAAGAGTTGTAAAAGAAAACAGAAGCGTTTATATTCTGGAATTTTCAAAAGTTGAAGGGTTTTTAGGACCTTTTTATATGTTTTATTTCAGAAATATCCTTCCGCTTATCGGCAGGCTTGTTTCCAAAGACAACAGAGCTTATACGTATCTTCCGGATTCGGTGAACTCATTTCCTTACGGAGAAAAAATGAAGAAAATCCTGTTAGAGGTAGGATTTAAAAAAGTAGAATACAAAAAACTGAGCTTAGGCATTGCCACGATTTATAAAGTAACCAAATAAACATGAATAAATTTTTATTAAAATCACTTGTTCTAGCATCATTAGGAGTAGCCACTTTTGCAGATGCACAATTCCGGACCCGAAACAGAATGGACCGCAGTGAAGATCTTGATCAGCAGCAGTTCAGTTGGGGTTTCTTTCTGAACGGCAACAGGTTCGATTACCACTTGGTACTTCATCCAAAATACGGAATGAATTTAGACAAAAATTTGGTCGTTGTAACGCCTACATACAGTTTCGGAGCAGGATTAATCGGTAAGTTGAGACTGAACGATGATTTTGATCTTAGAATTGAACCAGGTTTACAGTTCACGGAACGGGAACTGAGATTCGAAACCCAGTCTAATGACCAGTACCAGTACGGAAATCCTACCAATCCACCTTTTACGCCTATTGCTTTAAAAGAAGAAGATAAAATCCGTAATGTGAAATCAACGTATGTTGACGTTCCTATTCTTCTGGAGTTCCATGGCAACAGATGGTACAATTCTCGTCCATATGCTGCGGCAGGGGTAAATTACATTGCCAATCTTCAGTCGAATTCCGACAGTTCCGATGATAATTTACAGCAGGTTTACAGATCTACAACCCATAATTTTGCATGGTCTGCAGAAATTGGGATGCAGTTCTACTTCAGCAGATTTAAACTTACACCCGGTTTCAGAGGTACTTTCTTTCTGAATAACGAAAAAGTATCCGACAATCCGAATACACCTCCTTATTGGTCCACTGCAATTTCTACTGCCCAAACCAGAGCCTTTATGTTCGTGCTGAAATTCGAATAAATCTCATTTTCAATAATAAAACAGAAGAAGATCGTTACGGTCTTCTTTTTTTATTCAAATTATTCGGCCAATATGCATTAATTCAAATTTAATTTTTATATTTTTGTAAGATTGTTAGAATAATTAAGCCTGAAAAATGCTCAAGGATATAGAAAATAATTTTTCGGTTTTGGAGAAAGGGATTTTGAATATCAGTAAAAATTACCAAAATCTCAGCGAAAAATATTCAGAACTGTCCCGCGAGCATGAAGAACTGCAGAAGAAATATGATGAAGAGCGGAAGAAAAGCCAGGTTTTAGCAGAAGAACACAAAGAAATAAAACTTTACTCAGCAATATCAGGAAATCCCGATCACAACCGCTTGATGAAAAACCATATCAACCGTTTGATTAAAGAAGTGGATCACTGTATTGCAGAACTTCAAAACAGCGGTTTGTAATGGAAGTAAGAAGAATTACCATCAACATTGCCGGCAGAAACTATCCGCTGAATGTTCCCGCAGCCGAAGAGGAAACCCTCCGGAAAGTAGGAAAGCAGATTGAAGCCATGATTAAAGATTTTGAACAGAATTTTGACGTGAGAGATAAGCAGGATGCTTTGGCCATGTGTGCCCTGAAACTGGGAACCAACGCTGAAGTTGCACAAATCAGTAACGAAAAAAATATGATAGCTGCCAATGACCGGTTAACCAAAATTAACCAGTTACTGGAAGCAGTGGATAAGTAGATTTTTCTTTTCCGCGAAACAACTGCCTACAATAGTTCTAACACATTACAGGTAAACTCAACGCTAAACAATAACCGAACGAATGTTCATTTAATGGCGCGCCGACTTGCTCGGATTACAGAAAATGAAAATAAGTTTAAATCGTGTTGATTAGGAGTTTACTCTATATCACTGAACTGTTGTGGGTTTTTTTTTATTTTTTAGGGAGATGGTTTTGTCCATTTTTCTTGAAAAAGTGCAAAGTGATTATTGGCTGATCGGCCGTCACGCGCACATTAACAGATTGGAACATTAAAACAACCATATATGACAACAACCGCTATTATTATCGGTATTGTTTGCCTTGTTTTAGGAGCCGTGATTGGAATATTATTTTCCAAAAGCGCACTTAATACAAAAGCAAAATTCATCCTCGAAGATGCAAAGAAAAATGCCGAAAACCTTATAGAAAAAGCCGGCGTTCAGGCAGAATCCATCAAGAAAGAAAAACATTTTCAGGCAAAGGAAAAATTTCTTGAACTGAAATCCCAGCACGACGCCGACATTCAGTCCCGCGAAAAGAAAATGCAGGACTCAGAAAAAAGAGTTAAAGACAAAGAGCAGAAGCTTAACGATGATCTCAGCAAAGCTGGTAAACTTGAAAAAGACTTAGACCGCCAGATCGCTGATTACGCCAAAAAACAGGAAATTTTAGACAGAAAACAGCAGGAACTTGATGTTGCTACCGCACAGAAAATCGAAATGCTGGAGAAAATCTCCGGATATTCTGCAGAGGATGCCAAAAGTGAACTCGTAGAAGCACTGAAAGCAGAGGCGAAAACCAGAGCACAGGCTCACGTTCAGAATATTATGGCAGAAGCGCAGCTTAATGCCAAGAATGAAGCTAGAAAAATCGTTATTCAGACCATTCAGAGAATCGGAACGGAACAGGCAGTGGAGAATTCAGTTTCTGTTTTCAACATTGAGTCCGACGAGATCAAAGGAAGAATCATCGGTAGAGAAGGCAGAAATATCCGTGCTCTAGAAGCCGCAACAGGTGTTGAAATCATTGTAGATGATACACCGGAAGCCATTTTGCTTTCGTGCTTCGATCCGGTAAGAAGAGAAGTTGCAAGACTTTCCCTTCACCGTTTAGTAACCGACGGCAGGATTCACCCTGCAAGAATTGAAGAAGTGGTTGAAAAAACCAAAAAACAGATTGAAGAAGAAATTATTGAAATCGGGAAAAGAACCATTATCGATCTCGGTATTCACGGGCTTCACCCGGAACTCGTAAAAATTGTCGGAAGAATGAAATTCCGTTCTTCTTACGGTCAAAATCTTTTGCAACACTCCAGAGAAGTAGCGAACATCGCTGCTACAATGGCTGCAGAGCTTGGATTGAACGTTAAGATGGCGAAAAGAGCCGGTTTACTTCACGATATCGGTAAAGTTCCGGAACAGGAATCCGAACTTCCGCATGCACTTTTAGGAATGCAGTGGGCTGAAAAATACGGAGAAAATCCGGAAGTGGTAAACGCAATTGGAGCTCACCACGACGAAGTGGAAATGACTTCACTTTTATCACCGATCATTCAGGTGGCAGATGCGATCTCAGGAGCGAGACCGGGAGCAAGACGTCAGGTTTTGGAATCTTATATCCAAAGGTTGAAAGATCTTGAAGCGGCAGCATTAAGTTTTGACGGTGTTTCCAGCGCTTATGCAATCCAGGCCGGACGTGAACTCCGTGTGATGGTGGAAAGCGGAAAGATCAACGACGATCAGTCGGCACAGCTTTCTTATGATATTTCAGAGAAAATCCAGAACGAACTGACCTATCCGGGACAGGTGCGGGTAACAGTAATCCGCGAAACAAGAGCGGTAAATATCGCGAGATAAATTTTAAAATTCTTAATAAAAAAAACTCCTTTCAATCTGAAAGGAGTTTTTTTATGAACAGGGTGGAAGTAAGTTAATTCCAACCAATGAAATTCTTGAGTTTAAAGAAACGGTTTCATTTCGTCCTCAATCTTTTTCCTTAGATCCATTAATTTTATCGCGTACTTTTCCATCTGCTTTTCCTGTTCGGTTTCCGGAACGAAATGGGGAACCTGAACCGAATTCCCTTCATCATCAACCGCCACAAAAACAATGATGCAGTGGGTTTTCTTTTCAAAATCCTTGCGTTTTATATTTCTTGAAAAAACATTGATGGCAATATGCATGCTGGTTTTTCCGGTGTAAATGACTTCAGCTTCCACTTTTACGATATGTCCGATTTTAATGGGTGAATAGAAGCGGATTCCGCCCACATAAACGGTCACACAGTAACTTGAACTCCAATAGCTTGCACAGGCATATCCGGCCTGATCGATCCATTTCATCACACTACCTCCGTGTACATTTCCGCCGTAATTGATGTCGCTGGGTTCAGAAATGAACTGAAACACGGTTTTTGTCTGCATATTTTTCTTAAATTTGTAATAAAGATATTCATAAATTTTTAAATTCCTTTTATTAAGACTATTTTTGGAAAATGAAAAAAGTATTTTATTTAAAAACCTGCGATACCTGTCTGAAGATTCTTAAAAAATTCAATTTAAGAGACTGGGAACTTCGGGAAATAAAAATAAATCCCATTACGAAAGAGGAACTCGAAGAAATGCACAAATTCACGCAGTCTTACGAAACCCTTTTCAGCAAGAAATCGACGCAGATCAAATTGCGGGAGATAGATTTAAAGACCCTTCAGGAAGAGGATTACAAAGAACTTCTTCTGGATCATTACACGTTTCTGAGACGTCCTGTTTTTATGACCGAAAACGAGATTTTCATCGGCAGCGACAAGAAGAATGTTGAAGCATTGCGGAGTTTCTTCGCTGCTTAAATAAGGATAATTCCAGATTTTTCGGTTACTGACGCCGGTTTGAAAACCGCTAACAGTATCAAAGGTGAATTCGCATCAAAAAAAATCGTCTGAAATTTTTCAGACGATTTTTATAGTTTCTATGAAGTCAAAGCAATTCGCTTATGACACGAACGGCAGTTTTACCACTTTTGCCGGAATGTTTTTGTTCCTGATCTGGACGAAGATCTCGGAACCGACTTTAAAATGCGGTTTTGCAACATACGCCAAACCAATTCCTACGGATTTCATCGGACTCATGGTTCCTGAGGTCACTTTCCCGATGACATTCCCTTCAGCATCCACAACCGGATAATCATGTCTTGGTACGGCTCTTTCCTGCATTTCAAAACCGACTAATTTCCGTTTTACTCCTTCTTCTTTCTGTTTCGCGAAAGTTTCTTTATCCACAAAATCCTTATCGAATTTTGTAATCCATCCCAAACCTGCTTCTATCGGAGAAGTGGCGTCATCAATATCATTTCCGTAAAGACAGAAGCCTTTTTCCAACCTTAAAGTGTCGCGCGACGCCAGTCCACATGGAATTAAACCAAATTCTTCACCTGCTTCCGAAATGGCCTCCCAGATTTTCACGGCATTTTCATTGTTGAAATAAAGTTCGAAACCGCCGCTTCCGGTATAACCGGTGTTCGAAATAATCACATCAGGAAAACCAGCCACAGAACCTTCTGTGAAATGATAGTAAGGAATCTCAGCAAGATTGGTTTCCGTAAGTTTTTGCAGTATTTCTGTCGCTTTTGGACCCTGTAAAGCGATCAGCGACATTTCATCGGATGCATTCGTCAGTTTTGCGCCGAATTTTTCATTGTATTTTGAGATATGATTCCAGTCTTTTTCAATATTCGAAGCATTTACAACGACGAAATATTTTTCGTCGGCCATCTTATACACAATCAAATCATCCACAATTCCGCCGTTTCCGTTTGGCAGACACGTGTACTGCGCTTTACCGTTTTCGAGTGCATCAACATTGTTTGTCGTGACATATTGCAGCAACTCCTTTGCTGATGGTCCTTCCACAAAAAATTGTCCCATATGCGAAACATCAAAAATCCCCGCTTTTTCGCGCACGGCAAAATGTTCTTCCGTAACACCGGAATATTGCACAGGCATTTCGAAACCTGCAAAAGGCACTATTTTGGCGCCCAGAGAAACATGTTTGTCGAATAGGGCAGTTTTTTTATCCATTTTTAATATTTTTTAATTTTATCTTTTATTTTTTGCAGTTTGGGAGCAGTGATTTTTTGCTTTCTTCATGTTCAGTCCCGCTTTGGCTAAGCCGAACCACTTCGTTAGTTTTCCGCTGCATCTTTTGCTCCGCTGCGCTCCGCCAAAGGATGCCGCTGAAATCGGGCTAAAAAAGGTTTCGGTTTTTCTAAAGATGATGTTGGTATTCCTCAAGAATAATTTTAAACCACTCCGTGAAATGTTCCGGGTTTTCCTTCATTTCCCGGTTCAGTTCCTCCATTGAAATATAACGGACTTCGGAAACTTCCTCTGGATTCAGATGAAATTTCCCGTTGAAATTCCCTGTAAAAACGTGGTCCAGTTCGTGTTCCCAAAGGTTCTGACCCACATCAGCTTTATAAATGAAATCAAATTTTTCGGTAAGCTCGGTTTCGATTCCCAGTTCTTCTTTCAAACGGCGGTTTGCGCCTTCCAGATACGTTTCCCCCACTTTTGGATGCGAACAAACGGCGTTTGTCCACTGATTCGGGGAATGGTATTTTCCGGCAGCACGTTTCTGCAAAAGCATTTCACCCTCTTCATTGAATAAAAAAACTGAAAAAGCCCGGTGAAGGATTCCGTTTTCGTGCGCCTGCAATTTATCCATCAAACCCAGGATTTCGTCCTGTTCCGAGACCAAAACAACCTTTTCTTCCATTCTCACAAATTTAAGATTTAAATGGCTACTGTTAAAATTTTTTGAAACAATATTCATGATCAGACTCTTCATTCAACAATTGAGGTTTTTAGTCCGCTGAAAACCAATGAAATTTCGTACTTTTCCACCTTGAAAAAATGAATGATGGAATTAGAATATAAGGACCATTTAAGTCCGATGCTGAAAGGCGATATCAAAAATTATCTGATTGATATTGACGGAACAATCACTGATGATGTGCCGAACGAAGAACCCGAAAGAATGGTGCACTGTGTACCATATCCGGATGCTTTGGAAACCGTAAACAGGTGGTACGATCAGGGTCACATCATCTGCTTTTTTACTTCCAGAACCGAAAATCTGAAACAGCTCACGATCGATTGGCTCGACCATCACGGATTTAAATATCACAGTGTTCTCTGCGGAAAACCACGCGGCGGAAATTACCACTGGATCGACAATCATCTGGTGAAAGCAACCCGATACAAAGGTAAATTCACTGATATGGTGGAAAAAAACCAGACCATCGAAGTTTTTCAGGACTAAATTTTACATTTTTCAATTAAAAATTATAAAGATGATAATGAAGGTATTAGCAAACGACGGTTTAGACCAGTCAGGTATTGATGCTCTGAGAGAAAAGGGCTTTGAAGTGATTACCGAAAAAGTTCCTCAGGAAGATTTAAAAGATTACATCAACCAGCACCAGATTAAAACCATTTTGGTCAGAAGTGCAACGACGGTCCGAAAGGAACTGATCGACGCCTGTCCGAGTCTTGAAATCATTGGTAGAGGCGGTGTTGGAATGGATAATATTGATGTGGATTATGCACGTTCAAAAAACATTCATGTCATCAATACACCGTCTGCATCTTCAGAATCGGTAGCGGAACTCGTTTTTGCCCATTTGTTTGCAGGCGCAAGGTTTCTTCAGGATTCAAACCGGAAAATGCCTCAAATTGGAGATACGGAATTTGCAAAACTCAAAAAATCTTACGAAAAAGGAATAGAACTCCGCGGAAAAACCATCGGAATCATCGGAATGGGCAGAATTGGACAGGAAGTCGCCCGAATTGCGTTGGGTCTTGGAATGCGCGTAATCGCAGCCGACAGCACCGTCGGGAAAGCAAGTATCAAGGTTACTTTTTATAACAGTCAGTTCATCAATGTCGACATCGAAACAGAACCGCTTGAAGGCGTTCTGAAACACGCAGATTTTATCACTCTGCACGTTCCGGCGCAAAAAGACGGTTACATGATCTGCGAAAACGAAATGAACATGATGAAAACCGGCGCTGCAATCGTAAACTGTTCCAGAGGAGGAGTCATCGACGAAAATGCGCTAATCGCAGCTTTGGATTCCGGAAAAGTGGCTTACGCCGGTTTGGATGTTTTCATCAACGAACCCACTCCTTCAAAAGAAATTCTGAATCATCCGAAAATATCGGTCACACCGCACACCGGAGCTTCTACTGTGGAAGCGCAGGACAGAATAGGACTTTCCTTAGCCAGCCAGATCTGCAGTATTCTTAATGTAAGCTGAAACTTTTGAGAAAAATATAAAAACACGTTTTAGGACGTGTTTTTTTGTTTCTGAATGGTTTAAAACTGAGTTTGAATTTCAAAAATCAGGCTCTGTTTTTCAGTAAATCACGGATTTCAGTTAATAAGATCTGATCTTTTGTCGGTCCTGAAGCTTCCTTTTCTTCAGGTTTATTAATCCTGTTCGCGAATTTGATGAGCCAGAACAAAACCATTGAAATACACAGAAAACTGATCGAGGCGGAAAGGAAACTTCCGTATTTTACTCCATTCCAGCTCAGCTGTGCAATGTTTTCGGCTCCAACGGTTTTCAGGGCAGGATTTAAGAGGAGAGGCGTAATCACATCCTCTACAAGTGATGAAATAATCTTTCCGAAAGCCGCACCAATGATGACACCGACAGCCAAATCAACCACATTTCCTTTAAACGCGAATGATTTAAATTCCTTTATAAATCCCATAATTTTATTTTAGGGTTAAAAATATCAAATTAATTCAAAGAAGTACAGTTAAAGGAAGAATTCTTAATGAGAAATAAAAACCATCTTCTTTAATTTCTTAAATTTAAGGAAGCAAAATTTGACATGAAAATATTTTCGGCACCACAAATTAAAAAAGCGGATCTCTACACGATTGAAAACGAACCCGTTTCTTCCCTTGCATTAATGGAGCAGGCCGCGGAGTCCTGCGTAAGGTTTTTAACAGCTGCATTTAAAGAAAATCCGGTTTTTTCTGTCTTCTGCGGAAACGGAAATAATGGCGGTGATGGATTCGCCATCGCGAGAATACTGTATCAAAATGGTTTAGACGTGAATGTTTTTGTGGATGAAGATTATTCTCACTTCACTCCGGATGCCAGGTCGAATTTCGGGAGAATTAAGGAAATGTTTGGAATTTCGGTATTTGATTTTAAGGAGATTGAAAAATTTGATTTCAGCGCGAGTACGCTTATCATTGATGCTCTTTTTGGAACCGGTTTGAACAGAAAATTGGAAGGAAAAGTTGCAGAACTGGTTCCGCAGTTAAATAAGCTAAGTTTCCCGAAAATTTCCATCGATATTCCTTCTGGTTTGTTTGCAGACACGATTCCAACAAAAGATTCGGTCGTTTTTAAAGCCGATCACACCCTCAGTTTCCAGTTCTGGAAAAAAGCTTTTCTTCACCCGGAAAGCGGTATTTTTTGTGGAAAAATCCATATCATGGATATTGGTTTGAGTCCGGAATTCATCGAGCAGGAACCTTCTCACAATTTTGTCATCGCTGAAGCGTTGATTCGTGGAATTTTCAAGCCGAGAAATGATTTTTCGCACAAAGGAACTTACGGTAAAACCACGATTGTTGCGGGAAGTTTCGGGAAAATGGGTGCAGCCGTTCTGGCTACTCAATCTGCGATGAAATCGGGAAGCGGAATTACCTTTACGCTGGCTCCAAAATGTGGCTATGAAATCCTGCAGACGACCTGTCCGGAAGCGATGTTCCTGTACGGCGGGGAAAATTACATCACCCATTTTGAAATTGATACTGATTCAGCTGTTGGAATCGGTCCCGGTTTGGGAACCGGTCCGGAGACGGAAGATGCGTTTTTGAGTTTTTTAAAAAATTACAGAATGCCGCTGGTTCTCGACGCTGATGCGTTAAATATCATTTCGAAAAATGAAAACAGTATAAAGTTGATTCCGAAGCATTCGGTCATTACTCCGCATCCGAAAGAGTTTGAGAGGCTTTTCGGCAAAACGGCGAATTCATTTGACAGATTAGATCTTGCCGTAAAAAAATCAAAAGAACTCGATATATTTATTGTTTTAAAAGATCATCACACCCAGATCATTACTTCTGAAGGAGAAGTTTTTTACAATATCACCGGAAATTCCGGTATGGCAAAGGGCGGAAGTGGTGATGTACTCCTCGGAATGATTACTTCGCTGATTGCGCAGCAGTATTCTCCGCAAAATGCAGCAATTTTAGGGGTTTGGCTTCACGGAAAAGCCGGAGATTTGGCAGCGGAAAAGCATTCGAAAGTAGGAATGCTTCCAAGTGATTTGATTCATGAAACAGGAAACGTTTTTAAACTTTTAAACGGAAGGGTCTGAATTTTGTTCTGATTATTCAAATTTTAAAAAAATGAAAATCATGAACACTCTATTTGCCGCTGTATTTCTGGCATTCAACATTGCCTGTACCAGCATTTTACCGGCTTCGGAAAAAGCGACCGTTGTACGCGACTGTACCGGAACTTATTTGCGTGTAGACACCAAAGACTATCTGGTTTGTAACAATGCCATCCTGAAAAATTATAAAGAAGGGGCGAAAGTCACCGTGAAATTTGCAAAAACGGATAGCTGTCCGGAATTTGACGGTAAAGCGGTATGCATGATGTATCATGAGAATGAAGGAACGGTCCGGATTTCAGAAGTGAAGTAATTCCATACAAAAAGCCTTTCAGAATTCTGAAAGGCTTTTATATTTTCATTTAGTTTTATGCTGGTTTTTCGTTTTCTTCTTCCGATATTTTATTGTTTTTTGAGTAGAACATAATGACAGCTCCGGCAATCATAAACGGTATGGAAAGTATCTGTCCCGTATTCAGTCCAGCAAACTGAATGAATTCATCCCCCTGAGGTTCTTTCAGGAATTCCACAAAAAACCGGATGGCCCATAAAAGAATAAAAAATACTCCGAACAGCCAACCCTGCTGGTATTTTTTGTTGGTATAACGATACAGAATCCACAATAAGATAAATAGAAGAAAATAGCCACCCGCTTCAAAAAGTTGGGTCGGATAACGGGGAATAATGGCACCGTATTCTGAACTTTGCTGCGGAAAAAGCACTGCAAAAGGGGAGTTTTCAGGTGCGGGCTTACCAATAATTTCTGAATTAAAGAAATTGCCGATCCTCACAAATGTACCACCCAATGCAACTACAATTCCAACTCTGTCATACACCCAAAAAGGATTTTTCCTGATGATTTTATAGGAATAATATAGGGTCGTCAAAATCACTGCGATGGTCGCACCGTGACTGGCCAACCCGGAAAAACCGGTAAATTTAAATTCAGGTTTTGTTTGAATCGGCAAAAATACCGACCAGAAATCCTCCGTAAAAAGTTCCGGCTGATAAAAAATAACGTGTCCCAGTCTTGCGCCCAGAATTGTTCCAACCAAAGTCCAGGTGAAAAGCGGTTCTACATACTTCTGGTTAACATTGTCGATCTTGAAAATTTTCGACATGATCACATAACCTAGTCCAAACGCCAGAATGAACATCAAACTGTAATAATGAAGTGTTACAGGACCTAAATGTATCCCTGTTGAAGGATCCCAGGTGGTATATAAAAGAGTCAGCATAGTATTTTATTAATTTTTAGTTTTTTATTCAGTTTTTTGGAGGCACCGGATCATATCCTTGTGATCCCCACGGATGGCAGCGCGAAATCCTTCTTGCTCCTAACCAGAATCCTTTAAAAAGTCCGTGTACCCGAAGTGCTTTGACCATATAATGGGAACAGGTTGGTTCATAACGGCAGTTTTTCGGAAGCCAGGGCGAAATTACCCACTGATAAATTCTTATCAGGACAACTAATGGAAAAGTGATGATTTTGTTGAACATGGCTTTGCAAAAATAACGAAATAGTTTAAATTTGTTGAAGTTATTGTTTAAACTTATCCAAACAGTATTCTAAACTTTTAATGCCGAAATTTTTCACATTGAATTCAAATATGCCGCTTGCCGAAAGAATGCGCCCGAAAACGCTTGACGAAGTTCTCGGCCAGGAACACCTGACCGGTAAAAACGGCACGGTACGAAAAATGCTGGAGAATGACACTTTGAATTCCCTTATTTTCTGGGGTCCACCCGGAACCGGAAAAACAACGCTCGCGGAAATAATTTCTGAACAATCCGGACGGAAATTTTTTAAGCTTTCAGCGGTTTCAAGCGGGGTGAAGGATGTGCGGGAAGTGATTGAGGACGCTAAAAAACAGAATCTGTTTTCCGGAAAATCTCCGATTCTTTTTATTGATGAAATTCACAGGTTCAACAAATCCCAACAGGATTCTTTGCTTCATGCCGTCGAGAAAGGCTGGATTGTTCTGATTGGTGCAACGACAGAAAATCCAAGCTTTGAAGTGGTTTCGGCTTTGCTTTCGCGTTCTCAGGTGTATGTTTTAAAATCTTTGAGCTATGAAAAACTGGAAGAACTGGCGGAAATTTCCCTCAAAAAGTATAACGAAGAGGAATCTACTTCTTTCAAAATAAAAGACACCGAAGCATTCATCCTATATTCCGGTGGCGATGCCCGCAAACTGATCAATGCGGTTGAAAATGTCCTGAATAACTTCAAAAATTCCAATAAAAAGGAAATTTCGAATGAAGATGTACTCGAAGTGCTGCAGGAAACCATGGCGCTTTACGATAAAAACGGGGAGCAGCATTACGATATTATTTCCGCTTTCATCAAATCAATGCGCGGTTCCGACCCGAACGGCGCGGTCTACTGGCTCGCAAGAATGTTGGTTGGAGGGGAAGATATTAAATTCATTGCCCGCAGAATGCTCATTCTGGCTTCAGAAGATATCGGTTTGGCAAATCCGAATGCTTTGGTAATTGCGAATAACTGTTTTCAGGCGGTCAATATCATTGGAAATCCTGAAGCGCGGATTATCTTAAGCGAAACGGCAGTCTATCTCGCAGTTTCGCCAAAAAGCAATTCTACTTACCTGGCAATTAACGCAGCTATGGCCAATGTGAAAAAAACCGGAAATCTTCCTGTTCCTTTACACCTTCGAAATGCTCCTACTAAGCTGATGAAAGACATGAATTACGGTAAAGACTACGATTATGCCCATTCGCATGAAGGAAATTTTGTAGACCTTGAATTTTTACCCGAAGAAATCTCTGGAACTGCGTTTTATGAACCGGGAAATAATTCCACCGAAAATAAAATTGCAGAAGAACTGAAGAAAAAATGGAAAGGGAAGTATTGATTTTGAGATGAGTTAGAATTCTAAAACAAAAAAGCGTTCTGAAGAACGCCTGAGTTTTAAAAATAATTGCTAACCTCGTTATTTTGCAGGAAAGGTGATGGATAGAACCTGCATTCCGTCAATCGTTTTAACTTCCATATTTTCCAGTACATTTCCGAATATCAGAAGATTAGTATTCTCAATTTTTCTACCAGCTACAAAAACCGGATTGTCCTTTGCCAGTTTAACCTGTTCGTTCAATTCTCCTAAAGAAATACGGTCGTATACATTGGCGTTTTTTTTCAGTTTCAGTTCAGTAAGTCCGTTATCGGAAACATTCGCCCAGCTTTTCAAATTTTCCGGTAAAGCAGCTTTCGTTTTATAAACATTCATGGTCTGAATTTCACTTTTAGGAACGTCGTTTTTAATCATTTTTTCCGAAGAAATAATGCCGTCAATTAAAACAAATTGAGACTGACTCGTTTTCTGGCCAAAAACTGTTACTGAAGCAAAAATCAATGCCGTGTATAAAAATTTTTTCATTATTCATTTTATTTCTAACAAAAATAGTAAAAAGAATGACTTGTTGAAAAGATTTTTCGAATTTTATTCAATAATTTTGAATTGGAAAGTTAAAAACCTATTGATTTCTGCAAATTTTTTATGAAAATATTATTGTCATTTTTCCTTATTCAAAGCCTTTTTTTGTATTCCCAGCAATATTCCTGGTCCACATTGGCAGCGCCGCCCGCAACCACGGGAAGGTACGATGACATTTTTTTTCTTAACGAAAACTTAGGATGGGCCGCAAGAGGAGGAGCGGGGAGAATTTATAAAACCACTGATGCCGGCTCAACGTGGGTTCAGCTTGCATTGCCAAATCCTACCAACGAATATTACCGGAATATTGAATTTCTAAACGAGAATATCGGTTTTCTGGGAACCCTGAATGACAGTTTTTATAAAACAACCGACGGCGGAACTACCTGGCAAAAAGTACTGAACATTTCACCGGCACCACCGGCAATATGCGGACTTGACGCCGTTGGGTCATCCACTATTTACGGCTGTGGAGCTTATTTTTCGCCGGCATACATCATCAAATCTACTGACAGCGGAATCACTTGGCAATACATTGACCTGTCAGCGTATGCCACCGCACTCGTCGAAATTCTTTTTATTGATGAAAATACAGGCTTCGTTTCGGGTAATGATAGCAACGGCGCGGTTATCCTGAAAACAACAAACGGCGGCGCATCCTGGACTAAAATATACAGTGGTGTAATCGCCAACGAATACGTTTGGAAAATGCAGATTTTGCCGGGAAGTGGAAACACGAAAATGTTCTGTTCCATTGAATCGGTAGCGCCAAATCCGGGAAAACTGCTAAAAACATCAGATGGTGGGGCAACCTGGCAGACAAAGGTTTTTCCTGATGTTGATGTACAGGCAGTAGGCTTTATCACCGAAAATAAAGGTTGGATGGGTGGTCACAATACCGGTTTCTACGAAACCAATGACGGTGGCACAACCTGGACGAATCTGGGAATCGGCGGTTCACTCAACAGAATTTTTTTCATCAACAGTACTTCAGCCTTTGCATCCGGCCACAGCATTTATAAAATGATTACCATCAACCTTTCAACAACCGAAACTAACGGATTTGCAGATGAACTGAAAGTGGAAATCTTCCCGAATCCTGTAAAAAACCAGTTGAATCTGAAGGTGGATTTTGTGCATTCAGACCACATCATTGTCGGTCTTTACGATGGTTCGGGTAAATTTCTGGGAAATATTTTACAAGATGATGTTCATAAAGCCGGAAAAAAGACATACACTTTAGATTTTCCTTATCCTTCAGGTGTTTATTATTTAAACATTCATTCCAATATTGGTCGGATGTCTAAGATAGTGATCAAGGAATAAAAATTATTCGCTCCATTTTTTTTCAATAAGTTCCATCAGGAAACCGGGACATTTTATAATTTTGTTCGTTTCGGCATCCAGAAAAAACAAAGTGGTTCTTGCTTCGCTTATTTTTTGTTTTGCCGGATTGTAAATTTCATATTCAAATTCGAGTTTTACACCCGGAATTTTTTTAATGAAAGTATGAATTTCGAGAATTTCATCGTAACGTGCAGGTTTAATATATTTGATCTGATACTCGGAAACCGGAAGCCAAATTCCGCGCTTTTCGATTTCATCATACGAAAAGCCAAGCGTCCGAAAAAGTTCGACCCGCGCTACTTCAAGATATTCGGCATAATTGCCGTAATAAACGTATTTCATAGGGTCTGTTTCTCCGTAACGTACTCTGATTGAGTGAGTTGTGTGTATCATTTTAAGTTCTTTTTTATACATACAAATATATTTTTAAATAATCAATAGCACAAAAATTTTTTTTTGAGATTTTTAAATTGGATATTTGTAATCAGTGAAAAACGAAATAACCGCCGGAAAACTGCAGAGAGAAAAATGGATGAAAATTTAGAATTACTTTGGGAAAAATGCCTTCAGTTCATGAGAGACAATCTCAATGCGGCTGAAGACAATACCGACTTGAAAAAGTTGGAAAATTCCTTCGATTTACTCTTTGACAGTGTTACCCCTGTTTCATTGGTCAATCATAATCTGACCTTACTTGTTCCGAGCGATTTTTATAAAGAATATATTGAAGACAATTATCTGTCTTTACTTTCTGCTGCACTGAAGAAATACATCGGAAAAGGAGTAAAACTCTGGTATTCGGTGATGGAAAACAAGCCCGCAGGCAAAGAGAAACCCATTACAATTCAGCTTAAAGGGAAAAGTATTTCTGCACCTAAAGTTCAGGAAACGCTTCCTCCGTCATTTTCGCAGAACCTGATCAACCCTTTTGTTGTTCCCGGAATCAAGAAAATTAATATTGATTCGAATCTGAAAGCTGATTTTTCTTTCGACAATTATGTAGAAGGTGAAAGCAATAAATTTGCAGCAACAGTAGCCCGTTCAATTGCCAAAAGACCCGGCGCAACTGCCTTTAATCCTTTGTTTTTACACGGCGGTTACGGAGTAGGGAAGACGCATTTAGGACACGCGATTGGTCTGGAAGTTAAAAATTCATTGCCGGATAAAGTGGTTCTTTATTTATCATCAGAAAAATTCATCCAGCAGTTTGTTTCCGCAGCGAAAGCGCATAAACAGACGGAATTTGCCAACTTTTATCAAATGGTGGACGTTCTGATTATTGATGATATTCAGTTTTTATCAGGAAAGGCGGCAACTCAGGACAGTTTTTTCCATATTTTCGATTACCTGCACCAAAACGGAAAACAGATTATCCTGACTTCCGATAAGGCACCGGTTGATATTCTGGATATTCAGGAAAGAATCGTTTCCCGCTTCAAATGGGGACTTTCTGCCGAAATTAAATCTCCGGATTTTGATACCCGGAGAAAAATTATCGTTGACAAACTCAGCAGAGACGGAATTATTCTGACTGATGATATGCTGGATTTTCTGGCTTCGGAAGTGAAAACGAATGTTCGGGAACTGATCGGGGTCATCAATTCAGTAATTGCATATTCCACGATTTATAAGTCGGAACTGAGTTTGGAATTGCTCAAGGAAACGATCAATAAGATTGCGGCCAACCAGAAAAAAATCATCAACATTCCTTATATTCAGGATGTGGTTTGCGAATATTTCGGAATTCAGAGAGAACAGCTGCTTTCCAAGACCCGAAAAAGAGAAATTGCCTTGCCGAGACAGCTTGCAATGTATTTTGCGAAGGAACTTACGAACGCGACTTTCACCAAAATCGGAGAGGAAATGGGCGGAAAAGACCATTCAACCGTAATGTACGCATGCGAAACGATCAAAGATGTTTCGAAAATCGATAAAGAACTTAAAAAATATGTAAAGGATCTGTCTGAAAGAATCAAACAGTAATATTTACAATGTTAAATAACTTGATAACCTTTCGGAAATTTTCTGAAAGGTTTTTTTAAACTTAATTCAGATTTAAAATTCAACTATGAAAATACTGATGGTCTGTCTCGGAAACATCTGCCGAAGTCCGCTGGCGGAAGGAATTTTAAGTAAAATACTTCCGGAAAACTTTACAGTAGATTCTGCCGGCACCATTTCGCTGCATGAAGGGGAACATCCCGACAAGCGCGCCATAGAAACTGCAAAAAATCACGGGATTGATATCTCCGGACAGAAATCCAGACCTGTAACGGTTCACGATCTGCAGAACTTTGATCATATTTACTGCATGGATTTAAGTGTTTTTGAAGATGTGATTTCTCTGGCGCAAAATGAAGAACAGCGGAAGAAAATTGCTCTTTTTCTGGAAGAAGCCGGAAATTATGGTGAAAATACCGATGTTCCGGATCCGTATTGGAGCGGAATGGATGGTTTTGAAAAAGTTTTTCTACTTTTGGAGGAATCCTGCGAGAAAATTAAAACCAAACTCCTCACTCCTAAATCATAATTCAACACCATGTTATTTCTGATTCCCGCCTATTTATCTGAAAATTCCCCGACTGATTATTTCGCACCCGCTATCACTGAATATATTCTGAAAACAGATTATTTCTTTGTTGAAAACGAAAAAACGGCCAGAAAAGTCATTAGATTTTTCGCGCCAACGAAGAAACAGTCGGATCTGAAACTTTTTCTTCTGGACAAATACTCCAAATCTGATGATTTAAAGGAAGCACAAATTTTAATGAAAAAAGGTCAGGATTTTGGGCTTCTGTCAGAAGCCGGACTTCCCTGTATTGCCGATCCCGGAAATTTAATGGTGAAATGGGCGCATGAAAATAATATTAAAGTGATTCCTGTAAACGGGCCTTCATCCATTATTCTGGCGTTAATTTCAAGCGGATTCAATGGCCAGGAATTTACATTTCACGGTTATTTACCCATCGACAGAGCCGAAAGAAAAACAAAAATTCAGTGGCTCGAAAGTCAGGTGCAGAAAACCGGATATTCGCAGATCTTTATGGAAACGCCGTACCGGAACAATCCGCTGTTTGAAGATCTTTGTAAATTTCTTTCACTTCAAACCAAGCTGTGCATCGCGGCAAACATCAATAATCCTCAGGAAGAATATATTAAAACGATGAGCATTAAGGAATGGCAAAAAGCCAAACCGAATCTGCACAAAATTCCGGCGGTTTTTGTGCTTGGAAAGTAAAGTTTAACTTCCTTTAACAGCGTAATTGCATTATTATTGATTAAATTGCAGAAAATAATTATTATGTCAGATAAAAAATTAGCAGGACTTTGGTTGGATCAAAGTAAGGCTGTAGTTGTAAAGAATCACGATGCGCAAAATGCGTTTAAATTTTTCCTTTGTTCCCCTGTAAAAGCAGTAGTTCAGCACGGAAATTCAAATGAAAATGCAGGTAACAATGCAGAACAGACCAATAAAGCAAAATTTTTCAAAGAAATCGAGCACCTTTTGACCAATTCTCAGGAAGTGTATATCACCGGTCCCGGAACGATGCAGGAAGAACTGAAGAAATATCTTCATGAAACAGCACAGTTCAGAGATTTAAAAATTACATTGGATTCAGCTCAGCAAATGAGCGACGAGCTGGTTTTGGAAACTGTGAAAAGCCATTTTGGTGAATAGTTAATGAAATATTATTACAAAAAGAGGCGGTCAATTTTGACCGCCTCTTTTTATTTTGAATAATGATAGGTATAACCGTCAACGGCATCATCTGCCAAGTGAAGATCCGGACCGTTGATGCTGTTCACCATCACATCCGGATAATTCGAAAAATCGATAAATATCTTTTCGCTATGGTCGGTAGAAGTCACCTCTCGGATCAGATTATACGTTCCTTCGTTTACCACAGTACTGTTTTCAGTGATGGTATAATGATTTTCTGCTGTAAAAGTCATTTTTCTTTCTATTCCTGTGTTGGCAGGTGTTTCATGAATGTTTCCTATTCCGCCATCGGTGGAGACCCAGTTCCAGGTACCTAGATACTGCTCATTGGATAACTCATCTTCTCTGGTTCCGCACGAAAATGCAAGTGAGAGGAGGATTAAAGGAAGTACGAGTTTTCTGCTTAGGGATGTTAGATTTTTCATTTTTTTAATTTATACTCAAATTTACTCTTTTTAAAATTCTTACGCGGTTTTCACTTTTTTAAAAATACAAAAAGTGACAGGTATCACTAATTATTACGCAAAAAAAAGCAAACCAATAATGATTTGCTTTTATAAGTTGATGGCTGAATGAATTTAGGAAACCTCGATCCCGTTTTCCACCTCTGATTCCGGCGTCATGAAGGTTAGCTTTCCATCAGGTTTTGTAGCCAGCAGAAGCATTCCCTGTGATTCGATGCCGCGGATTTTTCGTGGTGCCAAATTCAAAAGAATCATCACCTGTTTTCCGATGCATTCTTCGGGGGTGAAACTTTCTGCAATTCCGGAAACCACAGTTCTCACATCAACACCTGTATCTACGGTAAATTTCAACAGTTTGTCGGCTTTTTCCACTTTTTCTGCGGTAAGGATGGTGGCGGTTCTTAAATCTATCTTTGTAAAATCATCAAACTGAATTTCGTCTTTCATTGGGCTGGCTTTAAGGTTGGTTTTTTTGTTGGACTGCTTCGTGTTTTCGAGTTTCTGAATTTGAAATTCAATGGTTTCATCTTCGATTTTAGAAAACAGCAGCTCCGCCGGATTAATTTGATGTCCGGTTTTGATGAGTATTTTTTCGCTTTCGATCTCTTTCCAGTTCAGCTGAGAAATATTGAACATTTTCAGTAATTTTTCTGAACTGAAAGGCATGAACGGCTCAGAAATCTGGGCAAGTCCTGCTGCGACCTGTGCCGCAATAAACAGCGAATTTGCAGCTTTTTCAGGGCTGTCTTTAATGGTTTTCCAGGGCTCTTCAATCTGAAGGAACTGGTTTCCGAAACGCGCAAGATTCATCATTGAAGTTAAAGCATTCCTAAATTCAAAATGCTCCAGAAAGTTCTCGATTTCGTTTGCTGCTTTTTTAATTTCCAACAGTTCCGGAGCATTTTCATCTCCTTGTGGAACAATTCCGTCATAATATTTGTGGATGAGAACGGCAACTCTGTTGATGAAATTCCCGAAAATCCCAACGAGTTCTGAATTATTTTTAATCTGGAAATCTTTCCACGTAAAATTATTGTCTTTGGTTTCCGGCGCCGAGGCGAGTAAAGTGTAACGCAAAACATCCTGCTGTCCAGGAAATTCTTCCACATATTCGTGTGCCCAAACCGCCCAGTTGCGGGAGGTGGAAATTTTATCGTTTTCTAAATTTAAAAATTCAAAAGCGGGCACATTGGTTGGCATAATATAGTCGCCATGTGCTTTCATCATCGCCGGAAAAATAATGCAGTGGAATACGATATTGTCTTTCCCGATAAAATGAATCAGGTCCGAATTTTCATTCTGCCAGTAATCTTTCCAGTTTTTCCCATTTTTTTCTGCCCATTCCTGCGTGAACGAAATATAGCCAATCGGCGCATCAAACCAAACGTATAATACTTTTCCGTCGGCATCGGGGAGCGGAACCGGAACTCCCCAGTTCAGATCGCGGGTCATGGCTCTGGGTTTTAAACCATCATTGAGCCACGATTTTACCTGTCCGTAAACATTGGGTTTCCAGTCGTCTTTATGGCCTTCAATAATCCATTCATTCAGAAAATCTTCGTAATCGTTCAAAGGAAGATACCAGTTTTTAGTTTCCTTCAACACCGGAACATTTCCGCTAAGCATGGATTTTGGGTTTAGAAGTTCTGAAGGCGAAAGGGTAGAACCGCATTTTTCGCATTGATCTCCGTAAGCACCGTCGTTGCCGCATTTGGGGCAGGTTCCGACAATATAACGGTCTGCAAGGAATTCTCCGGCCTGCTCGTCAAAATACTGTTCAGAAACTTCTTCTGTAAATTTGCCTTTATTATATAGCGTTTTGAAAAAATCCTGGCTTACTTCATGATGCTTTTTTGAAGTGGTTCTGGAATATTCGTCGAAAGAAATGCCCAAATCTGCAAAAGATTTTTTGATGACTTCATCATACTTATCTACGATATTCTGGGGAGTTACGCCTTCTTTTTTTGCACGGATCGTGATTGGTATTCCATGTTCATCGGAGCCACAGATAAATGCGACATCTTTGCCCGATCTCCGCTGAAACCTCGCATACACATCCGCCGGAATATAAACTCCCGCCAAATGACCGATATGAACCGGACCGTTTGCATATGGCAAAGCGGCAGTAATCATCTTTCTTTCTGACCTCATTTTTTCTAAATTTATGCAAAGATAAGGGTTATGAAACTGAATAAAAAATTTGGCTGTATTTTAGCATTCACAACAACTGACGGATGAATAAAAATTTTTACTAATGGAAGATTAAAGAAAATTGTCTTAGTTTTAAAAAATAGAAAACAGTTTCTATAAAAACATCTTCAAAAATCAAAAAACATGAAAAAACTGACTTTATTTATAATTTTAATATTGATGCTCCATTCTTCGGTTATAATTTCGGCGCAAAAGCAACAGGATGATCGTAAAAACGTCAGCAAGGTTCTTGACGACTTGAACATCTTTGCGGCGAAAGCTGATTTTACTAACTATTTTGATCTGTATGCCGACGAGTCTGTCTTTATTGGGACCGACGCCACTGAAATCTGGAATAAAAGCGAATTCATGGCCTACGCAAAGCCTCATTTCGACAAAGGAAAAGCCTGGAATTTTACGTCCTTAAAAAGAAATATTACCTTCAGCAAAGACGGCCATTACGCGTGGTTCGATGAAACTCTGGATACACAGATGAAGATCTGCCGTGGTTCCGGAGTCCTTGAAAAGATTGGAGGAAAATGGAAAATAAAACAGTATGTACTGTCCATGACCGTACCGAATGATATTTCAAATGAGGTCATCAAAATAAAAGCGCCGGTTGAAGATATTCTGATTCAACAAATGAAGAAAAAATAAGGATTCTTCACTTCTCAGATTGCCCTTTTCTTACCGCACATCAACGTTCGGCTGACCGTTTTAAGTTAAATTTGCAGTATTAATACTTTAAATTATTAAGATGAAAACAGTTTATCACAAAGCAGATACAAGAGGTTTTGCGGACCACGGTTGGCTTAAATCTTACCACACCTTCAGTTTTGCCAATTACCACAATCCTGAAACGATGAATTTCGGGGTTTTAAGAGTTCTGAATGATGATCAGGTGGCTTCGGGAATGGGCTTTGGAACGCATCCGCACCGCGATATGGAAATTATTTCAATTCCACTCGAAGGCGATCTTGAGCATAAAGATTCCATGGGAACTTCATCGGTGATCAGGAAAGGGGAAATTCAGGTGATGAGTGCCGGAACCGGAGTCCAACACAGCGAATACAACCGGAATAAAGACGAACTCGTAAAATTTTTGCAGATTTGGGTCATTCCGAATAAAATGAATGTTACGCCGCGCTACGACCAGATCAGCATCAAAGAGAACCGAAAAATCAATGATTTTCAGCAGATTCTGTCTCCGGATCGGGATGACGAAGGCGTCTGGATTCATCAGGATGCCTGGTTTAACCTTGCTGATTTCGAAAAAGGCAATAAAAAAGAATATAAAATGCACAAACCCGGAAACGGAGTTTATGTATTTGTGTTGAAAGGTTCGGCGAAAATAGGAGATCAGATTCTGGGAAACAGAGACGGTTTCGGCATCTGGGAAACAGATTCTTTCACGCTGGAAGCCCTGGAAAATTCAGAAATTCTGCTGATGGAAGTTCCGATGGAAATTTAATAGTGTATATTTACTTTTTAACTGAAAATTTAATTTATGAAAATATTGGCCTTTGCGGGAAGCAATTCCGAAGTCTCCATCAACAAAAAACTGGTCACATTTGCAGCTTCCTTTTTCCCAAATGATGAAGTTGAAATTCTGGATCTGAATGATTATGAAATGCCTTTTTACAAGCATGAACGCGAACAGCAAACCGGAATTCCGGAACTTGCGAAGGATTTTGCAAAAAAAATAGATGGTGCAGATTTAATCTTGATGTCTTTGGCGGAACATAATTCAGCATATTCAGCTGCTTTTAAAAATGTTTTCGACTGGGTTTCCAGAATAAAGGACCGCAAACATTTCGGCGAAAAACCTATGTTTCTGATGGCGACGGCACCCGGAAACGGCGGTGGAAAAAATGTCATTGAAGTCTTTTTGAAAAGAGCACCATTCAGTGGAGCAAATGTCGTGGAGTCCTTTTCCTTACCGAATTTCAGAGACAGATTTGAAGAAGGAAAAGGAATTACCGATCAAGAAAAACTGGACGAACTGAAATCTAAAGTTGAAACCGTAAAACAGTTTTTTCAATAAACTAAGCAGATCAAAACAAAAGAAGCGGGAATTTTCCCGCTTCTTTTAACAGGTATTAACCCACTATTTTTTAATCATCGTAAGCGCTTTGGCTCCTAATTTAAAAATAGGAATGGCAAGAAGCCCACCGATAATTCCTGCCAATGCTTCCCTTAAAATGGAATGGAGGATCGGAAGGAAATGATGATGAAGCCACTCAATATTATGCACGAAAATACCACCGGCAACCAGAATTAAGGCTATGGTACCAACTACGGCAAGTCCCTTAATCACCCAAGGCAACGCGTTTACCAGAAAGGTACCCACGGCAACCAGAAACCCGCTTTCTTTTCCTGATTTCTTGATGAGTTTATAACCGGCATCGTCCATTCGTACAATTAATGCTACAATTCCGTAAACTCCTACCGTAGCAATAATTGCTACAATTGAAACAGTAACAATTTCCACCAGCAAAGGATTGAATTGAGATTTTAGTGCTTCATAACCCACTTTCGCGGAAGCCAGTGCAATGATTACAATTTCCAGAGATAAAATGAAATCAGTGGTAACCGCCGATTTAATTTTAGATTTTTCCAATTCTATGCCATTTGCAGAAGTCTGTTCTGCTTCTTCAATAACTTCATGCCCCTTTTTGTCGCGGTGAAACAAAAACTCAATAATTTTTTCTACCCCCTCATACGCCAGGTAAAATCCCCCGAATATCAGGATGATATTTATGGCGGGTTCATAGAGCCACTGAAGTAAAAAAACAGCAGGTACGATAATGAGTTTGTTAATGAAAGAGCCTTTCATTATTTTCATTAAAACAGGAATCTCGCGCGACTCTAAAAAGCCTGTCGCCTTTTCTGCATTAACAGCCAGGTCGTCACCCAAAATCCCTGCTGTTTTTTGGGTAGCCAATTTTGCTGTTACCGCAACATCATCCATAAGTGCTGCAATATCATCAAGAATTGCAAAAAAACCTGAAGCCATATTTTAAATTTTTTGAAGCACAAAAATAGGGATTTATAACGGTAAAATGCCTTAGAAATTTACCTTCAGATAACAACTTTGAAATTTTCTTCCTCTAAATTTTAGAATCAGGTCAAAAAATCTTATTTTTGCAATACAAAATTTTTAAAAATTGAAACCGCAAAGAGTACATTCCTTAAAAGAGAAATTCCAAAATATTGGAGGTGTAATCTTCGCCACGAAATAATAATGAGCCGACGTCTGAATGACTGTCGGCTTTTTATTTAGCGGTTTCTAAATCAAAGTAAATACTGAAAATGAGCAATACGTACAAATCAGCCGGAGTAGACAAAGAAGAAGGCTACAAAACCGTCGACAAAATAAAAGCTGCCGTAGCAGAAACGCATAACAAAAATGTACTGAACAGTCTCGGAAGTTTTGGGGCTTTTTATGAAATCGCAGGTTATAAAAATCCTGTGCTTGTAAGCGGAACCGATGGAGTGGGAACCAAGCTGAAAGTCGCTTTGGATTCAAAAAAATACGATTCAATAGGAATCGACTGTTTCGCGATGTGCGCAAACGATATTCTCTGTCACGGAGCTAAACCATTATTTTTCCTCGATTATCTGGCTTGCGGAAAACTCGATTCCGAAATTGCTGCTGAAATCGTAATGGGAATGGTGAAAGCCTGTAAAGACAACAACTGTGCGCTCATCGGTGGTGAAACCGCTGAAATGCCGGGAATGTACAATCCTGGAGATTATGATGTGGCAGGATTCTGTGTCGGAATTGTTGAAAAAGATCAAATAATTGACGGCTCCGGTATCAAAGCCGGCCATAAAATAATCGCGCTGCCGAGTTCCGGCTTCCATAGCAACGGATTTTCGCTCGTGCGTAAAGTTTTCCCTGATTTTAATGAAGAATTTGAAGGGAAACCGCTGTATGATACACTGTTGATTCCTACAAGACTGTATTATCAGCCGATTCATAAACTCCTGGAAGAAGTGAGTGTTTCTGGTATCGCCCATATTACCGGCGGTGGACTCATCGAAAATGTTCCGCGCGTGATTCCTGAAGGTTTATGCGCAAAAATCGACGCTTCAAAAATTAAAATTCCAAGCATCATGCTCGAACTGGAGAAACGCGGAAATATTGACAGAATGGAAATGTTCGGAACCTTTAATATGGGGGTCGGAATGGTGATCGTGATTGACGCAAATCATGCAGATAAAGTTCTCGGTCTGCTCGATGATGCTTATGAAATCGGCCAAGTGGTTGAAGGTCCGGAAAAAATTGATTTGAACTAAAACAATTGATGGAATATTGAACTTATCATCTGATCATCCCATTATCTCATTGTTATTGATATGAAAAATATTGTTGTTTTAGTTTCGGGTGGCGGCACGAATCTCCAGAGAATTATCGACTGCGTTGAAAGCGGGGAAATTCCGAACGCCAAAATTTCGTTGGTCGTTGCTGACCGTGATTGCTTCGGTTTGCAGCGTGCAGAAAATAGCGGAATTAAGAATGTACTGATCAAAAGGGGGAAAGATTTTTCTGAAAATCTGTCAAAAGTGCTTCCGGAAGACACCGACTTGATTGTTCTCGCAGGATTTTTATCGATTTTAAACCAGGAATTCTGCGAAAATTTCAGCGGAAAAATCATCAACATCCATCCCGCACTTTTACCGAAATTCGGTGGAAAAGGAATGTGGGGACATCATGTTCACGATGCGGTCTTGAAAGCCGCAGAAAAACAAAGCGGTGCCACTGTTCATTTTGTAACGTCCGGAATTGATGAAGGCGAAATCATCCTTCAGAAATCCTTTGGTATTTCAGACGATGAAACGCCAGAAAGTTTAGCCGGAAAAATTCACGATATTGAATATGAAATTTTCCCGGAAGCCATCAATCTGGTATTGAATAGCAAGTAAATCTTTGGAATGCAGCTTAATACTTCTACAGATCAATTATAATAAGATTAAATAGGAACGGGCTTTAGCCCGTTTAATAAAAGTAAAAGAAAGAAAAAATGTCAAAGAAAAGAGCCTTAATCTCTGTCTCCGATAAATCCGGACTCATAGATTTTGCAAAATTTTTAGAAGAGAAAAATTACGAACTCGTTTCCACAGGTGGAACATTCAAACATTTGAAAGACGCCGGCTTAAACCCGATTCAGATCGATGAAGTCACCGATTTCCCGGAAATGCTCGACGGACGTGTGAAAACCCTTCACCCGAAGGTTCACGGCGGTTTGCTCGCGGTTCGTGACAGTGAAGAGCACATGAAAACCGTTCAGGAACACGGAATCGGACTGATCGATATGGTGATCGTGAATCTTTATCCGTTTTTCGAAAATGCAAATGCAGACATTTCTCTGGATGAAAAAGTGGAATTCATCGATATCGGCGGACCGTCTATGCTGCGTTCCGGTGCAAAAAACTTCAATTCCGTTACCGTGATCACTGATGTCGCCGACTATGCCAAAGTGCAGCAGGAAATAGAGGAAACCGGAAATACCACGGTTGAAACACGTAAAATACTGGCCGGAAAGGTTTTCAACCTGACTTCGGCTTACGACGGTGCGATTTCTAAAATGCTTCTGGATGAAGAATATCCGCAGTATTTAAATGCGTCTTACAAGAAAGTGTCAGATTTAAGATATGGCGAAAACCCGCATCAGTCGGCGTCCTATTATGTTTCGACCACCGATAACGGTGCGATGAAGGATTTTGAAATTCTGGGCGGAAAAGAACTTTCCTTTAACAATCTTCGCGACATGGATTTATGCTGGAAGGTCGTTAATGAATTTAAAGACGAAATGGCCTGCTGCGCGGTAAAACATTCAACTCCCTGCGGTGTTGCTGTCGGAACTTCGGCATTGGAAACGTATAAAAAAACCTTCGATTGCGATCCTGTTTCCATTTTCGGAGGAATCATCGGTATGAATTTCAAAGTGGATGCTGCTACGGCAGAAGAACTCAACAAAACTTTCCTTGAAATCGTGATGGCAACAGATTTCCATGAAGAAGCGCTCGAAATTTTAAGAAAAAAGAAAAATCTGCGCATCATCAAAATCAAGAATCCGGTTTCCGATCAACAGACCTGGGTAAAAATCGACGGCGGAATCCTTGTTCAGGGCAGCGACAATCAGTTTTCGGAAAAAATAGAAACTGTAACTCAAAGTAAACCTTCGGCGGAGCAGAAAAAAGCACTGTTGTTTGCACAAAGAGTCGTGAAATATGTAAAATCCAATGCGATTGTAGTGTCGAACGGCGTTCAGGCACTTGGAATTGGCGGCGGACAGGTAAACAGGATCTGGGCAACGCAACACGCGGTAGAAAGAGCAAAACAAAAATTCGTCGGCGATCTTGTTTTGGCATCCGATGCATTTTTCCCTTTCCGTGATGTGGTGGATTTCTGCGCGGCGGAAGGAATCAAAGCCATTATTCAGCCAGGCGGAAGCGTGAAGGATAAAGACAGTATTGAAGCGGCAGATGAACACGGAATCCCGATGATGTTTACGGGAATGCGCCACTTTTTTCATTAAAAGGATATTTTTTAGTGCGTGAAAACTGGCGGTTTTGATGATTTTTTTTTAACTTTCATTAAGACGTTTTTCTTTCCCCTAAAATTTGAAATACCCTTTCAAATTAGTAATTTTGTAAAATTCAAACAGTAATAAAAATGAAAATATTAATCGTAGGAAACGGCGGTAGAGAATCTGCTCTCGCTTTAAAATTAAAGGAAGACAGCAGAATCACTAAAATGTATTTTGCGAAAGGCAATGCCACTACCGATAAACTGGGACAGAATGTATATGAAGACAGTGTTGAAGGTTTAACCAGTTTTGCCATCAAGGAAAGAATCGATCTTACGGTTGTAGGTCCGGAAGCACCTTTGGTTGACGGTATCGTAGACGAATTTAAAAAACACGGACTTAAAATTTTCGGTCCTGTAAAAAGAGCTGCTGAACTGGAAGGAAGCAAAGCTTTTTCCAAGAAATTCATGCAGACGAACGGCATTAAGACTGCAAAAGCAGTGGTTTTTGACGCGTATCAGGAAGCAATTGATTATGTAAGAACACAGAAATTTCCTTTGGTCATTAAAGCCAGCGGACTTGCAGGAGGAAAAGGAGTCGTGATTGCCGATGATATAACAGATGCTGAATCCACCATTCATCAGTTTATGATCGAAAGAATTTATGGCGACGCCGGAATTCAGCTCGTGATTGAAGAATATTTGGATGGTTTCGAAACGTCGATTATCGCATTTTCAAACGGCTCCAAACTATTTCCGTGTATTCCGGTGAAAGATTATAAAAAAGTCGGTAACGGCGATGTAGGACCAAATACCGGCGGAATGGGCAGTGTAGCTCCAAGCCCGGAATTTACCGATGAAAATTACAGGGATTTTGAAGTCAATATTCTGGCGCCAACGCTTGCTGGTCTTCATTCCGCAAATATCCATTTTAAAGGTTTCATCTTTTTCGGATTGATGGTAACCAAAGACGGAACTTACCTTTTGGAATACAACATGAGAATGGGAGATCCTGAAACTCAGGTTTTATTGCCTTTGCTGGAAAATAATTTATTTGATGTGATCATGGACTGTCTCGACGGAAAAGACATCCAATTGAAATTCAAAAATAAAAAAGCAGTGTGTCTGGTAATGTGTTCAGGCGGTTACCCGCGAAAGATCGAAACTGGTTTCGAAATCAGAAATATCGATAAAATTACTGAAAGCCAGATTCTTTTTTCAGGCGCAAAAAATTCAGGAAACAAAGTCCTTACTTCAGGCGGCAGAGTCCTGAGTTTGGTGGCGACAGGAGACTCTTATGAAGAGGCCCGCAAAAAAGTGTATGCAGATGCGAAACTCATCCATTTCGATTACGAGTTTTACAGAGACGATATCGGAAAATTCTAAGTTTAAGGGCGTGAGTTTTCACGTCTTTTTTATTGTACGGAATTTTAGGAGCTATTTCCCGCTTTTCGTTCCAATCTTTTTTTGTAGGAGCGGGGGGGGCGAGCGCCCGCCGACGAAAAAAAAA
>JAIBEW010000008.1 GCA_019459085.1 Kaistella sp.
TGAAATCTGGAAACTTTCACCCGAAAAAATAAAAACCTCCCTTAAATCTGGTTTCTGAGCGAAACCGAAGAATAAAAGAGGTTGGTTTTTAGGGTCATTCCCTGGAATTTATTGAAAAGGAAGGTTGTGCAACGGTTACCCTTGTTGGCAGTAGTTTTTTATTCTCTTTTCTAAATGTCAATGTGTTTTGCAACATTCTAAATGTCTTTTTAATACGAAATATTAATTATTTTTTATTGATATATATATGTTTTTAATGCCAAACCCTAGTGCAAGAATTCCAAAAATCAGGTTTATTATATACAAATGACCTAAATTATCCTTTATTCTTTTTAAATCTAAAATTTCAGAATTTGAACATTTAATTGTGACAGCATCTTTAATTCCCATTTTGTTGTTCAATTTTTCAAATATGCCGTTGTATTTTGACTTTACAATATAAATGTCTAAAAATGCTCCTGGCTTTATAAACTTTTTAAAGTTAGTTTTATTTATTGCATTATAATATTCTCCGACAATTCGAATTTTAAATTCAAAATTTTTTATAGTCAGCATCCATCCGACTTGACGACTTCCTCCTTTGGCATATGTTTTTTCGAAATTAGTTAAAGTCCCACTTATCTTATCACAGTTCTCGATTTTAAATTTTTCTGCATGGTTCATGTACGAAAAAGGAATATAAGACAAGACTATTAAAGCAAGTCCAAAATAAAATTTTTTAAAATCGTTTATTCTCATTTTGAAGTATCAGTTAAAATTACTGCCAGCTTGGGTATATGTCTCCTATCATAATAGCAACACAACGCAATTGTGTGATATTGGTCTCATAAATGTGATCTTCGTGAGCAATCAAATATAAGCAAGTTTCGGTAATAATGAATCAACAGACGATCAATGTAAATGGGCACCAAAATCTCCGGAATGTCCGAAAACCAATGAACCAGCCATTTCTATTAGCGGCTGTTAAGTGTGGCGCTAATTCGTTATTTTGAGAATGTGTAAATTATTTTCAAGTGCAATTTCCCTGTACTTGTCTGCCAATTCGTTATTTTCAAAAAACATTGGGAAAAATAGATCATAGTTTCCTAACAAGTTTACTTTTCCGTTTTCAAAATGGAAAATTGGAGATGTCAATTCTCTAGTAATAATTTTAAAGAACATTTTTAGTTCATTTTTTGATTCCAATTTAATCAGTTTTGAATTCGCATTATCAAGTTTTTTTATAAATTCAATCCATAAGTTTTTATCCTCATAATCTAAGCTATTCAGGATTTCGATAATTTGGAAATTTGATAATTCTTTGATTTCTATTTCAACAAACATTTCCGTTGGAAATTCTTGAAAAACTTGCTCGATAAAATTTAAATAATTCTTTTCGTTTTTTGAGAAATTTTCGTCCACTGAATTTGAATCATAGAATGCGATAACTTCATGTTCATCTAAAAAGTGATCAAAAAGGCCGATTTGAAATCGTAAGGTATTTTCAGGAGTTATTAGTTCAAAGTTTTCATCAAAAAAGGTTTTAATAGTGAAGGGAATATCTTTATTGTCAGTAAATTTCATATGCTATATATTTTCTCTAATCTTTCATGAATCTGCAAAAGCATCACACATAATCACTAGCCGGTTTTGTTGTCGTTCCGTGAGGAGGCTTTTGGCTCTGCCGCGGAATGCATCAAACGGTTGGGGCTTTGCATTCGAGCGGGCAATCGAAGCACAAAAGCATATATTACTATTAAATTTCAATTGATAAACAACTGTTGAATTTTGCATTTCAGCCCACTTCTCGCATAACCAGTGTGTCTGTTGCACGACTCTCTGATCAAATATACTTAAAACATAGATGCCACGGCGCAAAGCTTACAAAATACATCCTAAAACAATGATAATAATTGTGTAAATTGCTGATTATTTGTACCTT
>JAIBEW010000016.1 GCA_019459085.1 Kaistella sp.
CCCCAAATTCCCCATATTGCACCGACATGGATGTCGTAGTTTGCAGCTACGTACTTCTGTCCAAAGTCCTTTGTTTGGTGCGGACGGTTCTGCAGCATTTCGCCGGAATTCTCGTCAAAGATAATCTGATGGTTGATGTGATAGGAATAATCCAGCTGTTTTACAAAAACCTCGTAGTTCGGATGTTCGTGATCATCGATATGCGGATGCCCGAAATCAATACTGTATGCAGATGCGGTGGGATACAGTTCCTCCACTTTTGCCGCAATTTTATCGAGGGTGCCGGCATTTCGCATTTCTTTCGGGGCGGTGGTTTTGAAATGTGAATAATCAGGATAAGCCGTATTTCCGCCTGAAAAGAGGAAGTACATGAGTGACTGAATGAAGAAAAAAGAATAAAAGAGACCAGTTATGGCCGCGATAAGCGCCAGAAAAGAGGCGTAAAACCCCACAATGCTGTGGAGATCGTAGTTCTTACGACGCCAGCTTTTAATGTTCTTCCACTGAAACCAAAACCGCTGTTTTCGTGCCTTCTTATTTCTGGGCCACCACAGGATGATACCGGAAATAAGCATAAAAAGAAAAATGAATACCGGAATCCCCACGACGTACTTCCCCCACTCCGACTTCAGGAGGAAACTCCAGTGGATGAATTTTACAATATTGAAAAAACCGTTCTTTTCATCCTGTACCGAGAGTACTTTTCCGGTAAAGGGATTTACATACGCGGTTTTGTAGATGACGAACTCGTCAAAGTAATTCCAGGCTTCGGGATCGTTTTCGTAGTAATAAAATTTGTAGGTCTTGGATTTATCCAAAGGGATATCGACCCAGTGAAGCGGGAATGTTTCACCTGTCTGCTCATTCACTTTTTCCTCCAGAACCCTCAGGGGCAGCGTATTTTTTTCTTCAATACCGGACTCATTGTGATAAAGGTAATCTTTCCGGAGAAGGTTTTGCACTTCATCCTTGAAGACATAAAGTGCGCCTGTAATGCTGACGATGAACACAATGAGTCCGATGCCGAGACCGAACCAAAGATGAAGTTTGCCCGCCCAGGTCTTTATGAATGATTTTTTTGAATTTCTGGCAGGGTTGTGTTTTTTTCTCATTTTGATGTGGAAAAACCGGAAGCAACGGCATACCGCCACTTCCGGAATATTAAAACTGATATGAATGTTCCTAAAAATTAAATCCTAGTGAAAGAGACAGGGTCCTGAGTCTTTGCGGCGTTACCGTGCTCCAGCCCGAAAAATATCTCTTGTTTGTAAGATTGTCGAGCTTCAGAGCGACGCTGTACTTTGCGGGGAAATAGCCTACCATTGCGTTCATCACGGTGTAACTTGGCAGCGTAAATGTGCCGATTATATGACGGTTGAGGGTTTTATGCTCGCTTGCATAGTTCAGGCCGAAACCTGCGGTCAAATCTTTCAGGATGCCGTGCTGTACTTTGTAGTTTGCCCAGAAATTCGCGAGGATTTCAGGGCCTGCTTCTTCGGGTCTTAG
>JAIBEW010000018.1 GCA_019459085.1 Kaistella sp.
TCACATCAACCATCAGATTATCTTTGACGAGAATTCCGGCGAAATGCTGCAGAACCGTCCGCACCAAACAAAGGACTTTGGACAGAAGTACGTAGCTGCAAACTACGACATCCATGTCGGTGCAATATGGGGAATTTGGGGCAAGATCCTGGCCTTTATCGTAAGCCTCGCCTGTGCTTCCTTGCCGGTGACCGGATTTCTGGTATGGTGGGGACGGAGGAACAAAGTAAAAAGAACCCTGGTTTAAAATCCAAATCCTTGACCTCAGCCTTAAGAAAGCATCCCTCAGATATGCTTATTATCGGCGTTTAAAAGCCCACTGCCCCTTTTATGGTTACCCTGTCGAAAGAGGTGCTAAAAACTGTTAATTACACCAAAAGAAAAGGATGCCGGTTAGGCATCCTCTTTTGTTACGGTTTGAATAATTCGTCGCCGCACTCCGTCGGACTGAGCGGACTGTCATGCAACGGGGTTACATTGTCCACATTCCACGTACACACGGGTCCGGTAATGGTGCTGCACTCCTGTTCGGCATAAACGCACAGCCCCGATTCGGGATCCATACGGTAAGCTGGGACAATCGTCGCATCTTTCGCATTGCTGGCCTGGGTGGCAAATGCGCCGCCCGCTGCTGTTACCACAAGGGCAACAGGGAAAATTAACTTTTTCATAATAAAAAAATTTAGAAATGGTGCCTACTCTGGGTAAAGGTTTTCGGCTTCCCCTTGTTGAATCATTTTTTTGAATTTCTCGGTATACCGGTACTGCTTTAAAGTACTGCCCTGAAGCACGTACAGGTATTCATCGGTGATCAGGAAATCATGAACAGGCTCCGCTGCGTTTTTCTTTATTCTGAAACTTCCGAGATATTTCTGCGTATTGGTCCGGTACACATCAATCACAGTACTGCCTCTCCATTGTCGGGCGCTTTCATTTTTCCCGCGCATATTGGATTGGTTAAAAAGCAGTGATTTGTACAGTGTGAAATTTTCATTCACCTTCAGAGGTGGTGCATTCATCCGTCTTGCCCCGCCTGTCATGGTCGTCACGGAGATCTTAGCGGTGCTCGTCGTGTCAACCGTATTGAGTTTCCTCAGCAGTTTCATATCCCGGTCCGTTACAAGGAACTGATTCCGGTAATGGTAGGTGTAAACGGTGTTGAAAGCATTGGCTTTCAGAAGCCCGTCCACATCGAAGATTCCGTCGATCTGCTTCTCGAGCAGTTCCTCATGCAGGGTGACTTTTGGAGAGGGCTCCAGTGCCAGCAGCGCCAGAACATAACGGTGGGTGCGGCTGCTTTGCGTCCTTAAGGCAAACCTTACAGAGTCAAGTACGGCCAGCTGCGTAAAATAAGCATCGCCCTTACTGATGATTTCCGCAGCCGGATGGTCAGGGTTTCCGCGGTAGATCACTGGCACCGTACCGTCGAAAAGATAAAAGTGTTTGGTATCAACCCTGACTTGCAGATTCCTGAAGGTGTTTTCGGACATTTTTTCTGGTTCGGTCTTCATCGTTTTCAGATCCCCCATCTCCGTAGAGATACTGGTGAGTAGGAGAGGCCTGCTGGTATTTCCGAGGTAGATCCTGTCCCGGTACACGCCCGCAAAATAGTAACGGTCGCCTGACAGAGAGACTGAAGATTGTTCGGAAACCGGATTCTGCAGAAACCGCCTCGTGAAATTGTTCTCCTTCTTGATGATATGTTCCGAAGAAAGGAACAGAACCACCATACCCCCTGAGCCTAGAAGGAACATCGCCGCCATCTTCAGCAGTGGTCTGCGCAGTCGGGCAGTCTGTTCTTTTTCTAGAAACAATACCCCAGCTGCAGCCAGGATCACGCACCCCACATTAAAGATCAGATGCTCCGTCCATCCCATTTTCTCCAGGATGCCACCGCACGAACACGGGACAAAATCACTGAAATTCAGGATCAGGTAAATATAGACCGTGAACGCCACCATAAGGGTGAGAGATGCATACAGTCCGGCAAGCCGCGCCCTTTCCCAGAGCAGGAGGCCCGCAATCACAAGTTCAGCCGCAATTACCGCATAGGACACAAATCCTGCATAGGCACTCAGCAGCGGCGACTGTCCGATCTGCACCTGGAAATTCTCGAAATCAAGCATCTTGCTGATCCCTGCATAGCAGAAGAGCAGCACGAAAAAATAGCTCATGAGTGGTACGGCAATAACCTTGATGTTTTTCATAACGTGATTTTTATATGGTCTCCGGTCGCTGAGCCTGTCGAAGCGTCAGCCTTTCCTGACCAGTTTCCAGTATACTTTTTTACCGCAGTATTCAGGCATAACCTGGTTTTTAGACAGTACAGTGGAGGTGGTTCTTTCACCTTGTATCTCCCATTCTCCGGATTCCGGACAGAGTTTTCCGCTTGCCCGGATGACCTCTGCTGGAGGAGAACCGGCTTTTGTTACTTCTATTTTCATAATAGGTGAAACGGGCTGCTATTAACCAACCCGTTTCGGGTATTGGTTATTCTTTTCGCCGCCATTGCTGACGGTCTTTTTTGGGTTCTTCCTTCGGATCACCCGTATCCTCGGTTGCCGAAAAGACGGAGGTGTAGACGGAATCGCCTTCTTTAGCGGTTTCATCGCTCATATTTTCATACAAAACACCGGCATCAGGTGTTTCGTTCGGGTTTTGGAGGGTATCCAGATTCTCGGTCCGACATGAGACGGTAAGGACCAGGATACTAAACCCTAAAAGTGAGATAGACTTTTTCATTTTTTGTAGTTTTAAAAAGTTATCCCGGCCGGGTGGGTTAGTAGAATTCTGTCACGAAATTACCCTGTCGGTGGACTGGAAAAAAGGGAACTGCGGCTCTGTATATCCATCAGGACGTCCTAATGTATCCATTGGTTCAATGGTAAATAAATGTTAATCAGTGATTTATATTGAAAAAAACTAATTTCCCCGGATTGTGACGAACACGCTGTGGATTTTGCGCTTTTTTAGTTAATTTTGATCATCCACCACCAATTTACCGATGTCCTGAATGCCTAAAATAATGCTCATCATCTGTTTTGCCCTGGGGTGCGTTTCAAATCCTGCACAGGAACGTACTGGAGTCTCATTTAAACAGTTCGAAAACATCTACGAAACATATGAGGAAAATGACGGCCGTGCCTTGCCTTTCGTAAGGATTCATATGGAGGAGGCCAGAAAGCAGAACCATATCAGGGAGCTCCTGAACGCCTGTGAGAACGGGGTGTTTTTTTCACCGATAGGCAAGGATAAGCTATTATATGCCGACAGTGCCGTTGCTGCCGCACTGACCACTGAAGATGCTGATCTGATCAGCCGCGCTTATCTTGGTAAAGGCATCGTCTATTATTTCACTTTCAAAAAGTACCAGCCTGCCCTGAACGAGTACCTGAAGGCGTATGAATATTCAAAGTCCGCAACCGACCCTTACCTGCAGCACAAGATCCTGTATCATCTGGGCACCGTGAAAAGTTATCTGGGCTACTATGCAGAAGCGCTGGAGCACTTCAGGCAGTGCGTCTCCTTTTTCGAATCGAACCTGACTGGTAAGGAACATCCGAATGAGATTTTTAACAATACCCGGGGATATCTGAACACAGTGCATCAGATGGTGGTCTGCAATCAGCACCTTAAGCGCTGGGTCACCGCCGATTCGCTGACTGCCAGAGGCGAAGCGGTGGCGAACCGTCAACAGGGTTTTGAGCAGGAGAAGGGGTATTTTTACAAATGCCGTGGGCTTTCGGATTTCCGGAAAGGAAACTACCGCTCATCAGTTCAACTGCTCATCCTGTCGAACAGGCTCCTGTCAACGAGCGATGATTTTGCATGGATGGCACTCAACGACTTCTATATCGGGAAATCGTATCTACATCTGAATAAAAAGGAAAGGGCTCTGGAATATTTTAGGAAAGTGGATTCGTCTTTCATAAGGCACCTCTTTATACTTCCCGAACTGCGCGAGAATTATGAGCTCCTCATCAGGTTCTATAAAGACCGGCGTCAGCCTGCACAGGAACTGTACTATACGCAGCAGCTCCTGAAAGCCGATGAATTTCTCGTCAGGGATTTTTCTTATCTGGCTGCGAGGATCCATAAAGAATACGACACGAAGACATTGCGGGAAGAAAGGCTAAGGCTGGAAAACGCGGGTCATTCCAAATCACGCTTCATCCTGCTGCTGTCATTGGCTGCAGGGCTGGTTATCTCATTCCTTATGTACCGCTATCATAGAGCCAGAAAAATCACTGAAAAATACCGGTTGCTCCTTAAAAGATTAGAGACGCAGGCAGGTGGCACTCTGGTCATTCCTCCAAAGGACAGGACGGTAGCCCGCAAATACGGCTACAGTGAAGAGATCACGAATGATATTCTGGAGAAACTCCGGAAATTTGAGGAAAAGAAAGAATTTACCGCCAAAGGCCTTACCCTCCGGAAACTCGCAGACAAGCTGGGCACGAACACGACCTACCTCTCATTTGTTATCAATGATTATAAAGGGATGCATTTCAACACCTACCTGCAGGAACTCCGCATCAGTTACATCACCCACCTTCTTTGTACCGATAAAAAATATCTGAACTATACGATTGAAGGGCTCGCGGAAGAATGCGGGATTGCATCGAGACAGAACTTCTCCGACCATTTTTATGAAATCAATGGGCTGCGGCCGAAGGATTTTATTGACCAGCGTAAAAAGGAGCAGCGTACCGGAGCCTGAATTAAAGACCTGTTATTTTAATAATACCATCAAATATGGAATCCAAAATACTTTTCAAAAAATGCGATGACCTGTGGAAAGCACTTAACGAAAGCACTGAGCTGCTGCGGCGTGAACAGGATGATTTCTTTTCATTTGCAGAATGTGTCCTGATGGAAACCGATGAGGCCGTCCGGCAGTTGAAGTCCTGGACTAGCAGCCATGAATTCGGCAGCTGGGAAGAGGAAGTACGGTTCTTCAAAGAGGTTAAACCTAAATTCGTTTCGCGGTTTATCTACTATTCCAGGATACTGTCGTTGGAGGCTTCTGTGCCGTATGCCGGCGCGAAAGAGCTTAAGAAATTCTATGAAAAGGAGCTGAATGCACTCGAGTATTTTTCTGCGGAGAACAGGGATTTTATCAACTATTACCGCCGGAAAGCCACTTACCTCGACATGAAATATTTCCTGCGCTTCAGATACGATCTGAAGGTCAAGCTGGCGCCCGATCTCCACAGTTATGACGAGAAATTTTCCACCTCCCATGATATTCTGGTGGCCCATATCCTGGCAAACGACGCGCTGGAGGTCTTTTTTAAAAACAAGATTAAAAACCTCGAAAAGCATGAGGTTGAAGACGCCGGCACCCGCAAGTATATTGAATGGACTGCTTCCAAAGCTGCTCTGGTGGAGTTGATAATAGCGCTGCACCACACCAAATGCTTCAACGGCGGCAATATCGAACTGGCGGAAGTGATAAGGTGGGCAGAGTCATCCCTGAATATTGATCTCGGAAACTACCATAAAACCATAGGGGAGATCCGAAGCAGGAAAACGGAACGCACCAAATTCCTGAAGATGCTGAACGAGAGCATCAATCAGCTGTTTAAGGAACTGGATGAGTAGCACCGTGTACTAATAATAATTTATGTTGGCCACCGAGCGGCGCCGAAGCACGGTCCTTGCGGGGAGGCAGCGGTCCCTGAGCGAAGCCGAAGGGCCGACGAAGCAACCTCGCCAACACCCAACGTCCCGCGACCCATGAACCTCGACCCTGCCTTAAAACCGCCCCCCATCCATCTCAGATTATTTCCCTAAATTAGCACCGTGAAAATGTTCGCCTTCCTTTTATCGCTTTTTTTTATGGTACTCACCGTCGTGCCGTGCAGTGATGCTGCATCAGGGCTGGGCGAAAAAGCTTGTATGGCACAGGATGTACATTTGGAACAAAGCGAGGATACACATACCGACCTTTGTACTCCTTTTTGCGTTTGCAATTGTTGCGGAATGTCCTTGGCCGTTTCACAGATTAAAAAATTACTTCCGGAAAAGAGTTTTCTTTCAGTGAAAGGGGATATTATTGAATCAGAATACAGTTACAGTCTTCTTTTCAGTACCGGAATTTGGCAGCCTCCTAAGTGGTGTTAAGCAATGAGCCTTATTGTTTAACTATTAACTTAAATTTCCATGCAAAAAATAATATTTGCCTCAGCTTTTTTGCTGTTTGGCATCCATATGTCTGCACAACAGGATACCGTGCAGCACGAAAGAGAGGATGTTATAGAAGAGGTCATCCTTAAATCCACAAGGTCATCCAGGACCATAGCCAACACACCCACTCGGGTCGAAACAATCAGTCTTGAGGAGATTGACGAAAAATCAAATATGCGTCCTTCAAATGTCGCAATGATACTGCACGAAAGTACCGGTATAGCGGTGCAGCAGACTTCTGCAACTTCTGCCAATGCCAGCATCAGGATTCAGGGATTGGATGGCCGGTATACCCAGATACTGAAAGATGGTTTACCTTCCTTCGGAAATTTCGCAAACGGCTTGAGTGTCCTCGAAATTCCACCCCTGGATCTGAAACAGGTCGAAATTATAAAAGGTCCCTCATCTACATTGTATGGTGCAGGCGCAATTGCAGGGGTGATCAATTTTATATCCCGTACGCCCAACGAAAAGCAGGATTTGAACGTGCTGGTGAATACTGCCAACACTGGCTTGTATAATGTAGGGGTGTTTTCTTCTCAACGCTATAAGAAAGTAGGCTACACTTTCCTCGCCCTGTACAATGATCAGAAAGAATATGACATCGATAAGGATGATTTTACTGAACTTCCCAATTCTAAGGAATTCACCGTGCATCCTAAGATGTTTGTGTATTTACCTGGCGAGGCAAATCTCGTTATTGGAAATGCCTTTACCACGGGCAATCGGCTGGGTGGAGATGTGGAGTTCATCCGTGGGAACGGCAGTGCAGAACATACTTATTTTGAAAGAAACAGAACCTTTAGAAATACGGCTACATTGGAGTTCAGTAAACCGTTTTCCGAAACTTCCCGGATAGACTTAAAATCTGCTTATTCGCTTTTTGACAGAACAATTGAGGTTCCTAATTATTCATTTAAAGGATTGAATCAGAATTATTATTCAGATTTGTCATGGTCTAAGACACTCCCAAATCAAACCCTGATTATTGGAGCAAATTATGTTACAGACAATTTTAAAGACCGTCTTAATACGCCGGAAAACGATTTATCTTTCCTTATAAATACAGGGGGTGCTTACATTCAGCATACCTGGGATGTTTCGGAGGTAGTTAAATTTGAAAATGGAATACGGGCAGATGTGGTAAAATATGGCAATGGTATATATACAGAATCAGAGGCTTTATTCTTACCGAAGATTTCGATGTTGCTGAGGCTGTCACCTAAATGGACCAGCCGTATTGGAGGCGGTTTGGGCTACAAAACTCCTACAGCATTTACGGAACAGACTGAAGGTTTTCAATACCAGAACCTGAAACCGTTATCGGGGGTAACTTCCGAAAAAAGCATTGGCGGGACGGCCGATGTCAACTTCAAAACAAAGATTGGGACTGATTTCGATTTCAGCATCAATCAGATGTTCTTTTATACCCGCCTGAACAATTCCATAATATTGGAGGGCGACAGTACTGCTGGATATGAACTGAACAATACCGACAAACCGTTATACAGCAGCGGTTTCGAAACGAATGCCAAGCTTATTTATAAGGATTTCCTGAAGTTCTTTGCAGGATACACCTATACCGACACCAAAGCGGATTACATCCCCGGCGACAGAATAGTTCCGCTTGTTCCCGCCCACAGAGTAAATCTGATATTGATGGCGGAAAAACACGACAATTACAAAACAGGTTTGGAGGCATATTATACCGATGTTCAGCGCCTCACAAACAGGTCGGTCACAAAACCTTATTGGGATTTGGGTTTCATGTTCGAAAAGTATTTCGGCAGGTTCTCCGTATTTATAAATATCGAGAACTTTCTGGATACACGGCAGAGCCGCTTCAAAGGAGTGGTTAATGGTTCTCACAATGCACCTTCATTTGATGAGATTTGGACCCATACTGAAGGACGGACTTTCAATGGTGGTATAAAATTTAAACTGTAACGATGGAACACAAGCATAAATACGATGAACACGGCAATCAGATGTGCTGCACGCCTCAGGAAGGCAAAATATATAAAAATGCGGGAGCAGAAAAGCTGGTCGAAGCCAATTGTTGCGGAACGTACGATAAAGCGCATGTTCCAGTAAAGAAAACTCCCATTACTGAAAAACATACCGATAACGACGGCCATAAACATGATGAACATACTGATGATGATGGCCACGACCATTCCACACAGGGTACATCAACTTTTCAGATGTTTCTTCCGGCTGTTATTTCGTTTGGGATATTAATGGCAGGCTTAGCAATGGATTATTTGGTTCCCCAATCGTGGTTCAAAGAATGGGTGCGGATTGTCTGGTATGCAGCAGCCTATCTGCCGGTAGGTTTGCCGGTACTGAAAGAAGCGTTTGGAAGCATAATGAAAGGAGAGGTGTTTTCAGAATTTTTCCTCATGGCAATTGCAACTGTAGGTGCATTTGCAATCGGGGAATATCCCGAAGGGGTAGCGGTAATGCTTTTCTATTCGGTTGGTGAGGTATTCCAGACTTTAGCCGTTCAGCGGGCTAAAGGAAACATAGCTAAACTTTTGGATCAGCGTCCTGATGAAGTCACTATTTTAGTAGATAATCGCCCACAAACGGTAAAAGCTGCGGAAGTCGCGGTTGGCTCCCTCATTCAGTTGAAACCGGGAGAAAAACTGGCACTTGATGGACTTTTAATGTCAGCCAGTGCTTCGTTCAATACTTCTGCTCTTACTGGTGAAAGCAAACCGGATACAAAGCAGAAAGGCGATGTCGTTCTTGCCGGCATGATCAATCTTAACACCGTAGCACAGGTGCAGGTCAACACTCCTTATACCGATTCGAAACTCTCAAAAATTTTGGATTTGGTACAGAGCGCTACCGCCCAGAAAGCACCCACAGAACTGTTTATCAGAAAATTCGCGCGGATCTACACGCCCATTGTCGTATTTCTCGCGGTGGCTATTTGTCTGTTGCCCTACTTTTTTGTTGATGAATATATTTTCAGGGACTGGTTATACCGCGCCCTGATATTTCTGGTAATCTCCTGTCCTTGCGCCTTGGTGATCAGTATTCCGCTCGGTTACTTTGGCGGTATCGGTGCCGCCAGCCGGAATGGGATTTTGTTTAAGGGCAGCAATTTTCTGGATGCGTTGGCAGAGGTCAAAAATGTGGTAATGGATAAAACCGGAACCATGACCGAAGGGGTGTTCAAGGTACAGACGGTTAATATCAAACCGGAATTCGATAAAGATCTTATTCTGAAACTCGTCAACGTTATTGAAAACGCATCAACTCATCCCGTAGCTACTGCGATGCATGACCATCTGGGAGAACCCGACCATACTCTGGTTCTCGACAGGGTGGAGGAGATTGCAGGTCATGGGCTGAAAGGCGAATATCAGGAAAAACACTTATTGGTAGGAAATTTTAAACTGATGGATAAATTCAACATCCACTATGATGTTAATCCGAATGATATTGTGGAAACCTTGATTGCCGTTGCTTATGAAGGTAAATTTGCCGGCTATTTTACAATCGCCGACAGTATTAAGGAAGATGCTGATGAAACGGTTCGGAAACTTAAAAGCCTGGGCGTGAAAGTTACAATGCTGAGCGGCGACAAATCAACCGTGGTGAAAGCGGTTGCGGAGAAACTGGGGATTAAGAATGCTTACGGCGATCTGCTGCCGGAAGACAAAGTAAATAAAGTAAAAGAAATAAAGGCACGTAGTGAGACAGTGGCATTTGTAGGAGACGGTGTTAATGATGCGCCGGTGGTAGCTTTAAGTGATGTCGGAATAGCGATGGGTGGTCTGGGCAGCGATGCAACCATTGAAACTGCTGATGTGGTTATTCAGGACGACAGACCCTCAAAAATCCCGATGGCCATAAATATCGGCAAACAGACAAAAAAGATAGTTTGGCAGAATATTGCACTGGCTTTTGGGGTAAAAGCAATTGTCCTGATATTGGGAGCAGGTGGATTAGCCACGATGTGGGAAGCGGTTTTTGCCGATGTGGGCGTAGCACTTCTGGCAATATTGAATGCAGTAAGGATTCAGAAAATGAAATTTTAAGTGCAGCGGTGAGGTCTCATGTCATCAGGCCTCAGTATCCCGTAGTCAATCAACTAACACAACTCAACGACTCCACAACTTCGCGAGCGCTCATTGCGGGGAGGCGGCACGCCGACGAAGCAACCTTACGCCGCATCGAGCACCCATCATCCAAAATCCAACGTCCAACCCCCCGAATCTCGCTTCTTTGTTCTTTGTTCTTTGTTCTTTACTCTTTACTCTTTTTCTCTAACCTCTAACCTCTAACCTTGAATCCCGAACCCTCACGTATAATCCACAATCCACAATCCACAACTCCACAGCTTCACGACTCCACAACTCACCACATCACAAAAAAGCCCTCCGTCTCCGGAAGGCTCTTTCCCCTAAATCTGCCGCTATTTTTGGCGCATCTTTCTGATCTTGCCGATCAGGTATTTAAGCAGCATGGTACCTAAAAAACTGGATGCTCCGCCCACAGCAGCGAGGATGGCGGTTTTCACCAGATCCTCCTGCCGGATGTTCACCGCGATCGTGAGGAGGATCCCAAAAGCAGTGCTCACTTTGGTGGAATGGTCAACGAGGGGTCCGTTAATCATCCCGGTAAACGGCCGTCTGGCTCACCGCACTTGCAATGCCCCCGGCTACCGTAAGGTAACCAGCCACGGTCACCAAAACAGCCGGCAGCGAAACCGGGGCAGAGGCGAGCACTCCGCTCACTGCTGTCAGCACAAGGCCGATATTCCGCACTGTTTTAAAGAACTTTGGGGTGGGCGCCTGCGCCCTTTCGATGATCTTTTTCATAACACTTGTTTTAAGTGGTTGGTTGGATAATAAGATGGATCATGAATCCGCGCTCGAGCAGCGGATAGAGGATCTCTTTCAGTCGTTCCGAGGCCAGCCTCGACTGGCTGCCTTTTCCTTCCCCCGTAATGGACCTTACGGGTGCGATGCATCCTTTGCTTTCCTTCAGCGCGTCGTTGAAAGGGTGAAACAGGATGCCGTCTCTGTTTTTAACGCTCACCACTTCAAGGTGCCATTTGTATTTGGCGCTGAAGCGCTTCCTGATGAGATATCTCCCCTCCGGGATGCAGGAGACCCTTCGTTGGTTGGCTTTCCAGGGCAGTTCGATCGTGTTGCAGATCTTGTTGCCGTTAAAGAAGAGTTCCCCATTGGTCCCGTGAGGGAAATATTTCCTGATGAGGATGAGTTCCATCTTATCCTTGGACATCAATGATCTTGAGCGCATTGTAGGCGCCGTTTCTCAGCGGATACTGTACCGCATTCACCTCCTGGTAGAATTCGATCCCAAGAACCATAAACAGCGGATGCGTCGAATCTGCTGGTAACTGAAGGGCCAGGTTCACCGGTGCGGTCAGCGTGGTATTCCATGCCAGTACAGCAGTCTCTGCATTCACGGTAACGGATTTCTCGTTTTCAAAATCGATCTCCATTGCAGCTGCTACGATTTTGAAATGAGTGGTGCCGCCCGGTGCCGCGATCATGCTGCTCGGGTCAAACGGAGCCATGGTAACGCCGGCATCTCCCGTCGCACGGTCCAGCGTCCATTCCCACGGTGCATAAAGGGAATTTCCGAGCTGCGCGTTCAGGTTGAAGTCGAAGCCGATAAGCAGTTCCGCTTCGCCGTCGATCACGTTTCTGAGTCCCCTCGGATTCGTGGCGTCCAGCTGGATCACTTTCATCATTTCCTTGGTAAGCCGGCTCACGATTCTGTTGTCCGCAACCCGCTGCAGCAGCTGGCGGATGGAGTTTCTGAGGACTTTCCCGGCTTTTCCGGCTCTGCCGAACTCGGCTCCGTTTTCACGCGTTCTCTGAAATGCCGGGTCGTTTTTGATCCGGTCTGCGCTTACACCGCTCTTTTCTTTCGCAATGTAGCCGTCCTTTGTTTTGTAGAAGGTAAGATCTCCGATCGTGCCTTCTAATTTTACAATACTTTTTTGTCGTGCCATTGTAATAAAATTTAAAAATGAATAATGGGAATGATTAAAGGTTCATTCCTTCAGACCTTTTGGTGAATTCACAGCACAAAGATTGTAAATAAAAATACATAAATAACTATCAGTCAATCGTTTACGGCCATTATTGCCGGCAAACGTACTTTCCTCCTGAACATTCCTAAAAGGACCTTTTTCGCTCCATATCGTAACTTTATGCCGTCTTTGCGGGGAGGCGGAACGCCGTCGAAGCAACCCGTTCATTCTTAACCAGCGCTTCCTAACATGCGAAACGCCGACGAACCTCTTCGCCCCATCCGTCATCCAGCCTCCATCATCCCACATCTTATCTCACTTCTTCGTTCTTTATTCTTTTATCTTTACTCTTTCTTCTCACACCCGTATCTCGAACCCCGAACCAGTACCCCGAACCCTCCGCTATACCAAAGCCCACTCTAAAGCCACCCTAATGTATGGGGAGTGTATGAAAAGAGTAAACTAGTTGTAGCCTGCAAAAAATTATTTGCATTATATTTCATTAGATTTATCAGATTAAAAATTGGTGGAGAATATAAAGTGTTTAAAGCACTTCATTTAGGTGGAGAATTGAATGTAGGAGAAGCTATAAAAGGGGTTGTTGATACCGGGGGAATGGTAGGCACAGCTGCACAAAACTATTCAGGGAAAAATTAGAGATGTTAAAGAGATAAAAATTAATAAATAGATAAAAAATGAAACTTATTAACCTGCATCTAAGTGCTAAAGAAATTGCAAATATTGTTAAATATTCTACTATAGGGGTGTTGATACCTATGTTTATCATAGGTGTTATTTTTAATGCGTTAGGCTGGACATCTTCTACACTGAATGAAGAAAAAGTTACTGGCATTAAATCATTAATAGTATTCATTCTTACATTTCCTTTATATATTGTACTGTTTTTTATTATACAGTTTTGTTATATATATATTGGATTAAAAATATATAATTTCTTAGTAAAATTATTTGGCAATAAATGAACCCCTCGTAAAGCGAAGAGATTTTATTTATTAAAACAACAACTAAAATCTTAAAAAATTGACTTGTTAGATAACTAAAAAATAATTTTCAGAATTTTTGGCGCATTGACCAGACTCACATGGGTGAAAAAAAGGGTGATCCAAACGGAGTAGTGATGCAAAACAGGTATATAAATATGCTTGACACTAAATATAAATTTAATGATAGACCTGAGAACTTATTTTAAATCTATGAAAAAGTTGATATTATTTCTTGGTATTTTTATGTACCAATTTTACGCTTCACAGGAAGATTTGAAAATAGAAATTGTTAACGACACAATTAAGAAAGTATCCTACTATGATCAGTGCAATATTGTATATACGGTTACAAATAATGGAGACAGAAGCATTTCTTTTTTACTGGATTCTAAAGAATTTAACGAAGACCCGGAATACACGGTAGAACCATTTTTTGTGGGATTGCCGGATTACTACATTTATGAGAAAAATAAAAGGTTGGATCCCGGATTTTCATTCGGAGCAAATTTAAATACTTTTATGGATATTAATATATTATCTGATGAATATGAAAAATTTGAAGAAAAATATTCCAAATTATTTGATGAAAATGACTTGCGAGTTGCTTACAGAATATCAAAAAATATCATTCATCTAAAGCCTAAAGAGACAAAAGTTTTCAAAACAAGAGTTAATTTTCCCGGATATAGGTCTAGGTACTATGCTTTGGTAAATAAGGGGAAATATTACTTTCAAATGAGTTTAAACAATCCAGCGGAAATTATTCTGAAGTATTCAGAAATAATTTCCAGCGATAATGTCCGGATATATACAGGGCAAATATATTCAAATAAAGTGCCTTTAGTTTATGAAGTTTATAACAATGAGTAAAATTAAGTTTTGGTATTCTTCCAAAAGGTTCAGTTTAAAAATAATTGCCTTGTTTTCTGCTTTATTAGCTTTCATGTGTAGTTTCTGCTACTAAATTTTTACCCCAAAATTCCACAAAGGTCAAAAGTTAATAATTTTATACTTTTAAACCGTACTGTTGTCGGGGGAGCTTACATCACGACTTTGTGGAGAAAAGATAAAAACTCATTTATTACAAGGTTTTTAAAAATGAAGTCTGACAATTCAAAATATTCTAGTCACTGCGGATCTTAATCCACTCAGGTATAGGAGTCTGCGTCATTTAATATAGGAGGAAATGAAAAAAAAAATAGTTATTGTTGCAGTTCTTGTGATTTTAGTAGTGTTGTTCCTGTACTTCCGGTATATATATGGGTGGTATGAGTTCAAATTCTATAAAGAAACACCTGAAAACTATGTGAACAATACGGTAATAAATAAGGAGAAATATTCTTCAGATAGTGCAATTATTGTTAATCAGGTAAAAGGTTTTATACGGAACCATCAGGAACCTTTTCATTCTGAAGAATATGATAAATCAACTCAAATAGTAGTGGACACAATTCTATATAGCCCTGATTTTAAAAAAATTGGAGCTTTTATAATTGCAAAGAATTCAACAGACAAACAACTGATGCCGGACAAAAACTATAAATGGTATTATAATGCAACTTGCTATCTTGGAATGAAGCAGGAGGACTCTTTGTTGTTAAGTTGGATCGGCCCAAATTACACCAATTCATATGATCTGGAAGGTATATCAAAAGAATAAGAAGTTACTATTTTAAACAAAGGTCATTAAGCACTAATAACAGCGACGATAAATATAATATTGATGATATTAGGTATTGGAATGATGGTAAGGATTGGCGAAATATAGAATATAAAAGGAAAATGCAAAAAGATTTTGATGAAGAGAAATTAAAGAAGCCTGAAAATGTATATGAACCTAAATAACCAAACCTAACAAGTGGAATTGTTCCACTGAAGCATATTTATAGTGGATGATTTTCTCGCTTATTCTGAAATTTATTCAACAAAAAATTACGGTTAAGCATCCCTCAGCTCAAAGTCGTGAGACTTTGAGCAAGTTAGAAAAACCCCGCAGTTATCTACGTATAACGAAAAATTGCATGATGAAAAATTATATTTTATTAGCTTGTATGCTGCTAATAGTTAGTAGTTGCAAAAATAATATAACGGAGCACAGAGAAAAAAATCTCTATCAAAGCATTGTTAAGGCATATATTGAATATGGAAATTTAGAAAAAGAGGTGGATAAAAAGGAAAATATAATAATATTTGGTGCTAATAAAAGCGAAAATACAGATAATGCTTATTGGGTAGATATTGCGTTTGTAAATCCACAACTTTTGTCTGATTTTAAATATTCCAAAGTGTATGAAATAGAGGGCTATAAATTGATACTTGATGAGTCATCAGATAAATCAACCGAATTGAAAAATTCTTTCAAGGAAACAGAGTATGTAAATTTTAATTTGGCAAAAGATTTAATAGACTATAGTCTTAAAAATTGGCATATTACATTGAACTCACAAAATGAAATCATCCGTGTTTCTCCACAACAGGAATCAATGGAAATAAAAAATTTGCTTTTGAAAAAAGGAGTAAAATTTAATGATGATTTTGAAGAATAATTGATTTTTAATAAACTCAAAAACCACTGTAATTCAATTGCCTTTTGTGTTTTCGGTTTTCTGTTTTTGTAAGTGAATGTAGAAACACAGCGCCGCAATATTTTTAAACTTTCGGCTTTTAGAAATGTTCAGAAACTACCAATCGGAGTATCTTATGTTTTTCAACTTTATAAAAAAATCCCTAGCTTTGTTGGGATATGGCAAACGTATTGCATAACAGCACTTATGATTCAAAAAACCCTCTTCCTCATATTCTGTCTTGCCTGTACAGGTTTCGGTGCCCAGTCCAGAGCAGATGCGCTGCTCGGTAAATGGCTCTCCACCGATAGAAACGTAGCCGTAGAAATTTTTAAAAAAGACGGCGATTACCGCGCAAAAGTCCTCTGGTTCGATGAAACACTCGGAAGCGGCAAACCGCTGAACAGTCGCCACGACACCGAAAATCCCGATCCTCAACTGCGCAAAAGAAAGATCATCGGCATGAACATCCTCGAAGGTTTGCAGTACAATTCCAAAATGCATTCCTGGGAAAACGGTAAGATCTACGATGCCTCTTCCGGACGGTATTGGGATTCCGCAGCGAGCATTACCGTAAACGGACTGCTGAAAGTCAGGGGGTTCTGGAAATACAAATGGATCGGAAAGACGATGACCTTTACCAAAACCAACCTTACCGCATTAAGCAAACTCTAAAAACCATAAAACGATGAATTTAATTATCAGACTTCTTGTAACCGCTGTTGTCGCGTTCTTTTTGACTAAAATCTTATCCGGCGTGCATATTGACGGTTTTGCCACGGCCCTGATCTTTGCCATTGTCTTGGCAGTCCTGAACATGATTGTAACACCGGTTTTAAAGATCCTCGGCTTGCCGCTGACGATCATTACACTCGGGCTTTTTTCCCTCGTCATCAACGCACTCGTGATCCTCATCGCCGATTATTTTATTGACGGCATGAACATCGACGGGTTCTGGTGGGCTTTCCTCTTCAGTATTGCACTGTCCGTCATCACCTCATTGCTGGATTCAGTGATCTCAAAAGCCGACTAAACTTGTTAAAAATTATTGATGAAAACCTTTCCGACCGCCGGAATGGACCGCACGACCCTGTTGTATACACTGCTGTTTGCCCTGATCTGCTCAGGAGCCATCATCCTGCCGCTTATATTTTTGGAAGAGGAGGAGGCCGGATTCTTATGGATCCCGACAGTTGTTTTGGTCGCCGCACCCACTTTGGCATATCTGCTGATTCCGAAATTGGCTCTAGGTGATGGCAAAGTGATAATTAAAAATACGTTTGTCAAAATCAGTGTTCCGGTGGTAAGCATCACCGGTGTCGAACGCTATGATAAGGTGGGTTTCAACATCCGCAGCTTCGGGGTGGGTGGATTGTTCGGGTACTTCGGCTACTTCAACGGGAATGATGTCTGGTATGTAACGAACATTAAAAAGAAGGTGAAAATCACGATGAAAACAGGTAAAGTCTATATGGTCTCACCGGAGAATCCCGACGCCTTTGTGGCAGAAATCCTGAAGATGAAGGCCTCTTTTCCTTAAACCCCTATATTTGTAAGAATCAAATTCTACTTTAAATGAAATTAAAACATACGCTCGTGGCATTGGCTGCGCCTTTTCTGATGAATGCACAGCAGGTAATGACGCCAGAAACGCTGTGGGCACTCAATAAACTCGGCGTTACGGCCGTGTCCCCGGACCAGTCCGCGCTTATTTACAGCATCGGCAAAACGGATCTGAAGACGGAAAAGAACAATAAAAGCAGTTACTTTTTTAATATTCAAAGTGCGGAATCCACGGGAATCGACCTCGGGAAGAAATCCCTGATCCAGTGGGATAAAAACGGGATTTACGCACAGGAAGGCGACAGGATTTATCTTTCCAGAGATGCCGGAAAAACATGGGCTGAATTCTACACGATTGGCGAAGCGGACAATATCGTCATCTCTCCGGACGGAAAAAAAGTGGCCTTCAGCAGACAGGTTCTGGTGGAAAAACTCCTGGGAAAAGACAAATATGCCGACGTCCCGAATACCACCGCACACATCTATACCGACCTGAACCACCGCCACTGGGATTATTTTAACGAAGGAAAATACAACCACGTTTTTGTGGTGAATATTTCGGATAATATTGAAAAAGCCAAAGATTTGCTGGAAGGAAAAGCGTGGGATTCCCCGCAGCGGCCTTTTGGCGGGGCTGAAGATTTTATCTGGAGTCCCGATTCCTCGCAGCTGCTCTATGTTACAAAACCATTCAGCGGCGCCGAATATGCGCAGTCAACAAACACGGATATCTTCGCCTACGACCTGAATTCAGGAACTACGAGAAACATAACACAAAGCAATAAGGGGTATGATGTATCCCCGAAATTTTCTCCGGACGGAAAGACTTTGTCATGGCAGTCAATGGAAAGAGACGGCTACGAAGCCGATAAGAACGACGTAAAAATCATGGACTGGAAATCGGGTCAGATCACCAATCTTACCAAAGGCTGGGACGAAAGTGTGGCCGGTGACGTATTCTGGGCTCAGGATTCCAAAACGGTCTATTTCACGACGCCTTTCCGCGGAACAAAACAGCTTTTTTCGTTGAATCCTAAAAATTCGCAGATCCGGCAGATTACAAAAGGGGATTTTGATGTGAATGAGATTGTTGCTCAGGATAAAAACTCCCTGCTCGTGACCCGGACCGACATGAACCACAATGCCGATCTCTTTTCGGTGGAGGTAAAAAAAGGTTCGATGAAGCAAGTGACCGACATCAACAGAGAAAATTACGCGAAGATCACGCCCTCCAGAACCGAACTGAAGATGGTGAAAACCACCGACGGGAAGGAAATGGGAGTGTGGTTCGTCTATCCGCCGGATTTCGATCCGTCCAAAAAATATCCAACCCTTTTATATTGTCAGGGTGGGCCGCAGTCGGCGCTCACACAGTTTTTCTCCACGAGATGGAACCTGGCGCTGATTGCAGCGAACGGTTACATCGTGGTGGCGCCAAACCGCCGCGGAATGCCGGGTTGGGGAACCGCCTGGAATGAAGAAATCTCCAAAGACTGGGGCGGCCAGCCGATGAGGGATTATCTTTCGGCCACCGATTTTGCAAAGACTTTACCGTTTGTGGATGCGGACCGGATGGGTGCGGTAGGCGCCAGTTACGGTGGTTACAGCGTATTCATGCTGGCTGGGATCCACAACAACCGATTCAAGACCTTCATTTCCCACGACGGATTGTTTGATATGAAATCCTGGTACGGAACCACTGAAGAACTCTGGTTTGCAAACTGGGACCTCGGAAAACCTACCGACAGACCGCTGCCGAAAGCATACACCGACTTCAATCCCTCGAATTTTGTCGACAAATGGAACACGCCGATCATGATCATTCAGGGTGGAATTGATTTCCGCGTTTCATACGAACAGGGTCAGGAAGCCTTTCAGGCAGCCAGACTTCACGGCCTCAAATCCAAATTCCTCTATTTCCCGAATGAAAACCACTGGGTGCTGAAACCACACAACGCGTTGGTCTGGCAGCGGGAATTCTTTGGGTGGCTGAAGGAAACACTGTAGAACTACGAAATTTGAATTGCGAATGACGAATTTTGAATAATGAGATCCCATCATCAATAGGAGCGGGCTTTAGCCTGCGTATGTAATGCATTTTTCCAAATTTTGAATGACGCAATGTGATCATCAATAGAGCGGGCTTTAGCCCGCTTTTTGATGAATGACGAATTTTGAATAATGATCTCATCATCAATAGGAGCGGGCTTTAGCCCGCTTGCGTAATGCGAATGACGAAATTAAATAACGAAATATGACATCAATAGGAGCGGGCTTTAGCCCGCTTTTTTTATTATATTTGAAATGGCTTTAGACAAAACTTAAAACGCAGCTTTAATGCAGAACAGAATTTCCTCCTTCCCACCCGTAATTTCAAAATCCTCAAAAGTGCTCATCCTGGGATCCGTTCCGGGCGTGAAATCCCTGGAAATGCAGGAATATTATGCGCATCCGCAAAACCATTTCTGGAAGATCATGTTCCGCCTTTTTAATGAAGAGGTAACGACGGATTATGCTGAAAAAATGAAGATACTGGATAGAAACAAGGTCGCAGTTTGGGACGTGATCGATACCTGCGAACGCGACGGCAGCCTGGATACCAGAATCCGGAACGAGGAGCACAACGACATTTTAAAACTCCTGAACGATTATCCGAATATTGAAGCCATCTTCTGCAACGGCCAGAAATCCTATAAAAATCTGAAGAAAATCGTGGGCAAAGATTTTGAAATCCCGGTCTTCGTAATGCCATCTACAAGTCCTGCATTTGCCGGTATGAAATATGAGGATAAAGTATTAGCTTGGCAAAAAATTTTAAACTTTAATTCATGAGGTACTTATTGATATTTTTATTGCTTAGCGCCACAGTGAAATCGCAGAATTATCATTTTGATTATTTTGTCGAACAGGAATCAAGACTTATCACTGATAAAAAGCACGCGAAAAATCTGCAGTCATTTCTTATTAACTCGAAAGAAACCAGTTATCGGTTAGAAATTCACAAATCTGCTGTTGATGGAAGCTATAATGCTGTTTTGAGAGACCGAAAAAGAAAGCAAATCCATTATTTTAATGCAGATATAATCGAAAAACCAGAACTTAAAATTTCATTTGAATATGTTGAATCACGTCGGAACAAGACCGTCAACCGCTCGACATTCAAAAGAGTTGAAGTGAAGAATATTGATGAAAACATCATTGATCTTAAGGTTTTTCAATCGAAAAATTCGAAGATTCCTTTTATGCATACCGTTTTTGAGATGGTGAAAGCTGATAGAAGCATTTTGTTTTTTTCTCCGCACGAAATGAGTGACGCAGAGGAGAAATTCATCCTTGCTGAAATTCAGAAAAAATTATCAGTACACTCAGATTTCTTAATTAAAAAATATACTACATTCGTAGATAGTACACCAAAAAATGAAGTTTTGCTAAAATTTCAACCTTTGGATCTGGATCTAATCGTTGATGAAATTAAGTGGATTCAATAAAAGTAGGGTATAAAAAACAAAATTCATTAAATTTTTCATTGTTTTCCAAAATGCGTTTGTTGGTAACACGCACCAGTGAGTAACCGCAATGGATCTGATTTCTTTTTGATTTTACCGAGTGGGATTGGAAAGTCTGAATTTCCGATTTTAAGATAAGTGAGGTTTAACTTGACTTTGCCTCTTTCATAACGTATCTTTGCGGATTAATTTTTTTAAATAAAATCCGTAAATTTTATGAAAACATCCGATTTTAATTTCCACTTGCCGGAAGAACTTCTGGCCGAACACCCTTCAGAACACAGAGACGAAGCCAAATTGATGGTGCTGCACCGCAAAACGCAGACCATTGAACATAAATTATTCAAAGACGTTGTTGACTATTTCGAGGAAAAAGACCTGTTCATCTTCAACAACACCAAAGTTTTCCCGGCTAGACTGTACGGAAACAAAGAGAAAACAGGCGCCAAAATCGAGGTTTTCCTTTTAAGGGAACTCGATAAGGAAACACGCGTTTGGGACGTGTTGGTGGATCCAGCCAGAAAAATCAGAATCGGCAATAAATTATTCTTTACCGAAGACGAATCTTTGGTGGCGGAAGTCATTGACAATACCACCTCAAGAGGAAGAACATTGAGATTTCTGTACGACGGTTCATACGAAGAATTCCGTGCGAAATTAAAGGAACTCGGCGAAACACCGCTTCCGAAATACATCAAAAGAGCCGTGGAACCTGAAGATACGGAACGTTACCAGACGATTTATGCGAAACACGAAGGAGCAGTAGCAGCGCCGACTGCAGGTCTGCATTTCTCGAAACATCTGATGAAAAGACTCGAGATCAAAGGAATCGATTTTGCAGAAGTGACGCTTCACGTAGGCTTGGGAACCTTCAACCCGATTGAAGTGGAAGATTTGAGCAAACACAAAATGGAATCTGAGGAAGCCATCATCGACCAGAAAAATGCCGACATCATCAACAAGGCTGTTGAAGAGCAGAGAAGAGTAGTGGCGGTAGGTACAACAACAATGAGGGCTTTGGAAACTTCGGTTTCTTCCAACAGAAAAATCGGACCTTACCACGGCTGGACGAATAAATTTATTTTCCCTCCGCATGATTTCGGAGTTGCCAACGCAATGATCACGAATTTCCACACCCCAAAATCAACGCTCATGATGATGATCGCTGCGTTTGCCGGAAAAGATTTCCTGATGCATGCCTACGAAGAAGCCATCAAGCATGAATACAAGTTCTATTCGTACGGTGACGCAATGCTGATTCTGTAAGAATCAGGTAAAAAGTAAAAAGAGCCAGCTGAAGTGATGGTATAAGGTAAAAGTTTAATTTTATTATTAAATTTTTAAACATGAAAAACAATGATTTATTAGACCGGACTTTTGTGTTTGGTGTTGATTGTTTAAAGTTTTTAAGAAACCTTCCAAATGATCCTGAATACAGATTAATCCGTTTCCAGCTTGGAAAATCTGCTACTTCACTTGGTGCTAATTACGAAGAATCTCAGGCTGGTTCATCCAGAGCAGATTTTAAAAATAAAGTCAGGATTTCTTTGCGGGAAACCAGAGAATCCAATTATTGGCTACGGGTCATCAGAGCGCTTGATGATCATCCTAATAAGGCTTTGGAAAAGTTGATAACTGAGAGTATAGAACTTAAAAATATTTTTGGGGCCATCGTAAATAACACAAAACTTTAAAACATGGTTCTTTTTACTTTTTACCTGGCTCTTCGCCCATGAAAGACATCCACATCTTTTATTAGCTGCGGGTTATCATAGCAATTGATGATCATCCTGATGAAACATTGGAAAGGCTTAAATGAAAGTATAGAACTCAAAAATATTTTTGGAGCCCTCATAAATAACACAAAGCTTTAAAACATGGCTCTTTTTACTTTTTACCTGGCTCTTCACCCATTATGAAAGACATCCGCACCTTATCCCTTGAACAGTTACAGAATTATTTCGTTACCCTTGGCGAAAAGCCTTTCCGTGCGAAACAGGTCTATGACTGGCTGTGGAGCAAAAATCTGCACTCGATTGAGGAAATGACGAATCTGTCGAAGGAACTTCGGGAAAAGATCGCCCTCGAATATCACATTAACCCCATTTCGGTGGACCAGCTTCAGAAATCTACCGACGGAACCATTAAGAACGGCGTAAAACTGCACGACGGCCTCTTGGTGGAATCGGTGTTGATCCCGACGGAAACCCGAACCACAGCCTGTGTCTCCTCCCAGGTGGGCTGTTCCCTGAACTGCGAATTCTGCGCCACGGCGCGTCTGAAAAGAATGCGTAATCTGGAGGTTGCCGAAATTGTGGATCAGGTCGCACTCATCGACCGGCAGAGCAAACTCTACTTCGACCGGCCGCTTTCCAATATCGTGTTTATGGGAATGGGCGAACCGATGATGAACTACAAAAACGTTGTGGAAGCGATCCGGAAAATCACTGAACCGGAAGGTTTAGGGATGTCGCCGCGACGGATCACGGTGTCAACTTCCGGAATTCCAAAGATGATCAAAATGCTGGCGGATGATGATCTGCGCGTGAAACTGGCATTGTCTCTGCATTCAGCGATTGAAGTGAAACGGAATGAAATCATGCCTTTTTCCGATAAATTCCCGCTGACCGACATTATGGATGCTTTGAAATACTGGTATGAAAAAACCGGAAATCCCATCACTTTCGAATACTGCGTTTGGAAAGGCATCAATGATAAAGATGAAGACATCAAAGCGCTCATCCGTTACTGCAAGCAGGTTCCGAGCAAAGTCAACCTGATTCAGTACAACCCGATTGGCGACGGAAAGTACGACAAATGCAATAAAGAGGCAGAGGAAAACTACGTGCGTCAGCTCGAAAATGCCGGAATTACGGTTCTCATCCGCAGAAGCCGTGGCGGAGACATCGACGCCGCGTGCGGACAGCTCGCGAACAAATCGAGTGAATAATGTTCAGCCACAAAGGTAAATCCCGCAACGAAAAGCACAATCTTGGGATTGCTTCACTGCTTGGGTTCGTGGCAGGTTTGGTGAATGTAGTAGGTTTTTTTGCAGTGCAGAAACTTACCACAAACGTAACAGGACATTTTGCCTATTTCGTGGATGAGGTATTCAAACAGAATTTTCAGAGTGCTTTTAATGTGGCACTTTACATTTTTTTCTTTTTTTTAGGGGCATTCTTCTCCAATTTTACGGTAGAAATTTCTTCACGGATACGGGAAAATCTCATTTATATCGTTCCCACCTTAACAGAAGCGCTGATTCTGGCCATAATTGCTTTCAGCGGAAATTTTCTGGCCGAGGATAATCCGGATATGATTGCATTTAGCCTTTTGTTTGCCATGGGAATGCAGAACTCACTCGTCACCAGCATCTCAAATGCGGTGGTAAGAACAACTCACCTGACGGGACTTTTTACCGATATGGGCATTGAATTTTCGCAGCTGTTTTTTTATAAAGATCGGGAGCACAAAAAGAAACTCATAAAATCCATCAAACTTCGTTTAACCATTATCTGGATGTTTTTTGCAGGAGGGATTTGCGGCGGGATTCTGTTCGGAAGTTTCGGCATTAAATCACTTCTTGTCGGAAGTCTGCTTTTACTGGTAGGTCTTTTGTATGATTTCATTAAAATCCGCTTGTTATTGTTAAAACGTAAAACCTCATGAACAGAATTTTTATTTTTCTCGCCTTTCTGGTTTTTCAAACCAGCTTTGCCCAGAAAATAAACTTTCTGAAGATCAGAAAATATGAAGTATCGGTTCTGAACGATTCATTGAAAGAAAATTCGGGACTCAATTTTTTCAGAGGAAAACTCTACACTTTTAACGATGGCGGCAATTCATCAGAAATCTTTGAAATCGACGGGCAGTCCGGTAAAATAATTAAAACTTTCAAAACACACCTCCAAAACCAGGATTGGGAAGCCATCAGCAGTGATTCATTAAATATCTACATCGCTGATTTCGGAAATAATGCAGGCACGCGGAAGGATCTTAAAATCTACAGAATTCCTTTTGAAAGCGTTGTTAGCGCTTCAAGCGCTTCAAGCGCTACCAACGCTGCCGAAATCCCTTTCTTCTTTTCGCAACAGAAGGATTTCACAAAACGCCTCATCGACAATGATTACGATGCGGAGGCCATGATTTTTCTGAACGGAAAAATCCATCTGTTTACTAAAGAATGGCGTTCGAAAGCGGTCACGCATTATACGGTTGATCCGGAAATTAACGGTAATCAGGCGGCTCAGGCGGAAGAAACCTTTCAGACAGATTTTGTGGTGACCGATGCTTCCTACTTTGACAAAAAACTTTATTTGATAGGCTATACGAAGAAGACTGAGGTTTTTCTGAACATCTTCCGTGAAACGGAACCCGGAATTTTCTTCCGGCAGGAACCTGAAAAATATTACCTTGGAACGGCCTTATCCGTCGGTCAGATCGAAGGCATTGCTGTGGATGAAAACGGTATTTACATTTCGGGTGAGGAATTCCGTTCGCCTCTAGGCACCGCCAAACAGCGTCTGTATTTTATTCCGAAAAGGAAATTGCACTGAAATTCTCCATTCATACGGTTAACATCAGCCAAAACAGGACTTTTATCAGCAAAAGATTTTAAATCGGCATAATCTCTCCGAAAAATAATATATTTGTCTACACTAAAACATTCACCTCCCTCATTATCCATTTGTGTCGAATATTGTAGAAGAAATCAAGAGACCCATCACCGAGGAAATGAAACTTTTTGAACAGAAGTTTTATGAATCCATGCAGAGCAATGTTCCGCTTTTGGATAAAGTCACGCGGTTTATTGTGACGACCAAAGGCAAGCAGATGCGCCCGATGTTTGTTTTTCTCTGCGCCAAACTGGTGGGGAATGTGAATGAAAAAACCTTCCGCGGTGCTTCGATGATTGAGCTGATTCACACAGCGACCCTCGTTCACGACGATGTGGTGGACGAAAGCTTCAAAAGGCGGAATTTTTTCTCCATCAATGCGTTGTGGAAGAACAAGATTGCCGTTTTGGTAGGTGATTATCTGCTCTCCAAATCCGTTCTGCTTTCCACCGACCATAAAGATTACGATCTGCTTTCCGTGATCGCCAGAACCATCCGCGAGATGAGTGAGGGCGAACTGCTGCAGCTCGAAAAAGCCCGTAAACTGGATATTACCGAAGACGTGTATTACGAAATTATCCGCCAGAAAACAGCGACCTTGATCGCTGCCTGTTGCGAAATTGGAGTTCTTTCGAATGATGCGGATGAAGTGCTGGCTAAGAAGATGATGGAATTCGGGACCTTCACCGGAATGGCTTTCCAGATCAAGGATGACCTTTTTGATTACCTCACTTCCAACGTCATCGGGAAACCGGTCGGGATCGATATCAAAGAGCAGAAAATGACGCTGCCGCTCATTCACAGCTTAAAGACCGCAACGGAAGCCGACCGCAAATACCATTTCAACACCATTAAAAGGTTCAATACCGACAAAAAACGCGTGAAGGAACTCATCGGTTTTGTAAAGAGTTCCGGCGGACTGGATTATGCAATGGAAGTCATGAAGGATTTCCAGCAGAAAGCAAAAGTCATCCTCAACGATTTCCCGGATTCTGAAGCCAAACACTCCCTCCACCTGATGCTGGATTACGTGATTGAAAGGAAGTTCTAATGACATCCGTGTTTTAGATGAAACACAATTACCACAAATGCTTTACACGAATGACACTATTCCCACCGTATATTAGTGTTTATTCGTGCGCATTTATTAGTGGCATTAGTGTTTAGATGAAACACAAATATCACCAATGCTTTACACCAATGCAACTATTTTAGACTTCATATTCGTGTTTATTTGTGCGCATTTATTAGTGGCATTTGTGTTTAGATGAAACACAAATGAAGTTGGAGGGAACGGAATCTTCTTAACCTCCTAACCTTCTAGCCTCTTAACCTTCACCTCACCCTCTTCCTGGAACACTTTGGTGTTATTTGCTGAATAATTCTTATTTTTGTACAAACTCAGATTTTATGGAAACCACCTATATCGAAACCCAGCAGATTTCTTTTCAGGATTTTAAGAACAATATTGTAGAAGATTACAGACTGGGAAGGATTTCCCGCGAGATGTCGTATCTGGGCAGAAGAGAGGTTCTGACCGGTAAAGCGAAGTTCGGGATTTTCGGGGACGGAAAGGAACTTCCGCAGCTCGCGATGGCGAAGGTCTTCAAGAACGGTGATTTCCGCTCGGGTTACTACCGCGACCAGACGTTTGCAATGGCAATTGGTGCCGTTACCGTGGAAAGTTTCTTTGCACAGCTCTATGCCGATACGAGTGTGGAGCGCGAACCGGCTTCTGCAGGGCGCCAGATGAACGGGCATTACGCAACACGAAGTCTGAATGAAGACGGCTCCTGGAAAAACCTCATGGAGCAGAAAAACATTTCTTCTGATATTTCCCCGACTGCAGGACAGATGCCGAGGCTTTTGGGTCTTGCGCAGGCTTCCAAAATATACAAATCCGTAAAATTCGAAGGCTCAGAAAAATTCTCCGATAACGGGAATGAAGTGGCGTTTGGAACCATTGGCGATGCCTCTACGGCAGAAGGCCATTTCTGGGAAACGCTGAATGCGGCCTGTGCGCTTCAGGTGCCGATGATCGTTTCGATTTGGGACGATGGCTACGGAATTTCGGTTCCGACCCAGAACCAGCGCGCAAAAGCCGATATTTCTGAAATGCTTTCCGGCTTCCAGAGAAAGGAAGGTGAAAACCAGGGCTGTGAGATCATTCAGGTAAAAGCCTGGGATTATCCGTCTCTGCTGGATGCCTATGCGAGAGCGGAGCATTTTGCCAGAACCGAAAGTGTTCCGGTGGTTGTGCATGTCGTGGAAGTTACGCAGCCGCAGGGTCACTCTACCTCAGGTTCTCACGAAAGATATAAAAATGAGGACCGCCTGAAATTTGAAGGCGACTTCGACGGGCTGCACAAATTCAAGGAGTGGATCCTGAATTATTCCATTGAAATTGAAGGTAATGAAGAACAGCTGGCTACTGCTGAAGAACTGGAAAAAATAGAGGAAGAAGCGAAAAAGTTCGTGAAGGAAGGCCAAAAAAAAGCCTGGGAAAACTATCAGAAAACCATTCAGGATCTGAAAAATACCGTATTGCCTTTGGTGGAAAACCTCAAATCCCAGAATGCAGAAATTGCTGCGGAGATGGAAAAATTCAGCAAAGTAGTGGCTGCAGCAAAAAGGGACCTCTTCCATTTAATGAGAAAATCACTTTTCCTGACAAGAGGAACCGATTCCAGTGAAAGAAAACAGCTGCAGAATACCTTCAATGAAATATTCGCGGTAGAAAAAGACAATTATTCCTCCCATTTATACTCCCAGTCAGCTTTAAAGGCGACAAATGTCAAAGAGGTGCTGCCGGTCTTTTCCGACGCTTCAGAAACCGTTGACGGAAGGGTAGTGGTAAGAAACAATTTCGATAAGATATTCAGCAAATATCCGGAGACCCTTGTTTTTGGAGAAGATGCCGGAAATATTGGTGATGTGAACCAGGGCCTGGAAGGCCTTCAGGAAAAATACGGCGAACTCAGGATTGCCGATACGGGAATCCGCGAAGCTACGATTCTCGGTCAGGGAATCGGAATGGCGATGCGTGGTTTAAGGCCGATCGCCGAAATCCAGTATCTCGACTATATTTTATACTGCATTCAGGGCATGAGCGACGACCTCGCCACGGTTCAGTACCGCACAAAAGGCGGACAGAAAGCACCGGTCATCATCCGGACCCGCGGTCATAGGCTTGAAGGGGTTTGGCATTCAGGCTCTCCAATGGCAGGGATCATCAACCTTTCCAAAGGGATTTTGGTTCTTGTGCCGAGAAATCTCACAAAAGCGGCAGGATTCTACAACACGATGCTCCAGAGCGACGAACCGGCCCTGATTGTGGAATGTCTGAACGGTTACCGTCTCAAGGAAAAACAGCCGGACAATCTGGGCGAATTCACCGTTCCGGTCGGGAAAATTGAAGTAACGAAGGAAGGAACCGACGTCACCATCGTGACTTATGGCTCCACCTGGCGACTCGTCATGGAAGCGGCAGAAGAACTGGAGAAAGTCGGCATTTCTGCGGAAGTGATCGATGTACAGTCTCTGATTCCTTTCGATTTAAGCCATGAAATCGCGGAAAGCGTGAAGAAAACCAACCGTTTGGTTGTGATCGACGAAGATGTGGAAGGCGGAACTTCAGCTTTCATCCTCCAGCAGATCCTGGAAAAACAGAAAGCCTTCAGACATCTCGACTCCGATCCGCTCACGATCTGCGCAGAAAACCACCGGCCGGCCTACGCCAGCGACGGTGATTATTTCAGCAAACCGAGTGTGGATGATATGGTGGAGAAAGTGTACGCGATGTTTAATGAAATCAATCCGGCGAAATTTCCAAACATATAAAGAATTTAAGACTATAAAAAAACTGCTCCATAGTATGGGGCAGTTTTTTTTATTCATTTAAATAGTGGAATTGCTGTAAAAATAGCTCTTCAATCGCTTTAAAAGAGATGGCTTTTAGAACTATTACTTAAAAATAAGGATTGTACAACGGTTGCCCTTGATATGTGCAGCTCTTATTTTGGTATTCCTTTTCTATTTTCATTGTTTAACCAGCTTTTAATTTCTCCTAAAAAATTCCAAACATCTGTATTGTTAGGTTTCAAATAATCATCTGACAAAGGGTTTTCTCCCATTTTTTGGAAAATATTGATTAGCCAATTTGAACCATGTGAAGTTGCTCCTAAATTTTTCAACCACGACTCCAATTCACCATTTTTAACTACAAGTACACCATATTCTTTTAGTTGTTCGAAGAAATTATTACACCCTTCATAATTTTCACCACTCAGAATATTTATTCCATTATCTCTTTTCATGTCCTTACCAGATGCCTTAAATATTGTAAATAATGATTGTCTTTGAGTATGAAGTGGTTGATGATTTAATGTTGGAATATAAGACCCTTCGAGCAATTTTGTAAAAACTGTTCCACCATCCTTTAAAACATCAACATCTACTATACCAACAGTTGGAATACCCAATTCTCTCAAAGGTTTTACAATTTCCCATACAGTTTGTTTGTTTTGTGCATTTATAAATAAACAATTACTAATTCCTCTTTCGTCATTTTCTGTTAAAAGTCTTTCGTTGATTTCTTGATAAAAAGCTCTATCTGAATCTGCTTCACAGACTATTACTGATTCATAAAATAAACCATTTAATACACCCGTTGAACGTAAAAGTGGATGTCGCATCAAATGCAATATTTTTTCTTGTGGTAATAATCTTGCAGTTGCAACATTGTTTTTATATGTTAATCTTACAATATTAAGAGGAGTACTAGATTGTATGCATCCCATTAAAAAACTTGAACTATGTGTTGAAGCAAATAGTCTTTTTTGGGATTCTCTCAAAATTTTACCTATCTCTTTACCTAGTATATTTGCCAAAGCAGGATGTAGGAATGCTTCAGGTTCATCTATTAACATAATTTTCGGATCCCCAGCAATTAATGTTGACAAAATTCCAGTAAATGCTTTTACGCCATCACTTGCTTGCTCGATAGGAAAAGCTTTTGAATGAAAATCAATAGATTCATTTTCCCAGCCTTTTTCTTGTCTTTCTGATTGTGGTTCTTCGTCAGCTAATTTTACTCTTAGTTTACCAACATTTGTGGGATCAATAACAAAGTATCTACCGATAGCATCAAAAATTATCTTCCGTAATTGTAATCTTAACGAATTATTAATAAATAAATGGGATAAATGATTTGATGGAACTTTTAATAAATCTCCTGCTTGTTGTTCTAAAAGTAAATTTAGTCGATTAGTACCATCTAATCGTAACGTAAAGATGTCCAAATAGCTCTTATAATATATGGATTCGCCTTTGTTTGGATATTTCGCTTCATTTCTTAAACTGCTAGGAGAGAGTTGTATTCTAATTGCCTTATTTGCTTGAGAGCTAATTTTTGTAATTATTATATTATCACCATGAATATGTTCATCTGGCAATGCCTCAACAGTAATTTCTTTTAATTCTTTATCAATTTCAACTTCTTCAACAGTACGAAGAAAAAGTTTATGTATTAAGACATTAGAAGGATGATATTTTGTTGTTCTTGCAAAGTTTTCAATTTCTCTGAGAATTTTACTTTTTCCAGAATTATTTGGACCAACAAAAACTGTAATTGGAGTAGTTTCAAATTCTAATTTTTCAGTTGAATTTTTACCAAACTTAAGTTGAAGTTTGTCTATCACGTGTTTTGGGATTTATAGTTGCACATGTCCAAATATACGCATATTCTCTAATGACCAAAATTATAATGATATTGATTCCTAGTGTATTATAAAAAAATAAACTTGCGTTTTATATATATGCATAAATCTTGAGTTATTGAAACATGAAATAAATATACTCCCCATAATAAGCGTCAGCACTAAAAGGATTTGCTACATTGCATCTGAGATTTCGTTCAGCTGACCGAAACCTAAGCAAATTATATCCTATCTTCTATACCCAACTAATCATGACAATCTGACAGAAAAAAACCAGAATGAAAAACACAGTTTTGATACGGAAACCATACGGGAACCATACGGAAACGATACGCGATCCGCGGTGGTGAAATAAATGTCAGAATGTCATTATTTTACACCGCTAATCCTACACCAGTTAAAATCTTTAGCCCAATTTTTGCTCCTCAGCCTTCAAATTCCAGCCTTATGAAAAACCTTTTGCTCACCGCTTCCATCGCATTGCTCGCCGCTTCCTGTACCAAAACGGAGCTTAAAACATCCGGAAATCCGCCCCAACAACACCATGAAACCGAAACCAAAAACGAAATGGTCGCCCTTATGGATGGGATGATGGAGGACATGCACCGCGCAACCCCCACCGGAAATACCGATGCCGATTTCTCCCGAATGATGATCGAACATCACAAAGGTGCCGTTGAAATGTCGGAACTGGTTCTGGAAAAAGGAAAAAATGAGGAACTTAAAACCTTTGCAAAGAAAGTCATTGATGCACAGAACACCGAGATCGGGCTGAAGAAGAAATTTGCAGACCGGAAGGAAACCTCCGCGGATCATAAAGCCTTTCAGCAGGACCTGAACCGTTCGATGTCGGCGATGATGGATAAAAACATTCCCGTTCACAATGATATCGATAAAGATTATGCCCAGCAGATGATTCCGCACCACCAGAGCGCGGTCGACATGGCGGAGGTATACCTGAAATACGGCAGAGAACAGGAACTGCTGAAACTCTGCAATGCAGTGGTGACGGCCCAAACAGCAGAAATTTCGGAGCTTCAGGACTGGCTGAAGCGGAATTGATCTGAGTTCGCCGCTGTTGTTTTCTTCCCGCTGTCTAGATAGGCATCGGTTTTAAAAAGTGGAAAATTTTCCTTAAATTCGCGTTAAATTTTGTAACACATGAACTACGATATTATTGTCATCGGAAGTGGTCCCGGTGGATATGTGACGGCCATCAGAGCGTCTCAACTGGGTTTCAAAACCGCCATCATCGAAAAGGAAAATCTGGGCGGCATCTGCCTGAACTGGGGCTGTATCCCGACCAAAGCGTTGCTGAAGTCGGCGCATGTCTTCAATTATTTAAAGCATACCGAAGATTACGGTCTGAATAAGATCGAAAATCCGGGTTTTGATTTTACCAAGGTCATTCAGAGAAGCAGAGGGGTTGCAACCAAAATGAGCGGCGGGATTTCCTTCCTCATGAAGAAAAACAAGATCGACGTGATCATGGGAACGGCCAAAGTACAGAAAGGCAAAAAAGTTTCCGTGACAGATAAAGACGGAAAAAACACCCAATATTCAGCAGAACACATCATCATCGCCACCGGTGCGAGATCCCGGGAATTGCCGAACCTTCCTCAGGACGGCGTGAAAGTGATCGGGTATCGTCAGGCTCTGGCGCTCCCGGACCTTCCAAAATCAATGATCGTAGTGGGTTCAGGCGCCATCGGCGTTGAGTTCGCAGATTTCTACAATTCGATGGGAACCAAGGTGACTGTCGTGGAATTCATGCCGAACATCGTTCCGGTAGAAGACGAAGAGGTTTCAAAACACCTCGAGAAATCCCTCAAGAAATCCGGAATCGAGATCATGACCAACGCTTCTGTGGAATCGGTCGATACTTCCGGAGCGGGCGTAAAAGCTTCTGTAAAAACCGCGACAGGCAATATCACCCTCGAAGCGGACATTCTTCTTTCAGCGGTGGGAATTGCCGCCAATATTGAAGGCCAGGGCTTTGAAGAAGTAGGCATCCAGACCGATAAAGGAAAAGTGTTGGTGAACGAATGGTACGAAACTTCGGTTCCGGGCTATTACGCGATCGGCGATATTTTACCGACTCAGGCTTTGGCGCACGTCGCTTCAGCAGAAGGAATTACCTGCGTTGAAAAGATCAAAGGACTCCATGTAGAGAAAATCGATTACGGAAATATTCCCGGATGTACCTACTGTCATCCTGAAGTGGCTTCTGTCGGTTTAACCGAAAAGCAGGCAAAAGAAAAAGGCTACGAGATCAAAGTAGGGAAGTTCCCGCTTTCTGCCAGCGGAAAGGCAACTGCGAACGGAAATACCGACGGTTTTGTGAAAGTGATTTTCGATGCCAAATACGGCGAATGGCTTGGCTGCCATATGGTGGGCGAAGGTGTTACCGACATGATTGCTGAAGCGGTGGTTGCGAGAAAACTCGAAACGACGGGTCATGAGATCATCAAGTCGATCCACCCGCACCCTACGGTTTCAGAAGCGATTATGGAAGCTGCCGCTGCGGCTTACGGGGAAGTGATCCATATCTAAAAAAAGCATATCAGAAAAAAAGCTGCAGAATTTCTGCAGCTTTTTTCGTTTTTTATTTGAAAATCTAAGCGGTGTAGCTTGTAAAGGCTTCCTCAAGGCTTTCAAATTTCCCTTTGAATTCTTCAACCGGAGAATCCTGTATGATATTTCCGTTGTGGATGAGAATGACGCGCGAACAGAGCGCTTCCACTTCCTGCATAATGTGGGTGGAAAGAATGACCGTCTTTTCTTTTCCGATCTCTTTGATGACGTTCCGGATCTCGATGATCTGGTTGGGATCCAGGCCGTTTGTGGGTTCATCAAGGATGAGCAGGTCGGGTGAATGAAGGATCGCCTGCGCCAAACCCACACGCTGTTTGTAGCCTTTGGAAAGCTGAGAAATTTTCTTGGATTTTTCCGGCGTAATGCCCACGAGTTCGATGACTTCATCAATCCGATCTTTGGAAATTTTATGCAGATCAGCAACGTATGAAAGGTATTCTTTCACAAACATTTCGGGGTAAAGTGGGTTGTTTTCCGGCAGAAAACCGATGTTTTTCTTGCTCAGAATCTCATTATCAGAAATGTCGTTCCCATTGAATACAATCTGGCCCTCATCAATCTTCAGCACACCTGTAATGGATTTCATTAAAGTGGATTTTCCGGCGCCGTTTGGTCCTAAAAGTCCGATGATTTCGTTTTTTCCGATACTGAGGTTAATGTCGTTCAGCGCGGTCTGTTCGCCGAATTTTTTTGTCAGACTGATGATTTGAAGAGCCATATTCGAAATGATTTATGCAAAAATAAAAAACCCATTCAAAAGAACGGGTTTTATTTGTGGGAAGATTTTATTTTTTATTTGAAGGAACCGCTTTTTTTGCAGATGATTCTGACTGCGAAAGCTTCGCACTGCTTTGTGCTGAATTTGCTTTTTTACCGAAAATCTTATCGACCTGTTTTTTGGTCAGAAACTGGGTTTTCCCGATCATTTTTTTGTTCTTGTTGATGTAGTGGATGAACTGAACGGTAATTTGTCCGTAATTTTTTTCGTAATGCAGATCCAGAATATCGTTCGGAAGTTCCAGCGTAACATCACCCATCGGCATGTCGATAAAACCTTCTGAAATCAGGTTGTACAGTCCTTCGAAATCCTTATTCACATCCAGAAAAGAAAAATTCCTGAAGGTGTTGAGGTTACTCGTATTGATGTCCTGATAATTGAAGGTGTATTTGTTCTTTTTTTTATAAAGTCCGACCGAATTGTCTTTTCCCACTTCAACGAGAGACTCGTTTTTTACCACTTTAATCTGGGCAAAAGTCAGGAGAGAGAAAAAGAAGGCGAACAGAAATATTGTTTTTTTCATCATTGATTTTATTTTATGGAAACGCATCTTTTGAGGAAGCGCTCTACAAAAATAAGTTTTTTTTTAATATCGGCAGGTGAAGATCGGATTAAGTTCTAGAGATTACCTCAAAAAGAAATCCCGCAATTCGCCTGTTGTCAGGAAATTTGCGGGATAGTGACCTCGACAGGATTCAAACCTGTAACCTTCTGAGCCGTAATCAGATGCGCTATTCAGTTGCGCCACGAGGCCGTTTTTCGGTTTGCAAATATAGGACTTTTTTGTTTTCTTTGAAAGATGAAACCGAAAATTTTATTAATCCTTGCCGTTTTGATGCTTGTTTGCTGCGAAAAAAAAGCAAAAGTGAATTCGCAGGACTGGCAGATTATTTCTGAAAATGTTCAGATGAAGGAGTCCAAAAACTTCCTGGAACTGAAGTCAGGGAAGTTTAACTATAAAATCAAACAGTCGGAACTGCCTTTTAAGAAAATAATGATGCTGAATGCGAGCCTGATCGGTTATGTATCGGAACTAAAGCAGGAAGATAAGATTATCGCGGTTTCGAGTCCGGAATATATTTTCTCATCAAAGATCCATAATCTCATTCGTAACGGAAATATTCAGAACATTGGGAATGAACAGAAATACGACGTCGAGAAAATCATTGCACTGAAACCCGATGCTGTTTTTACGAATTATATTGCAAGCTTTGAAAATACCTATGATCTGATCAGGAAAAATGGCATCCGGATTATTTTTCTGGATGAATATCTGGAGCAGAATCCACTTGAAAAATCCAAATATCTCCTGGTTTTCGGAAAACTTTTGGGAGCTTCTAAAGCTGCTGCCGCAAAATATGCAGAAATCGAAAAAAATTATCAATCCTTAAAAGAACTGGCCCTTACTTCCAAAAAAAGACCGGTGGTCCTGGCCAATGAAATGTACGGCAACCAGTGGTTTTTACCGGGTGGAAAAACAACTCTTGCGCAGTTTATCACCGATGCAAACGCAACTTACATCAATTCAGAAAACACAGATTCAAAAGCGGTCCCGATGAGTTTTGAAGAAGTTTTTTCAAAATCCCGGGATGCCGAATATTGGGTGAATGTCGGCAACCACAAGAGTAAAAAAGAACTGCTGCAGATCAATCCGAATTATGCCAACATGAAGGTGTACAACCAGGGCGGAATTTACGGCGTAAGTGCAAAGGAGAAAGGCAGCAGCAACGATTTTTTCGAAAGCGGAGTCGTGCGGGCTGACCTCGTTCTGAAGGATTATATCAAAATTTTCCATCCTGAACTTTTAAAAGATGACGAATTAACGTTTATGAGTGCGCTTAAATAATTAATATTTCTATTTTTGCAGGAGTATTGATCGCTTGTTATGTGGAAAAAAATTAAAAAAATCGTCTCTATTCTGATCCTCGCGAATATTCTTTTTATCGTTTGGGGAATATTCTTCAATCCGCCCATTACGATTACCCAAATCGGCGGACTGTTGGAATATGGCAAGCTGAAACGTGATTATGTTTCCTACGATGAAATGGGAAGTCAGGTTAAAAGAGCCGTTATCGCTGCTGAAGACCAGAAATTCTTTCAGCACAACGGTTTCGATTATCAGGCGATTCAGAAGGCTTATAAAAACAACGAAAAAGGTAAAAAACTGAAAGGAGGAAGCACGATTTCCCAGCAAACAGCCAAAAATGTATTTCTGTGGCAGGGCAGAAGCTGGGTGAGAAAAGGTTTGGAAGCTGTTTACACCTTTATCATCGAGCTGGTCTGGAGCAAAGAGATCATTCTGGAGCGCTACCTGAATTCCATTGAAATGGGAAGAGGGGTTTTCGGGGTGGAGGCTGCTTCTGAATATTATTTCGGAAAACACTCAAAGGATTTAACCAAAAGCCAGGCGGCCTGGATTGCGGCCATCCTTCCGAATCCCAAAAAATATGATCCGAACAATCCTTCGAAATATCTGAGAAACCGCCACAGCTGGATTTTACGTCAAATGAATAACGTAAGCCTGAAATAGACTATCTTTGCCCTCAATTTATGGCAGTTTTCACTAGAAATAAAGAAGATTTTAGATTTGTTCTGAAGAAATATTTCAGTTTTCAGAACGAGACCAAATCTCTTGACCCGCTTTATGAGATTTTTCAGTCTGTAAAGAGTGAAGAATTCAAAACGGTCCTGTCTTATTTCCGTCAGAATCCTGAGATTACGGACAACTTTGCGTACTATCTCCGCAATATATTTGATGGAAGATCCATCAACCTTTCCCTCACTGAAGCCAATATCCTCTCCGAAAACGGCTTTTTCCCCGAACTTCGAAAAAGACTCCTGAACAAATTCCTGCCGCCGGTTGAAAACGAGAATACCGTTTGGCATTTGGTGGATTATATTCTGGTAAGGATTTCGGGCGATCTGAAATACCTGAAGAGCATTCCTGAAGAAGAACTCGATCAACTCTTTGCTTTGCTGAGAATCAACAGGTTTATTGCCGACCGGCACATCAGAAATGAAATGTTTTTTTCCATGAACATTTTGGCGTGGCGTGTGATCGGAAATGCGCTGGATGTGGAAGTGGTAAACATGGCTCCGGAATATAAAAATTTCGACAATCCGTTTTTGGCGCTTCAGGACGAAATGGATATCCTCACAAAAGGACATAAACAGAATCCTGATTTTCTCCTCGACACAAAAAACGTACACTTCAAACAGATTAAGATTTATTTGGATCAGTGTCAGGAATTTGTAAATGTAGCCTTCAAGAACTCTTCCAAATACGGGATATCAGGAAAAATCAACCAGTCGCTTCTGAAAATACGGCAGCAACTCAGCCGGATTTCAGATATTGTAAGCCTTTTGGTGGTGGATTCTGATGACGAAATTCCGGTGAAATCAAAGCAGCTTTTCTTCAATATTCTGGAATATAAATCCCACAAGAACAATATTTCGGAACTCGTGAACGACAGTACGCGACTGATGTCGCACCTGATCACGAACCATACGGCGGAAACCGGCACGCATTACATTACTTCGTCGTTCAAAGATTACAACACGATGTTCTGGAAAGCGAGCGGCGGCGGTGTGATTGTTGGAGCGCTCGTGGTGCTGAAACTTTTTTACGGAAGTATTCCCGGGAGCGAATTTTCGCATGCGCTTCTTTATTCTTTTAATTACGCGATGGGATTCATCATGATTTATCTGATGAATTTCACGTTGGCTACAAAACAGCCAGCCATGACAGCCGCAACAATGGCAAAAGTGCTTTCTGAAGGCCAGAATACGCGTAAAAATTACGTTGATTTTGCCCATTTGGTTTCGAAACTTTTCAGATCCCAGTTCATTGCGTTTATAGGAAATGTCGCCTGGTCGTTTCCGGTGGCGCTGGCTATTATTTACGGCCTTGACGTTCTGTTTCAGCAGAATTTCGCGGCAGAAAAAGCAACAAAACTTCTGAACGATCATGATCCGTTCAACTCTAAAGCCATTTTCCATGCATGTATTGCGGGTTTTTTCCTGTTTATCTCGGGAATTATATCCGGGAATGTCGGCAATAATTCGGTCTTTTACCAGATTCCGAAAAGGATTGCCAAAAATCCTTTTATCAACCAGCTTTTAGGACCAAAAATTGCAAAATCTGCTTCAACTTACTATTCGAAAAACTGGGCGGGGATTGTTTCGAATTTCTGGTTCGGAATTTTTCTTGGCGTGACAGGGCCTATCGGAATTTTTTTAGGACTCGATCTCGACATTCGGCATATCACATTTGCGGCGGGCAACGTTGCACTTGGATTTTACGGTAAAGATTTCGTCGTGGATGCCTATTCTTTTTGGGTTCCCGTTATTACCGTTTTTATTATTGGGTTTTTCAATTTCGCGGTGAGTTTTGGGCTTTCAATGGTGTTGGCATTCCGTTCCAGAAAAGTGAATCTGGGAGAAGTCAGAGAAATTTACAGAGAAATTTTCAGGTATTTTATGAAAAAACCGCTCCGGTTTTTCGTTCCGATTCAGTCTAAGGAACTCGATCTCAGCGCAAAGGAAATGGTAGAAAATACTGTCGCTACAAAATTTGAAGATCGGTAAAATGCTCTGCCCCGAATTTCTCCTGGAATTTGGTCAGAAAAAAAGTCTTCCTCATTCTGAAATCATTTTTAAGCAGCGGAGATTTTATCCTGATTTCTAAAACTTTACTGTTCAGGTTTACCGATTCGATCTCGCTGAAAAGCGCATCATTCAGATATTCATTCAGAAAATCTTTCACTTCGAAAGCCAGCAGTTTGTCCTCAAAACCATAGATTCTGGCGAAGGATTTCACGAGTTCGGAACTTTGATATTCTCTTTTCTTTTTCATGGCTAAATTTCAAAAATTCTCGATTCCTCATTAATTTTCTTCACCACATTTTCCGTTCTTTCTTTATTTGTATCGGTAATAAAAATCTGTCCGAAATGTTCGCGGTTCACGAGTTCAATCAGTTGAGAAACCCTTGTGTCATCGAGTTTGTCGAAAATATCATCGAGCAGTAGGACGGGCGTTTTTCCGGTGAGTTCCTTGATTCTGTTCATCTGGGAAAGTTTCAGCGCAATAAGGAATGATTTCTGCTGACCTTGGCTGCCGGTTCTTTTCAGGGAACTGCCGTTCATTTCAAAAATCAGGTCGTCTTTATGGATTCCTTTTGAGGTATATGTGAGCATGCGGTCCTTTTCAAGATTTTCCTCCAAAAGTTCACCAAAAGAATTTTCCTTTAAATCGGATTGATAAACGACCGATACCTTTTCATTGCCGTTCGAAATAATCTGATAATAGCTTTGAATCAAAGTCAGAATGGCGTCCAGAAATTCCTGTCTTTTACCAAAAATAGCAGTCCCGAATCTGATGAGTGGTTCATTGTAAATTTGCAGATTTTCGGGATCAAAATACCGGTTTTTTGAGAAACTTTTTAACAGTGCGTTCCTTTGCTGAACCGTTTTCTGGTATTGGATCAGGTTAAACAGATATTCGGAATCCGTCTGAGAAATCATGGCGTCCAGAAATCTGCGTCGGCTTTCTCCGGAATCTGAAATGAGGTTAGAATCGTAAGGCGAAATGATCACGCTTGGAAGAAAACCGATATGATCTGCAAGCCTGTCGTAGGGTTTGTCGTTTTTTTTGATGATTTTTTTGGCATCTCTCGGCATTTGAACCTTGATGATATTTTCCTTTTCGCCGTCAAAAATCTGACCTTCCACCGTGAAAAAATCTTCCGATACACTGTTTGAGGGAGAAGTTCGGATGTTATTCAGGTCGGTATTTCCCAGAAAACTTTTTGCGACGGATAGATAGTGAAGCCCGTCCAGAACATTGGTTTTTCCAGCGCCGTTGTTCCCGACGAAACAGTTGATCTGGGGTGAAAATTCAAAGGATTTTTCAGTATGGTTTTTGAAATTGAGGAGCGTGAGTTTCTGGATGATCATGTTTTGAAATTCGTTATTAAATGTAAAAGGTCGGCGGGATTCTTTCTGGTGTCCCAAATGAAAAGAATTTCCACCGCATCATCCGTAATTTTATAGAGCATATAATAATCCTTTACCAGTTTACCACGATAGATGCTTGCGTAAATTTTCACACCTGAATGAGGGAAGTCTGCAATCTGTCTGGCGTTTTTTTGAAACAGTTTATTCAGTTTTTTAGAATAACTGGATGACTGATTTCGGTTAATCCAATAAAGCAGGATTTCCTCACGGATTTTTCTTGCAATCGGGGACCAAATCAGTCTTTTAGCCATTCTTCGAAATGTTTTTCGACTTCCTCACCGGTATAAACCTGCCCGTTTTTTATCTGTTCTTCACTTAATTTCAGTATTTCCAGAATTTCAGAGGGTAAAACCAATTTTTCTTCCGCGAAATACTCATCCACTTCTTGATCAGTCATTGGTCTTTCCGAATCGTAGCGGGTTTGAGGGTCCAAAACTGCGCTGGAGTTCTGTTGAGTCTTCATCAGTTCCCAAAGATGAAGAATAAGATTCCGGTCAGAACTTTCCTGAATTGCCTGTATTAATTTGTTCTTAAGACCTTCAAAATTTTCCATCACCTAAATTTCAGTAAAGATAAAAAATTCATTTCAGAAAACTTTTCAGAATCATCAGAAAGAATAAGGGCAGTCCCGAACAGATTTCAACCCACAAAGAGAAATATGAATCGCGGTTGGAATCCTCTGAAAAAAAGATCAGGATGAATGTAATGACTGATGTGCAAAAAAACGCCGTTGAAAATTCAGTTTTCAGACAGAATACTGATAAAATACAGGCAGAAAAAACCATCAGATACGCCAGATATTTGGTATGCTGAACCCCGATTAATTTTGGGAAAGTCACAATATCATCGTCATTCATGTCGCGGATATCGAATGGTAGGACCAGTGCCGTAACAAAAAGCAGACTGATCACAAAAATCTCCGGATGAAAAGCCGGCAAAATAAGCCAGGAGTTGATCAAAGACCAGGTGAGTCCGACATAAAAAACCTTTAAAAGCGGGATTTTCCGGATGTAATTCTCTAAAAAGTCCGAATTATACAGCAAACCCAACATTACGATCACGAGCCATTTCAGAAGCCGGATTTCGTTATGGTTGAGATAAATGATGACGGCCGAAAAGAGGCCGCAGATCACATTAAAAATCAGAATTCTTTTGAATAGCCGGTGTCTTTGATATTTAGTGTACAGATAGCCGCTGAAAAAAGTGATGAAAATCAAAACTACCGTCGGAAACCGAAACAGGTTCTGTTCCAGCATAAAAAATACAGCAAAAAGGGTCCCCATCAAAGAGACAAAAAGCTGGCTGCTGATCACATATTTTTTTAGTAAATTTAGGCTCTGCATTCGTGCAAATTTAACCAATAAATCGTTTCGCCATCCTATCAACGAATCATCATCAACTTTATGAAAAATTTTAAAGGAATTTTCGCCGTTTTTCTTCTTTTTGCAGTTTTTTATCAGCTTTTCGGGCAGAAATATTACGACGAACAGTGGAAAAAAGTCTCGGATAACTATCAGAAAGGACTGTATAAATCAAATCTTCCCATTATTCTGGAAATTCAGGACCGCGCCATAAAGGAAGCCAACTCGAATCAGCTGATCCGCTCGCTGAAAGCGGAATTCAGTATTGTGAACCAAACGCGCGATGATGGCGACAATAATGCTTCGAGCCTGTTTTTTAAAAAACTGTCGACAGTTGGCGGCAATTTGAAGGGTGAACAGAAACTTGTTTATGACGTGCTTCTGGGTAAATTTTTCATTGATTATTACGATCAGAACTCTTGGGAAATCAACCGGCGAACGAACATCAACAATCAGGATTTTGCACAGATCGAAACATGGAGCAAACTCGATTTTAAAAATTATCTGAGCAAACATTTTACGGATTTGCAAGCGAAAAAAGGAGATTTGCAGAAGATTCAGCTGTCCAGATTCAAAGATGTTTTTGAAGGGACCGAAGATTTGGAATATTTCCCGACTTTATTCGACTGGAATGCGGTGAATCAGATAGAATTCTTCAAAAATAACGGTCTGTTCACACCCACCGAACTCAAAACAAACAACCCGAAAATCGTAAATATATATGATGAACTGATTGCGAATAACAGTGGAAATTCAAAACTGTATTTTCTGCATCAGAAACTGAGTTATACCTGTACTTTTTCGAACTGTAAAGACCGTTTTGCCCAGCTTCAGAACCTTGTGAATTCAAACACGGATGGTGATTACAAAGTATTCATCCTGGCTGAAATGATGGATTTACGTTCGGCTGAACAGAAATTTACCGAAGCACTTTCTCTGGCTGAAACCGCTAAAAAACAATATCCAAAATCAAAATTTTTAGATCATATTAAAAACAGAGAAAATCAGATCGAAAGTCCTGCATTGGTAATTAAATTCGAAAGTCACACGCAGGCGAATCTGCCGGTTCATCTGGTTGCAGAAGCGAAAAATGTGCGGCAATTTTCTCTGAATATTTATGAAGTGAAAGACGACGTTCAGAATTTTCTGAAATACGTTTCGAATTCGTACGATAAAAACACTTTTGTGGCAGTGAAAAAAACACTGTTGAGAAAAGAAACCTTTGAAATTCAGGATTTAAAGGATTACAAAACGCATAAAACTTCACTGGAAGTGAAACCGCTGTCTTCCGGAATTTATATGGTGGAATATGTGGTCGAGAATTCCGTGCAGCAGCATTTTTATTTTATTGCAACGCAGTCCCGGCTGATTTACGATAAAAAAGACGAAAGAAAATCCATTGAAAACCGGCTGAAACTGGTAAACCGCGAAAATGGCAAATCCTTTTCAAATGAAGGTTTGAAAATCTTTGAATACTCGCGCGGAACTACGGTGAATAATTTTCCGTTAACTACAGATGCTTCTGCAAATTTTAAATTTCCTGCTTCTACGGATAAAGAATATTACCGTTATTACCTCGTTCAGCAGCCTAAAACGAATGATTTTAATCTGATTCAGGTTTACGGAGATAATTATTACCGTGAAAATACAACTGAGGATAGAGAACATGCGCAGATTTTTTTAGATCGTGCCATTTACAGACCCGGACAAATTGTTTACTTCAAAGTCATCGCAACCGCTTTCAATGGTCAGTTGAAGAAAGAAAATGTGGTTTCGAAAGCAAATTTAAACATCGTTTTAAATGATGCGAATGGGGAAGAAATTGGCAAGCAGCAATTGTCAACAAATGAATTTGGTTCTGTTAATGGCAGTTTCACGCTTCCACAGGGAAAACTGAACGGTCAGTTCAGTATCGAAGTCGATAACGATGATGAGGATTCAGATTTTTTAATTGATGGCAGTAAATATTTTCAGGTCGAAGAATATAAGCGTCCGAAATTTGAAGTGACTTTCGAACCGGTAAAAGACGAATACAAATACGGACAAACCCTTGAAATCAAAGGAAAAGCGGTGATGTTTTCGGGAGTTCCGCTCAGCAATGCGACCGTGAATTATGAAATCAAGAAACGCAACATCCGTTGGATGTATTTCTCCTGGTATCCGCGCGGAAACGACAATGAAAACTCGATTCTCGGCGACGTTAAAACCAATGATAAAGGTGAATTCACGATAAAAGTGGACCTTAAACCGGATGAAACACTCGATGGCGTTCAGGTTGATAATTATGAAATTAATGCTTCGGTAACCGACATCAACGGAGAAACCCAGTCGGAAAGTACAAATGTAAAAGTCGCTTCGGTTTCGCATTACATCAAAGCGGATGATGTGAAAGACACTTTTACCGATGAGAATATTAAAATCAAGGTTGAAACCAAAAATTACAACGATCAGAACCTGAAGAAATCCTACAAAGTAAAACTTTCGAAACTCACGCCTGTAGAAAGGATTTTCCGAAGCAATTTTGAACAGGAAATTCAGGATCTCCCTACATTCTCCAAACAGGAATTTATTACCAAATTCCCGCACGATTATTTTTCGAAGGAAGAAAAAGAATGGAAAACGGAATCTGTCATTCTGAATGGAGCGGAGCGGAATGAAGAATCTCTTGATCTGGGAAAACTCACCGCCGGAAAATACAAACTCGAACTCTACAATATCGAAGGAAAAGACGCAATTAAAACGGAAAAAACATTCGAAGTTTTCGACAAAAGATTCCTTGCTGAGACGCAGAAGCCTTTCCTGAAAGTCATTCAGCCGAAAATGGAATATAAAAGATCGGAAAAGGCACAAATCTATGTGTATTCCGCCATTCCGAACGCTCTCGTCAATATTTATGTCCAGAACGGCAACGGCGAAACGGCGACCGAGCAGAAAAGCTTTAAAAACGGCGTTCTGGAATATGAACTTGCCTTGCCGAAAGATGAAAGCATCGACCAGATCAATGTCCAGTTTCAGATTGTGGCCTTCAACGATGTGAAAACAGAAAATGTAAATGTGAGAATTATATCCGATAAAAAACCTTTAAGAATTGAAACGGTAACCTTCCGAGACAAACTGCAGCCGAACTCGAAAGAAAAATGGACGGTTAAGATTTTAGGAGAGGACAAAGAAAAAGTAAACGCCGAAGTTCTGGCCAATATGTACGACATGTCTTTGGATCAGTTTGCGGTGAACACGTATACTTGGCAGCAGCTGTATCAGAAGTTTTTCATGATGAATTCTTATGGCATCAGTGAAGATCTGGAGCAGGAATATTACAACAAACGCGTTGCATATCTGAATGAGAAAGACATCAAAATTCCTGACTTTAATTGGAAAGATGGTCGTTTTTTTCAGAATTTAGTGGAGAGGTATCGGATTGTAGATCCAAATGCGCCAGACAATGATGGAGATGGAGTTGCAGATTATGAGGATGCCTGTCCAACCGTTCCTGGTTTGTACCAGTATAATGGTTGTCCAAAGCCTAGAATGGTGACTGCTTCAGAAGTTGAAATGTCGGTAAGGAAATCGTCATCTGCAAAAATGGAAATGACAGACAGTTTACAAAGTGCAAATATTGAAGAGGTAGTAGTATTAGGTTATGATAAGAAAAAAGAAGATTTAGAAAAAATCCCTGTCCGTCAAAACCTGAACGAAACAGCGTTTTTCTACCCGAATTTATTGACCGACAAAGACGGAAACGTCACTTTTGAGTTCACTTCTCCCGAAGCTTTAACGCAGTGGAAACTCATGTTCCTCGCACATACGAAAGATGCAAGAGCAGCAACATTGGAAAAAGAAGTTGTAACGCAGAAAGAATTCTCTGTTACACCGAATTATCCGAGATTTTTACGGGAAGGGGATGAACTGAACCTGCAGTCGAAACTCAGCAATTTAACGGCTCAGAAACTCAGCGGTTCTGCGATGCTCCAAATTCTTGATGCCTTTACGAATGAAGATATTTCAGCAAAATTCAGTGTAAGCGAAATGCAGAAATCATTCACGCTTGCAGAAAACGGAAATTCCATCGTGAACTGGAAACTGAAAGTTCCGAACGATGTTTCTTCGATCATTATTAAAGTAGTTGCCACTTCGGCTTCGCTCAGTGGACAGGGAAAATATTCGGACGGTGAGCAAAAAGCCATCGCGGTTTTGCCGAACAGAATGCTCGTAACCGATGCGGTTCCGATTTTCGTGAAAGAAGGCCAGACAAAAACTTTCGTTCTGGAAAATTTAGCGAAAAACACGTCCGCAACTGCGGCAAATGTTGCCAATACTCTGGAACTCACAACGAATCCGATCTGGGAAATCATGTTTGCATTGCCAAGCCTGAAAAACGATCAGAACAATTCTGCTGATGTAGTCTTCAACAAATGGTTTGCGGATGTTCTGGCGTCCGAAATCTTTAAGGCGAACCCGAAACTGAAAACAGTTTTCGAAGAATATCAAAGTAAAGGTTTACTGACTTCCAACCTTGAAAAAAATCAGGAACTGAAACAGCTTTTACTCGAAGAAACGCCTTGGGTTCTGGAAAGTAAAAATGAAACCGAACAGATGGAAAAACTGGCGCGTCTTTTCGATACCAACACCATGCGGAATTCACTACAATCCGATTGGAGCGAACTGCAGAAACTGCAGAATCCTGACGGTGGATTCTCATGGTACCAAGGGTATCCGAGTTCATATTATACCTCATTGTATATCCTTAAAAATCTCGGAAAAATCAATGAATGGCTGAAAGGAAATGCTGCTGACTATCAGTCTTCTGAACAGAAAGAAATGGTTTCAAAATTGGTGAATTATGTGGATAATGAAGTTCATAAATATTGGGAAGTGAAGACGGAAAAAGTGTGGAACAACTACGTTTTGGATTATCTCGACACACGACATTACTGGGAAAATCAATATCCGCTAAAAGGAAAAGGTGCGCAGCTGAAAACTTTGGTGATTCAGCAAGCACCGAAAGCAGAGATCAAAGATTTTACGTTCTTTGGTCTTCACCGCGCCGCATTGCTTTTCGATGCATACAAACTGACGACCCTTTCTAAAAAACTCCTGACGTATCTGAAAGAAACCTCCACCGATACGGAAACCCAGGGCGTGTACTGGAAGCAGAATCTCGATGACTGGGGTTGGTATTCTTCCAAAACGGTGAATCATGCCGGCGCTTTGGAAGCGTTCAATAAATTAACACCAACCGACACGAATTTTATTGAAGAAATGAAAATCTGGCTGATTACCCAGAAGGAAGTCAATTCCTGGGGAAGTTCGCGCGGAACGGCAGAAGTGATTTTCACGATCCTGAATTCCGGAAAATCATGGACCGCAGCAGAAAGCGATAAAGTCACAATTATCTGGGGCGGAAAAGAACTCACGAATCCGGATACGAAAGCAACAGGATATGTGAAAACTTCTGCTAAAAATGATGAAATCGACCGGAATTTAGGAACCGTCACCGTTACAAAACCTGGTCCGGGAATTGTACAGGGCGGACTGTTCTGGCAATATTACGAGGATCTGGACAAGATAAAATCGTCGGAATCCTACATTTCCATCACAAAAGAACTCTATAAAAAAGTGAAAACCGTGAATGGGGAAGAACTGCTGAAAATCACGGCATCAACTCCGCTGAAAGTCGGTGATAAAGTTACGGTGAGGATGATTCTGAACACCGACAGAAATATGGAATTCATTCACTTAAAAGACATGCGCGCTGCAGGTTTTGAACCTTTAAATGTAATCTCCGGATATGAATGGAAAAACGGTTTGGGTTACTACGAATCTACAAAAGATGCGTCCACCAATTTCTATATTCAGTACATGCCGAAAGGAAAATATGTGTTTGAGTACGACTACGTGTGTAACGCATCCGGAACCTTCAGCAACGGAATTACAGCGCTGCAGAATTATTACGCACCACAGATGAACGCGCATACGATGGGAACCAGAGTCACAATTGTAGAATAAGACTTCTCCCGTTCATCATATTAAAAACCGTTTCAATTTTTTGAAACGGTTTTTTAACATCAATTTCATGTTAAATCTATTGAGGAAGGATTGAAAAAATATTATATTTGTTACACATTAAAAATTTTAACCATGCAGAACGTTTTCGACGCTAAGGAAGCTCAGAATTACATCGACCGGATCAACAGACTGACGCCGGAAACCCAGAGAAAATGGGGAAAAATGACCGTGGATCAGGTTCTTGCACACATGAATGTGGCTTATGAAACCATCTATGAACCGGAAAAACATGCGAAACCCGGATTCATCGCTGGATTTTTACTGAAGAATTTCGTAAAATCCAAGACGGTAAACGAAATTCCTTACAAACAGAGTATCCCGACAGGTCCAATGTTCATCATCAAAGGAAACCGGAATTTTGAAGAAGAAAAGAAACGGCTGATTGGCTTTATCCAGAAAACGCAGCAACTCGGCAGGGAATCATTCGACGGAAAAATGTCGCATTCATTCGGGAAACTTACCGCGCAGGAATGGAACAATATGCTGGCGAAACATCTGAACCACCACCTGGAACAGTTTGGAGTCTAGGTTTGGGACAGTATTCCGTGAAAATCATTTGATAAAACTTTAAAACTCAATAATTATGGTAAGAAAAATACTGGCTGTTTTGGCGGGTTTAATCGCTACGAGCCTCGCAGTAATGATTGTACAGCAATTGGGACATTATCTTTATCCGCTCCCACCCGGAACCGATCCTAATGATATTGAAGCCATTAAAAAATACGTGGAAACGGCACCTTTTATGGCAAAATTTTTTGTCATTATTTCATATGCAGTTGGTGCTTTAACCGGCGGATTTGTTTCCACCAAAATTGCCCGTGACAGTAGCCGAGCACCTGCTTTTATCGTTGGCTCCATTTTTCTGCTCATTTCCATATACATGATGTTTACCATTCCGTCGCCAATTTGGTTTTGGGTTCTCGGTGTTGCAGCGTGGGGATTGGTGTTGGTAGGATACCAATTGGCGCTTAAAAAATCAATGTAAAAAAAACGAAATGAATTTAGGAGCATTTTCAGTCAGCCTTAATGTAAAAGACATTCATGCCTCAAAAGAATTCTACGAAAATTTAGGATTCGAAACACTTGGCGGAAATATTGATCAGAACTGGCTCATCCTGAAGAACGGAAGCACCGTTATCGGTCTTTTTCAGGGAATGTTCAAAGACAATATCCTCACCTTCAATCCCGGTTGGAGCCAGGATGCAAAAAATTTAGATGAGTTTGAAGACGTTCGTGAAATCCAGAAAAAACTGAAGGAAAATGGTTTGGAACTCGACAAAGAAGCCGATGATTCCACAACCGGTCCCGAACATATTTTATTGAAAGATCCGGATGGAAATGTAATCATGCTGGATCAGCACCGCTGAAAATGAAGACAGAAATCATTGATTTTGATCCAAAGTACCGCGACGATTTTAAAAACCTGAATGTGGAATGGCTTCAGAAATATTTTGTGGTGGAACCGTTTGATGAGCATCAGCTTTCGCATCCTGAAACCGAAATTCTGGGAAAAGGCGGAAAGATTTATTTTGCAAAAGTGGGCGACAGAATTGTCGGAACGGCTTCGTTACTCAAAGAGCATGCTGTGTATGAACTCGCAAAGATGGCGGTAACCGATGAATTTAAAGGTTTGGGAATCGGCAATCTGCTGATGGAACACTGCATTGCTGAAGGCAGAAAACTTGGAACTAAGAAGTTGATTTTGCTCTCCAACCGAAGTTTAAAACCTGCCCTGAAGATGTATGAAAAATTCGGCTTCCGGGAAATTCCGGTGAATGAGGAAACACCTTACGAACGCTGCAATATTAAAATGGAACTTCATCTATAGCCAGTAAACTTTAAAATTCTGACTCATGAAAATTTTAAAAACCGTCCTGATCGTTTTAGCAGCCATTATTGCCATCTGGCTTATTGTTGCAGCATTTATCTCCGGCGATTGCCGCTACGAAAAGTCCATTTCGATCAATGCGCCCGCCGAAAAAGTCTGGGAAAATGTAAATTCCCTGAAAGCCATGGACCAATGGAGCCCTTGGAATGAAAAAGACCCGAATCTCAAAAAAACTTTTACCGGTATTGACGGTACTGTTGGAGCAAAGCAGTGCTGGGAAAGTACGGTTGAAGATCTCGGCAACGGTTGTCAGACCCTTTCCAAAATTGACCATCAGAATAAAAGGATTGATGCAAATCTTAAATTCCTAACCCCTTATGAAAGTGAAGCGAAAGGTTACATCACAGTAGTTCCGGAAGCTGCTGGAAGCAAAGTAACGTGGGGTTTCACAAGTGAAATTCCGTATCCTTTCTCGATCATGAAATTATTTATGAATCTGGAGGATGCAGTTGGGAAAGATTACAATTCGGGGCTTCAAAAACTTAAAAAAATCTCGGAACAGCCGTAGAGGCGGTTCAATTTACAATCAAAAACCAAAAATTATGGCACAGGTAAACGCGTACTTAACATTTAACGGCAACTGCGAAGAAGCCTTCAACTTCTACAAATCGGTTTTCGGCGGCGAATTCCCTTATATCGGACGTTTCGGTGATATGCCGCCTTCAGAAGACGGAAAACAGGTTTCCGAAACCGATAAAAACAAGATCATGCACGTTACCCTTCCCATTTCACAGGAAACTGTTCTCATGGGCAGCGATACGGGCGGCGAATGGGCTTCTAACTTTATTGCAGGAAACAATATTTCCCTTTCCCTCAATACCGATTCGCGCGAAGAAGCAGAAAGACTTTTCAATGAACTTTCCGATGGCGGAAAAGTAACGATGCCGCTTGCAGATACGTTTTGGGGGGCTTATTTCGGGATGTGGACGGACAAGTTCGGCATCAACTGGATGGTGAATTACGACGATCCTGCTAAAATGCAGCAATAAAATTTTCGGGAGCAGAACGGTTGGTCCTTTTCCCGGACTTTCGGTTCTGCTTTTCGTTTCAATCTTTTTTTGGTTTGGGGGCCGCCACCTCGGCGCGCTGGGTGCTACTTGGTGGCGCCGGCTTGCCGC
>JAIBEW010000028.1 GCA_019459085.1 Kaistella sp.
TGTTATTGATTATTCAGCTCTGGCTTACAAACAGAATCTGGTTTTCAACATCTTCGACCGATACGGCAATAAAATTCACCAGGCTAACCAGTCAAACGGTTATAAGTGGGACGGAAGATTTGGCGACAGAAAAATCTATACTGGAACGTATTGGTACTCGGTAACATGGAACGAGCCCGATGCAGCCAAGACACCTGTGAAATTCTCAGGATGGGTTTTGGTTAAAAACCGAGAATAAAACTCATTCCAATAATTTAAAAGCCCGAAACTAATTTTTCGGGCTTTTTTATTTACATTTGCTGGTAATAATATTTTTTTATGAAAAAACTTTTAATATCCTTGTGTCTGGTCATATTAAATATTTCGGTTTTTGCTCAATCTGCATCAGAAAAGGTGATGGCTGAAAATATCATGAAACTTAATTCAGCAAAAACTGCTGAAGATCTTCAAACTGCGAAAGGTAAATTTGCTGCACAGATTGATGTAAGCCCCGGTTGGCATTCAAATTATTACGCCGCACTATCAGCGCTGAAAGAAGGGGAAATGCTTCTTCGTGCCAATAAACTATCCGGGATTGAGACCCTGGCTAACGAAGCCGCAGCATTTTTAGATCCAATCATGAAAACTGAATCAAAAAATTCTGAAGTTCGTCTTTTAATGGCTTATGTTCATCTGTTGAAAATGAATGCTAATTCTTCCGCAATAGAAAGCGAAAGAAAAAAAGCCAGAGAAATACTGTACTTGAGCCAGAATAATGATCCGAATAATCCAAGATTTGATTTACTGAGAACCGAACTGGAATATTGGTATTTAAAAGGCAAGGGTAATGATAAAGATCTAAAAAATCTCTTTCAGAATGCAGCTAAAAAATTGCGCGCATTTTCTCCAAAAGCCAAAACTGATCCGAACTGGGGATTGAAAGATGCTGAATATTACATTTCTGTTTTAAAATAAATTTTCATAATTCTGTATTTAAAATAAATTTCATGAAAAAATTTCTATTCATATTTACGATAATATTTTCGCAGTTTGCATTTGGACAGTCTGATTGTATTTCAGCAATACCGGTATGCGGAAATTCCAATGTTTCGTACACGCCTTCCGGGATCGGTCTGATAGATGAAGAATTGGGCGGTTGTATGGGTTCAGATGAAAGAATGACCGTTTGGTATACTTTTACTGTTGGCACCAGTGGAACCCTTGCATTTACCATTACCCCAAACGATTTCACTGACGATTACGATTTTGCAGTATATGGTCCAAACGTACCCTGCTCTCAGGTAGGAACCGCTACCGGGCAGCCTATTCGATGTAATTATTCAGGTCTCGACGGACCAACCGGTTTAAGTTTAACCGTAGTTCACCCTACAGTTGCTGCTCAGTGGAGCGGCTTCCTTAATGTTATCGCAGGTGAGACCTATATATTGGTTGTTGATAATTTCAGCCAATCCACCAATGGATTTACCCTTCAGTGGAGTGGCACCGCGACATTAAACTCCCCGTTTAATGACCCTACCATACAACCGAATCCGTTTCTTGCTCCGGGACCCGCTAATGATGGAGTCATAACAGTATGTACGAACCCTGCAATTTTCGACTTTTCTACGTTAAGTGCAGGAATTATAAACGGGAATCCCAACTTCACGGTAAATTACTATGCAACTGCAAATAATGCACTTACCGGAACTGCTCCGATCCTGACACCTATTTCCGTAAACACGGCAAACACCTATCATTACACCATTTCTTATACTGATCCTACGAATCCGGCGAACCCTATAAACAGCTGTAAAAACTTCGGAACCATTACTTTTGTTCAGGGCGCTATTGTAGTCAATAATGCAACAGTTCGGGCCTGTAACAATAATAATTCAGGAACCGGAGTGTTTGATCTTACTTCTGTTTCAAATGCAATGTTTGCAGATCCTACAGCGACGCGGGTATATTACCGTACTATAGCCGATATGGATAATGGC
>JAIBEW010000010.1 GCA_019459085.1 Kaistella sp.
TATATGACGGTTGAGGGTTTTATGCTCGCTTGCATAGTTCAGGCCGAAACCTGCGGTCAAATCTTTCAGGATGCCGTGCTGTACTTTGTAGTTTGCCCAGAAATTCGCGAGGATTTCAGGGCCTGCTTCTTCGGGTCTTAGGCCTATATAAGAAGGATCGCCTTCTGTTGTTTCGCTTTTGTTTTTGCTGAAACCTGCGATCAGATTCAGACCTTCGACCGGATTTCCAACTGCACTGAATTCAAAACCTTTGCTGAATACTGTTCCACCCTGAACGGTACGGTTTGGCGTAAGAGGATCCGGCATTATTTTATTGCTTACCTTAATATCGTAGTAGCTAACGGTAAGGGATAGCCTGTTGTCTATGAGATTTGCTTTTAGCCCGGCTTCCCATTGGTTGGCTCTTTCCGGATCAAAATAGGTTACGATCTTGTCAGTGGTACCCTGGGGGACTACCACCTCGGGATCTACGTACTGAAAACCATTCATATAATTTGCGAAAACGGAGAGTTTATTCAGAATTGGCTGGTATACCAAGCCTAATTTCGGAGACAGGAACGTTTCATCCACGTCCTCTGTAGACCACTGGGTAGGCTTTCCGCCAAAGTTATCGACCCGTAAACTCACCATTGCAGAAAGTTCAGGTAAAATATTGAGCACATTGGAGAAATACGCACTTTTGACGGTATATTCAGGCGAAACAGGATTTACTTTTGCATTCAACAGGCTGTAATCTGCAGCCTGAGTAGTCAAGGGGGTAGTTTCCAAAACCCCTGTCACCGTGTTCGGCATGAGGTCCGTCTGATTAACCAGGGAAACGACGCCCAAAGCCTGCCATTCGGAATCGTTATTGTTCACTTTAGCGTTCAGATAATCAAGACCTACCACGAGACGGTTTCTCATATTGCCGAGCTTGAAATCGCCAATGAAATTCTGCTGAATGCCAGTTGCGAGCGTTTCACTGTTGCTTTTGGAAATGAAGCGGGTGAAGTTGTCGCCATTGGAATCGTCCCACAGGTACTGATAATAACCAGTGGCTTTACTGGAGCTGCTTGAAAACTGGGTCTGGGAAGTCCACTTATCAGATAATTTATAAATCATCTGAGACTGCAGGTTGAAACTTGGGTTTGAAGTGGTGAGGTTGTTGCTCGTGTAGGACTTTTTATAGCTGTTCTCAAAAAGGTCTATGCGGCTGAACGAAAGCGGCGCATAGCGACTGAGAAAAATCATCGGGGCATTTGCCGTTTCGTTGTTCTTGAATTCCGTATTCACGAGGAAAGTCAGCTTATCACTGGCTACATATTTCAATGACGGTGCAATGAAGAATGATTTGGTAAATCCCGCGTCCTGAAAGGAGTTTTCAGAGTGTACCGAACCGTTCAGCCTTAAAAACAGGCCATCTCCAACAGGCGTATTGACATCGAGCGTTACCCTGTTCAGGGCATTGGCTCCGGTAATGTAATTTACTTCACCGCCAAAATGATCGTAGGGTTTTTTGGTCTGGATGTTCACCAATCCGCCGTAGGAAACCAGGGAGCCGCCATACAGCGTTCCTGCGGGACCCTTGATCACATCAATATTCTCAATATTTGCAGGATCGAGTCCGCCGTTGTTAAAACTCGCCATTCCGTTCACCAGCCTCGACTGGGTAGAGAAGCCGCGCATTGTATAGTACTCTGCTCCATCACCACCACGGGAGGTACTTTCCCAAAGACGGGTGATTCCGGTGGCGTTCGTCAGCACACTTTTAAAATTCGTGGACACCTGGTCTTTCAGCATTGCTTTGGGAATACTGTTATAGACCTGAGGGTTTTCGATGTCCTTCAGCGGCAGTTTAGAAACCGCGAATGCATTCTCATTCTTGTATTTCTTAGTCTGATTGATAATCACCTCGGTGATGTCTTCCGATTTTAGGGTGTCTGTTTTTTGCGCCAGCATATTGGCAGCCGTCATTAACAGGGCAATGGGTAATACAATTTTTTTCATGGTTATTTGGAATGATTTTAAATAAGGATGCAAATGTAAATAATATTTTCTATTATTTTTATTGATTCTAAATAAAATTAGCATTTGCTGCATAAAAAATTCGTTGGAAATCCATCGTTTCTTCGCCGGACGTTGGTCCAAGAGGTGACGTATAAAAGAAAATTTTCAAATTGATTGGCTTAGATTTACCCTTTGCCGGAAACCTCTGAATAATTTCGATTTGTATCTCATGATCCGCAAAGCCAACCAATTCATGCTCTACGTAGTGATTCTCGTACATGCGAGATGTGGCTGAAGCGAACGGATTGGAGCAAAGAGTATAGAATAAAGAGTAAAAATGTGAGATACAGGGTTAACACTCAGTTTCGCTCAGAGAAATCACCGAGAGATGGTTAAGTTCGGAATTGGGTGGATTCGGGGTTGGAGAAAAGAGAAAAGAATAAAGAGCAAAGAATGGAGCTGCACCTTGACTGCATTGCAGGGAGCACGCTAAGGAAATTCTACACTCAATTTTTCATATAATAAGTGTACACGTTGTACGGAAAGATCTTCGGGGCTGCATATCTGGAAATGAGACTGGTCATAAGAATCGGGACCGTTAAGGCGAAACCATTTGGAACAAGACTGCAGATCAGGAACAGCGCTGTAAACGGGGCGTATATGGATGCCGACAACGTTGCCGCTGCACCTGCCAATGCGAAATTCACCAGATTCAAAGAAGTTCCGAACCATGCGTTGCAGCACAACGCCAGTGTTATTCCGAGGAAACCGCCAGCCACGATGCTCGGAGCAAACACTCCGCCGTCTCCGCCTGCGCCTAAAGTGAGTGCGGAGGCCAAAGGTTTCAGAAAAATCAGAAGGAATAGAAAGGCAAAGGAGTACGGATGGGCATTGGTCAGAATTTCCGTAAGCGCATGATAGCTGTCGCCGTACAGAAACGGGAAAAAGCAGATGAGTCCGCCCACCAGCAATGCTCCGAGGTTCACTTTGACAAACTCACTCTTGATTCCAGAGAAGAAATTTTTGATTCTGATGATCATTACAGTAAAATAGACGGAGAGCAAAGCTCCTAACAGACTCAGAATGACGAAATACGGAAGCGCGGACCAGTACCAGCCCGTGATTTTGAAATGAAGCAATGGTTCACTTTTAAAATAAACCATCAACAGCCACGAAACACCGGCTGAAACCGTGCAGCTGAGGAGGAGCGATCTGTTCCATTTTCTGGCAATGACCTCAAGGGCGAACAACCAGCCTGCAACCGGACTTCCGAAAAGCACCGCCACTCCCGCGACCACTCCGGCGCAGATGAGTTCGAGTTTATATACCTGAGCCGAAAAATTTCTTTCGTACGCTGCGTTTCCTATAGTGGCTGTTGCGACTACGGTTGAAACCTCGATTCCGGTAGATCCACCAAAAATAACGGTCAGAAAGCCGTTGAAAAAATGCGAAGGGATTTTAAAAAGCGGCAGGTGCTCCTTCCTCTGGTCCACCGTTTTATAGATTTCTGTAATTCCTTTGTTCTTCCGGTTCCTGAACAGGTATTTCCTCAAAAAATAGATTGCTGTAATGCCTATGGTCGGAAAAAAAATGAACAACAGAGAATTGGTTCTGTCGGCAAAATTAAAAAGCTGTCCCTGAAAATGTTCGGTAAGGGTCTTGAGCGAAAAAGCCAGCAGCGCAGCACAGAGGCTTATTACGGCCGAAATAAATATGAGTCTCCAATAATGATGTCTCTGTATTTTCTTTCTCTGCATCGGAAATTTTTTTTCAAAATTAAGGATATTTCTTGAGGTGGCAGGTTGTTGAGTTGTGAAGCCGTTGAGTTGTTGAGTCGTTGAGTTGCTGAGTTGCTGAGTTGTGAAACCGTGAAGTTGTGAAACCGTGAAGTTGTGAAGCTGTGAAGCTGTGAATTTGGAGGGTGACGATTGAACTTTAAGATGAGTCATAAACAGGCATCTTTACAATACGGTTTTATCATTCAATAAATTATCTTATTTTTGCAGCTTATGATGAGAAATACCGCACATTTTATCATCGTTACACCGCCTTGATGTAATTCCTTCCGTTTTACGGGCTTCCCCGACTTTTACGTTTTTTCAATGCTTTTCAGTATCCCTGAGAGCATCTCATCCTATTTTATTACATCAATGAAAAATATATTCAATTTATTCGACCTGTCTCAGAAGGTAAATTACAAGACCGAGATATTAGCCGGCTTAACAGTGGCTATGACGATGATTCCTGAATCACTTTCTTTTGCAATCCTCGCTGGTTTTCCTCCTCTGGTAGGATTATACGGTGCTTTTATCATGGGCCTTATTACTGCAGTTTTCGGCGGCCGTCCCGGTATGGTTTCGGGAGGCGCCGGAGCGACGGTCATTGTGCTTATTGCATTAATGAAATCGCACGGACTTGATTATGTATTCGCGGCGGTGGCATTGGCGGGTTTCATTCAGATCGCAGTGGGACTTCTGAAGCTCGGCAAATTCATCCGGCTTGTTCCTCAGCCTGTTATGTTTGGTTTTGTGAACGGACTTGCCATTATAATCTTCATGTCTCAACTGGAACAGTTTAAAAGTATCGTCAACGGAGAGAGCACCTGGCTTACCGGAACTCCTTTCCTGATTATGGCAGGACTCGTTGCGCTTACGATTGCCATCGTGGTGGGACTTCCAAAGCTTACCAAAAAAATACCATCTTCTCTGGTTGCCATCTTTGTTGTGTTTGCGGTGGTGATGGTTTTTAACATCGACACCAAGCAGGTGGAGGATATTGCGTCGGTAAGCGGAAGTCTGCCTCCTTTTCATATCCCGAATATCCCGATCACTTTTGAGACCCTTCAGGTTATTTTTCCGTATGCCCTTATTATGGCTGCAGTGGGTTTAACCGAGGGACTTCTTACCCTGAATCTTGTTGATGAAATTACCGGTACCAAAGGGAACAGTAACCGGGAGTGCCTTGCACAGGGCGGAGCCAATATGGTAAATGGTTTTTTCTTTGGTATGGGCGGCTGCCCGATGATTGCGCAGACGCTTGTTAACCTTTCTGCTGGTTCAAGGGCAAGACTTTCGGGAATTGTAGCCGCATTGGCAATTCTTGTCATTATCCTTGTTGGCGCCCCGGTTATTGGAAAACTTCCGATGGCTGCTTTGACCGGCGTTATGATCATGGTAGCACTGGGCACTTTTGAATGGGCAAGTCTGAAAATTTTCAGACGCATGCCGAAATCAGATATTTTTGTGATGGTTCTGGTCACCCTCATTACGGTGCTTTTACATAATTTAGCACTCGCAGTTTTGGTTGGAGTAATCGTATCAGCGCTTGTGTTTGCATGGGACAATGCGAAAAGAATCCGTGCCCGTAACTTCACCGATGACAACGGAGTAAAACATTATGAAATCTACGGACCGCTTTTCTTCGGATCGGTCACTGCTTTTTCAGAAAAATTTGATGTCGCTGAAGATCCTGCAGTGGTGATCATTGATTTTGCAGAGAGCCGTGTTGCAGATATGTCGGCTATAGAAGCCCTTAACGGCATTACGCACCGCTACCATAACGCAGGCAAGACTGTTCATATCAAGCATTTAAGCCCCGACTGTATTGTGTTGCTCAAAAATGCAGAAGCCATTATAGATGTGAATATTATGGAAGATCCGCTTTATATGGTAACGGACATGAAATAAATCCACTTAAAAAAAATCGGCTACCCATCCTGGATTCATAAGAAAAAGTCCAGCGGTTTTAATTCAGTGCCGCACAACTATTTACAGTTGCTGTGGCACTAAATTTCGATATATATATTAACCGTTACCCAATAACTGTGCTGTCTGCTGTTTTTAAACACCCCGCCGGCTCTGTAATCCAGGCCTGTTTCCCATTTCAGATTCTCGGATATGCCGTAACCCAAAAGCGGGACCAATCTTATTTCGAAATCGGATTCGGATGCCTGTATCCCATACAGGTATTCGTTATTCAATTTTAAGTACAATTCACCGGGATCGGCTGATTCTCCATTCAGAGGAATTTCAGAGGAAATTCTGTACCGCAGTCTTACTTCAGGTTTTTCGGTCCGGGAAAAAGTCTGGTCACTTGCAAAGCGGTGTGCCAAGCGGAATCCGGAGAATTTCTGCACCACACTGTACTGTTGTATGAGGCGGTGAAACAATTCACCTTCGCGCAACCTCATCAAGTATCCTGCGCCGATCTGGGAATTTAAACCCACTTTTTTCGCTGCAATCAATGAGAAGTCTGTAAGGACGTACCTGTAATTTTCTTCTATTTCTCCATTCACTTCACCGCTCTGAAAACGCTGCCGCGATTCTATCTTCGTATTCAGAGACCAATCGTTTTTCAATTTGCTGTTTAAGTTCACAGAAGGCAATATCCCCCACTCGTAGGTGTTTTGAGCCTCTAATACGCCCGTGCCTCCGATCAGCACAAGAAAAAAGAACAAAGACTTTATCTTAGTATACAAGGTGACTGCTGTTTTTAAAGATTATTTCTGAGGCAGAAATCTGTTTGCCGCTCTCGCTGAACAAATATTCGAAGAGGCTTACCTTTCTCTGTTTACTGCATCTTACAACCAGCTCATATTTTACCGTCAGAGACGGATTATCTGCGCCGGTCTTCAGCATTGACAATAAGTTTGATTCGCTTCCAGTATACTGTTTCTGAACCTTTATAACCTGGTGTTTCAAACAGTCTGATTTGAGTTTTAATTCTACAGCTTCTCTTAAGCCGGGATTTAAACTGCCCCAATCTACGGTGATTTCAATATCCGCAACATTGCCCGAGGTGTCGAATTCGATACTGTATTTTGCATTATTATGTCTGAATTTTGCTTCAATACTCTCTCCGGTAAGTGCTTCTTCCCTGTACCATTTCAAGCTGTTTTTACCGGCAACTTCATCAACAAACCGGAGCGCTTTAGCCGGCACGTCCTTTTCCTTTATACGGCTTTCCCGCTCAAATTTTTTCTGTGCACTGAGTGTGCCTGAATAAGCACAGCCCATGATCAGCAGTATGGAGAATAATTTATGCATCAGTTTCTTTTTCACAATTTATTTAAAACGTCTTTTCGGGCAAATTATTATTGTACTTCGGTTTCCAAAAATATAAAAAACAGTTCAACGAACATGCGTTTCACTTTTTGTAATTCCTATGGTATTTATACAGCTATGCTTTTTCGGCATCATAGTATTTCCGTTTCAGCCAGAAGGCCACATTTACCAAAGCGATCAGTGCGGGAACTTCGACCAAGGGACCGATGACGCCGGCAAAAGCCTGTCCTGAATTGATGCCATAGACCCCAATCGCGACTGCAATGGCCAGTTCAAAATTATTGCCGGCTGCAGTAAAAGATACCGCGGCATTCTTGGAATAATCTGCGCCGAGTTTTTTGCCGAGAAAGAAACTCACCAGAAACATCAAAACAAAATAAATCATCAGCGGCACGGCGATCCGCAAGACATCAAAAGGAATCTGTACGATCATTTCGCCTTTCAGACTGAACATGATTACGATCGTGAACAACAAAGCGATTAAAGTAATTGGAGAAACCTTCGGGATGAAGACATGATTGTACCATTCTTCCCCTTTTGCCTTTAGTAGAAAATACCGTGTCAAAAAACCCAGTACAAATGGAATTCCGAGATAGATTGCCACACTTTCAGCGATCTGTGCAATCGTGATGTCGACTTCAGAACCTGTAATTCCAAATAACGGCGGCAATACCGTGATGAAGAGGAAAGCATAAATGCTGTAAAAAATAACCTGAAAAATACTGTTGATGGCGACCAATCCGGCTGCGTATTCACGGTTCCCTTCGGCGAGTTCGTTCCAGACCATGACCATCGCAATGCATCTGGCCAAACCGATGAGGATAAGACCGATCATGTATTCCGGTTTGTCGTGCAGAAAAATAACGGCCAGAATAAACATCAAAATTGGTCCGATGACCCAGTTCAGAAGCAGTGAGGCTCCGAGTATTTTGGTGTTTTTAAAAACTTTAGGAAGCTCCCTGTAACGGACTTTCGTAAAAGGCGGATACATCATGAGAATCAAACCAATCGCCAGCGGAATATTGGTGGTTCCGTAGGAGAATTCATTGATGATATTTGATGAATCTGGATAGAAATAACCAATTGCCACTCCGAGGAACATGGCCAGGAAGATCCAGAGCGTGAGGTTTTTATCGAGGAAGGAGAGTTTTTTTCTTTCGTGCGGAGCACAGTTGTTTGCAGACATATCCGTCAGTTTCTTTGAGTTATAAAATTTGGAGAATTATGGAATCATTATTCCGATCCATATTTGTTGACAATGGCCATTTGTCCGGCATGGTAAGCCGTATGCGAAACAATTCTTCCGAAGGCTTCGGCTTTTGTTTTGGCACCGAATTCTTTGGTGGAAATCACGGTTTCCCAATCGGCATCCGTTTGGTTTGCAACAATGCTGTACAGCGTTTCAAAAGATGATTTCAGATACTCTTTCAGTTCCTGCAGATCGGTCCAGACACCGGTGTCGTGTCCGTCAATAACAGTTTTTGCGAACACCTTCACTTCCGGATTTCCAAAAACATTCTTTGCAAACAGCAGTTCAACATCGGCCATGTGGCGGATGAGGAAACCGACGGAATTGGGAGCAGGCAACAGTTTTTTCCTAAGATCTTCTGAAGTCAGACCATCCAACTGTTTGGTGAATCTCGTTCTGGCTTCCATCCAGAGTTCCAACAGTAATTCGGTTTTTGTTTTCATCGGTTTTTTTCTTAAGTATTAAAGTCATTTTCTTTCACAATAAATTAAACACAGTCATCCTGCCGGAAGCACTGATTAAGGGCAATCCGGGCCTGATTCAAACGCTTTCTTCAACACCAATTTGTAATGAATCCCATTTAAGGTTGCTTATCCCTTGGACAGGTATTCATTCCAAAAAGTGCATAAAGCGGGCAGAAACTGATTAAACTTGTTAATACAAATACGCCTGCCAAAACCAAAAGCACGATTCCTAAAGTTCCGGAGATCACATTTGTAAAAAATAGAACTGCGATCAGTACTGCAATCAGTATTCTGATGATTTTGTCGGTGGAGCCCATGTTTTTTTTCATTGTTTTGAATTTTAGATTGTTTTAGTATTTTCGTTCATCTAATCCCTTATAAAAATTACACCATCCGCCAGAAAGAAATGTTGCCACCGGATGGAAATGTCAATGCATTAGCGGTTCCCCCTTTAAATTGTTACAGATTGCATCACAAAATGCATTTCAGCGGCAATTTCCTGACTTCTTTCAAAATAGGTACGGTCCATTTCATGGGTTCCGTCGCTGGATTTTGGATCTTCAAATTTTATCGGGATGCGTTTTTCAGCGCCGGCGATAAAAGGACAGCCAGCATCGGCATTCGAACAGGTTATTATTGCAGCAAAACCCGAAACAGGATTGAAGGCATCATCATATTTTTTAGAAAAACAGATGACAGGATGAGCATTTTCCGCATATTTTACGGCGTATACCGGGTTATCGGTTTCAGAGAGTCTCTGAATTTCAAGTCCCTGCCACTCCAGCGTTTCTGCCACTTTCGGAAACATGGCCGTAGCCTCGGTTCCGCCCGAATAACAGAATACATTTTTAATTTTAAAATACTCTGCCATTACCTGCGCCCAGATCTGGGACAGATGGCTTCTCCTGGAATTGTGGGTGCAAATGAAGTTCAGGTTGATTTTTTCGCCGGCATCTGCTTTTTTCTGAATGAATTCCGCCAGTGGTTTTAAAATTTCCTTTCTCTCGTCTGATAGGTGCATGATGGCAATGACCTCAATGCTTTCTTTTAATTTTGCAAACATGTTTATAGGTTTTATTTGGTTTTTAGATGCTTTGAAATACTTTAGCAACATCCGGAGCCCGGAGCGCAACTGCTGCCCTGCAGGTCGGCCATTTTCACCTTTGGTTTCTCCTGCGGAATTCCACACGCATCTTCTGCAAGACAGGCGGTGGTTTTTGCGGTAAGTACAAACGCGCTTCCGTTAAATTCGAGTCCGAATTTCCCGATCGTCGACTGCTGGTATTCCACTTCGATTTCAGCATCTTCAAGACCCAGTTTGTCTTCGGAGAGTGCGATTATTTTTCTCAGTTTTTCCGCTTCCAGGCGGTGGTCGTTATCCGTTGAAAACCACAACTGAAAGTTGATTGCTTTTTCGTCGCGGACCACGCCGCCACAGTCGATAAATTTTTTGTTGATCTGACCTACTTCGGTTACGTGGAAGTGTTCAGGGACCTGCTCGCCGTTTTGCAAAACAAAATGAAGTTCTGTAAGATCTGCGAGAATGGTTTTGATTTCTGAAAGTTTCATCTCTTTTGTTTTTTATTATTGATTAACAGCAACCGTTTTCCTGTTTTTCTATTTTATGGAAAATATGGTCGATGAATGATTCGAATTTCTGCATCGTTTCTTTATTGATGCAGTATTTGATTGAGGTTCCCTCCACTGTTCCCTGAATGACGCCGGCATTTTTCAGTTCCTTTAAGTGCTGGGAAACGGTGGGCTGCGCAAGCGGAAGCACCTCCACAATATCATTGCAGATACAGGTATCGATTGAGAGCAGATAATCGATGATGGCAATCCGGGCAGGATGTGCCATTGCTTTTAAGAGCACTGCCATTTCATTCTGTTCTGCGGTAAAATGTTCTGTTTTAGTAATTCCCATAATGTATTATTCTATTGCAATATTACAATATTGTTTTTAACCGGCAAAGGAAATCTTCAAAATAAGAGTTAAGTGGTGGAGTCGTTGAGTTGTTAAGTTGTGGAGTTGTGGAGTTGAATGATGTTTCTTTAATCAGGGAGAGACGGAGAAAGTACGGTTCAGCAGTGGTTGTGGAGTCGTTGGGTCATTGAGTTGTTGAGTTATTGAGTTGTTGAGTTAATTGATGATGCTTTAATTACGGAGAGCAGGATGCAGAACTTTCGCTACACGCATATCTGACGTGAAAAGATGTTTTATTTTTTTCTTTTTTCGATTCTGCTTTTTGTGCACGCAATCATCCATTTGAACTTTCGGGAGAACCGGCCTCCCGATATACCACAAATTTGCTGATTCGGTATGTTCGTTTTATTTTTTTTCTGACCACTGTTTAAAATCTATAGACATTATTGGGTAAAAAAAAGATAATCACAGGAATAGTTCACATGAATAAATCGCCGCCAGAATCCTTACCCTGAAAAGGTTTCGATGGAGGAGATTATTCTTTAGAGTTTAAGTAATTCCCAGAAGCGTGAGAAAATGAATATCTTCTTTAGCAAAATTATACGGCTTGCTTTTCATTCCGTTAATTGGGTCAAAAAACTGAAAACCCGGCTGCAATTTAAGGGCGAATTTTTCACTTACATTATAATCCATAATTCCTGAAACATTTACTGATGGAAAAGTATGGTCGACAGAATAGTTTTCTGAATTAAACTGAATTATTTGTTTGGTAAAACCAACTCCGAAATTCCCTCCAAAATTTAATTTTCGACCGCTCCTTTTCAGATACTCAACGAGTAAAAACAGAGAATTATCATCAACAGTTGCAGTGAAAGGTTGATTGGATTCGAACCATTTCTGCCCGCTTACCGAAGTGTTTGCATATTGATATCTTAATAAAATACCAATATTTGAATTGTTTGGGGTATACTTCAAATCTGTATTAATGGATACAGGTGTTTTATAGGTAACATTTACTGAATTTTCAACGATATAATTTGCGCCGGTTCCCAAACCGATCCCAAATTCCAATGACTGCGAAAATGAAAACATAGAAATAAGAAGCGCAAAAAAAGCAAATTTTGTGTTCATAGATATTTTAGATGTTTTTAAATTTGATTTCAGATAATTTGTAAATATAAGAATTGCGGGTGTTTCACCAAAGAGTCTATTTCATTTCAAAATAATTAATTTTGAGCAATGCTTGGGCTTTACCAATGTTGGCTTTCATTATAATGATTGATTCTGAATAATAATAGCCGTCCTCCCTAAATTTACTTGCGGATAATTTTAGCCTGGTAAGAAAACTCCCCTATCTGAACCGTCACAAAGTACAGCCCTTTCGGCGCATTGCTCAAATCAAAAGAAGCATTCTGCATATTGGTAAAATTACGTTCCATAATCCTGCTGCCTACGACATTATATACCGTAACCCTTCCTTTTGAGCTGAACAGGCTGCTGTCTGCTTTGAAAAAAACCATACCACTAGTTGGATTGGGGTACAGCATCAGGTCTTTTTTGTTTGAAACCAGTTCTGCGGTTGCCAATGTGCCACCCGCCTGACCATAAAGGTAGAGAAATGCCTGATAGTATTGATCGACGATGGTTGGGTCATGGATAACCAGTGTATTTTCATCGTTTTTCGTTTCGGCAGATGCACTCCAGTTGTGGGAACCGGTCAGAACAGTTGGATCGGAGGCAGCATTGAAATTATCGACCAGGATAAATTTGTGGTGCATGATTCCCGCACCGCCATACTGCACCATTTTGTTGGCACCGATAGCCGTTTTCAGCGCCGGGATATCGTTGCCCGAAGGATTCTGGGTGTCGAAGACAGCCTCCACGATGCCGAGCCCCGAATTGTATTTGTTGATGAGCGTGCTGCGAACGTCGTCGCGGGTAATAAGCATGGTTGAAATTTCAATATCGTTGTTTGCAGAATTGATGACATTGATGATCTGTGCATTGGCACCGTCTGACGGGCTAAAATAATTGCCCACCACTTTGCCACCGATTACAAAGGTATGCGGAGTATTGTCTGTTTTATAAGGGCCAAATTTAGATAAGGTGGCATTTGGTAATAAGACTGAGGAGCCCCACATTTCTTCGAACTCTGTTTTATAGGCCTGGGCGAGCGCCTGATCCTGAATGGCAATCGCATTGTTCTTATCAGGTCCTTCAATCTGCACGGCTGTCCAGTTTGTGGAACCTGTCCAGACCCAGGGAAGATTGGGGTTAGAACTGTCGGCATCGAATACGACAAATTTATTGTGCATAATGCCATAAGAGGATGAAGTTGGACTGGCCAGCTTTGGAATTGCTGGATTCAGCAATGGAATCATTACGCTGCTTGTGCTTCCGTCGTACACCACCCGGACGCGTACTCCTCTTCCGTATGCATTATTGATGGCACCGGCGATACCCGTTGTACTGCTTGGCGAATAACTGTTGTAAATGGCAATATCCAAGGTGCTTTGGCAATTATTGATGTACGCGATTAACATGTCATCCAGTGTACTTCCTAAATCCTGCGCTGGCTGGTACTGTGCAGCGGAAGTGATTACAGGATGGTTGAAATAAACATTCATTACTCCTGTAGAAAGAGCCTGCGCCGCGAGCATGGCTGTATTGTAGGTTTTATTCGCACCGTCCTTCAAAGCGTACTCATACTTGATGAACTCGGCCGGTTCAGCGTCTGTAATCGTATAGGTGTAGCTGTTAGTACTGTCGATGGTGACTTGTTTTTCAGCCAGGGATTTTGCATTGAACGCCCGGAAAGCAACATTCTGATCAAAGGTTAAGGCGATGTTTTTATGATTATAGGTTACCGTATAACCGTTTTCCCGGACAGTGGTCTGGGAGAAAACAATTCCGGAAAACAGCGTGCAGAGCAACATAACAAAAGTCGATTTTGGATGCATAGTGATTTTATTGTGGCGCAAAGATAGCAGGAAGATTGGGATTGTATTGATGTTTTAATGCAACTCTATAAACATTGCGCTGAAAACTGCAAATACATGAGAATTTAACAGCAATATAGTATTACAAAAAAGGCTGAATGATTCCATTCAGCCTTATTGTTTATCTGTTGCGAAGCATCAGATTTTATAAAAAAGTCATTATTTAGAAAGCTGTTTTCTTACTTCCTCTTCAGGTACAAAACCCAGTTTTTCCCAGACAACTTCATTATTCCGGTACAGTTTCAGGACAGGAAGCGCAGAGACATTCAGTTCTTTGCAAAGCTCTGTATTTTCATCAACATTTATCCGAACAATTTTAACTTTATCGGGCATTTCTGCGGCTATTTTTTTGAGATAAGGCTCCATTTTTTTGCACGGAGCACACCATTCTGCATAGAAATCTACCAAAACCGGAGTTTCACTTTTCAACATTTCATTGTATTGGGCAACGCTCATTCCGACAGAAGTGGAAGCTTTGATTTCGGGAAGATCGGCATTTCTCCATTTCATCATTCCGCCCTGCATTTCATAGACATTTTTAAAGCCCATTTCCTCTAGTTTTGCTGCGGCTGCAGTACTTCTAGGCCCACTCAAACAATATACAAAAACAGGTTTATTTTTATCCAATGCCGCAGCTTTTTCTGCAAAATCATCAGCAGACCAGTCGATATTCATGGCGTTTTTAAGATGTCCGTTCCGGAATTCTCCCGCTGTTCGTACATCCACCAACTGTGCATCTTTGATTTTATCTAATTTCTGAGAAAATTCGGTTGCAGAAAGACTGCTTCCATCAGGGCTTTTCTGTGCTTTTCCACATCCCGTCAATACAATAATGAATAAGGCAATAATAAGATTTCTATACATTTTTTAACTGTTTTCTTTAATTAATCTTTCGAGTTCATCGGACTGAAAAACGCCGGACTGCTTCCATTTTACTTCGCCGTTTTTAAAAATCATCATGGTCGGGACACTTCGGATTCCGAACTGAGCGGCAACTGCCTGATTTTTATCCACATCAATTTTAATGATATTGGCGGTGTCGCCTATTTTCTTTTTCAGATCCTGAAGAATCGGCGCCTGCATTTTACACGGGCCGCACCATTCTGCGAAAAAATCCACCAATACAGGTTTGTCCTGACGGATTATTTCCTGAAATTTATTCATTTATTTTGGATTTATTTAATTTCCTCATATTCTACTTCATCAATAGTTTCCTTAGAATTTCCTGTAGGCACCGGACAGTTTCCTGTTGCACAACAACCGATGTTCAGCAATGGCATCAGCACAAAAACCGCTCCAACCAAAACCAGAAACCAGTTTGCTGATTTCAGAGCTTCCACCACCAGCAAAACGCCTATTGCCAGACGGAATACTCTAAAAAAGTCCCAGTTTTTATATATTTTCTGTATCATCTTAAATATTTTTCTAAACAATGGGGTTTCCTTTTTCTTCCCATTCTTTCATTCCGCCAGAAAAATTTTTGATGTTGGCAAAACCGTTCTTTCTGAGAACTGAATATGCAATTGACGCTCTGTCGCCGCTCTGACAGTGAATAACGACCTGTTTATCCTTTGAAAATTTATCAAGATTTTCTGCGAGCGTTCCTACAAAAACATTTTCTGCCCCTTCCATGTGACCTTCTTCAAACTCAGTTTTACCCCTAACATCTACAATCTGCACCTCGTTACGGTTGAGATACTTTTTAAACTCATCCAGATTGATCACCTCAGCGGTCTGAAGTTCCAAGTCGGGTACTTTAACATCATCAATATATCCCATCATATTGTCCATTCCGATCCGCATCAGTTTTCTGGTAAGATCTTCGATTTGTTCGTCGCCGGCAACAAGAATAAATGGCTCTGCGTAACTGATCATCCAGCCCATCCAAGTGGAGAACGAATTATTGCCCTGAATATTGATGCTTTTTGGAATAAAACCGGCTGCAAAATCAGTTTTATCGCGGGTATCAATGATTTTCACCTCTTCAGAATGCGCTTTTAGAAATTCTTCCTTAGAAAGTTTCTTCTGTTTCGGAACTTCGGTTAATAAAGGTCTTTCTGTTTTGTTGAGCTTTTTCATCATCGCGAAGTACTTTGGTGGTTCCGGCTGACCCTCCAAAAGCTCATCTACAAAACCTTCTTCATCATTATCGTACTGAAAAGCCCAGTTTCTTATTTTTTCGTAACCGACTGTTGAACTTGGCACTGCTCCCAAAGCCTTTCCGCAGGCAGAACCGGCACCGTGTCCCGGCCAAACCTGAATAAATGGCGAAAGCTTACTGAAATCCTGCACCGACCTGTACATTTCTTTAGCGCCTTTTTCCTGAGTTCCGATGAGTCCGGCGGCTTTTTCCAATAAATCGGGGCGGCCAATATCTCCTACAAAAACAAAATCTCCGGTGAAAATCATGACCGGTTCATCGGTTGCAGGATGATCGGTCAATAAAAAGCTGATGCTTTCAGGGGTGTGACCTGGTGTATGAAGAATTTCCAAAGTCAGATTTCCAACGTTTATTTGATCTCCGTTTTTCAGACCTTTATGCGGAAATTCGTATTGCCAGTCGGCCCCGCCTTCATCAGAAAGATACAGATCGGCACCTGTAACCGCTGCCAATTCGCGGGAACCGGAAAGAAAATCTGCATGAATATGCGTTTCGGTAATATGCGTAATTTTGAGATTGTTATCTTTTGCTATCTGCAGATAAGTATCAATATCTCTTTTGGCATCAATAACAATTGCCACGCCTTGTGCCTGACAACCGATTAAATAACTGGCCTGTGCTAAACTTTTATCGTAAATGTGTTGAAAAAACATATTTTTTACTGTTTAATATTTATACGTGCAAAGTTATCTTTTATTTTACCCATTGTCAGTAACCTCGATTACATAAGCCAAAATTACTGCTTAACCGCTAAAATCATTGCTACTGAAGCTTCTCCTTTGTGGTAATCTCCTTCACTCAATGTAATGGTTTTAATCGCGGCTTCTTTGAAATCAAAGTTTTCGAAATCTCTTTTTAATTCTTCAAGACTGTAGAGCATTTCAGGATCGCGTGGACCGCCGGATCGCGGATCATTCTTCTGATATGCTTCCTGAAGTTTGGAAAACCCTTCTATAATCAGGAAGCCTCCCGGTTTCAGAAATTTTGCGAGTTTCTGATGAATCCTTCGCCTTTGATCTCCCGGAAAGTGGGCATAAATTAAAGCCAAAGCATCAAAATAATGTTCGGAATAGTTGATACTCTGAACATCAGAAACGGTATATGAAATCTCCGCATTGTTTTGCTCTGCCAAGGCAAGCGCCTTCTTTTTTCCTTCTGCGCTCTGATCAAAAGCTTCAGTTGTCCAACCCATCTGCGCTGCGAAAACAGAATTCCTGCCTTCTCCTTCAGCCGGAAATAAAATTTTACCGGGCGTAATTTCTTTCAGTTTTTCTTTTAAATAATAGTTGGGCGAGGTTCCGTAAATATATTCCGTCTGACGGTAACGTTCGTTCCAGAAATTCTTCTGATCCATATTCATCTTTTGTCTATAAAATTAATTCTTTTGCAGGCAAATAGAAACCGTTTTTAAAACAAAACCATCGAAAACTTTTCTAATTTTCTCCGGATATTATCTGGAACAATTGGTAGGACCATCGTCTTTGATCCCGATTTTCCCCAGGATCAAATACATCAGACACCAATTGGTCAAAGCGTGTATCCACAGATTCACTCCGACAAAACCTGTAAGCCAGAACCAGTTTTGATTTACATAAATTCCTAATAATAAACTGGCTAAAATAATGGTTCCCGCTACCGCGTGGACTGTTCTTGTTTGCATTTTTTTGATTTTAAATGGATTTTTCTAACGGTAAAGTCGCAATATGAATGTGCGAAAATGTTTTTTGCTTTGAATTGAAATCTTCTACACTTTTATAGATTTCATCGGCAAATTCATCTTCCATAAATACCGTAAAAAGTAAAGAATCAACAGACAAATGATCCTTTGCAAACCAGTTTTCACGTTCATTTCCATTATTCTTGTAGCCTTTTACCGACTGATAGGAAAAAGATTTCACGCCAGAATGTTTCAGAATATTTTTCACTTCTTTTCCAAATTCTTCTACTGCTGTAATTAATAAGAGTTTCATATGTAGATTTTTTATTGTGTTAAGGTTATGTAGAATCGCAGCGTCTTGATCAGTATTTCCAAATCAAGGCGATTTCTTATGTTTTAGGTTTTTTCAACCAAGTAGTTAAACCTCACAGATTTAAGAGACCTGTGAGGTTTATTTTTTTACTCTTCAGAGATCTTATTTTCAACCTCTGTTTTACTTTCCCATTTCTTCCTTTCCGTTACATAATAAATCAACGGCACTACAATCAGCGTAAGGATGGTTGAAACGATCGCCCCAAAAACAAGCGAGATTGCCAAACCTTGAAAAATCGGATCGAAAAGAATAATCACCGCGCCAATAACCACCGCTCCTGTTGTTAATAAGATCGGCGTTGTGCGCACTGCTCCGGCTTCGATAATGGCCTGTTTGATGGGAACTCCCTCATTCAGACGGATTTCTATAAAATCAATCAGCAATACCGAATTCCGCACCATTACCCCAGCCAAAGCAATCATTCCGATGAAAGAAGTTGCCGTAAAAAAAGCGCCTAAAATCCAGTGTCCGAGAACAATTCCTATCAGCGACAGCGGAATGGCAATCATCATGACCAGCGGTGTTTTAAAATTCTGAAACCAACCCACAATGAGCATATAAATAATAATGATCACCACTGCGAACGCTGCGCCCAGATCTTTAAAGACCTCTAACGTAATTTGCCATTCACCATCCCATTTTACGGTGTAATCAGACTCATTTTCAGGCTGATTCATATACAGTTCGTTGAGTGAATACCCTTGTGGAAGCTTTATTTTATTGAGTTTTTCGTCCATTCCCAAAATGGCGTAAGCCGGACTTTCCAAACCACCTGCCATATCGGCAAGCACATACACTACCCGCTTCTGGTCTTTTCTGTAAATAGATTTTTGCAGTGTATCGCGCTGTACTTGTACCAGATCGCTTACCGGAACCATTCCCATTTGTCCTTTCACTTTCAGATTGGTTACGTCCTGAATGGTTGATTTATCACTGTTATTGAGTTTCATTACAATATCAACTCCATCGTTTGATTTTTCAGTATATAAATTTCCGATGGAATGTTCGCCCATTAAATACGTCAGATTCCCTACAATTTGTTCCGGCGCAACACCGTTCAGCATTGCTTTTTCTTTGTCCGGAACCAGTTTGAATTCTGTTTGAGGTGCTTCTACCATCCAGTCAATATCCACCACATCGTCGGTTTTGTGCAGAATTTCCTGCACCTGTTTTGCAACTTTTACCTGCCCCTCGTAATCAGGTCCATAAATTTCAGCAACAATGGTTGATAAAACGGGCGGTCCCGGCGGAACTTCCACAATTTTTACATTGGCCCTGTATTTTGCCGCAATTTTCTGAATTTCCGGCCGGATTTTTTTTGCAATATCGTGGCTTTGCGCATCGCGATCTGCTTTAGGCAAAAGATTCACCTGAATATCCGACGTATTGCTGGCTCCTCTCATATCGTAATGGCGAACCAGACCGTTGAATGTAATGGGTGATGACGAACCGACATAATTCTGATAATTCACCACTTCAGGAATGGTTTTCAGATATTGTGCAATGTCCTGAGTGGCAGCTGCTGTTCTTTCTAAAGTGGTTCCTTCGGGCAAATCGATCACGAGCTGAATTTCATTTTTATTATCAAACGGAAGCATTTTTACTGCTACCCATTTCGTAAAGAATGCCAAAACCGAAATCAATAAGAGTACACCGATAATTCCCATCATCGTCCATCTTTTTGATGTGCTGTCGAGTAACGGTTGTTCTATTTTTTTATAAATTTTATAGATTCTGCCAGTTTCCAACCCTTGTTCTTCTTTATGCTGTTCGGTGTCTTTTACTTTTAATAAATGAAAACCTAAATATGGTGTTACCGTTAAAGCCACAAATAACGAAAGCAACATCGCAATTGATGCTCCAATGGGCATTGGCGACATATAAGGACCCATCATTCCGGAAACGAACGCCATTGGCAAAATCGCGGCAATTACGGTGAAGGTTGCTAAAATAGTTGGATTTCCGACTTCATTAATGGCATAAATGGCCGCCTGCCTGAACGGTAATTTCTTCATGTGGAAGTGCCGGTGCATATTTTCGGCGATAATAATGCTGTCGTCTACCACAATTCCCACCACAAAAACCAGTGCAAAAAGCGTGATTCGGTTCAGCGTGTAACCGAGCATATAATAACTGAAAAGCGTCAAAGCAAACGTCAGCGGAACGGAGAAAAACACCACCAATCCGCCTCTCCAGCCCATGGCAAGCATGACGAGGACTGTTACAGCCAGAATTGCAATTCCAAGGTGAAGCAATAATTCAGAAACTTTGTGGGAAGCGGTTTCGCCGTAGTTTCTGGTCACTTCTACATGAACATCATCAGGAATTAAATTTTTCTTCAGTTCATCCACTTTGGCAAGAATCTGCTCCGAAATTTTCATCGCATCGGCTCCTTTTACTTTAGAAACCGACAGCGTTACTGCAGGATATTCCGATTTAAATTTTTTCCCGTTTTCGAGCGCATTTCCGTATCCGAAGCTTACATAATTCTGCGGAGAAGCTGCCCCGTCTTCGATTTCGGCCACCTGTTTCAGGTAAACCGGCATATTTTGGGAGGTTCCAACTACCAAATTTTCCACATCTTCTGCTGAATTTAAAAACTGTCCCGTTGTTAAAAGATATTCTTCATCGTTGGAAACAAAACTTCCGGACTGTGAACTTCCGTTACTTGCCTGTATCATCTGCATTACCGAAAGCGCATCCACATTCAGCTCCGCCATTTTATCTTTATCAACAACAACTTTCAGCTGTCGGTTTCGTCCGCCGATCACGTTGGTAAGCGAAACATCTTTTATTTTTTTGATTTCCGACGACAGTTCTTCCCCGATCTGGCGAAGCTGGTAATCGTTGTATTTTTCGCTCCAAAGGGTGAGTCCCAACATCGGAACATCATCAATAGAACGGGTTTTCACCATCGGTTCCATCACATTTTTCGGAAAAATGTGCTTGTTTTTCATCAGTTCATCATACAATTTCACATACGAACGTTCCGTGTCTTCTCCGACATAGAACTGTACGATGATCATTGCTTTCCCGTTCATCGCCATGGAGTGAATATGTTCCACCCCTTTGATGTTGGAAATGATTTTTTCCAACGGTTTTACCACCCGGTTTTCTACTTCTTTTGGTGAAGCTCCCGGATAACCCACCATTACATCGGCCATTGGCACAATGATTTGTGGCTCTTCTTCTCTTGGTATTAATGTGGAGCTGTACATCCCGATGATCATCAACGCGACCATTAATAAAATCGTCAGTTTTGAATTGATGAAAAACTCGGCGATACGTCCTGCGAATCCTTTTTCCATAATATTTGGTTTTCGTGTTTAGAGGTTACGAGTTGCGAAGTAAAACCAGCAACGCGTACCTCGAAACTTGAATTTATTTTAAAGTTACTTTTGCTCCGTTATACAATTTACCTTTAGCTGAAACGATGTAAGGTTCTTTTGAATTTAAACCTGATACCACTTCTACCTGATCTCCTACTGTTTTACCTGTTTTTAACCAGCGCAAAACGGCTGTGTTTTGTGAACTCATCACATAAACTCCTGTTAACTGTCCGTTTTGTACCACAGCAGATTTTGGAATCATGACGGTTTCCTGAAAATCCTGATTGATTTTTCCTGAATTTTTAAACGGAAACTGCACATTCACAAACATTCCCGGTAACAGATCAGCGGAAGCAGGAATATTAATTTTCACCATATACTGGCCACCGGTGTTTGCAGCAGATTTGCTGATTTCGGAAACCGTTCCGCCAACGGTTTTGCCGACGGATTTCATCGTAACCTGAACCGGCATTCCTTGCTGGATCAGCGTAATATATTGCTCGGAAACCAAAACCTGCGCCTGCAAAGCTCCTGAAGATTCTATCGTGAGCAAAGGCATTCCCGGACTTGCCATATCGCCCTGCTCGGCGAATTTCGCGGTGATGGTTCCGGAAATCGGAGCGGTAATATTGGTGTATCTGTATTGAGAATTCACTTCGTTTTTCATTTGCTGGGCGACCTGTAAACCCGCCTGCGCCATTTCGTAACGCGCTCTCATATCATCTAATTCTTTTTGCGATGCACTTTGATTCTTATATAAATTCTGGTATCTCGCGTAATCTTTTTTAGCAATATTGAACTGAGCCTGAGCCTGCGAAATCTGCGCACTCGCCTGTCCGCCTTTTGCCTGAATATCAGTAGAATTGATGCTCACCAAGCCCTGTCCTGCTCTTACGTTCTGCCCGACTTCTGCTCTCATCGATGTGATGTAACCCATCATTCGGGTAGAAACATTTACGGAATTTTTGGCCACCAATTTGCCTGTTGCGGTTGTTGACAAACCAAGAGTGTTACCTGATGATTTATTTACAGTGACCGAAATGGGTGCATCGGTGTTTTGTACCGATTTTTTTTCGTCTGATGAGCAGCTGCTGAAAAGCACGGCTGATAAAAGGAGACCGGAATAAAGGTATGTTTTCATAATTTTTTATTTTTATCTGAAGCTTGCCAAGTATTTAAAACTCTGACAAGGTTGGTTGGTTTATATTTTTCTTTACTTTCTATGTTAAGTCAATGTTTTACTTTTTTTTCGGCGTGTTGATAGCCCCGATGGAAACGGCATCCTTTTTCTTTTTATGGAAGGGAAAAGCGCCGGCAAAAAGAAAAAGATATAGTGGACAGCGGGAATTTGCTCCTAAAAAAATGAAGTAAACAACTCCTGAGTTCTTTGTTCACCGCAATACCTAATTCTTTAAAAATTTATAATATTCTACAGCGGTATTGTACTCATAAATGGCCTGTATGTGTTCCAGTTCTTTTTGTGACATTTGGGTTTCGGCAGTGAGCAGATCAGCAGATTTTTCCAGACCCTGATCATAACGGTTTTTGCGGATTCGGTAGGCTTCTTTATTTTGTTCCCAGGCCATTTTCGTGAGGTTTACCTTGTTTTCGGCATCCTGAACCTGGCGCGAAGTTTTCTGGAGTTCTAACTGGCTTTGCTTCTCGTACTGTTGAATTTCGGTCTGGGCTTTGCTCAGTTCCGCTTTTAATCGCTGCTGTTCGCTTTTGGCTTTCAGACCGTCGAAAACATTCCATGAAAGTTGGATTCCTGCCAAATATCCATTGGCATCGAACTGTGCAATTTTGTTATCGTACATCTCGAAACTTCCGAATGCATTAAGTTTTGGGAGAAATTTCGCTTGAGAAGATTTGATCATCAAATCATAAGCTTCCAGAGATTTCTGGTAGGCCAGTAAATCTTTTCTGTTGGAATTCAAAGTAGGATTGCGCTCTACAATATTTTCATGATATTCCAATGTTTCCGTTGGTTTCAGGACTTTGTTCCCGTAATTTTCGTCGAGCAGAAAATAGAGATAATCGGAGGCATTTTTAATATGGGATTTGGCGTAAGCAATCTGATTTTCGATTTCTTTCAGACGTACATCCATATACAAAACTTCAGATTTCTGAATGATGCCATTTTGGTAATAATTGTCGATGACCTTCTTGTTGGCCATCGTAGTTTTTTGGGCATTCTCTAAAGTTTCGACGGTTTTATAGGCCATTTGCAGCGTCATATATGCTTTTTTAAGCTCAAACCGAACGCTTTCTTTGGTTCTTTCGGTTTTGATTTTCAAAACATCGGATTTGATCTGTCCGGCCTTTTTCTGATAAACCGCATCGATATTGATGATGGGTTGCTGAATTTCTAATTTGGTGGCAAAATTGGAAATGCTTTTCGGAGAATTGAGGTTATCGGGATTGAAATCCATCATTGTAATCCTTTCCTGATTGAGCTTTGATCCAAATGCATACAGCGGATTGTTGGTGTTAGAAAAAGTGTAAGATGCGTTGATATTCGGGAGATACATCGCTCTTGTTCCCAACAGTTCAGCATCGGCAAGTTCGGCTTCTTTTTGCGCCATTTTTACCTGAAGGTTGTTATCGATAATTTTCTGCTCCAGTTCGGTTTGGGAAATCCGGACGGTATCCTGCGAAAATATTTGGTGAAAGGTGGTAACTGATAAAATAAGTACCCAGACTTTTTGCATAATCTTTAATTTTTTGCAAAGTTAGACTGGTGGAAACGGCTGCACAGTAACCTATATCACATAGGCCAATAATCTACCTCAAAAGACCTGTTTTTTTCTTGAAACTTCATAAAAAAAACCGCCCGTGAAGGCGGCTACAATTATAATTATGAAATACGTTATCATTCTGGTCTGAGAAACCACCGTTCAGATTTTTGAAGTACCAAAAAATCACACTCTGATTTCTGCAGTACTCTTACGATGATAATTTAGCGTTCAAACTGCTCCATCCTCCGCCATTGTGTACATTCCCGTAACCGTTATTCTGGAGAATGGTTTTTGCAGTGGCACTTCTCATTCCCGATGCGCAGCAGGTAATGATCGGTTTGTCTTTATTCTTTAGTTTTGAAAGGTTGCTTTGAAGCTGATCAACAGGAATATTGATGGAGTTTTTGATATGTCCGTCAGCATATTCGTTTTTGCTTCTTACATCAAGAATTATAGCACCTTGCTTTAGAAGATCTGCATAATCGGTTTTATCCATACCGAAAAGGTTTTTTATTGCATCTAACATTGTTGTTTCATTTAAAATTAATGATGCAAAAGTACAGTCTTTGGAACACGAAGTCAGTGATGTATGTTACAAAAGGGTAATTTTATTTCGGGAAAGTTTTATTTTTCCCTCAGTTTCTATCTGTTTCAGTACGCGGCTTACCGCTTCTCTCGTAATGCCGAGCTCGTCTGCAAGCTGCTGATGCGTAACAGAAAGTTCTTTAGATTTATACAGTTGTGATTTCTGATCCAATAAATATAAAAGTCTGACATCTACTTTTTGGAAAGCAATTGAATTCACCATCGTTACCAAATCCTCAAACCGTTTGTGATACAATTGGAAAACAAAAGTTGACCACTCGGGATATTTGGTGAGCCATTCCTTGCCTTTTGAAAGTGACAACATCAGAATTTCAGCATCCTCTTCCACAATTGCCTTGACCTTTGAAGTGTCCTGAGCAAGTCCTGAAAGTATGGATGAAATACAACTTTCGCCGGGGGTGAGGTAATACAAAAGGATTTCTCTCCCGTCTTCTTCAGTTCTTACGACCTTAACACTCCCCGATATTACCAGTGGAATGTAGTTAACATAAGAATTAATATCTAAAATAACCGAACCTGACGGGAAGTGCTTCAGATCGCGGCTCGCTGCAATTTCTTTTTTGAATTCAGGATCTACAATTTCAGAAATATTCATCTTCAAATATAAAAATAATTGTCGAGGCACAAGAGCTATATTTACACTTATCGTCCACTTCGTGTACTTCCAATTCAAACGGAATAAATCGGAGTACACCCGAACAAACCCAAAAGCAGTATACCTTCACCATTTTTCTCGAAAATAGAGGCAGTGTCGCTTTAAAATCATTTCAGTGGTTTATGCGAACGTGCACCATCTTTAGAATCCTTAAGAAAGCCATCCTGCGGTGCAATTTCCAGATTGCGGACGCTTTAATAAAGTCATTACTGCCCTACATTCCCAATAATTAAATAAATTTGCAAAAAAGAATCCTTGAAAGATCTCCTGCTCATCACTCCCCCATTTACGCAGCTCAACACGCCATATCCGGCTACAGCTTATCTGAAAGGTTTTCTGAACACCAAAAATATTTCAGCTTATCAGGTGGATTTGGGGATTGAAGTTATTTTGGATCTTTTTTCAAAGGAAGGAATCCGAAAAATATTTTCTGAAACCGCTGATCCGGAGAATTCTTCTGAAAACTCCCGACGGATTTTTGCTTTAAGGGATGAATATCTGAAAACCATTGATCAGGTCATCCTTTTTCTCCAGAATAAAAATCCAACGCTTGCGAGACAAATCTGCAGCATGAATTTCCTGCCCGAAGCCTCGCGTTTCAATCAGCTCGACGATATGGAATTTGCTTTCGGAAACATGGGTCTGCAGGACAAAGCGAAGCATCTCGCTACTTTGTATCTTGAAGATCTCTCGGATTTTATTGTGGAGAACATCGATGCTGATTTCGGTTTCAGCAGATACGCCGAACGCATCGGTCAAAGTGCAAATTATTTTGATGAGCTGTATTCCAAACTGAATGCACCTTCCACATTTATTGATCAGCTTACTTTAAAAATCCTGAAGGAAAAAATCGATGCGGTACAGCCAAAACTGATCTGTTTTTCGGTGCCGTTTCCCGGGAATTTATATTCCGCTTTCAGGTGTGCGCAATTCATAAAGCTGCATTATCCGCAAATTAAAACGGCAATGGGCGGCGGTTTCCCGAATACGGAATTGAGGGAAGTGAAAGACAAAAGGGTTTTCGAATTTTTTGATTTTATTACGCTCGATGACGGTGAATTGCCGATTGAACTGATTCATGCGAACACCTGTCTTGCTGAGCAAAGCGAAGAACCACAGTTCAAAAGAACATTTCTACTCGAAAACGGAGAAGTGACCTATAAAAACAATTCACCGCGACACGATTACAAACAGGCTTTTGTGGGAACTCCCGATTACAGCGATCTGCTTATGGACCACTATATTTCCGTGATTGAAATCGCCAATCCGATGCACAGTTTATGGAGCGACGGGCGCTGGAACAAGCTCACGATGGCGCACGGCTGCTATTGGGGAAAATGCACTTTCTGCGATATTTCTCTGGATTATATCAAAACCTACGAACCGGTTTCCGCGAAAATCCTGGTGGACCGCATGGAAACACTCATCGCGCAGACCGGCGAATCCGGTTTTCATTTTGTGGATGAAGCAGCACCGCCTGCGTTGATGCGGGAAGTGGCGCTCGAAATACTGCGCAGAAATCTTGTGGTAACGTGGTGGACGAATATCCGTTTTGAAAAAAGTTTCAGCCGCGATCTGTGCTTTTTGCTGAAAATTTCCGGCTGTATCGCCGTTTCGGGCGGACTTGAAGTCGCCAGTGACCGTTTACTCAAGCTCATCGACAAAGGTGTTTCGGTGGAACAGGTCGCCAAAGTGACGAGAAATTTCACCGAAGCCGGCATCATGGTTCATTCTTATCTGATGTACGGTTATCCGACCCAAACTGTGCAGGAAACCGTGGATTCCCTGGAAATGGTGCGCCAGCTTTTTGAAATGGGCATTGTGCAAAGCGGTTTCTGGCATCAGTTTGCGATGACCGCCCATTCGCCTGTCGGGAAAAATCCCGAAGAATTTGGCGTGGAACCTTTGAAAAAGGAAATTTTATTTGCCCATAACGATATCGACTTCATTGATACTACCGGAATTGACCACAGCCAATTCAGTTTCGGCCTCAAAAAATCCCTGCTCAATTATATGCACGGGATCAATTTCGATATTCCGCTCAAAGATTGGTTCGATTTTAAAATTCCCGAGACAACCGTCCACCCCGATTATATTCACGACTGCCTTCTGGAAGAGGAAACGTTTGTCTTTAAAGGAAACTCAAAACTCATTTTTCCGGATAAAAATGTTCTGGCAGAGCATTACATCAAATCAAAAAAGGGAAATTCCTATGCACTCACGCAACTCACCTTCCATCTTAAAACCAATATTGTAAAGATCGAACTGGAAAAAGAAAAAGCCGATTGGCTCATGAAGATTTTATCAAAAAATTCCACTGAAAACCCGCAGAAAATCACCCTTCACGAACTTAAAAATCAGTTCGAAGAGATTTTTGAGGATTTTGAACTGTTCTGGTTTTCGAAACCCATCCAGAAACTGAAAGAAAACGGCGTAATTTTAAGCCTATAGAAATAATTCCCGAACTGAGAAATACCGTTTCATCATCCGGTTTCCTCCCCTTCTTTTTAAATGAAAACAAAACTTTCTCTGCTTTTTATTGGCTGGAATTTTGATGTGCACCAAACAGCAAACAGCACTCAAATAACAATTCCACAAAAAAGAATATGAAAGGCAAATTACTGATTATCGGAGGCGGCGAAGACAAGGGCGAAAAAGGTTCAAATGTTGACTTTTCAGATGAAATCATTTTACGCAGGTTTATCTCCGAATCCCGTTTAAAAGAAGAGTCTAGGATTGAAATCATTACTTCCGCATCTTCAATTCCGGACGAAGTCGGCAAGGATTATGTGAAAGCTTTCCGTAAAATAGGCGCCAAAAACACCGGTGTAATGATCATGGAATGCCGTGAAGAAGCTGATGACAAAAAAATTCTGGACCGCCTCAATCATGCAGACGCGGTGTTTTTTACAGGAGGTTCACAACTCCGACTGACCTCAATTCTTGGCGGTACCCAATTTTACACATTGCTGTTGAAAAAACTGGAAGATCCGCATTTTATTTATGCAGGTACGTCGGCGGGTGCAGCGGCAGCTTCCGAAAGCATGATGATAGAAGGAAGCAGCGAAGATGCTGCAGAAAAAGGCGAAGTAAGCACCACCACCGGATTAGGACTTGTGAATCATGTTATTTTCGATACGCATTTCATTACCCGCGGAAGAATCGGCCGTCTTTTCGAGATTGTCGTAAGCAATCCGACCGTTTTGGGAGTGGGCCTCGAGGAAAATACCGCTTTACTGATCTACAGAGATAAAATGGAAGCGGTAGGTCCCGGATTGGCGATCCTTCTGGACGGCAGAAGCATTACAGACAGCAATCTGCTTGACGTCATCAATGGCGCTCCGCTTTCGATTGAAAATATGACCATGCACCTCATGAGCCAGACCGATATTTTTGATTTGAAAACCATGAAACTTAAGATCGACAATCCGCCGGAAGTTGTTGGAAAGGAATAAAAACTTCTGAGCGATTACTTATTATGTACAGTTAAGTTAGATGATTGCAGAAAACGGAGCGATTCTGAATGAGCATAATAAAACTATCAGCAATCCAAATTTCTTGAAACTTTTTTTTGAAACTATTTATTCTGTTGTCTTTCCGTCAAATTCTTCCTTAAATTTTTCGGCATCTTCTTTTGTCGCCCTTATCGTATCATGTTTGTGATTGGGCGGGCCATACACCGTATAAATTTTTAATTCAGATTCTCCGTTCGTGTTAATGATATTGTGTTTTGCGCCAGACGGAATAACAACAGCATCTCCGTCTTTCACCAAATATTCGGTTTCATCAATGATACATTTACCTGAACCACTTTCGAACCGAAAAAACTGGTCATTATGCGGGTGCGTTTCTTCTCCAATTTCTTCTCCCGGTTTCAGACTCATAAGAACGAGCTGAGGATGTTTGCCTGTATACAGCACTTTGCGGAAATTCGTGTTTTCCACGGTGTCTTTCTCGATGTTGCTTTTAAAACCTTTCATTTTTTGGATTTTTAATTTTGTGATGCAGTGAATTTCAAACAGTTTGAATTTTACCTCTAACAAAATTATGAAAAAGAATGACGCAATGATTCAGTTTGGGCATATCTTTTTTGGGCCGACGGAATTTCTAAAGGTGATCCTTCAAAATTCTTTTTTCAAGGATTAAAGACTGTTAAATGGGTCACGTTTTTGTATACCTTTTTTTGACAGAATTCGAGATATAATAGAAAAATATCTCAATAACAGAACTCATAAAATCCCTTAAAACACTCTCCAACAAAACATTTCACTCCACAAAAAAAGAGAACCACTATTGTGATTCTCTTCGTTTAGTAGCGGAGACACGACTCGAACGTGCGACCTCCGGGTTATGAGCCCGACGAGCTACCTACTGCTCTACCCCGCGCTATTGTGATGCAAATATACAACAATTTCGGCACCATCCAAATTTTTCTTAAAAAATTCATTTATCACCTAATTTTTCTACATTTGTATATGGCAAAAATCCTTAAAATCTATGCGGAAAATCCGCAGGAAAACTATATTGATGAGGTGGTAAAGGCTTTAAAATCAGGCAGCCTTATCATCTACCCTTCCGATACGGTTTATGCGCTCGGTTGCGACATCAACAATTTGAAAGCCATGGAAAAACTGGCCCAGATCAAAAAAATAAAACTCGAGAAAGCCCAGTTTTCCATTATCTGCAACAATTTAAGCCATCTTTCGGAGTTCACAAGGCCGATTGAAACGTCTACATTCCGTTTTTTGAAAAGTAAAATTCCGGGACCTTACACTTTTATCCTCGAAGCCAACAAAAATCTGCCTTTGGCGTATAAAAATCATAAAACAGTCGGAATACGCGTTCCGGCGCACCCGATTCCGCAGCTCATTGTGGAGAAACTTGGGCATCCGATTGCTTCCACGTCCATTAAAGATGACGATGAAGTCATTGAATATTCCACCGATCCGGAACTTATTGCCGAAAAATACGGCCATTTGGTCGATTATGTCATCGATGGCGGTTACGGAGACAATGTAGCGTCCACGATTTTAGATCTTACGAGCGGCGAACCTGAAATCATCCGTCAGGGAAAAGGCGAACTTTAATTCTTCAACAACTTAATTTCTTAATGAAAATCATTTCTTCACCGGCAAAGCTCATGAATACGGACAATTCAACAGAATTGTTAAAATCGACGACCCCGAGATTCATCGAAAATGCGGCGCTCATCCATTCGTATTTAAAAGAAAAATCTCCAAAATATCTGGCTGAACTCATGGAACTTTCCCAAAAACTTGCCGATGAAAACTGGGAAAGGAACCAGAACTGGAAACCGAAACCGAAAACCGGCGAGTCTGCTCCGGCGGTATTTGCCTTTACCGGCGAAGTCTACCGCGGTTTGGATGTCAAAACCCTTGATAAAAAAGCCCTTGATTATCTCCAGAAAAATTTCCGCATGCTTTCCGGACTGTACGGACTGCTGAAACCATCCGACAAAATCATGCTTTACCGTTTGGAAATGGGCAGAAAATTTGAATTTGAGCATTACAAAAACCTCTACGAATTCTGGCGCGAAAAACTTACTGAACAGCTGAACAGCGAGCTTAAAGCGAAAGATCTGATCCTGAATCTTGCCAGTTCGGAATATTTCAAGGTGTTTGACCGCAAAAAACTGAATGCACCCGTCATCGATTTTGATTTTTTTGAAATGAAAGAAGGAAAACTGGAGACAATCGTTGTGTACACAAAACACGCGAGAGGAATGATGGTGCGTTTCTGCGCTGAAACACAGGCCAAAACCCTGAACGATGTTAAAGCTTTCAATCTTGAAGGTTACCGCATCGACGAAGATCTTTCCACCAAAACAAAACTGGTTTTTACCCGATAATGACGCTTGCAGACCTTAAACAAAAATTTCAGAAGGACATTTCAGAATTGTACAGCGATTCTGAAAGCCTTGAACTGTTCTTTATTTTCGCCGGGAAAATCCTGGAAATGAACCGTTTTGAAATCAGAGACAGCCTGCAGAATGAACTGGAGCCTCATCAGCAAAATCAATTTTCCGAATTTATCACTCAGCTTCAGTCGGGGAAACCATACCAGCAGATTTTAGGTGAAACAGAATTTTACGGTCGTAAATTTTTTGTGGATGAAAACGTGCTGATTCCTCGGCCTGAAACAGAAGAGTTGGTGGAACTGGCAATAAAGAAGATTCAGGAGACAAGAGTCAAGAGTCAAGAAACAAGGGCCAAGACGGAGCCGTTTAAAATTCTTGATATCGGAACCGGAAGTGGGATCATTCCGATCACTTTAAAAAAACATTTTCCGGACGCGGCGATCAATGCGATTGATTTATCGGAAAAAGCACTTGAAACCGCGAAAAAAAATGCGGATTTCCATGAGACTGAAATTAATTTCATCCATCAGAATTATCTTACGGAAACATTGAATGAGGTTTATGATGTCATCATCTCCAATCCTCCATATATCGGCATCGATGAAGAAAAGGAAATAGAAGGGTCGGTGAAGGATTTCGAGCCCAAAATGGCGCTGTTCTCGCCCACCGCCGACGCATTGATCTTCTACAGGAAAATTGCGGAAGACAGCAAAAACCATTTACAGAACGGAGGAATGATTTTTCTCGAAATCAACCAGAAACTCGGAAAGGAAACATTGGAATTATTCAGTTTTTTTAAGAGCGCTGAACTGCTTCAGGACCTTTCGGGAAACGACCGGTTTATTTTTGCCGTGAAATGAAAAACCTTCAGCAATCTGAAGGTTTCCGTTTTTATCCGATTTTTTTCTTCACAAAAACCATATAACTCATATACAGCAGCGGAATCGCCATGATTCCTAAAAATAGAATGTTCTCCATTGCCAATTGTGGATGAAATCCAATTGCATAAATCAAACCGAAAAATGCGCCGCCCAAGTGTGCAGCATGACCAACATTGTCGTGATCTTTAGGATAAAGCATCATATAAACTGAATATCCAAAATATAAAAATCCGAAAATATAACCCGGAACACTTAATTCTGGAGGTAAAAAGATTATTCCAATCTTTATTAATTCCGGATACATGGCAACACTTGCAAAAATTACTCCTGAAACTCCGCCACTCGCTCCAATCGCTGAATACCAAGGTCTTTCTTTATATATGTAAAGACTGAACAAATTCCCCAATAAAATTGAACCGAAATAAATCACAAGAAAGCCAATTGTACCAAAAATTTCAAAAATTGCCGGACTGAAAGCATAAAGAACATACATGTTTAATATCAAATGCATCATATCCGCATGAAGAAAACCTGCAGAAAGTAAGCGGATGTATTCTTTTTTCTGAATAATCGCGCCTACACTGAACTTGTACTTTTCAAAAAGTCCGTGGTTGCTGAAAGCGATAAAACTGATGATGGCCGTTGCGGCTATAATAATGATCAATACCAAACTCATATTATTTTTTTATTTTTTAAATGCCTCTGCATTATTTTGATGCATTTTGGGCAACATGATGAACGCGCTCGCTGCGCTTCCATGATTATTTATTCATCGAAAAGGCTTCCGATGGTTCCTTCATCCGGGAACTCACCGTCGCGCACATCTTCGTCGATGAAACTGATGTGGCCATCCGTAGCTTCCACCACATCAAAACCTTCGTTGATCTCTTCTGCAGGTTCCGGCATGGTGATGTTGATGGTCTTTATTTTGTTTTTCGTCAGTTGGTTACCAATCGCCTTAATCCCTTTGATGGCGATAAATTCGTCGATACTGATGGTCTCCGGCTCCTTTTCCTTGCCTTTTTCTTTGGCAAAAACCAGTTCAGCGGTGGAATTGTCCGCAACAATTACATTTTCGATGAATGAGTTGGGATGTTCCGACGGCATGAAGTTCTGCACATTCGGTGTGTTTTCGAGCAGGAACCTTTTGATGAAATAAATGCCTTTTTCTCCGTCAAAATAAATGCATGTAATGGGTTGTTCCGGCTTCCATTTTTCCAGAACCAGATATTCGTCTTCGAAACGGTTCATCAGGTCGAAAGAAAGCAGTTTTGCTTCGCCCTGCGAATTGATGGTGAGGATTCTGTCATCGCCTTTGAAGGTTCCGAGCAGCGTTCCCCTCGCGTCGGCATTCAGTCTGCGCACCGTATCATCAAACCAGATTTTTCTCGGCGCTAAAGTGGAATGACCTTCCTCTTTCAGATCCACTTTTTTAATCGTGTATTTCGTCACCAGATTTCCTTTCGAATCACGTCCTTTAATGGCCAGTTCCGAGAAATCGATTTCAATTTTGTTTTTTCTGACGCGCGCGTTCGGCTTCAGTAAAACCGTCACAAGTTCGGCTTCGCCGTTCGGATTGGCGGAAAAATACAGCATTTCTGACCCTTTTGCATCCGAAGCCAGCTTGTAATCGGTATTTCTTGTAACGCCGGTTACGGAAAAACGTTTCATATAATACGGACCTTCCCTTCCTTCGCGGTAAATCATGTTGTACACCGTGCGTTTGTCGTTTTTTTTCCAGATGGCAACATGTTCAATATTCTTCCCGATAAAGGTTTTGGCCTCCACTTTCACGACTTTCATCGTGCCGTCTTTCTGGAACGTAATGATATCGTCGATATCGGAGCAGTCGAAAAGATACTGGTCTTTTTTCAGGGAGGTCCCGATGAAGCCTTCCTCGAAATTGGCGTAGAATTTTTCGTTTGCCACTGCCACTTTGGTCGCATCAATGGTGTCAAAAATCCGCAGTTCGGTTTTTCTTTCTTTTCCTTTGCCGTATTTTTTCTGGATATTCAGGTAATAATCAATGGCGTAAGCAATTAAGTTCGCCAAATGGTGTTTTACCTGCTCAATTTTACCTTCAAGAGCCAGAAGATTTTCCTTGAATTTATCGAGGTCGAAACGCGATATCCTTTTAATCCTGATTTCCGTCAATCTTAAAATGTCTTCTTCAGTAACAGCTCTGAGCAAATTTTTGGTATGCGGTTTCAAACCTTCATCGATCGTGGAAATTACCTCTTCCCAGGTTTTCACTTCCTCGATGTCGTGGTAAATCCTGTTTTCGATAAATATCCTTTCAAGCGAAGCAAAATGCCAGTTTTCCTGAAGTTCGTGAAGCTCAATCTCGAGTTCCTTTTTGAGCAGCGAAACCGTATGTTCGGTATTCTGTCTTAAAATCTCAGAAACGGTGAGGAACATCGGTTTGTCGCCGACAATTACACAGGCATTCGGGGAAATCGGGATCTCACAGTCGGTGAAAGCGTACAACGCATCGATGGTTTTGTCCAAAGAAACATCGCTGTTCAAAAAAATATTGATTTCCACCTGATCAGAGGTGTTGTCTTCAATTTTTTTGATCTTGATTTTTCCTTTTTCATTGGCTTTGATGACCGAATCGATAAGGTCGCCGGTATTTCTACCAAACGGAAGTTCGGTAATGCAGAGTGTGTGTTTGTCTTTCTGAATAATCCTTGCTCTGGTGCGGATTCTTCCTCCCCGTTCGCCGTCGTTATAATTGGAAACATCCAGCATTCCTCCGGTTAAAAAATCAGGAAAAAGTTCGAATTTTTTGCCTTTTAAATGGGCGATTGAAGCATTGATGAGTTCATTGAAATTATGGGGCATAATTTTCGTCGAAAGTCCTACTCCGATTCCTTCCACACCGGAAGCCAAGAGCAGCGGGAACTTTACCGGAAGATCAATCGGCTCATTGTTTCTGCCGTCATAGGATTTTGCCCACTCCGTTGTTTTCGGGTTGAAGACCACTTCGAGTGCGAAAGGCGTTAGTCTGGCTTCAATGTATCTCGCAGCAGCCGCTGAATCGCCGGTATAAATATTTCCCCAGTTTCCCTGTGTATCGATGAGGAGTTCCTTCTGGCCGATCTGCACCATCGCATCGGTAATGGAAGCATCACCGTGCGGGTGATATTTCATTGTATTCCCGACGAGGTTGGCCACTTTGTTGTAACGGCCGTCTTCCAGTTCCCGCATCGAATGCATAATCCGGCGCTGAACCGGCTTGAATCCGTCGAAAATGGAAGGAATGGCTCTGTCGAGAATTACATAAGATGCATAATCCAGAAACCAGTCCCGGTAAAGACCGGAAACCTTTTTCAGGGATTCTTCGTGGTGATTTTCTTGTTCTTCCATCAACTCTTGCTCTCCGTTTTTATATTTTCAAGTTTTTTGGTAAAACTTAAGATTTTTCGTTTTAAAATTTATTCCGCTTCGGTCAGGATTTCTTTTTTATTGATGTCCGGATCTTCCACCACCAGATTTTCGAGAATAAAGGTTTGGCGGTCCGGCGTATTTTTGCCCATATAAAATTCCAGAATCTGTTCTATGGTCTGGTCTTTCCCCAAAACTACGGGTTCCAGACGTATGTCTTTTCCGATAAAATGCTTGAATTCATCAGGCGAAATCTCTCCGAGTCCTTTAAACCTTGTGATTTCCGGATTTTTACCGAGTTCGTTTAATGCTTTCACCCGTTCCGGTTCAGAATAACAATAACGCGTTTCTTTCCTGTTTCTCACGCGGAAAAGCGGCGTCTGAAGGATATAAAGATGTCCGTTCCGGATTAGATCCGGGAAAAACTGAAGGAAAAACGTAATCATGAGCAGGCGGATGTGCATTCCGTCTACATCGGCATCGGTTGCGATGATCACATGATTGTAACGCAAGTCTTCAAGAGAATCTTCAATATTTAAGGCTGCCTGAAGGAGGTTGAATTCTTCGTTTTCGTACACGACCCTTTTCGTAAGTCCGTAACAGTTAAGGGGTTTCCCTTTCAGGGAAAAAACCGCCTGCGTTTCCACGTCGCGCGATTTGGTGATGGATCCCGAAGCAGAATCCCCTTCAGTAATGAAAATCATGGTTTCCGCTTTTCGCAGGGCTTTCTGATCGTTGTAATGATGACGGCAGTCGCGCAGTTTTTTGTTGTGGAGCGATACTTTTTTTGCCCGTTCGCGCGCCAGTTTCTGGATTCCGGAAAGTTCTTTCCGTTCGCGTTCTGAAATAATGATTTTCCGGTGAAGGGCTTCCGCAATTTCCTGATTCTGATGCAGGAAATTATCGAGTTTGTTTTTAAGGAAATTCGTAATGAAAGTTCTTACCGTTTCTTTTCCCGGTTCCATTTCGTTGGATCCGAGTTTTGTCTTCGTCTGTGATTCGAAAACCGGCTCAATGACTTTGATCGCGACTGCTGCGATGATGGATTTTCGGATATCTGCTGCTTCAAAATTTTTGTTGAAATATTCGCGGATGGTTTTTACATAGGCTTCACGAAATGCGTTCAGGTGCGTTCCGCCCTGAGTGGTGTTCTGTCCGTTGACAAAAGAAAAATACGTTTCCGACTGTGATTTATCGGAGTGCGTGATCGCCACCTCGATGTCTTCGTCTTTCAGATGGACGATCGGATAAAGGATTTCACCTTCAATTTCTTCCTGTAAAAGGTCTTTCAAGCCGTTTTCCGATAAAAAAGTCTCGCCGTTGAAGATGATTTTGAGACCCGGATTCAGGTAACAGTAGTTCTTGAGCATTTTTTCGATATACTCTTTTCTGAACTTGAAATGGGTAAAAATGGATCCGTCGGGAATAAAAGTAATCTCCGTTCCGTTGCGGTCGGAAGTTTCCGCTTCCTGAAAATCCTGGGTAATGATTCCTTTGGAGAATTCCGCTACTTTAACCTTGCCTTCGCGAATAGATTTCACCCGGAAATATTCGGAAAGCGCATTCACCGCTTTGGATCCTACTCCGTTCAGACCCACTGATTTTTTAAAAGCTTTGGAATCGTATTTTCCACCGGTATTCATCTTGGAAACTGCATCTACGACTTTTCCCAAAGGAATTCCGCGGCCAAAATCGCGGATCGTGGCTTTTCCGTCGTCGATTTTTATTTCGATCCTTTTTCCGGATTTCATCACGAATTCATCGATGGAATTGTCGATGATTTCCTTGAGCAAAATATAAATCCCGTCATCTGCAGAAGAACCGTCGCCGAGTTTTCCGATGTACATTCCGGGACGGATCCTGATATGCTCCTGCCAATCGAGGGTCCTGATGTTGTCTTCGGAATAGTTTGCCGTGATGTTTTCGCTCATATGTTTCTGCGGATGCTTTTAAATTCAGTAACTCACAAAAATAGCGAAACTAAGTTTATATTTAAAATTTTGTGGATAAATAATTCGGTGATTTTCTCACTTCTAAATCCTTTGTTTGGGCTAAAGCCATTTCCTATTACCAACCAAGAATAAACGGGCTAAAGCCCGTTCTTACAGATGATTTTTGTAGTCGTACGAGGGATTATACCGCCGGTTCTTCGGGAAGTTCCCGCGGTTCGCTCTGCACGCGTTCTTCTGACCTTTCTTTTTTAATCAGGAGTTTTTCAATTTTATAGATTTTAAAAAGAATTCCGGGCAGAGAAAGCATGACGGGCCCAAAAACCAGTCCCATCACTCCGAAAATTTTCAATCCCAGAACAACTCCGAACACGGTTATCAGCGGATGAATGTCGGCCATTTGTTTGAGCAATGTAAATCTCAGAATATTATCGATTCCTCCCACCAAAATAAGGCAATACAGCGCGAGAATCAAACCACCGTTCACATCGCCGCTGGCAATTTGATAGACACAGATCGGAACATACACCAACATGGTTCCCAGAACCGGAACAATAGATGCGGCACCCGTGAGCAAACCCCAGAAAATAGCATTGTGTACTCCAAAAATTGAATAGCCAATGATCGCAATAACGGCCTGACTGAACCCTAAAATAGGAATTCCGTATGCATTTGACTTGATGAGCGCAGCATTTTCAGTAATGAAAAATTTTTTGCTTTGTCTGGAAACCGGAAGCAGTTCCCTGAATCGCGCTTCCATCGTTCTGGCATTACTCAGCATGAAATAAAGAATGAAAAGTGCAACAAAAATGTTCGCAAAAGTCTGCCCAACCCACTGGATTGTGGACGGAACATAGGAAATGACCTTGTTCACGAGTTGTAAGACCTGCGCGTTGGAAATGGTTATATCAAGACCTTTTAAAAAATCATTGTTTTCAATAAGAATTCGGATGGAATTGAATTTATGCAGCACCGTCTCGCGGTCGCTGATAATTTCATTGATTTTCGGGACCAGAATTTCAAGGGCAATCCAAAGCGGAATTGCAAAGGTGATGATGATTAAAAAAATAATCAGCGCAATCGAGAGGTTTTTGTTCCGTTTTTGGACTTCTGTCAACTTCAGATAGAATTTCCGGGTCAGGACGTATAATGTAACTGCTCCCAATAAACCGGATACAAAATAATTCAGTTCAATTAAAATGATGATGATGAGCAGAAGCGCAATAATAAGAATGGCTTTCTGAACATTGATTCTCTGAAACAGTTTTTGCATGTCTCTGAATTTTAGTATCAAATTTATGAAAACCTTGCGAGACGAAGCACAAAAAAGCAGACCGATAAGTCTGCTTGGTTATTTTTTGAGAAAATATTATACTTCGGTTACACATTAAATCGGAAATGCATCACATCGCCGTCTTTTACGATATATTCTTTCCCTTCCACTTTCATTTTTCCGGCTTCCTTTACTTTGGCTTCAGAACCAAAACTTACAAAATCTTCATACCCGATCACTTCTGCACGGATGAATCCTTTCTCAAAATCAGTATGAATGACTCCTGCAGCCTGAGGTGCTGTCCATCCCTGGCCGATTGTCCAGGCGCGGACTTCTTTTACGCCAGCAGTAAAATACGTCTGAAGATGAAGTAAATCGTAAGCTTTTCTGATGAGTCTGTTTACACCCGGTTCTTCAAGACCGAGTTCTTCAAGAAACATCTGTCTTTCTTCGAAAGTCTCCAGTTCGTTGATGTCGGCTTCAATCTGTGCGGCCAGAACCACTACTTCGGCTTCCTCTCTTTTCGCCATTTCCTCGATCTTTGCAATCCATTCGTTGCCGTTCTTGATCGAGTTTTCATCCACATTGCAAACGTACAGAACTGGTTTTTTCGTCAGCAGCTGAATTTCATCAATTATAGGCTTTGTAAAATCATCGACAGGAAATTCACGGGCGTTTTTCCCGGATTCTACAAATTCATTGAGTTTCAAAAGAGTTTCGTAGGTCAGTACATCTTCCTTCTTACCGGATTTGATGAATTTTTTGGCTTTATCAACCGCTTTTCCAAGCGCTTCCATATCTTTCAGCTGAAGCTCAATGTCAATGATTTCCTTGTCACGGATCGGATCCACAGAACCTTCCACGTGAATGATGTTTCCGTTTTCGAAACATCTGAGGACATGAATAATGGCTTCGCATTCGCGGATATTGGCCAGAAACTGATTTCCCAGACCTTCCCCTTTGCTTGCACCCTTTACCAGACCGGCAATGTCTACAATTTCCACCACTGCAGGAAGTACCCTTTCCGGATTTACGAGTTTTTCCAGTTCAAAAAGACGGTGATCGGGAACAGAAACGGTTCCGAGATTAGGCTCTATGGTACAGAACGGATAATTTGCCGACTGTGCTTTGGCGTTGCTTAAACAGTTAAAAAGAGTTGATTTACCTACATTTGGTAATCCTACGATTCCACATTTCATATATTGTTGCTTTAGGCTTAAGGCATGTGCTTTAAGCATTTTAAGGTGCGCAAATGTAGTGATTTTATGACAATTTACGGCACAAAAAAATCTGCCGAAAGGTCAGCAGATTCATTTATCTGTATTTAAAAATTAAGGATTCTCGGATGTTGCATTTCTGGCGAGTTCTGCATCATCGGGAGCCGTTTCAAGATCTTTATCGAAGGTAAAAAGGGATTCGTCTGATGCGCGGTCTCCACCGGCGATCTTCAGTTTATCAATTAAATCCATCGCTAAAGTTTCCTCTTCAATCTGTTCTTTTACAAACCACTGAAGGAAATTCCAGGTAGCCCAATCTTTCTGTTCCAGCGACATATCTACGAGTCTGTAAATTTTCTCTGTGTTATCCACTTCATGTTTAAAAACGCTGTTAAAACATTCGGTGAGGTTCTGTGGATCTGGTGAGGGAGCAGGAATGGATTCAATTGTTGGTTTTCCGCCGCGGTTCATGATGTACTGCATGAATTTGATGGCGTGGTCGCGCTCTTCTTTGGAATGGCGCATCAGGAAATTTCCTATTCCGCCGTAGCCTAAATCGCTGGCCCAAATTCCGTAAGAAAGATAAGTATGAGACTGGAAAAGTTCTACATTCATTTGCTTGCTCAATGCCTCCTCCATGGAATCTGAAAGTCGTTTTGTGTTCATTATAATAATTTTTAATGTCTCGTTTACATCAAGAATAATTCCTTTAAAGAGATACGGACCTAACTTTAGTACATTTTAACAGATTGTAGAGTCGGTTTGAAGGCTTTACCGCTTATTTATTCACTTGCTCTGCCAACAAATGATGCTTTCCCGGATTTTTTGTCAGCGATGACCATCATTGCCTCACCCTCACTTTCGTTGCCGAGCCGGTCGACTGCTTTAAGCGCCACTGCAGTGAGTTTTTCGCCGGATTTGTTCATGACGATCGTTTTGGAATTAATGTCAGCATTCAGAATTTCAGTCTGCCACGATTCGCCGTATTTTGTGAACAGCACCCACAGAAATACCTGTCCCGGTTTCTTTGCCGACCAGTTAGCGTAAACCGTTCCGCCGACTTCATTCAATGTAAGAAAAGGTTTCGCAGGAAGTTCAGCAGTCAGCCACAAAGATTTCGGAATCAATGCTTTTTCTTTGTATGGACCGTTTCGGAGTGCATTTGCCATTTGAGGGTCCTGAGTAAGTCCCGCGATGCTGTAGTGGATTTCGCCGTCGCTGTCGTTTAAGATTCCGCGCGAAATACCGATTTGCTTGAGAATTTCCGTTGGTTTATCCGTAACACCTTTCACTCCAACCGTGTTGAGTCCGGGCCAGAGGTGGCGTTTTTTTAAATTTTCGTCACTCCACCATTTTAAAAGCGAACTGAACCGCTGCTGTCCTTCTTCCTTCCAGTAGAGCTGCGGCGCAAAATAATCCACCCAGCCTTCGTTCAGCCATAATTTGGCATCTGCAAAAAGCTCATCGTACTGAGAAGAGCCTTTTACATCGGCGGGAAAGCCCGGTTTCCAGATACCGAATGGCGAAATCCCGAATTTTACGCTTTTTTTCTCAGCTTTAATCTCTTCATAAATCCTTTTGATGAATTTATTCACATTCGCACGGCGCCAGTCCGGACGCGAAAGGGTTCCGCCTGCGGTTAGGAACGCGTTCCATGATTTGTCATCGGGAAAATCCCGGCCGCCGTTGTATTCTTTGTACGGATAAAAATAATCGTCGAAATGCACACCGTCGATATCATATCGTTTCACGAGGTCTTTCACCACGTTTGAAACATGATCCTGAGTTTTCTGGTTGGCAGGATCGAACCAATAGGTTCCGTTGCGCAGCTTTACGATTTCCTCCGGCATTTTTTTTACCATTGAATGTCCATTGACTGTTCCGCCCGTTGTGTGAAAAGCACGGTACGGATTAAGCCAGACATGAAGTTCCATTCCTCTTTTGTGTGACTCGCTGATCCAGAATTCCAAAGGATCGTAGTACGGACTCGGTGCTTTTCCGGCTTCACCGGTTAAAAAGTAAGACCACGGCTCGTGTGTACTGCTGTACAGCGCATCTGCAGACGGCCTTGCCTGGAAAATCACTGCATTAAAATTATTGTCCTTGAGCAGATCGAGCATCCGGATGGCTTCTGCCTTCTGTTGGTCTGTTGTTAAATTATTTCTGGAAGGCCAGTTGATGTTCGCCACCGTTGCAATCCAGGCACCACGGAACTCCCGTTTGATTTCGGGAAGATCCAGTTTCAGCATTTCACTTCCGGAGGCAGAAACCGGCGCGCTTACAGACTGTTTTGAGGAAGGGGCTTTCGTTTGGCTTTTAGCCGCCGGATACTGGCTTTTGGCTACTGGCTGTCCGGCGCACGAATGAATAAACAGTGCGAAAATAATGAGGGAGAAATATTTTAAATGGCGGATCATCATAGCACAAAAATACTATTATTATAAGAACTGAAAAACAGATATGTCCATCAATTCGTTTTATAAAAGGATCCGGACGATGTGTTTACTTGAATTTTAGGTTCCAGAGAGGTAATTTCAGGTGAATTTACCCAATTTCAGGTTCGGAACCTAAATGATGGTTTAAAGAACCGGATTAGCGGGTTATCTCTAAATAAAAACTATCCCTTTATTATCACTAGTAAGACTTTTTAAGACTAACGAAAATTGTGTTATTATCTGCAGTTTTTTGTTGAAATTTCTGCCTCAAATCCAAATAATACCTTTATTAAATCAAAAAAGTTACACCTAACTTTTTTGCATTCATTTATTTCGAGTTTACTTTTTAATTGTTCATAATTTGAATAATCAAAATTTGAAATTCGTTCCACGATTTTGTTTTCTTTTACGATGAATAATCCTTTATAATTTTTATATCTGGAAAATTCATCCTTCTCAAAATAGCAATTTAGATCCTCAAAATTGTACTGCTTACTCTTAAAAAAACACTTAAAAGTTATGTTTTTTTCTGTAATAAAAACTTTGACATGAATTTTATAGAAATACAACCATATGAAAATTAAAAAACCCAGAAGACCACCAGCTTTTAAGATTGAAACAATTTTAAAATTATTGAGTATATCTTTTAAATTATCATAAATAGTTAATGGGAAAACAATTGAAAGCATAAATGTTACCAGGTACATAATTAAGAATGATTCAAAATTTATTTTCGATTTAATCACCATTTTTTTTATAAAATTGAAACTTGAAAAATTATTGATTAACCAAATATAACAAATAGGATTACAATTGCGAAAGGAAATTTTTTTATCGAACGCTGCGCGGTTGAAACATCGACATGGCGCGCGGAGCGAAGCAATCCCATTATAAAAATATGGTATTCCTTCGTCGCGACTCCCGATGGTCATCGGGAGCCGCTCCTCGCAAGGACAGTTGCATTAGTGATGACGGCGCAATTGAATTATTCCAGTCTGCTTTTAATCACAAATCCTTCAGTACCGTCAACCGTTTTAATATGGTACCATTCGCCGTTCCCGGATATGATATTGGCGTCAGTTTTTTCAGAAAGTGTGGCAACGTTGTCAAACTGCGTTCCGGGTCCTGAACGAAGGTTGGAACTTTTTTTCAGGGCAGTTGCAGATTTTACATTTGTCTTTTTTGGTTCAGGAATACTGCGTTTCTGAATAAAAGGATAGGGATCCACCGCACCGCCGGCTGAATAAATCCCGAAATGCAAATGCGGCGCGCCTCCTTCTGCATTTCCCGTGCTGCCAACAGTTCCGAGCGTATCACCGGCTTTTACCTGTTTCCCGCCTTCGACCATAATGCTGTCGAGATGTGCATAATACAGCGAGTTTCCCAAAATTCCGTCGCGCAACCAAACCTGTTTTCCGCCAAGCCCACTGTTTCCGGTGCGGGTTACGAAACCGTCGGTCGCTGCCACGACAGGTGTTCCGCGTGTAGCGAAAATATCGACGCCTTCGTGGTTTCGGTCGCCTCCATCACGGATGGCGCCCCAGAAACTTTGTACGTCCCGGTTTCCTTTTCCTGCTACTGGAAATCTCAGGGAGGGCTGTGTGTAAATTTTGAAGGGGAATGAGTCCGGGTAGTTGATTTCGGGTTGAACAACAATTTTGTATTCGCCCGTTTTTTCAATGAATTTTTTAAAAATGCCGTTTTCAAGAATTCCGCCGGAAGTTGACTCTGCAGTGGAATTCACTTCAAAAACATCAATAAAAATTTTCAGCGCCGGATTTGCGGTAGCTTCAACAGTCAGAAGGTCTCCCCGTTTCAGTTCGACCGAATAACCCATCGCGGATTTGGAACCGGATGGCGTTACGGCGGCATAACCGTCCGGAATTTTAAGCTGATTTGCCTTGGCCGAAGCAAATTCGTTTTTCCAGTTTACGAACAGACTGTCGGCTCCGGAAAACCGCCGCTCGTATGCAGCCCGTTCTGAAACTTCAAAAACGTTTTTTACGGTCCGTTTAAGACCGTCGCAGGCTGAGGCAAGAATGATGAAGGTAAGTAGCAGGAAAAAGGATTTCAGTCTAAACATGACGGATCTGATACAAAAATTCAGCCGTTTTTACAAACAAAAAGCCTCAATAAATTGAGGCTTTAGTATTTAAACTCTTTCAAAGTCAGAAACTTTGACGAAGTGCTATTAAGCTTTTGCGTTTCTTTCAGTACGTTTTCTCTCTTCTTCAGAAAGGACTTTTTTACGCATTCTGATAAAGTTCGGAGTTACTTCGATCGCTTCGTCGCCCTGGATGTATTCCATACATTCTTCAAGCGAGAAAAGGATTTTCGGAGCAATACCGCCGTCTTTGTCTTTTCCCGATGCACGCATGTTGTTCAGCTGTTTTGCTTCCACAATGTTTACCACAAGATCTCCCGGTTTGTTTTGCTCACCGATGATCATTCCGGCGTAGATTTCCTCGCCCGGATCAACAAAGAACTTGCCTCTGTCCTGCAGTTTCGCGATAGAATATTCGGTAGCAGGTCCCTGAGACTTGCTGACCAAAACGCCCACCAATCTTCCAGGAATTGAACCTTTGAAAGGTTTGTATTCGGTGAAACGGTGCGCCATAATGGCTTCACCTGCAGTTGCAGTAAGCATCTGAGATCTTAATCCGATCAAACCTCTTGAAGGAATCTCAAATTCCAAATGCTGCATTTCGCCTTTGGTTTCCATGATGTGGAGATCCCCTTTTCTCTGAGTCGCCAAATCGATTACTCTTGAAGCATATTCTTCAGGAACATCAACCACCATTGATTCATAAGGCTCACATTTTACACCGTCGATTTCTCTTAAGATTACCTGCGGCTGACCGATCGTCATTTCATAACCTTCTCTTCTCATTGTTTCGATCAAAACAGAAAGGTGAAGAATCCCTCTTCCGAATACCAAATAGGTATTGGCATCGTCAGTCGGTTCAACTCTTAGAGCTAAATTTTTCTCCAGTTCTTTCATCAAACGCTCTTTCAAGTGGTTTGAGGTAACAAATTTGCCGTCTTTTCCGAAGAAAGGTGAGTTGTTGATGGAGAACGTCATGTTCAAAGTAGGCTCGTCGATCGCTGTTCTTGGCAATGGATCCGGATTTTCAAGATCTACAAATGAATCGCCGATCTGGAATTTATCAAAACCTACGATCGCACAGATATCTCCTGCTTTTACTTCCTGAACTTTCTTTTTACCAAGACCTTCAAAAACGTATAATTCTTTTACTTTTCCTTTGATGATTTTGCCATCTTCCTGTGACAAACCAATCCATTCTGATTCTTTTACAGAACCCTGGTTGATTTTTCCAATCGCGATTCTTCCTAAAAATGAAGAAAAGTCTAAGGATACAATCTGCATTCTAAGTGGTCCTTCTTTCGCTTCGGGAGCAGGAACGTGCTCTAAAATACCGTCTAACAACGGAAAAATATTGTCGGTCTCTTCCAGTGAAGTGTTGAACCAACCCTGTTTTGATGAACCATAAAAAGTTGGGAAATCCAACTGTGCTTCTGTAGCATCAAGGTTGAAGAACAGATCAAAAACCTGATCATGAACTTCATCCGGACGACAGTTCGGCTTATCTACTTTATTGATGACCACTACAGGTCTCAACCCTAATTCCAAGGCTTTCTGAAGTACGAAACGCGTTTGCGGCATCGGTCCTTCAAAAGCATCCACCAAAAGTAAAACCCCGTCGGCCATTTTCAATACTCTCTCTACCTCACCACCGAAATCGGCGTGACCAGGAGTATCGATTACATTAATTTTGGTGTCTTTATAAGTTACCGAAATATTTTTTGATAAAATGGTAATTCCCCGTTCACGTTCCAGGTCATTATTGTCCATGATAAGATCACCGGTTTCCTGATTGTCACGGAAAACACTGGTAGCGTGAATGATTTTGTCCACCAAAGTCGTCTTGCCGTGGTCAACGTGCGCAATAATTGCGATATTTCTAATGTTTTGCATAATCATTTTTTGACGGTGCAAAAGTAGTGTTTTTTAGTGGATAATTTATGAAGTGATAGAGAATTAACAGAAATTAATGCATAAAATTAAAGAAAGTTTAATTCTGCCTGGCAAAAGTACGATGCTTCGTGGAATACATGCACCAAAAATTAACAAACCAAAGCATTTCAGTCGATCACTGAAATGGCTTTTATGAACCTTGCCGTGTAATGCGGGGAAGAAAGCGAGGAAACGGTGACGCCGTTAGCTTTTCCACTCGAAGAATGGATGAATTCAGAATTTTTACCGGCAGATTTTAAAACAATTCCGATATGTCCGACTTCAGGAACATTCAGATCGGTTCCGTTGAAGATGAGCAGGTCGCCTTTCTGCACTTTATGAAGGGGAATTTCGCTGCCGAAATTCAGAAAATCTTTGGAAGAACGCGGAACGCTGTGACCGAAACGGCTGTATACAAAATTGATGAACCCGGAACAGTCGAAACCAACCGAAGGATCAGCAGCGCCATAAACATAAGGTGTTCCAAGGTATTGTCTGGCTAAATTTACGAGATCTTCCCTGCTTTTTCCCTTCTTTTTAAATTCACTCTCCTGATTGAATGTGTTTTCCTGAACTTGAGTTCGTTTAGATGCTGAATCTTTTGTTGAATATTTGATGTCTGAGTCATCGAGCAGCACGTTCAGATCTTTTCTGAGCTGTGAATTCTGGCTGCACGAAACCAAAACCGACAAAAAAAGGAGCAGGAGATATCTCAAAATATTTTTTTTGCAGAACCTGAAAACATTATGCCAAAATAAAGCGGCCTTGTGAGCCGCTTTGAAAATGATCTTATCAATTAAAATTTAATTCTTCTTTAAAAAGGAATAAAGGTCATCCTTCAGATGGACTCTTTTTTTACGTAAATCGGTTAAATGTTCATCGGTGGTGTGATTCTGTTCCCCTTCCTCGTAATGCTGAATGAGCGCGTTCACTTCCTCATAATTCACATACATTTTTTTAAATGCAGCATCATTCAGTTTCAGAACTTTGATTTTTTCTTCCAATTCAGGGAATTCGTGGGTTAAATTGTGGTTTTCCATGACCTTATAATTTTAACTTGTTTAACAGATTAAAGTTAGGAAAAATCTAGTGTAAATTAATCATGAAAATTGTCATTTCGCAAATGCTGCCTTTGGAACAGTTTTATCCGAAAACTGGAAATAAAAAGACCGTCTGAAAAAATTCAAACGGTCTATTGTGACCCGGAAGGGACTCGAACCCCCAACCCTCAGAGCCGAAATCTGATATTCTATCCAATTGAACTACCGAGCCGCGTAAAAATTTGTATTTTAAAAAGAAATCTTTACTCCGCCTAAGATCTGTGCACCCAGGACTTTGTATCCTTTATACGTCTGATAATTGGTGTTGAGTAAATTATTTCCGAGCGCAAAAATACTGAAATTTTTGTGAACTTTGTACTCTGCCGACAGATTTATATCGGCAAAACCTCCAATTTTATCATTCGTGTTCTCTGTAGAGATGTACAAATTCGGGGTTGTACCGGTTTCTGCAAATTCAAAAGAGTTGGTGGTACGGTCTGAAGCGAAGAGCACTTTGGCACCGAGGTTCAGTTTTTTCCCAAGCATCGCATATTTTCCGCCAATACTGGCTCTGAGCAATGGAATATTGTAAATATGTTCGTAATTATCCAGGTTGTATTTCGCAAAATTCAGTTCCGCATCCAGGACTAAATTTTCGAGAGGAAAATACTGTACACTTCCCTTCACTTCACTCACGGTTCCATTGTCGTACACCGCGGAAAAAGTATTGGCAAAATTGTAAGCAGAACGGTTTAAGGTTTGGTTATAGTCGAAAAGATCATTCGCCTGGAAGAACATGATGTCATTCATTTTCCCGAAACCGGCACTGAAATCATATTTGATGGTCTGATCGATATCGCCTCTTAAACCGAAATACACTTTATATTTCGTCTCTGTAGCGCGGAGTTCCTGATCGGAAACCAGATACGGATTCTCTTCGAGCATTTCTGCGTAGGAATTCAGTTTCAGACCGCCTTCAACCCCGGCGTAAAATTTAAATTCATCAGTCGCGGCAAACTGCAGTTCCGCTTTTGGAAACCAGTACGTTTTATTGTTTCGCGTAGCATCGGTGATGATATTGTTCGAATTTTCAGCATTTAGAAAAGAAAATTCGGAACCGATCATCAGATAGGAATTGCCTTTGTGGAAAGTAACCTTGGGCGACAGCGTTGCGTTGAAGAAGTCCGAAGAATTTTCTTTCAGCAAAGCAAAATCGGAACGCAACGTTTCCAGATTCACGCCCAAATCACCGTTCAGCGTCACGCCGCCGAACGATGGAATTTCAACGCCGTGTTTAGAAAGATTCAGTAAAATTTCGGCCTGACTTTCCTTTGCATCGAAATGATCACTTAAAAATGAAGATTTCACGCGTACATCATTCAGGATTTCATTCGAATAAAAATCGTAAAACCCGTTCAGACGGAAGCGGTTGGTTTTCTGCTGCAAATCGATGTCTGAAGCCGGATTTAATGCATAAATTCCATAATAATTGTAATCGTTCAGCCCAAAATCCGCATTCAGATTGAATTTCCCCTTCTCGCCATAAGAATTGAGGAAGGCACCGAGATTTGCAGACATCTGTGAGGAATCCCATGAATATTCTTTTTTCAGGCCTGTTGTCGAAAGGTAATGCACATCGGCACCCACTTCCATTTTGTTCTCTAAAAGCGACGAAATGGTTCCGTCGGCCAGAACTTTTCCGAAATTTCCCATTCCGAGACGGAAATAATTTTTCTGCTCATCTGTCTCAAATTTCGGGGAAATATCTTCGCCCTGAATAACGGAAGTTTTGAAATCCGATGATGCCGGAACATTCGTGATCTCGTAGTTCAGCGGATTCTGGGATTTTGCTTCAGGCGGATAATTTTTCTCGGCCTCCACTGATGTTTTTTTCTTTTCGATTTTCTTCACTTCAGGCTCGCGTTTGCGGTCGAGGACGAGTTTTTCTTCCTTGATCTGCGAAAATGCGACCTGCGAGATTCCGATGAATAATATGGACAGTATTTGAATTCTTTTGTTCATGTCTATTTGTATTTGAGGAAAAAGTAAAATTGCGTTTGTGCTTACTTCTTAATCAGTTTTTTTACTTCTTGGGCTTCAGCAACAATCTCCGGGAAGTCCTGGTAGTTGGCAATGATCTGGTCTGCGGTATAACTCGCCTGATAACTGTCTTTAAGGCCGATGTAATTTTTCGCCATCAAAACCAAGGCTTTTGCTCCCCAATATTCTTCGGAAGCGTAATTGTTGGCCAGTTTAAAGATGGTTTCGTTGGAGTTTTTAAAGGCCTTTGCTTTGTTTTGATAAAACGCTTTCGCGTAGAGCGATTCGGCGGCCACTTCTGTATTCGAAGATTTTTCGAGCGCCGAATAAGCGGTTTTCGCATCATTGTCTTTTCCACTGTTCATAAGGCTCCGTGCTTTAATCACTTTAGCCTGTTCCAGGACCGAAGCTGAATTTTTCGCATCTTTCAAAACGAGATCCGCAAAATTTTCTGCCTGAGCAAAATTCTTTTCCTCCGCATACAATTTCATCAGCTCTATATTGGCAAAGCTTTTCAGTGCGGGATTGGCCGAATTTGCAAGCGGCTCCAGATATTTTCTGGCTTCGCTTGAATTGTTAAGACTCAGATAAATCTGTGCAAGCCTTGTTTGCGCTTCTTCCTGATAATCGTTCTGCACACTGGCGACTTCCTGTAAAACCAAAAGTGCTTTTGTGGAATTCTGTGTCTGGTAATAACTTTCGCCAAGTTCATACTTCGCCTGATACAACCCTTCTCCGGTTGGATTCTGGGTGAGATATTTTTCAAAAAGCGGAACCGCATTTTTGTAATCTTTTTTAGCATAATAGTTTTTAGCGGTGCTCAGATTAATCTCATCGATTTCTGAAGCCTCGATTTTTACACCTAAACTTTCCGCAAAACTTTGGTATCCTGCTACATCGCTGTTTTTCATAAATGCCGGCCTTGACGCCTGTACAATTTTCCCTGCAAAAGCAGTATTCCGGTACTGATTTCCGAGCAGTCTGAATTCGGAAAGCGCGTTTTCACTTTGGTTCAGATCAATATAATTCTGAGCGCGGTAAATCTGTGCATTTGCGACCATATCTTTGTCGGAACTGGTGCTGATGACTTTCGAAAAATATTCATTCGAATTGCTGAAATCGTCGTTTGCGGCATACGCGGTCGCAATTTCATATTGGGCATCGTCGGTATATTCAGAATTTTTATACTGGCTAAGCAGTTTCTGAAGTTCGGTGATTTTCGCTTCGGTATCCCCTTTAAAACCAAGAGCCAGCGCTTTCTGGAATAACGTATAATCATTTGCATTTTCAGCTTTTTCGTAAATAGCGATCGCTTCATTCAGCTGATTATCGGCATAATAAGTGTCTGCGAGGCGAAGTTCAGCATCATTTTTAAAATCCAGTTTCGGATCTTTCAGGTATTCCGTAAAATATTGTTTTGACTTGTCGAATTTTTTCGATTTGAAATAAGCATATCCCAGATCGTAAGACAACTGCTGCTTTTCAGGGAAATTTGCGTTAAAAAGGGTTTCGTAACGCTCGATCGCAGAAGGATAATTTCCTTGTTGATAATAGGTTTGCGCGAGCCAGTAGGTTGCTTTGGCATTGAATTCTTTATTAAGGTTGAATTCCAGACTGCGGACAAAGTATTTTTCAGCTTCATCGAAATTCCCTTTGTTGAACTCTTCAGTGCCGAGCAAATAAGAAACTTCCTGATCGATCTTGTCGGTTTCAGGAGTTGAGTTCGTCATCTTGTCGATCGCGTTCAGCGTGCCTTTGTAATCGCCTGAATACAAATACGATTTTACCAAAAGCGACTTCATTTCGCGGTCTTCATTGCTTCCCGGATAAGTCGTTATAAAATCCTGAATAACCGTCGGCGCAGATTCGAAAGGGTTACCGATGTCGTAACTCAGTTTTGCATACTGTACGTGCGCCATTTTCTGCAAATTTGTGTCGTAATTCATCTGCTTTGCAGAACGGAAGGCCGAAAGTGCTTCCTGTTTTTTACCGACTTCCAGATAGGAATTTCCCAACTGGTAGTAAGCGTTTTGCGCAAGCGCCGAATTGCTGTTGATGAGCTGGTTGTAGTATGAAACCGCTTCATCGTATTTTTTAAGCTGTGCGGAGACAAAACCCATCTCGTACAGATCTTTTTCAGAAGGCGAAGGTTTGCTGTCCAGGTATATTTTAAGATGCGGATATGCAGCGGCATAATCCCCTTTCATAAAATAACTTTCACCGATTATTTTGTGGACTTCGGCTTTGTATTCCGCTGAAATAGGTTCGTTTAACAGAGCAGTTCCTTCAGAAACAGCAAGGTCGTATTCTTTATCGTTAAAATGCATCTGCACATAGTACGGTTTAACCAGCCGTGCATATTTTTCGTTCTGTTTGATCTGGTCGAAAAAAGTGAAAGCTTTTTCGTTCTGTCCATCTGCGTAATACAGGTGACCCAACATATAAGCGATGTCGTTTTTAGACACCTCATCAGCGTTGGTATACGCCTCTTCGAGAGCTTCAATCGAACCTTTGGAATCGCCGGTCATGAATTTCGCGTAACCGAGTTTCATGATGTACTGCGTATTCTCTTCTTTCGAAAGCTGATACTGGTTTACGTTTTTCAGCGTTTCCAGCGCTTTCGGAAAATCTTTCTGCACCAGATAATAATCCGCAAGCGGAAGATTGGCCTGCGCAAAATATGCCGAGTTCGGATATTCTTTCATAAAGGCTTCCAAACCCTGTTCAGCATGGTTCTTTCTTAAAATGACCCCAATCACATTGTCGAAAAACTGCGAAGCCTCTTTCCGTGATTCGGAAAGCGATTCGGTATAAAAATACTGTCGTGCGTATTCAAACTGCGAGGCGTTGTATATTTTGTCCTGATACAGGCTTTCGGCGAGGCTGAAACGGTAGTTTTCGCGGTCGCTGAAGTATTGTGATTGCTGAGCTTCGGATAATCCGCAGTAGAAAACTGCAGCGGCAATGATGATTTTTTTTGAATCCATTCTTTTGGTTAAGAAATTAGTCTTTTACAGGAACGAAAATAGGAAAAACTTATTGTTTAACGGTATTTTTAACCGTCTTAAAACTAAATTTAGGATAAAATTTAGCATTGTTTAACATTTTTTTATTGAAATCATTACATTTGTTTCACATTAGCAAATTATGAATCAACTTTTCAGAAGAAAACACTACAGTGAAGGCGACCATCCATCGGGTCTTTTAAGAGTTTTAGGCGTTTGGGATATTGTATTTTTCGGCATAGCCGCCATTATCGGTGCCGGAAGTTTCACCAGTTTGGGTGAAGCTGTTTTCCGCGGCGGTCCCGGTGTTATTATTCTGTATGTGATCTGTGGTTTCGCGTGTGGTTTTACCGCTCTCTGCTATGCTGAATTTGCCAGCAGAATTCCTACCGCCGGTTCGGCTTATACGTATGCCTATGCCAGTTTCGGGGAACTGATTGCCTGGATCATCGGTTGGGCACTGATCATGGAATATTCTTTCGGGAACATCTATGTTGCCTTCTCCTGGTCCGATTATTTTACCAGTTTCATGGACAGAATCGGTATTCACATTCCTGAATTCCTGAGCTGCAGTTATTCGGAAGCAAAGAAGGCATTTTTTGGTGGTTCTGAAAATCAGGAACTCATCAACGCTTGGAAAAATGCGCCTCTGATTGGAAATTTGAAATTCATTGTCGATGTCCCTGCTTTGGTCATCAACGGACTTATTACCTGGCTTTGTTATGTTGGACTTAAGGAATCGAAAAACTTCAACAATATTTTTGTAATTCTGAAACTCTTCATCATCCTGCTCGTAATTGCAGTGGGAATTGCGTACATCAATACCGATAACTGGTTTCCCGCAGCAACTCAAACCGGAGTACGATCTTTTATGCCGAACGGTTTTACCGGTGTAATGAGTGCGGTTTCCGGAGTGTTCTTCGCCTACATCGGGTTTGATGCACTCAGTGTTCTGTCGGAAGAAACGAAAGATCCTCAGAAAAATCTGCCGCGCGGCATGATTATCTCTCTTGTACTCTGCACCGTCATTTATATTGTTCTCACCCTTGTTCTTACCGGAATGGTTGATTACCGAAAATTCGACGGAGTGGGTGATCCGCTCTCCTTTATTTTTGAAGCCGGAAATGCCAACATTCCGTGGATGGAATTTGTGGTTTCCCTGGCGGCCGTAATTGCGATCACCACTGTTTTGCTTGTTTTCCAAATGGGACAGCCAAGAATCTGGTACGCCATGAGCCGCGACGGACTGATGCCGAAAAAATTCATGGAAATACATCCAAAACATAAAACACCTTCATTCGCAACAATTGTCACCGGTCTGGTGGTTGGAATACCGATTCTGTTCACCGATAAATCCTTTATTCTGGATTTCACGAGTATCGGGACAATTTTCGCATTCGTGCTGGTTTGTGGCGGAGTGCTCCTGCTTCCAGCCAAAGAAAAACTGAAAGGCAGGTTTCATCTTCCGTACATCAATGCAAAAATTATTTTCCCGGTTATTTTCATCGGCGGACTGGTATTTTTCTACTTCTGGCAGCCGGCATTCTTTGAAAATCTCATGAACTGGAGCGATCCTGATGAAAGCGAGTTCAGGATTTCTATCTTTCTTTTCATCCTCATCAATCTGGCACTTTGTGTATTGGCATTTGTAAAAAATCTTTCTCTGATCCCGCTGATCGGTTTAAGTTCGTGCCTGTACCTTTTAACCGGAATGGGCCATAACAACTGGTTCTGGTTTGCACTTTGGTTTGGGATCGGTCTGATCATTTATTTTTCTTACGGGTATAAAAACAGTAAATTAAGGGATAAACAATAAACAAATGGCTGAAAGAATCAAAAACTACGAGGAATATTATACTCTGTATTTAGCAGATCACCAAAAACTAGGGACCAGGATTTCGCATTTCCTCGGAACCTTGCTGTTTCTGTTTGTCATTTTATACGTCATCACTTCTGGGAAAGAAAGATTTCTGTATTATCTGCCGATTTACGGATACGGTTTCGGGCTGCTTTCGCATGTGCTTTTTGAAAAAAACAATCCGAAGACCTTCAGACATCCTGTATGGAATCTGGTTTCAGATTTCAGGCTGTTTTATGAGCTGCTGACCGGTAAGCAGAAGTTTAAAGCATAAAGAAATTACCACGATTGATGGATTTTATCATCTGGTCCACCAAATTGCTGATGGATGTAGCACTTTTTTGAGAATCTGAAGTAGGACACAAACATTAAAATTATGTCTGGTCTGCAACAATAAGCAACTAACAAGCACGCCTGCATTTTAAAATGCAGGCGTGCTTTTGGTAAAAACCTTTAATCCTTTATTGGAAAAGGGTTTAGAAATGTTCGTGTGAAGTGGGTGGCGGCGGGAATTTCCCCTGGTTCACCTCATCCATCTTCTGGGTGGCGGCCATGGATACCACGAGATCGTTCAGCATAGAGCTGGCTGCGTGCGGCGAGTTCGGCAGTAACACCAAATTACTACGGTTGTTTGCACCGATCGAATGCAGGGTATCATAATGTTGAGTGATTACGATTAATGCGGAGGCTTCCTGGGAGCTGATCCCCGCTTCGTTCAACATTTTTACAGACTCTTCCAGACCTTTGGCAATTTCGCGTCTTTGATCCGCGATTCCCATTCCCTGTAGTTTTTTCGATTCTGCTTCTGCTTTCGCTACGGCAACGATTCTGATTTTCTGAGCTTCAGATTCGTATTCTGCTGCCGTCTTTTCACGTTCGGCAGCGTTAATCCGGTTCATGGCGTGTTTCACCTGCTCGTCCGGATCAATATCGGTTACCAATGCTTTGATAATGTCGTATCCGTAACTCTGCATCGCTTCCTGAAGTTCCCCTTTTACGGCAATAGCCACATCATCTTTCTTTACAAATACGTCATCGAGTTTCAATTTCGGCACTTCTGCACGAACGACGTCGAAAACATATGAAGTAATCTGGTTTTCAGGATTTTCAAGACGGTAATATGCATCACCCACCTGAGTTCTGATCACCTGGTACTGCACTGAAACCTTCATTCTGATAAAAACGTTATCCAGCGTTTTGGTATCAATAATAACGTCGAGTTGCTGAATTCTCAGATTTAGACGTTTAGCGACCTGATCAATAAACGGAATCTTAAGATGAAGTCCAGACTGGCGCACCGACAGGAATTTCCCGAAACGTTCCACAATAGCTGCAGTTTCCTGAGTCACCGTAAAAAATGAGGCAAACAGGACAATGAGCCCGAAAAAAATAATAATTCCTAATAAAATCATGGTTTAGAATTTAATTGTTAATAACTAATCAGTCATACTTTTTCTGATTTGTCATAAAGATAGGTTAATTTTCTCTAATTTTAATCAAAGTTTTATAAATGAAATTTGTTATACTCCTATTTGTTACATTGTTAATTTTTTCTTGCCAAAAAAAACTGAATGCCAATTTTGACAATGAGAAATGCTTCAATCTAAAAGAAGAAAAAAATAATTATACAGAATTTAAACCTGTTGATCAAAAGATAATTTTGCATAAAGAATATCCCAACCTTGTGTTTGAAGAAATTAAAAATGCAACAGCATTTGATACTAATTATTCTGGTTATACTCCTTCTTTTTCAGATGTTGAACAATTGCTTTCTCCAAATGATTTCCAATATTTAAGAAAATATAATTATCAAAATACTGATTATTATCTAGCTCAAAACGATTTTGGATACTGGTTAATTGAATATGTGAGTAAAATTGAAACACCTTATTTTTTAGGGGTTGCTACTGACAAATATATTCACATCAAAAACTCTGAAAAATTTCCATTAATATCACTAGGAAAATTTCAAGTTGAATGTGCTTTCATTAGGCTTTACGAACAAGAAATACAACTATTTTCCGGGCCAAAATATGAAGCCGTAAAAGATAATTTACTTGTGAAAATAAATTTACAAACGATAAAGAAAGACAGTGATCAGGATGGTTTTAATGATTTTGAAGACTCCAATCCATTGTACAAATCTACAAAATCTGATTTCACTTTTTTGTTTGAAGTTCTAAGCTCAGATTTTGATTTTTATGATAAGACCATTTCGAATGAAGAGATTGAAAAAGCAAGAAATGGAAATAAAGACCAAATCAACTTAAAGCCATTCATTTTTTCAGTCTATTTCAGTGATTGTAATTATTTTAAAAGCATCAATCCAGTGTCTAAAAAGACTTTGATTTTAGATAAAAATTACTTGGGGAAAAAAAAATTTTCCGTAGGTAATAGTTTTAATTATTCTGATTTTTCTTTATTTAAAAAATTGGATGATGATCAAGTTGAAATTCGAAAATCTCACAATTCTGGAAGTGCAACATTTAAATGCGATAAAACAAATAATGGATGGAAAATCAGCACCACTCAAATGGTTTCGATTTGAAATCTACATCGTCATTCCAATGTCAATTCCTTTAATTTTTCTGTACAAATCGGTAGCGAAGTTATCCGTCATTCCAGACACAAAATCGATGACTCCGAGAACCTTCTGGTAATCGCTACCTTCTTCGTACAGAAACTGTTTGGGCAAAAGTTTCAAAGCCATTTTATCATACGATTTACGAACAGATTGTTCCTTTAAAATGGGCGGAATAAAATGGTCCAGAAGTTCATACATGACATTATAACCCGCATTTTCAATCTCAATCACAGCTTTATGACCGTAAATTTTCTCGATGGAAAAACTTTCGATTTCCTGAAGTGATTTGTTCTCGGATTTGTAAATATCGAGCAAAGCCTTATCAAGATTTCCGGCAAGGATTTCAGAAAAATTGTCCCTATAAATTTCAAGAGATTTATTGATGAGCGAATTAATGACCTTTGCGCGCAGATAGGAAATTCTTTCGTTGGCATTAGTGAGAATCGCCAACTTTTCCTCAACTCTTTTTGTATTCTGATTTTCAGATTTAATGAGCTCGAAGAAAAGGCTTTCGCAGTCGGAAGTAGAAACAATACCGAGCCGGTGCGCATCCTCCATATCAATGATGTTGTAGCAGATATCATCAGCAGCTTCCACGAGCCAGACAAACGGATGACGTTTGAAAACTGTTGGTTCTTCACTTTCCTTAATCAGGTCCACCGATTTTGCAATTTCGAGAAACGTTTCTTTTTCATTCTGAAAAAATCCGAATTTTTTTCGGTGAACCGTTCCTTTTTTCTTCGCGATGGCTTCGCACGGATACTTCGCGATGCTCACCAAAGTACTGTGTGTAAGCTGCGTTCCGCCTTCATCTTTTCCGTTCTGCTGATGCGTCAGAACACGGATCGCATTGGCATTTCCTTCAAAATTCACGAGATCAGCCCATTCTTTTTCTGAAAACTTTGACTTGAGCCCGTTTTCATTCTTTTCGAAATAGCTGGCGATGGCATCTTCTCCCGAATGTCCGAACGCAGGATTTCCGACATCATGACAAAGACAGGCCGCTGCAATAACGTTATGAAGATTATGGAGATAAAAATTCTGCGCATTTTCATCCAGAGCGTTTTCAAAATTCTTAAAAATAAATTCGCCGGCTGCATTCCCCAGACTTCTGCCTACTGAAGAAACCTCGAGTGAATGCGTCAAACGGTTATGTACAAATACACTCCCCGGAAGCGGGAAAACCTGTGTTTTGTTCTGCAGCCTCCGGAAAGCAGCTGAAAAGATAATACGGTCAAAATCTCTCTGAAAATCAGTTCTGGAAGCTGCCGTTGCGGCATTTTGTCCGGTACGCTGATTCGTGAACATTCTGTTTAAATCCATCCTTCAAAAATACGGTTTTTATTGTGTTTCTATAAATGGTTTAAGTTTTGAAGCGTAAATAAAAACAAAAAAAAATGCCTGAAGGACCTTCCATACAGATCATGAAAGAAAGCATCAGTAAATTTTCGGGAGAAAAGATCATCTCGGCAAACGGAAATGCCAAAATTGAGATGGAAAAACTCCCCGGGCTTACTCTTGAAGAAATTAAAACCTACGGAAAACAGACTTATCTGGTCTGCGGAGAATTTACCATCCGCATTCACCTGCTGATGTTCGGCTCCTACTCCGTTGATGAGCAGACGAAACCGGACCCGCGGCTCAGACTGCATCTGAAATTTGAAAGCGGGGATCTCTATTTTTACACGTGTTCGGTTAAACTGTTGGACCGTGAAGTTTTAAAGGAAATCGACTGGAATGCTGATGTTTTAAGTGATGACTGGAAACCTTTAAAAGCCAGAAAAAAACTCAAAGCCATGCCTGAAGCTTTGGCCTGTGATGTTCTTCTGGATCAGAATATCTTTTCGGGAGTCGGAAACATCATTAAAAATGAAGTTCTTTTCAGAATCGGTGTGCATCCGGAAAGTCAAGTGGGGAACCTGCCGCCTGCGAAACTCTCTTCATTAATCAAGGAAGCGCGCGATTACAGTTTCGATTTTCTGAAATGGAAAAAGGAATATGTCCTGAAAAAACACTGGCTTGTGCACACCAAAAAAATCTGCCCGAAATGTGGCGAAACCCTGACCAAAAAACATCTTGGCGTTACGAACCGGAGAAGTTTTTACTGCGAAAAGGACCAGAAACTGTATTAAAACAAAAATCCCGAACCAAGGTTCGGGATTTCTATTTTAAAATGCTCGAAAGCATCTTTTCTGAATTACATATACGATTCAATCGGGTCGCAAGTACAGACCAGATTCCGGTCACCAAACGCTTCATCAACTCTGGAAACGGTGGCGAAGAATTTGTGATCCCGCACCCATTCCAATGGATACGCTGCCTTTTCGCGGCTGTAAGGCTTGTCCCACGAATCTGAAATCACGACCTGCTCGGTGTGCGGCGCATTTTTCAACACGTTGCTGGCTGCATCGGCTTTTCCTTCTGCAATTTCTTCGATTTCTTTTTTAATGGAAATCAGGGCTTCCGCAAAACGGTCGATTTCTCTTTTGCTTTCCGACTCGGTAGGTTCAATCATCAGCGTTCCTGCAACCGGGAAACTTACTGTTGGCGCATGGAAACCGTAATCCATTAAACGTTTTGCGATATCTGCCACTTCAATTCCTAAAGATTTGAACTGACGGAAATCTACAATACACTCGTGCGCTACTCTTCCCTCAGTATTCGCATAAAGAATCGGGAAATGTTCCGCTAAAACCTCTTTCAGATAATTGGCGTTAAGAATCGCATGTTCGGTGGATTTTTTCAAACCTTCCATTCCAAGCAGTTTGATATAAGCGTAAGAAATGTTCAGAATCAAACCTGAACCGTAAGGAGCAGCTGAAATGGCTTCAATAGCTTCTTTTTCACCAACTTTAATGTTCGGATTTGAAGGAAGGAACTTCACGAGATGTTCGGCCACGCAAATCGGGCCAACTCCGGGTCCGCCACCACCGTGAGGAATGGCGAAAGTTTTGTGAAGATTCAGGTGACAGACATCTGCACCGATATTTCCGGGCGAGGTGTAACCTACCTGCGCATTCATATTGGCTCCGTCCATATACACCTGTCCGCCGTGTTCGTGGATGAGTTTTGTAATTTCCTTGATATTCGCATCAAAAAATCCATAAGTAGACGGATAAGTGATCATTGCAGCAGAAAGGTTTTCACTGTGCTCTTCTGCTTTTGCTTTCAGATCATCAAAATCAATTTCTCCGCTCTCGAGATTTTTCACCACCACAACTTTCATTCCTGCAATTACCGCCGAAGCAGGGTTGGTTCCGTGTGCTGACTGCGGAATCAGAACGATATTCCGGTGACTCTCGCCGCGGGATTTGTGGTACTCACGAATCACCATTAAACCTGCATATTCTCCCTGTGCTCCTGAATTCGGCTGTAGGGATGTTCCGGCAAAACCTGTGATTTCGGCCAGATCTTTTTCCAGCTGTTTGATCATCAGTTGGTAACCTGCAGCATGTTCTACCGGCACAAAAGGATGAATCGTACCCCATTCAGCCCAGGAAAGCGGCAGCATTTGTGTTGCGGCATTCAGTTTCATGGTACATGAACCGAGAGAAATCATGGAATGAGTCAGAGACAAATCTTTTCTTTCCAGATGTTTAATGTACCTCATCAGTTCCGTTTCCGTATGGTATCGGTTGAAAACTTCATCCTGAAGGATTTTATCGCTTCTCAAAAGTACTTCAGGAATCGTAATTTCTTCTTTAAAATCAAGTTTAAAGCTCTGTTTGTCTAAAAACTGGGCGAACGCATCCAGAAGTTTCTGAAGCTTTTCAGCGGTTGAAGTTTCGTTCACCGAAATACTCACCACTCCTTCCGTGAAATAGTTCAGGTTGATTTTGTGGTCGCGCATAAGCAGGATCAAACCTGTTTTATCGTTTTCGTGAATTCTGATCTTTATTGTATCAAAAACCGGCTCTTCCACCATATCAAAACCAAGGCTTTTCAAACCGTTCTGCAGGGTATTCATTTTAAAATGAATCTGGTCTGCAATAAAGTTCAAACCTTTCGGACCGTGATACACCGCGTACATTCCGGCCATCACTGCCAACAAAACCTGCGCAGTACAGATATTTGAAGTCGCTTTCTCTCTTTTGATATGCTGTTCGCGCGTCTGCAGAGCCATTCTTAAAGCACGTTTTCCGTATGCATCCTGCGAAACACCGATAATTCTTCCCGGAATTACTCTTTTGTAATCTTCTTTACAACAGAAAAATGCCGCGTGAGGACCACCGTAACCCATGGGAATTCCGAAACGCTGAGTGGTTCCTACTGCACAGTCAGCGCCCATTTCTGCAGGAGACTTCAGTTTTACCAAAGCCATCGGATCGCAGGCAACGGCAACCTGAAGATGGTGTTCTTTGTAATATTGAATATTTTCGGTGTAATCCAGAACGATCCCGTTTTTTCCCGGATACTGAAGTAAAATCCCGAAATACGTGTCGTTGAACTGATGATTTTTATGATTCCCAACAATAATGTCGATTCCCAAACCTTCTGCTTTTGTTTTCAGGACAGATACGGTTTGTGGCAATACCAGATCGGACACGAAAAATTTCTGCGCTCCTGCTTTTTTCTGGTCTTTGGTTCTGCTCTCAAAAAACATATGCATGGCTTCTGAAGCGGCAGTAGATTCATCAAGAAGTGAGGCGTTTGCCAAAGGAAAACCGGTAAGATCTGACACAACCGTCTGAAAATTCAGCAATGCTTCCAATCTTCCCTGCGCAATTTCTGCCTGATAAGGCGTGTAAGCCGTGTACCAGGACGGATTTTCCAAAATATTTCTCTGAATGGCACTCGGTAGAATCGTATTGTGATAACCGAAACCGATGTAATTGTCGAACATTGAATTTTTAGACGCCAAATCCTTTGAATGCGCAAGCATTTCGTACTCCGAGAGCGCAGGGGCAATGTCTAAATCTTTTTCTAAACGGATGGACGCGGGAATGGTCTGAGCAATGAGTTCATCAATTCCCGAAACGCCTATTTTCTTCAGCATTGCCTGTTTATCGGCTTCGTTCAGGGAAATGTGACGGTTAACAAACTGTGTTGTATTCATATCTTTTTACTGGATTTATTTCGAAATTAAGGTTCGTAAAAATACAATTTTTTAGGCAACAGCACAATTGATAAATCTCAGTTCAAAAAAATGATTTTTTTGATGATACTATTTTGAACTGTTCTAAATTGAACTATATTTGCGGCATGAATTCTCCGATAATTCCCTTTAAAGTTTCACCCTTAATGCCTGTATCCGGAAACAACGAAATGTTCTGCGGCAAGAAGAGCTGCTGCAAGAAATTCAAAAAAGGTAAAAGGTGCAAAAAATGTCCCGGAAGGCTGAAAATGGCCTGATTTCAATTGCATTTAGCCTGATTTCTATTTTGAAAAAAATATCAGGAATATAGCGAGGGCAATGGCGAGCAAGACCATCACCAGTATTTTAAGTGTTTTGGGCATTGCATTCTTTTCTGCATTTCGCTGCGGCTTTAGCAAATCCTCTACTTCATCTCTGTACTTTTCCTTATCATTTTCAAAAACCTCGGTTATCGTGATGCCCTGAACAGCAGTTCTGTGCGTGAGTGAGTTGGTGGCGTGAAGCAGGATCTGAAATTTTCCGTCTTTGAACCCAGTAACTTTAAAAATTCTTTCGCCATAGTATTTGTCGAGTCCGAAAGGAAGGATCTTCACCACATCAGCATTCTGCGTTTTCCAGGTAATGATGATTTCTTCGCCCTTTTTGGCGTGAACTTTATTGGCAGAAAAACTTTTAATCACGGGCGGCGAAGTAGTTCTGTAACTTCTTTCCTGGGTTCCAAAATTCTGGTCATACGTCCTTCTTCTGTCCGGATCAATGAGATTTTCATAAGCTTCCTGAATTTCCCGGAAACGGTCGGCAAAAAACTCGTCGTTTTGATTTTTGTCGGGGTGATATTTTAACGATAATTTCCTGTAGGCTTTTTTAATGTCCTCTTCCGAAGCTCCTTCTTTAACGCCGAGAAAATAATAGTAGTTCTTCATCTTGAATTGCGAAAACCAAAAATAAGATTTTTAAAACCGGTAAAACAAAAAACGGAAAGAAAAATCTTTCCGTTACAAAAATAACTGAGTTGAACTGAATGTTTAAGCTTCTGCTGCTTCTTTTTTACGGCTGAAATCTGTGCAGCACCGTGAGGCGAATTGTTCTTTGATTTTCCCTTTGAGTTCGCTGTACTGTTTGTCATCCATTTCCCTTATTTTATCGGCGAAACCGAAAGGTGTTTTTTCTTTGATTCCGTACTCCTCAAAAACCCCTTTCATGAATTTTCTTCTTTCCGCCATTTTTTTCACTGCGAAAGCGACTCCAACTAATGCCAGTGCACCGAATGCACCTTTTAAACCTGAATTTTTCATTTTTTTAAATTTTACGTTTTAGTAATGTTCTTTTTAACATAGACGGCGAGATCCTCTTTTTCCTTTAACATTTTAAAAAAGTCCATAAAAAAACGGGCTAAAGCCCGTCTCCATTATTCTTTCTGAAAAAACTGCCGCGTTCGCAGCGCTGTTTCCACATTTCCTTGAACTTTAATTTTTCCTCGTCGGTCATGCCGTTCATCCTTTCTTCTTTCAGCTTCCGGAATTTTTCTCGGCCAAAACCTTTTTTCCCGCTGAAACCTCCGAACAGAATCTTGCAAAGCACCAGAATTCCGGCGGCCTGCCAGAAATTCAGCATCTTTACTCCCAGAACTTCCGGAAGAATGCTGTTCCAGAGCCACATTACCAAACCTGAAACCACTGCAAATATGAATATTGCCAGCAATATAAAAAGTGCAATTTTTCCTTTAAATGTATTATTCATTTGTTCTTTATTCGTTTAAATCCCGGTAAAGGACGGTCATTTTTTTCCGCAAATGCTTTACCGCATAATTTTTCCGGCTGATGATGGTCTTGATGTTCTCATTTTGTTCATCAGCAATTTCCTGTAATTTTTTGCCTTCAATTTCGCTTTCCACGAACGCCAGACGCTGCTTTTCCGGCAGTTCATCCAACGAGGCAAACAGTTCCTTCCACACTTCTTCGCGGAAAGCCAAAAGTTCCGGGTTTTCAGAATCATCCAGCAAAAGGATGTCTTTAATCGTAAAACTTCCGTCTTCATCCTCGTAAGCATGATCTTCCAGATTTTCGGTCTTCTTTTTTCGGTAACTGTCGGTGATTTTGTTCCGCGAAACGGTATAGAGCCAGCCGCTCACATTCACAATCTCCGCAATATTAGTCAAATTGCTGAACTGATACCAAACTTCCTGCAAAATATCCTCAGCATCTTCGGCATTTTTTACTTTCGGGCGGATGAAGGACAGGAGTTTTCCTCCGTAATTCTTTACGGTTTGGGCAATCAAACTGTCTTTTTCGGTTTGTGACATATAAGTAAACTCCAGCTCCATATTGGATATGACGGCCGGAAATTGATTTTACTTTAAAATAGTGATATAGGAATTAATTATCAGGAGCAGCCGGTTTCGCTTCCTGTGGTTTTTCGGTCCGGCTTTCCGCTGCAATCTGGCATTGCGGAAAAAAAATTTGCGTTTTTTAATGGCCTTATACCCCGCAATACCAGGATTTCCGCTGCAATCCGGGCTATAAGTTCGTGCAGGATTTCTGTCAACAGGAAAAATTCAGAACTAAACGAATAATTTCAAACAAATTTTACCCAACTTGGTTTTCCGCGAGATTTTTAAGGACTTCAAAACCTTTATTGAAACCGTTATTCATATGGTCTTCGTAATTTTTGTGGGTATGCACAATTGCGCGGAGTTCGGTGGTATTTTCATCGATGGCTCTTAAAAAATACTTTTCTTCGGCGCCGCTCCATTCCATCACTTCCTTGCTTTGGGTATCTTCCACGCCGTACTTGAAAATTCCCAAATGACTGAAAATAATTTCCGTAGGTTCTTCAAGACTCTTGATTGTGGAGACCATTCCGTTTCCTGACGCATCAAGAAAATAGGTTTTGCCGCCGATTTTCCAGTCGGTTTCAAAACGTGATCCGGGCATAAAAAACTTTGTCCATTCCGCATACGTTTCAGTATTCCATAGGACATCCCAGACTTTTTGTATGGGTGCATTGATGACGGTTTCGTAATTTAAAGTTTCCATATTTTTAGGTTTTAAATTGAGTGTTTTACTAATTTTTTAGAATAATTTATGTTTTAACCGCCAACAAAATCGCCGCCATTCACATGAATAATCTCGCCCGTTATGAAACTTGAATCTTCAGAAGCGAGAAAAACGTAAGCAGGCGCGACTTCCGAAGGCTGTCCCGCTCTTTTGAGGGCGGTATCTTTGCCGAAAGTTTTTAAATCATCGAAAGTTTCCTTTACGAGCGGCGTCCAGATCGGACCTGGAGCAACTCCATTTACCAAAATCTTCCGCTCCGCCAAATTCACCGCTAAAGAACGGACGAAAGTGGTAATCGCACCTTTCGTCGCAGAATAATCAATAAGATGATCGCTGCCGCGGTACGAGGTTACCGAAGTGGTACAGATAATCCTGCTGTCTTTTTGCATCAGTTCCAGAAGGTCGCGTGTAAAACTCAGCATAGAAATAATATTGGTGTCGAACGTTTTTTGGATCTGCTCGTCGGAAATTTTGGACAGACTGTCCTGCGGATACTGAATCGCTGCGTTATTGACTAAAACATCCAGATTTTTCCACTCTTTTCTAATTTTAACAATGCATTTATCACGGAAAGCTTTTTTGGTGAGGTCACCTTTCAGCAGCAGACATTTCCGGCCTTCCTTTTCCACGAGTTTCTGTGTTTCTTTTGCATCGCTGTCACTTTCTAGATAAATAATTGCCACATCGGCGCCTTCACGTGCAAAATGAACGGCTACTGCCTGACCAATACCGCTGTCGCCGCCGGTTATCAAGGTTTTTTTATTGTTCAGTTTATCGCTTCCGGTATAATTTTCTCTGATAATTTCCGGAAACAGACCTTCTTTGGGGACGGGAGATTTCGAGGAAGACTTATTTGCTGTTTTCATGTATTTTTATCAGGAATTATAGGCGTTTTCAAGATCATCAATGATGATTTTCTGCATCGTCATCATCGCGCCCATCACTTTGCGGCTTTTTTCACTGTCGGAATCATTCATCAGTTCGATAAGTTTTTTCGGTACTATCTGCCAGCTTAAACCGAATTTATCTTTTAACCATCCGCACATTGACGCTCTTCCACCATCTGCAGTCAAAGAATTCCAGAAATGATCTGTTTCTGCCTGATCATCGGTCATCACAACGATTGAAATCCCTTCATTAAAATCAAACTGATGATCGTAGGAATTGTCCATACAAAACAACGTAAAACCGTCGATTTCAAACTGGGCGTGCTGAACATTTTCCGGAATTTCATGGGTTTCGGTTCCAACGCCGTCGCCATATTTCAGTACATTTCCGATCTTCGAATTCGGGAAAATACTGGTATAAAGTTCCATTGCTTCCTGCGCTTTTCCGTTGTTTCCGTGAATGAACATCAAGGTTGGAACAATTTTCTGATCGCCCTGATTTTCACCAAGATAAACCTGCCACGTAACGCCAAAGCGGTCGCGGACCCAGCCGTATTTTTTGCTCCACGGATATTCGCCCAAATCCATCAGAACAATCCCTCCTTCCGACAGCGGTTTCCAGTACTGCTCCACTTCTTCGGAGGTTTCGCAAAGCACCATAAAAGAAACGGAAGCATTTTTTTCAAACTGCGGACCGGCGTTCAGAATCATGATTTTTTGGCCGAACAGTTCCAGATTTAGAACAACGGGCGTATCTGCAGTGATGCGACCTCCGAAAGTTTCAGTATAGAAACGGGCCGCTTCCTGACCGTTACCGTCAAACCACAGACAGGGGAAAATATTGTTATTCATTTTTTACATCAATTACTTATTCTTGATTGTGTCTTCACGGAATTTTACGATTTCTGCAATCAGTTTGTAGGGAATTTCATTATCCAACGGAAACTGGACTGAACCTTTTCCCTGTTTGTACACTGCGAGTTGCTTTTCAAACTTTTCGTGCCCGGTCGGAGTGGCATAAAAACCGATATGATTTTTATAGGCAGCAAAATAAACGAGCGGTTTTGCGTTCAGATAATAACCGGGCATTCCGTAGCTTATTTTTTCTTCAGCGTCGGGAACTTCCTTCAGGATCACTGTTCTTATTTCCGAAAGGATTTCCTGAACCTGCTCCGGAAACAGGGTAATATAGCGATCTACGTCATTCATTACTAAACTTGTTTTTAAAAAACATCCAAAATAACTTATTTAATAGGGTTCGCCAAATCCTTTAATCTGCATATTGCTGCAGAGAATTTTTAAAATGCAGATATTCTTCTCTGTAATTCTTCAGATCTTCTTTATCAGTATATTTAATACCCACTATTTTACTGATATTTCCAGGAGTTTCTGAAGTGGATTCGTATGATCTGAAGTAACTGCCGTCTTTTGCCGCAATGGTCCAATTTTTTACTGTAAGTCCATTATTCACTGCCAAAGAGGAATCGGTTTGGATTTCCGATGACTTAAACGCAATATCTTTCGGTTCACCAGTCCACTGTGGCGAAAAAACGTAAAACCGTACTTTTTCGTCAGGTGAGGCAAATAACGCACTGTCAAAACCTTTAACATTTGTTGAAGATTTTAGCGAAGATTCTACGGTAAATGTATCCGGATATTCGATCTCGAACCAGGCACCGGTGTACTTCTTGTAACTTATTACCTTTTCAGAAACATTGCCTTCCGTGACTGATTCTTTTTCAGGTTTTTGTTCCGCTATATGTGTCGTTTTCTCATTTTTAGAGCAACTCAAGAAAAACAAAAGCCCCAAAACCAGAGCTAACGCTTTAATTGTTCTCAACATATTTATGGAAGTTATTCAGGATTGCATACCACCCTTCGCGCTGCATTTCCCGCAAATTCTGCTCTTCAGGATCGAAAATTTCCACCACCTGTGTTGTAGATGCATCTATCTGATTAAAAATAATTTCGACCTTCCGGCCGTCATCTAAATGGTATTTTATCTTTTCCAAAGGAACGATCTCGTCATAAATTCCCACATAATCGAAGCCGAAACTGCCGTCTTTTGCTTCCATTCGGGTTTTCAAAATGCCACCGACTTTCAGGTCATTCTCTGCTTTCGTACAATGCCAGGTTTCCTCGGCAAAATTCCATTTTGTGATGTGTTTGGGGTCATTCATATAATCCCAGACTTTCTGAACGGGCTCCAGAATGGTGATTTCAATTTTGATAGGTTCCATTTCTATTATTTTTTTAAATTTAATAAAAAAGAACGGATTTAACAGATCAATCTTCGAAAAATCACTTCGTATATTCTTCGTTATAGTTCACCATCCAGTGGATGCCGTATTTGTCCTGAAAACTCCCGAAATAGTCGCCCCAAAACTGGTCTTCCAAAGGCATTTCCAATTTTCCACCTTCAGAAAGACCGTTAAATATGCGTTCTGCATCTTCGCGGGAATCAGGGAAAACGGAAACATAATTGCTGTTTCCCAATGTTAAACTCTGTCCAAAAGCCGGAATAATATCCGAACCCATCAATAAATCGCTGCCAACAGGAAGCGCGACATGCATCACTCTGTTTTTCTCGTCATCCGACAGGTTTTCGGTTCCAGGTGCGCTGCCCATTCTGTGAATTTCTCCTGCGAATTCACCGCCGAAAACTGTTCTGTAAAAACGGAAGGCCTCTTCTGCGGTCCCGTCAAAATTGAGGTAGGAATTTAATTTCGCCATAATTTTAATTTTTTATTTCATTATTTGACTTATCGAAAACCATATAGCTGTTCAGGGAAACAATTTTGCCGTCCTTCACCTTATAAACATCTGCGAAATGCGAAGTTTCGCGCTTTCCTTCTCTTTCGGTAACGATGCTACCGTCGGCTATAACGGTGTCTCCTTCAGAAAGGATATTGTTTATTTTAAGATCCAGAACTTTTTCGGGTCCGCCTTCATCCAAAAACTTGCGTAAATTCTCTTTACCCACAATGTCATCCATGCCGAAACCCGGCCAGTTCACCACCACCTCTTCTGTAAGAACTTCGTAGGCTTTGTCGTTGTCTACAAAAAGATTCTCGAAAAACTGTTTTGCGATTTGTTTGTTGTCCATCATATCTGTTTTAAGTGTTAAAAATTCAGTAATCAGTAGGTTAAACTTTCATCCAGATCGTAACTCATTGCCTTTAAACCCAGCAATTTCCGCATCAATCCAATCTGTCCGAAGAGGTAATCTTCGCGGCCAATACACATTCCCACCATATTCAGCACATTTTCCTGCACAAACGGGATATTCATGCCCATCGAAAACGGTTTTTCGAGGTCTTCATCGGTGGCCTCCAGAAGACTTTTGTACACTTTTGGTGAAATTTCGGCAAAGTTTTTCTTTAACTCTTCAAGACTTGGATAGTTCAAAGTCTCATCCAGTGCTTTTCCTTCGTTAAAAAATTCAGCGTTTGGATCTTTATCCTTAATTCCGAGTAGATCTGCGATCCAATAGCGGCAGTTTACAATGTTTCCTGCCATCCACAGGACGTGGTTGGTATTTCCGTCGATCCTTTTCAAGGCGTTTTCTTCAGAAATTCCGCTCAGCGCATTTTTGAAACTTTGGGAATGCATCCGGTAAGCCGGAATAATAATGTCGAGTTTGGGTGATTTGGGAGTGTCCATGTTGCGATGTCTAAAGTTTCAACCAAAGTTAAACTCAAAACACAAAACGCGGCTTGTCATAAGACAAGAAAATTATTTATCCAGAATTTCCTTTCGGATCCGGCTTAAAGAAGTATCGGTGATGCCGAGATATGAAGCGATATATTTCAATGGCGCCTGTTGGATGATCTGCGGTTTTTCTTTCAGCAGTTTTAAATACCTTTCAGAAGCAGATTGGGTAATCATTTCAATCGAGCGCTGTTTTACGAAAAACAGCTGATACGAAAACCAAAGCCTTCCCCACTCCGGAAAACCTTCAAATTTGTAAAAAAGTTCCTGAAAAATGTCAAAATCAATTTTCCAGAGCACGGCATCGTTAACCGACTGGATGTTTTCCTGGGAAGCGGTCCGCTGAAAAAGTGAGGCCGGCTGAATCACAATATCATTCACGGTGAAAAACTCCGTGGTAATTTCGTTGCCGTTATAATCGTTTACAAAAGCGCGCACCAATCCACTTTCGAGGACGAAATATTCGTTTGCTGTTTTCCCCTCTTCCAGCAGAAAATGTCCTTTGCAGACCTCAATTCTCTCATGGGCAGCCATGATTTCGCTGACGTGTTCTTCGGTCAAAAGAAAATGGGCGTAGATATGTTTTAATGATTCCGACATCGCATCAGTTTAGAAAAGGGAAAGCTGGATTCCGTTGTGGTTTTTCGGTTTTACGGCATCGCCGAACACCGTTTTTCCGCTGTAACGCCAGGAATTGCGGCGCTCCTCTTCCATTACCTCATCAATACTAAAGTCGGGAGTAAAATTCTCTTCGGCTTTGGCGATGACGGCATGAAGTTTTTCGACAGATTTTAATTTATCAGAATTTCCCAGTTTTGATTTTTCGATTCCTTTCTGAAGAATTCCGATCGTTTCATCGTAAATCCTGAGCGGAACCGGGAATGGATGCCCGTCTTTTCCGCCATGTGCAAAGGAAAACCGTGCAGGATCCTGGAATCTTGACGGGGCGCCGTGTATCACTTCGCTTACCAGTGCGAGACTTTGTAAAGTTCTGGGTCCGACTCCTTTTAGAAGAAGCAGTTCCTCAAAATTTTCCGGCGGCACTTCTCTTGTCATATGCAGCAGTGTTCCGAGCCGTTTCAAATCAACGTCCGAAGCCTGTACATCATGATGCGACGGCAAAATAAGACGGGCAAAATCCTGGAGGATTTTTTCGGAGTTCGTGTGGGAAATTTCCAGAATACCGCTTCGGTTTTCTTCAGCCAAACGGGAAGTAAGGTTTAAGATTTTTCCCTGATTCACTCCGGAAATTCCGCTGTGCGGTTCTTCAACAAAAGATTTCAGGTTTTCGGAATGCCAGTGATAACGCCGAGCTGTTTTGTCTTTCACATTCATTCCCTGCTGAATCACGGCCCATTTTCCTTCGTTGCTGAGGATAAAATTGTGTGTGTACAGCTGGTAACCGTCCTGAACTGCAGTATTGTCCACTTTCGCCGAAAGTTTGCTTGCTCTCACGAGTTCATGACCGTTCAGTCCGGTATTTTCGCAGATTTTCAGAAGTTCGACGGGCGTTTCGCGTGAGAATTTTCCTTTTCCGCCGGCGATGTAAATTCCCAATGATTTTGCATTCGGGTTCACCACCTTTTTCAAAGCACCTAAAACGGAGGTTGTGATGCCTGAAGAATGCCAATCCATTCCCATTACCGCGCCGAAACACTGAAACCAGAACGGATCACTCATTCGGCGGATGACCTCATCTTTTCTGTAATCACTCAGCAGCACTTCAAAAACGGCAAGCCCAAGTTTGGACATGCGTTCGTACAGCCAGGGCGGAACATGACCGTAATGAAGGGGCAAATCTGCCGAGCCGGATCGTTTCATTTAAATTGATCTTACAAAAAAACGCAAATTGCTTTGCGTTTCATTTTCCTGGAATCAAAAATTTATTTTAAAGCATTCAAAGCTTTTTCGTAGTCGGGTTCCTGAACAATTTCGGGAATCTGTTCCGTGTAAATTACTTTTCCGTTTTCATCGGCAACGATGACCGCACGGCTCAAAAGCCCTTTCATTGGTGAATCTGTTAAAGTCACGCCGTAATCGTCTCCAAAAGATCCGCGGAAATCCGATAAAGATTCCACATGATCCAAACCTTCAGCAGCGCAGAATCTTCCCAGTGCAAACGGAAGGTCCTTTGACACATTAATTACAACAGCGTTGTCCAAATTTCCTGCTTCTTCATTGAATTTTCTTGCAGAAGCCGCGCAAATTCCGGTATCAATACTCGGGAAGATGTTGAAAATCTTTCTTTTTCCGCTGTAATCGGAAAGCTGTTTGGTTTCCAGTTTATCGTTAACAAGAGTGAAATCCTTAATATTGGAACCCACTTCAGGCAGGGAACCCACCGAATGAATTGCGTTTCCCTTTAATGTAATATCTGCCATAATTTTATTTTTTAGTTGATCAAAAATAGGAAATTTCTGCCTGCAAAACGGGCAATCAAAGGTTAAATTAATCTTAAAGTTGGAGCGCGCTCTATTTCATACTCTTTGAAAATTCCCTAAATTTGTATTTCTAAAAATTTAATACACAAAAACATAATGTCAGAGAAATCCAAAATTGTCTATACATGGACCGATGAAGCACCGATGCTGGCCACCCACTCTTTTTTACCGATTGTAAAAGCGTTTACCAAAACAGCAGATATTGAAATTTCGCCAAAAGACATCTCGCTTTCGGGACGGATCCTGGCGAATTTTCCGGAATTTCTGAATGAGGAACAAAAAGTGGAAGATGCGTTGGCAGAACTTGGAAAAATGGCCACCACTCCTGAAGCGAATATCATTAAACTCCCGAATATATCCGCTTCGGCACCGCAACTTGACGAAGCGATTGCAGAACTGCAGCAACACGGTTTTGCCGTTCCGAATTATCCTGCAGAACCCAAGAATGCGGAAGAGGAAGCGATCAAAGCCAAATACAGCAAAGTTTTGGGAAGTGCAGTAAATCCTGTTCTTCGCGAAGGAAATTCTGACAGACGTGCGCCTAAAGCCGTAAAAAACTACGCAAAAGCGAACCCGCACAGAATGGGAGTCTGGAGCGCGGATTCGAAAACGAAAGTGGTCAACATGAAAAGCGGCGATTTCTACGGAACAGAAAAATCAGTAACCGTGAACCGCGACGGACAGTTTAAAATAGAATTTTTTGGAAACGACGGTTCAGTGAAGGAACTGAAAGGATTTTCTCCGTTGAAAGCTGATGAAATCATCGATACTGCAGTGATGAGCCTTTCGGCACTCAAAGGTTTTGTTGCTGATGCCATCGCGGAAGCAAAAGCAGCCAATGTGCTTCTTTCCGGGCATCTGAAAGCAACGATGATGAAGATTTCCGATCCGATTATTTTCGGAGCGATGGTTCAGGTTTTCTTCAATGACGTTTTTGAAAAATACGCAGACCTTTTCGACGAACTGGACGTTAATCCAAACAACGGGCTTCAGGATCTTTTTGATAAGATTGCCGGAAATCCAAAAGAAGCGGACATTAAAGCAGACATTGAAAAAGCACTGGCAAACGGCCCTGCTGTAGCCATGGTGAATTCCGATAAAGGCATTACGAACTTCCACGTTCCTTCAGATATTATTGTTGATGCTTCCATGGCGGCCCTCATCAGAGGCGGCGGCAAAATGTGGAATAAAGCAGGACAGGAAGAAGATACCATCGCCATGATTCCGGACCGGAATTATGCAGGTTTTTACCAGTCTGCTATTGAAGATATGCAAAAAAACGGCGCGCTGGATCCACGAACGATGGGTTCTGTGCCTAATGTAGGTTTGATGGCGCAGAAAGCCGAAGAATACGGTTCCCACGACAAGACTTTCCAGATGAGCGCCGAAGGAAAAGTAAAAGTTACCGATGCTGATGGAAATGTACTGATGGAACAGGACGTTCAGAAAGGCGATATTTTCAGAATGTGTCAGGTAAAAGACGCTGCGATTCAGGACTGGGTGAAACTGGCCGTGAACCGAGCCCGACTTTCAGACACTCCTGCTGTTTTCTGGCTCGATGATCAGCGTGCGCACGACCGCGAAATGATTAAAAAAGTTGAAAAATATTTAAAAGATTACGATACCACCGGACTCGACATCAAAATTCTGAATATTGAGGATGCGATGAGACTGACCTTAGAAAGAATCAGAAAAGGGTTGGATACCATTTCGGTTTCAGGAAATGTTCTGAGAGATTATTTAACCGATCTTTTCCCTATTCTTGAACTCGGAACTTCAGCTAAAATGCTGTCGATTGTTCCGCTTATGAACGGCGGCGGTTTATTTGAAACCGGAGCCGGCGGTTCTGCACCGAAACACATTGAGCAGTTTATTGAAGAAGGTTATTTAAGATGGGATTCTTTAGGAGAATTCATGGCTTTGCAGGCCAGTCTGGAGCATTTGGCACAAACCCAGAACAACGAAAAAGCACAGATCCTGGCCGATGCTTTGGATGTGGCGAACGAAAAATTCCTGGCGCAGGATAAATCCCCGTCGAGAAAAATAGGATCTATCGATAACAGAGGTTCACATTTCTATCTGGCCATGTACTGGGCGGAAGCTTTGGCCAACCAGACGAAAAACTCCAAAATGGCGGACACCTTTAAGCCTGTTTCCCAAAAGATGCAGGAAAATGAAACAAAAATCAATGAGGAACTCATCGGAGCGCAAGGAAAACCACAGGATATCGGCGGTTATTATCAGCCTGATTCTGCAAAAACCTACGCGGCAATGAGACCTTCGGTAATGCTGAATGGAATTATTGATTCAATTTAAATTCGGCTAAAGCCGATTTCACTGCAAAATAAATAAACGGACTAAAGCCCGTTTCAACTGAAAAACTTCCCGTGCTGACGGGAAGTTTTTTTTAATATATTTACCCAAAAATCTGTCTTGAAAAAATTATCTGCCTTCCTTTTGCTGGCCCTGCTTACTTCCTGCGTGTCTGTTAAAAACTTCAACAAGAGGCTGGAAGTTCCCATCGCGCCCGAAAAACTGAAAAAAGATGTGGATTTTGCCTATCAAAATCTGCAAAAGCTGCACCCTGAACTGTACTGGTACATTTCTGAACAACAGCTGAGTTTTAAATTCGACAGCCTGAAAACAACCATCACTCAGCCCTTAAAACCCAATGAATTTTACGAAAAATTAGCACCTGTAATCGCATCGGTGCGGCAAGGACATTTGCGTCTGGTTGCTCCCGATAAACGACTGACCAAAAAAGAAATCAGGGAAATCATGAAGCAGAAAGGACTTTTTGGCCGGTACAATTACGTGGTGGATCAGGACCGAATTTTTGTGAAAGACAATGCCGATAAAATTCCAAATATGGAAGTGGGAACCGAAATCCTGAAAATCAACGAAGTTCCGGTGAGCGAAATGCTCACAAAATACAGACCTTTTGTAAACAGCGACGGTTACAACACTACTTTTCAGAAATATTCGATGGCGCGGAGATGGCCCGGATTTTTTACTGCCGAAAACGGAATTCTCGACAGTGTGAAAATAGAAACCAAATACCGCAATCAGACTGAAACATTCTGGCTAAAACGGGAAAAAACCACGAAAGAAGACCGTAAAAAAGAGGAAGAACAGAATAAAAAACTCACCAAAAGCGAAAGCGGCAAGACAAAAGATTACAATATCATTACCAAAAGTTTCAACCGCGACCTGCAGTTCCCTACAAAAGACAGCACAGTCGCCTACATGAAAATAAAGACTTTTTCGGGAACATTTTCGAAGAAATTTTACAAAGAAAGTTTCGCCACCATTAAAAATTCACCGGCGCAATACCTGATCATCGATATGCGTGATAATCTCGGAGGTTCCCTTTCCGAAATCAACAACCTGTATTCGTACCTCGTGAATGAGAAATTCAAGTTCATCAATGATATTGAAATCACCCGACGTTCCTCCATGTTTCAGGCAAATTATTTTTCGGAATTTCCCATAGTTTCCACACCTATCGCAGTGATTGGTTATCCTTTTTACCTGATTGGAACGGCAGTTTCCACCAAAAAAGTCGGTGACAGGTTTTATTTGAGAAACAACGGAATTTTTGCACTTAAAAAACCCAAAGACAACAATTTTAAAGGAAAAATTTATGTCCTGATCAATGGAAGCAGTTTTTCAGCAGCTTCGATACTGCCATCAAAACTGAAGGACGAAAAAAGAGCATTTTTGGTAGGGGAAGAAACCGGCGGCGCCAACGACGGCACGGTCGCCGGAAGATATTCCACCAAAAAACTTCCGAATTCAAAACTGCATTTGCCGATTGGATTAATGCTTATTCAGCCTCACATTGAATTTATCGGAACCAAAAAAGGCGTTCTTCCCGACAAAGAAATACTCCCGACAACCCGGCAGATTCTCGAGAAAAAAGATATCCAGTTGGAATGGATTATGGAAGATATTAAAAATGAAACTTCTGATCAAACCAATTTACTGCAGTGACCAAAGCAGCATTCATATCTTCTTATTCTGAAAATTTATCAACTTCGCCTTTGTCAAAGGCTCTAAAACTCAAATATAAATCCAAAATAAGGTAGGGGTGTTGAACGGTCTGCTTCACCGGTTTCCAACACATAGTACTGTTCATTTTGTGGCGCACCCGGATTGGCGATGATGCCGTTTTCCTGCGCATCACGCTGAAGATTCACGACCGGTAAACCGCTCGGACTTTTTGAACCATAAGCGTTTACGACATCAATATACGCGGTGAACTGCCACTTGCTGAAAACCCACTTTTTCTCGGCACGGATGTCAAGCTGATGTGCAAGATTTCCACGGGCGGTATTCAGAAGATTAAAATTCTGAACCGGTCCGTTTGCAACGTTCCAGATGTTGACTAAAGCGCTACGCTGAAGATCATACGGTGTTTCAGGAAGACCCGTCTGCATCCTGAAACGCGCTCCTACATTCCAGTTCTTTTTAAAATATTTCCCTGTTGTGAGCGTCAGGATATGTCTTGAATCCCAACTGGAAGGCAGCAGAGCGCCAATGGAATTTGAAAATTTCGAATAGCCGAAAGTATAGGCTGCAATTCCGTAAAAGTTATTTACTGTGCGCTTTTGCGCCAGAACTTCAATACCATAGGTTTCACCAAAACCGCGTGAATCCAGAGGTTCATTTCCCACGACTCCAAAATCGCCACCTACATTGGCCAGTGAAATCTGGTTGCGCAGAGAAAACGGATAGTTTTTGTATTTTTTGTAATATCCTTCCATGGTAAGCCGCAGATTATTCTTACCGCTGTACTCTACTCCACCAACCAGATGGGAGTTTTGGATGTACTTCAACGTGTTTTTATTGGTAAAATTTCCGTTTTCCATAAAACCAAGCGCGGTGTACACCGGCAGCTGATAAAAAATTCCGCTGTTGAAATTTAGTGCAAAACGATCCGTCAGTTTATAGCTTAAAGAGAAACGCGGTGAAAACTGCTCCAACGGATTGGCCGTATTTTCTGAATAATCACTTGCATCAAGACGGAATCCGGCGGAAAGCTGGAGGCGGTTGCTGAGAAATTTTTTCGAACTCTGAACATACAAACCGTATTGGAGTAAATTTAATTCAGATAAAAACTCATCAAAATTCACTGCATTTTGGGTCACATTCCGGCTTACCGAATTGTTGTAATATTTAGCAAAATTAGCGTTGGTTCCGGCACTGAACTGATAATCTGATAGGCTGAAACTGCGGTCGATCCTGATTTTATTTTCACTTTCCTGAGACTTATAATCATACAGCAAATTCGCAGGTGTTTCGACATTGCGGTAATACTTCAGTGCCTGATTGTCGAGCATATTCCTGCTGACTGTGAAGAGCCAGTTGCCATTTTCCGCCAGATGCCTGTAACCGGCGCCGACTGTATAATTCCACTGAGGCGAAACCGGAAGCCGGTCAATTAAAGTCAGATTTGTTAAGGTAGATTCTGCTTCATCATTAAACCTGAAGCTGTCTTTCGCGCCCATTCCAAGGAAATAAAGTTCGTCACCACTTTCAAATTTTTTCGACACTTTAAAGGTTGCATCGTAATAACTTGGCAGAAAAGGCAAACCTATTGCTTTAAACAGCAACTGAAGATTGGATTTCCTGACGCTGAAAAGTCCTGACCATGACTGGTCTTTGGAAAGTGGACCATCCATCATCAGCTGCATATCGTCGAGTCCAAGAACGGCTTTATAACCGAGTTTGTCTTTTCGGGCCTCTTTCAGATTGAATTCAAAAAGTGAAGACAGCACGCCGTTCCGTTTTGCCGGAAAGGCGCCACTGTAAAAGTCGACATCTTTGATAAAATCCACCGTAATAATCCCGCGCGGGCCACCACTCGCACCCTGAGTCTGGAAATGGTTGATGACCGGCACCTCGATTCCGTCAATATAAAATTTATTCTCTGATGAACTCCCGCCTCTTATAAAAAGATCATTCCTGAATGTCGCCGTACTTCCAACGCCCGGAAAACTCAGAATTGCTTTTGAAACATCGCGGTTGGATCCTGCATTTTTCTGAATTTCCTCACTTGTGATATTCCGGAGCGACAATGGACTCTCGGCAGTTGTTTTATAGGTTTTCTTTGTAATGGTAACTTCCTGAATTTCCGTTGTTGTTTTGCTTAATCCCACTGAAAAAGTCAGGTTCTGGTTCGGCACCACGTTGATGTCATTGAGAAATGCAGACGCAAAACCTTCCGCAGAAACTTCAAAAGAATAGGTTCCGGAAGGAATTTCCGCAATGAGCACATTTCCGCTGCCGGTGTAACGGTCTTCGGTTCCTCCGACCATTTTCACAGTGGCATCGAGCGGTTTTTTAGAAAAATCATCAAAAACATTGATGTTGATGCTTCCTACCTGTGCTTGAAGCATCAGAGAAGTGAACAGAAAGAAGAAAACTTTAAATTTCATATCCAGAAAATTTACAATTTATAAACAGACGTCCCTGAATGAGGGACGTCTTTCAACATTTAACTTTAAAACTATGATGGCAAAAAATAATTTCCATTTTACTTCACAAAATTAGACAATTTACCTACCAATTTACAAAATAAAGTATAGAAATTTGTTATTAAAATTATTGATACATTTTTAAACATTCAAATTGCATTAGCAAATGAAAACTGATTTGAACATTAAATTCGTCTGTACACTTCATCGAAAGGCAAACGCATTCTCTCGCCCCAAACTCCTTTTTCCATTCTTATGCCGCAGGAAACGATCATGTTGATCTCTGCTCCGAAAGGAAGTTTTAAAATATTCTTGGCGCGGATACTGTCGAAACCTTCCATAGGACAGCTGTCATAGCCGTTTTCAGCCATCGCGATCATGAAAGTCTGCGCAGCCAGAGCACAGGTTTTATGCACGACCACGCGCATATCTCCCTCTGAAACCTGATAAATTGTGGGTCTGAAAATTCCTACAATCAGCATCACCAATTTGCGGAAGAGTCCAAGGATTCCGAAAAATCTTGCATACATAAACGGCATTACCAACGTATAATACAGTTTCCAGCGTTTGATTCTTTTCTCCTGCTTCTGAACAGGACTGGTTCTTTTCACATTGGCTGTTTCCAAATCAATCATTTTTCCTGCATGATTGCGGTACAGGTCCTGCCTCGTAACGAAAACTACCATCTGTTTTGCAGTGGTTGCCGATTCCTGATCCAGACAGGCATGCGAAAGTTTTTTTAAGGTTTCTGAATCGGTGATGTGGTAAAATTCCCAAAGCTGCATATTCGAAGAATTGGGTGCAAGCGTAGACAGTCTAAGACAGTTTTTAACCGTTTCAGGATCAATTTCTTTGTCCGGATCATAAAAACGGACGGAGCGGCGGTGGTGAAGAATATGCTCGAGGGACATGGGAAATTTTACTCAAATTTACGGAATTATTGAGTTTTGAATTTAAATTTAATACTAAAAAACCCTTTCAGCGAAAACTGAAAGGGTTTTTTAATGAAGCCTTATTACAATAAATTCTCATCCACCAAATTCGGCAGCGTTACTTTCAGATTCGGTTCTATTTCCATGGCTCTTTTGATGGCGAAAATGGCACCTTCATTTCTGGCCCAGCTTCGGCGCGAAATTCCGTTGTTCACATCCCAGAACAGCATTGATTTTAATCTCCGGTCTGCATCTGCGCTTCCGTCCAGCAACATTCCGAAACCGCCGTTGATGACCTCGCCCCAACCAACGCCGCCACCGTTGTGAATCGAAACCCACGTTGCGCCGCGGAAACTGTCGCCAATAACGTTCTGAATCGCCATATCTGCTGTAAATTTAGAACCGTCGTAGATATTGGAAGTTTCGCGGTACGGTGAATCGGTTCCGGAAACATCGTGATGGTCGCGGCCCAAAATAACTGGACCAATTCCCCCGTTTTTGATGGCTTTGTTAAAGGCTTCGGCGATTTTCATTCTTCCTTCTGCGTCGGCATAAAGGATTCGCGCCTGAGAACCTACAACGAGTTTATTTTCCTGCGCGCCTTTGATCCATTTGATATTGTCGGACATTTGCTGCTGAATTTCAGGAGGTGAATTTTTCATTAATTCCTCTAAAATTTCAGAAGCAATTTCATCCGTTTTCTGCAAATCTTCAGGTTTTCCGCTGGCACAAACCCAACGGAACGGGCCGAAACCGTAATCAAAACACATCGGTCCCATAATATCCTGAACGTAACTCGGATAACGGAAATCGATGCCGTTTTCCGCCATTACATCTGCGCCGGCGCGGCTTGCTTCGAGCAGAAAAGCATTTCCATAATCGAAAAAGTAAGTGCCTTTTGCGGTATGTTGATTAATGGCTGCAGCATGTCTTCTTAAACTTTCCTGAACTTTTTCTTTGAAAAGTTCAGGATTTTCGGCCATCATGATGTTTGATTCTTCAAAAGAAATTCCTGCCGGATAATATCCTCCTGCCCAAGGGTTGTGGAGCGAAGTCTGATCGGACCCGATATCGATTTTAAGATTTTCGGAATCAAATTTCTCCCAGACTTCCACTACATTTCCGAGATAGGCCAAAGAAACCGTCTCTTTGTTTTCCTTTGCCTCCTTTACTCTTTTAACCAGTTCATCGATGTTTTCATGAATTTCATCAATCCATTTCTGTTCGTGACGGATTCTAGTGATTTTTGGATTCACTTCCGCACAAACCGTGATGCAGCCGGCAATATTTCCGGCTTTCGGCTGTGCGCCGCTCATTCCGCCTAAACCTGAAGTCACGAAAAGTCCGCCCTGAGTGGATTTTTTAATTTTTCTGAAAGCATTTAAAACCGTAATCGTTGTTCCGTGCACAATTCCCTGCGGACCGATGTACATATAACTTCCGGCGGTCATTTGTCCGTACTGCGAAACGCCGAGTGCATTGAATTTTTCCCAGTCATCGGGTTTTGAATAATTCGGAATTATCATTCCGTTAGTCACAACTACGCGCGGCGCTTCTTTATGCGAAGGGAAAAGTCCCATCGGATGTCCGGAATACATGGTCAAAGTCTGTTCATCTGTCATTTCCGACAAATATTTCATCGTAAGGAGATACTGCGCCCAGTTCTGAAAAACCGCGCCGTTTCCGCCGTAGGTAATCAGTTCATGCGGATGCTGTGCGACTGCGTAATCCAGATTGTTCTCAATCATGAGCATAATGGCTTTTGCCTGTTCAGATTTTCCCGGATAGTCAGAAACGGGTCTGGCTTTTATCTCATAATCGGGACGGAAACGGTACATATAAATCCGACCATAGGTTTCGAGTTCTTCACGGAATTCGGGCAGAAGATCAGCATGAAATTTCGGCTCAAAATAGCGTAAGGCGTTCTTCAGCGCCAGTTTTTTCTCGTCATCCGAGAGAATTTCCTTCCGTTTTGGAGCGTGGTTGATTTGCGGTTCGTATGGTTTGGGTTGGGGAAGTTCGGCGGGAATTCCCTGTTGGATCTGTTCCTGAAAAGTCATGAAAATTTGATTTCCTCAAAAATACAAATAAAAAAATCCACTAAAAAGCGGGTTCAAAATTTTAATATGAGTAGGATCAGTCTTCCAGATTTTGGTTTCTGTTGTTTTCCCAGGCATCGTTATAGGCTTTTTTCTGATTTTTCCAGGCTAATGGAGGAACTGCATTCTCGGCATCTTTAACGAAATCCTCCTGAGTAATAACAGGATTCCGGAGATCTTTGATTCTTGGTAGTGGATTTTCGTCGTTGTTATTTTCCGGAACCGGGATATTTGCTTTTGATTTGCCGCTGTCTTCAGTCGGTTTGAGTTGATTCTCTTCCATGATCGTATATTTTATGTTGATGGTGCTGAGTTCAAATAGCGTTCCGAACTTTTTATAAATCCGTTGCCAATTCCGACGCATTAAATCTCAATTAGACATACTTTATCTTTTCAATGACCACGTCCGGGTTGATTTCGTGAATTTTCAATAAAAACAGTTTTCTCTCCCATCTTAGTGGTTTGTGTTATTCAGCATTGGGACAAATTTATAGGCTCCGAATTCTTCTTTTTCGAACTCTTTATCTGATTTTTTGGTGAAAACGGTTAAAATCTGTTCGTCGGTTTTGCCTAAAGGAATAACCATTTTTCCGCCAACTTTCAGTTGATGGAGCAGTTCGGTGGGCAACACTTCAGCACCGCAGGTCACGAGGATTTTATCAAACGGCGCAAAAGTCGGAAGCCCTGCGAAACCGTCACCAAAACTCTGGAATTTCGGACGCAGATGAAGTTCTTTCAGTTTTTTATGCGAAAAATCGTGGAGATCTTTCTGCCTTTCGATGGTATAAACCAACGCATTCATCGCCACGAGAACAGCAGTCTGGTAACCGCTTCCGGTCCCGATTTCCAAAACTTTTTCTTTTTCCGAAAGTTCCAGAAGTTCAGTCTGTTCCGCCACCGTGGAAGGATGGGAAATCGTCTGTTTTGCCAGGATCGGAAACGCGCGGTCCTCGTAAGCGTAGTCTTCAAAAATACTTTCCAGAAAGAGATGACGCGGCACTTCGTTCATCGCGCGCAACACATTTTCATCGGAAATACCGATCTTTTCCCGAAGGTAATTCACCAAAATCTTTCTCTTTCCTTTGTGTAAAAACGAATCCTGCATGTCACAAAAATAGGAATTTGATTTCAGATTTCGGAACCCAAAGATGGAATTTGTGTACCAAAGTCCGGAATCTTGTGTCTGAAACTCGGGTCTAATTTATATCTTTACCAAAATTAATTTTCTATGCTAAAAGCAGGTTTAGTAGGCGCCGGACATTTGGGCAAAATCCATTTAAAATTGCTGAATCAATCGGAGAAATACGATTTAATAGGCTTTTACGACGCAGATCAGGAAAACGGAAAAAAACTGGAAGCTGAATTCGGTTACCGGTATTTTGATGATTTTGATCATCTGCTTGCAAAAATCGACATGCTGGATATTGTGACTCCTACCCTTTATCATTACGATTATGCGATGAAGGCGATCGAAAACCGCAAGCATTTTTTTATTGAAAAACCGGTGACCCAGACCCTGCAGCAGGCTGAAGAAATCCTTTACAAATGCCGCGAATTCGACATTAAAGCGCAGGTTGGACATGTTGAAAGGTACAATCCGGCATTTATAGGTTCCAAAGATTTTATAAAAAACCCAATGTTTATCGAAATTCACCGTCTGGCGGAATTTAATCCGCGTGGGACAGACGTTTCGGTGGTTCTGGATCTGATGATTCACGATCTTGACATTTTGCTCTCGATTGTGAAATCGAAAGTGAAAAACATTCACGCTTCCGGCGTTTCGGTCGTGAGCAAAAGTCCCGACATCTGCAATGCCAGAATTGAGTTTGAAAACGGGTGTGTCGCAAACCTCACCACTTCCAGAATTTCGATGAAAGCCATGCGTAAATCGCGGTTTTTTCAGAAAGACGCGTATATTTCAGTGGATTTTTTAGAAAAAAAAGCAGAGGTCATCCGCATGAAACCGGCGCCGGAACAGCCAAACGATTTCGATATGATCATTGAAAATGCAGAAGGCGAAAAAAATCAGATTATTTTTGAATATCCAAACATCCAGCCCAACAACGCCATCCTGGACGAGCTTGAAAGCTTTGCCGATGCCATTACCGAAAATAAAACCGTGGAAGTTTCCTTGGAGGACGGCACTGAAGCACTGAAAGTGGCCTTGGAAATTGTAAGGATGATCAGCTAAAATGACAATTAGATTGATGAAATTTTCTATAATATTTCTCCTTTCAATCCTTATCATTTGTTGTGAGAAACAACATGAGAAATTTCCTGACTGCCAAAAATCCTACAAAATCGCAAAAGAAGATTTTCAAAAAAATAAATTTATTTACTATGAGTACCAATATTTAACTCAGGACACCACTTATAATAAATCATTTGAGAAACTTTTAAAAGAGAATGATATTGCTGTACAATTTGAAACAAAGTATCCCGTTGGCTGTGTAGTTATTAAAGATGCTGAAGAAGAAAGTAAAAAATGTTATCAAGTGATGATGAATAATCAACTCGAAGCAAAGTTTGGCAGTAAATTTTTTGATAGTATAAGATTAAAATCTAAAAATAATTGAATGAAAAAACACCTTTTCCTACTTACACTACTCTTTTCAACTCTGTGTTTTTCACAAAACTTAAAAAAAGAAATCCAACTGATCATCAAAAATAAAAACGCCACTGTTGCAGTTTCTGTCCTTGATTTCGCGAATAATCAATCAGTTGAAATCAACGGAGATCAAAAACTTCCGATGCAGAGCGTTTTTAAATTCCATATTGCGCTTGCCGTACTCGATTTTGTGGATCAGGCAAAATTAGAACTGGACCAGAAAATTTTCATTAAAAAATCAGATCTGCTGGAAAACACGTGGAGTCCGATCCGCAATAAGTATCCTGAAGGTAACATAGAACTCCCATTGAGTGAAATTATTCGCTATACGGTTGCCGAAAGCGACAATAACGGCTGCGACATTTTACTGAGACTGATTGGCGGAACAGAAACAGTGCAGAACTATATGGACCGTAAGGGAATTAAAGATTTTTCCATTAAAGCCAATGAAGAAGAGATGCATAAAGACTGGAAAATTCAGTACGCAAATTTCACGACCACCAATTCAATGAATGACCTTCTGAAGAAATTCTCTGACGGTGAAATCGTCTCAGCAAATTCCACTGCTTTACTGATGAAAACAATGCTGGGAACCACAACGGGCACAAACAAAATTGTAGAACAGCTTCCAAAAAACACTCCGGTTGCCCATAAAACCGGAGCTTCCGGGAAAAATAAAGAAGGACTGACCGGCGCTGAAAACGATGCGGCCATCATTACTCTGCCGAACGGAAAAAAGTATGCACTCACCGTTTTTGTATCAGATTCCATGGAAAGTGACGCCGTGAACTGTAAAATCATCTCGGATATTTCCAAAAAAGTCTGGGACTATCTGAACCAGCAATAAACCGAACATTTTGAATTAAAAAATAAAAAGAAAATATGAAGAACATCGTTGTAATAGGAGCCGGAACCATGGGGAACGGAATCGCACACACTTTCGCACAGACCGGTTTTAAAGTAAATCTTGTAGATGTGCAGGAAGAAAGTCTGCAGAAAGCCATGAAGACTATCGCTTCAAATCTGGACCGGATTATCGCCAAAGGAAACCTCACCGAAGACCAGAAAGCAGAAACTTTAAGTAATATCACCACTTTTACCCGCCTTGAAGATGCCGCCGGAAATGCTGATTTAATAGTAGAAGCCGCAACCGAAAATCTCGACCTTAAGCTGAAGATTTTCGCTCAAATGGACGAAATTGCACCGGAAAACTGTATTCTGGCAACCAATACGTCTTCCATTTCCATCACAAAAATTGCTTCAGTAACAAAACGTCCGGACAAAGTAATCGGAATGCATTTCATGAACCCGGTTCCGGTCATGAAACTTGTGGAAATCATCAAAGGATACTCCACCTCTAAAGAAACTTTCGACCGCATTTATAAAATGTCTGAAAATTTAGGCAAAGTTCCGGTGGAGGTGAATGATTATCCGGGTTTTGTTGCCAACAGAATCCTAATGCCGATGATTAATGAAGCCATTGAAACGCTTTACAACGGCGTTGCAGGTGTAGAAGAAATAGATACGGTAATGAAACTCGGGATGGCGCATCCGATGGGACCGCTGCAACTTGCCGATTTTATCGGACTTGATGTTTGTCTTGCAATACTGAATGTGATGTACGACGGTTTCAAAAATCCAAAATATGCTCCTTGTCCGCTTTTGGTGAATATGGTTACAGCCAATAAAAAAGGCATCAAATCCGGTGAAGGCTTCTATGATTATTCCGAAAGCAAAAAAGCAGAAAAAGTTTCGCAGATGTTTTTGAAATAAATGATGCGCAGAAGACTTTTTGAAAGCAGAATTCCGATTATTCTGGTCATCACAACTTTGGTGATGATCATTCTTCGCTTTTTACTGAATGAAAAAGGGAGAACAAGCCCTGATTCCATACGGTATATGCGGACTTCGAATGTTTTTCCTGTCATCGACAATACCACGACTCCGTTAGGATACCCGCTAAGTATAAAATTCTTCACACTTTTCAGTCTGGATGAATTCTGGGCGAGCAAGGTGGTCGGAGTTCTCGCGTATTTTTTCCTTGTTTATTTCGCCTGGAAAAAGAAATTCAACCTTAAAGAAACGGTAATGGTTGGCGGACTTTTCAGCTTTGTTTCCATTTTTTCATCTACGCTGAGCGAAGCATTATTTCTGCCTGCAGTTTTTGCATTTCTTTACGTCGGAAGACAGGTAATTATCGATGAGATTAAAGGTTTCAAAGCGTTGCTGTATCTGAGTCTGATGCTGATTCTGCTGTACAATATCCGTTACAGCGCCCTGTTTTTTATGGGCGGATGTTTTTTGTTCGGTCTTCTTCATTTAAAAAAACATTACGGAAAGACTTTCGTTTATTCCGGGCTGATCGGGATGGTGTTCGTGGTGCTCTACAAATTTCTGTTTATCGATTTTTTTAATGAGAATTATCTCGATGTATTTCTGAATATCGGACTGCATCCCACTTCCAAACTATTGCCGGAGTTTTTTCTGGGCTTGGCTACCACTTTTAATCCTTTCATTCACATTGCAGATCCCGGTGGAAGAAGCATCAATTATGGGATTTACGGCATCGGCTTTTTAAACGTGATGCTCATCTGTTATCTGTTCATTAAAAACAGGCTGTCGGAAACCGAAAGATTTGTTGTGTTGATGGGCGTTGTGGGAATTGTCTGCTCGTACCTCATTCAGTATTTTTATTCTGTTGATGCCATCGACTACCGTATTTTAGCTCCTTTTTCGCTTCCGATCTGGCTCGTTTATTTCAGGAAATTATATTTAATTTTCGGAAAATTGACCTACGGAATAACGGTTCTGAGTCTGATGACCGGTTTTGCTTTTACATGGCTTTCGAAAGGAAATTATCTGGAAAACCGCCGGGAAATCACGAAATTTCTCAAAAATAAGAAACTGGAAACATGTCCTATAAAATTTTATTTGGACAGTGAAAAGGAAATCAACAATACTCAGGTTGCAGAGCTGATCAGTACTGTAAATCCGAACGTTTCCATTACTTTCAAAGCAAAAGACACACTCCGTAAAAATACACTTACCGCATATAAAGTTTTACGAAAAATAAAAATCGACACGAACCGGTTTCAATAAAATTTTTTATCTTTGAGCAAGTTTAAACATTAAAAGAAATGAAATTACCAAAGTTTTTATTAGCCGACAATTCAGATTTTCCGGAAGACCTATTTGTTGTTCACACCGAGTATCCCAGATTCATCCTTAATGTAGAAGAAGAAGAGGTTGAATGGCTGGATGATTTAGAAGGTGACGATGAAGAAACCATGGCCGATGAAGCTACAAAAGTGGTGGAAGCAGCATTTAAGTGGTGCGACGAAGAACTCGCGAAGTATGACGAAGAAGACGAAGAATAAATAAAAATTAAAGGAACCCCAATCGGAGGTTCCTTTTTTTTATTCCTTTATGAAAATATTTTTCTACAATCTATTTAATTTCAGCAGTAAAAGTTTTCCTTTATACAGTTCCAGAACATTTCCTTTTACCACATAACTGTTGGCTTCATTCAGCATATTCAGGAAACTTTTTTCCGTTTCCATACTGTCACACGCCATTTTTGTGGAACCAATATTTTTTGCCGTAAACGTTCCTGATGCAGCATCTGTTGTAAGTTCGCCAAAATAATTGTTGCAGCCGCCATTACCTGTCAGTTTTCCGGTTTCGATAACCAACGTGGGTTTTTTGCCTTTCACGTCATCCGCCAAAGTCCATTGTGTATTTAGAATATTCATCTGTGCAGTCCCAACTTTTGATGCCGTAGTGCCCATTGTTGAACATGACATCATTGCACCGGCCGCAAAAACCGCTATAAAAATACTCTTTACCGAACTCCTGTTATTGTCTTTCATGTTTAAAATTTTTATTGAATCAAATGTATGAATTACCTATTGTATTAACAGCATTTACGGGATTTTATTGTCTTTTCAATGAAAGACATCCTTTTGAAATGCCTTCCGTTTTCATATTTTTTATGATCGCAGTTCCGCAGAAAATTCTTTACGGAAGTTTTTGATCAGAGAATTCATTACCTCAGCAATTTCTTTTTCCTCCAGCGTTTTTTCTTCGTTTAAGAGTTCGAAACTCATGGCATAGGATTTCTTGCCTTCCGGAAGATTTTTACCTTCGTAAACGTCGAACAGACTTACGTTTTTCAGATATTTTGAAGGATTTTTCTTCACCGAGTGATACAGTTCGGCGTACGTGACATTTTTGTCGATAAGTAAAGCGAGATCTCTTCTGATTTTATTGAATTTCGGGATGTCCACAAACTTCAGATTCTCACTCGAACGCAGTTTATGACAGGTTTCAAGCTCAATTTCCGCATAAAAGCACTCCTGGTCAATATCAGCGTCTTTTAACAGCTCAGCAGAAACTTTTCCCAGACGGGCAATGGTTTTACCGCCGGAAACAATCTCCAACGCATCAGAAAAACGTGAATCTTCCAACGATTTTTCTTCGGTTTTCAGGTTGAGTCTTTCAAGGAGAATATTCACATAAGCCTTCAGATGATAAAAATCCGTACCAGATTTTGGCTGCAGCCAGTTTTCAGCTACATTTCTTCCGGAAACCAGCAAAGCCAGCTGTTTCCTCTCCTCAAATTTTTCTTTTTTGTGATAAATTTTCCCGAGTTCGAAAAATTTAATATCCTGATTCTTTCTTTTGATGTTGTAATCGGCGTTGGACAGAAGCCCTTCAAGCAGAGATTTCCGCATAAAAGCCAGATCTCCGCTCAAAGGATTGAGCAGTTTCACCGCGTCGGTTTCATCTTTCACGGAAGTCAGGGAATTGTTCATCACTTCATTGAAACCGTTGCTTTGGAGCACGCGCGCCCACGAGTTTTCCAGTGCGTCCTGATCATCAGAAACCGTTTTCATCGGGGTAAACGATATTTTCTGGGGAGCATCAATCTTATTGTATCCGTAGATGCGGAGGATTTCTTCGATCACATCGATTTCTCTTGTGACATCGGCTCTATACGCCGGAACCGATATTTCCAGACCGTTCTGGATTTCGTTCAGTACCTCAATATCCAATGATCTCAGAATTTCCTTTATTTTTTCTTTATGGATTTTCGTTCCCAAAATCTGCTCTACTTTTGAAAATCTTAAAATCACATAATTATTTTCGATTTTTTCCGGATAATGTTCCAGAAGCGAACCTGCTAATTTTCCTCCGGAAATCTCTTCGATCAGCGCAATTGCATGCGTAATACAGGTTCTGGTATTGTTTGGATCCACTCCTCTTTCAAAACGGAAAGAAGCATCGGTACTTAAACCATGAAATTTCGCTGCTTTTCTTACCGCAACCGGACTGAAATAGGCGCTTTCAAGGAAAACCTTCGTTGTTTTTTCAGAAACGCCGGAATCACCGCCGCCAAAAACTCCCGCGATGCAAAGCGGTTTTTCGCTGCCGTCTTTAATCATAATTTCAGAACCGTTCAGGGTTCTTTCTACGCCATCCAACGTGGTAAATTTGGTTCCTGCTGCACTCACTCCCACTTTTACTTTTTTTTCGGTAATTTTATCCGCATCAAAGGCGTGAAGCGGCTGCCCGAGTCCGTGCAGGATATAATTGGTAATATCTACAATATTGTTGATGGGGCTTAAACCAATCGCTTTCAGTCGGTTTTTGAGCCAGTCGGGCGAATCGGCAACGTTTACATTTTCAATGACTGCACCGATATATCTCGGACACAATTCAGAATCTTCTACCTCCAGTTTAAAATCTGTGGAACCCTCGATAATCAGAGGTTTTGAAACCACTTTTTCAAAGGCTGATTTCATTTGGTTGGACACCAGAAATGCGTTAAGATCCCTCGCCACGCCGTAATGCGACATCGCGTCGGTTCTATTTGGAGTTAATCCGATCTCAAAAACTTCGTCCCCCGACAGTTCAAAATAACCTGCGAAATCTTTTCCGACTTCAAATTTATCGCTGTCCAGAATCATAATTCCGCCATGATCGTCGCTCAAACCGAGTTCGTCTTCAGCACAGATCATTCCCTGAGAAACTTCGCCGCGGATCTTCGCTTCTTTAATTTCGAAAAAAGTTCCGTCTTTGGCGTAAATTTTAGTACCGACAACCGCAACCGGAACCGTCTGCCCTTCGGCAACATTCGGAGCGCCACAAATAATGTTCAGCATTTTTCCTGTACCGACATCAACAGTGGTTTTCTTCAGCTTATCGGCGTTGGGATGCTGTTCGCACGTGGTCACTTTCCCTACTAAAATTCCTTCCAGACTTCCTTTTACCGTTTCGTATTTTTCGACGCCTTCCACCTCCAGTCCGATATCGGTAAGGTATTCAGAAATTTTATCGGTCTTTAAATCGGTTTGTATGAATTCCTTCAGCCAGTTATTTGAGATTTTCATGAATATGATTTTGAAAATTGCCTTATTTTAAGTGTGCAAATATCGTGATTTTAAAGTTCAGGTCAAAAAAAGAGATTTGAAAACCTCCAAATCTCTTCTGTAATTTAACCAAACTGCTACTTATTCTTATTTTCTTTCAGAAACTGATCGATCTGCTTCTGCGCGCCCTGATCTTCAGCAGCGATCTGCCACTTGTCCATCTTCCTGATTTTTGGATTAGGGCGGCTGCCTTTTACAAACTTCAGAAATTCTTTTACATCTTTGTTGTCATCAGCATCGGGCTGAAGCTGTACAAAAGCGGTAAACGCCGCCTGCATCTTATCAATTTCCGCATTTGTTAAGCCTTCAGAAAAAAGAAGTTTTTTGTAGGATTTCCCGATATTCAGGTCCACTATTGAAGTTTTGGTCGGTTCCATTAACGGCTTCACTTTCTCGAAATACTGAACTGCTTTTGTGGCACTTCCGTCTTTGTTGTTCAGGTTATTGAGTCCTCCGAACCACAGCGCAGCTTTGTTGGCCGGTTCTTTTTTCAGGACTTCTGTAATGAGTTTTTCAGCATCTGCATATTTATTCTGACTCATAAGCGCAAATGCCAGCTGATTCTTCAACTTCAAATCCGTTGGATTGACCTTTATTCCTTTGCGGAACAGTGCTTCAGCTTCGGGATACTTTTTCTGGCTCAGTAGCGCGTTCCCATCCTTAAGAAAATCGCCCTGGGCAAAGGCTCCGCTGAACGTAAATATCAGCAGCAATAACATTATATTTTTCATCAATTATTTTTAAACAGTATTCCATAAACGAAAAAAGTGAGATTTAATTGCAATCTCACTTTTCTGTTTTATTTTTTAATTTTTTACATTCCAATTACCGGCATTGAAAGCATCAGGATGTTTTCCTCCGCTTCCAGACCGTCAACCGGTTCTATGATTCCGGGTCTGTTTGGCTGTGACATTTTCATTGTGATATCATCCGAACTCAGTACAGAAAGCATTTCTGTCAAAAACTTCGAACTGAATCCGATATTGATGTCTTCGCCGTTATAATCACACGGGATCTGCATGTCTGCTTTGTTTGCATATTCGGTATCTTCTGCATGAAGGTGAAGAATATTTCCGGAAAGCTTGAATCTCACCTGATTGGTAGACTTATTGGACATGATGGAAGCTCTTCTGATCGAACTCAGCAAAAGGTTTCTGTTAATGGTTAAAACGTTGGGATTTTCTTTCGGAATTACGGCCGTATAATTCGGATATTTTCCGTCGATGAGCCTACAGATCCAGATGTTGTTTCCGAAGGTAAATTTCGCCATATTTTCATTGAACTCTATCGTCACCTCTTCATTCGAATTGGCCAGGATGTTTTTGAAAATCGTAAGCGGTTTTTTCGGCATGATAAACTCGATAGGTTCAGCATTGATCAAATCGGTTCTTTTGTAGACCACCAAACGGTGAGAATCTGTTGAGACAAAATTGGTTTCGTCTTCTTTAAACTGGAAAAGAACGCCCGTCATCACTGGTCTCAGTGAATCGTTGCTCGTTGCAAAGAGGGTGTTTGTTAAAGCTTCGGACAAAATTCCTGCTGCAATTTTCACACTTTGAGAAGCATCAAATTCTGGAAGTTCAGGATAATCTTCAGCATTGTCCAGCGCAACCGCAAAATTATCTTTTTCATCCAAAATTTCAAGCAGGCTTCCGTTTCCATCGGCTGAATCTTTAACCGATAAAGTCAAAGGCTGCTCTCCGTAGGTTTTTACAAAATCCTGAAAAATCTTTGCAGGAACCGCAAATTTGCCGGTATCATCAGATTTCACTTCCAAAGTGGTTACCAAAGTAGTTTCCCCGTCGGAAGCGGTTATTTTTAGATTATTTTCTTCAAGTTCAAAGAGGTAATTTTCAAGAATAGGTCTTGATTGAGAACTGGAAATTACACCGCTAACAGTATTCAGTGCCTTCTGTAATTCTCCACTTGCAACAATAAATTTCATTTGTTATTTTTTATTTTTTTAATGGCCGAATGGAACGCAAGCGTTCATATTAAAAAATTCCTGGACAAATATAACAATTTGGAGCAAAATTGAAAAGCAATATTGCATTACTTATTAACAATTTTAGGAAATAAGTATCTTTGTTGCAAATAACACAAAATTTTGCGAAAACCTCCGCTGAATAGAAGCTTTTTGAATGCCCTGAACGGCATTTTACAGATGATGAAATCCGAAAGAAATTTTCAGATCGAACTTTTTGCGCTCCTCATCAATCTTTTTCTTATTGTTTTTCTGAAACTGAACGCTGTTGATACCGCTCTCATTTTAACCGTCTGTTTTGCAGTTTTAAGCGCCGAAATCTTCAATACCGCTCTGGAAAAAATCTGCGATGTGATTCATCCCGAATTCGACAGCAGAATTGGTTTCATCAAGGATATTTCAGCCGGCGCCGTGATGCTCATGGCTTTCCTGTCGGTGATAGTCGGGATTTTGGTGTACGCTAAATACTTTAAAGTTTTATTAAATCTCCATTGAAAAACAGGCGCTTTTCAAGCGCCGGTTCATTTTATTTGAAATATTCTACGCCGTTTTTGAAAATATTGTGGTAATTCGCGGTTGGAATGTTTTTCAGCAAGCCTTCGGAAAAACGTTCCGGATGGCCCATTCTTCCGAAAATTTTCCCTGATTTACTCGTGATTCCTTCAATACCAAACAGTGAATTATTTGGGTTGAACGGCATTCCGTGGGCAATATTTCCTTCAAAATCTATGTACTGTGTAGCAATCTGTCCGTTTTCGTACAGTTCCTTGATCACACTTTCCGACGCCATAAATCTTCCTTCACCGTGAGAAATCGGGATCGTAAAGACCTGATCTTTCATGCCTTTCAGCCATGGAGAATCATCGTTTGTCACTTTCACATCCACCATTTGCGAAATATGTCTTCCGATGGCGTTGTGCGCCAAAGTCGGTGAATTTTCATCCAAGTCGCGGACTTCCCCAAAAGGCAAAAGCCCCGATTTTACGAGCGCCTGAAAACCGTTGCAGATGCCGAGAATCATACCGTCGCGTTCCAGAAGTTGGTGAACGGCGTTTTTCATCTTCTCATTTTTGAGGACATTCACAATGAATTTTGCGGAGCCATCCGGTTCGTCTCCCGCGGAAAATCCGCCAGAAAAAACCAGAATCTGGGAATTATTAATTTCCGAAATCCAGGCATCAAGACTTTCGTTCAACAGGTCATGATTCAGATTGATCAAGGGTAAACTTGAAACGTCAGCACCTTCTTTTCGGAACGCATTTTGGGTTTCATATTCGCAGTTCGTACCCGGAAAAACAGGTGCGAAAACTTTAGGTTTTGCAAGACCGTGTTTGAGAATCTGAACTGGTTTCGCTTTGGTTGAATTTAAACGGGAGTCCAGTTCAATGACTGTTTTCTCTTTTTCTTTAGTCGGAAAAAGATTTTCAAAAGTTGAAAAATTAGCTTCAACCAGTTTTTCGATACTGATATTTAAATTATTTATTTTGAGATAATCCAAGTTATTGACTTCGCCAATTTGTTGAAGTAAAATATTTTCAAGAGCCGATGAACTTTCTATAATCAGACTTCCAATATTTTTGGTGAGCAGCAGATTTTCATCAACAGAAATGTCAGCACCCAAACGATTCCCGAAACTCATCTTTGCCAATGCAACTGCAATTCCACCATCCTTCACCGTCTTGACCGAAACGATCTCTTTGGCCTGAATATTTTCAAAAATAAAGTCGAAAACAGCCTTCAGTTTTTCGTAATCCGGCAGTCCGTTTTCCTGAGGAATATGATTGAAAAGATACAGTCGGTTGCCCGCTTTTTTGAATTCGGGAGAGATGATATTTTTCTTTTCGCCGTTTGCACAGGCAAAAGAAATTAAAGTCGGCGGCACATGAATATCCTGAAAACTTCCGCTCATCGAATCTTTCCCGCCAATCGCGGCCAGTTCAAAATTCATCTGCGCATCATAAGCTCCGAGAAGCGAAGCCAGCGGTCTTCCCCATTTTTCAGGATTGTTTCCGAGTTTTTCAAAATATTCCTGAAAACTCAGGCGGATATTTTTATAATCGCCGCCCATTGCGACGATTTTAGCCACACTTTCCACAACAGCATTTGCAGCACCAATCATCGAATTCTGAGCGGAAATTCCGGCATCAAAACCCCAACTGGCCAATGAAACGGTTTCAATATCCGAAGCGTTTAAAACCGGCAGGGTCTGAACACTTCCTTCCATTTCCGTGAGCTGGAATTTCCCTCCAAATGGCATGGCGACCGACGTACCACCCACCGAAGCATCAAACATTTCCGTGAGACCTTTTTGCGATGCACTGTTTTTATGGGACAGCGCTTTCAAAAAGTTTTCCTCATTAAATACTACCGTTTTTTTCTCAACATTTTGGAGATGACAAACTTCAGCGTGTTGAGTCTTGGCACAACCGTTCGTATCCAGAAATTCGCGGCTTAAATCAACGATTTTATTTCCCTTCCAGAACATCTGCATTCTGCAGGAATCAGTCACTTTCGCAACTTCTACGGCCTTAATGTTTTCCTTTTCGCAGAATCTGATGAATTTATCCTTGTCTCCGGCATCGATCACGACTGCCATTCGTTCCTGAGATTCGGAAATGGCGAGTTCGGTACCGTTCAGACCTTCATATTTCAAAGGAAGAATATCGAGGTTGATTTCCAGTGAATCGGCAATTTCACCGATCGCCACAGAAACTCCTCCCGCTCCGAAATCATTTGATTTTTTAATTAACGTGGTGACTTCCGGATTCCGGAAAAGTCTTTGAATCTTGCGTTCTTCAACCGCATTTCCTTTCTGAACTTCCGTAGAAAGCGTATGAATAGAGGTTTCGTCCTGTTCTTTTGAACTTCCTGTCGCGCCACCTACTCCGTCGCGGCCTGTTGCTCCTCCCAGAAGAATCACGAGGTCGCCTTTTTGTGGCTGTTCCCGTTTTACAGCGTCTTTTTTTACCGCACCAACAACAAATCCGACTTCCATTCTTTTGGCCTTGTAACCATCGTGATAAATTTCATTCACCAAAGTTGTCGCGAGACCGATCTGGTTTCCATAAGAAGAATAGCCGTTTGCGGCCTGTTTGCTAATGGTTCTCTGCGGAAGTTTTCCCGGCAACGTTTCTGAAATGGGTTCCAGCACATCAGCTGCACCTGAAAGACGCATTGCCTGATACACGAATGCCCTTCCGGACAACGGATCGCGGATCGCACCGCCCAAACATGTTGATGCACCGCCAAATGGTTCAATTTCTGTCGGGTGGTTGTGGGTTTCATTTTTAAAAAGAAGATACCAAGGTTCTTTTTTACCGTCGAATTCTGCTTCAATTTCAATTGTACAGGCATTTATTTCATCTGATACAACCAAATTGTCGAGTTTCCCGGTTTTGTGAAAATAACGCGCGCAAACCGTTGCGAGATCCATTAATGAAATGGGTTTCGCTTCGCGCCCGAGGAATTTTCTTTTTTCGAGGTAATCGTTGAAAATCTTTTCTAAAGTAGATTTAAACTGTCCACTAAACTGAATATCTGTCAGTTCCGTTTCGAAAGTCGTATGACGGCAATGGTCGCTCCAATAGGTATCAAGAACTTTGAGTTCGGTTTCCGTTGGGTTTCTGTTTTCAGATTTAAAATAATTCTGAATGAATTCCAGATCATCCAATCCGAATGCAAAACCGTGGTTTTCGTAAAAATTCTGAAGTTCTTCGGCCGTGAAATCATTGAATCCTTCGTGAACAATTACCGGATCAGGCGTTTCTTCGGCCGGAATCACCAGTACGGAAAGGTCTTTTTCCTGACTCTCCACTCTGTTAATCAGGTGACTTTTAATTTTTTCCAGATCAGCTTCGCTGACACCGAAAAGTTCAATCAGTTTTCCGCTGCGTACTTTTGAATTTTCGTTTTCGGTGAGCAGAGCGATGCACTGTTTGGCAGAATCCGCCCGCTGGTCGTACTGACCAGGCAGAAATTCGGTCGCGAAATGAAGGCTTTTGGCCGGATTAGAATGATGAAGAATATCAGTCACCGGATCTACAAATGTATTGAAAGTCACTAAATTAAGCGCTTCTTCATCGAGTCCGAAAACATCATAGATATTATATACTTTTACATCCTTGATTTCCGGAACAATGTTCCTGATTTCATTAAATATTTTTGGACTTTCAACATCGAAAATTCCTTTTTTTTCTACGAAAATTCTTTGGTTAGACATTCTATGTCAGATTTTTTAAGATTTAATAATTCGGGCTAAAGCCCATTTAATTGATAAGAAGAACCAAGAAATCCCTTTCAACAAAGTAATAAATGCAGCCCGAAGACTGCATTTAAATTTATACTTTAAGGTCAGCTTTCAGGCCGATTAAGTCAGCGTATTTGTCTAAAATCGGCTGAACTTCGTTCTGAATAAATTCTTCAGTCTGGATGGGTGCAAATCCGATGAAATTTCTGGGGTCCAGAACCTCCATCAGTTTTGATTTGTCCATTTTAAGGGACGAGTCGTTTAAAATTCTTTCCAGCAGATCGTTTTCCCTGCCTTCTTCCTTTACTTTTCTGGAAGCTTCCATGGAATGAACGCGGATGATTTCATGAATTTCCTGACGGTCGCCGCCGGCTTTCACTTCTTCCATAATGATGTATTCGGTCGCCATAAAAGGAAGTTCCTCCATGATGTGTTTCTGGATGCGGTTTTCGTAGACCACAATTCCGTTCATGATGTTGTTCCAGATCAACAATATGGCATCAACTGCCAAAAAAGACTGTGGAATCGTCAACCGTTTGTTCGCGGAATCATCCAGAGTTCTTTCAAACCACTGAGTGGCCGCAACCATAGCCGAACTCGAAGAAAGCGACATCACGAATTTTGCCAGCGCACCGATTCTTTCGGAACGCATTGGGTTTCTTTTATAGGCCATTGCCGAGGAACCGATCTGGTTTTTCTCGAAAGGCTCTTCAATTTCCTTTAAATTCTGTAAAAGTCTTAAATCATTGGTGAATTTATGGGCCGACTGCGCAATATTGGAAAGCAGCGCCATCACTTTAGCATCGATTTTCCGGTCGTAAGTCTGTCCGGAAACTCCAAAAACCTTATCAAAACCAAAACGTTTTGAAAGTTCCTGATCCAGGTGTTTCACTTTGGAATAATCACCATTAAAAAGCTCCAGAAAACTCGCAGCGGTTCCGGTAGTCCCTTTAACTCCTCTGAATCTTAATGTTTCGATAAAAAATTCAAGTTCTTCAAAGTCCAGGATTAAAGACTGCAGCCATAAAGTTGCACGTTTGCCCACGGTCGTGAGCTGAGCCGGCTGATAATGAGTAAAACCAAGCGTCGGCAAATCTTTGTACCGGATTGCAAAATCCGAAAGATCCTTGATCACATTCACTAAATGTTTTCTTAAAATGAGAAGTCCGTCTCGGATCTGGATTAAATCCGTATTATCGCCTACAAATGCAGAAGTAGCACCTAAATGAATGATTCCTTTTGCCAGAGGCGCATCGTCGCCATAAGTATGAACATGCGCCATAACATCGTGGCGGAATTTCTTTTCATATCCTGCAGCCTTTTCATAATCGATGTTATCGGCGTTTGCTTTTAACTGGGCAATCTGTTCATCGGAAATATCAAGTCCCAAATCTTTTTCGATTTCAGCAAGTGCGATCCACAACTTCCGCCAGTTTCTGAATTTGTTGTTGGGCGAAAAATTATAGAGCATTTCCTCACTTGAATAACGTTCTTCGAGAGGATTTTTGTAGGAATTCATTCTTTCTTTTTACTTTTTATGATTACAAAAATAAGATTTTTTTAAGAGTTGAAAGGCCACGTTTTCAAAAAAAAACTAAAAAACTCCTGAACTGTCTTTGTCTGAACATCATCGGTTAAGGAGATGAGCGCAATTTTCCGGCTTTATGGGTTTATCAGTATGCTTTGTGTTTTACGCTGCTCAAAATGTCCGGAAAATACACATCGGAAAGATGCTCAAACTCATCGCCCCTCATAAACATGCTTGCATCCACTTCTTCGTACGAACTTTTGCCTGCAGCAGCAATGAGTTCATTACACGTATGCAAAGTATTTTTATGAAAATGGTAAACGCGTTCACTTTTATCGGTAACATCCAGACCTTTTATCAGCATTTTATCCTGCGTAGCCACTCCGGTTGGGCAGTTGTTGGTATTACAACGCAGTGCCTGAATGCAGCCAAGTGCAAACATGAATCCGCGCGCATTGTTGCACATATCTGCACCCATTGCAACGGCGCGTAGAATATCCAGGGCCGTGAGCACTTTTCCGCTTGCGATTACACGGAGTTTTTCGCGGAGATTAAAACTTTTCAAAGTTCTGTTTACGAAAATCAGGGCCGGTTCCAGAGGCATTCCTACACCGTCAGAAAATTCCGGCGGTGCGGCTCCGGTTCCGCCTTCAGCACCGTCAACGGTTATGAAATCAGGGTAAATTTTAAGCACATTCATCTGCACACAGATATCTTCAAATTCTTTTGTATCACCGATGCAGAGTTTAAATCCGACCGGTTTCCCACCTGACAAATCCCGCAATTCCTGAACAAAACGCAGCAATCCTGCAGCATCAGTAAAAGAGGAATGAGACGGAGGCGAAATAATAGTAAGACCCGGCTGTACATGACGGATCGCTGCGATTTCCGGAGTGTTTTTAGCCGCCGGCAAAACGCCGCCGTGACCAGGTTTTGCACCCTGCGAAAGTTTAATTTCGATCATTTTCACAATCGGAAGTGTGGCATTTTTCTTAAAAATTTCGGGAGAAAATTTTCCATGATCGTCTCTGCAGCCAAAATAACCGGTTCCGATTTGCCAGCATAAATCGCCGCCTTCGAGGTGATAGGAAGAAATTCCTCCCTCGCCGGTATTGTGGTAAAAACGTCCTTTTTTCGCACCCCTATTCAGAGACATTTGGGCACGGTCGCTTAACGAACCGAAGCTCATGGCAGATATATTAAACAAAGAAGCGTGGTATTTCTGTGTGCACTGTTCGCCACCCACCCAAACGCGCGGCAAATCCTCTTCTGGGGACTTTGCATAGATGGAATGCTTGATTCCTTCGTATTTTCTTTGATTCAATTCGAGCTGGGTACCAAAAGGAACAGTATCGCTCACGTTTTTAGCACGTCTGTAGACAGCTGAACGCTGATTTCTCGGAAATGGTTTCCCATCGGTTTCCCTTTCGATAAAATACTGCTGCATTTCCGGGGAAATGCTTTCAAAAAAATATCGAAAATATCCTATAACAGGAAAATTTCTCAGGATGGCATGTTTGGTCTGAAAGCAGTTGTAGATTCCTAATGCGTAAATGCCCGTCAATAAAACCGGAATCCAGTAATAGGTTTTTAAAAGTAAAGAAATAGCCCAAACAGCGACAAGAATAATCGCTCCCCACCGGATGAATTTGTCTCTCATTATAAAAATATTTAAGATTGACCTCCAAATTTAGGGATAATAAACGGGCAAAAAAAACCGTGTTTTCTCATAAGTAGGATATTTCGCTAATTTGTTCCGTTTGATCACAGTAGACAGATTTTATTGAAGATTTCGATATAAGTTATAGGATTACCCATGTAAAAAAATATCGATAAAATCCAGTTAATTTCATTTGGCTTGATATTTGAGAAAACAAACCGTTAACTTTACAAGATAATATGATGACAAAAAATACAATTATAGTTGCCGCAATGTCTGTAGCAACCTTGGGTACCACTACGCAATCCTGCATGGCAGTAGCCACTTCAAACATTGGAATGACCATTCTTAAACAGATTCTTTTAGGCGGAATTACAAAAGGTTTGAATATCTTTAGTGATAAAAACAGCTTTCTGGCCAATCAGCTTATAGAAGCCGCAATGCCTCAGCAGCTGAAAAGCATCAATTCCACGCTTGAAAAAATCGGTTTATCGAGTCTGGTACAGAAGGAAAAAGAATATATCGCACAGGCAGCAGCTTTTACGGTAGAAACTTCCCGCCCGATTCTGATCAATGCAGTAAATAATCTGAGCGCGGCAGATGTCGGAAGAATCGTTCAGGGCGGAAGCGGTGCAGCAACCCAGCTTTTAAGAGAAAGAACATCGCAGCAACTCATGGCAGCTATTGCACCGAAAGTTGAAGCCAAACTCAATGAATTCGGAATTGTAAAGACCTTGAATAGCGCTTTGTCCGGTTCAAGTATGCTCGGAACGCTTTTGGGCGGACAGAATTCCAGTTCGGTTACCGGTAACATCAGTCGGTTTGCTTCTGAACAAATGGTGAACGGCCTTTTCAACATCATCCAAAATCACGAGCAGCAAAACAGCACGACAATTTTAGATGCTCTGAAAGGACAGACTCTTTAAGATGAATTAAACTAAATTTCCGGCATGTGCCGGAAATTTCTAATTTTTAAAATTTATATGATGATTAATATTATAGATGATCAAAAAGATTTGAATCCCGATGAATTTTATGCTTCGTTAAAGGAAAAACTCGAAGACACGCATAATTTCCCTGAAGATTATCTCTTTAAATTCATCATTACGAACGAAGAATCAAAGCATACCGAAATTTACAGGGTTTTTGATGATATTAAATTCACTTTAACCACAAAAGAAAGCAAAAACGGAAAATACACTTCGCTCAGCATGAACGCCTTCGTTCTGGATGCAGATCAGGTAATCAAAATTTACAAAGAGGTAGGCGCTATTCCGGGTGTGATGATGCTTTAATTCTTAAAATTCGAAGTAATGAATATCTTAATTACCGGAGGAACCGGATTAGTCGGTAAAGCCCTGGTCAAAAAACTGCGGGAAAACCAGCATAAGGTGCGCGTCTTGACAAGAAAAAAAACCGACAATCCTGACGAGTTTTACTGGAATCTAGAGGAAGGATTTATTGAAGACAAAGCGTTTGAAAACCTTGATTCCATCATTCATTTGGCCGGCGCGACCATCAGCGACCGGTGGACGGAAGATTACAAAAAAGAACTTTTTTCGAGCCGTATTGATACTGCTCATTTACTTCGTACCTGTTGTGAAAAAAATGGGGTAAGATTAAAGTCGTTTATTTCCGCTTCGGGAATCAATTATTACGGCACTTTCACTGCTGATGCAATTTTAGACGAAAATTCAGGAATCGCTCATCATGATTTCCTTGCTGATCTTTGTGAAAAATGGGAAAATTCAGCCGACGAATTTTCGCCGATTGCCGAAAGAGTGGTCTGTCTGCGGACTGCAATGGTTTTGGCGAAAGAGGGCGGCGCTTTTCCGAAGCTTAAAAAAACGGTTGATTTCCATCTGGGTGCAGCCGTAGGTTCCGGAACACAGTGGATGAACTGGATTCATCTCGATGATCTGGTGAACATGTACGTTTTTGCAGTCGAAAATGAGCAGATGGAAGGGAAATTCAATGCAGTTGCAGATGAAATTCCGAATAACGAAGTTTTCATGAGAACGTTGGCTGATGTTTCCGGCAAAGCTTTTCTGCCACTCAAGGTTCCGGCTTTTGTAATGAAATTGAGTTTTGGCGAAATGAGTTCAATTATTCTGGAAGGAACTCGTGCTTCCAACCAAAAAATTAAATCGCAGGGATTTGATTATACATATTCTGAACTGAGAAAAGCAGTCGAAAATCTGGTCTGAGACCAATTTCTAATTATCAATAAAAAATTTCACATTTTCAACCGGTCTTCCGACCATCGCGACAGAACCTTTGATCAGAATCGGCCTTTGAATTAATGACGGATTCTCAACCAGAATTTTGATCCATTCATCTTCAGAACGCTCCTGACCCGCAAATTTTTCTTTATAAAGATGATCGCCCGTACGGATAATTCCTTCCACTTTAAGATTCAGTTTTTTAAGCAGGGTTTTCAGCTCAATCTCGGATAGCGGATTTTCAATGATGTCAATAATTTCAAAATGAATATTATTTTCATCAAGATGTTCCAGAATCGCCCTTGATTTTGAACAGGTATTATTATGGAGAACTTTGATCATTGTTTAGGTTTTATTTTTCAAACGGTCCAGTATTTCCCGATTGATTTTCAAATTTTCATTTGAATTTTTAAGCATTTTAACAAGCCAGTAAATCAAAAATACCAGCGGAACTAAATACAAAACGAGGAAAATCAGGAGTTGAAATGAGCCGATTGCCAACATATAATTCTTGATTAAAGATTTTTAAAATAAACCGTGCATTGCCGTTTCTATACGCTCTAAAATATGCCCGAAATCTTCAGGCCGGTCTACGAAATCCAGATCATCTACCTCAATAATCAGCAGTTTTCCTTCCGCATATTCCGAGATCCATTTTTCGTATTTATGGTTGAGTTTAGAGAGATAATCAATGCTGATGGTGGCTTCATAATCCCTTCCGCGTTTGTAAATCTTCTTTACCAGATTCGGCACATCAGATTTCAGATAGATCAGCAAATCCGGTGCCGAAACAAAACTTTTCATGAGATTAAAAACCGATGCATAATTATTAAAATCGCGGTCGGTCAACAGATTCATTTCGTTGAGATTTTCAGCGAAAATATGCGCATCTTCATAAATTGTTCTGTCTTGAATGATGTTTTTACCACTTTCACGGATTTCTTTGACCTGACGGAAACGGCTTCCGAGGAAATAAATCTGAAGCGCAAAACTCCATTTGCTCATATCGGCATAAAAATCTTCCAGATAAGGGTTGTGGTCTACATCTTCAAATTGGGCATCCCAACCGTAATGCTTGGCCAACATGGTGGTTAACGTGGTTTTTCCAGCGCCGATATTTCCTGTTACAGCAATGTGCATTCTGAATTTTTGTTTAAGTTTTCGTTAAAATGAATGAAACAGACCCAAGACAGAATTCAGACGAGCGAACGCTCTCCAAAAGCCGCTGGAATTAGATTCCTAAGGGTTCTTTTCGATGGGGTAAAGATAAAGTTTGTTGCCTTTGATAACAAAATAAGAAGCTGAGTTTTTATCCACAATCTGCGAATCCGGAACCCTGAACATGGTCTGAAGATTTTTCCCGGTAAACATAAAAATTCCGTTTTCCGAAGTCATTAAAATATGTTCATTTTCGCGGCGCAATCTTCGCCCGCCGGTAAAGGCGGTTTCAAAGACTTTTTCTGAATTGAGGCGATAAACTGTAAAATATTCTTTGGTGAGAACATAAACATTGTTTTCAAAAACAAGAAAATCGGTGAGTTTTTCAAAATCAATATCAAATGGATAAGAATTTACAGTTCTGTCGTCCCTGAAATTATACTGAATCAGGCGTTTTGTGCTTTCATCCAGGAGCCAGAGCTGCTGCAGATCCTCTGCATATACGAGTTTGATGAAACCGAATTTCTGCCGGAAATTCACGGTCTGAATTTCATTCAGGTTCTGGTCATAAAATTTAAGTTCCTGTGCGTTTTCAGAAAAAGCGGGAATATTTAAGGGATTCTGCACCGACTGTATCCTGAAAGGCAAAGTGAACATCAGTCTTCCTTTCTGGTTTCCAAGGGAATCATATTTGGTAAAGCTGAAATCCTTGCTTTTATAAAGGTAGATATTTCCGTAATCATCCGCAAAAATGTCCTTTGTCTCTTTGATCTGAAGAGAATCAAAAGAGATATTCTTCTGCGCCGGAAGGGTGCAGAACAGCAGGAGAAATATGATGTTCAGGAGTTTCATTCTTTAGTCAAATATAAAAAAAATGACGCTGTAAAAAACGTCATTTGATATTGAGTCTAAAAGTTATTTAATGGTGACTTCATAAATCTTCGGCCAGTTTTTGCCTGTAACCAGCATATTGTCGCCTTTGAAGGCTATTCCGTTCAGTACATCGTCATTTCCGGTCGTATGCTGTTTTGCAATTTCAGAAAAATCAAATTTTCCCACCACTTCGCCGTTTGCAGGATTTATTTTCAGAATAATGGGCTTCTGCCACACATTTGCATAGATATATCCTTTGTGGTATTCGAGTTCGTTGAGTTGGTCGTAGGCTTCAGAATTTCCGGCTACCGAAATATATCTGACCATTTTTGAAGGTTCATTCACGTCCAGAAAGTAAATATTTTTTGTTCCGTCTGATACAATCAGATTTTTTCCGTCATAGGTCAAGCCCCATCCTTCGCCAATGATATTGGGATATGCAAATTCACCGAGTAATTTCAAAGAACTTTTATCATAGATAAATCCTTTTTTGTTTTGCCAGGTGAGCTGATAGATTTTATCGCCCACAATCGTGCTTCCTTCTGAGAAAACATCCTTCGGCTGAAGGGTTGTAGCGATCGGAGTTGTTGTGCCGAGTGTATATTTCAAAATCTGCGAAGAGCCGTTCTGGCCGTCAGATTCATAAACAGTATTGCCTTCGAGCTGAAAACCCTGTACAAAATTTTTCGGATCGTGTGGATATTCCTGCACAATTTCGTAGCTGAGTTTTGCTTCGGGATTTTTTGCAAAAACATTGATCGTAGCGTCCTGAGTCAGGATTTCTCCGCCTTTCTTTTTGATGTTGAACGTTACCGGATTGTCGCCAAGCGTGAAAAATTTGGGATCTACAACAAGATCCGACGTTTCTTTATCTCCAAAACTGATGGAAACGGATTCCGCATTTTCGGTTACTTCTTTCGGAAGGACCAGCGCATCACCAAAATGGTACCCTTTGCTTTGCATAGAAATGTTGTATTCATTTAAGGAATTGAGGATTTCTTTGTCTTTGTTGCAGGAAGCTAAGAAAGTCAGGGCAAAAAGCCCGATCAGAAAAGATTTTTTCATCCGGTTTTTTTTACAAAACTACAAATTACAGCGCAATATTCTCCCTATCAGTCAAAATAACTCAATAGTTTTCAATTATGGTGGAGACGCTCATCCTTAATCGAAACAGAAACTTCGGGTATTTGCAAACTCCGTTATTTCAGCCGGCCCGACAATTTATTTCGATTTTTCTATAAATTCCTTTAAACTTTCACCGATAATGGCGTTCCAGCCGTTTGTAAAACTTTCTGTCTGAAAATCTTTTCCGAGATGTTTAAAATTCTCCAGACCTTTATGGGTCAGCGTAAGGAGTGTGTCAGTCCCTTCCGGCTCTAGTTCCCATTTCACAATGCTTTTTTCTTTCGAAAATTCAGGATAAGTCCAGGTGTGTTTGAATTTGCGGTGCGGAATCACTTCCAGAATTTCGCCGTGATGGTGGTATTTGTTTGCTCCGCCCGGTTCATAAAAATTGAATTGGTTGTGAAGGGCGAGTTCAAAATCCGGGATGTCAAAATACCAGATTTTCATTTGGCTTCTGTCGGTTAAAGCAGTCCACACTTTTTCTACCGGTGCTTTAATCTTTTGTTTGATGACAACATTTTCGTGCATAATCAAAATTTTTAAGTGGAATAAAGTTAAGATTAATTTCAGTTTCGGTACAATTAAACCGGTTGTTTTTTTGTCTTTTCAAATATGTCTAAATTTACCTGGTTTTAAAGGAAATTACACCGCTGAACGTCAAACTTACCATCAACCAGATTTTTTTTCAGGATGAAAATTTTAAAAATCACAATGATTACATTTCTTCTTATTGCAGCGGTTCTCGCCGCGTTCACCTTTCTGTTTATGCAGCATCCTCAGTTCGGAAAGGCTCCTTCCGGAAAACGTCTCGAGAAAATCCGGAAATCTCCGCATTTTAAAGACGGCAAGTTCAACAATATGAATCCAACGCCGCAGCTTGCCGACGACACCAGCATGCCGGAAGTGATGTTCCGTTTCCTGTTCGGAAAAAAGGAAAAACAAAGACCGGCGCAGCAATTCAGTTTCGCCAAAACCGACTTGAAGCAGCTTGATCCGAAGGAAAATGTGTATATCTGGATGGGACATTCTTCATATTTTATGCAGATCGACGGAAAAAAAATTCTGATAGACCCGGTTTTAAGTGGCCATGCTTCTCCGCTGTCTTTCATCACCAAAGCATTTCCCGGCACCGATTTATACACAACGGACGATATTCCGGATCTTGATTATCTGATTATTACGCACGATCACTGGGATCATCTTGATTATGAAACCGTAAAAAAACTGAAACCGAAAGTAAAACAGGTCATCACAGGATTGGGAACCGCCGAACATCTGGAATACTGGAACTACGATCCGAAAAAAATCATTGAGCTCGACTGGGGCGAAAATTCTGACTTGGGAAACGATTTCAAAGTCTATTGTGAAACGGCGAGGCATTTTTCCGGACGCGGACTAAAACGCGATCAAGCGATCTGGGCAAGTTTTGTGTTCGAAACGCCGCAAAGGAGGATTTACATCGGTGGAGATTCCGGTTTTGATGATCATTTCGAGAAAATCGGCAACCGGCACGGTGGTTTCGATCTGGCCATTCTGGAAAACGGTCAGTACAACAAAGACTGGAAATATATCCATCTGCTGCCTGAAGAATTTTTTGCCGCCGCGAAAAACCTTAAAGCCAAAAGAGTAATTGCCGTGCACAATTCCAAATTTGCTTTGGCCTTACATCCGTGGGATGAGCCTTTGGAAAGAATTTCTGATCTGAATAAAAAAGAAAAACAGCGACTCATCACACCAAAAATCGGTGAAAAAGTAATTTGGGAAGATGATGCAAAAGTGTATGAAAAATGGTGGGAATTTCATCAATAAAAACAATTCATGTTTCTGATGAGTTTTAGCAAAAAATCACTATTTTAGTTGAATCAGAGCAAGAAAATTTTAAAAAAATGAAAAAAACACTACAAATCGCCAACGGATTCTTCCTGGTTTTCACCATTGTCTTCAATTATGTAAGCAATACCGGTGTTTTTAACGGAAAAACGATCGGTAATGTGTCCGACCAGTACCACACTTTGTTCACACCCGCCGGTTATGCGTTCTCCATTTGGGGGCTTATCTATCTTCTGATGTTCGCTTTTGTTATGTACACAGGTCGCAGTCTGTTCGATCCCGAAAAAAATGACGCAGACCGATTTGTACAAAAAACCGGCTGGTGGTTTGTGATTTCCTGCATCGCCAACTGCGCATGGATTGTAGCGTGGCTTTACGGTTATACGGGTTTTTCTGTTTTAATTCTGGTCATCTGTCTGGTCGCTCTTTTAAAGATACTTTTGGAAGCGTTACAACATCATCAAACCACCGCACAGAAATGGTTTATCAACATCCCTTTTCAGATTTATGCAGGCTGGATGAGTGTAGCGCTGATCACAGCCGCTGCATCCTGGCTTAAAAAAACCGATTGGAACGGTTGGGGAATTTCAGAAATTACATGGACCCTTATTTTAATTTTTATTGCTTCGGCGATTCATCTGTTGATGACGTGGAAAAAAAATGCCCCTGTTTTTGCTTTAGTCGCGGTTTGGGCACTCATTGCGATCGCACAGGCGAATACAGATGGAAACGAAACTGTTTATTTATTTGCACTTACTGCAGCGGCGGCGCTTTTCATGAGCAGTGTTGCGCACTTATACCGAAAAAGACTGCAGGCGTAAGCAAACGCTCTGCACTTCTCCGGATGAAAAGCTTCTGAAAAATAGTTTTTGTATTTTTGAGAAAATTTTCAGCATGAACTTACGCAACTTCGTCAGCATATTTTTTATTTTATTCACTGTTTCTTTCACCGCTCAGGATCTTTCCCGACTTCAACCGCTCGATGCTGAACTTACTACGGTAAAATATCCTTTTCCGGTTAAATTTAAGGTATTAAAAACTCAGGAACAGGAAATGAAAATGGCTTACATGGATGTGAAGCCGGAAAAGCCAAACGCAAAACCATCGTACTCCTTCATGGTAAAAATTTCAATGGCTATTATTTTGAACAGACTGCCAAAGTTCTTCAAAAAGAAGGTTTCAGAGTAATTATTCCGGATCAGATTGGCTTTGGAAAGTCTTCAAAACCCAAACAGTATCAGTTCAGTTTTCAGCAGCTAGCGGAAAACACAAAATCGATTCTTGATGATCTTAAAATCGATAAATTCATGATTCTTGGTCATTCCATGGGCGGAATGCTGGCCACGAAAATGGCCGTCATGTATCCTGAAAATGTTGAAAAACTGTTACTCGCCAATCCGATAGGGCTTGAAGATTACCGTAAATTTTCTCCTTACCAGAATATTGACAAACAATATGCTGCGGAGCTTAAAAATACGTACGATTCCTATAAAGCGTATCAGCTGAAATTTTATTACGACGGAAAATGGAAACCGGAATACGACAAATGGCTGAACCTTCTCGCCGGCTGGACCATTTCTAAAGATTTTCCCATCACCGCCTGGAACGCCGCGCTCACCTCAGACATGATCTACACGCAGCCGGTGGTTGATGATTTTGAAAAAATAAAAACCCCTACCCTTCTGATCATTGGAACGCGCGACAGAACCGCCATCGGAAAAGCAAATGCTCCGAAAGAACTTCAGCCACTGATGGGACTTTATCAAAATCTCGGAAAAGAAACCCAGAAAAAAATAAAAGACTCAAAACTCGTGGAACTTGACAACGTAGGACATTCGCCGCATATTGAGGTGTTTGACCGTTTCATTAAACCTTTACTCGCTTTTATAAAAGAATAATCCACATCAGACTTCCCTTTCGGAAGTCTTTTTTATTTTCTTAAATTTACGCTCATTAAAAAATAAAGAATGAAAAACGCCTATATTATTGACGGAACACGCTCTGCAATCGGAAATTTTAAAGGCAGCCTGGCTGCTTTGAGAACTGATGATTTGATGGCTTCCGTCCTCAAAAGTCTGATTGAAAAAAATCCAGACCTGCCTTTAGACAAAATTGATGATGTGATTATCGGTTGCGCCAATCAGGCCGGCGAAGACAACCGGAATGTGGCAAGAATGGCTCTGCTTTTGGCCGGACTTCCGACGAGTGTTCCGGGCGAAACGGTGAATCGGCTCTGCGCTTCGGGAATGAGTTCTGTTGCACAGGCGATGAGAGCCATCAAAGCCGGAGAAGGCGACCTTTTTATTGCAGGCGGCGTGGAAGGAATGTCGAGAGCGCCTTTCGTAATTTCAAAGGCTGAAAACGGATTCGCAACCGACCAGAAAATGTTTGATTCCAGTTTTGGGTGGCGTTTCATCAATCCGAAAATGGAAAAAATGTATGGCGTAGAAGCCATGGGAAAAACCGCAGAAAATTTAGCAGAAATCTATAAAATCTCGCGTGATGAGCAGGATGAATTTGCCCTGAATTCGCAGATGAAAGCGAAAAAAGCGCAGGAATCCGGGCGGTTGGCTGAAGAAATTTCAGACATTGTCATTCCACAAAGAAAAGGCGATGCTGTAGTTATCAGTAAAGATGAATTCATCAAACCCAATTCCAGTTTAGAAATTTTAGGAAAGCTGAAACCGGCTTTTTTAAAGGAAAACGGAACCGTTACTCCCGGAAATGCTTCCGGACTCAACGACGGCGCCGCTGCAGTGATTATTGCATCTGATGAAGCGGTAAAAAATTACGGACTGAAACCTTTGGCAAAAATCTTAAGTTCAGCCGTTGTTGGCGTGGAACCCGGAATTATGGGAATAGGCCCTGTGGAAGCTACGAAACTGGCTTTAAAAAGAGCAAATCTTACTTTGGAAGATATCGGCATCATTGAACTCAACGAAGCTTTTGCTGCACAGAGTATCGCGTGTTTAAAGGAACTCGGAATTGCCAATGACGATGAAAGAGTGAATGTAAACGGCGGCGCGATTGCACTGGGTCATCCGCTAGGGATGAGCGGAACACGAATTACGTACTCCGCGGCACTCGAACTGGAAAAAACCGGAAAAAAATATGCGCTCGCAACGATGTGCATTGGTGTTGGACAGGGTTACGCGGTGATTCTGGAGAATACAAATATGTAAGAAGTTCAGAAATAATCAAAAAAAACTGCTGAAAATTTCAGCAGTTTTTTGTTTTTATAAATTCACACCGCCGGAAACCTCAATCCGTTGTCCGTTGATCCATTTTGAATCATCGGTGCAGAGAAATGCGACCACCGAACCGATATCTTCGGGGAGCCCTACTCTGCCAAGCGCCGTACTTTCAGAAATATGTCTGTTAATCTGCTCATTATCCCGAACGGCACCTCCACCAAAATCGGTTTCAATTGCTCCGGGAGCTACGGTGTTCACGCGGATCCGGCGTTTCCCAAGTTCCAGAGCCCAGTATTTTGTGATGGTCGTGATGGCAGCTTTCAGACCTGCATAAACGGAATAGCCGACCATCGAAAACCTCGTCAAGCCGGTCCCGATATTCACAATTCCGCCGCCGTCGTTCATGTAAGTCAGCATTTTTTGGGTAAGGAAATACGGACTTTTTACATGGATGTTCATCAACGTGTCAAAAGTTTTTTCGTCGGTTTCTCCCAAAACAGTGGGTAAACCGATTCCTGCGTTATTGATGAGAAAATCAATTTTGTGGCCTCCAAATTTTTCGTTCATGATTTTTTGAAGATTCCCAAAAAATTCTTCAAAACCGTCCTGATTATCGACATTTAGCTGAAGAAAGGCTGACCTCTGTCCGAGTTTTTCAATTTCCTGCGCCACTTCTGCAGCTTCATCTGCTTTGGAATTGTACGTAAAAATAACGTCGAGACCTTTTTTTGCCAGACTCAGCGCCATATCTTTCCCCAACCCGCGGCTGGCTCCTGTAACCAATGCTAATTTGTTCATATTCATTTTTTTGAAGATTTATCCCCACTTTTCCTTTGTTGATTTCAGTGATTCCCTGATGAGATTTTCGAGGACATTCAAATTCAGGTCATCGAGTTTTTTGAAATAGATACAGGCTTTGCCCATCTTGATTTTTCCCAGATCTTTGATCATTTCTGTCTGCTTTTCGGAATCGGAGTTGATCACATACAGTGAAAATTCAGCTTTTCTGGGAGAGAAACCAATGGCGCACATATCGCCTTCATGTCCGCTGGCGTATTTGTAATGATAAGAACCGAAACCGATGATGGAAGGACCCCACATCTTGGCTTTTTCGCCGGAAAGTTTTTCCATAATTCCGACCAGTTTCAGGGAATCTTCGATTTTTTTAGGATCGGCCTGGCGGATGAAATCTTCCACTTCAATTTTAGTGGGCTTTGTCTTGTTTTCGGGCATGATTTTAATTTTGAATAAAGTTAAAAAAAACTGCTGAAAATATCCAAAAGTTTTATGCTTTTACAATCAGAGAAAATGATTTTTTAAGATTACTGGAACGTTCTTTTAGCCCTGATTGAAGTGGAAATCCTTTTTTTGGTTTTGGGGGGGGGGGGGGGG
>JAIBEW010000020.1 GCA_019459085.1 Kaistella sp.
GTATAGATTTTTCTGTCGCCAAATCTTCCGTCCCACTTATAACCGTTTGACTGGTTAGCCTGGTGAATTTTATTGCCGTATCGGTCGAAGATGTTGAAAACCAGATTCTGTTTGTAAGCCAGAGCTGAATAATCAATAACATCATTAACACCGTCGTTATTCGGAGTAATCACATTTACCAGATTCGGTACGGTAATTTCAACAGCGATAGGCTCACAGTCGTATGAATCTTTGATATAGATCATATTCTTACCTCTTGGTACATTCGTAAAACTGTTGGAATCCTGCCACAGGGCATTGTCCATGGAATATTTGTATGGTGGAGCACCTCCTGTAACACTTATGGTAATGGTGTTATTTGTAATCTCAATTCCGGAAACAACAGGGGTTGAGGATGCAGAAACAGTTACCGTCTGTCTGGTTACACAACCGTTTAAAGTAAGGTCTACCCAATATGTGCCTACACTAACATTGGAAATGGATTGTGTAGCTTCACCTGTACTCCATTCATAATTGGTGAAACCATCGCCTGCATCTAAAGTAGTGGTGTCTTCTGCACAAATGATTTTATCCTTTAGTACAGTAGATTTTGTCGGAGGAGTTACATTCAAGGTAATTTTAGCAATTCCGGTACAGTCGTTGGCATTTTTCCCTTTCACATAAACAATGGTGTTTGGTGAAATAAATATTGACGGATCGGGAACCGCATTGGTTCCGTTGACTGCATCGGTATAGGAAGGATAGTAGGTCTTTGTTACCGCTCCGCCACCAACTGTAGCATCGTTTAAGTTAAATAATCCGGTAGTAGGGTTAGCTTCAATAAAACAGGCGGTAAGGGAGGCATCGTTCATTTCGACAACAGGATAAAACTGCAACGTAATGGTACCGTAGCTGGTACAGTTTTGAGTCGTAGTGACCTTCATGTACACGGTTCCGGGAGCTGCTGAAGTATATGCTGCCGGGTTTGTGATTGGATTGACGCCATTATCCATATCGGCTATAGTACGGTAATATACCCGCGTCGCTGTAGGATCTGCAAACATTGCATTTGAAACAGAAGTAAGATCAAACACTCCGGTTCCTGAATTATTATTGTTACAGGCCCGAACTGTTGCATTATT
>JAIBEW010000006.1 GCA_019459085.1 Kaistella sp.
TATATGACGGTTGAGGGTTTTATGCTCGCTTGCATAGTTCAGGCCGAAACCTGCGGTCAAATCTTTCAGGATGCCGTGCTGTACTTTGTAGTTTGCCCAGAAATTCGCGAGGATTTCAGGGCCTGCTTCTTCGGGTCTTAGACCATTATAGGTTTCGTCTCCACTCACGAGTTCACTTTCATTACGGCTGAAACCTGCAATCACATTCAGTCCTTCAACCGGAGTTCCGACCGCGCTGAATTCAAAACCCTTACTGAACACTTCTCCGCCCTGCAGTTCGCCATCGATGCCTGGATTCGATACGATCTTATTTGTCACAGTAATGTCGTAGTAACTGGCTGTAAGAGAAAGTTTATTCGCGATTAAGTTTGCTTTTGCCCCTACTTCCCACTGGTTGGCTCTTTCCGGATCATAAATAATAAGCTTTGTCTCAGACGAACCCGGTACCGTTACCTTTGAAGGCGACAGATACTGGAACCCATTCATATAATTGGCAAATACAGACAATTTATTTAATATCGGCTGATAGACGAGTCCCAATTTCGGGGAAAGCGAAGTCTGATTCTCGATTTCTTCTTCGGCCCACTGATTGGGTTTACCGCTGAAGTTGTCGACGCGGAGACTGACCATAGCAGACAATTCAGGTAAAATATTGAGCACATTGGAGAAATATGCACTTTTAATGTTGGTTTCTGCGGAAGCTTGCGGAACAGCATCTAAAGCAGCTACTGCTAGGTCTGCGGCGGATTTTGTAAGGATCCCTGTATCGGTTTGGTTGACTAAAGACACCACTCCTAAGGTGGTCCAACCAGTATCGTTTGCAATGACTTTGGTGCTCAAATAATCGAGTCCTACCACAAGACGGTTTCTCATCTTGCCGAGGTTGAAATCGCCAATGAAATTCTGCTGAATACCAGTAGCCAGAGTTTCACTGTTGCTTTTACTTATAAACCGCGTGAAGCTGTCCCCATTGGAATCGTCCCAGAGGTACTGGTAATAACCCATGGCCTTACTGGAGCTCGTTGAAACCTGCGTTTGGGAAGTCCACTGCGGAGAAAGTTTATAAATCATCTGGGTCTGTATGCTGAAGCTGGGGTTGGTGGTTGTGAGTTCGCTGCTGGTGTACGATTTCTTATAATTTGCATCAAAAAGATCAATGCTGTTAAATGAAAGCGGCAAGTATCTGCTTAAGAAAATCATTGGCGCATTTGCCGCCTCATTATTCTTGAATTCTGTATTAACCAAAAAGGTCAGACGGTCGGTCGCTGCATATTTTAGTGAGGGAGCGAGGAAAAAGGATAAACTCGAGCCCTGATCCTGAAATGAATGTTCAGAGTGAAGAGCAGTGTTGAGCCGTAAAGAAAGTTGATCCGATGCGGGAGCATTGACATCGAGTGTGAGTCTGTGCAAATCATTGGTGCCAGTGATGTAATTGATCTCACCGCCAAAGTGGTCGTAAGGTTTTTTAGTCTGGATATTCACCAGCCCGCCGTAGGACACCAGTGAACCACCATAAAGGGTTCCTGCAGGACCTTTGATCACGTCGATATTTTCAATATTTGCAGGATCGAGTCCGCCGTTGTTGAAACTCGCCATTCCGTTCACCAGCCTCGACTGGGTAGAGAAGCCGCGCATTGTATAGTATTCTGCACCATCGCCGCCCCGGGAGGTACTTTCCCAAAGGCGGGTAATTCCGGTGGCGTTCGTCAGCACACTTTTAAAATTCGTGGACACCTGGTCTTTCAGCATTGCCTTGGGAATACTGTTATAGACCTGAGGGTTTTCGATGTCCTTGAGCGGCAGTTTAGAAACCGCGAATGCATTCTCATTCTTGTATTTCTTTGTTTGATTGATAATCACCTCGGTGATGTCTTCTGTTTTCACGGTGTCAACTTTTTGGGCCAATACATTGGCAGCCGTTGTTAACAGGGCAATGGGTAATACGATTCTCTTCATGGTTATTTGGAATGATTTTAAATAAGGATGCAAATGTAAATAATATTTTCTATTGTTTTTATTGATTCTAAATAAAATTAGCATTTATTGCATAAAAAATAAGCTGGAAATTCCAGCGGTTTTACCCCGCCCTTGCTTCGGCAGGCTCAGCATTAAAAAGGGAGACAGTTGGAAGATTTCGTGGTTTTACAGCTGCCACTTAATGCGAGAGACCTTGTATAAAAAAAGGATGCCCTTACAAGGCATCCTTTTTCATTTGTTTCTGTATCCACGGAATGTCTTTCCGGTCTTTCAGGAAGTAATCCCACCAGTCCAATACCCTTATGTTCAGGTCGTGCATCTCCAGAGTGTTATCGCCCAAGTCATGGCTCTTATCCGGGTAAAAAAGCGCAATGACTTCTTTCTGATGCCTCCTAAGGGCTACGTAAAATTCCATGACCTGGTCCCAATCCACGTTCTTGTCTTTCTTGCCTGCCCAGAGCAGGACCGGCGCAGATACCTTTTCGGCATGCTGAACCGGGCTGTTCGCGTAATACAGTGCTTTGTTTCCTGTAAAAGGCATTTTCACATCCATCTGCCCGTTCTCGTACTGCCAGTAGTATGGCTTGGAATAATTATAGTTGAAAGTATAGTAACCCCGAATGATATCGCTGGGCCCCGATCCTGCGATATAGGCGGCAAAGCGGTCTGAATGGGTGGCAATGAAGCCGGTGCCATACCCGCCGTGGGAATGGCCTACCAACCCTAACCTTTTCCAGTCGATATAAGCACGGTTCGCTATGGCATCCAAAGCACTGTTCACGCAGTTGAGCGTTGAGAGGCCCGGCCCTTCCGTGCCACCGGTCCTGATGTCCGGCATGTAAACGAAATAGCCTTTTGCCAGCAGTGCCTTCAGGTCGAAGCCTTCCGATCTCATTTCTCCCGGTACCGTATAGCGGTTATGGCTGCCGCTCTGGATCTGGTAGATATGGACAATCATCGGGTACGTTTTCCGGGAATCAAAACCTGTTGGATAATACAGCAGGCCCCTCAGGGGAACGCCATGCGCGTCGCTGTAATCGATTATATCACGTCTGACGGTTCCGGCCGTTATATCCTGGTTCGGATTCTGATACACCAGCGCGGATCTTTTAGTTTTCGCATTTACTGAAATGACCTGCGGAACCACGTTGTAATTCTCTTCGCGGTGCACAAAAATGCCCATATTTGCATCGTACCGGATATCCCGGACTGAATTTTCCGTAGGTGCCAATACCTCCTTAAAGCGGTTCCCGCCCCAGACGCCGTAAGACGTTTTGCCGTTCTTTCTGTTCACCAGTTTCAGCACCAGGGTATCGGAAGAATCCGTCTGAGTACAATGCAGATTGATTTCCGGGATCAGGTAGGCATCTTTGCTGCTGATAATGCGGGCAGAAAGACCCGGGTTAATATCCAGCATTTTCATGCGCGACTTTGCGATATCGTATTTCCGAAGGGCATCCTTTCCTTCAAACCAGATGCTCCGGCTGTCGGCACTGAAAATGGGCCGGCCCAGTGAAACCGGCGCAATAACGGTACTCTGCTGTTTGACCGGATCATACAGCACCCATTCTTCAGCGGTACTGCGGTACAGGAGGTATTTTCCGTCTTTGGGAACACTGATCTCTTCACGCGCTATCCCCATCCGCTGGAAAGTTTCCTTTTCAGCATCGTACAGGTAAGCCTCCACATCGGGGTAATACCGGATGTAGTTGTACCCTTCGGCTTTGTTAAAAGCCAGAAAATAACGGCTGCTGCCGATATTGGCCACCGTTGGCCAGCGGTCTGAAGGAATGGGTTTCAGTGCTGCAGTTTGCAGATGGTAGACTGCGTATTCGAAGGTGCTCTTTTTCGGTGCGAGGATGCTTTTCAGGTCGCCGTCATTGCCGTACCAGAGCTCGACCACTTTCTTCTCTTTCTCCTCCATCCGCCAGGTGCGGATAAAGAGCGTACCGTCGGTGCCCGCTTCGCTGACAGAGAAGGAACTGCCAGAGGGAAGATTTTCGGGAAAAGGCCGGTGGATGCTGCCGTTTAGTGTACCGATCAGCACCGCATTCTGTTTCCCGGCCTGCCCGTTCTTCAGGTGGACCGTCAGGTATTTCCCCGACGGGGTCAGCTCTGCCCTTTCAATTTTATCCGATGTAGTGTACAGCATCCGGTGTCCCTTTTCCTCCCAACGGTAGAGCTCACTCTGCCCTTTGCTTTGTTTCAGGAAATACAGGTTCCTTTTTCCGTCGGCAATAATTTTCTCCACTCCGCTTTCCAATCCCAGCAATTTCCCTCCTGCGTTCATGACTTTCAACGTTTGGTCTTTTCCCAGTACCGCATACCTGCCCGTCTCCGAAAGCAGTACTGCCTGCCGGCTGCCGGGATAGGATATATGCGTGCGTTTATACAGGTCCCACCAGGCGGCACCGCCGACGCCTGTCGTGAGCAGACGGTTGCCGGGAGCGAAACGGAGGTCCATCATCTTTACAATATGAAGCGGAGGAAGGCCGGGATTCTGGGTGTCCACGAGCATGACCGTGTCACCCACTGAATTGCGCCATTTGCTTACAGCTGTCCATCTCCCGTCGGGAGAAAGGTCAGTAAGGCTTACGGTAAAAAAACGGGACCGCCATTTCTGTAAGGTGTCCTGCGGGGTTGAAGGTGCTGACTGCTGCGCGGTAAGGCTGCCGGACAGAAGGGACAGGTAAAGGAGTAAAGGTTTGATATGGTTGGTTGGGTTCATTATTTAGGTTTTGTTGTTTTAAAAGATTCAAGAGCCAAGATTCAAGAGCCAAGGCAAAAGGAAAAAGTTGACGCTTCGACTTCGCTCAGCGACCGCGCTTCGACTTCGCTCACCGAAAGTAATTCAGCAGGGCTCAACGCATGGTGGAACGGATTGCTTCGTCGGCGTTCCCTTCGACTTCGCTCAGGGACCCCCCTTTCGACTCCGCGCAGGGACCACCGCCTCCTCGCAAAGAAAAGAGCCAAGAGCCAAGGCAAAAGGAAGAAGTGAGGCCTGATGGACCGGTTCGTTTTAATAGCCTGGGTTCTGCGGTTTCAGGTTGGGGTTCAGGAGCAGTTCTTTCTGGGGGAGCGGCCAGAGGGCGTGGTAGGTTTTCCAGTTGGGTTTTATTGTGGCCAGCAGATCCAGGCGGTTCATGCGTTTGAGATCCAGGAAACGGTGGCCCATTTCGGTAAAGAATTCCCTGCGGTTTTCCTTCAGGATCTCATCGAGAAGCTGAGCTTTCCCGATGGTCAGGGGCAGCGCCGCAAGGCCTGCCCGCTGACGGGTTTTGTTGACATACGGTACCGCCTCGCCCACTTTATCCTGCTGCGCCAGCACTTCTGCCAGCAAAAGATAGACTTCTTCCAGCCTCATCACCACCGAATATTCGGTCGTATTGCCCGTCCTGTTCTTGTATTTGTTGGCCCGGTACCAGGTGTTGGGACCCACCGTCACGGCCGCCATCCACTGGGATTTCCGCAAATCACCTGCCGTAAAGGCTGCCACCAGATCCAAAGAAAGTGCAGGACCTGCAGGGGTCCCGGTAAAATAATACTGCATTGCTTCCTTCGCAGGATCATTGGGATTCTTCGGTTTCAGCTGCCAGAGGATGTGCTGGCCGGATTTGTCGAAGACCTTTGTCAGGTCATTCTGGAAGGTGTACAACGGGCTCTGAACAATGTTTTTCAGCAGCAGCTCTGCACCGGCCCACTGATGCTGCAGGCAGTGGATCTTTGCCAGCAGCAGCTCCGCGACTTTGCGGTTCACGAAGATCCGTTCGCTGTTGGAGTAGGTGTCTGTCAGCAGCATGCTTGCTTCAGCCACATCCTCCTCCAGCTTCTGCAGCACCTGTGCCTGCGGGATTTTCCCCAGTGACTGGTTCACTTTGTAATCGGTAGTCGTTACATACGGGATGCTGCCATAAACCTCCTCCAGGTAATAATAGAGCAGAGACCGAATGAGCAGGGCTTCACCGGTGATCCTGTCCCGATCCTTTGCCTGAAGGCCTGCAGACCTGCTCACCCCTTCCATGATGGCATTCGCCGTATAGATCTTCTGGTATGCAGCCGTCCAGTAACTCAGCACCGCCGTATTGTTATCGATCTGCTGATTCAGGAAAAGATCCATGAGCGTAGGATTGTTCAGGGCAAAATACTGCAGGTCATCGGTGTAATACCCCAGCATCAATCCTGAGTTATCTGCCGACACAGGCGAGGCATCCCACAGGCCCGCGTACAGGCCGGCGAGTGCAGCATTGGCGGTCTGCACATCGCTGAATACCAGTGAAGTGTCCATCTGGTTGTTCGGCAGATCCACCTCGATCATCTTTTCACATGATGTGAATAAGATGAGCATCAGGAGAAATGCCATGGTCCCGGACTTTCTGAGTACGGTGTTTCCCGCTTCTGAAGCGGGTCTGCATAAAGTATCTGTTTTCATTTTGTTTTTTTTTTAAAAGTTAAAGGTGGCACCCATTGCAATGCTGCGTAAAGGCGGCAAATACCCGGTGACTGCAAACTCAGGGTCGACTCCAAAATACTTCGTGTATTTCCAGAGGTTCTGGCCCTGCACGTATATGCTCATGTTCCGGATGAATGTGTTTGACAGCCTCGGGCTGTAGCTGATCTGTACATTCTTCAGCCGCACAAAGGAGGCATCGGACACCGACGCCGTACTGCTGCGGAAATTGCTGTGCACCGTGCTGTGCACCGAAGATGCACCGGTACTGTAGGGCATATAGGTACCTGACGGATTTGCAGGAGACCAGACATCCAGTACTTCCACCGGCTGGCCGAACATCCCACCCGGCAGCGGCATGGATGCATTGTAGTTCAGTGCCTGCTGCTTCACGAACTGTAGCAGAAAGGACAGATTCCAGTTTCCGCGTTGCAGGCTGTTCTGCCAGCCGCCGAAATATTCGGCGCCCAGGCGTGCGATCACCTGCCGGTCATCGGCAGATATGCGCCCGTCTCCGTTAAAATCGGTGAACCGGTAAATGCCTGTCTGCGGATCAAGCCCCTCCAGCTGGTAGAGCTTGATGATGTTCGTGGGTTCTCCTACCACAAACGAACTGGCATAGGTGGAGCCTTCCAGCCCCGGGAAGGAAACCAGTCTGCTGCGCGGTAACGATATATTGAAAGCCGTATTCCACTTCAGCGTTCCGGTCTGCACGGGAGCGGCGGAAATTTCCAGTTCGATGCCAGAGTTCTCCACCGTTGCATCCAGATTGGCCTGCACCGAAGAAAACCCCGTGATGGCAGGCAACTGGTAGCCGACCAACTGGTTCGAAGAACGGTTGCGGTACCAGGAGGCCGTAAGGTTCAGCCTGTCCTTCAGGAAGCCCAGTTCCAGCGCCACCTCTGATTTCACTGTTTTTTCCCAGCTGTAATCGGGATTGAACAGGCGGGACGGCAGCATGCCTGTAATGCCGTTGTAGATAAGATTCGATACGGTGTAGGTATCCAGATACTGGTAATCCCCGATATTGTCGCTTCCTGCAGAGCCGTAGCTGGCACGCAGCTTACCGAAACTCAGGAAGGTTAAGCCTTCCAGCCATTTCTCTTTGCTGAAGATCCAGGCCGCGCCCACTGCCCCGAAGGCAGCAAACCTGTTGCTGGGGCCGAACCTGCTGGAGCCGTCGCGGCGACCCGTCAGGTTCAGGATGTACCTGCCCGCATACCTGTAATTGATCCGCGAGAACGCGGCGGCATACCGGTATTCGGTCGTCATCTGGTCATTGACGGTTTTGGTCTGGGCAGCGGCTATGTTCTGCAGCAGGGCATTGGATTCAAAGCCGCTCCCCCTCATGGAGCCCTGCTGATTGGTATTGCCCTGATAGCTTGCACCGAGCAGGAGTTCCACGGCATGATTCCCGAAGCTCCTGTCCCACTGAACCTGCGGCTCCAGCAGAAGCGAGAGGTAACGGCCGGTGCTTGTGGACACGCTGGAATACAGGCTGGACTGCCCTGTGACAAAAGACGGGTTAAAGATCGTGTTCGGCCGCAGTGACCACTCTTCAAACGTGCGGTAAGTAAGGCCGGTATTGAGCCTGACCTGCATGTCCTTCAGCACGCGGTAACTGAGGTTGAGGCTGTTGACCATCTGGATGTCATCATTGGAATAGGTGCTGTTGTGAATGGCCACCGGGTTTGTAAACGTATTGTTCTCCCAGTTCAGGGAGCCGTCCGGAAGGTACAGCGCCGGCGCATCGGGAACCAGCGATAGGGCCCTGGCCGTCATGTCTTCACTGACGAGGTTATTGCTGCTGCCGGAAAACAGATTGGTGAATGCCAGGGTGAAACGGCTGTCATCCGACCGGTGGGTGAACTTGGACATTGCACTGTTCGTTTTGTACCGAAAGTCCTTCCCGAAGACAGTGGTCTGGTCCCGGTGGTTGAAGCTCACAAGAAACTGGGTGTTCTGTCTTCCGCCGGAGAGCGAGAGCTGATGGTCTGAGGCGGTGGCGGTATGGCCCGTGAGTTCTTTCTGCCAATCGGTGTAGCGGGTCTGATCCCATTTGCCGTTGATGTCATACGCCGTGGCGGGGAACACACTGATCCCGTCATTGGCATACGCCTGCCGGCGCATGGCGAGATAATCTCCGGTGCCCAGCATCTTCATTCCGGAAGCTACCTGACTTACGCTGAACATGGTGCCCAGGCTGAGGCGGAGCGGAGAGTGGCCGATCCTTTTTGTCGTGACCAGCACTACCCCATTGGCACCGCGGCTGCCGTAGATCGCTGTGGCATCGGCGTCCTTAAGAATCTCTATACTTTCTATATCATCCGGATGGATGGCATTCAGCGGGTTGATGCCCCGCAGCGGCAGTATGGAAACGGAATACTGGGAGGGGGTTTCACCGCCCATCACTACCCCGTCCACCACATACAGGGGCATGTTACCGTCCATATTGGAGTTCGTCTGCGTCCTTAAACTGTTGCGTCCGCGGATCTGAACATCGTAGCCGCCGCCCGGTACCCCGGAGTTCTGCGTGATGTTTACCCCTGCCATCCTGCCCTGAATGGCTGAGAGGACGTTGGTGACGGGCTGGTTCTCGATGTCCTTTGCGGTGACCTTTGAGATGCTGCCCGTGCTTTCTTTGGCTTTCACTTCGTAGTAACCGGCATTGAGGACGACCTCTTTGATCTCGCTGACCTTTTCATCAAGGGAAAGGTCAAAGACGGTCTGGCTGCCGATCTCCTCGCGCCTTTCGCCGAAGTTCGGGTGGCGGAACAGCAGGACGGGACGTTCGGATTGTACGCTAATTTGATACGTTCCGGAGGCGCCGGTAACGGCGGCCTCTTCACTGCCCTCTTCGGAGACCGTGACGCCGGAAAGAGGCTTGCCGTCTGCGGTGACCGTGCCGGTGACTGTGCGGGTTTGGGCGTGGAGGCGCGAGCCAAGTACACTCAGGAGCAGAATGGTGGGAATGGTTAATTGTTGATGTCGTTTCATAGGTGTAGTTTAGACACGAGAGCCAAGAGCCAAGAGGCAAGACCTGCGCGGGGTTCGTTGAAGGGATTGCTTCGTCGTCGTTCCCTTCGACTCCGCTCAGGGACCACCCTTCGACTTCGCTCAGGGACCACCGCCTCCTCGCAATGGCGGTTCGTGTTGGGTTATAGGTATAGAGTGGCAGCAGCGCACCGAAGGCGGTGGACTGAATGCTCCTTTTCTGCATTCATGGATTTTTTGCACAGGGGGGAAGGCACGGTAAACATGGGACTCCCCTTACCTGCTACAAAAAAATTGATATGAATGAAAAATAAGTCCCGTGAAAGCCTGAAGGCCGCAGTGGCTGTGCACCCCACTGTAAGTGTCATCAAATACTTATGATAAAAGCGGGCTTAGGCAGTTGAGAATTGGGCATAAAATAGGCGTGGAACTCAACTTACTGTTCTCGAGGTACTGGTATACCCTACACACAGATAAGAGAGCCCACGCCCGGGACGTGAGCCTTCTACTTATCCTCTCGTGTGTTAAAAATTACCAGTTTTCGAGAACGAGATTCTAAGCGAATGCTTCTATTACTAATTTGAAGTGTCGCAAAATTACATTTATAATGTAATCCAAGCAAATATATACAAAATATTACACACATCCAAATATGGATGTGTGTAATATTTATTTTTTTTGGTAATTGCTCAAAATAAACATAATGCAGGAAGGAAGAATCGTAGAAATTATTATTTCTGAACTCGATCTATTTGTTATAGATATTGTTCGAGAGTTGCGAGGGAGGGCAAAACCATACGTTTCGCAAGTTGAGCTATCGCAGCGGATGGGATTTGCTGATGGCTTTGTTGGTAAAGTTGAAAATTTTAATTCAAATGCTAGGTATAATATTAGAAAACTAAATCTTGTGGCGAGAGCATTATCGCTTGAATCTCCTAAGAAATTACAACCTGACAAAACATTGCCAAATGATTTAGTGTCTTTGAAATTAAGAGTAAATAGAAAGAAAAATGATACAGTAGAATTTGACGATAATAACCAAGTTATAAAAAATTATGAAATTCTAGAAAAAAGAGTTCTTACGGAGGATGAAGTAAAACTTCATAATAACAGGAGGGCTAAGAAATCTTAGCAATAATCATGTGTACAACAAGTGCCATGCAATTCTTTAAACAGGAATTAGCTACCCTTACTCGAAAGGAAACATACTTTTCCTATTATCCTATTCTCTATAACATCATATTCGATTTCTACAAAAAAGTCGTAGAGCTTATACAAGCAATACGTGCTACGACCCCTTTCACTACCGCTTTTAAACTCTCCTTCTAAAAACACCAAAGCAAACTGCTCGCTTTCGTGCAGCAATGTAAATTCATAGAAAGAAAATTTCTTCTGCATAACGGATACCATTATTCATTTAATTGCTTATAATATCTTTCAGAACATTGCTCCAATAAGACATTTGTCTCGTGCAATTCTTTTCGGAGTTCTCTTATCCATACCGCTAAAATAAACAATAAAACTATGGCGATGATGTTGTAGATCTTAAGGGTTTTCATCGAAAATAATTTAGTATAAATATAAGATTTTATTAGAGTCCATTAAACCTATGTTCCAATATTAAAATCCCCCGATTCAAACGTGAAATGTATTACCTCATCCCGTACAGTACTTTGTTCCCCAGACAAATCGATAGAGCCAAATTTAAATTTTACTGTGATAGGGGCGTTTAAGTCTAAATTCTTAATTTCCTCCGAGTCAACATTATAAAAAAATGCTGGATATAGTTCAAGAGTTGGGGATTTTCCCTTTGATTTAGGATAATCAAATGACCGCGACAAGGGTAGATATATTTGTGCAACAATATTTGCAAAACTAATCACTAAAGTTAGTTCGGGGTAAAAGCCATTGCGGGTAAAAATCTTCTGTGCTTCAAATAATTGAACAACTGGTCTAGCAAACTTTTTACCTGTCAGTTTTGTTATAAATAATGCCGAAAAAAAATCAACATCAGTTTTACTATTTTGTAACCAATCAAATAATATTTGATACTTTTGTATTCTGTTTTGAGGAAGAAATGAAAGTGCTATTTTTACTAACGACTTATAAACATACAATGGTACTATTGCAGGATTTCTAAAACGTATAGACATAGTTTTGTTTTCAAGATCTACTTTATAATCATCTAAAGAGTTTAGAAAAAGATTTATTTTCCCCTCGTTTGTATATTTTAGAGATGTCCTAGTATTTTCATCATTATGATCTTTTCTAGATTGAAAACTAGGAATTTTCTTTTTCCCCTTAACTCCCACGATAGATAAATACGGTAAGAAAAACTTGGATAAATGGCTTTCGTATTTACTGAAATGTTCATTACAAGAATCACATTCATCATAAATGACAAGACTATTTTGCCCTAATAATTCCGGGCACGCATGAGCGATTTTTTTAAAACTTACTTCATATTGGTTTTTTCCACAAAATCTACAAATTCTTACAAAGGGAATTCTATTAGGTAAAGTTTCACAAGAACCAATTAAAGTATAAACTTCATTAAATGAATTTCTGAATTGGTGAATGTTATTACTCATTATAGCTAACAGTTATCGTAGAATCTTTATCCTTTAAATATGTTCTTTTTATGAAACCAAATTGTTGCAAAATTTTCATAAAATCTGCATTTTCAGAAGAATTTGGAATTTCAATTTTTTCTTTTTGAAGAATTAAAGAATAAGGTGTTTCCAACAGCACTAAATAATCTCTAAGAAGAATTTCTGTAATATTATCTTTCTCAAAAATTAAAAGTTTAATTTTAACTGTCCGGTCAAGATTAGACTCAAATACACTCTTGATAAAATATTCAGAGGATGAATGAAACTTATTATTGATGAAATTATTTATAATGGTCAGCAAGAAAACTTCATCATTTGCATCATATTTTTCTTCATCGGTTAAATAATCAAATATTTTCTTTTTCAAATCTCCACTAATATTAGATCTGAATATTGTTATCCATTTAATCAAGGGCAAATCAAAGGATTTATAATCTTCTTCTAAACTTGTCTCATTATTCTCGATAAATAACTCCAAATCCTCACCAACTAAATCAGTCAAATTTTTCTCATTGAAATCTACTAAATCAAGTTCAATCAGACTTTTTATTCTTTCGGTTTTATCAATTATTGCAATATCATTAAACCTTTTTGTCATCGAATAAATTAGAGACTCGAAAGAATCACTAGAGATTTCAGAATTGACCAGCGAGACATTAAATTTATCTATTGTTTTTGTGTATTCTTCTTTGTTAGTTTCACTTTCTATAAAATCATTAATACAACTCTCTTTAAGGTTTTTAACGTTTTGCTCAACATCTAAAAACTCTACAAGGTGATCATCAATTTTTTCAGACACATAAGAGTAATATAACAAAACATTTTTCCAATTAGGTTCAATTTTTTCCCAAATAACTAGTGCCGACCAAAATGCTTCATTTTGTATTTCTGAAAGATTAGAAATTTTAAAGTTCAATTTTTCTATTAATAAATCTATATTCTCCACTTTAATATCAGAAGTATTAATTAAATTTTTGACAACAGTACTTTCTTCTTCTGTATTATTATCGAGTTTTAGCAAAACTTGTTCAACATACTCATTAATGTTATTATTAATATTTTCCTTTAGGTAAGTTATGTTTGATTTGAGAAGGTAAGAATAATTTGATTTTTTATAATCTAAATAATCAACACTTGTGGTATTAATTTTCTCCAAAAAGAGATTGACGTTACTTATATTAATCTTATACAAATTGTTTTCAATTATTTCTATAACGCTTTCAAATATAGAGTCATCATACTTTATTTTGTTGAATTTAATCCCTAGAACCTTTAATTTATTTATTAATTCATCCTTACTTTCACTTTCAAAATTATTTATTAAGAAATCATCATAGTTGTTTAAAAAAGAATTTATCTTTTTCTCTTTGTTGAGGATTTTTATCTTATCAATATTTAAGTTTTTGAATATTTTATCCAAGATTTTCTTTTTCTTTTCAATGTTAAATTCATCTTTAGTATATACCAAATTCCAAAACCCATCCCAAAGAGCTATATTTTTTATAAATTTGTTGATTGTTCCCGTAAATTCTGAAAAATCAATATATTTTTCTATAAACTGGTTAGATTTTTCCCTCCCCCTAGTCAATGTACTGATGAACTCACCTAATTTGTTATTTATATTTTCATTGTTTTGGTAATGGATAAGTAGATAATCAAGAATGTAGAAATTCAGTATTGATTCCTTTTTGAAATTATTACTTCCCAATTCAGTTACTAAATTTTTGATTTTATCAATATTCTCATTGAATTCTGTTTGCCCGTCTTGAATAATTCTTAATTTAAGATTGTTGTCTTTTTCTGTAATTGATTCTGGATAGAATAATGAAATATAACTAGAATAATTTTCATCAATATAATTATTACTGAAAAGAACCTTTAAAAGAGTATAATGATATCTTATGCCTTCAATTTTTGTTTCTCTAGTATAATCATCTTCTAGTTCATTATCTGCATGCACATCACGAACAATCCTACTAAAATAATTATCAAACTTCTTTTGTTCAGTTTGTTTTAATAGTTCATATAATGACGAATTTTTTAAATTATTTATCTGTGTTCTTAGATTGGATATTTCTAGTTCATTCTCTCCCTTCTTATTATTTATTTTGTTTAATACGGCTCTTCTTCTTTCAGCATATTTTTGTAGAGGATTAATCTCATTTTCTATCTCACTTAATGATATAGACTTATTACTATAGCTGGTAGAATCATAGTAAGTAATATGTCCATTTTTTATAAAATCTGAAAATTTTTGGTCTTCTAATAAGCTTTTTATTTCAACCAGATTATCTTCAATATAGTATCTTGTAGCACCAAAAGACATCATTAATATTTCTGAAAGATATACTCTCCGTAGTTCTAATAGACTATTTTGTTGTTCTTGTTGAATTTTATCATTTTTTTGTTCTAAGGTCAAAATTTGTTTTTCAAGACTTTCCTCCAAATCTTTATATAATTCGTCTTTATTTTCAAACACTTTGTAAACTACGCCTTCTTTATTTTGTAAAGATTTAAAATCTAAAGGATAAATGTTTTTGAGGGCTATTAGCGCAAAAAGATTATCTCCATTTATATAGTTACTTTCATGGCTTTTAATTTTATAATAAGTTTTGAACTCATTAATAATATTAATGAGGCTTCTCATGTCATTGATATAGGGAGAAATATTATAAACTATGTCTTCAGAAATGATTTTATTTTCAATAAAATCATTTTTAAGTCTTTTAATAAATTGTGTATTTGAGTTACTGTAGTCCACAATTGGAATTATTGGTATAATTAAATCAAAAAATTTTGTTTTCTCATTGTTCTTACTAAACAATTCATCTTTAACAGCATAAACAAAAGTTACTTTTTGACTAATATCTTTTGAATTGTTGATAATTATATTTAATTCTCTCAGTTTTATAAAAACTTCTACAGCATCTTCAAATCTATCAATATCTTCTATAAATACTATTTGAGTTCTAGTTTTCTCAAAAAAATAAATGAGTTCGTCAACATGTTTATTGATAATTGAAATATCATTTTCTTTAGGGACGAATTCTGCATCACTAAAACTAACCTTATTGATTTTTAGCTTAAAAATCTGTCTAAATAGTTTTTTCAGGATAAAAAAAACACCTGCCAAAAAAATTAGTTTTATTAAGAAATGATAATAAGAAGATTCAATCTCATCAATTAAGATTAGCTTATTATATATTTTTTCAAAAAAAAGGTACAATATGGAGTAAATCCAAAGAACAAAAATTGAAGCTTTTAGTAAGATATAATTGTCATAAGTAATTCTTTCAAATCTAGAGTCCTTTAAATTATTTTTCTTTTCAAAATATAAAATTTGTTGAACAATACTTGTTTCAATATCTACTTCTGTTTGCTTATTTTTCTCTTCAAATTTCCCAAGATTTATATCTAGTGTTTTGAATTCAGGGTTGTTTTTTTTGTATAAATTTAAAATTGTACTTTTCCCCGTGCCAAAAGAACCAGAAACCGCAATGTTTTTTACATTCTGATTTAACACACCCCATTTTAGAGAATTCAAATAAGTTTGTAAATTATAATTGTTCTCTTCCTCTTTAGCAATATAGGGAGTAAGGTCTTCTAAATTATTTGGATTAGGATTATTTCTAGCTAGCAGTTTATTTTTTCTCTCCCCAATAATAAAGATGAGATTGGATAAGAATTCCAAATACTGGTTAATAAATTTGGTTTTCAATAATGAATACTTTTTATTAATCTTACTCAAAAGTTTATTTTTCATGAACGTATATTTTTTCGGAAAACACAGTTCACTAAATCTTTAGCCTCAAAAATTTTTTTTCGATGAGAGTGCAGATCTTCAGCATTCTTTAAATCACTTTCTATTAAACCTTCCCATCCCGGTAATCCCTCAGTGGCTGACGAAAACCCCGCTCCGACTACCTGAATGATTTGAACTATACCAAATTGCACGCTTATTTTCTTTTGATATTCCACTGGTATTTAGTTTATATTACTTCGCTAATTTATGAATTTAATGCCCGAAATTTTCCCTTATAGTAACCTAACACAAAATCTAATCAAAAAAATAAAAAGCTGTTTTTCCTGAACTTCTAATAAAATAAGCTTCTAAATATTAAAGCTTAATACATATATAAATAATTTTAAAATGAAATTACAAACCGCATTTATAGCAGAATCTTTAGAAGCTGAAACTGAATGAACCCAAAACAAGTTTTACAAAATGGGTACTTTTCGACAGTTTGTAAATATAGTTTTTTCATGTTGACCTTCTCCCAAAAAAACCGTAATACTTAAAAGTAGAGATTTTTCACCAAAGTAATTAATTTTAAACAAAGAAAAATCAGATGAAAAAGAGCAGATTTACAGAAAGCCAGATTGTGTTCGCACTGAAGCGATCCGAAACGGTTGTAAAAGTAGAAGAAGTATGTCGCAAAATGGGCATCAATGAGGCAACATTTTTCAATTGGAAAAAAAATTCGGAGGCTTGGGCATAATTGCGCCAGCTGGAAGAGAGAACAGCCCGCTCAAAAGACTGGTAGCGCATCTAAGTTGGTATATGCAGATTCTTCGGAATGTTCAGGAAAAAAGTTCTAAAGCCGGTCCAGAGGAGTGAAATGGCGAAAGTGATACAGTAAGATTACGAATTTCACGGCGAATAAGCTGTCGTTTGTTGTTTTTACATCCCAGTTTTATTACCATCCACACCGAAGAGATGATAAGGCACTGGGATGCGCCTTATTGAACATTCCTACATTCGGGTTCTGTATATTAACTTTAATGGATAATTCTATTTGCAATACCCTCTTGAAAAATAAAAGGACCATATGATTGGCCAATAATTCCAGTTGCAATAATCCCTGGACATGTTGAAGAATATATCGCTGTACGATATCTGCTCCCGAACTCATTAACTACTAAAATGTTGTTATCAATCTTTGGGGCAATAAAAGTTGATACATGAGTTAACTCCAAATTTTCATTTATTAAGTGGAAACCGTCGTGATAATGACCATTTTGTAAACAGTTTTCTGTAAAAAATTTAATCAACTCAGATATACCTTTTACTGCCATTTTCGAAAGAATAGAATTATCTTTCATTAAAATAAAATCTAAATTATCAAGTGATGAATACAGAACCAATCCTATACCTGGAAAATTAGAGGTTTGTAGTCTTGAGAGTTCTATTAGCAACTCCTTAAAGTTTGATATTGGCTTCATATAAATCTTTTTAGAAGCTTTTTTTGCTGAAATACAACCTCAATCTTACCAGTATTGCCTCTACGGTTAAAATAGATTCCTTCCAATTTTTTTATATCGTCAAAATATGCCAACGAACCAGCTCCCTCATGATCGTTAAGAGTCACTTCAATATCTGAATTATTCTTAAATGTATATATCAACTTATGTAATCCATTAGGCTCACAAATAATTTCTTCAGTGTGGCTTAAAGACTCTGAAGAAACTGACCTCTCGTTAATATTACCAAAATAGGAGTACATTTTTATTAGTGAAGCAGTTTGTACAATTTCAATAGTACAATCCATTTTCGTCGATCCGTTGTGACTCGAAACTAAACTGCCAACATATCTACCATTTAGATTAGGCACATCAACTAACCAAGTAAAAATTTTATATTTCCATCCTATTGTATCAACAATCCATAGAATTAGACCAAGCAAACCTACCACACTAAATACACCAATGAAATCATTAATTTGCTTCATGGTTTCAAATTTATTAATGTACTGTTCAACGTAAGGCATAATTTTACCCAGAGCAACCGATAGTACCAGAATAAAAATAACAAGTTTTGTTCTATTATAGTATTTGAAATTCATTAGAATGTATTTTTAGACAATGAAAATGCTTTCTTATTCTGAGCAAAACAAGACAAATTTTGTTTTTGATTGAATAAATTGCCAATCACCGAAATATGTTAATACTGTTGATATTGCAGCAAAGTTAATTACTTTTCTAATTGAAAATAACCATCTGAGTCAATAATTCCAATATAAAGTCCGTCAGTTCCTTTTATAAAAAGCAACAAAAAATCAGTATTCAGAGAATTACTTTCAAATTGACGTTTTAACATTTTTAAATCAGTTTTAGATGGGGAGGGATATGGCTCTGGGTGGGTATGCCATTCACCTAAATAAATAAGTTGCCCATTACTATTATAAAACTCATAGTCCAGTATGATTTGCGCGCTAACTTTATTTCTTTCAAAGTTTGTCCTTGAGCCTTTATCTAATGAGGTTGGTACAGATAATTTAAGTATATTTATTTGGTCGTTTATAATTTTACCGAGAATAATTCCTCCTGCTTCAGGAGCCATGGCTTTATGTTGAGTAAATTTTTCTAATATTTCCAGCGGCTGTGTATGCATAAGAATATCATATTTGTCAATTTTTAACTGCATTATAAAGTATGTTTTACTAATTGATTAGATAATAATTGTTTGCCAAATTCGGAAATTTTCAAACCACTTGTGGCGGCAAGAGAATAATCGCCGGCGTAGGTTAAACGCATATTGGTAACTGGTTTATCTTTAATTAAAGAAAACAGTTCAGGAATGAAAACTGCAAAAAATCTAACGATTGCTTCCTTACCGTAGGGCGTATAAGAACCCTGACACCCGGCCTCTCTTAACAATATTTGTTTTTCAGGATCACTGTAAGAATCTTTACTAATTATGTTATACTCATAATAACCCTCACTTTCAAGATCTTTAAGCTTAAATCCTGAAAAAGGATTAATATATAATATATGGGCGCCAAGTAAGTAGGGCTCCACCCAAAGAAGTACGATTGGTTTTCTTATTTTTCCTTCCGTAGAACATTGCAATAAATAGTTCTCTACTGCATCCTTCCCTATTGCACAAAAAATCAAATCCATATCGTTAATGGACGTAAGTTGTCTTTGTATCACATTAACAACCGATGTAGGATACTTACCAATACTGAGGAACGGATTATTATAAGTTAGATATTTACCAACGGCATCAACCTTATTTTGACCTACCTCATGAAAACTTAATAGGTGACGGTTAATATTTTCAAGTTGTAAGATTTCCGGGTCAACTAGTATAAAGTTCGACACCTCAAGTGTACTCAGATAAAAAAGCAAATTTGATCCAATGCTACCCAAGCCTGCCACCATAAATTTCCATGGAGCTTGTTTATTAAGTACACCATCAGTTCTTTTTCTAATCCTTTCATAGCTAAAAAAGGTAAAGGTTACTCTGGTAACGGGCTGGGTAGGCTGCGCCTTTGACATGATCTTAACAGCACTTAAAGACTGCGCGCGCCAGCCCTTAAGGTTAGTTTTAAAGGGATAAAGATGAAAGCCAAAAAATATCTGCTCCTCATCAACTTCCATTGAAAAAATAAAGTTCTTGGGGCCTAGACCTTGATTGATGTATGTCTTTGCCTGCGGCCATAAAGAAGTGAAATTTTCTTTGATGAAGAGAAGCAATCGGTTATTGTCAAAATAGAAATCTGGTTCTAGGATATCTATTGTGCCGAGGTAGAATGCATCATCTTTATCAATACGATGTCCGCGTAATTCAAAAAAATCAAGCACTTTTTTTGAATCTTCCGTTTCAGTTCCGAAAAAAAGATTTGTTTTGTGGTATGAGGGCGAAAGATAATATACCGGAATTTTACCTGGTACAAAGGTTGACGTGCCATCACTTAAATAGGCATTCACAACTTTGTCTTTTGAATCATAGGTATTTGACCAATAAGCTACAATCTCGTCTTTGAAATCTGTAGAATTAACTTTATTGACGCCGTCTGATATGATTTTGACCGCCCTATTTAAACAAACCTTAACGATGTCTGCAGGTCTCTCTGCATCGATCTTGATGTTTTCCTGATCGAATAGGCAAATGTTACGTTTATCACTTACATGAGGTATATATTTGATTGCATCATAATCCTTTTCAGATAAATACACTTCTGGCAGAGACAAGGGAAAATCTCTTCCAAGATCAATTATCAGATTGAAGTCTTTTACGGCATCACCGAGTGGTATCTCAACAGTAACTTGCCAAAGTTCCTTCTTTGTAATTAACCCCAGTTTTGATTTTACTGGGGTAAATACTTTCTCGATGGTATTAGTTAGTGCTAAACCATCATACGCTTCCGTCCGTGCTGCTTCAAAGTTTATCATTTAATTATCAGGCGCTTTTCGCATTGCTGGTAACAACCGCAGGTGCCGAATAGCTCTTTGCACCTTCATCTTCATCCTTTGCAGTACCACACGAAAACCTTGAGCCGAAGTGCTTTTGCCATTTATAACAAGCATTTTTGGGGTTGGTCTCGTTAATGGCGTGCTTGGCAGAATCAGCAAAAGCTTTTAGCTTATCCATGAAATAGGTCTCGTAACTGTATCCATCCATTACGTCTTCGTTTTGGGGAGTGGTGGGGCGCAAACATTCAAAGGTAGCGGATAGCTGGCTATGCATATTTACCAAAGTTTCTTTTAGCGCTACATCATCACGATCGCTCGCGCTAAAGTTGTTTGTAGCCCATATGGTTAGGACGAAGCCAGAAGGCATTTTTTTTGAACTGTCCTCGTAATTTTGATAGTCACACCAAGCTTTTAGGTATTTAACCAAACGCCTTAACTGTTCATCCTTTTTAGCCTCAGCGTTGAACCACTCGTAAAATTCTTTTGGATCACTGGCTACCCAATCATGTTTTTTGTGAGCAAGCCATGGATGCCCATTCTCATCTTTATTGATAAAATATATCGGCTGGTCGATATGGTGCCCGTCCGAGAACAGCGTTCTGACACAGGTGTTTTTATCTTCAGGAGGGATACTGGTATGGCCATCCACTGCATCACGAATCCATTTATGATAGGTTGAAACAGATTTTCTGTCTTCCACTGAACCAATAAAATAGATGCCGTCGTCCGTATCATATTTCGTAATTCTTTTTTCTTCCCCATCCTCATCAACTACTCTGACAATAGGATTTATACCTGTCTTCATTTCTGAAGATCCCTGAGAACCGAATTTGGGTTTTATTTCATTCGCATGATTCTCCTTGAAATCATCCCTTACGTGATCCCTTAGCTTTTTTCTTGATTTTTTTAGTTTCTTTTTCCGGTCGTCGGATAAAGAAATTGTCGAGGTAAAATCGACAAATTGGTCGTGACAATTAGCCATATTAATTTGTTTTATAAAGTTTTTCTTGTTTAAAAAAATCTGCGATTTCGGCTCTTTTTCTAAAAATATCTCCCATATCATTGCCTTTGCCTCGGATGAGATCCAAAGCAGCAGGTGTGGCAACATCGAGCTGTACCAATTCTTCCTGTGAACTGGAAATTTCAGAAGAAGGTATTCTTATATAATCAACCGGGAGATCGTTTAACAATGCAATCTTTTTCATGAAAAAATCGGTAAAGAAACTTTGCCCGGTAAAAGAGGTTTCAAACAACTCATCTTTCCAATCCAAAAAAGACCTGTTGCGTTTCAGGCCTGTCGGCTTGCCACCAGTTAGAGATAGGCTGCTTACCGATAATATTTTTAGTTTATCAAATTGTTTCCCCTTTCCAACAAAAAATTGTAGAGCTTCCAGATATCCTACCAGTGTCGGATTGTTTCCCCATACTCCGCCATCTATAAATTGTTTGTTATCATAATAGGGAATTTGAGCCATGGGGAAATACGTAGGTGCTGCGCTTGTGGCTAGCGCCACATCTACGTATAAGGCTTTGTTATCCCGGTTTAAATCGCCTTCTTTGTGGTCAAACTTAAAAACGAAAGGCCGGGCCTCGGTAATGTTGTAGCTTGGGATGCATAAAAGATTATTACTTTCTGCAATTTTGGTTTCCCCAAAGATCTTATTTAGTGCTTCCTTAAGGTTTTTATCAGAAAACTTGCCACCATTTACAATTTGTTTTATAGTCCCATTGCTGTACTTTTTACCTCTGAATTTGATTTTTTTAAAAGTCGGGAAAATTTTAGGGCCTTCATTGTTATAGAAATCACATATATCAGCTGCTGGAATTTTCAGTGAAAGTGCTAAAGCAATTAGTCCACCGGTTGAAGTACCGCAAAACATATCAAAATAATCTGACAATCGACAATCAAATTTTTCCTCAAAATGCTTAAGGATCTGTGCTGAATATAAGCCTTTGATGCCGCCTCCATCTATGGAAAGTATCTTAAATATTTTTGGTTCGTCGCTCATGAGTTAGTTTTTTTAAATATTTATGACTTTATATAATTTCGATTAATTATCCTCCGCTGGTATTCATCTTACATTCTCAATTCCCGAAATTATTTTATTACCTGACTGGCCCCTCCGTAGAGTGGGCGTAAGAACTGGTAAGTAATAGAAACCATGCGAAATGGATTCATCTCATGGTTTGTTTAGCCAATTTGAACTTTTTATAAAAATAGGATATTTTATTGAAAGAAACTCAAGACGTTCTGTAATAAATACCAATTACGAATATGAATATTTTAAGAAAGCTTTTTAATACGGGAACATATCGCACCTTTTGTTCTTCCAAAAATTACGCTCAGCTCTTCAGGTGTGCTGCCCTGAAGATAAAGTATCATTAATTTTTTGTCAGCTTCAACAGTCCACGGTTCATACGCTTTGCCATAGTATTTTTTGAACTCAGATATTTTAGAAGGCTCAGGATGTTTAGGATTTCGTCTTTCAGACTTGCCTCTAAAATAGTAACTCAAACTTCCTAGCTTAATCCTACCAAAGAACTGCGCATTATTACCGGACAGGGGTAAAGAAAATCCTGTACCCCTGCGCCAGGAACTGAACCTTATGCCGGTCTTACCAAAGGTGAAGGGACCAATCCGAAATCTTAAACTCATTACTTTAAATATTGTCTTATTTAAACAAATGAAAACACTTAGCTAAATTATAATTTATTTTCTTTTATATCAATGGATACTTCACGATCAATTACGGATAAGAAAGCTGAAGGAAATGCGACAGCAACAGCATAAATATGCGCAGCAAATATTAATACATGCAGAGATTCTTCTGAACTTCGTTCGTCATCTTCGTTAAAAACTGCGTTTCCAACTCGATGATCCTGAGTTCCGTTCAGAAATCGAAGATTCGACGGAGTCAATGACAAATGCCCTTTCTTTGTTAACACTCCCGTCTTAAAAATACCGCTGTCATCGGTACTGTGGCGGATGTGACGGAGCACCGCTATGAAGAAGCCACCGGTTACCACTATTTTGAATTCGTGGAGAAGTACCGAACACCAACCGGATCTGATTTCCCTTAAAAATAATTGGAAAACGGAACCAGGATGTTCAGGAGCAATACATTTAAGGTTGGCCATCCTTTGGTTATTGCTGCTTATTATTGGTTATTGTATCCGGCATGGTTTAAGGATCACCCAATATTTTGGGCGCTGCCCAATAAGACTACGGGAGAATTTTCAATTTTGCTTCGTCATGTTCTTTGAAGGCGTTGCTTCGGATTAAATGGTCTTCTAAGGCTACCATGTCGGCTGCTAACAGTGTTGCGCTGAATTCCTGGGCTCTCTGCAACATTTTTATATACACTGCCGGATCATCATTCCGGGTGAGCCTTCTTAATGCACCTAAATAATCGTCGCGGTAAACTGTTGGAATTATGATTCGTGTTTGGTTTGCTTTTACAAATTCGGCATTCATCATTACCCTTGCTATTCTCCCATTCCCATCAAGAAAAGGATGAATTTCGCTTATCATAAACATGATGTAAGCTGCTTTGGCAAACGGCTCCTGCAATGCCCGGTAATAATCAAATCCTTTTATTAAAGTTCCCCGCACCAATGTATGGTCGACAAAATAAGTATCTCCTGCCCTGTTATTCTTATCTTTGAACTGCCCGGGCTTTTTTGAAGTTCTGGCTCCTAACAGTATTTGATGCCTGTATTGCAACACGTGCAGGAGTTCATCAGGATCAGAAGGTGTTGTCCTCATTTCCTTTTGACTGCTTACTAACTTGTAGGTTCCTAAGATGTCGTGTGAATCTTCATCGCGATTTAGAATGGGTGTTGATGTCTGAATAATACTTTTGGCTTCTTCTATTTCAAAAACAGTCCCTTCGATATAGTTAGAAAAATAAGCTTCAAAGAAAGCAAAATTTCTAAAAGCACTGGTGGCAGTATTAATATCCTGCCGGTCTTCGTATTGCAGCTGTTGCAGTTCCACGAACAGTTTTTCGAATAATTCTAAACGGTGCTTATCATAAGGATTTCCCAAAGCTCTGGCTGCTGCCAGTGGTGAGGTAAGTATTTTGGACGGCTTTGTTGTCAGCAGGGCGCTTATCAGTTTGTTCAGTTTTTCAAATTCCGACTGCATTCCTAATTTCCCTGCTATACTTCTTGCTTTATCCCGGAATTGATTGAGCCCATCTTCTCCTTTTATGCGTATTATCTGTTCTAATTTGTTTTCAATTTCCGCCAATGTAAGGGTTTTGGAAGTGGGACCTGTCTGGCGCGATGGCTGTAAATTTTCCAGAAAAGCTCTTTCCTGCTGAGACACATACAATTCTCCTGAAAATGGACGATCCCCTTCAATGGCAGGCTTTCCTTCCATGAAACGAATGGTTATTCCCGGTAACGTAATTTTTTTGGTATAGGTGTAGGTTACAAATAGTTGATTTGCGGCAGTAGGTTTGAATTCTAATGCGGAACGATGGCTCAGCACTGATCCCGGATATAATTTTCCTAAAATAGTGAATATATTTCTCCTGATGATTACTTCTTCCGGTTCATCAAAGTTTGATGTATAGATACGGGGTGCAATCTTTTTTATTTGTCCTGTTTCTTCGAGCTTGCCTAATTGTCTGCTAATGGCTGCAGTACCTGAAGGAAAAATTACTTCCTGTAAGTGGATTGGTGTGTTATTTTCCATTAGAATTGCTTTTGCCATCAAAAATAGCTTTTAATTTCCAGTAAAATAAATGTTTCAGCAAATATTTTCCATTAAAAATATTTTTTAATGATTTCCACGGCACCTTCTTTTTATCAGAAAACAATATCAACCTACAAGTATACAGCACCTCAATGGGCAATATTTCCATTCGGCGGTGTGCCTCCTCGCGATGACAAGAGCCAAGGCAAAAGGCAAAAGGAAAAAATTGACGCCTGGACTTCGCTAAGTGACCTGAATCAAAAGGTTCAACGCATGAAGGGACAGCTTCGGCGGCGGTGTGCCTCCCGCAAATGACAAGAGCCAAGGCAAAAGGCAAAAGTTGACGCTTCGACTTCGCCCAGCGACCTGAATCCAAAGGTTCAACGCATGAAGGGATGGTTTCGGCGGTGTTCCGCTCTGCATTTATGTTTGCTTTGGTGGGAATTTATAAGTTAATTCCGCATTCTTCTTTTATCAAACAGTTCTTCGCCGGGAACCGGATGCGCGTCCGTAAAAAGCTGCGTGTCGTATGTCTTATTTCCGCTGATGTCATCCATCACAATGCTGCGCCATTTAACCGTTAATATGTAGGAGTCATACTTCCGCATCCTTTTTTGCCATGGTTCATCAATATAGACGATGAAGTGCTGCTTCGTGGGGTCTTTTTTAAACTCAACAATTATAAAATTGTCTTTTGGATCAACATGCTCTACAATTACCGCTACCATTTTCATTTTACAAAGTTGTTACATTCCGTAGTACTGACAAAAAATATCGTGGTATAAATTGTAACATTATTGCAATGAAGTGGCGGAACTTGTGAGCGCTTCCGGATATGACGAAGCAGCAGTTACAGGGGGTTGAGTTGTTGAGTCGTTAAGTTGTGGAGTTATTGGGTGGGTTGCTTCGTCGGCTTATGCTCCCCGCAATAATGGCGTGTCGTGAGGGTTAAAGTTATTCACCATCTTTTAACAAATGCAGAATTAAAGCCTCCTGCGGAAGAAAAACACGGTAGTACCGAAAGCCTACCGAAAAATATCCGTTCGGTTTTACAAACTTTGGTGAAAGAAAAGCACTTCTATGAAACCCAGAATCACCCGGCTCTGCATTTACCCGAAAGACATCCAGCTTGTTACCGGAAGAAGCGAGCGCTACAGCCGGGAAATGCTCAGCAAAATAAAGAAGGCGCTGAACAAAAAGGAACACCAGATGGTTTCGGTAGAGGAATTTTGCACCTATATCGGGCTGCCGTATGAGCGCGTGAAGGAGATGATTAGGGATTGAGGCAGGCGTTGAGTTGTTGAGTTGTTGAGTCGTTAAGCTGTTAGGTGTGGAGTGTGAGGTTACTTCGTCGGCGCTGCGCCTCCTCGCAATGACGGTAGTAAAGTAAGAAACTATATTATGAAAGCATTGCAGACCAGTGTTTTGTCCACAGACGCTCATTATGAGTTCGGACAGATCTGAAAGATTATAGAGAAGATGGTGTCACCCCACTTTTATGAAATACATTTTTTTGATTTTTGATTCCTGACAAGCAACTGATATCTTTTGTGAACTTCAACAAGAGAACAGTTTTTAATTTCACTGTTTTTAATGCTTTCAGGTGCTGGATTACCGGATGATTCAGAATGTAAAACATATTTCTTTTCCAAACACTGTATCGGTTTTTCATTTACCATGTAATATCTATACTCTTTTATATCATCTTTTGTTTCAGGATTTTCGGGGCTTCCGCCGTCAAAATTCCAGCTTGTCTCTTTTTTAAAAACAAAGAATAGCCCCCCATCTTTAATGAAATAGTTTTCGACGGCGGAAAAGTGGCTGTACTCGCTGTAAGAATGCCTTATGCTTCTCAATTGCCGGTTCTCATAATAATACACCACATCCCCTTGGCGTTCACCATCACAGTCATATGAAAAGGTAACAGAATCCAGCTTTTTTTCCTGTAATAATCTGTTTATATCCTCATATTCGACTTTAATATCTTTTACGGAGTTCAGCTCTTTTTGCGACATTAAGGTGTCAGACCCTGCACCGGCTTCTGAAATCCCTACAGTATCTGACTGATTTGTGACTTCTGCAGCATTATCTTTTTTGCAGGAAACCAACAGCATTGCGACTGCCACTAAAAATATTTTTTCCATTTTAATTATTATACAGATTAACGCATAAGCCTATCAAAGATCGCGCCCATGATTTCTGCAGTTTTTTAACGAGATGCGGTAGCTTCGTGGGCGCTGCACCTCCTCGCTATGACCATGGAGTTGTTGGGTGGTGGAGAAAGGAGACTTTAGTATATTTGTACGTGGCGGATTATGTACACAGCAACCCAAAACATATGGAATACGAAGAAATAAAACCCTGCAGAGAATTAGCACCCTTTATACATACTTACTGGAAATTGAAAGGAAACAAACCTGACCAACAGTGGGAACGGAATTTTCCTGATGGCTGTGCAGGATTCGTCATCAATTTAGGAGACTCCTGTTTGACGGACAACGGCTCTGTTACCATGGAGTTTGGCAAAACTTATCTTGTAGGAGCAATGACCTCGTATAAAGACAGTTTTATTGACAGCGAGACCCATTTACTGGGCGTTTGCCTTAAACCGGGAACTTTTGATAACTTCTATAACTTTGCATCGCAAAATGAATTAACCAATAACACCATAGCGTTTGATAAACCCAATTCATTTAATGTTGATAAAATACGTGACAACGCTTTTAATTATCTTAACCATTATTTTACCGACCGGATACGGAGCAAACACATCGTGCTGCAATCAGTTATTGACGAAATACACCTAACAAACGGACAAATAAGTATTGATGAACTGTCTAAACGGCATTCCACATCTGTCCGACAATTAGAGCGTAACTTTAAAAAACTTATTGGAATATCACCCAAAGAATACTCCAATATTATTCGTTTCCAAAATGCTTTATGTACCATCAAAAATTCCCATGCAGACAGGAGCTTATTAGATATTGCCTTCGAGTGCGGCTACTATGACCATTCGCATCTTGCAAATGAAATCAAGCGGAATACCGGACTCCCACCATCACTGCTTTAATTTGTCGCATTTTTACAAAGTGCACCTGTTTGAAGAAAAGTAAATTTGCAGAACATTAAAATTCAACACCAATGCGAAAAACATCACTTTTCATTGCAATGAGCTTAGACGGTTATATTGCAAAACCCAATGACGACCTAAGCTTTTTGAAACTTGTAGAAAAAGAAGGAGAAGATTACGGTTATGCAGAATTTACAGAGCAAATCGACACCATAATTATAGGCAGAAGAACTTATGATTATGTACTTAATGAAATCGGACCATCTCACTATGACAACGGTAAACGAGATGTTTACGTCATAACACGAACTGACAGACCGCAAGTAGGCAGAACCACCTTCTATACTGGAAACATAGCCGACCTCGTTGAACGACTAAAGTCTGAAAAAGGGAAAAATATTTATTGTGATGGCGGCGCAGAAATAATCAATGAGCTGTTGAAGCACGATTTAATAGATGAATTTATAATTTCGGTTATCCCCGTTTTACTCGGTAACGGCACAAGACTTTTTAAGGATGGAAGGCCTGAACAAGCAATTGAATTTCAAACAGCAAAAACATTTGATACGGGATTGACACAACTGCATTACAAACGGATAAAGTAAACAACGAAACGCCACCGCTGTTGCAAGCAGAGGCTCAAATACTCGCAACTGACCCCTGTCTAACGATATTCCTGATTTCTGCTTATAAAAGCTGCTGAAAGTCATCTTAAAATTAAAATAGGGGCAGGAATTATCCGTAATTTTATCCATCAAAAAACCAATTGAATGGATGACTTTATTGCAGCACGCTCGCAAATGGCCATGTCGATGGCCTTCCATATTATTTTTGCCTGCGTAGGAATGGTTATGCCTTTCCTGATGGCTTTTTCGCACTGGAAATACCTCCGCACCAAAAATGAAATTTACAAAGGTCTTACCAAAGCCTGGAGCAAAGGGGTGGCAATTCTGTTCGCAACAGGAGCAGTTTCGGGAACGATGCTTTCATTCGAACTGGGTTTGTTATGGCCTGAATTCATGAAACACGCCGGACCGATCTTTGGGATGCCCTTTTCACTGGAAGGCACTGCTTTTTTCATTGAAGCCATTGCGCTGGGATTCTTCCTATACGGTTGGGATAAATTCAACAAATGGTTTCACTGGTTTTGCGGATTACTGGTAGGAATCAGTGGTCTATCATCTGGAATTCTGGTGGTTGCGGCCAACGCGTGGATGAATTCCCCCGCCGGATTTGATTATATTGACGGACAATACCTGAATATCGATCCGGTAAAGGCCATGTTTAATGAGGCCTGGTTTCCACAGGCGTTCCACATGACGGTGGCTGCCTTCTGTGCAACAGGATTTGCCGTTGCCGGAGTACATGCTTACCTGATCATTAAAAACAAAAATGTTGAATTCCATACCAAAGCATTCAGAATTGCGGCGGTATTTGCCGTGGTTGGTGCCTTCATGGCTCCCATAAGCGGAGACATTGCTGCCAAATCGGTCGCAAAAAGACAACCCATTAAACTGGCTGCGATGGAAGCGCATTTCGAAACAGAAAAAGGCGCACCCTTTGTGATCGGGGGAATTCCGAATGAGGAAAAAGGGGAACTGAAATATGCTTTAAAAATCCCGAAAGTACTGAGTTTTTTGGTGAGCAATGATTTTAACGCAGAAGTTAAAGGTTTAAATGATTTTCCCCGTGATGAATGGCCTCCTGTTGCAGTGGTTCATTATGCCTTCCAGATCATGATCTTCTTTGGGGTCATCATGGTTTTCATCGGCATGATTTATCTTGCTGCCTTGTTTATCAAGAAAGACTGGCTGACAAAAAACTGGTTTCTGAAACTTTTTGTGGGTGCCATTCCGTTCGGTTATATTGCTCTTGAAGCCGGCTGGACGGTTACAGAAGTTGGGAGACAGCCCTGGATTATTTATGGCATCATGCGGACAAAAGATGCGGTGACGCCTATGCCGGGAATCCAGTATTCGTTCTATTTTTTCACTGCTGTTTTCGTTTCACTGTCACTCATCATTCTTTTTCTGTTAAGACGACAGATCAAGATGGTTCCCAAATTATATGACCCCACCGATCCTGAATTTCAAACTCAAAAATTAACGAAATGATTTATGTTGTTATAGGATTTCTATGGGTTGCCATTGTGCTGTACTTTATTTTGGGCGGCGCAGATTTCGGAGCCGGAATTGTTGAATTATTTACCCTTCGCAGAAAAGACAAAAGCATTACCAAAAAACTGATGTACGAATCTATTGCACCCATCTGGGAAGCCAACCACATGTGGCTGATCATAGCCATCGTTATATTATTTGTCGGTTTTCCGGAGATCTACAGCTTTGCATCGATCTACCTTCACATCCCCCTGGTTTTAATGCTCGTCGGCATTATTGCGAGAGGAACGGCGTTTACTTTCCGGCATTATGATGCGGTGCAGGATCAATGGCAGACGGTTTACACTCAAATATTCTATTACTCCAGTTTGCTGACACCCTTTTTCTTCGGGATGATCGCCGCATCCTCCATTTCCGGAACCTTAAATCCTGAGGCGAACAATTTCCCTGACCTCTATATTTTCAACTGGTTCAATTATTTCGGAATTTCGGTGGGTTTATTTACTGTTTCGATATGCGCTTATCTGGCGTCCATCTATACTCTGCGGGAAACTTCGGAATCTTTTGATCTGAATTTAATGATTCGCAAGTCCAAACAGTCCATGATTTATGTTGTCATCTTTGGACTCTTGGTTTTTGTGGTGGCTTACCTGTCAGATATTCCGTTGACAGAAAGAATATTCGGAAATTGGGTTGGAATTGCCGCCATCAGTTTCGCTACTTTATTCCTCGTCTTTATCTTTTATTTTATTAAAACAAAGAAGTTGGCATTCGTAAGGGTTTTTGCTGCTGCACAAGTGGTCCTGATTCTGGTTGCGGCCACTTATCAACTGTATCCCAATATCATTCTGCTGGAAAACGGTGATCATTTATCTTTACTGAACAGTAAAGCACCGGAGAAAACCATTGCTTTTTTAGGCTGGGCACTGCTGACAGGAAGCGTTTTCATCCTGCCCTTTCTGTTTTATCTGATGTTTTCGTTCAGCAGGAGGAATGTGAGGGAGTGAGTTGCTGGGTGTTGGGGGGCGAAATTTTGGATTATTAATTATGGATTTTCGACGATTGACCATTGATGCCGGAAAGGCTTATATCATGAGCCAGTATAAATTATCTCGTATTAAGCGATATTTTTTTTAGCCTAGCTAAATAGTGCTTACAACAGATATTCACATCAAAAGCTGTTATTCACACCTTTCAACAAAGGCAGGATTAATGAGGTTTTCAAAAGAAAAACACGGTAGTACCGAAGACCTACCGAAAAAAATCCGTGCGGTTTTCTAAACTTTGGGTAAAGAAAACAGCACCGCTATGAAACCCAGGATCACCCGCCTCTGCATTTACCCGAAAGACATCCAGCGCGTTACCGGAAGAAGCGAACGCTACAGCCGGGAACTGCTCAGCAAAATAAAAAAGACGCTGAACAAGCAGGAACACCAAATGGTATCGGTAGAGGAATTCTGTACCTATATCGGACTGCCGTATGAGCACGTGAGGGAGATGATTACGGATTGAGGAGGCGTTGAGCTGTAGAGCCGTTAAGTTGTGAGGTGTTGAGGTGCCGTGATTTCAGCAAAGAATAAAGAGAAAAGAATAAAGAATAAAGAGTAAAGAATAAAGAGTAAAGAGTAAAGATGTGAAATGCAGGGATGATACTGTGGGTTTTTCTCACGGCAAGGATTAAGGTTGAATTGGTAAGGGACTTTATTACGCAGCCAAGTTCGAAAAATGACTACCAAAGCTACAGATCATGTCTGCCAAAAGGAAATTATAAGCTGTTTTAGAAAACGGTGCAAAACACTACGTTGAAAAGATCACCTATTAAGGTGAATATATTTATATTAAATAACCCTAAGCTAAATTAATATTTACTTGATATTAGCGCAATACGAATTGATTACTTTTGCCACGCTTGAAACAATGTAGTTCTTTATCATGGAATATTTTGAAAAAATATATTTAGATTACAAACATCAAGTATACTTTTTTGTTAAAAAGTTCATTTCAAATACAGAAGATGCGGAAGACGTTGTACAGGAGATTTTTGTACATCTTTGGAAACATTCTCTGTCTCTTAAAAATCCCCAAACTTTAGAGGCTATTATCTTTAAAACAGCTCAACAAGAAGTTTCTAATTTTTTCAGAAAAAATAAAATGCTCTTCTCTTTTTCGGATGAAAGCCTGATAAAAGATGAAGCGGACTCAGAAAAATCTGATCATGAATTTAAAGAAGAGCAATTGCTAAAAATACAAAACCTTCTGGAAAAAGTTCCTGAAAGAAGCAAGACTTTTTTCTATAAAAACAAGCTGGAGAAAATAAGCTATGCCCAGATCGCAAAAGAAAACAATATCTCAAAAACGGCTGTAGAAAAACAAGTCAATAAAGTCATCCGACACATCAAGACCAATTTAAATTTGTTTTAACGGAATATTAACCCATATAAACAAATCATTAAATCCACCTCTCCGGGGTGGATATTTTTGTTTACCAGCGTAATTATAACTGTATGAAAGATTCCCAAAAACATTTTGAAAAAATTTGGACCACTGTCTCGGAAGAAAAACAGGAAATGGATTCTGAAACAGATTCTAAAATCTGGAGTGGAATACAAAGGAGAATAAAGCAACATAATAACCGCAAATATTACTGGATGGCTACGGCGGCTATTTTGGTTCCTTTATTCGGTATACTGTTTTTGTATAAAGATATTGATTCAAGAGAAACGAAAAATAGTTTGTCAGCAATCGTATTGCAAACCAACGAATTTTCTAAAACTTTCAGATTATCAGATAACAGTGTTATCACCTTAGAACCTTACAGTAAATTATCTCTACATAAAGATTTTGGAAAGAAAGATAGAAATGTGAGATTTCAGGGGAAAGGTTTTTTCTCGATTGAAAAAGATCAATCCAAACCTTTCATTGTAGACGCAGGTGGCTTCAACGTTGAAGTTCTGGGAACAAAATTTTCAGTTGATCAGAAATCAGAAGAGAAAACAGTAAAATTGATCGAAGGAAAAGTAAAAATAGAGCACAACGGCAAACTCACCTATCTGCTACCTGATGAAAACTGGAGCACCTCTCCAACAAAAAATGATTTTCATTATTACGCAACGAGTGCGGTAAGACCTTTCACTTTTGAAAACACAACCTTCGAGGATGCTGTAACTCAAATAGAAAACACCTACGGAACCAAGATTATCTATCCACAAAAACTTGCCAAAAACCAGGTATCAGGTTCATTCTCAGGAAATCTGGAAGAAATTCTTTCCATCATTAATTATCCGTTTAACCTAAAAACTTCTTTTAAAAATGAAAATGAAATAATTCTATATTAAATAAAACAGCACCAATAATGTGGCGTTATCAGTGCTTGTAATTAATTTAAAACTCGCTTAAGAATAATAAATTAACTCTTCAAATTTATGAAAAAAACTGCAATTTCTATTGCTTTACTCGTTGCTATGGGAATTCCTGTGCTAAATTATGCACATCCCCATAAGAACATGCCTGTTACAAACACTCAAGGGCAGGTATCATTAGTCAAAATACTTAAAAAATTAGAGAAATCTACCAAAACAAAATTCTTTTATTCTGCCTCAGATTTTAAAAATATCCGGGTAGATGAAAACAAAATCAACTATTCATCATTACAGCAAAGTTTAGATTATCTGAAAAAGAATGTTCCCTTAGATTACCAGATCCAGAACAACACGGTGAGTCTTCGAAAATTATCTGCTACAAATACTTTTGCTGAAAATGTGACAGCACCCAAACAGGATACTATAAACCAACAGGAAAAACAAATAGAAGAAGTTGTAGTTGTTGGATACGGTACACAAAAGAAATCCATTATCACGGGCTCCGTATCCGTCGTAAAGGGCTCAACAGCAGAAGGACAACCAGTACTATCAGCCGGAAATCTTTTACAGGGTATCGCACCAGGTGTTACAGTAACTACACAAACAGGTGCACCGGGTGGTGATGCCGGGAATATCAGAATCAGAGGCATCAACAGTTTTGGAGGTTCAGACAGCAATCCTCTTGTTATTATTGACGGTGTTGCAGGGAATATGAATGATGTTGATGTTAACATGATAGAATCGATTTCGGTTCTTAAAGATGCTGCTTCTGCTGCAATATATGGTTCCAGAGCAGCCGGTGGAGTTATTCTTGTGACAACAAAACGTGCTAAAGGAAACAAACTTTCTGCGCAATACCGAATGTATACAGGATGGCAAAGCCCAACAGCAATACCAAAAGTTACCGATGGTCTTACCTATATGAAAGTATTTAATGATGCCAGCATGAATGACAATGGCACAAAGATCTACAGCGATGAGGCCATCAATGATTTCAGAACCGAATACAACAAAAACCCAGGTAACTATGACTGGCAAAAAGCGATCCTTCAGGGCAGCGGATTCCTGCAGGACCACTACTTTTCGTTATCTGCCAAATCGGGAATTATCAGTGTATCCCCATCATTTGGATATTCAAAACAGGAAGGTATTATTAAAAATACCGATTTTACCAGGTTTGTTTTCCGTAATAATCTGGACATTACCCCCAATGACCAATGGAATATAAGACTGGATATGTCATTTTTAAACAAAGACAGAAAACAGATTGCTGATGAAGGTACCGTTTGGAATTATCTGGGCAGGATGCCTACAAATATTCCCATTTATTACGGTAATAACTATTCTGACGGATGGGTAAAAATTAATCCGGTTGGTTTTATCGAAAATGGCGGAAACCGTACACAAAATAATTTAGAGTTTATGGGAAATTTGAATATTTCCTATAAACCTACAGACTGGCTTACGTTAAAAGGTCTTGTAGCTCCACGCTATCTTACCACCAATGTTCATCTTTTCAGAAAAAGTGTACCCACCTATTACGAAGACGGAACCGAAGCCGGTTCTGCCAACACGTTCACAGAGCTTACCGAATCTGCAAGACGTCAGTTTTACGGAACGTATCAGTTTCAGGCAAACGCAAAAAAAGCATTTGGCAAGCACAGTTTTGAGCTTCTTGCCGGAGCTTCAAGAGAAACTTTTAACGAAAAAATACTATCCGGATACAGAAGAGATTTTCTATATGACAACTATGAAGTACTGGATGCAGGTGCAGATAACGAGACCAAAGATAATGGAGGAGCAGAATACGAATGGCTGTTGGTTTCTGCTTTTGGCAGATTCAATTATCACTACAACCAAAAATATTTATTTGAAGCAAACGTGAGATACGACGGTACATCAAGGTTTATTGGAAAAAACCGTTGGGCAGTCTTCCCCTCATTTTCTGCGGGTTGGGTGGTTTCCAGAGAAAACTTTTTCGAAAGTTTAAAAGGGACAATCAGTCTGTTAAAATTTAGAGGTTCTTGGGGGATTTTAGGAAATCAGAATATCAGTTCTTCGTATTATCCGTTTTCAGAACCGTTATCATTAGGAAGCACTTCCATGAATGGGCAGGTCTATCAGACTATACAGCAATTAATCATGTCGAATCCCGATCTGAAATGGGAGGAAACTACCATGTCGGGTGTGGGTGTTGATTTATCTTTGTGGAGAAAATTAGACCTTACGTTTGATATTTACAATAAAACAACCGACGGAATTCTTTTAAGGTTAAACACCTCTCAGCTCACCGGTTTAGAAGCTCCTGTTCAAAATGCCGCAACGGTAAGCAACAAAGGCTGGGAAGTAGGTGCGCAGTATAATGAAAAATGGGGAGATTTTAAAATGAATATAGGTTTTAATCTTTCTGACGTGCATAATAAAATTGTTGACATGAAAGGTCAGTCTTCCGGAACGCTTCTTCGTCAGCAAGTCGGTTCTCCAGTGAATTCTATTTATGGCTATATCGCCGATGGTTTATACCAAAGTCAGGCGGAAATCAATGCCGGCCCAACACAATTCGGAACTTTGAAGCCCGGAGACATCAGATACAAGGATATTGCCGGAGCTTTCGATGCTAACGGTAATCCAATTGGGGATGGAAAAATTACAGATGCCGACCGAACCATTATCGGAAGTACCGTTCCCAGGTATACCTACGGTTTTAATACCGGCTTTTCTTATAAAGGGTTCAAGCTATCAGCATTAATACAGGGTGTTGGAAAAGTTGACGGCTATTTGGATTCGCATTATGTTATTCCTGCAGTTAACTCAAGTGCTTTGAAACCTTGGCAACTCGATTATTGGACACCGGAAAATACCGATGCTGAATTCCCCCGTGTTTCCCTGACCTCCACAAATAATACACAAAACTCGACCAAGTGGATGAGAAGTGCCGCTTATATGCGCCTTAAAAATGTACAAATCGGATATGAATTACCTAAATCTTTTACAGACAACACATTCCTGGAGAGTGTTTACATCTATCTAAACGGACAAAACCTCCTGACTTTCACTGATTTTTATGAAGGGTATGACCCGGAAATCAATTACAATTTAGGCAGTGCTGACGGCGTTGCGTTGGGAGGCGGAAATTATTATCCACAAGTAAAAACAGTTTCATTCGGTATTGATGTTAAATTTTAATTATAAAAAAATGAAAAACTTTTTAAAAATATTTTTATTGTCCATAATCATCTCGTGTTCGAGCTCCGATATGGATTTGGAACCTCTTAACGGCCCCACCTCCGGAACTTTCCCCGCTTCTTATGAGGAAGGAAAGATGGGTCTTTTTGCAGCGTATAGAAACTTAAGTACTATTGATGCTGCGAGTACTCCGATTTGGCACGTAATGGACAATATCACGGATATAGGATATGCAAGGCCGGGAACTAATTATACCTCGCCAATCACCAGTTCTATTACTACGACCAATGCATTGACCATAAAACCATGGGAAATTCATTATAAAACAATTGCAAGATGCCACGCAGTACTCGATAAATTGGATGAAATTTCCGGACTCACCGCTGAGCAAAAGGCGGAGCTTGGTTCAGAACTGAGATTTATTCGCGCTTACGCCTATTCTCAATTGATCGAACTATATGGAGATGTTCCACTGTTAAAATCAGCAGTTACGCTGAATAATGCTAATGTTCCAAGAACATCCGTTGCAGCAATTCAGCAATTTATTATTGCAGAACTTGGCGCTGTTGCGCCACTGCTTCCTATATCGCAATCGCAATATGGTCATGTGCGTGCATCGCGTATCGCCGCCCTAATGTTAAAAGCCAGAATTGAACTTTATTCTAAACAATACGCAGCAGCAGCAGCTACTTCGAAACAAGCTTTAGACGCAGCAGCAGGGGTTTATAGCTTGACACCATTCAATTCTTCTGTAAATTACGTTGGTAAAGATCATACCGTGGGAGAGCCCGATCCCAGTAATATATTTGGACATAATGGTTTTGCAACCAGTAAAGAATGGATTTGGGTGGCCGAATTCAACATGAATGTTCCCGGATATCTTCATAATCAACAATATTATGCAGCATCTCGTTTAGGAAAAGGTGTTTGCTACTGGGGACCTACTCAAAATCTTATCGATTCTTATGAGATGACCGATGGTCTATCCATTCTAGATTCTCCGCTGTATGATGAATCAAATCCATTTAAAAACAGAGATCCACGTTTAGATATGTACGCAGTGCGACCGCACTCAAGATATCTCGGATACCAATTTGAGCCACATACCTCTTTCACAAAAGTAAATAATTATTGGTCAGCTGGAGCGCCAACACAAGTCAATAATGCGGACGCTACCAATGCCTATCGTTCCTTCAGCGGTTATCTCTGGAGAAAAGTGGTTGACATTGCTGACTTTAATTCTACCTCAGTAAGTGGAAATTCAGATTTAAATGTCGGGATTTTCAGATTATCAGAATTAATGTTGATTCATGCAGAAGCAAAAATTGAGTCGAATCAGTTAGACAATTCCGTTTATGACATGATTAATCAGATTAGAGCACGTGCAAAAATGCCGCCTTTGAATAGCGGAATGTCACAAGCTGAATTAAGAAAAGCACTTCGATACGAACGAAAAGTAGAATTGGCAAATGACGGTTTGAGATGGTATGATATAAGACGTTGGGGCATTGCACATAACGTGATGAACGGATATTTATACCTAAACCGTAACGGAAACAATTGGACAAAATCAGTACTTACAGGCTTTGATGAAAGTGCAAATCCTATCTATAATCATTTGCAGGCTTCGGCATCTTTTACAACACAGCAAGTGGTTTATACATTAAATAAAGATGAATATTGGCCGATACCACGATCGGAAATGGATGCAAACCCCTTGTTAACACAAAACCCCGGATATTAATTATAAATAGTATATATGAAAAAGAATATATCGCTATTGCTGTTAATGATATCTGCAGTAATTTTTGCGCAGGACAACTTTCAAGCTCCAAAATTAGACCATGAAAAATCATGGAGTATCATACTGATCCCGGATACACAGAACTATGTGAAGTGGAACAAAAATCAGCCTGTCTTAGATCTGATGGTAAGATGGATTGAGGATAATATATCTTCACTTAACATTAAAATGGTTTGCCAGGTTGGGGATTTAGTAGAACATAATAATATTTTAAATCAAGGATATGACGGCGACCAAAGTGCAGATGATCAATGGAAATCAGTGCAATCAATCCTTGGGAGGCTAAACGGAAAAGTACCGTATGTCGCTGCAACAGGAAATCATGATTTCAGTATTAATGATGAGGGAAGAAGGTTCTCGCGCTACAACGAGTTTTTTCCGTCTAATTTTAATATTTTAAATCAAAAATATTTAGCACAGAACTTTTTTAACGATGCCGGTGATCCAAGCATGGAAAACTCTGTGTTGGAACTGAAAGGTTTAAATGGCAAAGACTACTTATTTCTCAGCCTTGAATTTGCTCCCAGAAATAAAACTTTGGAATGGGCCAAAAAAGTTTTGGATATGCCTCAATACAAAAACCATAAATCGATTTTAATTACACATGCTTTTTTGAATGAGAAGGACAAGAGAACAGATAAAGTTATTTCTTGGTTTATGTATGAGCCTTTTTTAATCAACAACGTGCCACAAAAGTCCGCAAGCATTGTACTTCCGGAATCTAATAATGGAGAACAGATATGGCAAAAGCTCATACAGCCTTCTCAAAACCTCGAGCTGGTGTTAAGTGGTCATATCTCGGGTGAGGGTTTCCGCGTAGATTCTAACAGCTATGGAAAAAACGTGAATCAAATGCTTTTTGATATGCAGAGTGAAGGCGGTGGTCACCGAAATGGGAACGGAGGTGACGGCTGGCTCAGAATTATTGAGTTCTATCCGGATAATAAGACTGTAAAAGTGAAAACGTACTCACCTCTTTTTGGCATTTCGCCAGTTACACAACAAAACGCCTATAAGACAGACTCAAGAAACGAGTTTATATTCAAACTTTCAGAATGACAGTAGAGTTCAAATGGTATAAAAGGGAGACAACTAGCAATATAGTGTCTCCTTTTTTACTTTTGAAGAAGAAAACCCGAGCTCTTTTTACAGGATTTGAGATGGCTCTAGGTTAAATGTGATGTGAGGGGTCTGGGAAATAAAATTGAAAGGTTCCGTTGTGGAGACAAGCGTGAGGTGCTATCCTGATGTTAACAAGACCACTAAATTAAAGGAAAATTTTGAGAAATACCAAATTAATATGGTGATTCAGGAGTACCTGAGCGGCACTAACCGGAAAAAAATAAGACCACATTTGGATATGGTCTTATTTTAACAAATCATTTAGTATACAAAGAAAATCAAATATATAAAAATCCTAATGGTTAGCATAACAATATGGTGATATTTTCAAAATTTTGATAGGCGTATTCCTCACTCAGAGGATCTATATTGAAAAACCTTCCCCAGCGTAATTCCACTCTAAAAAATTAATTCAGAAATCATTCGAGCATCAGAAAAGTATTCTATTTTCACTTCTGCTAATTCCTTTCTAATAAGTAAAGCAATTTCTTTCCCTTCTTGATCAAGACTACTGATATTTTGTTCATTTGCATAGCCATCATAATGTTCATTTTCATAATTTATTAACCATTTTTCAATTCTAGTAATTATATTAGAACTTAATCCTAATTCTTTTGGATCGATAAATCCCCCATTGTATTTATCTCTTATACCAGTTCCATTTAAGAAAGCATCAATTACCAAATATTTCATTTTATTATCTCTTTTGTTTATTAGATCTAAACACTCTATGATCAATTACTCCGTCGTTTTTAACACCTATTTCAAAAACACCATCAGTATTATTCACTGATCCTTCTTTTTGATACATTTTGTACCCATTTTTTTTTGGTATGGGTGTGGTATCTAAAACATGTTCATCAAATGAATATGGAAAATTATGACCCACAGGATCTTGCAAACCCCTCTCCCTAACCTTTTTATCATACCTAACAGGACTTTTAGCACCAAGTGTTCCTATTTTACCCCTTCTAAGAGAAAATCCGATAGAAGCCGCAGCCATTACATCATCAGCAAGTTCATCATCCATTTCTAATTCTTCAAGTCCTGCACCAATGGCAGTGCCAACAATTGCTTCCAAAAGCATATACGGCACATCTAGTAAAGAAATATCAAAATCTAGAGCTGGACTTGGCAAGGGTTGGAATTCTGGACTATAAGAATCAAAATCAGCCTCTGCTAGTGCATCACCATCTGGTTCATCGTGATCTTCCTGGTCTTGTTTTCCCTTTCCTTTGAGAACAACAGGATCAATTAGTTGTTCTGGTCCCATAAGAATGAGTTGTTCATTCTCAATATCATAACTCCACCCAGGATTCTCGTCTATAAAATCATTGTAATCTTGCATACTGTGAAATTCTAAACCTTCTAATTCACGTCCGTCAACAACCCTGTTTTCCGAAAAATTATAATGTGATTGATAGGCGTATTTTTCACTTAGAGGATCTATGTTGAAAAATCTTCCCATTGCAGGGTCATAATTTCTCCATTTAAAAGAACTCCATCCTGTGTCTTCCTGTTTTTCCTGCTCTTGGTAGCCATATTTGTAGGAGGGCTGTAAAGGAAAAGACTGATTATAGAACCCGTGCTCCAACCCAAAAGGATAAAAATTGGTTTCCTTGTCAATTACAGCAGCTCCTGAACTTCCTCCATCGTTATAATAAGACAATCTTACATTTCCTACCTGATCTTTGTATTGATATATGTATTGATTATTAGCATAATCGTAATATCCTCCTTCCGTAGGAAAAAATTTTAGTTCAACAGTTGGCTGTTCTTGTACAGCAAATCCTTCAATTTCTCCTTCGTACTGAAAGCCATCCAGATATTCAGTATGCCTGCGGAATATATTGTTTACTCCAGAATCATTTTCTGATCCTTTTGCGCTAAATATTTTTTGCAATTTTATTCCATCTGCCCTGTAAAGGTACGCTGAATTAATGTTGTACTCAGCAAAGTCCCCTGCCTCTTCATCCCACACGTAAAACGATTCATCAAAAGCCACTTCTCTTGGCAGGTTCAAATGGTTGTAATAAATGTTGTCAATCCCCTTATCCATATTTGATTTCATGTTTCCATTGTTATCATACATGAAGGGATACTGCAAGGCATTATACCCAGAAGGATTGTTAGCTACTCCAGATGGTGGGACAATCTGATGCAATCTGTTGCTTTTTCCCGAGTTTTCATAATTGTAAACCAAATCATCGATTTTTACAGGCGTCGTCGTTCCGGTCTTTGGCATTCTGAATCTTTGTAAAGTTTTGATGTTCCCATTAAGATCATAAGAAAACTCCTCATTGAAGAAGTTGTTTTGAGGCAGGGAATTTTCAGGCTCAGAATAAATACCTTTTTTCAGTCTGTTCAAACCATCATATTGATAGGTATATCTTCTTAGAGTTTCATCACTGGCAGTTATCCAATCTGCTTCTGCAATATTGCCATTATATTTTCCATCAGTTAAAGTGGAATAGTCAGGATTGGTGTACTTCAATCGGTAAGCAAATAAATCATCCCCTAGATCACTTGGATTATTAACTCCTGTTAGCCACCCTCTGATGTTGTAGGTGTAATCTATTGCTTGTAATCCATTATCCACACTTTTATACTGAAGTTGAGAAAGATCATTGTACTCGTTGTCAGCAATAATCACTTCGGGGTTATTGTTTACCTTATGTCCGTGGGCCATTAACCGGTTTTGCGAATCATAGGTAAAGTTCTCCTCAATTGTAACTTCTGTGTTTTGCGAAGCCCTGCTATGGTAAGTATTAGTTTTTTTTACCATGCCAGCAAAATCCAGTTCAGATTCTGTTTTGGTAAATCCACCCAAATGATTTATCGATTGTCTACCAATATCACGCCCTTTAGTATCATACCATACATAGGTTTTTGTCCAGCGGTCATCTTCAATGTTTTTAATATAAGAAGCAGTAGAAAGCGATTTAGTACTTATATTACTGTTCTGTGCGTCTTGCGGTAGAACAGCTTGTGTGAGAATGGTAGTTGGAATTGCAGGTGTTCCCGCGGGATAGGTATCATAGTAATTTACAGACAATACTTTTGAAAAACTTATTGGATATGATATATTACTATAAAAAAGTAGCATGTTGCTACTATAGAAACCAACGCCGTGTCTCGCTTCATTATTTAAAGCTGCGGCTCCCGTAAGGTTGTCCAGTGATTGCTGGACAGTTTTCCTACTCTCGCCTAAATGGGCCAGACCCGTATACACCACCCTTCCGAACATGTCATATTTCATAAAGAGCCACTGATTCAGGGCATCTTTTGAAGCCACTAATCTGTCCTGCTGGTCATACACCATATATTCCCATCCTTTGCCGGGAAGTTTTTTTTCCACCAGTCTTTTTTGATCATCGTATCTATATTGATAACAAAGATTATCTAAAATTGCAGGATTTAAAGATGCAGAAACAGAAGCTAATGGAGAAACAATATAGGCTAACAAATTATACTCATTATAAATGTAATACGTATCACTAAATTGGATTCCGTCACTTTTTCTTATAAGAACTATATTTCCTAACTGATCCTTAAATGCATATTTAGTAATATTGTCTTCGTCTGTGATAGAGTATTTGTACAATTCTCCATTTCCATAATTTCCTGAAGAAGGGACAGAAGAGGTGAATATTTTATTTACAGAATCCCATGTGGTGATTGTAGTGTATTTTTTCACATTATCACTTGATAGATTTAAGTCATAGTTATATCTGACTGTATGACCAGAATTTTTTGCCCAATCTTCTCCTGGAAAGGCAGATTGCTTCAATCTATTAATAGAAAAACTTTCCATCTCATCTTCGTAATATGCATTGGATGATGAATAGTAAGCATTCACGTTTGATTCTCCTACCTGATGAATATTTCCATTCAGTGTTGACTGCGGTATGGGGAGATAAGTTTTTAGATTTCTACCAAATGAATCATAATTAATAGGTGTTACTAAATCATGTCCAGACGGAGTTGATTTTATACTCACTGCCTGTTTGGGTCTGCCAAGTTCATCATAATAAATCACTTCTTGGTACTGCTTTGCATTTGGAGTTTCAGTTGTCACAGCTTGTAGATAAACTCTGCTATAGATATAATTTTCAGTTGTAGGTAGAGTTTGAGCAAAAAACCCATTTACAACAAAAGAAACAAGACTTATAAATAATATTTTTTTCATATCACCATTTTTTAATGCTTGTAATTATATTTGAACTCTTTTAAAATATTACCATTTTGGTCTATAACTTTTTCCAACCTATTTGCAGAGTTGTATTTGTAGATTTCTTTTATTCCAGATGGGGGGGTAACGCTTGTAACTCCAATTAAGGGGTCATAAGTATAAGTTGTTATCTGGAAGTTAATAAAATTAGTGTTCAATCTGAAATTGTTTAAGGCACCAACAAGAATTTGTTCAGTAGCTGCATCTATATCTAAATTTGATTTGACAATGATATCAGATACATATGGAGAAACCTGTGCATAAGTAGCACCAATAATTTTAGCTATGGGTAAAGAATCATTATAACCCCAAATTGTAACAATGGGAACGCTATTGCCAATACTTTCTACAATTTTTCCTTTATTGTTATAGGAGATGATGTTAAAATTATTATCAGGCAGCCCGTTAATTGTTTCCTTATAAATTTCAGAGGGTTTCGGTACTGTATTACTTCCCACAGAGAAATTATTATATTTTATTACTTCATTATTTAATGTTTTCCCATTTAATGTTGTTTTTTCAGATCGCACTGCATATGCATCATTATATTGAAAAATTAAATTCATTTCAGGTATGTTTAGGATTGAATAATCTTCAAATAGATATTTTTTCTCGATGGTAATTCCATCACTTTTCACGGTTTTTCCAACTCTGTCAGAATAATCACTAGTGTAAGTGTAGAGGGCTGTTTCTGATTTATTGCCGGAAGGGTAATAATCAGATCGGGTTGTACTAATTAAATCATTAAAATAAGAAAGGTATTTTAGTCTGTATGTTCCGTATGTCCACGGAATTCCATAAGAACTTGTATAGGCAACGGTAAAATATGGGTAGCCTGCGCTTAATGATAAAAAAAAGTTATTTCGATAAGTATTGGTTATTTTTTGTGTTAATATTCCAAAATTATTATAAACGTTTTTAGAAAGTAAGTTACCATTTCCATATTTATCAAAATTTTTAAATTTCATTAAAGCGGCACTGTTACTGTTTTTAAATTGTCCATAATCAAAATCTTGTGAAGCACCAGGAAATACGGATTCGTATGAATAGTTTAATGATTGAAGCTCATAGTCATCATTTTTGTTTTTCATTATATACTCTTCGTAAGAATTGTCATCAAATCTTTTAATAACCCGGCTATATCCCACATACGATCCATTTAATATGTCAGAATTAGAATTACTTTTATTATATAGGGAAAATGCAATGGAATAACTAGCATCCTGTTCATTCATTATCTCCGAGAAATTCAAAGGGACTGAAAAAGATTCTAAAGGATAGCCCATAAAAGGAGGAGCTAAAAGCAAGCCCGAAGATTTATTAGTAATAGGATCCTTGTACTCATACTTAATTTTTCTTACAGGAATATTTTGTTCACTCAAATAAGTTTCTTTTATTCTTAAACCTGCACCCTGCACCTCATAATTATCAAATAATACAAAATCATTGTGTTCATATACAAAACTCTGTTCACCCCCTGCTGGAAATTTTATTTTTTCCAAAATTCCTGCTTTTGCGTAATTGGAGTGCGGAAGAACTTTTAATTTATAATAAGAACTTTGGTCATGATTAAATAATTTAATTTTTTGTATTTCTAAATAATTTCCTGGATCATACGGCGGAATAGGCAAGTTATATGGCAAAAGAGACCATTCTTTTTTCCCTGGGTAATAATACAATCCTTTATCAATATCGTCAATATTGGCATCAGTATGATAGCCTAAAAAATCGAATCTTGTTGAGGTGTAGCTGTAGAGTGGCAAAATATTATAAAAAAATTCATATTTACCTTTATTACTTTCTTCTAATGAAACTAACTTTAGTCTTTCATTGCATAAATCAATATCATTGACATTGGGGGAACAAGTAAAGTTGGAATAATTGAATGTGTATTTTTTTATTAAATTATTTTGATTATCCAATTGCTCAATACTTTTCAAAATATATTCACTGCTGTTAGTACCATAACTAATAGTTTCTACAACAGTATCATAATTAAATTTTAATTGACCAGAGCTAAATTTTATTGCTGCAATGTATTTTTTTGAAGAAATACTCTGAAGTATATCATTAACAAAAAATTGAAATTGAGATCCTTGTTGATAAGTCGATGGGATGCCTCTTTCAAATGGGATGCTAGTCCCATTCAGATACCTGCGACTTGAGTTTTCAGAAATGGAAGGATAAATTTTGGCATTTGGATCTACAATATATTCAAAAATCACAGAGGTGTTACTAAGCACATCTTCAATTTTGGAAACTTTCCAATCTGATACCGAAGCATGTTCACCAAATCCACTGGCAGTTTGCTGAGTGAGTTCCATTGATTCCCCTCCGACTCTTTTAACACCACCATCTATAAATGTATACTTAAGAGCATCATTATCTGTAATGATAAATTTATTAAAATCTTTAGGCTGCCGATCAGAAAAATTAGGAAATATTGAGCTATATGGTTGAATCCATAGCCCTGATTTTGTTAACTCAAGAGGAGTGTTCTCATTCGTAAGAATAAAACGTCTCATTTTCCCATTTAAACTTAAAAAATATTCGTCAGGCGTAGACTCAGCGGTATAATATATATCACCACCATTTGATTGGGTGACAGGAAGATTTTCCCTAATTTTCCGAAAATAGCCATTAGTTTTAGGCCAAGGGTTATAATTATTAGTTTGATGCCAATCATTTACAATGTTTATTTTCCGATTTATTTGGGGACCCGTTAATAATGACCATCCTAATCCCACTTCACTTGCTTTTTGATCAACTTTAATTCCGGAAGTATGATAAACCAATTTTACTGGTAACGATATGTTTCCTTCTTGAATTGTAAATAAAGGTATTTCAATATTTTGTGCTCCAGTATATAATTCACTATTAAATTGAGATACTCTAAATATATTATTTGATTCCTGATCAGCAGATAGGTTGTTAGCTTCATCAAGTGAGTAATCATTGAAATTTTGCTGTGAACTTGTTGTAGTTTTTGATAAAAAATTAGTATTTCCTATTTTAGAATTGATGTTTTGATAATTTGCATTAATGAGCTTTTGTTTAAGATTAATTTGATTTGGAAGAGTATCCTGAGATAACTGGCTATAAGCATTTATAGCCGTAAAAATTACAAACAATAATAATATTTTTTTCATATTTTAAATCTTACTTTTTAACAATTTTCGCATTAGCAGTTTTATTTTCTGTCTTCGCCACGATCAGGTAAGCTCCCTGAGGCAAGCCCTGCGTATTGATTTTCGTAATCTTGTTTTTAGTGTTTACAGTGTTCACCAATCTTCCCCCCATGTCATACAGTTCAATGGTGCCTTCCTTAAATTCAAATCCAATTTCCACATAACCGTAATCTTCCACCGGGTTCGGATAGATTTTGATGTCCAGTTTTTCGATCACGTCATCAATCATTTTATCTCCAAGCTTCACAATCTTCCAGTTTTCTTTGCCCAGTTCCTCGGCGCTGGTTCCCGCAAGGATGATAGAACCGTCCTTATTCATCTTCAGGTCTATCAGGCGTTCCTCTTTTTTGCGGGATTCTCCCTTTATATGTTTGCGCCAGACTTCATTGCCGTCGCCGTTCAGGTAGAGCATCCAGAAGGTTTCATCATCTTTCTCCATCCTGCCTTCGGCGTGGGTATATCCGCCAAGCAGCAAACCTTTCGTTCCATTGTCCTTCGCGCTGTTGATCACATTCAGGCTCATCATCACATCCCTGTTGCCGAAGGTGTAGGATTTCTGCCACTGCTCCTCTCCTCTTTCATTCAGGGCCACGAGCCACACATCCGTTCCTTCTTCTGCTCCTACCGATTTATTGCCGGAGCGCTCCGAGCGGCTTTCTCCGCCGACGATAAATCCAGTGCCGGTCATGTTCAAAGTCCTCAGATGGTCGTCGCCTTTTCCGCCAAAGTTCTTCTGCCAGTCGACCCTCCCGTCTTTGGATAGTTTTACTACCCAATAATCGCCCTCCCCATAATTGTCTGAGGTTTTGGCGGTATAGTGTACCGGCACGGGATTCTTTTTGTCCTCTGTATTGGTTTCGGTTTTGTTGCCAGTTGCAGCACTGCTTCTGGAATAGATTCCCAGTACAGCCCCACCATCAACTGTCGGGATCATTTTCTCGACTTCGTCCAGACCCTTGCCGCCCAAAACGCTTTCAAAAGTCTTCTTTCCTGTTCTGTCGAGTCTTACCACCCACACATCTTTCGACCCAAATCCTTTTTTCAGGTTTGTACTTGTTCCCGCTACAAAATAGCCGAGGTCCGTCGTCTGGATCACCGCTCTGGCTTCATCATTCTGAGCCGTTCCCAACGTCTGCTGCCATTCTTCATTGCCATTCTCTGCAAGTTTTAAAAGCCAGATATCAGAACCTCCCTTACCTGCATCTTTTTTATCCAATGATTTGGAAGAATTCGATGTGCCTGCAACTAAAAATCCGCCTTCCTGTGTGGCCACAGTGGCGGATAAAAAATCATGGTTGTTTCCGGCGAAGCATTTTTCCCAAACCTGTTCTCCCTGCTGGTTCAGCTTCACGAGATGGTAGTCGTAACCGTTATTCTGCTTGGCGGCACCGTCTGAACTTACTGAAGAGGGTTTGGCTTTTTGCATGCTGCTCCCAGAAATGAGGTACTGCCCGTCAAGGGTGATGCAGATCGGGCTTAAAAAATCCTGGGTATTGGACTTGATATCCTTTTGCCACTGGACTTCCTGCGAATGCAGAGCCAGTGCAGCACCGAACAGGAATACACTCATTGCGAGCTTTTTATTGGTTAAATATTTGCAAATCAATATTTTATAATTAGTGATTTTCATGGTTTTTTAGTTAAGATTTATCATAAATATCAGTTAAATTCGAATGCTTTATTTAAAATTGTGATTCTGGTGTGGATTGAATTCCAAATGTATTTTTTTATTTCTTAATAATTTTATGGGTTTCCGTAAAAAGTTAAAATTCCATCAGATTTATACTTTTTATAAATAAAAAATTATTACGAAATGGCGGGAAGAGCGCTACCTTAGCACTATTTTAAGGTGTATTAACTAATTGTAAATTGGTTACACAACAATGAGTTTATTGGTCATTACTGATCCGATCAACCTTAACCGTTTCAGAGACCGGGACCTGTGGGACGTTACGGATAAAAGAGCAGCGGTATTTGAGTTGGGGCGCGTTATTGCTTCTTTCCGACGGTGAAGGGCACTCCGCCAGTCGAAAAATTTACTGAAGCCTTTGAAAATGGCACATTTAAAGGTAAAGGACCATCTCAGTCTCATAATCAAGAAGCGATAGTATGGATTGGCATTACAAAGCGTTCTGAAAGATGAATTTTTTAACTTAAAAATCTTACAGCAAATTCATCAGCGGTATTTCATGCAATTTCAGCAGGAGTGCTATCACCACTTTTACAATAAGGAGCGGTATTTTAACCCTTACTTCATCTGGTGAAACAACACCGCCAGAAATTTTTCACAAACTTCCCCTTACAAGCAGCGCTATCAGAAAACATTGTTTTATGCTGGGCTGAAAAGTTCTCCAGTGCTTAACTATTCCACAATATCAGAATCAGCCAATGCAATTCGGATTGTTATCAATTATTTAGCGTATTCGCATATTTTAACAAGATTTATTGTAGATTTGTGAGTAAATTAACCTATATATTATGAAAACTAAACTACTTTCTGCTTTTTTTATCCTTTGTATTTCTTCGCCATTATTTTCGCAATACAACTGGCAGCAGATGAATACTATTTATCCCGCCGGAATTAACAACATCAGCATTAACTTCAGCATTGTAAACGAGCAGGTGATCTGGGCCAATTACTGGAACGCTGGCGGTAAAGTCGCTTTTACGAAAAGTACGGATGCCGGAAATACCTGGAATGCCATTTCGAACGTTCTTCAATACAATGATCAGGATTTTACTGTTGAGGACTTTCAGGCCGTTTCGGAAAATGCTGCATTTCTGGGAGCGAGTTATATACTCAACTCCGGAAAAGGGCGGCTTTATAAAACCCTGAACGGTGGCCTGACCTGGACCCCCATTAAAGAATTTGCCACCCGACTTACCTATGTTCATTTTTGGGATGTGAGTACCGGAATCGTGGTCTGTTATCCGGACATGAATCCAACCGCCCCAAAAAAGATCGAGATCTTCCGAACCACCGACGGCGGGACCACCTGGGTGGCGAAAGGCGGAATATTGCTTGCTGATTCGGACCCCAGCCAAATTCCCAGATATATTCATGATGACCTGAACGATTCTTTTTGGTTCGGATCCAGTGGCGGTGAAATGATCAAGACCAAAGATAAAGGAGCAACTTGGACGGTCATCCAAACACCGTACGATTCGTCGCACTATCAATTCGGCCCCAAAAGTCTTGGCGACTTCGTTATCACCGGCAGCAATACTGCCTTTTTTACCGACTACAATACGGGTAAACTCTATAAAACAACCGATGGTTTTATCACGGAGCAATATGTGAGTGATCCGGGATTCGGGCGGCAGACCCATTTGGAAAAGATCCCGAACACCAATATTTTAATCGCGGTTTCCGGGCTTTTTGAAACCGGCAGTGTAAGAGGATCCAAGTACAGCACCGATGACGGGCTGACGTGGAATGTGATTGGTAACACCGGAATGGTTTTTGTGAAGTCGGGAGGTATCAACATGACATTCGCCCACGGTGGGGACGGAACCGGAGGGTATGACGATTACTGGAAAATCGTAAAGCTCGTGGCAGGTACACCCCCAAACCCCAACCCGAATCCCACACCAACCCCTGCACCGAATCCCAACACCGGCGTTGGAAATCCACCCACCACGACCGACGATTATGTTTTTGGGATTTATCCGGTTCCTACAGGCGATTATCTGTACTTTAACTCGGAGATCGAGGATGTTGGGTACACGATCTGGGATTCTGCCGGCAGGTTAATTCTGAAAGGCAATACCGGGAGTAAACAGGTTGATGTTTCCTATTTTGAAGAAGGGGTTTACCACATTAAGATCCTTTATATGGGGACCGAAATCATCAGGAAGTTTATTAAGAAATAACAGTGCGGATATTATTCTTTTCGCTCTGCAAATTGCGAGGAGAATATTACTTCCCGATACAGAAAGTAGAGACTTCTGTATTAATGGAGGTTCACAAAAAGATAGTATACCAATTAGTAAATTTGCTATTTGGTTATATCAATATCATTAAGATTCTTAATTTTAATAATCCTTTTAATTCATTAAATGAAATTTTCCGGATTAACGTATCCTTCCTTAAATCATGAGTAAGATTGGAGGAAAGAGAGTCTATCTTGCTGAAACAAATTTTAAAGCCAATTTATTTTTAGTTGTGAAGAGCTTTAATTTACTTTGCGTCAGCGGTCCTATCAAATATTTCTCAAAGGTAAATTCGTCAGTTTTAATCTTCGGGAAGATATAGTACTCAACTTCAGATGCGATGAGGTTTTTAGTAACGATATATTGCTCAGTTTCTGCAAATTGCACAACCCCATCCGGGGTAATACCTAGATAAGAGCCGCTATCCAGCTTATATGACAAAGCACACGATTGATCGGTATCAATAGCTACGAGATAATATTTCCAATATATTTTTTTCTCGGTTCCAAACCCCGAACAATTGATCAACATCAAGAGTTGAACTAAACAAAACAATGCTATTTTTTTATTTCTGACCATACATGCAATATTGCTTCAGAAATCATAAATATTTACGAAACGATGATTATAATTGAGCACTGACATAACTAAAAACAATGTCATGTAAAAAATATTGTGAATAAGCAATTTAGTTTTCATCATATATAGATGATGATTTGGGTATTGTTTTACCCTTCTGTGTGTAAATATAATTAATAGATTCTTCAGCACCATCAACTCTCATTTCATAAGCCTTTAACATACAATAAAGCGCATACTTACTATTATAAGCTAAGGGATCATCTAACTTAAAATCCAGAGTGTTAGCAATATCCATATAAGCCATTGGGTAATTATTCTTCTCGGCCATAAGCACAGCATAAAACAGAAAATCTCTAGAATGGCCACTTGTTATATATCTTTTATAATATTTTTTATAGGCAACAGTGTCATTTTCAACGATCATTCTGTTTAATTCTTCCACATCTGGCTCAGTGAATACATTGGTATCCGATGCCACATTAATATCTCCATTATTTTTATCTGTTTTCTGCTCGTTTTTATTACAGCTACTTACTAATAAAAATGAAGCTATAACAATTAGTAAGTTTTTCATATTGAAACTATTTTAATTACGGATATTTTTTAAGAAATTGGTTATACCTATAACCAACCAAAGAGGCGACATTTTGGTAGAATACGATCTCACCTAGTCCATCACCTTTATTTTGTCCCGCATTTACATTTTTCATTCCGTTGGCGGTAGGATCATACGTTACAAAACCATTAAAAGCAATAACAGTTAGATTAGGATGCGCCTTGGAAATCTTTTGGCCCATGGTAAGTGGTCTACTATTTCGACGGTTTGTAAATATAGTTTTTTCATTTGAAATTTGCACTTGCCAACGGAAATAATGGTATGCATGCAAAATCTCATGGACTATCGACATATTACTGCTATTAGAATAATTTGTGAAAACATAGCTTGATCTTGCTAAAGGGCTAATGTACATTGTTGTTATTCCTTTTGCATCCGGAGTTGTAGTGACTCCTCCAACTTCTGAATTGAAATTGGTTTTTCCCTAAGGTTCCATCATATGAAGCCCTAACAAAAAACCCCTTTCTGCTCTGAATTTAATTTAATATAAGATGCATATTTCTCGCGATGACTTTGTAAATTTTACCGCTAATCCAAGAATCAATAATATCACCTGCTTCTTGCGGATCCATAACATGAACCATTTTATTTCCCAGATTAATAATATGCTTTTTCAATAATAATTCGCTTGTTTTTTTTACTGATCACATAATATAACGAATGTCCTCCTTGCAATTTTTTATCATTGTAAATTCTGCTATGAAGAAATGTCATAAAAAAAAATCATATTTTTACTATTAACTCGTAGCGCTAAAGAATTAGTATTGCCTAAATATAAAAGCGGAAGGTGTACTTTGAAGTTGTCCGCTAAAAAGATGATAATTTTTTAATTGGTCTTTTTGCAGACTTGTTAATACGTCGTAAATTCTAACGTTTAAACAGAAAAAGAAAGAAAGATCATACTGTTTATTTTGCTCGGGTAAAAAATTATTGAACATGGTATATCCCTCAAAAGTTTGGCTGTTAAAACTTACGGGATTAAAAGATTTTTCATATTTCACAATCTGTCCCGGTTCCAAAAAGATGAAACTACTGAACAAGTATTTGTTTTTTCTTGCATACAGGTCATCATTAATCCTGTACTTACTTTGCCAGTTGTCTAGCAGCTTGCGTTCCGATGCCGTAACCGAATCAACTTTCTTTTTAAGATCATCATTTTCTGCTAAATTCCCAATATAGGTACTCTGCTGCCCGGCATCAAGAGTATCCAAACCTTTTTTAATGACAACAATAAATCCCAGCCCCTTTTCCTGGCCAATATAGGTTAGACTATTACCACGTTCCTCATTATTAAAAATTTTAAAACCAGTGGTATCAATAGGAATTGCATATCGTTTTTGAGTCCTGTTTTCTATCTTAAATTCTACTGTCATCGTAGCATCGGATTTTATATCCTTTATTACGTGTTCAAAAAGAATTTGTGCATTAACTTGGATTACACTGAAAGCACACGAAAGGGCAAATATGATTCTATTTGTAATATAGGTCAGCAACTTTTTATGTGTATTCATATCGGAATGTTTATCGATGGATATTGCAGATTTGAAATTCGTGATCATTATTTTTGGTGACTGTAGCATCTCATGTAACATCTATGCACCATTTTTTTCACGGAACCATTATGTCAGCATTCTCATCAGCTTCCGCGTTCTGATTGGATAATTTCTAAAATTTAGCTGTAGGTAATTTTTTAAAATAAAATACGATTATTGATCATGGATTGGAAATTCTCAACCTAGGGTTTTCGTGATTATTGCTTTTTATTATCAATGTATTGCTTTCAATTTTTCCAGTAAATAATTTCCCACGACCCAACTTCCTTTTCTGTTTTTTGGACATGATGTGGTACAACGCTTCATCAATGCAGATCGAAAGGTTTAACGCATAGTTTTTATCCTTCTGAAGTATATAGGAATCATGAATATCATCTTCCTGGCGAGTTATATTAAATAACGAAAAAGGGACTTCGAAGCGCACCTCTTCCTGTGGTTTTAAAAAAATCAGATTTTTTATGAAATAAACATTATGCCGCGCAGTACTTTTATCGGTGAGGTGATTTTTGTTCATCCACTCATTTAATAGTAAATTTTTGATTACCAGAAGTGAATCATTTCTTTTCCTGAATTTTTCAAAGTCTGTCAAATCACTATAGGGGAAACTCGAGACTGTTTCAATTCTTTCATCTGTTAACACATCAAAAACATTTAGAGTTGGTGCAAGGAAAGGATATCTTTCAGAAAGATCCGGTCGTGGCCATTCACAGTTATCTGTAAAAAAAGCCTGAAGTCTTTGTTGATGGACCGGGACGACCCACACCTCACTTCCGGTATTCTTTATTGCAATTTCGGCAGTGGTTTTATTTGAGTTCAGTTTCCACTGCATTGTTATCTGCGACTGACAATTTATATGAACTGTTAATAAAAGGATTAAAAGTATTTGTGTTTTTACAATCATTTTGAACTCTATTTAAATAAACATCCATTCTCTAACACTATTCATTTGTTTTATACAGAAACAGCATCTATCTTTTATTTAAAATCCCTAATGTTAGCAAGGCAAACCAAGGTAAAGACAACAGCAGGCTAACCATCCAACCTTTTCTTTTTTTTTAATTGTAAAGGTTCATTTTTCCACTTATCATCAAGTGGTTTTATAACTTCTTGCGAATAATAAATTTCATTAATAAATGATAAAACTAAAAATATTAAAGCCTAACTCCAAGAAATAGCCTTGGAATAACCAACAATCTCCATTTTCATGGAAATAATCTCCAAAATTAATAGAAATATAAGCCAAACAGATAATGATTGAAACCCACTTAATGCAATAGCAGCCGTAATACCATCCTCTTTATCCCATTTATAATAGAATTTATAAACCCGGTAATACATGTAATCAAACAGTTCCTTTATTGTTCCCATCATCTCAAAATTCTATCAATACAACCGTTCTACTAAATGTGTCAATTCTATAATACAATCCTGTTACTTTCAATTATTCCTTTAAATAATTTGTATTTTTTTAACTGTTTTTTCTGCTTCTTTGTCAGGTAAGAGTAGATGTTTTTATCCGCACATAATAATGATCTGAAAGTAAATGTACTATTTACAGTTAACATATAGGAATCAAAATTTAAAAACAATTCCGATCTGTTGACCTTATAAAGATCCAATACAATTTCATAGGTAAAGCTTTTCCCTGGTTTTAAAACAATCAGATTGTTCATGATATAGAAATTCTGTTCCGCAGTTTTAAAATCACTGATGTGTTCTTTTTTAGCCCACTCGCTGATCCGAGTTTTGTATTGCTGCCTCAAAGAATCGAATTCTTTACTTAGTAATGACATCGATTCTTCAGGTACATTATATGATTTGAGGTTAGCATGAACGTTCTCCCCCTTTTGGTTATGAAGCAGGACTGCAGGTGCAAAATACTTGTAGGGAAACTCCATTTGGTCCATTCCACAGATTTCATCAGGATAATAAGCCTTCAAACCGGTTGTATCGAGCGGGATAATATACGTCTGATCCGACTCATTAATAAACTCAGCTTTTATAATGAACTTACTGTGGCTGATTTTTTTTATCACAGTAACCTGATGTGTGATCTGGGCAGTAACGGTACTGAACAGCAGTACCCCTAGTAAAGTACAGTAATTTTTCATAGACTTTTAATAAAACTTACCGATTAAACTGCAAATTCCAGCGTTTTTACTTGCGAAGATATTTATTCTTTACATAAAGGAAAATAAAGTCTCTCCCATTTTTTCATATATTCATCTAAGGGCAGTTCCCAAAAAAATGGTGAGGGACAGAAATTAACCAATTCTTCGGTGATAAAACCAAATTTATCTTCACTTTGAAGATCTCCACTAAAAAAGATTGATTGAGCAGTGTATAATTTATTCACAGTATCTACTATATCCTCCTTCTTAATACCGTGGGTTTTGTAGCCCGTTAAAACTGTAAAAAACTCATGTACAAATTTACAGTACTCCGATGCAGACAATTTACTAATCTTTTCAAATTGTAACTGATCTTCAATAAAACTTTTTAATTTTTCGATTTCAATTTCTTTTTCCATATTGTAAAAGTTCAATTAAGTCTGTCGGGGCGATAAATTAACATTTATAATCAGCAATTTACTAGAGATCAGTTACTTCCCGATACAGAAAGTAGAGACTGGTGTATTAATGGAGGTTTAGAAGAAAGTAGTAGCACGATTAGTAAATAAGAAAAGTAATAAAGCGGTAGGAAAAATCAATATAACGTCATTACTGAATAAAAATACCACGAGAACTTAGATTCTTTCTCCGTAGTTATCCTTATCATATATTTCTACCTCTAACTAGCATACTAATTACGAAAGAATTCATGGTAATTAAAAGGTATGTTGATGCAACGTGGAAATTCTTAAAAACCTATTAATGGAAAACAAAACTAAGGTATTACCAGCTAAAACTTAAATTCAATTACATTACTCTCAATTTTCCCAGTGTACAGTTTGTATTTTTTCATTTTTCTTCTTTGAGAAAAAGCTAAAAAATTATTGATGTCTGTATAATTACACATACTTAGATATAGTTTATAGTCATTTGTTTTTTTAAGAATATAATTGTAATAGATTAATTCCTGGCCGGTTATATTGTATAAATCAAATTTAATTTTAAAAGATACTTTATCATGAGATTTTATATAAATCAGGTTATTAACTAAATTGTAGTTAATTAATGCAAGGTTGTCGTCCTTTATACTATGGCGATTACCCCATTTTTCTATTTTCTTTCGAAATTCATCTCTTTTTGTATTTATAGATTCATTAAAAGAATCAATGTTTTCGATTTGTTTGTAGCCCACAACATATTCTTCTCTTTTCGCATCGGAATCAATAAAATTAAGCATTAATGCAAGACTAGGAAATTCTGCCTCAAAGTCGGAAAATCGAGCACATTCAGTTTCAAAAGGACGAAAATGAAGTGTATCAATTGGAAGAACATAATTTTCTTTAGATTCATTGTAAATGGACACGTTGGCAACTGAATTTATAAGTGAAAATTCTAATCTTAACTGGCCAAATATACAATAGGAAAAGAAGATGAAACTTAACGTATAGAATTTTTTGTGCATATTACTTTAATTTATTTTTTTCGACGTTATAAATATTTTTCCATTCATATAATAAACGATTGAAATCCTTATTAACCCGGTTTATTATTGACTGTTCATGCCGCATGCCATTCGGCCCATAATATTTTGAAGTAGCTTCCCACGCACTTATATTACCGTACCTAGTTTCACCCATGGAAATTTCCCAACTGACACCCATAACTTCTTGGAAGAAATTAAATGATCTTGGACTTGATTGGGGGACATTTGTTACTTCACTAAATTTACTTTTAAAAAATATATTTGCAAATACATGGCCATACATTTCGTGCCCTAGTGTCATGGCATAAGATAAAATATTACTTATGTTATTAATATTAACAAATATAGTCTGTTCCCTTGTTACTGCTGCATTGTTTATAGAAAAATCTTCTCTAAACCCGGCTCCCGTCATTTTAAACAACTCAGCTAAAGCAGGTACTTTATTAACTAAATCTATATAATCTTCAAACTCAGCTTTGGTATTTATTGGGTCTTCCCAATCAGCCTTCTTTAATTGATCTACTAAAGATAATAACTTCAAAGCAGATCCTCCATTGTCAAAATAATTTTGCACGAAACCACCCCCTGCACCTGCACCACCACCTCCTGTTAAGAAACTTCTCGTCTCAAGAACTCCGGATGGCTCCAGTATATTGCCTTCGTAATCCATATACTGGCCGGATCTATTGTTGAACCATCCGTACCCCACATTCGTCCAATTTCCGCCCACCTCATACATTTTATCTATAGCTCCACTTGAACTCCTCCCGTCCGGATCAATGAAATTCACTGGATTGTTCACCG
>JAIBEW010000017.1 GCA_019459085.1 Kaistella sp.
GGTCTTGCTGCCCGCTTTTGTTGCGATGTACGCCTGAATTCTCGGGTCTTTTTTTGTAGGACTCAGGATTACGGTAAGACCGTTCTTAAGGGTATAAAACCTGGCCTGCGTGGGATCGTTGGTTACGTATTTATACGTGTAACCTCCACTCTTAGCTTCTTTCCATTGGTAATCCTGTGCTTGCGCACTGAAGAGGATCCCCGCAGCAAAAAGCATCAATAACTTTTTTCTTATCATGATTGTTGGGTTAGTTAATGTATTAGACGTTGAAATTTATTAAATGTTGCATCACTGCGCAAGTATTTATCTTGTTGCCGCAAAAGGGGTCTTAGATTTTACTCTGGATTTTCAACTTACCTCGTGAATAGAAGGCGCTCCCCGAACTTTTCTTCGGACACCTTGCCGTCTTGAAAAGCCAGTTGTCCGTTTATAAAGGTATGCGTTATTTTGGAATGAAAAGTGGTTCCCTCCATCGGACTCCACCCACATTTGTACAGAATATTGTCTTTGGAAACGGTGAAAGCATCTTCCAAATCTAGCAGAACAAGGTCTGCTTTATAATTTTCTCTGATGAAGCCGCGCTTTTCAATCTCAAAAAGAATCGCAGGATTGTGACACATCTTTTCCACAATTTTCTCCAAAGAGATTTTACCATTTTTATAATTTTCGATCATCATCATCAAAGAATGCTGAACCAATGGGCCTCCTGAAGGCGCTTTGGTATACACATTCTGCTTTTCTTCCCAGGTGTGGGGCGCATGGTCGGTCGCGATTACATCAATCCGGTCATCGAGTAGCGCTTCCCAAAGTCCGTCCCGGTCTTTTTTGGTTTTTACTGCAGGATTCCATTTGATTAAAGTTCCTTTTGTCTCATAATCCTCGTTGGTGAACGTCAGATGATGCACACAGACTTCTGCCGTGATTTTTTTATCTTTTAAAGGAATATCATTTCTGAAAAGCTCAGTCTCTTTTGCCGTAGAAACATGAAAGACATGCAGCCTCGCGCCGGTTTTCTTCGCCAGTTCAACCGCTTTTGAAGATGAAATATAACACGCTTCTTCGCTTCTGATGAGGTGATGGTATTTCATGGGAATATCATCTCCGTATTCTGCCCTGTATTTTTCGGTATTCGCTCTGATCGTCGCTTCATCTTCGCAGTGAACGGCGATAAGCATTTTGGTTTTACTGAAAATATTTTCCAGAGTCTCGGGATTGTCCACGAGCATATTTCCGGTTGAGGAACCGAGAAACAATTTGATTCCAGCCACATTTCTCGGATTGGTTTTCAGAACTTCCTCCAGATTATCGTTCGTTCCGCCCATCATAAAAGAATAGTTGGCAAAGGATTTTTCGGATGCGATTTTGTATTTCTCTTCCAGAAGTTCCTGAGTCACGGCGTTCGGCACCGTGTTGGGCTGTTCAATAAAACTGGTGATTCCGCCCGCAACTGCAGCTCGCGATTCGCTTTCAATATCGCCTTTATGGGTGAGGCCGGGTTCGCGGAAATGTACCTGATCATCGATAACACCGGGCAAAAGATATTTGCCGGAAGCGTCAATAATTTGATCTGTATTTTCTTCAGGAATATTTTTTTGAATCTTAACGATAATGTCGCCTTCTATAAGCACATCACTTTCAAAAATTTGATTTTCGTTGACGATTCTGGCGTTTTTAATCAGGGTCTTCATGGAACTTTAAAGATTTATTTTCAGCGTAAAATTAGGATTTTTAAAATTATTTCACCGGTGTATTTTCAGTAAATCCGGAATCTCAAATCTATTTATTTACATTTGCAGAAATATCTGAGTTTTGTATAAGAAATTGCTGGGACAAACTGCGCTTTATGGACTTACGACGGTAATCATCCGATTGTTCCCTTTTATCATTAATCCCTATATTACAGATTCTTTCGGGCCTGAAGCCTATTCTCCTTTTGCAGATTTTTATTCAGTTGCCGGAGTAATTGCAGTTCTTTTGACCCACGGCATGGAAACTACATTTTTCCGTTTCGCAATGGAGGAAAAGAATGATAAAAAATTAATATCCACCGCATTTTTCAGTGTTGCAGCTGCAACCCTTTTGTTTCTGATTTTTTCCCTTACCTTTAGTAATGAGCTTGCCATAGCTTTCAAAACGCCGACACAGGTTAATCTGCTGACCATTTTGGTTGTCATCCTTTCGCTAGACGCTTTTAGCGCGATGCCTTTTGTTATGCTTCGGAAAAATGAAAGACCTTTAAAATATGCCTCCGTAAAAATTACCAATGGGATCGTTAATTTTATTCTTGTCGTGTTTTTCCTTCAGGTTCTTCCACGCATACCGGACGGAGTTTTTGGAATAAAATACAGTCCCGCATTTGGTATCGGATACGTTTTCGTAGCGAATCTTGTTGCCAGTGCACTGACTTTTATTCTTTTATTTAAAGATATTTTCGTCGCTAAACTTAAATATTTCTCCTGGGAACTTTGGAAAAAAATGTTGAAATATTCCTGGCCTATTACCATTGCCGGCTTAGCGGGAATCATTAATGAAACTTTAGACCGGCAGTTTCTGAAGTTTCTTCTTCCCGATGAAACCGGGCGTCATGAACTTGGCGTTTACGGCGCGGTGGCAAAAATCGTGACCTTTGTAGTGCTCTTTCGCCAAGCATATGTTCTGGGAATAGAACCTTTCTTTTTCAGTCATTCCAAAAATGAAAATGCAGGAAGAACTTACGCCAAACTCATGGATGTTTTTATTGCCGTAAACTGCATGATTGTACTTTTCCTGTGTGTAAACCTGGACTGGATTTCCAGATTTTATTTAAAAAATCCGGAATACTATGAAGGAATCCCGATTCTCCCGATCCTGTTTATTGCCAGTTTATTTTTAGGGATTTATCTGAATCTTTCCATTTGGTATAAGCTTTCCGACAAGACAATCATAGGCGGCTACATCTCTTTTATTGGCGCTGCCATTACGATCGCCATTAATTTTTATTTCATTCCGCGCTACGGTTACTGGGCTTCAACATGGGCCACGCTCGCCTCCTATTTCGCCATGATGGTCATTTCTTATATTTGGGGACAAAGAAAACACCCGATTCCTTATAATCTGTACAGTAACCTGATCATTATTTCGATTACCATCATTGTTTCATTGGTATATTATCAAAATTTTAAACACAATATTTGGCTGGGAAATCTAATCTTTCTAGTTTTAACCATCATTTTAATCAAAACTCAGAACTTGATTCCAAAAAGTTTACTCAATAAAATAAAGAGATAAGATTCATGAACATAAAAATCATCAACCGGTCGAAGCACGCTTTGCCTCAATACCAAACCCCGCTTTCCGCAGGAATGGATCTTCATGCAAATCTGGACGCACCTATAACTCTCAAATCACTGGAAAGAAAACTGATCTCTACCGGGTTATCGATTGAACTTCCGCAAGGTTATGAAGCGCAGATCAGACCACGAAGCGGACTGGCAATAAAAAACGGAATCTCTGTATTGAATACACCCGGAACCATCGATGCAGATTACCGCGGCGAGATAGGCGTAATTTTAGTAAATTTATCCGGTCAAGAATTTACAGTGAATGACGGAGACCGGATCGCCCAAATGGTCATTTCAAAACATGAAACTGCTACCTGGATTGAGGTGAATGATCTTACCGAAACCGAACGCGGCAGCGGCGGATTCGGCAGCACTTCAAAAGCAAAATAATTCACAAAATTTAATAAAAAACTGTTACAACAGCTTAAAAAATAACACAGACCATGAAAATAATCGTTCCGATGGCGGGCCGGGGTTCCCGATTAAGACCTCACACTTTAACGGTACCGAAACCTTTGATCCCGATTGCCGGAAAACCCATCGTACAGCGTTTGGTGGAAGACATTGTGAAAGTTGCGGGCGAAGAGATTGATGAGATCGCTTTTATCATCGGTGATTTTGGTCCCGATGTGGAAGCTTCTTTACTGGAAATTGCTGAAAAACTCGGAGCAAAAGGCAGCGTTTACACCCAGGACGAACCGTTGGGTACCGCTCACGCCATAAAATGTGCCGAAAAATCAATGCAGGGCGATGTGGTCGTGGCTTTTGCCGACACGCTCTTCAAAGCTGACTTTATACTCGATAAAAATTCCGATGGCGTGATCTGGGTTAAAAAAGTGGAAGATCCTTCCGCTTTTGGAGTGGTGAAACTCGATGATTACGGTTTCATTACCGATTTTGTAGAAAAACCCCAGACTTTTGTTTCAGACCTAGCAATTATCGGCATTTATTACTTTAATTCTGCTGAGAAACTCATGGATGAAATCAATCATATCATGGACAATGACATCAAAGTGAGCGGTGAGTTTCAGTTGACCACCGCACTGGAAAATCTGCGCGCAAAAGGAGCAAAATTCTCCCTAGGAAAAGTGGATGACTGGATGGACTGCGGAAACAAAAACGCCACCGTTGAAACCAACGGAAAAGTTCTGGAATACGAAAGAGCAAACGTTGCCGATTTCCCTGCTTCATCAAAAATTGAAAACTGCCTCATCATTCCGCCTTGTTTTATCGGGGAAAATGTGGAGATTTCAAATTCCAAGATCGGGCCCCGTGTTTCTTTGGGAAACAATACAATTGTCATCAATTCAAACATCGACAATTCCCTCATTCAGGAAAATACGATTATCGATCACGGCAATTTAAGCAATTCAATGATCGGAAATTCCGCACGCTATTTTGGGGTGGCAAGAGAAATTTCGCTGGGTGACTTTTCCGTTTTGGACTTTTTATCAAAACAGGAATTATAAGAAACCTTTAGCAGTAAGATCCGGAAGCCACACATATGATTTTGTGTGGTTTGGCGTTAATATTGCAAACTCTGTAAACAGTTAAAAAAAGAAAATGAGAAAATTAATCTCTTTATTATTCTGTACGTTCATTCTGTTTTCGTGTACAAGCCGAAACAAATTGAACGATGCTGCTTCAGAGACCGGGCGGAAGGAGGACTCCATACTGAAAGAAAGCAATAAAGCCATCGCAGACCGCATCACCTTTTTCGAAAAAGTGCTGATTGGTCCCAAATTCAGCCAAATAAAAATGTCAGGGAAAATGATGGTGGAAACGGGAGCTCCCATTCCCGCTTTAAACACCACGATTTATATTGAACAGAACCAGAAGATCTGGATGAACCTAACTGCTGTTTTTCTGAATGTTTCACGCGGAATCGCAACCGCAGAAGGCATAAAAGCAAAAAATAATTTCGAAAAAACTTATATCGATTCTGATTTTGAATACCTGAATAACTTACTGAATGTAAATTTCATCGATTATAAAGCACTGGAAAATATCCTTATCGGCAGAACTTTCATTAAGTTGAATGACTCGCAGTTTTTGCTTACAAGAAATTCACAGGGTTTTAAAATGGCCTCACTCGTCAACCAGAAAATAGTGAAGGAAGAAAAAACCACCGAATACAAGGTGATGCTTTACTACGCCAATAATTATGATCTGTCTAAAGTTCAGATCCAGGATGTGAATTCTGCAGACGAACTTGAGATTTCTTATACAAACTGGGAAGCTTTTAATGAGATGAGACTGCCAAAAAATGTTAAAATAATACTAAAAGGCACAAAAAACGGAGAGATTTTGTTAGAAAATACGAACTTTGAAAGTTCGAAGATGGCAACCCCCTACTCGGTTCCCAATAATTATACGAAAATTGAGATTAGATGATTAAAAAACTGAGCTTTTTGATAGGACTTTTATTGTTCGGAGTGGTTTTCGGGCAGAAAAAAGAACTTCTTCAAAAGCAGAATGCTGAACTGAAAAAACAAATTGCTGCCATTAATGCAGATCTCGCCAAAACCCGGAACGAATCCAAGCTCTCCGTAGCTTATCTGAACAGCGTCAACAAAAAAATCGGACTGCGGGAAAAAGTCTATAACAATACCCAGAAAGAAAAAAAATTCCTCGACGATGATATTTATCTTCGTCAGCTCGAAATCAACCGCCAGAACCGCGAACTCGCCGTTCTCAGAAAAAACTATGCGCAGGTTCTTGTAAATGCCTATAAAAACAAAGGAGTCCAGAACAAGGTGACCTTCATCCTGTCTTCGAAAAATATGGGTGAAGCCATCAGAAGAGTTCAGTACCTCAAAGAATATTCCGATTATCAGAAAAGAAAAGCGCAGGAAATTACAGGAGCCGCAGAAGTGCTTCGCAAATCAGTAACAGAAAAACAGAAATCGGCGAAAAACAAGGAAATTCTGCTCTCCAATCAGGTGAAGGATTTAAAAACCATCAGCGCCGAGAAAATCATGAAGGAGCAGTTGCTGAAGGATTTCAAGAAAAACGAATCTAAACTAACCGCAGAACTTCAGCAGAAACAAAACCAGTCGAAAAAACTTGAAGGGCAGATCAGATCCATTATTTCAGAGGAAATTAAACTTGCCAAAGCAAATGATGAAGCCAGAAAGAAGGCTGAAGCTGAAAAAGTCCGTATAGCAACTTTAGCTGCCGAGAAAGAAAAAGCTAAAATTGATGCGGTAAACAAAGCCAGAGCAGATGCACTTGAAAAAGAAAGAATCGCCGCGGATCTGGAATCGAAAAAAGCTGCAGATCTGGCTGCCAGAAAGGCTGCTGACGAAAAGAAAAGAACGGAAGAAGCTGCAAAGAACGCGGCCAGCGAAAGAGATGAGGAAAGACGCATCGCTGCTGCCAAAGACGCTGCAAATGCCGCTGCCGCCGCAAAAGTTGCTGCAGATAAAGCCGCCGCCGCACGAGCTGCAGAAAACGCCCTTACTAAAAAGAACGACGCCGAGAAAAAAGCGGTGGAAGCTAAAGTGATGACCAACTTCGGAGTTTCTACGGCAGCAGGTAATAATTTTGCCGCCAACCGCGGAAAAATTGGTTTCCCGGTCGAAAAAGGCCAGGTTACGCACCGCTTCGGAAGACAGCCGCATCCTGTTTTTAAAAATATTGTAGAGGAAAATAACGGGATAAAAATTTCTGTACCTGCAGGAACACGGGCCAAATGTGTGTTTCCGGGAACGGTTTCTAAAGTCCTGGATCCGGGAGACGGCACCCGCACGGTGATCATCAGACACGGCGATTACTATTCTATCTATTCGAACCTGAGCAATTCGACGGTTTCAGCCAATCAGCAGGTTTCGGCCGGAACGCAGGTGGGTACTGTCGCACAGGATTTCGACGGAACCAATACGCTTGATTTCCAGATATGGAACGGCAAAAATCCGGTTGATCCTTTGGGATGGATTTCATATTGAAAAATAATTTAACTTTGTAAAAATTTATAAAATGTATAACTTAACCATTTTAAGTCTTTCGTGGCAGCACATCCTGATTGTGGCCATTCTTTTATTATTGCTTTTCGGCGGAAAGAAAATCCCTGAATTAATGAGAGGAATGGGTTCAGGAATTAAAGAATTTAAAGATGCCGTGAAGGAAGAAGATAAAAAACCGACCGACAAACCTGGCGAAAACATTAAAACTGAATAAATTTTAATGGATTTTACCCGAACGGCCTGGGAAATTTTTAACCGGTCCATAAATGACTACCACCTCACCGACAGTGTTGATGCCGAAGAAATGAATACCTATCCAGATGGAAGTTTGGAACGGCTTTTGTATTCCAAGAATTGGATTGACACCGTTCAGTGGCATCTGGAGGACATCATACGTGATGAAAATATTGAACCGGTTGAAGCACTCCGCCTTAAAAGAAGGATTGACGCTTCGAACCAGCAACGTACTGATCTGGTTGAATATATTGACACCTGGTTTTTTAAAAAATTCGAAAATACAAGTCCCCATTCAGACGCCAGAATAAATACCGAAACACCTGCGTGGGCAGTAGACAGGCTTTCGATTTTGGCATTGAAAATTTATCACATGGCTCAGGAAGCAAACCGTGCATCTGCGGATGAAGAACACAGGATAAAGTGCGGAACCAAACTTAATGTTTTACTGGAACAGCAAAAAGATCTCACTACTTCTATAGATCGGTTGCTTACTGATATAGAGAACGGAAATGTTAAGATGAAAATGTACAGACAAATGAAAATGTACAACGACGAAAGTCTTAACCCAATCCTCTATCAAAAAGAGCATCAAAAATGAAAAATATAGTTTACAGCGTGTTATTACTGATTTTAGGGTCCTGTGCTTCAGAAAAACTGAACATGTCTCCTCTGAACAACAGCAGCACGACTTCAAAAACTACAGCCGTAAAAGATTTAAGTACATTCAAAAATTACATTACCCAAAACGAAAACGCAGCAGAAATCACAAATCTGCTCGCATCATTCCCTAAATTCGCAAAGAACAAATCCTTAAATTTGGAGGCTGCTTCAATGATTATTACAATTCAGGATTATCTTTACGCTGTGGAAGCAGGAAATGCACAGGGAAAAGACAGAGCATTGAAAGAGTTTGAAAAATCCTATAAAAAAGTGCAGACTTTGAGGAAAAATCTCTCTCCGGATGATGATGAAGTTCTGAACCGATATCTGGTCAGGATTAAAACCAATATCAACAGCATCGAAAACTACCTTCATACTCCGGTAAACGAATAATCACATGATTAAAATTCAAGCGGAAGCCAATGTTCCCACAGAATATGGTAATTTCCGGATGATTGCCTTCTCTGAAGAAGAAAGTGACTGGATGCCGCACATGGCCATTATCGCTGAAAATACCGATTTTTCTAAACCTATAAACGTCAGATTTCACTCAGAGTGCATAACCGGTGAAGTATTTCATTCAAAAAAATGCGAATGCGGTCAGCAGTTGGATGCGGCGATGAAATTCATCCATGAGAATGGCGGAATCATCATTTACCTTCGTCAGGAAGGACGAAACATTGGCATTATCAATAAACTGAAAGCGTATTCGTTACAGGAAAAAGGCTTTGATACCGTTCAGGCAAATCTTGAACTCGGACTTCCCGCTGATGACAGAGATTTCTCAGCCGCCATCGATATTCTGAATATCCTTGAGGTAAAAAACGTCAACCTTTTAACGAACAATCCCGAAAAAATTAAAATCGTCACCGAAAGCAATATTCATCTCAATAAAAGAATTCCTTTGCAGATCGATTCCACTTTGGAGAGTGAAGGTTATCTGAAAGTAAAAAGAGATTATTTCGGCCACCTGCTGGAAGACGGAGAAGAATAAAAAAACGCTTTGAGAATTTTCAAAGCGTTTTTTTATTTCGTAATTCCTTTTTTACAATTGTAAGGCTGTTTCTAAAGCCAGTTCAATCATGGGTTTCAGGGATTTCTCTCTTTCATCTGCAGAGATCTGTTCGCGTGTCGGTATAATATCCGAAACCGTAAGAAGGGTCGCAGCGTTTTTACCGAGATATTTTGCGTTCGCAAAAAGGGCGAAAGCTTCCATTTCAACGGCTAAACATCCGTATTTTGAGGCGATTTCAGGAATATTTGTATCCTTTCTGTAAAATATATCACTCGTGTGAATATTGGTCGGCTTTATTTCAAGAGCCAATTTTTTGGCAGTTTCATTCAACAGTTCAAATGAATTCCCCTGGTTTGCAATCAGTTCTTCCTCGTTTCCCCACGCAAATTTTGCATAGGTTGACTCACTTGCCGCATTTTCTACATTCAGCAGGTCAAAAAGTTTCAGGTCACTTGTGTAGGCTCCACACGTGCCAATTCTGATAATCGTATCTACTTCATATTCGGTATAAAGTTCAAAAGAATAAATTCCGATGCTCGGAACGCCCATTCCGCTGGCTCCTACCGAGATTTCTTTTCCTTTGTAAAGGCCCGTGAAATAATAGATATTTCTGGTTTGGCTGACCAATTTTACATCATCCAGGAAATTATCTGCAATATATTTTGCCCGGAGCGGATCTCCCGGCTGTAAAACTGTTTTGGCGATTTCCCCTTTTTTGGCGGCGATATGAACACTCATTTTTCTTCTTTTAAATTGAAGTTAAATGTATGAAAATCCAGTGAAAACTGAATCATTTCCGTTCCAGTTTTTGACGGCACCCCATAACATAAAAAGCCCACTGAAAAAGTGGGCTCGAAATATATGATAGATACCGATAGGTAGGTTATTCCCGGTCCTTAATGTTGTAAAATTTAATTACGCTTTGGTAATCGTTATAATCAACATTTGCATTTTTACCACCTGATGCCGGAAGCAATACAATTCGGAAACGCTGATTGTTCAGGTACATATTCGCTTCTGCTGGTGTTAAAGTAGTCTGATCAAAATTAGCTTCCGTATAAATTTCAATAGCTGCTGTATCGAAAAGGAAGTTGTAATCCAATTCTCTTCCGCCAGCCAGAAATTCTGTTTTCGGCAATAACTGCCAAACTGCAGAAGCGGTAGAATTGGAGTTTATATTTCTGTAAACAAGAACCACATCAGTTGGGGCAATGTCAATTCCCTGAGTTAAAGTATAATTGTTTGTGCCGTTAAGTGTACCGGTAATATCACGCATCAATACCGGAGTGTCTTCCACTATAACTTCGTCATTCCGGTCTGTACAACTTATTGCAGCAAAGCTGAAAATTGCCAAAAGGAATAGTGTTAAATAATTTTTCATTTTTAAAAATTTTAGATTGTTCCTGAAGAGCTATTCAAAACATATACCAATGTTTATTAAACCTGAATTTTAGCATAAAAATTGTATTTTTGTTTATATTTAAATTACATATGATCAAATACGTTTTCGCCTTTATAACAGCATTTTTTTTCAGTTCATTTATTCAGGCTCAGTACCAGCCGAAAAACCTTTCAGCATCGTATTTGAAAGCTGCCGGTTCCTGGGTAGACAAAACGTATAATTCCCTTTCACAGGACGAAAAACTCGGTCAGCTGTTTATTGTGGCACTGTATACAAATAAAGGTGAAGACTATATCAACAACGTCAGAAATCTGGTCATCAATGAAAAACTCGGCGGACTGATCCTTATGCAGGACGATGCTGCGCGAGAAATCAATCTTGTTAACGAATTTCAGGCCAAATCTAAAGTACCGATGCTGATTGGAATGGATGCAGAATGGGGTCTTTTCCAGAGGATTGCCGCTGCCCATAAATTTCCGTGGGCAATGACGCTCGGGGCTATTCAGGATAAAAGTTTAATCACTGAAATGTCTGCAAAAATCGCTCACGATGCAAAGAGGATGGGCGTAAACTGGGATTTTGCACCTGTTGTTGATGTAAATACCAATCCGGACAATCCAATCATCGGCAATAGGAGTTTCGGATCTGAAGTTGACAATGTTGTAAATTCTGCCGCAGCTTATGCAAAAGGTCTTCAGGAAAATAACGTTCTCGCCGCCATCAAACATTTTCCGGGACATGGTGATACGAGCACCGATTCGCATCTTGATCTTCCGGTTGTGTCCCACAATTTAAAACGGCTGAATGCAATAGAAATTGCCCCATTCAAAGCGCTTATGGATAAAGGAATAGGCGGTGTAATGGTTGCCCATTTGTATGTTCCGGCGCTAGAAAACGAAAAAGGAGTTCCGGCATCGGTTTCAAAAAGTATCATTACAGGAATGTTAAAAGAAAAATTAGGATATAAAGGATTGATTATTACCGATGCCCTGAATATGGGTGCCGTTGCAAAACGTTATAAACCGGGAGAACTTGACGCTCTAGCATTTAAAGCAGGAAACGATATTATGCTGTTTTCAGATGGCGTGAGGGAGGGCAAAAGACTGATTCAGCTGGCAATTGACAATAAAGAAATTTCCCAGAACCGAGTTGAAGAAAGCGTTAAAAAAATACTCCTGACAAAATATTTTTTAGGCTTAACAAAATACGAAGCCAGAAATCCTGAAAACATCAACAGCGACCTCAATAACAGTTCGCATACAGAAATCGTTCAGAAAATGTATGCCAATTCACTTACCCTGCTGAAAGACGAAAAAAAACTGCTTCCACTGAACTGCAAAGAAATTTACTATTACGTTCCGCTCGAAGAAGCATCTTATCAAACTTTTGCGGATCAGCTGAATTTAAACACCACGGTCATCCTTAAAAAACCTTCAGAAATTTCAACCATTCCGACTAATGCAAAGGTGATTGTCGGGTTTCATAAAGACAATTCAACCGCATACAAACCTTATAAAATTTCGGTGGAAAGCAAGAAAATCCTTGCAGACCTTACTAAAAATCAAAACGTTATTTTGAATGTTTTCGGCTCGGCGTATGCCCTCAAAGATATCGATATCACAAAGGTTTCCACTGTTTTGGTGGCTTATGAAAACAACGATGACTCGCTGACGGCTACAGCAAAAGCGCTTTCGGGAAAAACGAAAATTTCCGGAAGACTGCCGGTTTTGGTTAATGATCAACTGAAAGCGGGAATGGGAATGGATTTGAATGCGGCTTCGCAAATTGACTTAAATAAAAAAGTAAAAACAGTAATTGAGTAATTTCAATTTAAAAATAAAGAATCTATGAAAATCGGAATTCTCTGTTATCCAACATACGGCGGTAGCGGCATCGTTGCTACAGAACTCGGCATGTCGCTTGCCAACAAAGGCTATGAAGTTCATTTTATCAGCTCAGCACTTCCGGCGCGGCTCGATATTACCAATCCCAATATATTTTTCCATAAAGTAAATGTACAGACGTATCCGCTTTTTCAGTATCAACCCTACGATATTGCGCTTTCGTCCATGATTTACCGCGTCGTGAATTTATACAAACTCGATATTCTGCATGCGCATTATGCAATTCCTTACGCGTATGCCGCTTTCACCGCAAAACAGATGCTGAAAGAAGAAGGAAAGGATATTCCTTTGGTTACTACGCTTCACGGAACGGATATTACGCTGGTTGGGCAGCATCCAAGTTACAAACACGCAGTGGAATTCTCTATCAACCAGTCAGATACCGTTACTTCGGTTTCGGAAAGTCTTAAAGCCGACACTTTAAAATTTTTCAATATTAAAAAAGAGATTCAGGTCATCACCAATTTCATCGACAATTCCGAATTTGAAGAGGTCAATACGTGTCAACGAAAACAGTTTGCCGAGGACGATGAAAAAATTCTCATTCATGTCTCCAATCTCCGCCCTGTAAAGCGTGTGGAAGAAGTTCTGCAGATTTTCAAAAATGTAAATGCAAAGGTAAAATCCAAACTTATCATCATTGGTGAAGGCCCCGATATGGAGAAAATCACGCAGTTTCTGGAAGAAAATCCGGAACTGATCGGAAAAATCCGGCTTTTAGGCAAAGTGAACGATCTGTACCGAATTCTTCAGCTTTCTGATGTGTTTTTACTGCCTTCGGAACAGGAAAGTTTTGGTTTGGCGGCGCTGGAAGCCATGGCTGCAGAAACGCCTGTCATCAGTTCAAATGCCGGCGGGATTCCGGAAGTGAATATTCAGGGTGAGACAGGATTTCTCGCGGAGGTCGGGAATGTAGAAGCCATGAGCAACTACACGATTAAACTCCTCAGCGACGAAAAACTCCTCGCCCAAATGAAAAAAAATGCGAAAGAGCAGGCCATTAAATTTGATCTGAAGCATATATTACCGCTGTACGAAAAAATGTACAGCGATACGCTGAAGAATTTTGCAAAACAAAAGCCTGTCGAAGAAAAGATTTAACCATAATCTTTTCAGATTCAGAGCCGGTTAATTTTATTTTTGGGAAACCTTTGTTCTTTAAGTCATGAACGAAAAACTCCTTCAATATCTGTTGAATTTCAAGATTTTTAAAAATTTTGATTTCAAAGATACGGCAGGAAATGAAGTGGAGATCCTGGATTTCGGAAAGTGGAATTACGATTCGGGACCTGATTTCCTTTTCGGAAAAATAAAAATTCATGACTTGATTTTGGCCGGAAATATTGAACTTCATGTGAAATCATCGGACTGGATTTTTCATCGTCACAGCGGCAATCCGGAATTCGAAAACCTGATTCTTCACGTTGTTTTTCAGGACGATACTGAGATCGAGGAACTCAAAAACAAAAACATTCCTACGCTTGAACTCAAGGATTATATCGATGATTCTCTGCTTTGGAAATATGAATCTTTACTGAAAGAAAACAGTTTCATTCCGTGCGAAAAAATATTTGATCCCAATAAAATTCCAATTCATTTTGCAGAAGAAAGTCTGCTCAAAAAGCTCGACCTGAAATCGGCAGAAATCGAAGCAGATCTCGCGCAGTTTAAAAATAATTACGAAGCGGTTTTGTTTCACCGGCTGGCTTACGCTTTCGGATTGAAAGTAAATGCATTCATCTTTAAACAGATGGCTGAAAGCATTGATTTCAGTATTTTAAACAGGAGCAGGCAGAACCGGACTCAACTGGAAGCACTTTTTTTCGGAATCTGTGGCTGGCTTGATGAGCCTGAAGACGATTACATGAACATTTGGAAGCGCGAATTTGATTTTTTGAAAACGAAATTTCAGCTTGCGGACCTTCGTTTTACACCGAAATTCTCAAAACTCAGACCTCCAAATTTCCCCACGGTAAGGCTTTCGCAGCTCGCTGCACTCTACAATTCCGATCAGAATTTGTTTTCAAAAATAATTTCAGCCAGAAAAGCGGAGGAACTGTATGAACTTTTCAAAAATGTTAAAGCGAGTGAATACTGGGACACCCGATTCAGTTTCGGGAAAACCTCGACGGTTACAGGAGAAAAATTTTTATCCGAAGATTTCATCGACCTTATTTTCATCAATGCCGTTTTGCCTCTGAAATATACCTTCCACAAGAATAATCAGGAAAACAACAGCGATGAAATCCTGAATTTTTACAGCCGGATCGGAGCTGAAAAAAATTCGGTCACTGAAGGCTGGAAATATTTAAATGTGCCGATGCGAAATGCTTTGGACAGTCAGGCTTATATTTTTCACCACAACAATTTCTGCACGGTTAAAAATTGCTTAAATTGCGGAATAGGTTTTCAGTTATTAAAAAACCCGTAAAAAACAAAAATGCACGAACCACAATTCATTACAAACCTCCGCCACAACGTAGAACGGGAATGGTTTGGAGTGCTCACAAGAATGGGTTCCAAACTCGGGATTCCGGTTTCCAAACTGCGCGTTTTCTTCATCTACTCTACTTTTGCGACGGTGGGATTTTTCTTTCTCATTTATCTGATCCTGGCTTTTTCGCTTTGGGTAAAGGATATCTTCATCACAAGACGTCCGAATGTCTTTGACTTGTAACCGTTAATAATTTTTTTAAAAATTTCGCTCTTGATTTAAAATTATTTCATTCCAAAAATGTAGATTTGGGAAAAATAATTCAGCTTTGATATGGAATATGTACAGGTAACCTCATCCGATGATTTCAGGACAGACGAAATTTATAAATCCTACTGCGAAACCTTTCCTGAAGATGAACGACGCGGAGAATCACAATTCAAGTGTCTTTTTAAAAATCCAAAGGTAAAAGTTCATGCGCTGCTCGATGATCTGAACAATGTGGGCTATCTGATTTCCTGGGAACTGACCAATTTTATTTTCATTGAACATTTTGAGATTTTTTCTGAATTCAGGAGTCAAAAATACGGCGCTGAAATGATCAGCCATCTCTTCAAGAATTATTCCCATATCGTTCTGGAAGCCGAGCCGGAGCATCTGGATGAAGATGCAAAGCGAAGACTTCAGTTTTATACCAAAAACGGTTTCACGGTTATCGATGAAAATTATGTGCAGCCAAGTTATGAGGAAGGAAAAAATCCTTTAGATCTGTGGCTTCTCGCCAACTGGCAACCCGAAAAAACCGACTGGATTAAGGAAGAAATTTATGATGTAGTTTATTGCTAGAAGCTTTCCGTTGTTGGTCTGAAATACGGTTTCGTATTAGTCCACTTCATATTCAAGTTTAATGGTGATGCTCGCTTCTTTGTCTTTGGAAGAGGTGTTAAAAGTGCCACCATATGAAAATTCTTCTGTAGAATTGGGTTCAGTGATCTGAGTAACTCCCATCGTTGCTTTTTTCAAACTTCCAAGGCTGCTTCCGGCATTTTCTGCAATTTTTTCAGCGCGCTGTTTGGCATCTTTTGTGGCATCGGCAATCATCTGCTGTTTCACCGTGGCCAGTTTCGTGTAAAAATAATTGGGCGGTGAAGAAGTGAATTCGATTCCGAGATTGATGATTTCTGTAATATTTCTGGAAAGATTTTCGATTTTTGATACCTCTTTGCTATCAATGGACACCGACTGTGACAGCTGATAACCCGAAAAAGTCTGATGGCTGGCTCCGTTAGAGTCGTTGGAATACGTGAACTGCTTCTGAATATCCACAGCCGAAAAAACCATTTCGTTTTTCCCAATTCCTTTCGAAACCAGGTAATTTTCAATGATTTTTTTATCATTCGCGAGCGATTCATAGGCCGATTTCAGTTCGAAACTGTTCCGCGAAAAATCTCCTTTCCACGCGATGAGATCCGAAGTAAATTTCTGCGTGCCCAATCCGGTCACGGAAATGGTATTGTCTGCTTTGTTCCGGTTTTTGATGGCGCTCCCCAAAATGGCGAGTCCGATAACAAAACCTAAAGCAGCAATGGCGATGGCGATAATATTTCTGTTCATAGCAGTAGAATGTTGTATAAATTTATAACCTTTTTTGAAATATGTAAAGTTAAATATTTTTAATCTGGATTTCCTATTTTCCGTTTTTATAAAATTTTCTTCTCTCCTCGATCAGCATCTGTATTTTCATAAGATCTGACGGCGTATAATAACCGTGCTTCAATATTTTTGCAGCATCAAAATTCTGTAAAGCAAAATTGAGGAAAGTGTCAGTTTCTTCGCTTCTGATGTTAAGTTCAGAGAAGTAGGATGCTCCTAGATCTTTGATCAGACTTTCGTAAAAATCAATCATATCCCATTTGTTTTTAATTTTACCGATGAAGAAACCTGATCCAACAGGCTGAACAAATTCACCGTGCTGAGGCGCCATGATGGAAGGATCTGAGGGCTGCTGGATATAATCCATCAATTCCCCTTTCTTCCTTGCCAGTTTTTTCGAATCACCGTAGTGTTTGAGATCCTGATTCAGGTTTCCGGTGGGTTTGTACACCAGATTCACTTCTTCGATCAGAATTTCGCTTTTAACCAGAACAATGCTGATAGGTTTACTGAAATTTGCGGACTCAAGATGAACAATCTGTCTTTCGAATCCTTCTTTCGCGATACGGATCTCATCTTTTTCCCGGGCGTCAATCATGAAATTTCCCGAATGATCCGTTAAATATTTTTGTCCGGATCTGATGTTTACTATTTCGGCGCCTGAAATTACCTCACCGGAATCCGCCGAAACGTTACCGAAAACGTATTGCTGTGCGTGCGATTGTATAAAGAATATGATAAAAAAAAGCAGGGATAATTGTATTTTCATAAGCATCAGTATTTGCGATAAATGTAATTGGATTTCTCATGTATTTTTAAAGTTTAACCTCCCTTAACGCGTTTTAGGAATTATTTTGAATTATGGATTCTAAAATTGTTAAAAGCGGCCTTAAAACTGTTAAATTTTCCGGCGATTTTTCATTAAATTGCAGTTTGTAAACTCCAAAAATGCCGAAAAACTATATCTCCATCAATGCCTCTGCCGGTTCCGGAAAAACTTTTGCGCTTGTGCAGAGACTTTTGATGATTTGCCTGAAGCATCCTCACCACCCCGATGCGATCCGTCATATTCTTGCCCTGACTTTTACCAACAAAGCGGCAAATGAAATGAAGGAAAGAATTTTCGACTGGCTGAAGGAATTTACGCAGCAGGATTACTACAAAAGTGATAAGCTGCAGCAGATCAAGGAAAAATTTGAATCGGAAGGGATCCATATCACGCTGGATGAGCTTCACAGGCGCTCCCAGAAAGTGCTCAATTTTATCCTTCATCACTATTCGACTTTGAACATTGGAACCATCGACAAGTTTAACTCGCGATTGGTCAGAAGTTTTTCTTATGAACTTGGTCTGGCGCAGAATTTCAATCTTGAAATTCAGGCCGAACCGCTGCTTTTAGAGGCAGTCGACAAAATGCTGGAGCAGATTGGTGAGGAAAATAAGGTTTCAGAGGCGTTTCTGGATTTTATCAATTATAATCTCGACAACAATGAGCGTGTAAATCTCAATAAAACCCTCTACAGTTCGGCAAAAAAGTTCCTCAGCGATGTACATTACGCTGAGCTGAAAAAAAATGACGGCTTCGACTGGAATGCCTACGAAACCACGAAGGAAAATATCAGAAAAGATCTGGCTGAACTTCGGGAAAATTCGCTCGAAATTGCGGAAAACATCCTACATATCCTGAAAGAGAAAAACCTGGAACAGGACGATTTTGCCGGTGGAAAATCCCGTAGCATTGCCAAATTCTTTTTTGAAATCATTAAATATTACCGTCAGGAAAGAGATAAATTTCCTTTTCCGGAAAAGGAAATTTCCGCGATGGAAGTTTTCATGAGCGGCGCCTCTTCAAAATCAAAAAACAGGGAATCTGAAATTCATGAAATCCTGGATTTTCTGATTGAAAACCGGAGTTTGCTGATTAAAAATTATGTTCAGATCAGAAAAAAGGAAAAAATGCTGAGTGCGCTGCTTCCGCTGCGTGTGAACAAAGACATTCAGGAAAAACTCTTACAGATTGAAGAGGAAAATGACCTTGTACTGCTCTCGAAGTTCAATATTTTAATCAACGAAAACCTTAAAAACGAACCATCGTCGTTCATTTATGAGAAAATAGGAAATCAATACCAGCATTATTTTTTTGATGAATTTCAGGACACGTCGAAAATGCAGTGGGAAAATTTCATTCCGCTGCGTGATCATACCGTTTCCATGGAAAATACAACGTTCACCATCGTCGGAGATCCGAAGCAGAGTATTTACCGTTTCCGCGGCGGCGACAGCCAGATTATGCTGGATATTAACAGCGGTAACGAAAAAACGCTGTCTCAGATTCATGTGGAAAACCTGGAAATGAACCGCCGAAGTGCGAAAAACATTGTACAATTCAACAACGAACTCTACCAATATCTAGCGGATTTTTCCGGTCTGAACGTGGCGCATCAGAAGATTTTCGGTTTGGAAGCGCAGCAAACTGCGATTTCGGAGATTGATGGCCGCGTGAAAGTAAACCTTTTTGAAAGTTCAAACCAGGAAACATTTTATAAGGAAATTGCAGATAAAATGCAGTCCGACATTCAGGAATGTCTGGACAACGGTTTTAATTTCTCCGACATCACAATTCTGTGCCGCGGAAATTTCGAAATTTTTACTTTTTCGCAACTTCTGAGCAATATCAAAGTCAATTACAACGGCGAAAACGTTTACATCAAAACAATTTCGGAGAAAGGATTAACCCTTGACCTTTCCGCAACGCTTTTGGCACTGATTGAATTCCTGAAATGGTTCAGCCAGCCCAACAACGCGCAGTATCTCGTGAAAATGATGTATTTTCTTCATACTTCCGGACGAATTAAGATGGAAGATTTCACGCAGGAAATCACAGAAGTTCTGGACATTAAAAACAAAAAAGAAACGGAAGTTTTTCTGGAACAGAAGTACGGTCTCCAACTTCAGCAGACGGATTTTCCGCATCTGAATCTTTATAATTTTGTGGAATATTATCTGAAGGAATTTGCCGTGGAAGACCGGGAAACTGATTTTCTCCTGAATTTCCTTGAAATGACCTTCAATTATTCGCAAAACACCTCATCAACTTTAAAAGACTTCCTGAAATACTGGGACGAGGAGGGTGCAAAAACCACTATTCAGGCTTCGGAAAATGTGGATGCGATTGAAATCATGACCATTCATAAAGCCAAAGGCCTGGAATTTCCGGTCGTATTTTTGCCCATGGGAAACAGCCACAAAGATTCCAAATTCAACAGCTGGTTCGGTCTGGAAGATAATGAGCATCTGAAATCAGTGAATATTTCAGGTTTCGATGCGGTTCTGGAAAATTATGATGAAGAACTTCAGGTTTTTAATTCAGAAAATCTTTATCAGAACAAAATCGACCGGTTCTGTATTCAGTATGTTGCCACGACGCGGCCTGTTGAGCAGCTTTTCCTTTATCTGGAAAAACCGTACGTGAATGCCAAAGGCGAAGAAAGCGATACCAAGATTGAAATCCTGAATTTCATCAGAGAAAAAAACCGGAACAACGAAAATGAGTTTGACCTTTTTGCAACCAGTCCCGAAAGTCTGAAAAAACAAAGCCTCCGGAAAAACAAACTGCATGAGACTCAAAGCATTCATCTGCTAAAAGAAGAAGAAGAAAGCACCACAAATCCTATAAAAATTGCCACGCCTTCCAAAAACTACCAAAACAGGCTTGAAAAAGTAAGAATTGGGATCTTCACCCACGAAATTCTGGCTAAAATTTATACTGAAAAAGATGTTAATCCGGTTCTGGAAGATTATGAAATCAAAGGCATCATTACTCAGGAAGAAAAAATAAAGATTTTGGCTTCGCTGATGGAAATCATCAGGAAATATCCTGCTTATTTCAAGGAAAACCAACAGGTGATCAATGAACGCGATATGATGATCTCAGAAAACGGTCAGACAGAAATCTACCGACCCGACAGGATTTTGGTTACTGACAACGGTTACTTCATCATTGATTTCAAAACCGGAGATGAGAAAGAAAAACATCAGAAACAGATCGATACCTACATTACCGTTCTTGAAAAACTCGGCAAAAAAGTAAGTGGCAGCGAGATTATTTATGTATAAAAAGAGGTCCTGAATTTCAGGACCTTTTTTCTATTTTTTAACTGCAGTAACCAACTGCCCTTCAATCTTCGTGATGTTATCGAAAATTTGTGTGAAGGCAGGATAATATTCTTTTGGATAAACAGAGTCAGCAACGGTTGTGGTTGTTTCTACTATTAGTTGATTGCCTTTTAGGCTGACGATATACTGATAGAGAATTGAACTATCTTCAGTCCGGATTTTTTTTGATTTTGGAACATTTTCAAAAACATAACCCTCAGGAAGCGTTATGGTTACCTTTTTGATTCTGTCGAATCCGGTTATTAATTCGATTGGAGCTTTTCTGGGCCCGGTTTGGTTAAATGAATGCTTCTGGGAATAAAGAAATAAGAGTGGATTGAATACGAGTTTAGAGCCGAGATTATCGACAAACGTATCGGAGGTAAAATCCATTGAAGTTTCAAAATTTTCATTGTTCAACAGACCAGATTTTATATTGGTCAAAGAGAACTTATATTGGTCTTTATAATCTTTTAAGTATTCATCCTTATTCTCCAAATATCTTTCGTTCACGAGCATGGCAAACATTTTAGTGTCTGTATCTGAGAATTTTCCCTGAAATGTACCATCGGGGTTAAGTTTGGCGTCTACAGTTAGGAAGGTCTGACTTTTATCTGGATAAAAAATATTGAGTATTTTTGTTTCTTTTTGTCCCATTTCCACTCCATTGTAGTTAAGTGCTCTTGGTGGGATCATATTTATTTTAGAAAGTTTGGATGTACCGTCAAAAATATAGATTTTACCATCTGTTTCTAGACTGGTAATCACATAATTGAGCTGAGACATTGATGGGGAATATGAAAGCAAAAGCCCTTTTGCTGGGGTTGCCAAAACCACAGGATTGGCATCTAATCCGGTATGTCTCATCAACATACACAGCAAAAGATTTATCTCGGCGCTGTTGCCCGTTTTAGTGGAAAGTATATTTTTAATGCCCTTGTCGGTGAATAAAGCCAGTTCATTATTCCAACTGAAATTTTCCTGAACAAAAGCCAAAATCGCCTCTGCCCTTTTTACTTTCGAAGCAATTGCTTTAACATTTTCCGGCAGTAAATCTTTTACAAGATCAGTTTTTTTGAGCTGATCACCAAAGTATTCACTATCATAAAGTCTTTTTCTAATGTCTTCCCAAGATAAAGAATAGGATTTAAATTGATTATCAAAATTAGTGGAATTAAGTTCGCTTCGTATGGAAGTTTTATAGTTATCATTATTCATAACAAACTCCTCTGTTTTATATGCGGGAACATCTCGGTATCCAAAACGATATACTTTATAATTTCCTCCATAAATATTTTTTGCAGAAACATCTCTGTATTTTGGAACTAAACTTCCAGAATAGTTAATATTATACCCTAAAACGTCAGGTACATCAAATACATATTCAACGTAGCTGATCGGAATCTCATCTTCAATTGTAAATGAGGGAATAGACATTAGAAATTCGGACGGTGAGGTCAACGTGTATGAATATTCCAACACAGAACCATTTTTAACATTCGGGTATGCAAATTTGGTAATCGTGTAATTTTTGTCCTCCTTTGATCTGTATTTAGATTCCTTATCTATCTTGGTATTTATTACAGTCCCATTTTCAATATTAAAAGTATTTGCTTTAAGAGATGCTAAAACCTGTCTCGCTCCGCCATCACTTTCATAGACATAAACTTCTTTGTTAAGATAATTGCTTGCTTGTTCTTTATTGTACACCTTCACTCTTTAAAAAAAATTTTTAACGATATTACCACGATTATCGATCAAATAATGAACGGACCTGTACAATACTTCTGCTCCAGCTTCAGGATTTATGATTGATTTCTCATTTTTTACTTCTTCAACAGAAAGTTTAGGAATATTCAGAAATACGTTATTTTGGGCAAAACTAATTATTGCACAAAATAACAATGTAAATGAAAACAGTTTTAGTTTCATAGCGTTTTGGTTATCAATATTTTGGTATTGTCCTGATTTGAAGTTCTTTTTCTGAATTCGATGTATTTTAGATATTTATCTTTTGGATATACCCCTTTGTTGATGACCAGTTTTCTATTAACCGTGAGTTTATTCTCCAGAGTCTTAAAACTGAGGTGATAGGATCCGAATTCTGATTCCACAACTGTTGATGGTGGTATTTCATCGAGTTTATAACCGGCAGGAATTTCGAATTCTATTTCATAGTCATCTTCATAGGCAAAAACATTCTCGAATGGAAGTCTCCGTTCGTCATTAGCATTATAAGTGCCTTGTTCATAAAAAGGCATTATCCTAAAAAAAAGATCGTTCCCGAGTTTTTTAGAATAATCAGCAGCCGAAATCTTCATCAGATAAGAGATTACTGCATTGTTCCGGTCATTTTTAAAATTTTGAACCTCGATATTCTTAATTTTCAGAATATCATATTTATCTTTCAGTTGATCCGTCAGTTTTGTGTTGCTGAGACCCACAAGACCCATGTTGAAATCATACTGGCTTCCCGTAAAGTTAAAATCGGCCGTTGCATCAATACTGTTGTCTTCTTTTAACTTAATTTTCGCTTTTATTACTTCTTTGCTGTCAGCAGCGCTGTAAACGGGAGTGTTGATTAAATCGATCCCGTCACTTTTTACGCACAAAACATTTCTGTTGGTCGTGGACAGTGACAAATGGTTAAATGCGATATTCTGAGAAGTATTCTCCAGCCAAATATTACCGTCTTCTGTTGGAACCATTAATATTACATGGTTTCCTGCCATTTTCGGAAAATCGGGATCAAATTTCTCCGGTGAAAGATCACTTTTAATCACGGAATAATAGGATTTGATATTGGCTGCTTCCAGCATCGCTCTCATATAGTTGGTCAGGGCTTTACAGTCCCCGTAAGCCTTTTGCCGAACCTCATCGGCATTCATCGGCTTCCAGCCGCCAATTCCCATTGATACAAAAACATAACGGGTTTTATCCTGCATATACTGATAAATTTTTCTCACTTTTTCCTCCGTACTCCCACTGAGTTTTAAAGCGTCGACTTCCGCCCTTATCTCAGGAGTGATGATTGTGGTAGGAACCAGAAGATTATCAAAGTACCATTTTCCGAAGCTGTTCCAATCCGTCAATAAGCCTTCTTTACCTTCAAGGGAAAAACGGTCTAAGGCAAACTCTACTTTGGGTGCCAAATATTCAAGACTGGGAGAAGAAGGTTCCCGGTTAATGGCTCCAATATTTCTATAAACATATTCACTATCGGTTCCCGATCCTGTAGTACTCACCTTTCCGAAATCATTATTTACGACTTTTGTTCTTAAATTAATGCCGGATTTATTGGAAATTTTTCTCGAAATACTTTCTGCAGAAACATTAAAACCAGGAACAGGACTCAGATTCTGAATAAAAACTGTATTTTTTGTTTTAACGGTATAGGTATACTGCACGGTAAAAGGAAACTTTGATGGAGATGGGTTTAAAACCAAAACCCGGTCATCCACATACAACCCGAAAGATGGAGTATGACTGAAGTCTGAGAAATCTTTTTTGGAATAGGATTTAATCACTTTTCCGGAGGCATCAAAAACATTCACCTTTATATCGGAAACTTTAGTCATCTTGTCATAAGGAATGACCACCTGCGCATAATCCTCGCCTGAGTTGTTTAAGATCGTAATGGTTGTGTTTTCGGAAACTGAAATATCATCTACCGCATTAATAAGATATTCAGAATGCTGGTTTCTTATAATAGCATTGGCATCTTTTTTAAGTGTTTCAGGGATTGATGCTACGCTATAATCCTGCGAAAAAAATAAAAAAGGCAGAAAAGAACCCAAAAACAACCAATATTTTTTCATTTTTTAGTTGTTAGGGTTTGGATTAAAGACCCTGGTTGCCAGCTCCTGATCAAAAAGGTACAGCGCAGAAGGATTTTCACACACCATTTTTATTTTAGACACCAACTGCGAGGCATTTGCTTCTTCTTCAACCTGCTCATTAATGAACCACTGCATAAAAGAAACCGTTGCGAAATCTCCTTCATCATTCGCGTTTTTTACGATATTAAATATGCTTTTTGTAACGATTTTTTCGTGTTCCAGCGCTTTTTCAAAAATCTCCACGGCATCGGTGAATTCATAAGGCGGCTTGGCAATTTCGCCCAAAATAATCTGCTCACCTACATCTTTCAGATAATCGAACATTTTGTCGGCATGCATCAGTTCCTCCTTACTCTGGATCCGGAAATAGTTGGCGATACCGTCGAGATCCTTTGCACAAAACCAGGCAGACATTGATAAATAAAGCTGCGCGGCATACTGTTCTTTCGTAATCTGGTCGTTGATGAGTCGGGTTATATTCTGTGATATCATGGTTTTTACAATTTTATCAAATATAAAAATTTTTTAAATATCTGTCAACATGCGACCGTCACTTTTTCTCACAAAAAAGAGCGGAGATAAAAATCTCCGCTCTTCCCACATTAAAAACTAAAATTATGAACTATATGACCGACTTGGTCTTTATTTTCAATCCCATTAACCCTTCATCATTTTTTTGCCACCCATGTGCATTTTATTTTTTTTCATTTTGGACTTTCTGTCCTGCATTTTCTGCTGTTTTTTGGCTTGCCATTTGGTATACTGGTCCGGAGTAAGAATTTTTCTCATCTCGTTATCCATCTGTTGCATGTTCTGCTTCATCCCCTCCATTTTCTGCTTTCTCATTTCCTGATTTCTTTGCATGGCAACTTTTCTTTCAGCCTGATGCCTTTCCTGAATCGCATGAATCTGATTCACCTGGCTTTGGTTAAGATTTAATTCCTTCTGCAGGTTCGCCAAATGCTGTGCTCTTTTCTGCTCTTGATTTTTCATCATTTCAACTCTTCGTTGCTGCATTTTTTCTTTCTGTGCGGGGGTAACCTGAGCCATCGCAAAACTTCCGAATCCTACCAGTACTAAACTTAAAACTAATTTTTTCATCTTATTAACTTTTTATTGTTATTTGATGGTTTGATAGCATATGCTGACTGAAGTTAAAGTAAAATTTCACAATTTTTGTTAAAGTTTTAAATTTATATGAATTGTATTATTTTAGAGATGACCTCCTCTGTTTCATCCGGGTAATTCACAGTAATAATTTCATCACTTTCCACCCATCTTTTCAGTTTAAGGCTGAATTCATTTTGGTTCCAGATCACAGGAATCCACATGTTTTCCAGAGCCAGAGCATTGCATTGCTGCTCATACTGATGCGTCATGGGAACCGACAGAACTTTTTTTCCTAAAAACAGTGCTTCAGCAGGACCTTCGAAACCGCCGCCCGTCAACAAACCTTTTGACGATGCCAGAGAGCTGAGAAAATCTGCGTTGCAGATGGGGAAAACTTCTGCATTGTCTTTTACATAGCTTTTCAATGCATGTTTTGAAAAAATCTGCCAGTTGCTGTCCGGAATATTCCTGATTTGATTCAAGATAAATTCATCGGAATACGCGGGAAGATAAACGGTGTAATGATCAGAATTACCGGTTTTTAAATTCCGGACTTCATTTCTGATGACAGGGGTGTAGATGTAATCATCATATCTTTCAAAATGAAAAGCAAGATGTCGGGTTGCTGGTGCGTAATGATTCATGATGACTTTGCCCCAGTGAAAACCTTTAAGTTGCGGAGTTTTTGAAGATAAATAAGCAGCCTGATGACTTAGCGCTACCGATTTTTTATTTTTTAATTTACACGCCCACGCCGTAACCGGTTCAAAATCGTTGATGATCAGATCATAATCATTTACCGGAAGTTCCCGGATCTCTTTTAAAAAGTTAAAGCTGTCAAAACGCCTCCAGGTTTCCTTGAAGTCGATACTTCCACGGCTGCCAAATACATATCCAAAACCTTTGAACCGGTAGTTGATTTCATCCTCGAGTCCTACTTCGGCTTGAGTCCCGCTTAAAAGCAGGTCTAACTGACCATGCTTTTTAAGATGAGGAATTATCTCCCTGGCTCTGCTGACGTGGCCGTTTCCGGTACCCTGAATACTGTAAAGAATTTTCATCAGTACAAAATTACCCTAAAAACCCTTCCTGATTTAAATGTGAATAAAAATTAAAAAAGAGCAGATTTCTCTGCTCTTCCTTTCACTTTTTACTATTTATTACTTCTATCAATCTTATCTAAAACCTCCTCGTTTTCCTGTGCTTGGAGTGGAATTTTGCTGCGAAGTAGCTGTTGATCCGGAACGCATTCCGGAACTACTACTGCTGCTTCGCATTCCGGAGCTGGTACTTGGTGCTGCCGTTGTTTGGCTGCTTCTTGTAGCTACCGGTCTGGTTCCACTGTTTGTAACCGGTCTTGTGTTCACAGTTCCAGTCGAACTATTTCTGAATCCTCCGCTGTTCGTCGTGCTTCGTACTTCAGTACTTCTTACCGACTCATTTCTGAATCCGTTGCCCTGCTGAATACTGCTGCTATTTGTATCTCTAAAACCACTCATGTGAGGGTTTTTTGTCTGACTCCAGCCATATTTATTGCCGTGGGTTTCCAAAAATCTGTTTCGGTCTACTCTGTAAACATTGGTATTGGCATGGGCATAACGCGGCTGCACTCTGTATCTCGGCGCATAATAATCTCTTCTGTAATTTTGAAAATAAACAACAGGATTATAACCATTGTAATAATTGTTCTGAAAAACGATGAATACCTGAGGTCCCATAATCTGTTGTAAAGTATAGAATCTGTCGTAATACCATCTGTCAGGATTATGACGGTAATATGAATTCCAGTTGGAGTATGAGGCATACATTTCATTCAGCATAATAATCTGCTGAATCTGGCGTCTGGAAAGCCTTGAACTTCTGAAGAAATCATTCCAGTTTATCATTACGATACTGTTTCTGTAATCGTTGTAATAACTTTGATAATAATTATCTGCATAATAATCAGTCGGATAATCGTAATAATAATCCTCCGGAAAATAATAATCATCGCCGTAACCGTTATCATTTCCATAATAACCGTTGTTGCTATTGCTGTTTCCCCAACCGTTATTGCCATACTGTGCGAAAGCCAGTGTTCCTAAAACCACCGCCAATCCTAAAAATATTTTTTTCATCTTATTTGCTGGTATTAAATTGTTAATTGAGCAACCCATTTTTTCCTTTATAAAAGGCTATTTATGCAGTTACTGTCAATTTGATGCCAATATAAAAAAGAAGTTAAACCCGGGAGTAAAACTTCTTTTAAAACGGACATAATATTCTGATTATCAACTGATAAATTATTTTCTGTTGGAATCCTCAACCCAACCGGCGATTTTTTCGTTGAATTCTTTCCTATCGAGCAATTCTTCGAGGCTTACATGCATTCGGTATCTCCAGTAATGAGGAAAAACCTGCGGTTCGTTGATTCTTTCCTCGTCCATATCCGGACACGTAAGTTCCTCATCAGTTGCGAAAAACTCCTGAAGAGGAAAAATGGCAAGCATAGCATCACTGTAAAGATGCTGTGTCATGATGATCTTAGCAATTGCAGGATGCAGATCATGTGGCGCCGTTCCCCATTGTCCCAGTTGTTCGCTGAAATATTTCTGTATCAGAGTCCGGTCTTCATGCCACCATTGCCGCAACGTTGAGCTGTCGTGTGAACTTACGGTGACCACATTCATATATCCTGAATTTTCCGGACGGTGCCATGAAATGTTTTCTGAAGGCATTCGCTGAACTTTAAGAGCGGTAATTCCAAGCCTGTCCATAACCTGTGGAACCACTTCAGGAACCATGCCCAAATCTTCCCCGCAAATCAACATATTCGTTGAATTCAGGATCACCGGAAGTTTTTCCATGGCTTCGTTATACCATAAGGTGTTCTGACGTTTGAAGAAATAATCGATGTAGAGATCGTAGATTTTATTTTTCTCCTCATCTGTGAGAAATTTGTACGACTCAGTTTCAGCGATGTTGATTCTCGGATGATAAACGAGTTCTCCACTCTTGGTTTCCTCCTGCAGGAAAAGCACATTTGCAGAAAGCGCAAGCAGATTTTCCTGAGGCCATGTGGAACGATTTTTTTCGAAAAACTGAGCAAGTTTTCTTTGTGAATCAAATTCTTCTTTAAAGGAATAAGTTCCATCATAATTATTCATAAAATGATTCCGAACAGCATCACTTTCATCACCGAAATAATTGTGCAGAATCTCATCGTTGATGTATGGTTTGCAATACCTCTCGAAACTGAAGGGGATTTTTCTATCATAAAATTCTTCTATTTTTACCGGAACTGCAGGAGAAAAATATCCCAAGACCCCTTGCGTGGCGCTCCTCGGGATTCTCCAAATTCTGAAAAAACCGAGAATATGGTCAATCCGCATCGCATCAAAGTACTGTTCCAAAGCTTTGAAACGGTTTTTCCACCAGTGGTAACCGTCTTTTTTCATGGCTTCCCAGTTATAAACCGGAAATTCCCAGTTTTGGCCGAGCCCGCTGAACTGATCAGGCGGAGCGCCAGCCTGAAAATCCATTCCAAAAAGTCCCGGTTCCGTCCATGCTTCCACTGAATAGCGGTAAATTCCGATCGGAAGGTCACCTTTTATAGAAATACCGAGATGATGAGTGTACTCAACCGCTTCTTTCAACTGTAAATGAAGCTGATACTGCACCCACGAATGCAGCATCACCTTTTTATAATCATTATTTGCAGGGTTGCATAAAACAGAAATTTTGCCAGCGATATATTTTTTATGGGTCTTCCATAAATTAAAATCAGGGGTTTTGTATTTATCCCTTAAGACACAGAAAGCGGAATAAGGCAGGAGCCATTCTTCATTTTCTTTGACAAATTTCCTGAAACTGCGGTCTTTTAAAATGGGGTCTCTATGGGTTTCAAAAATCTTCCGTATAAATTTCCATTTCCCGGACATCATCTTCTCGTAATCGATTAAACTCAGAGCGTTAAGCGATGCTTTTTCAGTCTGAAATTCTTCAACTAAATCCCGAGGTAAAGAATATTCCAGATTTTCAATATTTAAATACTGAGGATGAAGCGCGTAAACAGAAATTGCCGCATACGGATAAGAGTCGGTCCAGGTGTAATTTGCGGTGGTATCGTTGACCGGAAGAATCTGCAGAACCGAGAGATTCGTTTCAGCAGCCCACTCGGCAAGATTTGTAAGGTCCAAAAACTCACCGACTCCAAAACCGTTTTTCGTTCTGAGGGCAAAAACCGGTACTGCAACTCCCGCTGCGTGATACATTTCGAAAGACTTGAATTTAAAAAAATGATCAGCCTTGATCTGAAGAATGTTTTTTTCGGGATTCGGCAAAGCCCATCTGTTGTCACCGTTTTCAATATCAAAAATTTCTCCAGTCGCGGAATCCATCATTCCGTATTTGTACTGAATCATGCGGTTTTCAGAAATTTCCACAGCGGTTTCCCAGATTCCAAAATCGGTCTGCGACATCGGCATAGATTTCAGATATTCCCAGTTTCCGAGTGCAGTACAGTTTCCAAGAATCACTATTTTCCAGTTCGGGTGATAAATTGGAGCCTCAATACGGAAAAGATGCGTGTGTTTTTTTAAAACAGAAACTTTTTCGGGTTTGAAATCTTTCAGTTTATTCTGCAGAACCTTGCTATTGAGATAATTTTCAGGAAAATTCTTAAGGTTCCAGACATCATAGATCTGAAATTCCGCATAAATATGGGTAAAGCGGAGTGTATGGAATGGAAGTTCCCCGTCGATTACATTTCCTTCCGAATCTGAAACCCGATATCTGTATTGGATGTTTTTCGAAAAATAATCAATTTCAGTCTGCCAGTTCCCGTTGTCAGTGTAAGTGAGCTCATAAATTTTACCCGGTGCACAATTTTCAAACATCTGCAGTTGAATTTTCTCACCGGTTCGCGTATGATAATTTAAATGGAAATAGAGCTTCATAATTTGCCTTTAGAACATGCAATTTATGAAATCATTTACTCAAATAAAAACCTCTCCTGAAAAGTTCGGGAGAGGCTGATCAAGAAGGTTTTCGGAAAACTTTATTCGGAAATAATAATTTTCTTGGTTAGAATAATGTTTTTAGCTTCGTCTTTCACCGTCACGACAAAAACGCCGGAGTTCAAGTTGCTCAACTCGATTTTCGCCGCAGTTCTGGCCGCATTGGTCACCTCTTTTTGCATGACTCTTTTTCCGGAAAAGTCGTAAACCTCAACGGAAAGTGCACCTTTGGTGTTTGGAGCCGTAAGATTAAAGAATTTTTCTTTGATATTGGTCGGGTAAATGTTCACCTCATTGGAAACAGCCACATTTGGCATTTTACGGTCGTTTGCGAAATATCTACTTGCCAGATCATACACATGCATGTTTTGAGGTCCTTCCGTAAGTTTTGCCGACAGATCTTTCAGATTAACTTCGTAAAAAGACTGGCCTTTCGCACTTGCGATCAATACGTTTCCCGCTTCATTCACTGCAGCACCGTTCACCGTATAATTTTCCGGAAGACCATTTACTTTTCCCAGAAACTGAGCATTTAAATCAGCAGTAAAAATTTTAAACACATTTCCGGAAGCCGAGAACACATAAAAATTATTTTCAGCATCAGCAATCATATCGCCCCCGTAGCCAATATTCATAAGATCGAACCGGTTATTTCCGTTTGAAGGATCATTCTTCAGAGCTCCTAAATCCGTAACGGTGTATTCCCCATTTTTACTACTGATTCTGATCAGTTGGGAACCTCTGTTGTTCAGCGTGTAGATGTTTCCATCATAGCCTGCAGCCATTCGCGTAATGTGAGAGCCGATGTCGCACGAAGTTGTTTTAATGACCTGGTTTTCCACCAATTTTATTTTTCCGGAAGCGGTATTTAAAACGTAGATATTGGAAGAAAAAAGAGGGGTGTAAACCAAGTCGCCAGATGATGCATACGCCAAACCGGCAATCTGCATGGTCTGTGAATGATGGACGCTTGCTCTGTCCTCGTTAATCTGTTTCTGGAGAGTCTGTGAATACACGGAGGGGTTGCTTTGATCAGAAAATATAATCTGATCAAAATTCCCGCTGTTGAAATTCAGACTGCGGAAATCATTGAAAACAATATTGGGAGTATCTTTACCGGTAAGGGCAAAAATATCCTGCTGTGCAGTTAAAAGACTGCCTGTACACAGCAAAAATAAAGGAAGTAAATGTTTTTTCATATTGCTTAATTTTTTAGGATTTAACTTAATAACCGAAAAACCGGTACTAAATTAAGCAATATTTTATGAAATCATGAAAAACTATTGTTAAATAATAACGATCAGTTCAAAATATAAGTGGTCCCTTCGCGCCCATCTTTCAGTTCAATTCCATCTTCAAGCAAACGGTTCCGGATCTGGTCCGAAAGTTCAAAGTTCTTGGCTTTTCGGGCCTGATTTCTCAGTTCAATAAGAACCTGCAGTGCCTGATTCAGTTTTTCGTTGTTGTTTTCTTCTACATTCTGCAAACCGAGAACTTCATACACAAATGCATTCATCAGTTTCTTCAATTCCTCAAGATCTTCTGCAGAAATGCTTTCCTTTCCTTCTTTCAGACTGAAAATATATTTAACCGCTTCAAAAAGATATGAAATCAAAATCGGGGAATTGAAATCGTCCGTCAGGGCTTCATAACACTTCTCTTTCCATTCCTTTAAATTAAAGACCGAAGGCTGGCCTTCTGCATTATTCGATGCAAGACTGTTCAGAATTTTAACCGCTTCCATCAGCCGATGAAAGCCTTTTTCGCTGGCGGCCATCGCTTCACTTGAAATATCCAACACGCTTCTGTAATGGGCCTGCAAAAAATTAAACCTCACCACACTCGGATGAAAAGGCTTTTCAAAAAAATCATTCTCACCGGAAACCAGCTCCATCGGAAGGATGTAATTTCCTGTCGATTTGCTCATTCTTTGTCCGTTCATCGTAAGCATATTGGCGTGAAGCCAGTAATTTACGGGTTCGGTGCCGTTGCAGGCTTTTCCCTGCGCCACTTCACATTCGTGGTGCGGAAATTTCAAATCCATTCCACCACCATGAATATCGAATTTCTCGCCCAGATATTTTGTCGACATTGCGGTACATTCCAGATGCCATCCGGGAAAACCTTCTCCCCAGGGCGAATTCCACCGCATGATATGCGCCGGAGAAGCAGCTTTCCATAGAGCGAAATCCTGAGGATTTTTCTTTTCGTTCTGCCCGTCAAGATCTCTGGTGTTTGCGAAAAGCTCCTCGATATTTCGTCGGGAAAGTTCCCCGTAATTGAGTCCGCGGCTGTTGTATTCCAGCACATCAAAATAAACAGAACCGTTGCTTTCATAAGCAAACCCTTTATCGATGAGCTTCTGGGCAAGCTCAATCTGCTCCAGAATATGACCGGTTGCTGTAGGTTCGATGGTTGGCGGAAGAAGATTGAAAGATTCAAGAACTTTATGGAAATCTACGGTATACTTCTGTACAATTTCCATAGGTTCCAACTTTTCCAGCCTCGACTGCTTCACAAAACGGTCATTTTCAACATCACCGTCATCGGTTAAGTGTCCTGCATCGGTAATATTTCTGACGTACCGAACTTTATAACCTAAGTGCACTAATGTTCTGTAAATGAAATCAAACGACATGAAAGTTCGCACATTTCCGAGATGCACATTGCTGTAAACCGTTGGACCGCAAACATACAGACCGACTGCGTTTTCGTGAATGGGTTTGAAGATTTCCTTTTCTCCGGAAAGCGAATTATATAATTTAAGCGGCATAATCTTTAGGCTTAATACGGTTTGAGTGATTAGAGTTTTGAAGGACGACTTTAGAATCAGTCCAGTTTCGCATGACTTCCCACATAATGCAGAAATTCCTGTCTCGTAATGGGATTGGTTCTGAAAATTCCGCTGAGTTCAGCAGTAATCGTAGAACTTGCGGTATCCTTAATGCCGCGGCAGTTAACGCATAAATGTTTAGCATCAATAATACAGGCGACATCTTTTGTTCCGAGCGCGGATTTGAGCGCATCTACAATCTGCATCGTTAATCTTTCCTGCACCTGCGGACGTTTAGCATAATAATCTACGATTCGGTTGATTTTTGAAAGTCCAATAACTTCGCCATTGGAAATATAGGCCACATGCGCTCTGCCAATAATTGGCAGAAAATGATGTTCGCAGAAAGAATAAACAGTTATGTCCTTTTCCACCAGCATCTGCCGGTATTTGTATTTGTTGGAAAAAGTGGAAATCCCGGGCTTATTTTCTGGTAAAAGTCCACCGAATATCTCGGTTACAAACATCTTTGCTACCCTTTTCGGGGAGTCTTTCAGGGAATCATCGGTCATATCCATGCCTAAAGTTTCCATAATCTTATGAAAATGATGGCGGATGAGTTCAATTTTTTCCTCCGGCGATTTCTCAAACGCGTCTTTTCTCAGTGGGGTGTGATCCTTTCCGGTAAAGACATCGTCGTCGTTATCAATAAAATCTGTCATATTCTTTATTAATAACCGCAAAATTAAACAATTTTTATGAGTTCGGGTGAACGAGTCAGCGATGAGAGGGACTATAATTCATTCCAATTGGAAGTAATATTACGGGTATACACGCTTTATTGAATATTCAATCTTTTGCAACCCGTATTTTTATTATACATTTGAAATAAAATAAGAGATTGAAAGTAATCCCAGTTAACACGCCTTCACTTGTTGATGAATTCCTAAACTTTCCGGACCGGTTATATAAAGATGATCCACATTATATCCGATTTTTAGATACCGATGTTGAAAGCGTTTTTGACCGGAAAAAAAACAAATTTTTCAAAACGGGCGTTTGTGAAAGGTTTCTTTTCAGAAATTCCAAGAAGGAAACTGTGGGTAAGGTTGCCGTGTTTGTCAATGGGAAATACAAGCAGAAACAGCCTACAGGAGGATTTGGCTTTTTCGACTGTATTAATGATCAGAATACTGCGAATTATATTTTTGATTTCTGTAAAAACTGGCTTCAGGATAAAGGGATGGAAGCCATGGACGGTCCCATCAATTTCGGCGAAAGGGATAAATTCTGGGGGCTTCTTACTGAAGGTTTTGCGGAACCGCTTTATGGAATGAATTATCATCCTTCCTACTATATCGATCTCTTTAAAAACTATGGATTCGAGGTGTATTTCAACCAGATCTGCTACAGCAGACCCACTCATAGTGAAGTTTCCAGAGTTTTTACGCTGATGCACGAAAAACACAAACGCAATCCGGAGATTTCAGCCAGAAGAATGACCAAAAGGAAACTCGATAAATTTGCCAAAGATTTTTCTGAAATTTACAACAAAGCCTGGGTAAGCCACGGAGAAGGAAAGCAGATTGATGAAGGAAAAGCACTCAGAATCTTTCAAAGCATGAAACCGGTGATTAATGAACACATTTCGTGGTTTGTATATGAAAATGAGAAACCGATTGCGATGTGGATCAATATTCCGGATCTGAATCAATGGTTCAAGTATCTGAAAGGAAAATTCGGTTGGTGGGAAAAACTTAAATTTCTGTGGTTGAAGAAATTCAGGAAGAATACAAAAATGGTGGGTCTTGTTTTCGGAGTGGTTCCGGAGTGGCAGAAAAAAGGCATCGAAGGATATATGATCTGGGAAGGCACCAAACATTTACGGAAACATACCGATTTTGAGGAAATTGAAATGCAGTGGATTGGCGACTTCAATCCCAAAATGCTAAAAATAGCCGAAAACCTAGACACAAAGGTCACGAGAAAACTGGCGACCTTCCGATATCTTTTCGACCGGAAAAAAGAGTTTGAAAGGCATCCCGTACTTTAAACATGAAAAAATTTACCTGACATTTTTGGGAAATTTTAATTTCATAATTTCGCAGCTGAAATATGAATTATGATGGCTGAGAAAGAAAGAATGCTCGATGACCAATGGAAAAAGTGGGGACCTTATGTAAGCAACCGCCAGTGGGGAACCGTACGCGAAGATTACAGTACCAACGGCAATGCTTGGGATTACACCAACTATAACGACGCTATCAGCAGAGCTTACCGCTGGAATGAAGATGGAATCGCCGGGATCTGCGACAGCAAACAGCGTCTCTGCTTCGCCTTTTCTTTCTGGAATCGCCGGGACAGAATCATAAAAGAACGCTTCTTCGGCCTGAGCAACCACGAGGGTAATCACGGAGAAGACATCAAAGAGATTTTTTACTATCTGGACAATACACCAACTCATTCGTACATGAAGATGGTGTACAAGTATCCGATCAATGAGTTCCCCTATGAACAGCTTGTAAACGAGAATGCCGCAAGGACCAAAAAAGAAGGCGAATTCGAACTTACCGACACCGGAATCTTCAACAACAACGCATATTTCGACATTTTCATCGAATACGCCAAGATCAATCATGACGACTTCCTGATCCGGGTGACAGCAGTAAACAGAAGCAGCACAAAGGCGCCACTGGTCATCCTCCCGACCGTTTGGTACCGCAATAACTGGACCTGGGGCTACGGCGCGTATGAACCTCAACTAAAGACCTCGTCAAGCGGATTAATCGACATCGATCACAATTCCATCTGCATGAAGAAATTCTATGCAAGAGACACCAATGCGGAGACATTATTCTGCAACAACGAAACAAATTCCGAAAAAATATTCGGAACGCCGTCTGAAGCGAAATACTTCAAAGACGGCATCAACAATTATCTTGTTCACGGTCAGGAAAACGCAGTGAATCCGGAAAAATCGGGAACCAAAGCCAGCTTCTTTGTTGATGCTGAACTGGAGGCCGGCGAAAGCCGCAGTTTCGATTTCAGACTCAGTCCGCATGAAATGGATGATGCATTCTTTAATTTTGATGAAGTTTTCGAACTCAGGAAACAGGAAGCCAATGATTTTTACAGCGAAATACAGGGCGATCTGGACGATGAGGAAGAGAAAAACATCCAGAGACAGGCTTTTGCCGGACTCTTATGGAATAAACAGTTTTACTACTACAACGTCTCGAAATGGCTGAAAGGCGATCCCAGATTCGAAGCACCACGTGACTTCAGCCGCCATGTCCGCAATACTGAATGGGAACACATGCAGAACAAAGACATTATTTCCATGCCCGATAAATGGGAATACCCGTGGTTTGCCACGTGGGACCTCGCTTTCCATTGCGTGCCTTTTGCGCTGCTTGATCCCGGATTTGCCAAGCATCAGCTCAAACTCCTTACCAAAGAGTGGTACATCCACCCGAACGGTCAGCTTCCCGCTTACGAGTGGGATTTCAGCGATGTGAATCCTCCCGTACATGCCTGGTCGACCTTCCGCGTTTTTAAAATCGACGAAAAAGCCAACGGCAAGCCCGATCTTCCTTTTCTGGAAAGTGTTTTTCAGAAACTGCTGCTCAACTTTACCTGGTGGGTCAACCGGAAGGACAAGAACGGCAACAATGTCTTTGGCGGCGGCTTCCTGGGTCTCGACAATATTGGTGCCTTCGACCGGAATATGGAGTTTACGAACGGTGACCATCTGGAGCAGGCCGATGGCACCAGTTGGATGGCGATGTTTGCCCTGAACATGATGCGGATTTCTATGGAACTCGCGCTGTATAATCCCGTTTACGAGGATATGGCCATAAAATTCTTTGAACATTACCTGTATATTGCGGAGGCCATGGAGAATATCGGCGGTGCAAAAGACGGACTGTGGAACGAAGAAGACGGTTTTTTCTATGATGTGCTTCAGCTGAATGACGGCGACTCTGTTTCTTTAAAACTCAGAAGCATTGTAGGCCTCATCCCAATGTTTGCCGTAGAAATCATCGATCACGAAATGCTGGAGAAACTCCCCGGTTTCACCTCACGCATGCAGTGGATCCTCAAAAACAAACCCGAACTGGCCAATCTCGTATCACACTGGGAAGTGGCAGGTACCGGAGGAAAACACCTCATGAGCATCCTTCGGAAAACAAGGTTGAAGAGAGTACTGGCGCGAATGGTTGATGAAAAGGAGTTTTTATCCGACTACGGAATCCGGTCGATGTCGAAAATTTATGAAAATGAACCGTATAAATTTACGGTTGATGGCCAAAACTTTTCGGTAAAATACACCCCTGCTGAAAGCGACAGCCGCATGTTCGGTGGAAACAGCAACTGGCGTGGCCCGATTTGGTTCCCAATCAACTTCCTGATTGTCGAGAGCCTTCAGCGTTTTCATTATTACTACGGCGACAGTCTGCAAATTGAATTCCCGACCAACAGCGGTGAAATGCGGAATCTTGAATTTGTCGCCGACAATCTCAGCGGCCGGCTCTGCTCCATCTTCATGAAAGATGAAAACGGCGAGCGCGCCTTCAACGGCGGAAACCAAATGATGAATCATGATGAACATTTTAAAGATTATATCATGTTCAACGAATACTTTAACGGTGATACCGGAATGGGAATCGGTGCCTCGCACCAGACGGGCTGGACCGCTACAGTAGCCAAACTTCTGAAACCGCGGGTCTCTTAAATAAAATCTGAGGGAGCATAAAGTCAACTCGCCTAATAGCCTTTAAAACGGGCCTTCAAGCGTTTCAGGAAAAGCAAGCTTGCTTTTTATCAACTCGTCGAAAGGTTTTCATGAAAAGCCAGCTTGCTTTTGCATAAGTCGGCGGGACCTTTTCCTTAAATGGTTGACACGCATTCAGGAAGCCTTTTCACTGTTCACAAAAACCTCAAAATCAAGCGTAACGCCCGGTTCCATGGTTTTGGAGACCGAACAGTATTTTTCGAACGACAGTTCTGCTGCTTTCAGCGCTTTTTTCGGATCGATGATCCCTTGAAGAAAGTATTTGACAAAAATGGTTTTAAAAGGTTTCGCCTCATCCACCTGCACCCTTTCTCCTTCTACCTCGGCAGAAAAACCAGTGATGTCCTGCCGCTGCTTTTTCAGGATCGAGACCATATCGATTCCGCTGCACGCTGCTGTGGCCATGAGCAGGCTTTCCATCGGCGATACGCCTTTTGCGCCCGGCTGCGAGGTATTGTCGAGAAGAATTTTGTTTCCTGCAGCATTGGTGCATTCGAACAGATAATCTTCATTGATGCGGTTTAGGGATATTTTCATATGATTTTTATTAAAAAGGATGAGTGAAAAGGAGGAAAAAGTAATCCGCTATAAAATTCCTCTCGATTTAATTTCCAGATATTTGTTGATAACCTCGATGCTGAGGTTCTCCGGCAAAGTGTAAACGGTGTAAATGCCGTATTTTCTGAGCTCCTGGATAATGAGTTTTTTTTCAAAATCAAACTTCTCGGCAATGATTTCGTCATATACTTCCTGCATGTTTTCGGGGTTTTTATGGATAAGCTGCTGAAGCTCTGAGTTCTTAAAGAATACCACAACCAGCAGGTGGTTGCGGGCGATTCCGCGCAGGTATTTCATCTGTCGGTTTACTGCGTCGAGCGTTTCGAAATTTGTAAAGAGCAGGATGAGGCTACGTTGTCCGATGCTGAACTTCACATCCTGATACAGCCTGCTGAAATCGCTCTCGAAGAAATTCGTCTGAATATGGTATAACGCCTCAGAAATCTTCTTGAGCTGACCCGATTTGTTATCGGCAGCAACTTTGTTTTCGGTCTTCTTTGCAAAGGTCATGATGCCGGCACGGTCGCTCTTCTTTAGAATAATATGGCTCAATGCCATCGTTGCATTCACCGAATAATCGAGCAGACTCAGGCCGCCAAACGGCATCTGCATCGTTCTTCCTTTATCGATGACCATATAAATGCGCTGCGATTTTTCGTCCTGAAACTGGTTCACCATCAGCTGATTCCTTTTGGAAGTGGCTTTCCAGTTGATGGTCCTTACATCGTCGCCAGGCACATATTCCTTGATCTGTTCAAACTCCATTGTATGGCCAATCTTGCGAATTTTCTTCATTCCGCCCAGAAGAAACTCATTCTGCAGTGCCGTGAGTTCATATTTCCTTAAATGGATGAAAGATGGATAACTGGGCAGTGCCGCATCCTTTTGAAACGTAAACCTTCGGGACACCAAACCCAGTACCGACTGTGCAAAGACGTTGAGGTTCCCGAAACTGTAGGTTCCCCTTTCTTTCGGCTCCAGAATGTACTCGAACATAACATTCTTCAGCGGCTCCAGCGTTCTCTCGATGAGGAAATCGCGCTTCTGGAACTGAAAAGGGATCTCGTCAATCACTTTGGCCTGAATGCGAAAGGGATAGTTGTTCTTCAGATCGATTTTCACAGAGTTTTGGTCGCCGTTGGAAAGTTTTTCGGGTAGAATCCGCTGTGCCTGGATGGCATTTTTGTGATTGAAAAGCAGCAGATAATCCACCATAAACGCAAGCACTGACAGAATGAGCAGTCCATGCGCAAAAACCATCAGGAAAGGAAAGAAAAAAGCCAGTATATAGAGAATTCCCACTCCAAAAAGAGTGAAGAAAAAACGGGTGTTGATGTAGAGGTTTTTCATTTTCAGCGATGGCTAGTTGTAGGTTTTAAATTGGGGAAACCTACTTTTATCTCGGAATCTCAATCGTCTCCAGAATCTGTCTGATGATTTCATCCGCAGTCAAGCCTTCCATTTCTCGTTCCGGAGAAACCATGACTCTGTGACGGAGTACTGCGTAACTGGCTTCCTTGATATCTTCGGGCGTTACGAAATCCCTTCCGCGGAGTGCAGCAAAGGACTTGGAAGCCGTCAGCAACGCAAGGCTCGCCCTAGGCGAAGCACCCAGATAAAGGAACTGATTCTCGCGGGTGTTTACGGTGATCTGCGCGATGTATTCCAGAAGATGCGGCTCCACGACAATGCTTTTCACGATATGCTGATAATCTTTCAACTGGCCTGCGGTAATGACCTTCTGTACAGCATCGGTCTTATCCTCCAGCTTGCTTTCATGTTGGTTGCGGATGATTTCCACTTCCTGAGTAAGGGTTGGGTAACCTACATTAATCTTGAATAGGAAACGGTCGAGCTGCGCTTCGGGAAGGCGGTAGGTCCCTTCGTGCTCAATCGGGTTCTGGGTGGCAACTACAAGAAAAGGCTCCACCATTTCGTACTGCGTTCCGTCCATCGTGATCTGGCGCTCTTCCATCACTTCAAACAGCGCCGACTGGGTTTTTGCAGGAGAACGGTTGATTTCATCAATGAGAATAAAACTCGAGAATATCGGTCCTTTTTTGAATTCGAATTCACTGTTTTTTACATTGAATACCGATGTTCCCAAAATATCCGAGGGCATAAGGTCGGGCGTAAACTGTATTCTGCTGAAATCCACCTCTACTGTTTTAGCGAGGAGTTTCGCCGTGATGGTTTTCGCAACACCTGGAACTCCCTCAATCAATACATGACCGTTCGATAAAAGCGCAGCCAAAAGATGTTCGATCATGGATTCCTGACCCACAATCACTTTGCCTATTTCGGTTTTTACTTTCTCCAGGTTTTCCCGAAGCTCCGTCATCTCTATCCTTGAATGGAATTCAGGTTTGGTGTTTCCGGGGATCTCGTTTTCAAAGTTTTCCATATTTTTTAAGTTTAACGGCGCATCGTTTTTCTTCATTACCTCTCTTTCTTCTGTTCTGATGCTGCCGTGTAGGTTATTTATTACTTTAATATTTCGTCCAGAAGTCTGTTCATCCTAATCAGATCTTCTTTCATCACACTGGCGTAAGGATCCTGCCCTTTTTTTACCAGCACCACCGCTTCACGGATGTGTTCCGGGCTTTTTCCCGTTTTCAGATGGAGCAGTTTTTCAAAATGATCATCCAAATTCCGGGTGTCAATAAGCAGGTCCATCCGCACACGATTCAGGAAATACTGGGCTTTTTTCGCCATCATATCATGGAAGTCTCCTTCCTGAAGGTATAAATTACCGATGCTTTTCACAAATTCCACTGATTTATTTTTTAAAGGCTCAATAACGGGGACAATTCTCTGCTTCCGCTTCACGTTGAAAATCACGAACAGCAGTAATCCGCCCAAAAGTAGCCACCACGCGTAGCGAAGTGCAGGTTTAGAAAGAATAAACCGCAGAGGCGATGTAGATTCAGTGGAAATTATATTCGCGCCCGAAAACCAAACGGTTTCCCGATCCGGGAGATAAGAGAAAACGTTTTCCACATACTTTTCATTCCCCGTTTTAAGCAGATAGTAATTCGTAAGGATAAGCGGCTCCGAATGCAGATAAATGTGGCCTTTCCCGTGCGGTATTTTAATAAAATTCGCCTGAGCGCCATATTCTCCTTCGCGGTTTGTACCCAGAATTTCATGAGTTCTTCCAATCGAAGCAAATCCTTTTCCGGACGGCAATTTGTCAACAATTAAAGAATCATTGCTCAACTTTGTATCGGTAAGCCGAAGCGAATTACGTCCGCCATCATTTACAAACGAATGATCAAAGCCCAGTGTATCGGCAATGTTTTTAAGATAAGAATCGATGATGATGAGCGCATCGGAACCTTCATTCACCGTTTCCAGGATTTTATTGAAAGATTCATCATCAATCTTCGACTGAATGATTAAAATATTGTGCGGACTTTTCTTCTGTTTTTTATAATAACTGTACGGCGATAGTTCGGTGGTTTTCACATTTGAATGGAGAAGTCTGCCGGCTTCCTGGCTGAAAACGAAAAGTCCGAAAGGCGTCTTCTCATTCAGGTCGAAGTTTTTGCGCCAGTCGGTTACCGGAGTCTTATTGAGTTCAAGCAGCGCCAGAACCAACAAAACAACGATGAAAATAATGCCGTATAAGCGAAAAGTCTTGTTCACAGTTATATTTTAAAATTTAAAAACTGTTCCTTAAAATAGTTGTAGTTCACTTCATCAATATCAAACTCGCCGTACCATACATAATCGAAAATATAAGCCAGCTCGCGGAAACCATTTTTCAGACGGATGTCTTTCAGCTCTTCCGCATAATCCTTATTCGTTTTTTCCGGGTTCCAAATGATGAGTTTTTTATCGGCAAGCACTTTTAATACCGAAAGAAAACGGTAACGGACTGCAGAGCGGTAATCTTTCTGCCTCTCGAAAGCCTCGATGGTCTCTGTAAAATTAATTTCGTGGATGTTTTCATGAAGGTCACGGTCATCAATTTTGATTTTTCCCTTCTTTTTTCTAAAAAAGTAATTACCGTCTTTGCCAAGTAAAAACCGCACTAAAAAATAAAGTACAAACCCAATAATGATTACTGCGAAAAAACGGATGATGTTTTCGGTTAAGGACGCCGTCTTTCCGGGATCAATGTTGCCAAATATTGCTTCAACAATTTTCTGGATAAACTTCTTAATTTTTTCCATAAAGGATTCCCGCGGCTGCACAGTCGTATAATCGAATTCGGGACCTTTGTATTGTGAACGGAATTTCTCTTTAAATTTTTTAGGGAAAACGGTGTTTTCAGTTGTGGGATTTGCCCGCAGAATGGAGTCGGCTGAATACCCATCTCGCAATTTGACCACCACAGTGTCAATTTCATAAACAGGTGGTGGCGGCGGTTCCTGAGAGAAACCGAAAAGGAAAAAAGAGAAGAAAAATAAGGAGAAAATCTTAGATTTCATGCCGTCCGATCGAGTCGATTTCTGTGAGGTCCAAGGTTCTGTGAAGATCGGTTCTGCTGTCATAATATTGAAGTCCTGCGTTCACATACATGATGTTCATCAACAGAAACGACATCAGAATGGAAACCCCATAAATCATAAAAATAAGAATGCCCATTGTTCCTTCAAAAGGATTCTCAACAGACGAACCATCCTGAGCAACCGTGAATACTTTAGCAAAAAAGATGATCATCGGAATCATTGTAAATACAGTCGTAATTACCTGAATGATGATGTACATAATGATCGTTGATCCCCAATATTTCCAGAAAGGTGATTTTTCGCGACCGCTTGGGTATGAAAACTGAGCTCTCATCGCATAGCTTAAAGAATCGAAAAATCCCTTCTTGGTGTGAAAATAATCGAACAGCAGAAAATGAATCACATTCATGACCGCGGGAAAAACCAGGAGGAGGAGAAAAAACCCTATCAAAACAAAAATCAGCACATACGAAATTCCGATAATGATTACCGCGAGCGGAGTGACAATAAAGATCAGACCGAGAAACAGTATAAAAAACCGTCCAAGATTGCTTTTAATATCACCCAGAATTTCATCGGCTCTTATGTTTTTATTTCCGGTTTCACTAAGCCTTTTCATGTACAAAACAGGATACGAATATGTCACCATCGAGACGGCTATGAATAATATAAACACCAACACCGATACTAAGATGAGCATAGCCTGGTTTTCCTCAAAATAAGCCTGAAAATAATAGTTTTGACCTTGAGCGTTAGAACCCAGCATTTGAGAAAATAGTTCCCGGTAACCGAAAACAAAAGTCACCACCAAAAGAATCAGCAGCAAACCGTTGATCAGAAGGTAATTCTTGAAATAATTCTTTCCGTTCTCTTTAAAAAAAGCAAACGTGTCGCTAATGAGGGCTCCGAAGTCCCGTTTCTGGTAAAACTGCATGGTTTTTTAGTGTTTTTATTGAAAAAATATAGGGGTAAATAAAATAATAGAATCCGATTACAGACAGGGTTCCAAAAATGATGAAAACATTCATCCATTCAGGCATCTGCAGCGCATATCTCGTGACATAACCTTCGATGATTCCGGCGATGATGGTGAAGGGCACGGTACTCAGAAATATTTTAAAAGCATCTTTAAAACCCAGTTTAAAAGACTGAAAGCGGGAAAAAGTTTTTGGGAAAAGAATGGAAGCTCCCAAAATCAGGCCGGCCATCGCTGCCACTACCATGCTGAAGATTTCGAAAACGCCGTGAAGCCAAATTCCTCTCGCACTTTCTTTCAAAGCGCCGTGTTCATGAAAAAGATACTGAAATGAACCGAGCATGATACAGTTCTGAAGAAGTGCGAACAGTGTTCCGATTCCTCCGAATATCCCATAAACAAACAGGATTGCGCCCACTTTTAGATTGTTGAATATGACCACCAACGACAAACCCCAAGTCGAGCCCTGTTGATAAACACCAACGGCATTTCTGGCTTCGATATTTTCAATCGTCTTGTTGACGTAGTTTTCTCCCAAAATAATATTGACAAATTCCTTGTCGTAATAGGCAGAGATAAAACCGATTAAAGTAAACAGGATAAAAAAAGCAAATGCGTAAAACAGGTATCTTCTGTACTGGTAAACGAGCAGCGGAACCTCGGTTCTGTAAAAATAGAAAAGCCTGTTCTGTTCCGTACGTTTTGTTTTATAAATCTTCTGAAAAATCCTGGAAGAAAGGTGATTCAGGTAAACGGTAGTTTTGCTTTTGGGGTAATAAGTCTGGGCAAAAGACAAGTCATTCACCAGATTTATATACAGCGACGACAGATCGTCAGGATTTTTTTTAATTTTTCCTTCGACAACCTGCTCGATTCCGAACCATTTTTCTTTATTTTGTTTGATGAATGCCACCTCTCTCATACGATGCTAAAATAATAAAAATATGTCGCTCATCGCCATCAATACTTCACAAAATGTAAATATTAACTTCAATACCGCGAGTATCGGAGAAAGAATACTGGCATTTATTATAGATATGCTTATTAAAGGAGCTTATCTGCTGGTCGGTTTTCTGGTTTTCTTCCGGGTTTTCGATCTGGGGACGGTACTGGATGGGATGGACAATCTTTCGGTCACTGCTGTTTTTATCCTTCTGACTTTACCCATTCATATTTATACTTTAGTTACTGAAAGTTTGTTTGAAGGACAGACCTTCGGTAAAAAAATCATGAAAATAAGGGTGGTGAAAATTGACGGTTTTCAGGCGAGTTTCGGGGATTACCTGATCCGGTGGTTTTTCAGACTTGTGGATATTTTTTCAAATTCCGGAGTCGTGGGAGTCATCAGCATGATTGTTTCAAAAAACAACCAGAGGCTTGGTGACATAGCATCCGGAAGCGCCGTGATTTCACTTAAAAACCAGGTCAACATTTCCCACACCATTCTGGAAAACCTTCAGGATGATTATGTGCCGGTTTTTCCGCAGGTAATCGCCCTTACTGATAATGATGTGAGAATTATTAAGGAAAACTACCAGAAAGCTCTTAAAACAGATGACAGACAGGTTATCACCAAACTTTCAAATAAAATAAAAGAAACCCTAAAACTGGAAGTTGATGACAGAGAATTTACAGAAAGACGGTTTATTAATGTCATCATAAAAGACTATAATTTTTATACCGGGAAAAACATCTAATTAATTTTATGTACATTTAGATATCTAAAAAAGTACAATAATGAAATATGACAATATTAAATCAGGAAACGGAGGCGTTATTACGCTGAATAATGAAACGGATGAAGTCGGCAGACTGACCTACACCATTTTTCCGGAAGAAAATAAGATGATCATTTCCTTTGTTTTGGTTCATCCCAAATTTGAAGGCCGCGGAATGGGTAAATTTTTGGTAGATGAAGCGCTGAAATTCGCCAGAGAGAACAACTGGAAGGTATATCCACACTGTTCTTACGCAAGAAGCGTCATGAACAGGATGAACGACGTAGAAGATATTCTTCTTCAACGATAAACAAAAAAGCTCAAAGAAAATCTTTGAGCTTTTTGTTTTCTGAATTAAAGGCTTTCCATTAATTCGTCTGTAATTTCCATATTGTGATAAACGTTCTGCACATCGTCATCTTCCTCAAAACGGTCGAGCATTTTCATGTTGGCTTTAAACTGTTCCTCGGTAACCTCTTTGGTGTTGTTGGCTATTCTCTGGAGTTCCGCACTCTTCACTTCGATATTCAGTTCATCAAGCTTATGGGAAAGGGCTCCGAAATCCTCGAACGCAGTCGTTAACATGACTTCCTCTTCATCGCTGTCGATTTCTTCGGCACCACCGTCAATCATTTCCATTTCAAAATCGTCCCAATCCATTTTAATCTGGGACTTATCGAGAGAGAATATTCCCTTACGGTCAAAAACAAAGGCGAGTTCACCGTTTTTCCCTAAGTTACCGTCGAATTTATTGAAGATCGCTCTAACATTTGCAACGGTTCTGGTGGTGTTGTTGGTAGTACATTCCACGAAAAATGCTACTCCGCCCTGCCCGTAACCTTCATATGTAATTTCTTCGTAGTTTTCCGCATCGGCGCCGCTCGCTTTTTTAATGGCTCTCTCTACATTGTCTTTCGGCATGTTGGCGCCTTTTGCATTCTGGATGCATCTTCTTAGCGCAGGATTGGCGTCTGCATCAGGACCACCAGCTTTCACTGCCAATGCGATATCTTTACCGATTTTTGAAAACGATTTGGCCATTTTATCCCAGCGGGCCATCTTTGATGCTTTTCTGTATTCGAATGCGCGTCCCATAATTATAAATTTTTATGACTGCAAAAATACAAATTTGTACATAAAAAAACACCCTCGAAACGAGGGTGTTTAAATATTTAGAAAAATATATTATTTTCTCTTTTTAGCCGGAGCTTTTACTGGTACGTCTGATTTTTGATAAGTCGACCATTCTGTGTTGTCTTCGATTGCTCTTACAACAACTTTTCTGTCTTGTTGTCTTTCTGCATCTGAAGCGCTTTCAGAAATTACAGCTTTAGACTCACCAACACCGATAGATTTAAGTGCATTTGCATCAACACCTCTTGCATCTAGTGCGGCAACTACTGCAGCAGCTCTTCTTCTTGAAAGGTCTAGGTTATAAGCCTCAGAACCTTTTCTATCAGTTTGACCTTCTAGTAAATAATTACCTCCGTCGTTTTTGATAATTGTTGAAGCAGCATCTAATCTTGAACCTGACTCAGCTTTGATTGTAGCCTTGTTGAAATCAAAATAAATATTTTTCAACTCAGTTTCAACTTCAGTAGCTGTTACAGTTTTAGGTTTAGGACAACCGTTGTATTGAGCTAATCCAGGAACTGTAGGACAAGCATCATCTTTATCAAGGATACCATCTCCGTCTGTATCTGGCCAAGGACAACCGTTGTTTTCAGCTGGACCTGCCACTGTAGGACAAGCATCATCTTTATCAACGATTCCGTCTCCGTCAGTATCTGGCCAAGGACAACCTTGGTTTTCAACTGGACCGGCAACATCTGGACATTGGTCATCTTTATCTGGAATGCCGTCTCCATCTGTATCAGGACATCCCTGGAACTCCACTAAACCTGGAGTATCCGGACATAAATCATCTTTATCTAAGATACCATCTTTGTCTCTGTCTCTTTGTCCAAATCTGAACAATAAAGAAGCAGAAGCCTGCCAGAAATTAGGAACGTTTGATTTGTCATTGAATGGTGTAGAAACATAATCGCCCTGAAGTCCTAAACCAAAACTTTTGGTAATCCAGAAATTGGACCCAATACCAATAGGAACAGCAAAATGATTTGCTTTACCTACTCTTGAACTATTTGTATCATAGCCAATCAGCACGTTTTCATTAGCTGCATCTGTTCTTGGAAAGCTAAGACCTGAATAATCATGTCTTAAATAACTTGCTCCAACTCTTAAATAAGGATCGAACCAAGATTCTTCATTCCAAAGGGCATTACCTTTGAACTGTAAACCAAGACCTGTCATTAACATGAATTCTTTGCCCATGCCAAATCTCTTGTTGTCTACATTACCAACAGAAGTCTGCCAGTCTAGAACCAACCAAGACATTAAGTTTCTTGCTACGGTTAATTTGGATAATGGTGGAGTAATAGTGTAATTGTTAATACTGAAAACTTTGTCGAAGTTGTCAAATTTATTACCTAAATTTCCATTTGCCACACCCATGTGGTTCACACCATGAGCACCAACCCCGATAAGCCACGGGTTAGTGGTGGTCTGTGCGAATACAGTAGAGGCAACAGTAAGTGCCAATGCTGAAATTCCTAATTTTAGATTTTTCATAGAATTAAATGATTAAATAATTGATATTGCAAAATAAATATAAATTTTCTTTATAAACAAAGATTTTTCGTGTTTTTTTAACTTTTCTTTAATATTCTGTCGAGATTTCTTTTATTTTCTCTGTCTTTTATACTTTCCCTCTTGTCAAAGAGTTTTTTTCCTCTTGCTAAAGCAATCAAAACCTTCGCTTTACCATTATTATTGATATACAGTTTCAAAGGTACGATTGTATTTCCGGCATCTTTAAGTTTTTTCTCAAATTTCTGCAGTTCTCTTTTATGAAGAAGCAGTTTCCGTTCCCTTTTTGTTTTATGGTTGTAAAAAGTTCCCAGCTTATATTCATCAATCATCATATTAATGATATACAATTCACCGTCTATAAACTGGCAGAAAGACTCGGTAATACTGGCTTTTGAAGATCGAAGTGATTTTATTTCAGTTCCAGTAAGCACCATTCCCGCTTCAGTTTCTTCAAGAAGCTCATATTCAAACCGTGCGCGTTTGTTAAGGATGGTAACTGATTTTTCTATTTTCATAAGAGTTCTGCCAAACAGAAGTTATTTCTTAATTTTATTACAACAAATGCTAAAATCTCTTAAATTCTGACAATCATATTTCACATTTATGCTGCGAACAAAGGATTTACGGATTATATAAAACCCAAATTCTTTTCGTAATTTTGCAGCAAATTTACAAAACAATATGTTAACAGTATCTAATTTATCACTACAATTCGGGAAAAGAGTTCTATTTGATGATGTAAACATCATGTTTACGAAAGGGAACTGCTATGGGATTATCGGCGCAAACGGTGCCGGAAAATCCACTTTCCTTAAAATACTTACCGGAAAACAGGATCCAACAACAGGGAATATTTCACTTGAGCCGGGTAAAAGAATGTCGGTTCTGGAGCAGGATCACTTCGCTTACGACAGTTATACGGTTCTGGATACCGTTTTCAGAGGAAATAAAAAACTTTTTGATATTAAAGAGCAGATGGATGCGCTCTATGCAAAGGAAGATTTCTCGGATGCAGACGGTATTAAAGCCGGAGAACTTGGCGTAATTTACGACGAAATGGGGGGCTGGAATTCTGAATCTGATGCCATGACGATGCTTTCTAACGTCGGAATTAAGGACGAAATGCACTACCAGATGATGGGAGAGCTCGAAAATCAAAACAAAGTAAAAGTTCTTCTTGCACAGGCTTTGTTCGGAAATCCTGATGTGCTGATTCTGGATGAGCCTACGAATGACCTTGATATTGAAACTATTGCCTGGCTCGAAGATTTTCTCGCAGATTACGAAAACACCGTGATTGTGGTATCGCATGACCGTCACTTCCTGGATACAGTCTGTACCAATATTGCCGATTTAGATTACTCCAAATTAAACCTGTACACCGGAAACTACTCTTTCTGGTACCAAGCTTCACAGTTGGCAACCCGTCAGCGTCAGCAGGCGAATAAAAAAGCCGAGGAAAAGAAAAAAGAACTTCAGGACTTCATCGCACGATTCTCATCCAACGTTGCAAAAGCAAAACAGGCCACTGCACGTAAAAAAATGATCGATAAACTGAATATCGAAGACATCAAACCTACTTCAAGACGTTATCCTGCCATTATTTTCGATACAGAAAGGGAAGCTGGAGACCAAATCCTCGAAATCAAGGATCTGGAAAAAACAAAAGACGGCGAACTTTTATTCTCCAATGTCAATCTTAATCTTAAAAAAGGTGACAAAGTTGCTATCCTTTCCAAAAACAGTTTGGCAATCACCGAGTTTTTCGAGATTCTTGGAGGAAATACACAAGCAGATAAAGGAGCCTTCAATTGGGGAATTACCACCAACCAGTCTTATATGCCGCTTGACAATACCAGTTTCTTTCAGGAAGACATCAATTTAGTCGATTGGCTTCGTCAGTATACCAAAAATGATGACGAGCGTCATGAAGAATACATGAGAGGATTCCTAGGGAAAATGCTTTTTTCCGGAGATGAAGCTTTAAAATCATGTACCGTTCTTTCGGGAGGAGAAAAAATGCGCTGCATGTTCTCGAGAATGATGCTGCAGAGAGCCAATGTTCTTCTGCTTGATGAGCCTACCAATCACCTGGATCTTGAAAGTATCACGACTTTAAATAATTCTTTAACCAGTTTCAAAGGAACCTTGCTTTTGGCTTCTCATGACCACGAAATGCTTGAAACAGTCTGTAACAGGATTATTGAACTGACTCCAAAAGGAATCATCGACCGTGAAATGACGTACGATGAATATCTCGCCGATAAAAAAGTAAAAGAACTTCAGGAACAGATGTATTCTTAAATTCAACGACACAATCTTAATAAATATCTTAACCGCTCAATTTCTGAGCGGTTTTTATTTGACTTTAAAAAAACTAAAAAACCCTTTCAAAAAAATTGAAAAGGGTTTTACGAAAAATTTATTTAAGTGATTTATACGATGAACAATCCAGCAATTGCAGCTGCGTCAGTTCCCGACAGCACCTCATCATAAGCCGCAGATCCTGCTGCAGCTCCAAAAAGGGCTGACGTATTAAATCCAGCCTGGTTCGTATTGTTTTCGCCGGCATACACCGCATCAGTGGCTGCAGGCATGTTTCCACCGTTCGAAAGCTCTATCCATCCTTTGTTCATTCTCATTCTTCTAACCTGTGAAGCGTGTCTTGCTTCTACGGAATGAATTTGTAATGCAGCCTGAAGAATGGCTTTGTTGGAAGCCACATTTCCTGCCTGTCCTTTATATGCTCTCACTCCTGTATCTTCAAAAGCCTGAGCCAGAACCAAAAACTGCTGATAATCTGTAAAAGGCTGGAAATTTCCTCCTGCGGTAAAATCAAACGTCGGTTTGGCTACAGGTGTAGTTCCGAGCGAAGTAATGGCTGCCTGTAAAAAAGCCACGTGAGCCGTTTCATGTTTTCCGATCTGTTGGAAGACCACTTTGTCCGCCACTGGGATTAAACTTCCGGCTGCAAGTCCTGTTGCATAATATTCATCTTCAAGATATTCTAAAGTTAATGCCAATTGCAAAGCATCAATTAGTGGAGTTGCGAGTGCAAAAGAAGTGGTGGAAGCGGTGGTAGTTTCTGCTTTAGCGGAAGTAGCCATAAAAGAACCCAATCCTAACGGCACACTTGCAATTGCTGCTTTTTTTCCAAAATTTGAAATTTCGGTAAGGCTTCCGGAACGGGACGTCATATTTGTGAAGAATTGATCGTCCGACAGTTTATCTAATATTTTAAGTAAGTTCATAATGTTATTTTTTGAAATTAAAAATTAAAGGAAAAATTAACCGATATTCTGCTCTTTCCAGGTGAATGGTGTTTTAAAGAAGCCACCAGCAGCCATTACGATATCTTTCGGTTCTTTTGCAAGGTCCAAACCATTTACATCAATCACATCATCTCCTGAAAAATCTGCTGAGCCCGGATTGATGATGTTTCTGATAGCTGACGCATGTCGTGCTTCCACCGAAACAATTTTCCCGGCAATGACTAAATAATCCAGATTGGTAATGTATTTTCCCGCTCCGTTGTAGGCTGCAACACCGGTATCTTCCAATGCTTTTGCAGTTGCCAGTACCGAATTTCTGTTGTTGAAATCCACTCCGTCATATTTAAATTCAAGAGTTGGAAGAACATGACTTGTCGCTCCGCTGATCGCTGCTTTAAAAAAGTCCCTGTGCACGACTTCGTGATGGTAAAGATCTGTAAAAAGCTCTTTTTCTGCCATTGAAATTCCGGAGTAGAAATTATTTACCACTTTTGTATAAAAATCTGCTTCCAGTTGTTCCAGAGCGTAGGCATAATTCAGAATTCCGACATCTCCTTTACCAAGATCGAAGACCATGTCGTTCATGTTCATGTAATTATCATCGCGGCAGCCGGCTAAAGTAAGACCTGCAACCACGAGACCTACCCCGCCGAGTTTTAAAAAATTTCTTCTGTTGGTATCCAAAGTCGCTCCCTTATTAGATACATTGATCGTTTTTTCCATAATGTTTTTTTTAATGATTAGTGGTCAATTAAATCTAACTACGAAAAAACTGAAACTACAGATTTGCATTTTTAAAAATTATCGGCAATTATTTATTAAGTTGTTAAAAATCAATGTCATAAATTTCATTGACATTCTTAATTATTCAAATTATTTTCAATTGTGATGAGATTGTAGTGTGTAAAAAAGGGAATTTATTGAAAAAAACAAGCACAAACAGCCGTTTCACTTTGCATAATTTCAATCCCGCAGTGCAGGTGTTTAAATCAGGAATTTGAGGAAAAAACCTGATAATTTTTCCTATTTTTGTAAAATGAGTCAAAAATGGATCTATAAACCCGAACCCGATGAAGATATCGTGGACGGCATCAGCTCGTCTCTTGGTTTTGGAACATTTGAATCCAAAATCCTGGTTCTCAGGGGGATTGACAACTATCAGAAGGCGCGGGAATTCTTTAAACCCAACCTGAATGATATCCACAATCCTTTCTTAATGAAAGACATGCAGCTTGCTGTGGACCGTATTGCAACTGCGATTGAAAACGGCCAGAAAATTCTTGTGTACGGCGATTATGATGTGGATGGTACCACCGCTGTAGCCCTCATGTATCTGTATTTAAGTAAAATTGTCGATAAAAAATACCTCGATTTCTATATTCCGGACCGAAATTCTGAAGGTTACGGAATTTCCAATGAAGGAATTGAATTTGCCAAACTCAACGGCTTCTCACTCATTATTGCCCTCGACTGCGGAATCAAAGCACTGGATAAAATTGAATATGCCAAAAGTCTTGACGTAGATTTCATCATCTGCGATCACCATTTACCCGGTGAACAGATTCCTGATGCAGTTGCCGTTCTGGATCCGAAAAGAAGAGACTGCAGATATCCGTTCAAAGAACTTTCGGGCTGTGGAGTCGGTTTTAAACTTTGTCAGGGTCTCAACACCATTTATAAAATCCCGGAAGCGGAACTTTTTGAACTAACGGATTTGCTCGCGATTTCCATCGCCGCCGATATTGTTTCGATGACCGGCGAAAATAGAGTTCTGGCAAAACAGGGTCTTAAGATTCTAAGAAAATCCAGAAATCTGGGTTTAAGAATGCTGATTCCGGAAGACAAACTGGCGACTTTTGAAATTTCGAATATTGTTTTTGAAATCGCACCGAAAATAAATGCAGCCGGACGAATTTCTCAGGGAAAAGCTGCCGTAGAATTGATGGTGTCAGATAATCTCAAACAGGCGCAGCAAATCGTCAGCGATATTATTACGCTCAATGATTCGCGCCGCGAAATGGACATGAGCAGCACAACCGAAGCGTTACAGCAGGTAGAAACCACCGGTCAGCTCAATAATTTTACCACCATCGTCTACGGTTCCGGCTGGAACAAAGGCGTGATTGGAATCGTGGCTTCGCGACTTACCGAAACCTATTATAAACCTACACTGGTTTTCACTGACGGAAACAACGGCGAAATGGTGGCTTCCGCAAGGTCGGTTGCAGATTTTGATGTTCATGACGCGCTGGAAATATGTTCGGACTTTTTCCTGAAATTCGGCGGGCACCCTGCTGCAGCCGGACTTTCGATGGAGAAAGATAAATTCGAAAAGTTCCGAGAAAAGTTTGAAAAAGTGGTTTCCGAAAAAATTCAGGAGCACCAGAAGGAACCGAGCATCACGATTGATTCGGTTGTCAACATCGATGATTTGAATAAAGATTTCTTTAATTTCCACCGGAAAATGGCACCATTCGGGCCCCACAATATGAAACCTGTTCTGGTCCTGAAAAATCAGAAAGTTGCAGGTTATGTGAAAACGATGGGAAAAGATGAAGGCCATCTGAAATTTTACATCAAACAGGAATCCACCGGAAGAAATATTGAATGTTTAGGTTTCAAACTTGGGAAATATGCGGATCTATTCCGGGAAAAATCCTTCGACATTGCTTTTACAGCCGAAGAAAATCACTGGAAGGGAAACGTGACCTATTTTCTGAACATCCGCGATGTAAAATTCCTGGACTGAAACATAATTCAACTCTAAAACCCCTTCACTAAAACGAATTAAAAACCATATTCCCTGAAATCTGTATGAAAAAAATCGGTCTATTTTTCGGGAGTTTCAATCCCATTCATATCGGCCATTTGATTTTGGCGAATTATATTCTGGAAAATTCAGATATGGAGGAACTGTGGTTTGTCGTGAGTCCGCATAATCCATTCAAAGAAAAAAAATCTTTGCTGAAAGACCATAACCGGCTCGATATGGTGCAACTTGCTGTTCACAATTACCCGAAAATGCGAGCATCGAATGTTGAATTTTCGCTGCCGCAGCCGAGTTATACCATTGACACTCTCACTTACCTTCACGAAAAATATCCGGAATATGCGTTTGCTTTGATTATGGGCGAAGACAATCTGGACGGGCTTGCAAAATGGAAAAACTCAGAAAAACTGATTAAAAACCACCAGATCATTGTGTATCCCCGGACTTTTGAAGGTGAAAAAAAAGAACATCAGTACCTGCAGCACGAAAACATTTCCCTGATCAATGCTCCGGTTATTGAACTTTCGGCGACAGAAATCCGGGACATGATCAGGAAAGGGAAAAATGTTCGCCCGATGCTGCCTCCCGAAGTTTTTGAATATCTGGACGGAAGTAATTTTTATAAATAAAATCATATGAACTTCATCGAAACATTTTTCGCAAAATATCCTCAGGAAAAAATCATTAACTGGTTTAAACAGATCTGTATGGCCGAAGCTGTTTCATGGTTTTTTCTGTTCAGCGCAATGATCTGGATCCGTTATGACCGCGAAGGTCTTTTGCCCACCATTTATATCATCATCGTCGGGAATATTCACGGATTGTTTTTTACGCTTTACCTTTTGCTCCTTCTTCCGGCAAAAAAAATCTACGAGTGGGACGATGAAGATACCGTCTTCGCACTGCTTGCGGCATTTTTTCCTTTCGCCACCATTTGGGCCGACAAAAAACTGGCACGTTTCGACCGGGTATAAGAAATCAATTACAAACATTTAATGATAAAGAGCAGAAATTTCTGCTCTTTTTTTGTTTCATGATGTAACATTTCTGTGTTGAGGGGTGTCTAATTAATTGAAATCAAAAAATAAAATAAAATTTTTTGCACTGATTATCAAAATGTTAAATCATAAAATTAAATTTATTTACTACTTTGTATTGCATATTACTAAATTAATGACATATCTTTGCAATGTAATATTCAAGTAAAAAAACTAAACAACCAAAAACTCATTACAGAAAGAAAAGAAAGAAGCGAAAAACTGATAACCACCAAGTCACAAAAACTAAAAACCGGCTTCTTTCTTTTTCTTTTTAAAAAAATCAAATCATGAAAAAACTAATTATTTCCCTATCGCTTCTTTCCGGTGTCGTTGTTTGGGCACAGGAAAAACAGGCCGATTCTGAAAAAGTTCAGGAAATCAAAGAAGTCACGATGACTAAAAAAGTCTTCAAAAAACTCAGTGACCGTTTTGTATATGATGTTGCGGCATCGCCGGTTGCAAAAGGAAACACCACCTTTGATCTTCTGAAGCAAACACCACTGCTTTCTTCAACCGACGACAGCACCCTGAAAATCGCAGGAAAAAACAATGCAATTATTTACATCGACGGTAGAAAATCAAATCTCGATGCCCAATCGATGGCACAATTCCTTAAAAACACTCCGGCTGAAAACATTCAGAAAATTGAAGTAATTACGATGCCCGGAAGTGAGTTTCAGGCGGAAGCCTCCGACGGAATCATCAATATCGTGATGAAGAAAAAAATGACGAACGGTCTTAACGGAAATATGAGGATGGCAAGTTCTGTAAACAAGTTTGTGAACAGTTCTGCAAGTTTTTCGGCCAATTACAGAAAAGACAAGCTTGGAATTTCCGCAAATTTATCGGGAAGCGACAATATTCAGCCACAATCCTATGTTTTGCGAAACGGAAGCGGCACGGCGACCAATGAATCTGTTGGCGACATCAACGATCCTAATAAAAATCTAGGCGGTTATCTGAACATCGATTATCAGCTGAATGACAAATCAAGTATGGCGCTTTCCTGGAATACCTGGGCCAACAGAAGTTACGATTCTGACATCAATCTCTTCAATACCATCAGAAATCTGAATGCTGACAATGTTTGGGAAACTGAATATACCCAATCGCGGAACAATGAAGATGCCCGTTCTTACAACAACAATTTCAACCTGAATTATGAACTGAAAACCGACAGTTTAGGAAGTAAATTAAATCTGAATGCAGCCTATCTTAATTTTAAAAGATTTCAGACTACTGATAACAATACATTCCAGTCCACCGCAAACGGCATCGACGGACAGCGGCTTCAGTATGTGTATCAAAACCTGCCTCAGCTCATCAATAATTTCTCGGGAATGGCAGATTATATTCAGAAATTCAACAAAGACCTGACTGTTTCAGTCGGCGGAAACTACAACAAAACCAAAACAGATAACGATACTAAAAACATCACTTCCGACTACATTTACAACGCTAACGGTACTTTGAACCGAATCGAAAATACTTCAACACCGAATCATTTCCTTTATGATGAAAATATCTTCGGAATGTATCTGACGGTGGAGAAAAAACTTTCTGAAAAATTCTCAGGAAAAATTGGCACGCGGTACGAAATTACGAACAGCACCGGAACTTCAGACAATGCTCAGGATCCAAGCCTCAGAAGAATCGAAAGAGATTACAGCAATATCCTGCCGTATCTGAGCCTGAATTATGCCATTAACGATAAAAATAATATTTCATATGCCTTTTCGAGCAGAATGAGGAGACCAAGTTTCTGGGAAATCAATCCGGTTAAAAATATCCTTACCGAGAATAACTACACGCAGAACAATCCTTTTGTGAAAGCCTCTTCCACTTACAATCAGGAACTCACGTATATGTTTAAAAACTCTTATTTCCTGATCCTTAACCATTCTCTGTTCAAAGATGTCATCACTCAGGTGCCTTTACAGAGAACTATGGAAAAACTGAGAGTGAATGCAGACGGAACTCCGGTTCTGGACCCGAACGGAAATCAGATCATTGATAAATATCAGCAACTGCGATACATCAGAACAAATTTTGGAGACAAACAGGAAATGTCGGCGATGATCGGGATGCAGAAATCCTTTTTCAAACAGGCGCTTACAACCAATTTCAATATCGGTGTTCAGCACAACAGAAATAAAGGCAGCCTGAGTGTTGATCCAACGACCGGAGATGTTTTCCCAACGTACACGAACAATACCAATTCTACAAGTTTTGTTGTACAGACCAATAACAACATCAGGCTAGACGAGAAAAAAACCTGGTTTGCCGGCGTAAACTTCTTTTATGTGGACAAACAGCAGATTGAACTCGGCATGCTGAGAAACCTTTCAAGCCTGGATCTGAGCATTAAAAAAATCTGGAACGACTGGACTTTCAGCGTAAATCTGAATGATGTCTTAAGAACAAACGTTGTAGAAATTGAAGATTATCAGGCCAACGGCAATTATAATTATGTAAAGAATGACCGTTATCAACAAAGCATCGGAGCCAGCATCGTGTACAACTTCGGAAACCAGAAAGTAAAAAAAGTACGAAACATTGAAAATGCATCCGATGAAATCAAATCCAGAACGAGATAAGTAAAACTACATATCTAAATTAAATTTTTTTGTTAAGAAAAGCCACAGCAATTGCTGTGGCTTTTCGATTGCATGTATTAATTCTTAAACTTATTTCTTCGGTAAAAAAACTTCAGCAAGCATGCATCTTGCGCTGCCGCCACCGTTTACTTCAATTGTATTTAAATCCGAATAAATAATTTCGCAGTATTTTTCGATTTTGCTGATCTGATCTTCTGTTAAGGATCTATAGGCGGTTTGACTCATAACCAAAAATTTATCGCCATCGTTGTTCTGAACCTGAAGCATGTTTCCGGCAAACTGCTGCATCTGATCTTCAGAGATTTCAATGATTTCTTTTTCGGTCGATTTAATGACTTCCTGCACTTTTTCGCGTTCCAGTTCATCATCAATACAATCCAGACAAATCACCACAAAATGGTCTGCAACGCACATCATCACGTTGGTGTGGTAAATCGGAAGTCGGTGTTCATTTACATTTTGAAATGAGTGAAAAACCACCGGCGTAAAACCGAATTCCGCACAGAATTTACGGAACAATTCTTCATCAAGCCTCAGCGAAACAGAACCGTACGCGATTTTATGATCGTGATCGAAAATCATGCTGCCTGTTCCTTCCAGATATTTCTCTTCGTTTTCGAAATGCGAAAAATCATCAATTTCCTTAATTTCGAAACCTTCGTTTTTAAGGGTTTCTAAAATATCCCGGCGGCGCTCTACTCTTCTGTTCAGTGCGAACATCGGGTACAAAGCCACCATTCCGTCACTGTGGAAACTCACCCAGTTATTTGGAAAAATTGAGTCGGGCGAATGTGGCTCCAGTGTATCTTTAACGGTAATGACATTGATTCCTTTACTCCGGAGTTTTTCGGCGAAATTGGAGAATTCTTCCAGTGCTTTCTGTTGGATATCGGCATCTTTCTGTTCTACCTGAAAATAATTATTCTTGGCGGTCTGCGCGTTGTACCCGAAAGCGATCGGTTCAACCATCAGAACAGTACTGGCTGTTTGCATGGACTGTAGTTTTTTTTTTAGTATTAATCTGCTATTAAACAAAAATACTTAAATTTATAGATAATAAAAAACCCATGTTAGAAATTGCCTGTTTTGATATCACTTCTGCGGAAACTGCCCTGAAATCAATGGCAGACCGGATTGAATTTTGCCACAATATTGAAGCCGGCGGCACAACACCCGATTTTTATGAGTTCCTTTATCTGAAAAGGAATTACAAAACCCCGATTTACGTGATGATCCGGCCGACAGGCGGGGCTTTTTTCCATTCGGAAACGGAATTCACAGAAATGAAGAGCAGCATCATTACTTTCCGGGAAGCCGGAGCGGATGGATTTGTTTTTGGAATTCTGGATGCACAAAATGAAATTGATGAGGAGAAAAATGCCGAGCTCCTGCTCCTGGCCGGAAAAACGCCCTGTACTTTTCACCGCGCTTTCGACCGTACCAAAGATCTGGAAAAATCCATTGAAATTTTAATAAAACTGGGTTTTAAAAGCGTTCTGACTTCCGGCGGGAAACCTACTGCAATGGAAGGAAAGGAAAATCTTAAAAATCTCGTCGCAAAATATTCCGATAAAATCGAGATCATTATTGGCGGTGGAGTCCGTTCAGAAAACATTGCAGCACTCAAAGAATTTACGGGAGGAAGGAGTTTTCATTCTTCAGCAATACTGAAATACGACACTTTGGCTACCGATGATGAAATAAAAAAACTGAAAAGACTGAGTACCTAATTCAATTCAAAATTTATTCGCGGACTAGAGGTAAGGTTGAACATCTCAGCAAACCACCCATTTTGGAAATTTCACGGTACGGAATTTCCTCCACCGTCATTCCCCACTCATTTCGGAGGTGGTTATTCATCCTCGTGAATGACTGATCCGAAACCACGATTTCAGGAGAGATGGAAAAAATATTGGGATTCATTTCGAACATTTCCTGCTGCGTCACGTGGAAGCAGTTTTCTTCACCAAAAATATCGATAAGCAGGCGATAATCGCTTTCGTCTACAAAACCATCTTTATAAATGATGCATTTGTCTTTCCCGATGGGATTAAAGGTACAGTCGAGGTGCAGAATCCCTTCAAACGGGTTGGTGTCGTTCTTTTTCAATTCAAGATCGATGATTCTTTTCTTGGGAAAATATTCTTTCAGGATCTCAATGGCGTATTCATTGGTTCTGGCAGTCTTGAAATTCCGGTAATCCTCGGAAAAGCAGGTGCCGATAAACAGAAAATCGTTCCATACAATGACATCTCCGCCTTCAATATGAGCGGAATCCGGAAGGTTGATGATCTTCTTCCATCCCACTCTTGCAAAAATTTTGCGGTAGGCATCCTGTTCATTGTACCGATCCTGGATGATGTTGGAAATAATCATCTTGTCTTCGATTACAAAAGCGACATCGCGGGCAAAAACCTGGTTGTAATCCTCAATCATATGCGGACGGAAGACTTCTACACCGTGCTTTTTCAGTACGTTTTCAAATTCCGTCATCTCATGAATGATGTCTTCTTCTTTCGGATAAATTCCGTTTTGAAGAGAGTGATAAGACTTGGCGTCGTAACTATCTTGCAGAGAATGTGCAGGTCCCATGGAATTGGGCATTCCAAGAACCACCGATTTTAAAAGGCCTGTTTCGTTAGTGATGTTTAACTTCATAAAAGTAGATGATTACAAATATAAACAAACGGCTGATACGGCGAAAATTTTCGTGAGGTTATTCCAAGCTGAAACGGAGCCTTTAACAACAGAAGCCTTTTCATCCTAAACAACAAGCCGGTCGACCGGTCATGAAAAGCCTGTGAAACTGCCGTGACAAACCTGTCAGTGAACCGGCACAAGGCAGGGACGTGAAACTGATAAAGCAGGGCGCCTGGTTCTGCACGGTATCAGGCATTGTTTTCTCCGTTAAAAACGGCCTTGCACAGCACTTAAAAAAGAAATGTATTATCTTTAATTAAAAATATCATGAACAGTACTTCCCACCACGATGAACGTATTGCAAAAATGACTTTCGCGTCGGTATATCCGCATTACATGGTAAAAGTTGAGAAAAAAGGTCGGACCAAGGAAGAACTTCACCAGGTCATTGAATGGCTGACTGGCTATGATGAGAAAAACATTCAGGCTCAGATCGGCAAAAAATCGACTTTTGAAGAGTTCTTCCGCGATGCCACCTTAAATCCGAATGCGAAGCTGATCACGGGTACCATCTGTGGCTACCGCGTGGAAGAACTTGAAAATGCTTTAACCCAAAAGGTGAGATATCTTGATAAGCTTGTGGATGAACTCGCCAAAGGACGAACAATGGAAAAAATATTCCGGACATCATAATTAAATCGCCCATGTTGATAAAAGCAAAATAAACAAATCGCAACCCCTTAAAAATTGACTTATGAAAAGAAATAATCTAATATCGTACCTGTTTCTAATCTTCGCATTGACCACCGGAATAGTTTTTTTTATTTATAAAAGCAACGACCACAAAGAATGCAGGACGAAAATGGAATATTCAACAAGCGAAAAGGGAGAAAGCGTGAAGACCGTTTCGCATTTATGTGCTGAGAGATTTAATTTCTAAACTAAAAATTCCCCCCTGATTGGGAGGAATTTTTTATAGATCCGCAAAAATTATCTTGCGCTTAAATCGATATAGTCGCGTTTTTGTGCGCCCTGATACACTTGTCTCGGTCTTCCGATCGGGTCATTGTGAAGTCTCATTTCTTTCCACTGAGAAATCCAGCCCGGAAGTCTTCCCAAAGCAAACATTACGGTAAACATTTCGGTTGGAACACCTAAAGCACGGTAAATAATTCCGGAATAGAAATCAACGTTAGGGTACAGTTTTCTGCTTACGAAATATTCATCCTCCAGTGCTACTCTTTCCAACTGCATGGCGATGTCCAAAGCTTTATCTTCAATTCCGAGTGAATTCAGAATATCGTCTGCCGCTTTTTTGATAATGGTCGCTCTTGGATCGAAGTTTTTGTAAACTCGGTGTCCGAAGCCCATCAAACGAAAATTATCGTCTTTATTTTTTGCTTTTTCCACATATTTGGCAACGTCGCCGCCATCCTGCTCGATCATTTCCAGCATTTCGATCACTGCCTGGTTTGCACCACCGTGAAGCGGGCCCCAAAGAGCTGAAATACCTGCGGATACTGAAGCAAAAAGACCTGTATGCGCAGAACCCACCATTCGTACGGTAGAAGTAGAACAGTTCTGCTCGTGATCTGCATGAAGCATCAGCAATTTGTCTAAAGCTCCTATAACAACCGGGTCCGGTTCAAATTCAATATTCGGACGACGGAAACACATTTTATAGAAATTCTCCACATAATTCAGGCTGTTGTCTCCATGATTGATGGAAAGTCCAAGTTTTTTTCTGTACGTCCACGCACAAAGATGAGAGAATTTGGCAATCAGTATTTCTGCCGCATGATCAAGGTCTTCCTTAGAAGTTACATCTACGGCTCTCGGATTAAATGCTGTTAATGCTGAAGTTAATGAAGAAAGCACTCCCATAGGATGCGCCGAACGTGGGAACACGTCCAGGATTTTCTTCATTTCATCGGCCACGAAATTATATTTCTTGATTCCTCCTTCAAAATTTGCAAACTGTTCTTTATTCGGAAGTTCACCCTGAAGCAAAAGATACATTACTTCGGTAAAGTTTGATTTTTCTGCAATCTGCTCAATCGGATATCCTCTGTAATACAGCTCACCGTTGTCGCCATCAAGATAAGTGATGTCGCTTAATGTTGCACCTGTATTTTTATATCCAAGGTCCAATGTAATTAAACCGGTCTGGTCTCTTAATTTTGAAATATCGATTCCTCTGTCACCGATCGTGCTATCTATGATTGGATATTCAAAAGATTTTCCGTCATAGTTCAATACAACTTTGTTATCTGACATTATTTTTAATTTTTTACTAATTTATGAATATTGATAGAGAACGCCAAATGATTACGGCTGATGCTCATTAATTTTATCTATGATCTTTTTACTTTAAAAGTATCCATCCCCGGGAAAACAGCAGATTCACCCAACGCTTCTTCAATTCTTAAAAGCTGGTTGTATTTGGCCATCCTATCTGAACGGGAAGCTGAACCGGTCTTGATCTGACCGCAGTTCATCGCTACCGCCAAATCGGCGATCGTAGAATCTTCGGTTTCACCTGAACGGTGAGACATTACGGAAGTGTAACGGTTGTATTGCGCCATCTGAACCGCAGCCATCGTTTCTGAAAGCGTACCGATCTGATTTACCTTCACTAAAATTGAGTTTGCAATTCCTTCGTTAATTCCTCGTGAAAGTCTTTCCACATTGGTTACAAACAGATCATCGCCTACTAGCTGAACACGGTCCCCAATTTTATCAGTCAGCATTTTCCAGCCAGCCCAGTCATCTTCGTGCATTCCGTCCTCAATGGAAATAATCGGATATTTTGAAGCCAGTTCCGCGAGATATGAAACCTGCTCGCTGCTGCTGAACTGTGCAGATTCAGGATTCTGAAACTTGCGGTAATCGTAAGTCCCGTCTTTGTAAAATTCTGAAGCGGCACAATCCAAAGCGATCATGACGTCATCACCCGGTTTGTAACCGGCTTTTTCGATGGCCTGAAGCAAAGTATCGAGTGCGTCCTCAGTTCCGTGAAATTTAGGTGCAAAACCACCTTCGTCACCAACTGCGGTCGATAAACCTCTTGAGTGAAGAATAGATTTCAGACTGTGAAAAATTTCGGTTCCTTTTCTCAAGGCATGAGAAAAAGAGTCTGCTTTTACGGGCATTACCATAAATTCCTGGAACGCGATCGGTGCATCGGAATGCGAACCACCGTTGATGACATTCATCATCGGAACAGGAAGGGTGTTTGCATTTACGCCACCCACATATTTGTAAAGGGGCATCTTCAGTTCGGTTGCTGCTGCTTTCGCTGCGGCAAGAGAAACGCCAAGAATCGCGTTTGCGCCTAAACTGCTTTTATTTTTTGTGCCGTCGAGTTCGATCATGATCTGATCGATGAAATTCTGGTCATACACCGGAAGTCCAACCAACTCTGGAGCAATTACTTCTCTTACATTCTCAACCGCTTTCAGGACTCCTTTTCCCATGTAATCTGAACCGCCGTCGCGCAGTTCAACCGCTTCGTGTTCACCTGTAGACGCTCCTGAAGGAACGGCAGCACGACCCATTGCACCGCTTTCGGTGAATACATCAACTTCAATTGTAGGATTTCCGCGGGAATCAAGAATCTGTCTGGCTTCAATGTAAGAAATGTAACTCATTTTTAATTTTTAGGTTATTGTAATGAGGTACAAATTTAGTTAAAATTGAATAAATTCATGGGCATTTCGCTGAGGATTTTACCACGGTTTGCGTTAAATTATCGTTAATTATAGATGATTTTCGGATTTCTGAAAACAAATCGTAAATTTACCTGACTTAAAAATCACTGATCATGAAAAAATTAATTTACATTGCTTCTGCTGTTGCCCTCAGCTTTACTTTGGGCTGCAATAAAAATCCTGAAAAAACCGAAGAAACGGAATCCACGCCTGCCAAAACCGGTAAAACCGTACGGTATGTTGGCGATGACGGCTCATCAGCGCTGGTTACATTCAATAAAACCGACAAAGGAAACACCATCAGTATCCGCAGCAATAACAAAATCATTAATCTTCCGGAAAAGGAAGTGACCGCGGACGGCACTGTTTACGGAAACTATGATATTGAAGCGAAATCTACGGATTCATTGATTACAATTACGCAGGGAACGAATGTGATTTCTTTGAAAAAAGCGCGGGGACAGTAAGGAAGTGGCAAGAGCCAGGGAAAAAGTTAAAAGAGCCAAGGCAAGAGAGCAAAGAAAAAAGAGGAAAGAGTAAAGAGGGAAAAGGGAGGTTGAAATATGTTCCCGGCTCCAAATAATTTGATATATTATCGGGAGATTACTGGTTTTTGACAAGAATTGAGAATTTTCCATCAAGAAATTACGGAAAACTGCAAAACAAAAAGCCGGTCAGAGATTCTGACCGGCTTTTTTGGTATGACTGAATATTAATCAGTTTTGTTCTGCGTGGTTTCTACACCGTCTCCAGTGGATTCCTCAGATTTTGATTCTTCTTTTGCAGGAGTTTCAGTTGCTTCAGCGGTAACCGCTTCAGTTTTCTTTGCTCCGGAAGCTCTTCTGCTTCTTCTTGTAGCTTTTTTCTCCTCTTCGTTCGGGTTGTAGATATCGTTGAAATCAACCAGTTCGATCATTGCCATATCGGCAGCATCACCCTGACGGAATCCTGTTTTGATGATTCTTGTATACCCACCGTTTCTTTCTGCAATTTTAGGAGCAACTGTTCTGAATAATTCAGTAACCGCTTCTTTACTCTGCAAATAAGAGAAAACTGTTCTTCTGTTGTGTGTTGTATCTTCTTTTGACTTCGTCAAGATAGGTTCAACATATACTCTCAAAGCTTTTGCTTTGGCAACCGTAGTGTTGATTCTTTTATGCTCAATAAGAGAACAAGCCATATTAGAAAGCAAAGCGCTTCTGTGTGAAGTCGTTCTTCCTAAGTGATTGAATTTTTTACCGTGTCTCATTGTTTTTTATTTATCAGCGTCTAATTTATATTTTGCAACGTCGAAACCGAAGTTAAGACCTTTTGCGTGCACTAATTCTTCTAATTCTGTTAAAGATTTTTTACCGAAATTTCTGAATTTCATCAAATCAGACTTACTGTAAGAAACCAGTTCACCTAAAGTTTCAACTTCTGCAGCTTTCAAACAGTTCAGGGCTCTTACAGAAAGATCCATGTCTGCCAGTTTAGATTTCAAAAGTTGTCTGGTGTGTAAAGTTTCCTCATCGTACTGGATGGAAGCTTTAACCGCTTCGGTTTCCAAAGTAATTCTCTCGTCGGAGAATAACATGAAATGATAAATCAATATCTTGGAAGCTTCAGTTAATGCATTCTGCGGACTGATGGAACCATCAGTTTCAATATCCAGAACCAGTTTTTCGTAGTCTGTTTTTTGCTCTACACGATAATTTTCAATCGAGTACTGTACTTTTTTGATTGGGGTAAAGATAGAATCGATGGCAATGGTTCCTACGGGAGCATTTGCTGATTTATTCTGTTCTGAAGGAACATAACCTCTTCCTTTTTCAATAGTGAAGGTAATCTCGAAATTTACGTCTTTCGTGGTGTTGCAGATTACTAAATCAGGATTAAGCACTTCGAAACCGGTGATTGATTTTCCCAAATCGCCAGCAGTAACCTGCGACTGACCTGAAATTTTAGCAGTAACCTGTTCGCTTGCCTGATTTTCGTCCTGAGCTCTTAAACGCAATTGCTTCAAGTTCAGAATGATTTCAGTAACATCTTCAATAACACCCGGAATGGTAGAAAACTCGTGCTCTACACCTTCAATTTTGATAGATGAAATAGCATATCCTTCCAGAGAAGAAAGCAACACTCTTCTCAATGCATTACCGATGGTAAGACCAAATCCTGATTCTAAAGGTCTGAATTCGAACTGACCTTTAAAATTATCGGAGTTTAACAGTATTACTTTATCGGGTTTTATGAATTGTAAAATTGCCATATTGTTGGGTTGAGCAAAAAATTTGATTAATTATTTAGAGTAAAGTTCCACGATAAGCTGTTCTTTGATATCTTCCGGAATCTGAATTCTTTCCGGGGCGGATACGAAAGTACCTTCTTTTTTCTCATCGTTGAATTGTAACCAATCATAGTTTGCTTTGCGTGCAAGAGAATCAGCAATAATTTCAAGAGATTTTGATTTCTCTCTGATTGCGATTACATCTCCGGCTTTAACCAAATATGATGGGATGTTTACCAGTTCTCCGTTTACGGTGATGTGTCTGTGAGAAACCAACTGTCTTGCACCTGCTCTGGTTTTAGAATAACCGAAACGGTACACCACGTTGTCTAATCTGGATTCACATAACTGTAAAAGAACTTCACCTGTAACTCCTTTTGCTCTTTGCGCTTTTACGTATAGGTTAGCAAATTGTCTTTCCAAAATACCGTATGTATATTTTGCTTTCTGCTTTTCCATTAACTGGACAGCATATTCAGACTTCTTTGATCCTCTTCTTTTGTTAACACCGTGTTGTCCCGGTGGTTGGTTTTTTCTTTTCTCGAAGGCTTTGTCGTCTCCGTAGATTGCAGCACCAAATTTTCTTGCAATCTTAGTTTTTGGTCCAATATATCTTGCCATATTTCTTTAGATTTAAAGATTCAAGATTCAAGATTCAAGATAAATAATTCTGAATATTAAATGTTGAATGTTGAATTATTATACTCTTCTTCTTTTAGGTGGTCTACAGCCGTTGTGTGGCATTGGAGTCACATCAACGATTTCGCTTACTTCAATTCCTGAATTGTGAATGGTTCTGATGGCAGATTCTCTACCTGCTCCAGGACCTTTCACGAACACCTTTACTCTTCTTAACCCAGCATCGTGAGCTACGGTTGAGCAATTTTCTGCAGCCATTTGAGCTGCGAATGGAGTATTCTTTTTAGAACCTCTGAATCCCATCTTTCCGGCAGATGCCCAAGAGATTACTTCTCCGCTTTTATTTGTCAAAGAAATAATGATATTATTGAAGGTCGCCTGGATGTGTGCTTCACCAATTGCTTCAACTTTTACTTTTCTCTTTTTAACTGTTTTCGTTTGTTTTGCCATAATAAATTCTAAAGATTATTTACTTGCTTTTTTCTTGTTAGCAACAGTTTTTCTCTTTCCTTTTCGGGTTCTAGAATTGTTTTTCGTTCTTTGGCCTCTTAAAGGTAATCCCAGTCTGTGACGTATTCCTCGTTGGCATCCAATGTCCATCAATCGCTTGATGTTCAATTGAACTTCAGAACGCAGTTCACCTTCCACTTTGATGTTTTCGGTGATGTAGTTTCTGATTGCTGCCAATTCATCGTCATTCCATTCGTTGACTTTCTTGTCTTCGCTGATTCCAGCGTTCTTCAAAATTCCAGACGCAGTACTTCTACCCACACCATAGATGTAAGTAAGTCCGATTACGCCTCTTTTGTTTTTTGGTAAATCAATACCTGAAATTCTCGCCATAATTTAGCCTTGTCTTTGTTTAAATTTTGGGTTCTTTTTGTTGATTACAAACAGGACGCCTTTTCTGCGAACGATTTTGCAATCAGCACTTCTTTTTTTAATAGATGCTCTAACTTTCATTTGATTTGGGTTAATTTTCCAACGGTTAGATGAAATCCTGCGATCGCATCCCCTTTTGTTTAAATATTTTAAATGATGAATAAAATCTGATGACTTTATTTTGTTTTCTATATAATAATTTTCAGATTGCTCCGAAATTAATATCTGAATGTAATTCTTCCTTTTGATAAATCATAAGGAGACATTTCCAGTCTCACTTTGTCTCCAGGCAAAAGCTTAATGTAATGCATTCTCATTTTCCCGGAAATATGAGCGATAAGGATATGTCCATTTTCAAGTTCTACACGGAACTGGGCATTCGAAAGTGCTTCCGTGATGACACCATCCTGCTCAATATGTTTTTGTTTTGCCATTTATATGATTAAACGTTTGATGTTCTGGATAGTTTTGACTGCATTAAGCCATCATAATGGTGATTCAGCAAATACGTATTGATTTGTTGAACCGTATCCAAGATCACTCCAACCATGATTAACAGGGATGTACCCCCGAAAAACAGGGCAAACCTGTCCGTTTGAACGATACTTCCGTATACTAATGCCGGAAGGACTGCAAAGATAGCCAAAAATATTGAACCCGGCAATGTAATTTTGGACAAAATATCATCCAGAAAATCAGCGGTTTCCTTACCCGGTCGTACCTTTGGAATAAGGCCTCCGTTTCGCTTAAGATCATCTGCCATTTGGTTAACCGGAATCGTAATCGCGGTATAAAAAAAGGAGAAAATAATGATCAGAAGTGCGAACAGTACATTGTACTGCCAGCTGAAGACATTCTTAAATCCAGCCAAGAACGTGCTTGTATCATCAACTTTAGTCAGCAATCCAGGTACAAACATCAGTGCCTGTGCAAAGATGATTGGCATAACTCCAGCTGCATTTACTTTCAGCGGAATCCACTGACGGGCTCCCTGCATCAGATTTTTGCTGGCGCCACCTCTTGCCTGCGCTCTGCTCACATATTGAATTGGAATTTTTCTTACTGCTACGGACAGAAGAATTGCTAAAAGCACAACTACCATCCAGAATAAAACTTCAATCAGAATCATAATGGTTCCCAACCCACCTTTTCCGGTTTGGGTTGCAACTTCCTGAATGAAAGCTGTTGGCAAATCTGCCAAAATCCCCACCATAATCAGAATCGAGATCCCGTTTCCGATTCCTTTATCGGTAATTTTCTCTCCGAGCCACATTGCAAATACAGATCCTGCAACCAAAATCACGATACTTGGAAGCCAGAACATAATGGAGTTCGGCTCAATGTAGTATGCAGACTGAAACTGCGCATACGGCAGAAACATCTGTGTGATTGAAGTAAGATATGACGGTGCCTGTACCAAACACACGGCGATGGTTAACCATCTCGTGATCTGGTTCAGTGTATTTCTGCCGCTTTCGCCATCTTTCTGAAGTTTCTGAAGATAAGGAATAGCCATTCCCATCAGCTGAACTATAATAGATGCCGAAATATAAGGCATAATACCGAGTGCCATAATAGAAGCCCGGCTGAATGCACCACCTGTAAACGAAGAAAGTAAGCCAAGAAGACCTGCTCCCTGCTTATTACCTCCCTGATTCTGGTAGTTTTCCAAAAGGCTTCCTACTTCTGCCATATTAATGGCAGGCAAAGAAACGTAAGATGCGAACCTATACACTAGAATCAACCCAAGTGTAAAAAGAATTTTTTCTCTTAATTCTTTAAGACTCCAAATGTTTTTCAGGGTTTGTATAAATTCTTTCATTCGTAAAAATTATAGAGTAATTGCTTTACCACCTGCTTTAGAGATTGCCTCTTCAGCTGACTTTGTGAATTTGTGTGCAGAAACTGAAACTCCTGTTTTCAATTCGCCTCTACCCATGATTTTCACGATTTCGTTTTTCTTTGCCAATCCGTTTTCTACCAATACTTCTTTCGTAATTTCAGTGATATTTTTGGTATCAGCTAAATTCTGAAGGGTATCAATATTGATTGCTCTGTATTCTTTTCTGTTTACGTTAGTAAAACCGAATTTAGGAAGTCTTCTTTGCAAAGGCATCTGTCCACCTTCGAAACCAATCTTCTGAGAATATCCGGCTCTGGCCTGCTGACCATTGTGTCCTTTCCCTGCTGTACCACCTTTTCCACTACCTTGTCCTCTACCAATTCTCTTGGTACTGTGCGTAGAACCTGCTGCAGGTCTAATATTATTTAAATTCATTATTTTTAGATTTGAGAGTTTAAAAGAAGAAATAAGAGACAATCTGTAAAAGTCTCTTACCTCTTTTTCTGTTTTCTATTTTACCACTTCTACGAGGTGAGATACCGCAGATACCATTCCTAAGATAGAAGGAGTATCGTCATGTTCCACAACTTGGTGAAGTTTTTTTAATCCTAATGCTTCAAGCGTTCTTTTTTGGGTTTTTGTTCTGCCAATAGCGCTTTTTACTTGTTTTACTGAAATTTTTGCCATTGTTTTATATTAACCGTTAAACACTTTGCTTAATGAAACACCTCTTAATTTTGCGATATCTTCAGGTCTTCTGATATCCAACAACGCTTTGAAAGTAGCTTTCACTACGTTGTGCGGGTTAGAAGATCCTTTGGATTTCGACAGAATATCATGTACCCCTGCCGACTCCAATACCGCTCTTACTGCACCACCGGCAATTAATCCGGTACCGTGTGAAGCTGGTCTCAAAAAGATATCAGCACCACCGTATCTTGCAGAAGACTGGTGAGGAATGGTGTGGTTTACTACAGGAACTTTCACTAAATTCTTTTTTGCGTCTTCCACAGCTTTTGCGATTGCAGAAGCAACTTCTTTAGATTTTCCCAAACCGAAACCTACGGTTCCTGCTTCGTCACCTACAACAACAATTGCTGAAAATCCGAAAGCACGACCCCCTTTGGTTACTTTGGTTACTCTGTTTACCGAAACAAGACGATCCTTAAGTTCTAATCCTCCCGGTTTTACTTTTTCTATATTATCTAGTCCTAACATGTTTTCCGAAATTTAATGATTAGAATTTAAGTCCGGCTTCTCTGGCTCCATCAGCAAGAGCTTTCACTCTTCCATGATATACGAACCCATTTCTGTCGAACACAATATTTTCGATACCTGCAGCTTTAGCTTTCTCAGCGATTGCTTTACCTACTGCGGCAGAAATTTCCACTTTTGTACCTTTCGAATCTACTCCTTTCTCTCTGGAAGAAGCAGAAGCCAAAGTTTTACCTTCTTTATCGTCGATCAACTGAGCGTAAATTTCTTTATTACTTTTGTAAACAGATAATCTTGGTAATTCTGAAGAGCCGGAGATTTTCCCTCTTACTCTTCTTTTAATTCTATTTCTTTTTTCTACTTTGCTTAGTGCCATTTTCTTAAGTTTTAAAATTAAGCAGATTTACCAGCTTTACGTCTAACAATTTCTCCAACGAATCTAACCCCTTTTCCTTTGTACGGTTCAGGTTTTCTGAAAGATCTGATCTTTGCAGCCACCATTCCCAAAAGTTGTTTGTCGAAAGAAGATAAGGTAATGATTGGGTTTTTACCTTTTTCAGTCAATGTTTCTACTGTGATTTCTTTTGGAAGATCCAGTACAATACCGTGAGAGAATCCTAAAGCCAATTCAAGTCTGTTGCCCTGGTTTGATGCTCTGTATCCTACTCCTACAAGTTCAAGTTGTTTGGTCCACCCGGTGGCGGTTCCTTGAATCATGTTATTGATTAACGCTCTGTAAAGACCGTGTAATGCTTTATGTTGTTTTGATTCGGAAGGTCTATCGAAAGTAAGTATTCCGTCTTCCTGTTTTAGAGTGATTCCGTCGCTAATTTGCTGTGTAAGTTCTCCTTTCGGGCCTTTCACGGTTACCAAACCTTCTTTTTCGGTTACGGTAATGTTAGCAGGAATTTCTATAATTGATTTACCAATTCTTGACATTTTCCTATAATTAAAAATTAATAAACATAGCAGATTACTTCTCCACCAACTTTTTCTTGTCTGGCTTTTTTATCAGTCATTACTCCTCTTGAAGTTGAGATAATAGCCACTCCCAAACCGTTCAGTACTCTAGGCAGGTCACCTGAACCTTTGTACTGTCTCAAACCTGGTCTTGAAGCACGCTGAATGCTTTTAATAGCCGGTTTGCTGGTTTGTTTGTCATACTTTAAAGCGATTTTGATATTTCCCTGAACGGCGTGATCTTCGAACTTGAAGTTCAAAATATACCCCTGATCAAACAAAATTTTCGTAATCTCCTTTTTGATTTTCGATGCAGGAATGTCCACCACTTTGTGGCCTGCGCTTTGAGCGTTCCTTACTCTGGTTAGGAAATCTGAAATTGGATCTGTTACCATTTTTCTTTTTTGTTGTTATTGGTTAATGATAATCAGTTTTGAGAGATTTCAGATGTCAGATCTCAGATTTCAGACTAAATAAGGTGTGTTGTCTGGAATCTGATATCTGTTGTCTAATCAACTTGATTATCTCGATTGTTCTAAATTGTTACCAACTTGCTTTTTTAACACCCGGGATAAGACCTTTGTTGGCCATTTCTCTGAAGGTAACTCTCGAAAGTCCGAAAGTTCTCATGTATCCTCTAGGTCTTCCTGTTAATTTACATCTGTTGTGTAATCTTACAGGTGAAGCATCTTTAGGCAATAGCTGCAATCCTGCGTAATCTCCGGCTTCTTTCAAAGCTTTTCTTTTCTCAGCATATTTTGCTACTGTAGCTTCTCTTTTGCGCTCACGCGCTTTCATTGATTCTTTAGCCATCTTTTAGTTCTTTTTGAAAGGTAAACCGAAGTGCGTTAATAATGATTTTGCTTCTTTATCTGTTTTCGCAGAAGTTACGAAAGTAATGTCCATCCCCTGGATTTTCTTTACTTTGTCGATTACGATTTCAGGGAAAATGATTTGCTCAGTGATTCCTAAATTGTAATTTCCTCTTCCGTCGAAACCGTCAGCTTTGATACCGTTGAAATCTCTGATTCGCGGTAAAGCTGAAGAAGTAAGTCTGTCTAAGAACTCATACATTTGTGTAGCTCTTAAAGTCACTCTTGCTCCAACAGGCATTCCTTTTCTCAGTTTGAAAGCGGCCTCATCTTTTTTGGAGATGGTACCTACTGCTTTTTGACCGGTGATTGCGGTTAGTTCTTCAACTGCATAATCCACAATTTTTTTATCGGCTGTAGCAGCTCCTAAACCTTGTGAAATAACGATTTTCTGCAATTTAGGCACCTGCATAACAGATTTGTACCCAAATTCTTCCATCATCGCAGGAATAATCTGTTCGTTATATATTTTCTTTGGTCTTACTATATATTCCATCGTCTTTTTAATTATAAAGTTTCACCGGTTGATTTGGCAACTCTCACTTTTTTATCACCTTCCGTTTTACTTCCTGTTTTGGTTGCTTTACCGTCTTTATCGATAAGCATAACATTGGAAATATGGATAGATGCTTCTTTCTCTACAATTCCGCCCTGTGGGTTTCCTGCTGAAGGTTTGGTATGTTTTTTAACGATATTCAATCCTGCAACAATTACTCTGGCGTCTTTGCCTTCTTTTCTGATCACTTCAATAACTTCACCTTTCTTCCCTTTAATTTCTTTCTTTCCGGTAGTGATGATGACGTTATCTCCTCTTTTGATTTTTAACTTTGACATTTTCTGTAAATTTTAAAATTAAAGTACTTCAGGAGCTAATGAAATGACTTTCATATATTCTTTATCTCTCAGTTCACGGGCAACGGGTCCGAAAACACGTGTTCCTCTCATTTCGCCGGCTGCATTCAGAAGAACACAAGCATTATCGTCGAATTTGATGTATGAACCGTCTTTTCTGCGGACAGCTTTTTTGGTTCTTACAACAACTGCTTTAGAAACAGTTCCTTTTTTAGCGGTTCCCTGTGGCGTAGAATCTTTGATAGTCACTACGATTTTATCACCAACTGAAGCATATCTTCTTCTGGTTCCTCCCAGAACTCTGATCACAAGTACTTCTTTGGCACCTGTGTTATCAGCAACTTTTAATCTTGATTCGGTTTGTAACATTACTTAGCTTTTTCAATGATTCGTACTAATCTCCATCTTTTACTTTTACTTAAAGGTCTTGTTTCAGTAATTAAAACTGTATCGCCTTCAGTACACTCGTTGTTCTCGTCGTGTGCGGTATATTTTTTCGTCTTCAAAACGAATTTACCGTACATTGGGTGTTTTACTCTGGTAGTTTCACTTACAACAATGGTCTTTTCCATTTTATTGCTGGAAACAATTCCGATTCTTTCTTTTCTTAAATTTCTATCCATGATAAAATGAAATTCTTATTGTTGTTTTAGTGTTAATTCAGTTTCAAGTCTTGCGATTGTTTTTCTCAAGTCTTTGATCTGAATAGGATTTTCAATCGGGCTGATTCTGTGAGACAATTTCAGTTTATTGAAATCTGCCTTTACTTCAGCTAATTTGTTTTGGATATCTCCTGCGCTTAGATTTTTGATGTCAGCTTTTTTCATAATAATTAAGATTATTGAGGTTGAACAAAATCGTTAGCGACTACAAATTTCGTCGTTACAGGAAGTTTCTGAGCAGCAAGACGCAATGCTTCTTTTGCTACTTCGTACGGTACCCCTCCTACTTCAAACAATATTTTACCAGGTTTCACTACGGACACCCAATATTCCACGGCACCTTTACCTTTCCCCATCCTTACTTCGGCTGGTTTCTTGGTAATCGGTTTATCCGGAAATACTTTGATCCATAACTGACCTTCTCTTTTCATATATCTTGTCGCAGCAATACGCGCTGCTTCAATTTGTCTTGCAGTGATCCAAGCGCCTTCATTGGCTTTGATCCCGAAAGTTCCGTAAGCGAGTTGATTCCCTCTTTGGGCAATCCCCTTCATCTTCATCTTATGAACTTTACGGAATTTGGTTCTTTTTGGTTGTAACATAATTAATTGTGGTTAGATGTTAGATGTTAGATGTTAGATGAAATTTAAATCAGTTCTTGTAACGGAAGATCTCATTTCTAATTTCTATCTCCTAACTTCCAATTTTTAAATTATTTTCTATCTCTTGGTCTTCTGTCTCCTCTGTCGTTACGGTCGTTGCGGTCATTTCTGTCGCCTCTTCCACCTGCAGGTGCTTTTTTCTGTTGTCCTACTAACGGGGAAAGATCTCTTCTACCATAAACTTCACCTTTCATGATCCAAACTTTTACACCCAATTTACCGTACTGAGTAAGTGCTTCACCGATATGGTAATCGATATCTGCTCTGAAGGTTGACAATGGGATTCTTCCGTCTTTGAAAGATTCGCTTCTTGCCATTTCCGCTCCGTTCAGTCTTCCTGAAATCTGAACTTTGATCCCTTCAGCTCCCATTCTCATGGTGCTTTGAATCGCCATTTTCACGGCTCTTCTGTAAGAAATTCTGTTTTCGATCTGTTTTGCGATGCTGTCTGCAACCAATACTGCGTCTAATTCAGGTCTTTTGATTTCGAAGATGTTGATCTGGATGTCCTTATCGGTAATCTTTTTCAGTTCTTCTTTCAATTTATCAACTTCCTGACCGCCTTTTCCGATGATTAATCCCGGTCTGGCTGTAGTGATTGTTACTGTTACTAATTTAAGGGTTCTTTCAATATATATTTTTGAAATACCACCTTTAGATAATCTTGCTTCAAGGTATCTTCTGATTTTGTAATCTTCAGCGATTCTGTCGCCGTAGTTTTTACCACCAAACCAGTTTGAATCCCATCCTCTGATGATACCTAATCTGTTACCAATTGGATTTGTCTTCTGTCCCATACCTTGATTATTTAATGTCTTTAGTACCTAAGATTAATGTAATGTGGTTAGATCTTTTTCTGATTCTGTGACCTCTACCTTGCGGTGCCGGTCTCAGTCTCTTCAATTGTCTTGCACTATCAACCATAATTTCTTTTACGATTAAATTTGCTTCTTCAATATCCGCACCTTCATTTTTCAACTGCCAGTTGGCCATTGCAGAAAGTAAAACTTTTTCTAACTTGTTAGAAGCGTCTTTTTTCGAAAATTTAAGGATTGCTAAAGCTTTGTCAACTTCTACTCCTCTGATGATATCAGCAACCAATCTCATCTTTCTTGGAGAAGACGGGCAATCATTATGCAACGATTTTGCCACATCCTGGTTTGCTATTTTACGTGCCAATGCACTTTCTCTTTTTCTTGATCCCATGATTATCTACCTCCTTTATTTTTGTTACCACCGTGACCTCTGAAAGATCTTGTCGGAGAAAATTCGCCTAGCTTGTGTCCTACCATGTTTTCAGTTACATACACCGGGATAAAAGATTTCCCGTTGTGTACTGCGATAGTCTGTCCTACGAAGTCTGGAGAAATCATTGATGCTCTGGACCAAGTTTTAATTACCGTCTTTTTATTAGACTCTATATTTGCCTGAACCTTTTTATCTAAAGTATGATGAATGAAAGGTCCTTTTTTAAGTGATCTTGACATAATTATTTTCTTTTAGATATAATAAATCGGTTAGACGCTTTGTTTTTCTTTCTTGTTTTGTATCCTTTTGCAGGCATACCGTTTCTTGATCTTGGATGACCTCCGGAAGACTTACCTTCACCACCACCCATCGGGTGATCTACAGGGTTCATTACTACCGGTCTTGTTCTAGGTCTTCTGCCCAACCATCTGCTTCTACCTGCTTTACCTGAAACGGTAAGCTGGTGATCTGAGTTGGAAACAGATCCGATCATTGCCATACATTCAATAAGGATCATTCTAGATTCTCCTGAAGGAAGTTTAATGATGGCGTATTTACCGTCTCTGGAAGTGAGCTGTGCGGATGATCCTGCACTTCTTGCCATAATGGCACCTTGACCAGGTCTCAGTTCGATACATGAAATAACAGTTCCCAAAGGAATGTTTTTCAGTTTCATTGCATTCCCAACATTTGGTTCTGCAGTTTCCGAAGAAATCACTTTCTGGTCTACTTTAATACCGTTTGGAGCGATGATGTATCTCTTCTCTCCGTCTGTATATTCCAATAGAGCGATAAAAGCGGTTCTGTTCGGATCATACTCTACAGTTTTTACCGTTGCTTCAACATCGAATATATTTCTTTTGAAGTCGATATTTCTGTATTTTTGTTTGTGTCCACCTCCGGTGTAACGCATGGTCATTTTACCAGTATTGTTACGACCACCTGACTTACTAATACCAACGGTTAGAGACTTCTCTGGTTTGTTGGTAGTAATTTCCTCAAAGTTGTTTACAACTCTGAATCTCTGTCCCGGGGTGATAGGTTTTAATTTTCTAACAGACATTACTATTGATATTTAATTAATTCGTTGCAAAAATATCAATCACTTCACCTTCAGCAAGTGAAACGACTGCTTTTTTCAATTTGTTGGTTTTCCCAACCTGTAATCCTTTTTTGGTGTGTTTCGATGAAACTTTAGGAGCGTAAATCATTGTTCTTACGTCTGCTACTTTTACACCGTAAGCAACTTCAACCGCTTTTTTAATCTGGATTTTATTCGCTTTAGTATTCACTAAAAAAGAATAAGCACCTCTTAAATCGGTAAGATAGTTGGCTTTTTCTGAAATGATGGGTTTAATAATAATCGACATGATTTATTTTCTTAAGTTTTCCTGAAATTTTTCGATAGCACCTTCTAAAAATACAATCTCACCTGCATGTACCAAGTCATAAGAACTGATCTCGTTATAAGTCAACACTTTAGTTTTTGGTAAATTTCTTGAGGACAGATATACGTTTTTATTAGCTTCCGGAAGAATGTAAAGGGATTTTTTGCCTTCGAATCCTAAGGTATTGTTCAGTGTAATAAAATCTTTGGTTTTAGGAGCATCAAAATTGAATGCTTCCAGAACTTTAATTGAATTGTCTCTCATTTTCTGAGAAAGTACTGATTTTTTTGCTAATCTTTTCAAAGCTTTGTTCAGTTTGAAACGGTAGTCTCTTGGTTTTGGACCAAAAACTCTACCTCCACCTCTGAAGGTTGGCGACTTGATATCACCATATCTTGCAGAACCTGAACCTTTCTGTTTTTTCAACTTTTTAGTTGAACCAACGATTTCGCTTCTTTCTTTTGATTTATGTGTTCCCTGACGCTGAGCAGCAAGGAATTGTTTCACTTCTAAGTAAACCGCGTGCTGGTTAGGCTCAATTCCAAAGATGGCTTCGTCTAACTGAACTGTTCTTCCGGTTTCTTTTCCTGATGTATTGAATACTACTAGTTCCATTTTCTGATAATTACATAAGAATTTTTCGCTCCCGGAACAGCACCTTTTACTACTAAAAGATTTTGTTCTTCATCTACTCTTAACACTTGAAGGTTTGAAACGGTAACCTGCTTACCACCCATTCTACCTGCCATACGCATTCCTTTGAATACTCTTGACGGGTCGGAACCTGCACCAATGGAACCCGGGGCTCTCAATCTGTTGTGCTGTCCGTGAGTTGCCTGCATTACCCCAGCAAAGTTGTGTCTTTTTACAACCCCCTGAAAACCTTTACCTTTTGAAGTACCTGTAACGTCAACAAATTCGCCTTGTGCGAACAGATTAACTTTCACTTCATCTCCAACGCTTAATTTGTCTACAAATTCATGATAGAATTCTACCAATTTCGCTTTTGGAGCAGAACCCGCCTTTTTAAAGTGGCCGGCTAACGCTTTACCAACGTTCTTTTCACTCTTGTCATCGAAACCAAGCTGAGCAGCTTTATACCCATCTTTTTCTATGGTTCTGACCTGTAAAACCGAGCAAGGACCAGCCTGAATAACTGTACACGGCATGTTTTTGCCGTTTTCGTCAAACAGGGAAGTCATCCCGATCTTTTTACCAATAATACCTGACATTATTTATATATATTATTTAATATTCACTTTTATCAATCGAAGTTTCGGTGATTTCTATTTCTGAAATAGGCATACTTCTTCCCTAAATTGAGTGTGCAAATTTATAATTATTTTTTGAACTGGCAAATAGTAAGTTGTTATTTTTTAGGATATTATTCTAATTTCTTTTGCAATGAAATTTCTGCGGGGATTTAGAATTTATTTAAAAACTCAAACAGGTCCTCATCGGGCCTTAAATTGAGTTTCTTCCGCAGCCTCGATCTGCTCACATTAATGCTCGAAGGCAAGACGTGTAATATATCTGCCATTTCTTTTGAATGCAGGCCGATTTTCAAATAGGCACACAGCCGCAGATCATAAATCGAAAGTTGAGGAAACCTTTCTTTTAGGGATTTGAAAAACTCCTGATGCAGTTCATCCATCTGTATTTCAAACGTATCATCTTCGATTTCAAGATAGCAGTCGAGCAGCTTTCTCATCTCCTTCCATTTAATGTTAGAGATTACTGGATTTGTTTCTGCCTCGCTGATTTTATCTTTCAGACTGTGCAGCAACCTGCTTTTATCATCATCCTCCTTCGCTTTTTTGGCGAGTTCTATTGTTTTATTCTTCACCTGGTTTTTCAGAAGTTCTTTTTCCTCTTCCAAAATCTTGTGTTCCTGCCACATCAATTCCTGACGATGTCTTTCCGCCTGTTTTCTGAGAGATGCCCTTTCCTTTTTCAAAAGTTTCATCTTTTGCAGGCGGAGTTTGTTCTGCTGATTTTTCCTAAGAACGTAGAATAAAACTGCAACAATCATTAAATACAGTGCATAGCTCCAAATACTGCGGTACCATGGCGGCAGTATCGTAAAAGGGAATTCCGACAGTTCTGAAATTTCACTGTCCTTTTTTGCTCTCACTTTTAAGGCATACTCTCCTTCGTGAAGATTTACAAAATCAACATCGGTTTCTTTGGACCAGCTGCTCCATTGTTGAGAGAAATTTTCCAGGAAATATTGATACTGCACTCCATCTTCATTCGGAAGAATATAAGATATCCTAATGTTGTTCAAACGGTAAGGTAATTTTTCATTAACAAATAAAGGTTTTGTCTTGTCATTATTAAAAGCTGATGCGTCTCTTATTTGCAGTGCAGAAGAAAACCGAACTGCTTTTTCTGTGGAAGCGAAATTTTCAAGGGCAAAGCCGTTATCAATTCCGTAGAAACCAAAATTTTCATTCAGCATTATTGGGCGGTAAAACCCGTTGATTACATTATTAATAATACTGTTCGGTTCGCTAACTATTTCCCGAACGAAATCCTTTTTTTTCCTTCTAAAATGATATTGCGCAGTGCTGGTTTTCAACTGTATTCCTTGATCACTTTTATACAGGTGAGGAAAATATCCGGAGAATTTCTTGGAAAAAAATATTTTCCGGTTTTCAGGTTCCAAATTTTGGTTCAGGGTAAAACGGAGAATGCCATAATTAGGGAGATTTGCCCAAAAAGTGGTGTCGTTTTCCTGAACCAGCTGGCTTACTGCTCCCAAAATTGATTTCATTTTTTTTAGAAAAACCCATTCATCACCTTTTTTCTCAAACACCGCAATTCCACTGTAGTTTCCGGCGAAGAGAAAATTTCCATTCTGCAGCAAACACATGATTCCCGGCCGATTGGAAATCTGAGTAAAACTGCTGCCTTTTATTTCGTACAGACCCGTGTCGTGACCGCAGAGAATTCTATTCTCTGTTTTTTTCAAAGTCCATACCTGTCCTTCGGAGCCGGGGATGAGTTGAAAGAGTTGTTTATGACTGTTTTTATTATTCAGTTCATTCCAGTTGGCAGTGTATAAACCCTGGTTGGTCCCGATCAGGAAAACATTATCATTCAGGACGGCAGTATTTGCGGTACCAATGTTACTTTGGTCCTCATTAAAATAAGTGACCTCATCACCCACATTGATTACGGAAATTCCATGATCCAATCCCAACCAGAGTTTTCCGTTCTTCTGAAAATGCATGCTCAAAACAGTATTGTTCAGCAATCCTTTTTCTTTATTGATATGTTGAATAATATTGCCCTTTAAATCGGTAATGTATAAGCCATTCAGAATGGTTCCGAAAGCCAAATATTTTTTATTGATGGTCGTAAAACTGAAAACCCTGTGTTTGGCAACTTCGGAATTTACGGGTGTTGAAAAGGGAGACAATTTCCCCTGCGAGAAATGGAAAATACCTTTGTTTTCAGTTACGATATAGAGGTTTTCCTGTATTTTAAACACTCCGGCAATTTTTAAGGGCGATTCATTCGGAAATTTAAAGATCAGTTCTAAAGAAGTTTCTTTCAACCGGTAGAACCCTTTTTTAGCGTCGGCAAGATAAACAGTGCCATCCAACTCGAAACTTCTTGAAAATTCGTAAGGCGCAGCGATTTTAGTAATTTTCCGGTTTGAGATGCTGTAGATATTCTGATGCGATACAAAAATCTGCTTGTTCAGCAAGGCATAAGTTCCCCAAAACTCTTCATTTCCGGCTGTTGCGGTATTTTTAAAGGGATATAATGACTGGTACGTAAACTTTCTCAGTTTATCTTTTTCCCAGAGACCGAAGTCCATATCTGCACCTATGCTTATGGAATTATCATTACGTAAAAAAAGAGATCTGGTAGAACCACTGTACGCACGGAACCGAAGCCATTTCTTACCATCGAACTCCAAAAGTCCATTATCGGAGGCCATATAAACGAGACCATTTCTGGCCGAAGATATGGCCCAGATTTTCCCATGATTCCCGTAGTCTTTCGGAAGGTAATTCTTAATATATGGTGATCCTTTTTCAGAAATATTCTGTGAGTACGAAAAAATATTCACTAAGACGAAGAAAAAAATAAATAATTTTTTGCCCATATATTACTTCAAAGATAATCAATTTGTATAAAAAAACCGCCTGATTAATATTTCAGGCGGCATGATTAATTATCGGAATAACTATTTTACAATCAGTTTAGAAGATTGCGTTTCTCCTTTATCATTGGTCACTTTCAGCACATACACTCCTTTTGAAAGCCCTTGCGAACTAATGCTTTGTGAAGCCGAAGATTTCACTTTCTGACCAGTCATGGTGTAGATTTCCATATTTTTTACATTAGCATCTGCAAAAACTGTTTCGCCTGCAGTTACCGGATTTGGATAAATTTTCAGATTTCTGCCCGAATTGCTTTCGGTTGTACCCAAAGTGTTTCTATGGAAATAAATATTATCTACATACACAGTTCCAACATTAGACGTAATTAAAAACTGATAAAGTGAGTTTCGAATCTGTGGTGGATTATCAAACGCAGAAATAGGAACATCTATAGAAACCCACGATCCCGTAGTTGTAGGTAAATGATTAAGCAGAAAAGCACTTGTTTCTCCTGCTTGGGCTGCATGATTAGACCATTTTGGATTGATCACTTTACCAACAAGATCTACTCCCGTATCAATGAAATAATCCATGTGGAAATGCGTCATTTGCGAAACGTCTGCATAATTAGCCAGTTGTACTCCCAGGAAATTTACAAAATCAATTTTTTTAATATCGTTTCCCGCAACCTGTAAATCGGAAATTGAAGAATCATCCCAACTTGCAGACCATGCGCTTACCGGTATGTTGGCATAGGCATTACTAAATAAAGAAATGACATCTGCTGCCGGTCTTCCCGGTGGATTTGGAGCAGCAACACTTGGTCCCGATACAGTATAATTTACGGTATACGTTTTTGTAGAAGTTCCGTTTTGTGCGGTCACCAAAACCGTTGCCGTTCCTGGCAGAGTAGATGCCTGTGTAATGACTCTTGTTGCACTCGCATTCGTAGTTGTTGCAAGCGTAATTTGCGGCACCGGACTTGACTGCGGAAAATTCACAGAATAAGTGGTGGTAGCCGGACTAAATCCTGCAACGGTAGTTCCGTTTACTTTCAGGTCACTCAACGTAGCATCTGCAGTTGGATCTACTACCGTTTTCCAGAAATAAATATTATCCAGATAAATCGTTGAAGGCGTTACGCCGGCCTGCCCATCAAACTTCAGTTGGAAAACAGAATCCCAGGTCATTCCTGTAAAAGCACTTTTTGGAATGTCAACACTGCTCCATCCTCCGGTTACTAACGGAACGTTTACTAAAAATTCTACTGCGCCGGTTCCGTTATTAATTGGTGAAACACGGATGGATGTTGCGGTGCTGGTCCAGATATCGATATGTAAAAATTCCATAGCGGCCGCATTTGCAGTGGTAAGTTCAGTTCCCTGATAATTGAAGTTAGCATACACCATCACATTATTTCCAGAGCCGGAAACCGCTTCAAATGTAGTATTAACAGATCCTGACTGGCCCCAGAACGGGTTGTAATTGGTTGCAATATTGGTATATGAATCACTATATACAGAAATTACATTAGCGGCGGCCTGTGTTGGGACCGGCGCATTGGTCATAGGCTGCGAAAAGCCGAATGTAAAGGCTAAAAGCATCAAGAAAATAGATAAATTTTTCATTTTTATAAAAATTTAAAGGTTAATAAATTAAGATCTTTTTTGGTGTGGTTGAATTCATATAACATGGGTATTTAAAGGTTAATCATTACTTTTTTATAATTTTATAAGTGTTTGCGCTTCTGGAATTTTCTATTCTCATCAGATAAATTCCAGATTTTAAATGGGACATGTCAAATTGGTAAATTCCGCCTACAACCTGCCGGAATACTACTTTTCCGGAAAAATCAAACAGCGTAACGGTGTTATTCCTTTCTGCCAATTTCAGATTCAGGATATCCTCAACAGGATTGGGATATAAATAATCTTTGGTTTTTGAAAAGTTCTCTACCCCTAAAGTACACGCGTTTCCGACTACATAGGAATAGTATTTAGTCACCGACATTCCTCCTGCGTACGCAAATTTCACGGCATAACTGATCGTGGACCCTACGGTTTGTCCGGTAATGGTGTGGGTAAATATTTTGCCTGAAACATTTGTCATCAACGTTTCAGTAAACGGGCTTTCTTTCCACAAATAAGCTACGACGGCCGTTTTATCAGCATCCAGTAGTTCGAATGTAATCTTCACATCGGTTCCGGTGGTTTGGAAACCATATTTGTAACCCGTGGTAAAAGCGCCCTGCGATGCCAAAGTTGAAGCGCCATAACAGTTTGTATTGATGATTGGCGCTGTAACTGCATTTAGAATTACAGGATTATTAGACGCTGCATTACCGGACAGATCGCTTGCCGAAATATTGAAGGTATAATTGGTATTGGGAGCTAAACCAGAAACGATAACTGATTTCTGAACCCCTGAAACATGCGGGATTGTTTGGGTTGATGCGCCTGAAACTGTATACACCACATTTCCTGAAAGATCAGTTGCATTCATCAGTAATTCAACAGACGAGTCCGTAACTGCACCAACGGAAGCCGTAAAATTGAATGGTGGCTCGTTATCTACAGCCGTATTTTGATAGATTCTTACATAATCGATTACCATAGAAGTCTGGTTGAAAGCGGCAGGAATTGTTCCTGCTACACCGCCCATCGCAATGTTGAGTAACAGATACTGTTCCTTATCAAAAGGCCAGGTGTTTGCGTTTTTTACTGCAGGATTATAAGTGTAATAAGCCACGCCATCAAGCAGAAATGTTATCTGGAACGGCGACCAGTTCATGGAATACACATGATAGTTGTCAGCAATATCCGATGAAGCGAGCATTCCGCCGTGATTTACCGATCCTCCGTAAGATGAAGGGGTATGAAGTGTGCTTTGTATAAAATTTTCGGGTTGGGAAGGGAAAATTCCGTATTCCATCATATCAATTTCTCCACACGCAGGCCAGTTCGCAGTTCCGTAAGTTGCTGAGAAAAAACCGCCCGGTTCAATCACATTTCTACCCAAAAGCCAGATGGCAGGCCATGTTCCCTGGTTTTTCGGAACCTTTGCACGCACATCAACCCGGCCATATTTAAAGGCAAATTTGGAATTCAGTCTTGCTGAAGTGTAATTTTTGGTGACACTCTGATCCGTAAATGTTTCCTTTTTCGCGACAATATTCAGGTCACCATTATTGGTGAATGAATTGCTGATAAGGTTGGTGTAGTGTTGCTGTTCCCCGTTAAACCAGCCGCCTGCAGTAGGCATCTGCGTTTGGTGATGCCACTTCGTATTGTCCACCGCTCCATTCACTGTAAATTCATCGGACCATACCAAATCACTATACACCACATCAACCTGTGCAAAACAAAAAGTGCTTGCAAACAGCATTAAAATCAGATGAATTGTTTTTTTATACATAAAATCTATTCCTATTGATTAATATTCTTTTAGATTACTTCTTTCCCAGTCTGAAATTTGAGTTTCTCATTTTTGTCCCAGATTCCCCAATACGCTCCTACCTCTCCTTCACCACCAACCTTCCAGGATTCATCGAACGAAGAAAAGTAGAAACAGTCTATTTCCTCATCCATGCACCACAGTTGGGTTTTGATGAAATAATCAAGAGCATTGGTTTCGGAAGGAACCGCGCCTTTTAATTCTTCGCCTTTGCTCGGCCAGCCGGTTTCAGAAATGATGACAGGTTTACCATTTGCCGCAGCTTTTGCCTGGCGATACATTTCCTTCATATAATTCAGCGCATTTTCTGCGGGACAGCTTTCCCAAAACGGATAACAGTTTGCTAAAATCACATCGCAGGCTTCCGAAATCCGTGGTTTCATGGTGAATTCAAAATAGGCATCCACATAGCCTACCGGGATCTCGGGGATTTCTTTTTTAACTCTGTAAATGAATTCCAACAATTCATCCTCAGACATGTCATTTCGGTACAGCACCTCGTTTCCTACGGCGGCAATGTCTACATAGCCTTCTTTGGCGAGTTTTATAAGTCCTGCGACTTCTCTTTCATTTACTTCCTGATCTTTTCCGAGCCAGGCGCCAACCAATGTTTTCATTCCGAGTTCTTTAGCGATTATGGGAATATGTTCGTTTCCTTCGGTACAGGAGAAAGAACGGATCCACGCTGTATGCGGTTTCAGAATCTGCATTCTGCGGCGCACCTGTTCTTCGGTAATAATGTCGCCCGGTTGTTGACCGTCTTCATACAAACTAAAACAGAATCCATGAACACCGGTGTGGAGAATTTCTAAAAAAAGATCCTTTTTTTCTGCATCAGATTTATTGAGAAGATAATCTTCCTGATTAATTTCCGGTAATGACAGATAGCGTTCTACTCGATAGGACATGTTAAGATTCTTTATTTGTTGTTTGAATTTTGAGGGCTCTTCGTTCTTCCAGTTCTTTCTTTATTCTGCTTACGCGTTCTTCATCCAAACTGTACCTCCACATGATTAAAACTGCGATGGCTGCTGTAAGTGAAGGAATGGTGATGTCTGCAATCCTCAGATTATGCATGGTTTCTGCTGCCTGTGTGGCTTTTCCTGCATCGAAGCCTACTATCGAAAGTGTTAAGCCTCCCAAAGCCAAAGCAATGGATTGCCCAATTTTAACCATCCACCAGTATACTGCTCCAAAGGTTCCTTCCCTTCTGGGTAATCCATTCCGCAATTCATCCAGATCGCAGACATCTGCAGTCATACTCATCATCAGCGTAAACAGACCTCCTAAACCAAAAGCCATAAACGGAATGGGCAGTAAGAGAACCAGAGGCATTTCCAATGAAAATTTTACCACGCCTACCTGCAGAACAACGTCTTTGAACAGTACCGCCGTATTTTCGTCTACTTCTACAAAACCCCACCATTTCAGGATATAACCAATGATGGAAATAAAAGTGGAAATGATAAATGCGTTTCTTTTCCCATATTTATTGGCCAGCCAGGACACGATCGGAATAATTAAAAAAGCGGTAGCAACTGCACCAAGGATGGAAAATATCGCGGGCACCGTTCCGGCCATTTCGTAACTGCCTTTGAACATGTGAAAAACAATAATAAAATAACTGAAGGAAGCCACCAGCTGGAAGCCGTTAAATACCAAAAACGTCGCTCCGCATAAACGCATGAACGGAATGTTCTTGGTCATATTCTTCATATTGGTCCATAAAATTCCAAGATTAGCTGCGATATTTTTGAAGGTGATTTTTGCCTTGCTTTCGGGATCCGATACATCCGTTTCTCTGCAGAAAAGCGCCGGCATAATCCCAAAAAACAAACAGGCAAATCCTACAAACAGTGACAGGGTTCGTACACCGTCTGCCTGCGTTTCAAAAAGGTCTTTGTTGGCAATCAGGATCCAGAATAAAGGAACAATCATCCACGAGATCTGTCCTACCATATTGGCAATTCCCATCAAACGGGTTCTTTCCCGGGTGTCGGTGGTCATTTCGTAACCCATGCCGATTAACGGCGTGGAAAACACTGTATTCGCAAAAATAAACAGGATGGAAAAGAACAGAAAATACCAGAAATTGTAGGTGGAACCGTTTTCTTCAAACATTTGCCACTGTACGATAAACAGGATGGCAGCTAAAATCGCACCTACAAAAATATAGGGTCTTCTTCTTCCCCATCTGGAATTGGTATTATCGGTAATAAATCCCATAATAGGATCCGACACGGCATCAAAAAACCTGGGTATCGCGGCCAATAACCCTGCAATGGCGGGTTCGATTCCAAATGCGGTGATAAGGAAAAAGGAAAAAACTCCCAAAGCTCCGGGCAGCAAATTATTCACCAAATGTCCTGCGCCAAATGCGGCTTTTTGCAGAAGGGGAACTTTATCTGGGCTTGCGGTCGGCTGATTTACCATTTTTCTGATTTTTTAATAGGTTAAATGCACGGTTTGTATTGCTTTAGCACTGATATGAACAGGGACTTTTTGATTTCCCAGCGATATTTCCAGATTTTTCTTGTTGTCTGATGGGTTGAAAACAACTACTGCCACGGAACCGTCAGGATTTTTTGCCGCCGTTACCTGGATTTCTTTATCGGGATTTTCAAAGCCAATTCTAACCGCTTCGGGACGGATGAATTTGCTGAAGTGCGCCATGATATAATATAGAGGAGTAAAGTAAACCTCATCATTATCGGGATCTACCAGAACGGGCGCTCCGCACCAGTTTTTAAACCAATTGGGACCGCCCTGTTTATCCAGAACCATATTCCAGTCGATCCAGCCATCAACCTGATTGTTGAGACAGCCAATGATATCACCAGCATACCGAAAAACAGGTACATATTTTGGATGCAGATATTTCTCCTCTTCTTTGGCCCAGTCAAATCCCCAGTCGGTTGCTTCTTTGCTCCAGTACCAGGAATCGTCTTTCCATTTCGGAATATCGCCGTCTATACACGCTTCAGTCTGGATTAAATATTTGGCGGGACTTTTTTTGTGTGCATACTGCAATTCGTCTTCGAAGACTTTATAAGTGCTCTCGTACCAGTGAACAGCAGTTCCGTCAAAATATTTTGATGAATTTTCTGAACGGTACATTTCATCAACCCAATCTTTGAGTCCGGCTCTGTTCTGGTCGTATCCGAACATTTTCACCTCTCCGTACCCGTCTTTTTTCAATTTTGGACCCAGGAAATATTCCACAAAATCCGTCATTTCTTTTGGTGTAAAAAGCATGCTTTCCCAGTTTCCGCCATTTCCGTGCGGTTCATTCACCACGGTAATTCCCCAAATCGGGATGCCTAATTTTTCATATTCCTTCAAATATTTAGAAAAATAGAGTGCATAAGTTCGGTTGTATTGTGGTAAAAGCTTTCCGTTGACCCAATCATTATTGTCTTTCATCCAGGGTGGAGCGGTCCACGGTGAAGCGATGATCTTGAAGCCATTCTCAGAAAATTTCTGGGCGTCTTTAATCATCGGAATTAAATCATTCAAATCTTCTTTTACCGAAAAATGTTTCAGTTCCGTATCATCGTTAACCGGCGCGTAGGTGTAATTGCTCAAAGAAAAATCGCAGGAAGCAATGGTGGTTCGTGTTAAGGAATAATTGGCTCCATCTTCGCTGAAGTAGGCTTTCAGGATTTTATCGCGGTTGCCTTTGCTCAGACGGTTGAGTAAATAGGCCGAACTTTCGGTAAAAGCGCCTCCGAAACCGGTGATTTTTTGGAATTTTTCTTCAGGCTTTATTTTAATCCTTACTGAATTTTCAACGGCACTTCCCTGCTCTATTTTTGTTAACTGATTTCCCCCGGCAGAAGTTTCGTAGATGGCTGCCTTCCACGGTTTTTGTTGGACCTGACAACTCATCATCAAACTCAGTATAAGGATTATATGTGAAAATTTTATTTCCATTTTTCTGGTGTACGCTCCATTTTTTAATGTGCAAAAACTTCTGCGTGTTTTATAGGTGGTAATTCCACTTGGTTGATCAGGGTCTGCAGATTTCCGTCGTATGTTTTGCCTATTATATTTCCGTCTCTGCTCAAATTTTTAAAAATTCCTTTGTCATATAAATCCCAGACTGCGTATTTTGCTTTTCCCTCAACCGTGAACAAACCGAAATGATTTTCGGAACCACCGGGATTCCGAGCATCTTTCCACGGTTCATCGAAAGCTTCGAAATAGAAGCAGGAAATTTGGTTTTCATTCGTCCATTGCCGCATCAGCCGGTAAAAAACCCCCGCTTTGTATTCGTCCACTGCTTTGGAATCTGTGTTTCCGTACCGTTCGTTGGAGAAAGTCGCCCATCCTGTCTCGCCGATATGGATGGGTTTGTCGACCCCCAAACTGTGCATATAATTTTTTACCAACTGATATTGCGATTGAGCGTACTCCACAGCGCGCTCCATCGCGAATTCTATCTGTTTTTCTTTTGAAAACTGCAGTTCAGTTTCTTTTACTCCCCAAAAAACCGGGTTATAATGCGTGTCGTGCATGGGATATGTATGAATTGACACGTAGTCTACCGCTTTGAAAAGTTGATATAAATCGTCGGTGTGGTATTCGCCGCCGCCGCCCCAGGAAGCAAAATTGTCGGAGCTCGTGATCCACAAATCTTTTGGCAATTCTCCATTTTTCTTTAAATCCTGAAGGTGATTGACCCATTTCAATATCACACCGGGCTGCACATAATATTTAGTTGCCCATTTTACCATCGCCTCGTTTCCTACGGCAATGACTTTAATAATTTCCGGATATTTTTTCGCCAGCGTTGCTGCCTGATTTATTTCTACCGCATTTCTTTCACTTTCTTCGTTATGATCTGGCTCCAGGTTGGTCCACGCATTTTTGCAGTCGATCCAGGCTCCCAGCATCACATACATTTCAAATTTGGGATCTTCACGTTGCAATTCGGTTATTGCTTTTAAAATATTCCCGGCTTCAGGTAAATGCACATTGTACGTCCGGATGATTTTTACACTCATTGCCGAAAGAATTTTCATGTCTTCTTTGATCTGCGCAACACTAGGCTCCAGATTCCTGGAATTCCCCCTGTAACCGCCATAAGAGATGGCCAGAAAGTCCGGATTACCTAAAATTTGTGAAGCGTTGATATGTTTTCCTGTTTTTTCCATGGTGCTGCAAGACAGTAAAAATGTCAGAATTAAGAATAGTTTGGGGACTGAAAACTTCATTTTCACTTTTGTTCTTAAACAATTTTTATTTTAACTGCTCCGGCTTTATTTTCACTTTTACCAATGAGATTTTTCCGTTACGCAGAAATATATTTTCTGAAACTTCCTGACTCAACGTGAGATGGTCTTGCTTTTTAAAGTTTTGGGATTCATCATAAATTTCCAAACTTTCCTCTTCAGAGATTTCATAGATTACCGGAACCTGACAAACCGTTAGAAATAGTTGGTTTGCGTTTAATTCCAATTGTTTTTTCTGAGACTGGATGTCATAATATTCAATCTTTTTTGAAGCATTTAAAAACTCCTCCTTTCTAAGCAAATTTGGCTGGAAATGCATTTTTCCCTCCTGTACAGAAATTCCCAAAACCCCGAAGCGGGCCAAAATATCTTCTTTCACCTGTCCCGTCATTCCCGGTTGCTGAGCTCCCTTTCCGAAAGGCGTATGTGAATACGGGTCGGTAGAAAATGCACCATATAATTCAGGAGATTTATGGACCCCAATTCCTTCGTTGATTTCGTAAAAATGCGCTAATAATCTACCCACCGTTTCCGGCGAAGCTTTTTCGGAAACGGCTTTTGCGCAAACCTCCTCCACCGCTAAAAGTAATTTGGAAACCATGTGCCAGTAAATGGATCCTAATCCTTCGTAACCATAGAATGTTCCGCTTCTTCCTGTAAATTCTTTATGATTGAAGGTCTCTTCAAATAAGGATAAAAGCTCATTTCTGTCCGCAACATTAAATTGGAGATCTGCATCCAGAGCCAGTTTTAGGTCTTTTGCATTCTTAAAGTTTCCATTAAAATGATAATCTCCTGAGATGTCTTTTTCCAGGACATTTTGCTGAGCGGTTTCTATTTTTTTGAAAACATTTTTAGCTTCAAGAACATCGTGCGAAATCAAATTTCGCTGTAAAAAGCCTTTCAGGTTTTTATTAGGATATAGCAGGTAGCTGTACTGATCTTCCCGGAACAAAGCCGATTTTTTCAAGGCATCCAGAACATGCAACGCTTCCTCAGAATTTAAATATTGTGAACTCAGTACCGCGACCTGTCCTTCCAGCATTTCCTCGAGATGAGAAATTCCGACTGCGTTTACGGTTGAAGTCATGAGATTATAAGCATGATAAAGCCCATCCTCCCGGCGATTGGCATTAATGGAATGCTCTAAGAATAACAGTGAAAGATGGGTAAAACGTTTCAGACCTTCGAGAGAAACTGTACGCTTTTTACCCCAAAATGAACGACGGTATACATGATTCCGGTATTCAGTCGCTGCATTCCCGAAAATATCCAGCATTTTTTTGCGGTCTTCATCACTGATTTGTCCGGCAAGCAGATGTTGGTTGTCGTTAAAAGCTTCCCGGATTTTCTTGTAAAAATCAACAAGCTCACTGGAAACCTGTACATCTTCAAGTTTGGAGTTGTCTAAAATCTGCCCGAAAAACTTCAAAAACCTGCGCAAATAATAGAGTGTTACCATCGAAACGCCATTTCCGACCAAAGCGTTATTGGCGTCGTTCCATTCCGGTCGCTGGGTATTCATCCAAATACCACCTTCCAGAATGAAATTAGAAAGTTTCGCAAGCACCGTTGCCAGAATTTTTTCGGTGAAATTTACATGCATTACCTCGCCGTTCTCATCCAGAAGCAAAGCGCCATCTGCTCCGATTTTGCTTTTTCTTTCCTTAATTTTTTCATCTAAAACAGCATCGAAGACAATGGTATCTTTCGGGTGTTCCAGTATTTCTTCGTAGGATTTAATTTTATAGGGAACATTCGCATAAACGAAAACCTCTTTAGCCAGTAAAGATTCCAGCGAGTTTGGAAAATATCTTTCTGAAAATTCTAAAAATTTGAGTAAATAAATAATCTGGTGATCTCCCCAATAGCCGATGTAGGACCAGGGATCGTCCGGTTCTATGGTTTCCCAGTCAAAACCGTCTTTGGTCACCCGGTAAGGATTATAGCCATCAAAAGTTGAAGCGTTAAGGAATTTGAAAATCATTCCCTCAATAAATTCCGGAAAAGAATGCGCCAAAGCTTCCCAGTTCTGAAAGATATCGCGCCAGTTCCCTTCGTAATCCAGTATTTTGGAACCGTCGGTTTCGCTTCTGGTATTGATGGAAAATTTATTCCACGGACGTGAAGGATCGCCATGCCTTCTGCTGAATTTTAACGGTAAATATTCTGTGAAGAGGCGAATTAGGTCAGGATTTTCAGATGTTTTAAGAACATTTTTCTGGTCAGTCAAAGAAAATTTTTCCGGCAGTTGCTGGATGATTTCGTTTGAATTTTTAAAAATTTCCCTGTTGGCTTTCTGTAGATATTGGGTAAAATCCCATTTCTCAATGGTGTAATTTTCATCAAAGATTCCGCCGCGCATGATGTTGAACATGGTGTTGGAAAAATGCCGTGCATCCTGCAGCACATCGTTGGTAAACTGCAATCCATCGGCAGAAGCCACCAATTTTACCAGATTTTCGGTGCCTGAATCGATATCCCGCTGAATGTCCTGCTCCAAATCTTTCTCGTTCTGGATGGTGTGTATCAACTGAAAAACAGAACGGTGATTCTGATTGACATTGGCTACAAACAGCCAGTTTTTTTCTGCATTTGAATTCAATTCGAATTCATCGACGATAAAATAGGCGCCTTTTTCACCTTTGATATCCGTTTCGGGCGAAACAGATTTTCCGCTTCTGAAATCTTTAAGCTGAAGAGATGAAAGCAAATATTTGGGATGCTGAAGTCCAAGCGAAAAAACGATATTGGCTTTCAACGCTTCGCTCGGCTCTGCTTTATCCACAATAATCGCACTGAGTGCAAAGATACCAAGACCTGAATCCGGATGAAGTTCACTGCGTTTATAGGCATCCACCAAATTGCTTGTTCTGTTTTGCAGTTCACTTCCAACTCCATAAGGCACAATGTTTTGAAGCCCGTCCAAAACAGTGACTTTCTGCATTGCTGAGGAGTGAGAGATCAGTTTTGACTTTTTCACAAAACCCAATTCGTTGGAAGAGTTCCATTCGTATCGGAACGTAAGTTCCAAATCATGGTTCACCTCTTCAAAAATCAGTTTGTTGCCAAATTCGTTTTTATATAGATTCCTGTCGGTTCGGAACCGATCTTCGCATCTTACGGAAAAAGGTTCCCAAACCAGGGTTTTATCTTCCTTCTTAATCTGGAAAATGGTTTTACTGCCTGTAATATCAGCACTTTCGGTAATTTTATCGTCCGTATAATACGGGAACAGAGCAAATTCCGCATTTTTTCTTCCCGCAGAAATTCCACCGTTGCTTGATACAAACATCCAGTGATCGCTGTCACTCACCACGCTCATGAAAAAAGGTCGCAACGCATCAACATCAGAAATTTTAAAGAAATTTTCCCGGTTAATGGTTACGGATTCTAAAGGAGAATTATGATGGTGCATGGTGCTTTTGCGTTATTATAAAAGAGGTAGGTGAGTGTTAATGAGCTATTTGAAGTTCAATTTATAAACCTGCGAGTTTTAACGATCAAATACTATTTTTGCTTGTAAACTCTTACGTAATCAATGGTCATTTTCTGTGGGAAAGGAGTTCCATCGGTTGGGAACCCTACATAGTTACCACCTACTGCAACATTCAGTATTAAGAAAAACGGCGTATTGAATACCCAGTTTCCTTTTTTGGAAACCTCATCTCTGGTCAGTCGGTGATAGAGATAACCATCCACAAAAAAATCCATTTTATTTTCCGTCCATTCTACCGCAAACACGTGATAATCGGTATCGAATCTGCCGTTCTGAAGCGCAAAAGCTTTGGTGATGGCATTTCCAGCCGAATAACCGGGACCATGCAGTGTACCGTTGATGATGTGAGGTGCCTGACCGCGCAGTTCCATAATATCTATTTCGCCACACTGCGGCCATGGAACCTGATCTACGTTAGCTCCGAGCATCCAGAAAGCCGGCCAGATTCCAGGACCGTACGGTGTTTTCAAACGTGCTTCGAAACGGCCGTAAGCCTGTGCGAAAAGTCCTTTGGTTTTGATCCGTGCCGATGAAAAAGGGGCTCCGTTGAAGATTTCTTTTCTTGCTGTCATCACGAGATTTCCGTTTCCATCCATCGAGATGTTTTCGGGGCGGTTGGTATAATACTGCAATTCCTGATTTCCCCATCCCGAATTACCCGTTCCGATATCGTATGACCATTTGGAGGCATCGGGTGATGCACCTGCATTGCCGTTGAATTCATCGCTCCAGGTCAATTCCCAGTTTCGTTGAGGCAAAGTCTGCACGGCTTCTTCGTCACAACTTAAAAGCGGAAAAAGAAAGAAACTGAGAGTCCCGATTAAATATATCTTTCTTATTTTAATTTTATGTAAAAAATTCATAATCTGTAGTTTATAGGATTGATGATTAGTTATGGAAATAAATATTATCAAGGAAAATATCACCGTTTCCTTCCGCCTTGAACTGAATCACATTGCTTAAATTCACAGGAGAAAAGGCAGACAGCGGAATGCTGATACTCTTCCACCCGTTGGTATTGACTCCCAATCCTGATGGAACAGCAAGGGTGTACGCTTTCTCAACCGGTCCCGGACTTATTAAGAAAAACTTGAGATTGTTAGAATTGGCGGAGTAATAATCGATGTGAAGAAATCCGTAAGAAGAAACATTCAATGGACCAGCAAACTCGGTTCCCTGATAGTTCAGTCCTGCATATTTCAGCGTGTTGTTTCCTGCGATCGGCACTTGCGAAACGATGGTATTCTGACCCCAATTCGGGTTCAGATTTGTTCCGGCAACGTTCGTGTAAGCATCGCTGAAAATGGAGAGCACGCTTGCCGCAGCGTGGGTTGGTGCAGGTGCAGCCGAAGTTGGAGTGGCCGGAATGATGCTTCCATCGTTATAAAAATAAATATTATCTGCATAGAAGCCAGGAATATTCATGCCTTCAAAAATAATCTGTCCCAGATGGGTTCGGGAAGTTAAACCTGTCATTGCACTGAAAGGAATGTTAAGACTGACCCACGACTGACCCTGTAATACGGGTGCCGTAATGGTTGTTACATGATTGCTGTCATCACCGCCTCCAGGAGCACCGTCGTTTCCAAAATTCAGTACGTTAACTTTGAAACTTGCTCCAGCGGCCAATGCATTCGGTAAATAAATATCTGCATGCAAATGCGAGGTGGATGAAGCGTTAATAGTTGGCGAACTGAACTGAATTCCCACGAAATTGAAATTGAAATAATTCAGAACATTATTTCCGTTTACCGTAAAATCTGCAGACTGGGTGGTTTGGTAAGGTGCCCAATATCCATTATAATAATCTACCGGAACGTTGGTGTACGTATCGCTGAAGATGGAGATCACTTTTGACGGATCTGTGACAGGAGTTGGTGCGGGCGTAAAGTTGCCGGATGAATTCACTATTAAGCTTCCCGAAGCAGGAGTATTTCCCAGAGTTGCTGTGATTACCGCGGAACCGACCCCAACTGTGGAAACTTTTCCTAAATTATCTACCGTTGCAACCGCCGGATTAGACGAAACAAAATTGAAATAATACGGCGTAATAGTCACCGCCTGATTTACCCCATTAGGAAGGCTGAATGTGGAAATAAGCCCGTCAATAGTCTGATTGACTCCTATGAAGGAAGTCACGGTTTTATCAACACCGTTTAAAATCGCTGCTGAACCCTGAGCAATTCCCGGAACATTTTCAAATTTTACCTCGTCGATCCAAAAAGTGTAGCCACTGTTGTTTTCAGGACCCTCGGAATAAAAGAACATTCCTCTTTCTGAGGTCATTTTTGCCGGATCCGGGATTGGAATATATACTTTTTTCCAATTTGTATTTACCGGCAAACCAGCAATGGATGCTTGATATTTGTTTTCTCCCAAATCGTTTCCAAAACCAATAACATCTATACTGGCCGGCTGCGTGGCTTTAATCCAGAAACTGAGTGCATTGTAATCCGACAAATCTCTGCCCACAGCAGTAAAGAAAGTTCCACCGGCGTATGCACCATCCGGACTTCCAAAATCAGGAACTTCAAAACGCATGGATTTTGTTCCCGCATATTTTACCTGTGCATCTACCTGAAATGCTTTGGGTGCTGAACCGCCGAATGCAGCATAATTAAGTCCAGAACTGAAATCGTCGATAAAAACGTCAGGATTTTTTGAAAATTCGGCCTGCTGCAGTTCGCTGATATCTCGCTGACAGCCCAAAACGAGGAGCATGGATAATCCTAAAACAGATTTCAGGAATATTTGTTTAAATATATTTTTCATTGTAGTCTGTTATAAATTATTTGCCAATATTGATGTGAATGTATGTTCTGATCTCCCATTCGTTACCGTTGGGAAAACCTATTGCTGTAGGGTCCGGAATCCAATTTCCGGCAGGGTCTATCGTTTGGGTAGGGCTGTATCTTGGCGAATACTGGTCAAGTGTTCTGTAAGTTCCTCTCACTCCGATTCTGGTACCCGGAAGAATCCACCAGTCCGGCTTACCAATTCCGAAAGATAAATCGCCCATAATCTGCATCGGGAATGTCAGGTTGTAATCTCTGTGATAATCGTACGGTCCCCAATCGTTAAATTTAATTCCTGTAATAAATTTCATCTTTTTATAAATCGTCCTGAGGTCCAATCCAAACCGCTCGATGGTTCGTGCATCACTGCCATTGGCCTGCGCTGTTCCTCCATAAAGATTGGCAATTACTCCCAGATCAGAATTTACTTTGGAAACAATTCTGGCGTGTGCTTCCCAAAGATCTTTGGCTGGAGCTGCTCCAGGAAAAGCGAAGGTTGTTCTTCCGTCGGGCAAAATGCCAATGGCTGCATCCTGTGTGGTAGGCAAATGTCTGTACACCACACCTGTGCTGAATGCAAAGAGCGCATCTTCCGTTTGGTCGCTGTCCCAGCTGTGCATCCACGTTGCGGGTGTAGGATCGTAGGTAAATAAAATTTCTCCGGCAGTTTGCTCACGGTTGGTTCTTACCACAAATGGGTCATCCAAAATATTTCTTGGCCTACCGGGAGCGGTTACTCCAAACGGAACCGGCCCCTCAATAGGTTTTTGCCAGAGAAAATTGGGTGCTACCTGAAGATTTCCGATGTTGAAGGTGAAACCGGATAAGACATTGTATTGGTTTCCGCTTCCGCTGTCTTTCAGTCTCCAGCCGGTGAAGGTTTGGGTATAATCTGCTCCGCCGTTGGCAACCAGACCCATTACTGCGCCCTGTGCATACCAGTTGAAATTCCCGCCTGTATAGGTGAATTTTGCTTTGCCTCCCCAGTTGTCCTCTTCATTAATCTGATCCTGGTAAACATTGCCGTCTCTGTACAGCTGAAAATCTCTACCATTCAAAGGCTGACCGCCCCAAATCCCTCCCAGATCGAAAGCGAAGTCTCCTATTTTTCTTTGAATGGCCAGTGTTGCTCTTCTGGTTCTTGGTTGTGGGATGGCGAATGAACTTTCAGCGGTTCCTCTTTGGTCTAAATCTTCATGGAAGATTCCTGTAAGGCTGAATTTACCAACGTTTTTGGAATATTTTATCAGGAAAGCCGGGTTTGCACCCCACCAAAGTTCGGGTCCAAAAGCCACTTTCAATCCGCTAATTGCTTTTTTTCCGGAAAATTCAAACCCGAAAGGAGCTTCTCCGTTATAGATATCCATATTGGGTCCGTAGTTGGCTTCCGGATACAATCCAAAAATATCGCCTTCATAACCCCAATGATAATGCCCTGTTCGGTAAAATCCGTGCAGATCGAAATATTTTTCATTCCAGTTATAACTTGCATTATACACCTGAATTCTGTTGCCATTCTGTATTTCGGTCATTCCGTCTTCGGTAAGGACTTCAACTTTTCTGCCTCTGTTTTCATAGAAAATCTGATCGATGGGATTTTCCGCCACATTTCCTAAAATATTAAAATTAACATTGGCTCTCATGTTGGCAGTAGGATTACCTTCAACACCGATATAGTAAGACTGCATATGGTCAAAACCCTGTCTTGTAGGGTAAGATCTGTAAGCCGGAGTTTCTTCTTTTGGTGTGGTAATCAAACTTCCCCCCGTATTGAATGTGGTAAATTCTGCACGAAGATTACTCAGTCTGATTTTGTCATTTTTTTCTGAAGTGAGTGCTGCTTTATCTCCTCTTGCCCGTAAATTGGCGTCGGCAATGTTAATTCCGTCAAAAAAGTTCTTAGCAGTTCCGGCGCCTTTAAATTGCGCATCTGTTTCATAAGGGTTGAACTGATGTGCCTGTTTGAGGGCGTAATATGCAGAACGCGGATAAAGCTCATACAGTCCTTTGGCATCGGTTGGCCCTTTTGCCGCAATTCCGAACCATTCTTCGTTCATATTGTTTGAACCTTTCTCGAAATCTCTAATGTAACCGCCATTACTCCATGAAGCGTTTGTATCCTGAATCTCAAGATTTTCTGTCTGTTTGTATTTCCACCACCCATCGCTGAACTGAAAAGTAAAACCACCAATTGAGTTTCCCACTTTTCCCATGCCTGCGGCATTTTCATAGATTTCCTGCCAGTTTCCAAGCAGGTAATAGGCTTGCGCTTCCTGATCTTCCTTTTGGGTGATTTCATTGAAGGCATCTGCTCCAAATTCTGTAAACATCACCGGTTTTCCGTATTCGTTTTTCACCCGATGGAACAGATCGCCGAAGGATACACCCCTATATACATTGGTGCCAAAAATATCGATGTCTTTGCATTCTCTTGCGATGATGTCGAGAAATACCAAATCTCCGTTGCACATGGCAATGGGATAATTCTGATCAACAGCTTTCATTTCGAGAGCCGCTTCATTGAAGAGTTTGTACATCGCCTCCGCTCTGTGCGTAGATTTTCTGTCTGCTACAGGAATATCTTCCGTTTCCGCTCCATCCCAAAAAAGCCCGTAGTTGTTCTCATTACCAAGCAGGTACATCAGCAGCCCGGGTGTATTTTTGTATTGAGAAGTTAAATCCTTTACTTCCTTTAATAAAATTTCGCGGGTAGCAGGATCTGCGTAATCTGTATGAGCCACCCATTTACCGTTGACGGTTAGCCCATATCTGCCGAATGTGTGATTCAGCATCGTGTAAATGCCATAATTCTGGTGGATGTAAGTAATCCACTTTTTAGGAATTCCGGTATAGACGCGAATAGCGTTTACGCCCATGTTCTTGAGCAGAGACATTTCACTGTCTAAGGCACTTTTGATGAATTCATCAGACTGCCGCCAAAGGGAATAATTGTAATTGGTTCCAACGGGGAAATAATCCCAGTTCATGCCGTTAATCATAAATGGTTCACCGTTTACCATGAGTTTATGCCCGGAATTATCTTCGTAAATCTTCACCTGGTTGGTTTGTGCCCCAAAAAAAGCGAAAATGAAGAAGAAAAATAAAATCGATTTTCTCATTGCCTGGATTATTTAGTTTGAATGTTTGGTTAGTTTTAACGTAAGCTTTTTTACGCTTTTTAAATTTAAAAATTAAGACAAATACTCTACTCCATTTATATATATACATTATATATACACCCAGATAAAAACATATAAATACTTCATTTACAAATATTTAAATTGTCACATTAGTTAAAAAAGCAAAAAAACGAAACTTGAAGCAACGGAGAATTTATCTGTTTTTCAACAGAAACAGGAGAAATTAGGTAAACGAGGCGTATCAGCATTAACCGAAAGCTAACGCTGTATAATAAAAGGGAAATCGTCGTAGAAAAATTTAACAGAATTCAGATCTGCTTAAGAACCCCCTGAAAAAACAACATTATTGATATTGTGGAGGACAGTCGTGGGAATATTCATCGAAATCAGATTTCAAAAAAGTGCATCTGAAATGATGAATCTAATATGTTCTTTTCAATTTCCTTCGCAATTATGGTAGTTTAATTAGTGTATAATATCAATAATTCGGTATTGGTGATCAACTACGTATACCAGCTGATAATAAGATCTCCATTAAAAAAAAGCAAAGTGCTGATCAGATTCATGATGACCAGATATGCACCAAATTTGTATTTTTTGAATAATATAAACAAGGAGAGCAACAGAAAAACCGGCAATGCTATAAAAAAAATCAGGCTGAAATTAATAAAAAATGAAAAGATGGCCTCTAAAACAGGCGGCGCACCGGTTTTGAAAAGCACGAACTGTATAATGATCCAACACAGCACCAGTAAGCTGGTGTAGAGAAAAATTTTAACTAATTTTAAATGGTCCATAAAATCTAATTTATATTACAGTTTTTGCCAAATTTTAGCCAGTCTAAGAAATATTAGAAAAAACTTATGTCACAAAAAACATTAGACAACTACAAAGGTTTATGATAAATAATCCTACTGCATATTTTTCTTTCGTAATCAGTATAATTATTGAATAAATAAAAAGTAAAGCAGGAATAATGATCATTGATAAAAAATTAAAATTTCCTACAAATGAAATTATTTCAGTAATAATAGTATGGCTATATCCGGCGGCTGATAATCTAAAATATAATGCCTGAAAAACGATATTAGCAAAGACTAAAATACTTAGTACTAGAACAACTTTATTTAATTTGCCCATCAATATTTTTTAAAGTCATAAACTTACAAAAAACTTAACAGTTTTTGTTTGCGGTGCAGTTGAAAAAAAAATCCCTCTTCTTTCGAAAAGGGATTTTTTAGCCAGTAAATATTGCCAAGTTTTATTAGCAATATCAAACCTAATCTAAGAAATTGTTCATACTCCTGTGCAATATATTTAAGCGTTCCCGGTCAGCTTGAGGAATTTTAAATTTTGTTTGACTTTCAAATACACCCACAGGATTTTCTAAAAAATGACTTCGGGCTTTGATGTATTTAGAATGAGTTGTCTGAGCAGAAAAATTAATAGGAATGAGAGGTTTAGCAGCCTTTTTTAGTTGTATTAATGTAAATGAGAAATAGTTACTCTTATCCGACACTTCTAAAACCAGACCGGGTAATCCCTTGAAGACATAAGGACCTTCACTGAAAGGAATATCCCTTGCAAACCATGCAACATATTCCCTATTGTTATATTCCGTAGTTGCTTTATGACAAATATATCCACCCACTACCTTTGTTTCATTCAAAATCTTCCAGATCAGTTTTTCATGAAAAGGGTAACTGTATATGGTTTTAAGCATCTCATTATAAACGGTTACACTATCTCCCTTTTTAAAAACTTCCGGTTTAAATTTAGGAGTAGGGATTTTAGATAAATCAATAATAGGTATACCTCCTTTAGCATTATTAAAGCTTTTATCAACTTCAGCCAATGAAAGTGAGTCATAAATAACTTTTTGAGAACTTTTAAATAAGGAATTCTTTCCTCCAATCAACAATGATACGACTTCCTCATTTACCGAGTGCTGATCTGTGGTGTCTTTTTGAAACTTAACCAAATATTTGCATTCGTAGTCAGATACCAGATTTTCCTGAGCATACATGAATGTTTGAATGAAAATACAAAAAAATATAAAAAATTTCATAATTATGCCTGTAGGTTAAATAAAAAATTCAAGCCAATGCCTCTTTTTTATTCAAGGCATTCCGTAATCCTTATGCATCCGTAATCATATATTGTATTGCAGATTTTGCAAATTCATAACTTTCAAATTTAAATTTATGTAAAATTTGAAAAGCAGTTAAATTTTCACATCAAAATTCCAAAAAAAAATCCCTCTTCTTTCGAAAAGGGATTTTATCATAGCAAAGTATTTTGAAACGGCTCTCAGGCTTCGCTCAGAGACCGTAAAATCATCACACTTTAATTTCTACATCAACTCCAGACGGAAGCTCTAATTTCATTAGCGCATCAACCGTTTTGGAAGAAGAAGAATAGATGTCCATCAATCGCTTGTGAGCAGAAAGCTGGAACTGTTCTCTTGCTTTTTTGTTTACGTGCGGAGATCTCAGTACTGTAAAGATTCTCTTGTTCGTTGGCAATGGGATTGGTCCGTTTACAACAGCGCCAGTCGCTTTTACCGTTCTTACGATTTTCTCAGCAGATTTGTCTACCAAATTGTAATCGTATGATTTTAATTTTATTCTGATTCTTTGTGACATTTTAATACAATTTAAAGATTAACCTTTTGCTTTGGCAATAATTGCTTCTGCAACGTTTGTAGGAGCCGCCTCGTACTTCTCGAATTCCATTGAAGAAGTTGCTCTTCCGGAAGAAAGTGTTCTGAGCGTTGTTACATATCCAAACATTTCAGAAAGCGGAACGAATCCTTTAATTACTTTCGCATTGTTTCTATCATCCATACCATTTACAGTACCTCTTCTTTTGTTAAGGTCACCTACGATGTCTCCCATGTATTCTTCTGGAGTTACCACTTCAATTTTCATGATTGGTTCCATGATTACTGGTTTTGCTTTTCTACCCGCTTCTTTGAATCCTAATTTCGCAGCCAATTCAAAAGAAAGGGCATCAGAATCTACCGGGTGGAAAGATCCGTCTTTCAACGTAACTTTAATACCTTCAACTTCGAAACCAGCCAAAGGACCGTTTTTCATTGCTGCTTTAAATCCTTTTTCAATAGAAGGAACAAATTCTTTTGGAACGTTTCCACCTTTGATTTCATTGATGAATTCTAAGCCTGGTTTATTGTCATCTGCAGGTTCTAATACAAATACAATATCTGCAAATTTACCACGACCACCTGATTGTTTTTTGTAAACTTCTCTGTGATTTGCCGCTAATGTAAGATTTTCTTTGTATTCTACCTGAGGTTCTCCCTGGTTTACTTCTACTTTGAATTCTCTTCTCATACGATCTACAAGAATGTCAAGGTGAAGTTCACCCATTCCGGAGATAATCGTTTGACCAGAAGCTTCGTCTGTTTTAACCTGGAAAGTAGGATCTTCTTCAGCTAATTTAGCCAAAGCGTTCCCCATTTTATCCTGGTCGGCTTTTGTTTTAGGTTCTACCGCGATACCGATTACTGGATCCGGGAAAACCATCGATTCTAGAACGATTGGGTTTTTCTCATCACACATGGTATCACCAGTTTTGATAGATTTGAAACCTACCGCCGCACCAATATCTCCTGCTTCAATATAATCTACAGGATTTTGCTTGTTAGCGTGCATCTGATAGATTCTTGAGATTCTTTCTTTATCTCCTGAACGGGTGTTCAAGATATAAGAACCTGCATCCAGTCTTCCAGAATATGCTCTGAAGAATGCTAATCTTCCTACGAAAGGATCGGTAGCAATCTTAAATGCTAAAGCCGCGAAAGGCTCTTTTACATCTGGTTTTCTTGTAACCTCAAGATCTGTTCTTGGGTCTGTACCTTTGATATCATCTTTATCTAATGGTGAAGGCAAATATTTACATACTGCATCCAACATGAACTGTACTCCCTTATTCTTAAATGAAGAACCACAAGTCATTGGGATAATAGATAAATCGATAGTCGCTTTTCTAAGAGCTTCATTAATTTCGTCTTCTGAAATTGAATCCGGATCTTCGAAGAATTTCTCCATCAAAGTATCATCATAATCAGCAACAGCTTCAACTAATTTTTCTCTGTATTCCAGAACTTCCGCTTTCATGTCTTCAGGAATTGGCACTACTTCGAAAGTAGCTCCTTGTCCTGCTTCGTCCCAAACGATCGCTCTGTTTTTAATAAGGTCTACGACCCCTTTGAAATCTTCTTCAGCACCGATTGGTAAAACAATTGGAACTGCATTAGATCCTAACATTGTCTTAACCTGGTTTACCACGTTAAGGAAGTCAGCACCCTGACGGTCCATTTTGTTTACGAATCCCATTCTTGCTACTTTGTAGTTGTCGGCAAGTCTCCAGTTTGTTTCAGACTGAGGCTCTACTCCATCTACTGCAGAGAAAAGGAATACCAATCCATCCAATACTCTCAAAGAACGGTTTACTTCTACTGTGAAGTCAACGTGTCCAGGTGTATCAATAATGTTGAAATGGTAAGGTTTGCTTTCTGGTAATTTTTTACCTTGGTCTGTAGGGAAATTCCAAGAACAAGTAGTTGCAGCAGAAGTAATGGTAATCCCTCTTTCTGCTTCCTGCTCCATCCAGTCCATTGTAGAAGCACCATCGTGAACTTCCCCAATTTTGTGATTAACCCCTGTATAGAATAAAATTCTTTCTGTAGTCGTGGTTTTACCGGCATCAATGTGCGCAGCAATACCAATATTTCTTGTAAATTTAAGATCTCTACTCATTACAGATTAGAATTTAAAGTGTGAAAATGCTTTGTTTGCTTCAGCCATTCTATGAGTGTCTGTTTTCTTTTTGTAAGCAGCACCTTCTTCTTTTGCAGCAGCGATAACTTCAGTAGCCAATTTCTGAGCCATAGATTTATCGTTTCTTGCTGTTGAATACTTGATTAACCATTTCATTGCCATAGAAATTTTTCTGTCGGCTCTGATTGGCATTGGAATTTGGAAGTTAGCACCACCGATTCTTCTTGAACGTACTTCTACGTGAGGCATAACGTTGGTTAAAGCATCTTTCCAGATTTCAAGGGCAGTTTTTTCGTTTTCTCCTTTTTTGCTTTCTACGATATCTAATGCATCATAGAATATTTTGAATGCGATAGACTTCTTACCGTCCATCATCAAATTGTTTACAAATCTTGTTACCAGTTGATCATTAAATTTAGGATCGGGTAACAACGGTCTTTTTTTCGCTTTTGTCTTTCTCATTGTTTCGTGTCTTAATAATTAATGATTACTTTTTCTTTCCTTTTGCAGGTGCTGCAGCGGCCTGACCTGGTTTTGGTCTTTTAGCTCCGTACTTTGATCTTCTTTGGGTTCTTCCGCTTACTCCAGCGGTATCCAAAGCTCCACGAACAATGTGATAACGTACTCCCGGTAGGTCTTTCACCCTTCCTCCGCGTACCAATACTATCGAGTGCTCTTGAAGATTATGACCTTCGCCCGGGATGTAGGCGTTGACTTCTTTACCGTTCGAAAGTCTTACCCTTGCAACTTTTCTAAGTGCAGAGTTCGGTTTCTTAGGAGTGGTAGTATATACTCTTGTACATACACCCCGTCTTTGTGGACATGAATCAAGGGCAGCCGATTTACTCTTCTTGGTAAGTGCGACTCTTCCTTTTCTAACTAATTGTTGAATAGTAGGCATTTAATTGCTTTTTATTTTAGGGTGCAAAATTAAGAATATTTTCTTAACCTGCAAGTACAATTGTCTAATTTATAAGAATTTGTAACCAATCTTTAATTTTAAATCTATTCAAGAATAAGCGCAGATGTATAGAGCACCTGTGATTTATCTTTAATAGTGTCATACTTTAACCATTTTATCTGCGGATTAACAGTTCCGGCAATAGTTTGTTTAAATTCACCCTTTTGATTGTTTGTATGTTGATATTTAAAAGTTAGGCTAACTACAGGGATATGATAGGTGGTCAGAGAAGCTTCCCCTTCTCTTTCATCGTTATACAGGAGTTTTTTACTGCTGAATTTTGGCATCTGACCTTCGATCTGCTGTCGGTTGCGCAGATAATTTGCAGGCATTTTTAGACTGTAACCCGTTAAAAAAATTAGGAAAAAACATCCTAATTTAAAAATAAACGCGTCAGATTTCAAATCTTTAAAATAAATAATCAGGAAGGAGAAAAACAGACAGAAATTAGCCGCAGCCAGCATTCTGACATTCATCTCTTCAATCTGCTGAAAATAACCCGATACTAAAAGGGTAATCGCATACATCCCTGAAATAATCCAAAGAAGAGAATGAAACTGCAACTGAAGATTCTCTTTTTTTGTCCGCACGAGCTGTATAAAATATTTCAGCAAGAGCAAATCAATAAGCATTAACAAGACCTGAAAAGCTATGCTTACAACACTGTTGGAAGCGGGTTTAATTCCGATGAATGGATCCACAACATTGCTTACTCCCAGTATATCCCGCAATATATAAACTGCATAATACTCCTGAGGAGCACGACGGAGGTTTTCGCCGGTGAAGCTGCCATATACCCAATAATTGACCACTAAATAAGTGCAAATTCCTAAACCCGATAACACTAACACTTTAAAAAAATCTGTTTTTAATGGAAATATGTTTCTCTTCACTACCATCAACATCCAGAAAACACCTACACCCATATAAATATAAATCCCTGAATATCTCACGGTAAACAGAAGAACCAAAAGCAAGGCCGCAGAAAATATAAAAAGTCGTGAGGTAATTTTCCCATGAAACCTTTCATGAAAAAGATAAATAAGGAAATATAAGATAAAAATAAATGCGCCTTCTGAACATGCGTTATTCAGCGCAAAAAAAAGAGTTTTGCCCGCAAACAGCAATACAGTCTCTCTAAAATAAAACTTTTTGAAATAAGCAAACAGCAGCATGATTACTACCATCGTAATATTCAGCATTTTGGAGGCCCAAAAATAATCCTGAAAAATGATATGGAAAATTTTAATTAAAACCGGATAACCCAGCGGAAACAGGTTGGTTTCAAGTCTGGGCAAATCGGAAGCGATTCCAAAGTAAGAGAGACTGTCGGCTCCAACTCCTCCGGTCGGAAGAAAAAAAGACTGAAAAAAATAAATTACAATTACTGCAATTGCAAAAACCACATATTTCTTCATGCACAGAATTATTCAGGGCAAATATGCAAAATTTAATTATTTTATTCAAGGTCCTGGAAACTGCCCGTTCGAACAATTTATCTGACCTCATTGTTGCATTAAAAAAAATGTGCGTCATCAACCAATTCTTATTTTGAATTTCTAAATTTGTCTTTCATTAGATTCCCACTCCAATCGTAATGTAATTGTGGATGCACCTCAAATAATTAGCGTATGAAAAATGTGTTCTATCTCCTTGTAGTATCATTTTCCTTGATTTCCTGTATCGTTTATACAAAAGGGCAGGACGGAAAACCTGGCGAACCTGGAAAATCAGCCACTGAGAATTCAGCTCTTCATGCCTTTAATCAAAAATTAGCGGATTCCTTAAACGCTGATGAAAGAGGAATGAAAAGCTATATGCTCGTCATCTTAAAAACAGGCCCGAAAGACGCAGAAATTACCGACAAAACACAGCGCGCGGAACTCTTTAAAGGTCATTTCTCTAACATGACTGAAATGGAAAAATCTGGAAAGCTGAAACTTGCCGGTCCTTTTGCCACGAAAAACACGCTTGGTTACCGCGGAATTTTCCTGCTGGATGTTAAAACCGAAGAAGAAGCACGAACGCTTTTGCAGAATGACCCTACGATTAAAGCCGGAATTTTCGAAGTGGAAATTCTGCCGTGGTACGGTTCCGCAGCGATTCCGATGCATTTGAAATACCACAAACAGATTTCGAAGGAGAATCCCTAAACTTTTCCACAAAGGGGGAAAATCATTCTTTTCTTCTTATTTTTGAAAAATGGAAATCACCACACTGCTTACAGGACTTATTTTCGGTGCCATTCTCGGCGCTGCAGTTCTGTATTTTATCTTAAAATCTGCAAACGTTCCGCGAAAGGATTTCGATGAACTCAACAGCAATTTCATCCGCACCACTGCCGAATTACAGAATTCAAATCTGAAAATAAGCGAACTCGATCTTTTATATAAAACTGAAAAACAAAATAATTTTCAGCACGCTGAAACCATCAGTCAACTGAAGGACGAGCTCTCCAAAACCACTGCCGAAAACAGTGCGCAAACACAGAAAATAGCCGAACAGCAGGAAATCAACGGCAATCTAAATTCAGATATAAAGATCCTTCAGGAAGATAAAAACAGTTTAATCGCCGCAAAATCCCATCTTTCATCGCAGAACGAAAAACTACAGGAACTTCTCGACAATCAGAAGGAAGAAATCTCCAAGATGCAGGAAATTGCAAAAAATGAATTTAAGTTGCTGGCCACAAAAATTTTTGATGAAAAATCCGAAAAGTTTGCCACGCTGAACCAAACCAATCTCAAAATCATTCTGGATCCTTTTCAGGAAAAAATCACCGACCTTCGGAATAAAGTGAGCGAAACCTACGATAAAGAATCGAAGGAACGTTTCTCTCTCGGCGAAAAAGTGCGGGAACTTGCCCAGCTGAACCAGCAGATTTCTGAAGACGCCAAAAAACTCACCCGCGCGCTGAAAGGCGAAAGCAAAACCCAGGGAAACTGGGGCGAAATGATTCTTGAGAGCATCCTTGAAAAATCCGGTCTTGTAAAAGGCCGTGAATATTTTATGGAACATGAACTCCGGGATGAAGACAACAAAGCCCTCTTTTCTGAATTCTCAGGAAAGAAAATGCGTCCCGATGCGGTGGTAAAATATCCCGACGAGCGTAATGTGATCATCGATTCCAAAGTTTCACTTACCGCCTTCACGGAACTCGTAGACGAGAATGATCCTGAACGGTATCAGTCGAAACTCAATCTGCACTTGGCGTCCATCAAAAATCATATCAAACAACTGAGCGAAAAGGCGTACGATGATTATGACAAGTCACTGGATTTCGTGATGATGTTTATCCCAAGCGAACCGGCTTATATTGCTGCGATGCAGGCTGACCCGGACTTGTGGAATTTCGCTTACGAAAAAAGGATACTTCTTTTGAATCCGAGCAATCTCATCACTTCGCTGAAACTTGTTGCAGATTTGTGGAAACGCGACTATCAGAATAAAAACGCGATGGAAATTGCTGACCGTGGCGCAAAACTGTACGACAAGTTTGTGAATTTCGTCGATAATCTTGAAAAAGTCGGGAAGAACATCGATCAGGCGAAGAACGTTTACAATGATGCTTTCAAGCAGCTTTCCACAGGTAATGACAATCTGATTACGCAGACTCAGAAACTCAAGACTCTCGGAATTAAAAATAAAAAGGAACTGCCACCAAGTTTAGTCGAAAGTTCCGGAAATGAACTCAATTTCGAGAATTAAATATAGTTTCCTGAAGTAATTTTTCAATATTAATAAAAGATTGGACTAAAAATCGGAGTTTTGCATGATGTTGATCGAAAGTTTACAGAACGAAAAAATTAAAAACCTCACCCGTCTCATGTCGGACAACCGGTTTCGGAAAAAATCCGGGACATTTGTGGTGGAAGGCAAACAGGAAAATGAACGGGCGCTGAATTTCGGTTTCGAAAGCCTGGAATTTTTCATCAGCGAAAGTATTTTTGACGGAAATGTACCGGACGGGAAAATATACAGTGTCTCGGAAAAAATCTACGAAAAAGTAGCATATCGCGGAAGTTCGGAAGGAATCATCGGAATTTATACTTCGAAACAGAATGTTTTGTCAACTTTTAAACCAAAAGAAAATGCGACCGTTATTGTTTTGGAAGGAGTGGAAAAACCCGGAAATCTGGGCGCAATACTCAGGAGTTGCGAAGCTTTCGGAATTGATGCCTTGATAGTTACCGATGAAAAAGCAGATTTCTTTAATCCTAACGTCATCCGTTCCAGCGTTGGCTGCCTGTTCGGAATGAATATTTACCAGTCGAAAAACGAAGAAGTTCTGGATTTTTTAAACGAAAATGGTTTTAATATTTTCACCACGCTGATGGATGATAGCGCAGACGATCTTTATAGAAGAGATTTAACAGCGAAGAGCGCGCTGCTTTTCGGCACCGAACATTCCGGGCTGAGTGATTTCTGGAAAGGAAAAGGGAAAAATACATTAATTCCCATGACCGGAACCATTGATTCTCTGAATCTGAGCAATGCAGTCGCAATTGCCTGTTATGAAGCACTGAGACAAAAAAAGAAATAAAAAAAACCGCTTCTCAGGGAGAAACGGTTAATTTGTAATAAAAGTTGCTAATTAGTTAGCATCTTTTACAGCTTCTTTAGCATCTTTAGTTGCGTCTTTAGCAGCATCGGCAGCACCTTTAGCAGCATCAGCAGCACCTTTAGCAGCATCTTTAGCAGCATCAGCACCAGCAGCAGTAGTTGCAGAAGCAGCATCTTTAGCAGCATCAACAGTTACTGAAGCAGCAGAATCAACAACAGAAGCAGCAGAATCAGCTACAACGGCAGCAGAATCAGTAGCAGCCATAGCAGCAGAATCAGCAGCGTTAGCAGTTTCAACAGTTTCAGTTTTTTTACAAGCTACAAGAGCTAAAGCAGCGATACCAGCTACGAATAATGACTTTTTCATAATAATTAAATTTAATTGTTTGTTTTAATATTTGTGTTCGCATTCTCATTTGAACAGGACAAAGATAGACCGGAGAAAAAATTTGTTTTAGAAAATTAATTGTAATATCTTTGTAAAACCGTTTTACAATTTTTGAATACTGATAATCAGCATATTAAATACATTTTAAATTTTGACAGATTTAGAACTTTTACATTTCGACCAGCTAAAAAACGAGGTTCAGTCTCAGTATCTGGAGAATCACACCCCTTCCTTTGATGAAATTTCAAAATGGAAAGGCATTGATATCATTTATTTCCAGGAAGATTTAAGAAAAAAAGCGAAAGGTAATATTTCTGAAAAATCTTTTTACACTTACTTTAAATCTCCTGTTACCCGGCTCCCGAGAATTGATATGTTGAATCTGCTCTCTGTTTATGCGGGTTACGTCTCTTGGTACGACTTTAAAAAGAAACACCTTTTTGCAGATGAAGTCTTGCACGATCATGAAACAGTTAATATTGTAGACAAAATATCCGAAACTGAGGCATTGGAATCTGAGACAGTCGCCGCGCAGCAAAAAACTCCGGCTGATGTCCAAATTCTACAACAATCCTCCGTGCAATCTAAGATTACAGATGAAGATTTACAAAAAAGCAATACTGACAATCAAAACGATAAGACAAAGTCTGTTCTTCTGGAAACTTATGACACTTCAGACCAGAAATCCACATTCAGTTTAGTAAAAAAATACATTTGGCTCGGAATTTCTTTGGTTTTGGCCATTCTTGTTGGTCTATTGATATTTAAAGAAGAAATTTTCAGCAAACAATTTACGTATACCTTTATTGACGCCGACCGGAATTCGAAAATAAACGATGAACTGGATGTAAAAATCCTTAAAGAAAACGAAAGCCCAATTTTCACGCGCGTTCTTCCCAATCAGCCTTTTGTTTATACGACCCGCAGCAAGACGCTGAAAATGGTAGTTTCATCACCTTATTATAAAACTGATACGATTAACCGCAATCTGGAAACCGCGCCATCGGTTGAAAACATAGAGTTAAGACCGAATGATTATGCAATTATGCTGTTCTTTTACTCAAAATCCATTACGGATCTTAAGAAAAAAAGACTGAGCCTTAATTACCTCATCAGCGACAACGCACTCATCTATCAGATTTATGACAATGAAACTTATGGTGTTGAAACTTTAGATAAGCAGCGGTACATTAACCTCGTCACCTTACCTTCAACTTCCCTTGAAAATCTGGAAGTAATTGATACCCAAACCAATGATAGCGGAAAGATCGTTATGATTAAATTTAAAATCGGAAATAATGAAGAAAAAAAATAATATTTTCCCTCTTCTTCTGGCCATTCTGCTTTTGACCTTTTCCTGTGAAAAGAAAAAAGAAGAAATCAGTGATCTGGAAAAAATCAGAAGCAGCAGCAACAAAAAATCGTATCCCGCTACAAAGATGGACAGCGTTCAGGCGATTGCCTTCATCACAAAGCAAAAAGTGCAGGAATTGCTCGATCTTTCGATTCTCTACACGAACGGAAACCGCGACACTGAAATTGATTCAGTGATTTATGGCCAGATCGAGAACTATTTTGCCGAAAATGATTCCGCCAATCTGAACAGGATCTTTCAGGAGATTGATACGCTTCAGGTTAAATCAGCAAAAGTAGGTGAGCTGAAAGTTCTGAAAAAAATTGACGGTACTGACACGCTGGATTTTGCGCAATTTAATGTAGAATATTTCGACAGGAAGAACAGATCAATCGGAAAATTTGAGAAAAATGCGCAGTATGTGCTGCAACTTTCTCCGGTGAAGTTTAAAAAAGAGTTTAAATTCTATTTTGTGGATTTCGATGGTAAACCGAAGGACAGCACTTCTGCAGGAGTAACAAGATAGTCCAAAGCAATATCTTTTTCCCGGAGATCATCAATTTCTTCACACGGCTGAAAATAATTAACCCCTATTTTAAGGCAATCGCTATTCAAAGAAGTAAAGAAATCGTCATAAAAACCTTTGCCATAACCCACTCTATTTCCGTTTTTATCGCAATATAACAGCGGCGTAATTACATAATCGAAGTCTGATATTCCGGCATCTTCATTGCTTTCCGGCTCCGGAATTCCCCAAGAATTGTTCTTAAACGTCGTTTCCCGCATTGTTTCAACAGAGATCATTTTATTCCTGTAAATCTTCGGGACAAAAACCCGGATTTTCTTCTCAAAAAAATAATGGAGTAAAATCCCCGTATCCACTTCTCCTTTTTCAGGAATGGACAAAAAACAGTGGACTTTTTGATCTGTTGAAGGTTTAAAATGCTGAATAAAATTTTCAGCAATTTTCTCCGACAAACTCAAAACCTCACCTTTCGAAAGGGCCTGGCGTTTCTGAAGGTATAATTTCCTGATTTCAGCTTTATTCATGAGATGCCTTCACTACAGAATTTTGTATAATTTGTCCGACAGACGAATCCTGAAAGGAATTTCAAACGTGATCTGATCGCCTGATTTTGCTGTTTCGCAAGGTCCTCCGTTGGCAAAAATTTCAGTCATGGTAAGTTCCTGTTCACCGGTTGTGGGTCCGGAAATCAACACTTTATTGCCAACCGACAGTTCTCCGTTTTGAATTAAAAACTGCGCGATTTTAGATTTCGTGTAATAATGTTCTGCACTCCCAACCAACACTTTTTTGACCGCTATTTGCTGGCGGATATTCTTCGTGCTGACTTTTGCCAAAGGCTTATTGGGTAAATCACCTGAATTTTTAAATTTCAAAGCATCGGATTTCCCTTTTTTGAAAATTTTATTTCCAACCTGTAACCCCTTTCTCATTTTCACCTGTTCCTCTAAAGGCAGATGGATGGTTTCTAGACATTCTACAGAACAGCAGTTCTCCATCGCTTCCTTACACTCGTCGCACTGAATAAACAACAGATGACAGGCATCATTAAAACAATTGGTATGATTGTCGCAGGGTTCGCCACACTGATGGCATTGCGAAACAATATCGTCTGTAATTCTTTCCCCTAAACGGTGATCAAACACGAAATTTTTACCGATGAATTTGCTTTCAATTTTTTCTTCCTTGATCTGACGGGCATATTCGATGATTCCGCCTTCCAATTGGAACACATTTTTAAAACCCTGATGTTTGAAGTAAGCACTGGCTTTCTCACAACGGATTCCACCGGTACAGTACATTAAAAGGTTTTTATCTTCTTTAAAATCCTGTAACTGTTCATTGATTATTGGCAGACTTTCTCTGAAAGTCTCCACATCAGGAGTGATGGCGCCTTCAAAATGACCGACTTCACTTTCGTAATGATTTCTAAAATCGACTAAAATCGTGTTGGGATCATCAAGTAAATTATTGAATTCCTTTGCTTTTAAGTGAATTCCTTTGTTGGTGACATCGAAAGAATCATCATTCAAACCGTCGGCAACAATTTTGTTTCTGACTTTTATAGTCAGTTTTAAAAAAGAATGATCGTCCTGTTCCACCGCGACATTTAAACGAATTCCTTTCATAAAATCATACACTTCCAGCGTATCGCGGAAAGCGTCAAAGTTGTCCGCCGGAACGCTCATTTGAGCGTTGATTCCTTCATGGGCAACATAAATACGGCCCAGCGCATCGAGGGCGTTCCAGGCTATAAATAATTCGTCTCGAAATTTTTTAGGATTTTCAATTTTGGCGTACGCATAGAAAGACAATGTAAGGCGTTGCTTACCGGCTTCATCAATAAGTCGTGCTCTTTCTTCTGCGCTTAAGGTGTTATACAGTTGCATGCTATAAACGGTTTAAGTGAGAAATAATGTGCAAAGATAATAAATCTGTGCTGATGTGTGAATGTCTACAATGTAGAATCAATTCTATCAAAATTTTGAAGTTTTCATTGCGCTATAGTGTTAGGATTCAAATACTAATATTCATTAAATCCTGTTAAACTTTCGTTAAAAATGAAACATACCTCTTCCCTTTACTACTCATTTGGCATAAATTTGTTAGCAAATAAAAAAGAAAGATACCGTATGAATACAATGAAAAAGACTTTTAAAAAACTATTGCCTTACGCTTTTGTAGGAATTATTTCAGGAGCAACTGCTGTTGGTGCCATAAAATATTTTGATTCTAGCGCAACAGGTTCAGATTCCTCCTACTTCACAAAAGAAAGCAAAAATGCAACTTTCGCAGGGCTCAATGCCGGTCTTGTTGGAGACGATTTTGTTAAAGCTGCAAAAATGACCGTTCCCGCGGTAGTCTCAATTAAAAGCTACTCGGACAGAACTTCGAACAGGCCTTCAAACAGACCTTCGGAACAGGATCTTTTCGACTGGTTCTTTGGTGAAGGCCAAAGACAGCAGCAGCGGCAGCAGCCTCCACAAAATATGCCTTCAGGACTAGGGTCTGGCGTCATTATTTCTCCGGACGGATACATTATCTCCAACAATCACGTTGTAGCAGGTGCCAATAAACTTGAAGTTGTCCTGAGCAACAGAAAAACCTATATCGCCAATTTGGTGGGAACAGATCCGAATACCGATATCTCTCTGCTGAAAATCGAAGAGAAAGGCCTTCCTTACCTGAATTTTGCAAATTCCGACAATATAGAAATCGGGCAGTGGGTTCTCGCGGTCGGAAATCCTTTAGGACTTAGCTCCACTGTTACAGCAGGAATCATTTCTGCAAAAGGTAGAGGTATCGGGATTTTAGGGGCTCAGGGGAAAGCGGCCAATCCGATTGAAAGTTTTATTCAGACAGATGCTGCAATTAATCCGGGAAATTCCGGCGGCGCACTCGTCAATATAAATGGTGACCTGATCGGAATCAATTCCGCGATCTCCTCAACGAACGGTTATTATCAGGGATATGGTTTTGCCGTTCCGGCTAACCTTGCGCGGAAGATCGTTGAAGACATCAAAAAATTCGGGCTGGTTCAGAGAGGATTCCTCGGAGTAAACTCTCTGGATCTTTCAGATGAACGACAGGTATTAGCGTACAACGAGCAGAAAAAGACCAACATCAAGGCCGGAAACGGTATTTATGTTACAGGCGTATCTGAAAACAGCGGCGCTGAAGATGCAGGCTTAAGAACAGGAGATGTAATTGTACAGGTTGATCAGATAAAAATCACCGATTTTGCCGATCTTTCCCTTTCCATTGGCAGCAAAAGACCGGGCGACCGCGTTACTGTTTCCTATCTAAGAAACGGAAAAGAAAATACCACTGCCATTACGCTTAAAGATCAAAACGGCGGCGTTACCGCGAGAACTAAGGCAGACCTCACCGTTACCGAAAAAATAGGGGCTGAATTTGAACCATTGAGCGACAGATTCAAAACTGATTACGGGCTTACAAGCGGTGTGATTGCCCGGAACGTGGTCGAAGGAAGTGAAATGGACAAAATTGGTGTCGTTAAAAATTACATTGTAATGGAAATCAACGGGAAACCAGTAAATTCTCAGAAAGATGTAGATAAAATCCTGGATAAATATGAGGGAAATGTTCAGGTAAAATATGTAGATGAATACGGACGAATCACAACCAGAGGCTTCAAAATGCCTTAATATCATTTATCCATAAAAAAGGAGTAGCTTTTCAGCTGCTCCTTTTTTTATTATTTATTATTCTGAAGTTGTCTTCTCTTCTGTTTCTTCTTGCGTTCGTAGATGACTTCCACAATTTTCCCACCAATCCAGGCAAAAGGAAAAAAGGTAAGAAAAATACAGATCTTATAAAATGTTGGATGATAGGAATAGATAATGATATCCAGCATAGCCAGAAAAAGCATAATGAAACCGATAAGAATGGCGTAAGCCACTTTTGCATACTTTACGATGATTGCCGTAGCCACACCACCAACCATTGACCCAATCCCGGAAAGCAGAAGCAGGACCAGGAAAAAAGCATTGTCGTGCTGCACTTTCTGGAGGAACTGATCCCAGTTTTCGAAAGGGGTAAAGTCATCAGACGGGATCCACTGCGGATTCAGTCGGATTCCCAGTGTAATGATCAAAGCAGTGATGCCTAAACCGACGAGTACTGCAAAAGTATTTCTTAAGAAATTCATTAATCCTGATGCGCAATCATTGAAATTTCGATGTCTACATTTTTCGGAAGGCAGGAAACCTGCACCGTTTCACGCGCCGGATAATGATCAGCATCCAGATAGGAAGCGTAAATATCATTCATCACCGCAAAATCATCCATGCTTTTAAGAAAGATCGAAGCTTTCACTACGTTTTTAAAAGTCATTCCCGCCTCGGTTAGGATTGCCTCAAGGTTTTTCATCACCTGATGGGTTTCCTTTTCGATGCCTTCAACCAGTTTTCCTGTTGCCGGATCTACCGGAATCTGACCCGAAATATACAGAACACCGCCCGCAAAATTAGCCTGAGCATAAGGACCTATGGCTGCCGGAGCGTTAACAGTAGAGATTATTTTTTTCATAATTTTTATTTTGCAAATATAAATCTATTTAATTTATTATTTTTAGAAAGGCGCATTTGGCTGGGTAAAGCTTCTGTCCTGATATTTAAGGGCATCTTTCAGGATATTGGCCTTGATTCCGATGAAGAAATCATATACCTTGTACTGCCCGAAGGGTACCCAGTTGAAATTGATTGTGAAACTCCGCTGATCCCGCGAGAATCCGATTCTGGTATAGGCGAGTTCCTTTGAAACCATATCGTAGTGCGTGCTTCCGTTGATATTCCAGAAAGGGGTAAGTTTTAGACTTCCGTCCAAACCCACCGATGCGACCTGAGTCCCGAAGCGGGTGAGCGTTTTGGTATAGGCGTAGTTCGCATTAACATTCAACGTCCAGGCCTGATCAAACCGGGCATAGCTGTCATCATCAAAATAATAGTTTTCGTTACGGATTTCACCTTTTGTTTTATATTTCTTGCTCAGGTCTTCCTTCTCCCCAAATATGGCCTCACTCAAAGGATAAGAAAGCTGCACATTGAAACCCTGGATATTGAAATGACCAAAGTTTTCGGTACGGATTCCGGTATCCTGACCCGGTGCAAAAAGAATCTGGTAGGGATCTACCGCGAGACTGGTGTTGATGTTCAGCTTGTCATTGAACAGCGAAGTCTGTCCGTTTACATTGAAAATTGACCATGGATGGTCTTTCGCAGCGAAATTATACCCGCCGGTAATATTTAAAGATTCAAATATCTTCACTTTTTTTACCCCGGTAGAATCGCTTTTTGATCTCACCTTCATTTCAAGATTGTTTCCGATGTTGAAACCCAGTGCGCCCACCATTCCGGAGGTAGGAGAACCTACGATACCGCGGTCGAAAATCGAGTACGGCGTGAGGACTCCAAGCGCGTCATAATAATTCCTGAAATATCCAAACCCCCGTGAACTGAAATCGGGAGAATAAGAAAAACCAACACTCGGGGTAACCATATGGCGGATCGCCTGAATCATCGAACCTTTTTTAAACTGTTTGCTTCCGTAAAGCGTCGTCTGCAGGCTTGTATTGGTCGAAAAATAGGAATATCCTGTGATATTGTTACCGATGACGTCTTCAACGAGATTCGTGATGGGATTATAGGCCCGCGTGAGCGATTTGGTGGTGAGTGCATTATCAATATTGGCCCCGATAGAAAATGTAAAATACTTCGCGATGGTCGTATTGGTTCCAAGAGAAATATTATTTTTAACACCCGTCTGCAGTTTTTCCCACATCTCTTTTTTAAACATCTCGCTTCCTTTTGTAGAGACGTAATTCGTTAAATTCACTCCAGTGTTTACCGTAATATTCTCCAGAAGTCCTTCTCTTGTCCCTGTTTTTGGTTTGAAAAGATAGAACTGGTTCACGGACATATTGAGTTGCGGAAGCCGGAGATCGGAAAGTCCTGTTGTAAAGTTCTGAGAATAGGAAGCCGTGCCTGTTAGCGTAATGGGCAGATTCAGAAATCTTTTGGTAAGACTTAAACTTGAATTCTGCTGCGTATTGAGCACGTTCTGATTAAAGATGTAATTGTTGTTGATGGTATTGTTGTAGAACTTCGTACTCACAATATCCACAGAGGCCGAAAAATTAAGAAACGGATTGGCTTTTGTATCCTGGGTATGTCTCCATGCGATTCGGTAAGTCCCGGTTTTTGAATAATCGTCAAGTCCTTTTATTCCACGAACGGTTGTGCCTATGTCAGCTGCAAAATTCCCGCTGTAGCGGTACTTTTTAACGTAATTGAGTTCCGGCCTTATTCCCCAACTGCCTTTGGTGTAAATATCTGCAAGGATCTTAATGTCAAAATGATCACCGATTGGTTGGTAATATCCGAGTCCGCCCAGATAAAAACCAACATCCTGTCGCTCTCCAAACCTTGGAATCAGGATTCCTGCACTCCGTTTATCCGAAAATGGCAAAATGGCAAAAGGCATGATTAAAGGTGTTGGAACCTGTTCAATATACAGCTGAACAGGACCTGTAACGACCTGAGATTTGTTTTTTCCTTTAATCAGTTTGATGTGAGGCGCCAGAAGATAATAATCGGAAAGGGTATCTTTCTTTTTGATGAAATATTCGTCGGTAGTATAGAGTCCGCGACGCATAAAAAACACGGAGTCGTTGTATTTTTTGGTTTTCTGGGCTACGATTACCCCTTCACTCTCTTCAGTCCTTGCGTTATACGCAATGGCCTGTTTGGTGCGGTAATTATAGTTGAACTCATCGGTTTCATATTTTTTTCCTGCCTGGGTGGTCACAACGGGTTCAATGATTTTCCCCAAAGAATCCTGCTTTCCGCGCGCAAAAATAAAGCCTTTCTCCCAGTCGATATTGATGTAATCGGCATCAATCTGCATATCCTGATATTTCACCTGAGCCTTTTGATTCAGGTAAGTCATTTTTTTCGGGATATCGTTGCGGATATTGTCGGCTTTGGATTCCACTACATCTTCAAGCTGTTCAGTTTGAACGGCAAGTGTGTCGGATTTCCGAATGGTATCACTAACTATCTTATTTTCAGACAAATTTTGAGCGCTGAATTGTGCTAAAAAACTGTTAAAAATTAGGATAATTAGAAATTGTAATATATTTTTGAAGCCGGTTTTGGACAATTGCTTGTTTTATGTAATTTGGGCTCAAAATTAACATAAATTTTAAAATTGAAGGATGATTAAGTCAACATTTTACATTAAAATATTCTACTCACTGTTGTTCTGCCTGTTTTTTACCGGGGCCCATGCACAAAAGAAATTTACAATTGTTCTGGATGCAGGTCACGGAGGTGAAGACCACGGTGCAAACAGGTTATATGATGACATCGGCCGGGTTACGGAAAAAGAAATCACCCTTTCCATCACCTTGAAGGTTGGCCGCATGCTCGAAAAAAACAAAGATTTCAAAGTAATTTATACCCGCAAAATCGATGAATATCCTTCACTTACTGCGCGTACCAACCTCGCGAACCGCAGTAAAGCAGATCTTTTTGTTTCCATACACTGCAACGCCAACACCAAAACTTCCCCTTACGGAACCGAAACTTTTGTTCAGGGACCTGATCAGAATAAAACCAATCTCGAAGTGGCGAAGGCGGAAAATGATGTGATTTACCTGGACGAAAAGGACAGACAGACTTTCGCGGCCTATGACCCTAATTCCCCGGAATCGCTCATCGCCCTGAAAATACAGCAAAGTAAATACCTTGAAGGCAGTTTAATTTTCGGAGGTTTTGTGGAGGAAAATTTCACGAATAAAGACAAAAGGCTTTCCCGCGGGGTTAAACAGCAGAATCTGCACGTTCTGAGGATGAATGCGATGCCTTCAGTCCTCATTGAGACCGGTTTCATCAGTAATTATGAAGAAGCGCATTATCTGGCTTCAGACAAGGGACAGACAGAAATCGCCGAAAGCATATTCAATGCCGTTATGAGCTACAAAAAGGCTCATGACAGAAGACTCGGAATTTCAGATAAAAAAGAAGAACCTCAGAAACCGGCAGAATCGCCGTTAAAAAATGATTTCAGAATTCTTCTTATGAGTTCACCGCTGAAATACAGTTCCAGTGATCCGGCGCTGAAGGGCCTGAACTATGTGCTTCCGATCAAGGAAAACAACCTTTACCGATATTATTACGGAGTTTCTAACTATGCTTCGGTTCGGGATATCAACTTAAAAACCGCAAAAGATGCCGGATTCCGAAGTGCTTCCGCAGTAGGTTTTATTCCCAATCAAAAACTCTCTTCAGGGTATTACACCATCGAAGTAGCTATTTCGAGGGAGAAATTAGCCAGCACTTCCCCTGTCCTGAAAACACTCAAGGATGTAACACGGGAAAAGGTGAATGGCACCTTTTTCTACACGTACGGTAACGTAAAAACACTTGAAGATGTAGTAAAACTGCAGAAGGATCTGGAGGATAAAGGCATTAAAAATACAGTAATTCAGAAAGTTAACAAATAGGTTCAGGTATTGTTTGAAATTCACCAAATAATCTCTATTTTTGCAGTCCCAAAAACACTTTGGCCTATTCGTCTAGTGGTCAGGACTCAAGATTTTCGTTCTTGCAACAGGGGTTCGATTCCCCTATAGGCTACTGAATTTTGAAAAAAATAAATATTTTTTAAAAAATATTTGCAAATAAAAAAAAAACATATATCTTTGCACCCACATTTAGGAAAAGTTATGGCAAATCATAAATCAGCATTAAAGAGAATCAGACAAAACGAAGTTCGAAAAGTTCGTAACAGATATTATCACAAAACAGCAAGAACTGCTCTGAAAACATTGAGAAATGAAGAAGACAAAACTGCTGCGACTGAGCAACTGCCGAAAGTAATTTCTTTGTTGGATAGATTGGCAAAAAAGAACATCATCCACAAAAACAAAGCAGCTAACTTAAAAAGCAAACTGACTAAGCACGTTAACAAACTGGCTTAATTAAATAAAGATGATGGCCCGTTCGTCTATCGGTTAGGACCTCAGGTTTTCATCCTGGTAAGAGGGGTTCGACTCCCCTACGGGCTACAAAACTTCCGATTTTTTTCGGAAGTTTTTTTTATGTTTATATTTGAACAAATTTTTACTGATGAAGATCCTGATCCTGAACGGCCCCAACCTTAATCTCCTGGGCACCCGCGAACCTGAAATCTACGGAAACGTTTCTATGGAAGAGGAACTGAAAGCACTGGAAAAGGAATTTACCCACCACGAAATCCAATATTACCAATCGAATATTGAAGGGGAAATCATCAACCGCATTCAGCAGGATGATTTTGAGGCACTGGTCATTAATCCAGGTGCTTTTACCCATTATTCCTACGCGATCGCAGACTGCCTTAAAAACCTCTCAAAACCTAAAATAGAAGTCCACATCAGTAATATTTATCAGCGCGAAGAATTCCGCCAGAAATCGGTTACAGCAGCTTATACTGATGGTGTACTGAGCGGTTTCGGTTTAAAAGGATACCGGCTGGCAATTTTAAGTCTCAAATAAACGCAAAAAAATTCCTCAATCAAATTGAGGAATTTTTTTTATGTAAGTTAGATAATTCTAAAGCTGCGGTCCTGCTGCAACCAATTTTCTACCTTCTTCTGTATCGCAGTACTGCTCGAAATTTTTCACATAACGTGCTCCAAGATCTCTAGCTTTCGTTTCCCAGTCTGAGGCGTTTTCATAGGTGTCTCTCGGATCAAGAATGCCTTCAGACACATTCGGTAATGCAGTCGGGATTTCGAGATTAAGAATCGGCACAATTGTTTTACTCGCTTTATCAATGGAACCGTCTAAAATCGCATCAATAATCGCACGTGTATCTTTCAGAGAAATTCTTTTGCCTGTTCCGTTCCAGCCGGTATTTACCAGATAAGCTCTTGCACCGTGCTCTTTCATCTTTCCAATCAAGGTTTTGGAATACATGGTTGGATGTAACGTTAAAAATGCTTCACCAAACGCCGGAGAAAAAGATGGCTGAGGTTCTGTAATTCCTCTTTCGGTACCCGCTAATTTGGAAGTGTATCCGCAAAGGAAGTGATATTGCGCCTGATCTTCGTTCAGTACAGAAACCGGAGGCAAAACTCCGAAAGCATCTGCGGAAAGATAAACGATTTTCTTGGCGTGTCCTGCTTTTGAAGGCAATACAATTTTGCTGATATGGTGGATTGGATATGAAACTCTTGTATTTTCAGTGATGGAACTGTCTTTATAATCAGCCTCGCCGTATTCGTTTACCACAACATTTTCAAGCAAAGCATCTCTTCTGATGGCTTTATAAATATCCGGTTCCTTTTCTTCGGTAAGATCGATCACTTTTGCGTAGCAGCCCCCTTCATAGTTGAATACTCCATTATCGTCCCAACCGTGTTCATCATCTCCGATCAAATATCTTTTCGGATCTGCTGAAAGGGTGGTTTTTCCGGTTCCGGAAAGGCCGAAAAACAAAGCGACATCGCCTTTTTCGCCAACATTCGCTGAACAGTGCATGGATGCCATTCCTTTCAACGGAAGGTAATAGTTCATCATCGCAAACATACCTTTCTTCATTTCTCCGCCATACCAGGTTCCGCCAATGATCTGCATTTTTTGGGTCAGATTGAACATCACAAAATTTTCAGAATTCAGACCCTGTTCTTTCCAGTCAGGATTTGTTGTTTTGGAACCATTCATCACAATGAAATCCGGTGTTCCAAAATTCTCCAGTTCATAATTGGACGGGCGGATAAACATATTCGTCACAAAATGAGCCTGCCACGCCACTTCCATAATAAATCTCACTTTAAGTCTTGTGTCGGGATTCGTACCACAGAAGGCATCAACAACATATAATCTGTTTGAATGGGATAACTGATCGATCACCAACTTTTTGCAGCTTTCAAAAACCTCCGGAGTTGTTGGCAGATTTACAGCACCATCCCAATTGATGGTATCTTTACTCACATCATCTTTAACAATAAAACGGTCTTTTGGGGACCGTCCGGTAAAAATACCGGTCTTTACAGCAACAGCGCCGGATTCCGTTTGAGCACCTTTCTCAAAACCCTGGTTTTTTGGAGACATTTCTGCCTTATAAAGTTCTTCGTAGGAAGGATTATAAACTACTTCCAGGTAACCGGTGATTCCTAAATCATGTAATTGTTGGATGATTTTGATGTGTTTCATAAATATACTTTTGGTTTGAGAATTTTGAGAAAAGCAAATTTACTCAACTTATGAGTAAAGAGGCTGTTAAAACTAATGATATTCATCAGAATTAGCAAAAAATTTTTATTATCGGAGTTGACTGATTATCAAAGCACTAATTCATTCCATCGAAAAACCGAATAAAAACCTTTATCCCGAAAATAGGCTTCGTAACCCGGAAATTTCAAAGTCAGTACAAAATCGCCGCCCCACGCGCCGAGACTTTTCAAAAAAACAGGCGCATCAGCAAAATATTTTTCCTTTGCAGTTGGAATTCCGAGAAAATCTGAAAGTTTCTGTTCATGAACCTCCATGAGTTCAGAGAATTTTTCCAAAGTTTCACATTTGACGATTTCTTGGGTAAGTGAAGAAAACTCTTCAACCAGTTCCCTTGATTTTTCTTTGGATTTATAAAGGTTGATTCCTTCGCGACTGTCCTGTTTGCGGTTGAGGTGAATAAAAAGAAGTTCATCTTTAAATTCAGGTGAAAATTTAATTCTTTCCACTTTTCTTTCCGGTACATTTTGGTAAAGCACCGCAGATTTTTCTTTGGCCACCGCAATATCATAACCGCTTCCGCCCAAACTAAGTTCATTGAGACGGTAAGGATCAACTTTCGCCCATTCGGCCAGGTTATTCATGAGCGTTGAACTGCTTCCCAGTCCAAAATCGGCAGGAAACTGAAGGTTGGTTTTCAAGTGATAAGAAATTCCTTTCTGAAAAGTGTTGTCGGAAAGCTTCTGGACGTTTTGAAGCACTTTAAGAATAAATTCCGCGGGTTCGCTAAGATTGGAATTGATAATTTCCCAATTTTGGTGATTGATCTCCACTTTCAGCCAGAGTTCCTCCTGATGAAAAGCTTCCCAATGAATCGATGGCTTCTCATCAGCAAATTCCTCAAAAAAAAACTCTTGCCCCAACTGTGTAGGCACAGCCAAAGCAAAAGCTCCGTCTAAAACGACATATTCTGAAGTGAGCAGCAACTTTCCGGGTGAAAATATTTTGCCCATAAAAATTTAGATGGCTGAAAGTACGTTAGCTTCGGCTTCAATTTTTTTGATTAAACCCTGAAGTGTTTTTCCGGGACCAACTTCAATAAACTGAGTGGCTCCGTCTTTAATCATGTTTTTTACGGTCTGTGTCCATTTTACAGGACCTGTAAGTTGTTTAATCAGATTCTGTTTTATTTCTTCAGGATCCGAAACTGCCGTAGTGGTGATATTCTGGTAAACCGGAATCATTGCGTTTCTGAATTTTGTATTTTCGATTGCGGCCGCGAGTTTTTCCTGCGCAGGCTGCATCAATGGTGAATGAAAAGCGCCGTTCACCGGTAAAAGGAGCGCTCTTTTTGCACCGGCTTCCTTCATTTTTTCGCAGGCTTCCTTAACAGCCGCCGTTTCTCCGGAAATCACGAGCTGACCCGGACAGTTATAATTTGCAGGAACTACAATTCCGTTGATTTGCGCACAAATTTCTTCCACTTTTTCATCGGCTAGACCCAAAATGGCCGCCATTGAACTTGGATTAGCGTCACAGGCTTCCTGCATCGCTTTCGCCCTGGCAAAAACAAGTTTCAAACCGTCTTCAAAAGACAGAACGCCATTAGCAACCAGTGCAGAAAATTCACCCAGTGAATGACCGGCCACCATTTCAGCGCCCAAACCGTTTACTGCTTTTAAAGCCGCAACAGAATGAATAAAAATAGCAGGTTGTGTAACTTCCGTTTTTTTCAAGTCGTCATCTGTTCCGCTGAACATGAGAGAAAGGATATCAAATCCTAAAATATCGTTAGCGGAGTTCATCAGGTCTTTTACATCTTTACGGGAATCGTAGAGTTCTTTTCCCATTCCGACGAACTGTGAACCCTGCCCAGGGAATACTAATGCTTTCATCTAAATTCTTTAATCATTTATGAGGCAAATATAGGTCAAAAAAACGGCAAATTATGTAAAAATAACCTGCCGTTTTGTATTGCAAATAGGGATATTTCGTTACGGAACCAGTCGCACAACGCGATAGCCGGTGTTGATGTACGCACCCGGTTTTGTTTTCACGAACTCGAATTTTGTAGCCAGTTGCGTCTGCACTTTATTCATTTGTTTAAAAATTTCGCCTTTCTTGTTTTCGCGAGACAGCATATCATTCACTACATCAAAACCGATTACGGCATATTTCGATGGTGTTTTGCAGTATTTGCTTTTGTACGCGGCTAAAATTTCCTGTTCGAAAGCACCTTCTGTATTGATTTTTCTATCCATCAGGTAAACGAGATTCGCCTGGCTGAGTTCATCAACTTTCTTTTCGAAAACTGGAACATACACAGAACTGAAAGCCTTCATTCCGGTTGTCTCTTTTGACAGTGCAATGATTCTGGAGGCAAAGTTCTCGCCAACAGTATTGTTGTCATTAACCAAAACTGCAATTACCGGTGCAGACTGACCGGTCATCATATTTTGCTCCAACTGAATATCCGCTGGCGAAGTCACGATGACGATATTTGGATTTTTAACGGCTTTTTCAAGGGCTGTTTTCAGATAATTCGCGCCGGATTTTTTATCGTCGGCAACGATATAAATTTTCTGGTTTGAATAAACGCCTTTCACTTCGTCTGAAATCTTGTCGAGATAAGCCTGTTCGTTGGTCTCAACAATTATTAAATTGCTGTGGGAATACAGATCGCTTGAATTTGCGAATGGAGCCACGACAGGAATTTTTGTGTTCCCTAAATAATCCAGAACCTCAATAATGCTGGATTTAAAAAATGGGCCGATGATCAAATCGGTATTTTCTTTATTGATCTGCGAGAGTGAATTCTTGAAACTGGCTTCATTTCCTGCATCTACCACTTTTATATCAAGCTGTTGACCTTTTGCTGCATTTCTTTCGATGGCGAGTTTTGCACCGGTTAAGAAATCCAGAGACATGCTTCTGTAATTGGAGTCATTAGAATCAAAACCGAAAGGCAGCATCATGACTACACTCAGAGCGTTGGCGTTTTTCTTCACGTAACCGGCGTCCATTTTTTTGATCTTCAGCACCATTCCAGCTCGCAATCCGCCCGAAAGTCCCGGATTCAGAGCGATAAGCTCATCAATTGTAATTTCGAATTTATTCACGATCGAAAAAACAGTGTCGCCATCTGCAACGGTATACGTTATATAATCATCGGCAGAAGCCGTTACCGACGCAGAAACTTTATCCGCAACCGTAGTTTCTATAAGTTCTTTAGCTTTGGAGCCAGTCGAAGTAACGGGCAGGTTTTCACCATACTTTTTGATGTTGGCGAGGGGAAGAACAATTTCGTTTCCGATCTGCATTCCGGCGTCCAGATTTGGATTTAAACGGCGAAGTTCAGTTTCACTAATATGATACTGTTTCGTGATCCCGTAGATGGTCTGTTTCGGTTTTAAAATGATTGTGCCGGTTTCTCCGCTGTTTGATGGAACCGCAGATGTCTTTACAGCTCCCTTCACGGTGAGAATTTCTCCGATATCCAACTTTCCGTCTTTTGCAGCCGGATTCATCTTCAGGAGCTCATCTACAGACATGCCGTATTTTTTTGCGATGTTGTACGGGTTATCCCCTTTCACCACAGTATGTTTTTTCTGCGCAAAAATGCTTACACATGCAAACAGACTTGATAATATGAATACTCTTTTGATCATTTTTTTCCTTATAGTTTACAAAAATACTGCTTTCAGATTAACCGGCAATAATTATTAGTTCGGGGTGGGCCACCACCATCTCGTCTAAACAAGTTTTAAGCCAAGCTTCCCCAAATTCTGAATAAAAAACACTGAAATTGAACACCCGCTCCTGCCAGTTTTTACCGGGATGAATTTCCAGGAAAAGTTTTTCAAGGCGCTCCAAAAATTCGCGGTTTTTTATTTTTTCGGCCCGTAAAAGTCTTTTTTTCATTCTGCCGAATGATTTCAGCTGTCGCGTCTCCTCGGCTTTTACGAGATTACCGAAAGATTGGTCGGTAAGTTCCGCCACGGTTTTGAGTTCAGCGAAATGCTGCACGAGCATATTTTCCTTCTCCTCTAGAATTTTTAAAATCTGATGGTCTTTCAGTAATTTCTCTTTAGAAACCTGAGCGAAACCTTTAAAAAAATCATCGGTCATCAGATCCATTTTTTCAGCTTTCTTCAACGTTTTTTCTTTCAGAAAAAGAAAAGAATTCCGCGGTACCAAGATTGGTAAGGGCAATTTGAGAGAGGCAAAATAATCCTTGAGTTCAAGCCAGTACATTATTTCAGCATTTCCGCCGATGTATGCAAGGTTTGGAAGGATCGTTTCCTGATAAACAGGTCGCATCAACGCATTCGGACTGAATTTTTCCGGAAAACTGTTCAGTTCATCTGAAATTTCAGCTTCCGAAAATTTCAGATTTTTGTCAACAATATCAAAGTAGTCTCCATTTTTTTCGATCCGGTTCCGGGTATCTGTAAGGTAGAAAAGATTGATGTCCCGCGGATTAACCTGAACTTTTCCATATTTTTCAGTCAGGAATTCAACCATGTCCTGCATGGTATTTTTCAGGGAATGCTGTAACAGTTCAGCCTTAAAAATTTCCTGCATCTCTTTTTTCAGCGAAGCGTCATCTCCATCGATCATCAGCAAACCATAACCGCCAAAAAGTCTCTGAACTAAAATCTTAGTCGCATCTGCCAAAGTATTTCCAGTCTTATATGCTTCCTTCATCATCAGGATCAGCTCTGTTCCAAAGACCGAATCTTTAAATTCAGTTTCAAAATCAGGGATAAAAGTTGGATGCTTGATTTTGATCTGTCCAACTGCACCGCCAGACGGTTCATGGATTTCGTAAAAATGATCTGCAGTTTTAAAATGACTGATCTCTTCAAAATCATGATCTTCAGTAGCCATCCAGAAAACCGGCACAAAGTGGTAGTGCGGAAAATTTTCTTTTAAATAAAGAGCGGTTTTAATGGTCTGCAGAATTTTGTAGATAAAATACGCGGGTCCTGTAAAAAGATTCAGTTGATGTCCTGTTGTGACGGTAAAAGTGGTGTTCTCTGTTAACTTGTTAAGATTGTTTTGCTGAGTTTCAGAAAGATTCAGATCTGCAAGCTGGTTTTTTAACGCTTCCGCCAGAGTGTTTCTCTTTTCAGCAGTGAATGAGTCTTTTTTTAAGGCGATTTGATTTTCAAAATGTTTCAGTGAAAAAGTATGCTCAGTGAAACCTGCGATCTGATGATCCAGAAAATCTTTGATCAGTTGCGGAATACTTTCAATATCCTGAAAGTGGATTTTTTTTATTGCTTTCAACAGTATTTTTTTTAGCTGAATAAATACCATACGATCCCGATATTCACACGGAAATCATAGAACGGATAGTGTGGCGCACTGTAGACTTTGTTGTTCGAAAAAAGTTCTGACAAATGCTGTCCCTCAATGAAGAAAAACATTTTTTTCACTTTCATATTGAAATAAACATCAATAGTTGGCTGTCCGCCGATTGAAAATGAATCGGAATTGGGCAGAATAAACTCGTTAAGAACCGGAAAATAATCGCGTGAAGCAAACTTTGTAAAATAATTCACTTTAATTCCCGTCTGGATTTCGGCTGCATTTTTAAAGGCTTTGGTTTGAAAATACAGATTTGCACGGCCTACAAAATTCGGCATAGGGTAAATGTCCTTATTGGTTAATGCGCTCTGGAAAAGCACGCGCGTATTCAAATGAAATTTACGGTAATCGAAAGTCGCGTCCCCACCGATTTGTGAGATATTGGTGGAACTTTGGCTCTGGTTGGGTTGTCCGGCAGCATTCAGATAGGTAAAATTATCGATCCGGAAATAACTGGCAAATAACTGAGACCTGAACCAGTTCAGGTTGATATTCCCTCCAATTTCCATAATGCTTTCATTTTGTGGATCTTCCAGAAAATAATTGAATTTTTTATAAACTGAAGTGTTCATGAGGTAGTTAAAACTCGGTGAGGCAGACTGAAAATTGACTTTCGCATCCACAAAATAATTTTTCACCGGTTCAAACCTTAGCTTGTTGGCACTTCTGATGTAATTTCCGAACTCATTTCCGCGGGAAATTTCGAGAAAGGAATTCAGATTGATTTTATCCCAAAGAAAAATACCGAGATTACCGACGGCTCCAATCCTGTTTTCCTTCAGTTCCCCAGGAATTGTAACCGAATTTACAGTTAAAGGATTTTCCACTCCCAGTTTAATCATCTGGTGATGGAAACCGGCGTCGAGTTTCAGATTTGCATTATCAAGTACCAGAGAAAAGGTATTGCTCAGATTTTTCGAATGTTTTTCGGAGGAAAAAGGATATCCCGCGACCAAATCTGTATCTCTGTCTACCCAATAACTTTCCGGAGATGTTTGGTTGTAGTAATACTTGTTACCCTGATGAAAAATGGTATGCCTTATTTTGAACGGAAATTTCTCTGAATTGAAAGGCGTAAACTGATGGCTGAAATAATATCTGCGGTACGAAAACTGAGAATTGGAGTTCAGTAGATTTACTTCAACATTCAATTTATTGTCGAAAGTTTCATCGCCGCTCAGATAGAGTTCATCATCTACAATTCCGCCGTTCTCCTGATTGTTAACATTCTGGTGAAGGTAATGTGCGAAAGCTTCGTATCTGGAGTTCTTACTGATAAAATGTCCCGAAAAAAGGGTGTTGTTATTGGCTGCAAGCGAGTTCCGGAAATTCCCCTGAGAGCGTAGTCCGAAATATTCAAGCGCAAAATTAAAATTCTTCCCGATATTCTGGGTATAGGTAGTTTTCAGTGCAGCACCGTTTTTTACAGCGTTGTGATAAATAAAAGTAGTTGTGGGTGTTTTTACGTCGTAATATTTGATCTCGTTGATTCCTAAAATGCCATAAGACTTATTCGTAGGCAGAAGGGAGAGATTCTGTTCGGGATTTACCTCAAACACCAATGGGTTAAAACCGGAACCAATATTGGCAAAACGTTGCTTTCCAAAATTGTCTTTGTCATTATACTGTGAAAAAATATAGGTCTTATCGGGAGACAGAACGGTATCGAATACTTTCTTTTCTGAAAACTGGGTTTGGAACCTGTAATCATCAATGCTAGGCTTAAAAATTTTAAGGGAATCCCGGGTGCCAGAATCGATGACGAGGGTATCTGCTTGACGACGATCCTGACTAACGGAATCAGTTTTATTCACTACTTGCGCTTTTGTACCAAAAGCAAAAGAAAGGAAGGCAATAAAAAGGACATACTTCATTTTCAGGTTTTGAATAACAAAAGTACTAAAATTAGGGCAATAAAAAGCCCCGCTATAAAGCGGGGCTTGGTATTAGAGTCTTAATTTTTTCTTCTATTAGATACTAGAGTCCACTAAAAGATTCAATCTTGTTACCATAACTACCTACACCTGGTACATAGTAATAAATGTATAAGTTCATTGTACGGGTGCAAGGATTGAATGATGAAACTTGAGTAACATCGGTAGAAGGTTTAGCCCAAATATTAGTGGTCGCATTATACGCATACTGAGTGTCTTGATCTGGAACAGTAACAATAAATGTAACCGGATCATAGTTCAACACCATATCAACTCCAATATCCCAAAAATCTTGCACCAATAACTGATTAGGAACTGTTGGGGATACAACAATATCATAAATTCCTCCAGGGTTATTCCAAAACGAGGCAGTATTTGTAAACGCGCCAGACCCTATAAAGTTGGAAAGCGGACAAGTTAAAGATATATTAACAGTAAACTTCTGATCAAAGAGAGCATTAGGAAAAGTTGCAGACTGTAATTTAAATGTAACTGTCTTAGGCGTTTGAGAGGCTGCTGCTTCTAAAGCTCTCACAGTAAAAGTTCCCCCAGTTTCACCTGCTGCTATATCATCAGTTGCACTGTTTAAGATTTGAAAGTCAACTCCTTCAACTGCCGTAGAATTAGCTGCATCAACGACAAGCTTTACCTGGCCTGCTGTAGGTACCGGTTTCACCGTTCCATAATTAATAATATAGTCTAGGTGTCCTGATCCGGAAACCACAAATGCATTACCTGAAGTACCTCTATTAAAGTTTAATAAAGAATCTCCATTATAAAAATCCGCATCTCTTTCAACATCTGAACATGAGGATATGCTCAGCGTCAACAAAATGGATAAAGTAGCTAAAATTAAATTTTTCATTTGAATTAAATTTATGAGTTATTAATAACCAGGATTTTGCTGGATATTAGGATTTGCCTGAGTTTCTGCTGTAGGAATCGGGTAAGTATATCTATTTAAATCCGTCAAGGTTGGCACTGGGTTCAGGATATAAATATCTCCACCTTGTCTGGTTACTAACTTACCGTTCCTTTTAAGATCGAAAAGTCTTGAACCTTCCCAAGCAAATTCCTTCCATCTTTCTTCCAAGATTCTATCTACAGCATCTGTTTGACTAGTAAATCCAGTAGATGCCCCAGCATTTCTTGCAGTTCTAACTGCCAGATAAGAAGTATAAGACGCAACTAAATCCGGAGTAGCTTTTCTCGCATATGCTTCAGCTTTTACAAGATACATATCTGCAACTCTAAAGATTTTAACGTTATTAATTCCAAAATTTCCGGAAGTTCCTGGGTACTTGTTAACAATAAAAGAACTCAAAGTAGTAGGATTACCAGAAAAATATCTAGTTCTTCTAAAGTCACCTGCTGCAAATTTACTATAAAGCGTTACACTAGGATGCCAATAAATTAACCCCCCGGATGCAAGAGCTGTTGTAGTAAACAAAGCACCGGGCGCTGCAGAAGCTGAACCAGGAAGATTAGCTTGGTAAAAATACAGTTCATCTCTATTTGCATCAGTCCACGTAGCCTGCACAGTTCCTAAAGTGCTTGCGAGTGTGCTGTTAAATGCCAATGCCTCATCGGCATATGTGATGGCTGCGTCAAAATTGTTCATTTCCAAAGCCACATAAGCCTGCATAGCTCTTAGTGCACCCTTATTAAATCTGAATTTATTATCTGGGGTAGTAGCAGGAAGCAGTGGATATGCAGCATCTGCATCAGCCATAATCGCTGCATAAGTTTCTTGCATTGTTGGCCTACTTGGTTGAGCAAAAATATCGTCAGTAACAACATATGGCACACCTAAAGCCCCAGGATTATACTTTGGTGAATAACTGCGCACCAATAGAAAATGATTAAATGCACGTAATGCTAATGCTTCACCTTTAAGTTGGTTTTTCAAAGAAATTTCTGCAGGATTAACAGCTGAAATCTTGTCAAAATTTAACAAAAATTTGTTTGCATTTGAAATGGAGCCATATGCACCATACCATACACCAGCAAATTCACCTTGGCCAGAAGTAAATGTCCATGAATGAACTTCTTTACCTTGTCCGTTATTTTGCGCACCATATTTCAACTCGTCCGTCAACAAAGCCTGCGCATAAATATTTGCACTGGTAGGTATTCCTGAATACGCTCCTAAAACAACTTTCTCTGCATTTTCTACTGTCTTAAAAACGTTTTCTTCAATTACTCCGTCTGGATCTAAATTGTCGTTCACCAAATCAGTACAATTTGTGAGGAACAATGACGCAGAAAAAAGTACTAATAATTTTATTTTGTTCATCTTTTATTATATTAAATAGTTAAAAATTAATTTTTGCACCGAATGTAATCGTTCTCGAGAAAGGATACTCGTACTGTGCAATATTATTACTGTCATCTGGGTCAAGTCCTGTCCAGTTGGTCCAAGTATACAGATTATTTCCGATAACGAATAAATCAATACTAGAAATAAAATCTCCTAAGGCACTTTTAGGAATTCTGTAGTTCAATCTTGCCTCTTGTAATCTTAAGAAAGATGCATCTTCAATATCTTTAGAAGAGAACTGTCTCGGTGAAAGGTAACTCTGAACATCAGTAACCTGACCTGGTGTCGTCCACATATTCAACATGTTAGTTGATAAATTATATTGGGCAAAGTTAGGATTCTCCAAGAAATAAGATTCATTGTTAAATCTGTAATATTTGTCCTTAAATCTAAAATTAGCACTTAGTGAGAAGTTTTTATATGCAACTTCAGTACCAAAACCACCTATAATTTCGGGTTTAAATGAACCCCAATTTGCAGTAGCATCAGAATCTAAATAGACATTGGTTATATTTCCGTTAGCGTCATAATACAGACCTTGGCCATTTGAAGCATCAACTCCTGCCCAGCCTACCATATAATGAGAACCAATCGGTAAACCAACTCTAACAATTGATGTACCTAACTCGTACTCATTTACTTCGCCTAGAGAAGTAACTTTATTTTTATTTTGCGCAAAATTACCAAATAAAGACCATCTCAGATTATCATTTTTAATAACATCTACGTTCAACTGTACCTCGTAACCTACATTTTCCATTTCTCCAGCATTGAAATTATCAATTGATGAGAAACCTGTAGTCCCGGAAAGAGTTTTACTTAAATACAATTCAGATGTATTTCTTTTATAATAATCTAAAGATCCACTGATTCTGTTTTGTAAAAAACCAAAATCAAGACCAACACTTAATTCTTTACCAACTTCCCACTTGAAATTTGGATTTCCTGGATTAGATGGATTTAGAGTTGTGATATTGTTGTAAGATCCTGTTACAAAGTTTTTGGAAGTTTGGTAAGGACTAGATGTTTCAGGATCCGTAGGATTTCCAACTTCTCCATAAGAAACTCTAGGCTTTAACAGATTAATAAAAGTTAAGGGTTTCATAAACTCTTCCCTATTCAATTGCCAAGCAAAACCTGCACCCCAGAATGTACCCCATTTGAAATTGTCTCCAAAGTCTGAAGCACTCTCTCTACGGATAGATGCATTAAAGCTGTATTTGTCATCAAAGGAATAATTTACCAATCCTACAAATGCAAGCCTGTGATATTTTGTATAACCGCCAGATAGCGCAGGAAGTGTACCCGCTGATACTAAGATTGAAGCCGGGCTGTTTACAAATAGGTTATTTAAACCGTAACCTGTGTAACCAAACGACTTAATAAATTTGCCGTAATATTCATATAAACCAGTTACATTTACATCATGTCGATCAGCAAATGTATTTTGGTAGCTTACTGATGTATTACTTAAAATAGAAGACACCTGACTGTTGGATCTTGATAAAGCTCCTGAATTTCCCGGAGTAGTAATTCCTCCCAAATAAGTTTCAGGATCTGTATAAGTTTCTCCGTTGGAATTTCTGAAATCAATACCTACGGTCTGCTTTGCTTTAATATTTTTAGTGAATTCATAAGTAGCATTCATACCACTCACTAATCTAAATTGATTAGTCTCACTTACTCTTGTACTCAAGGTTTGTAAAAAATTACCTCCTAAGAGTCCTGGACCTGCATTGAATGTTCCATTAGGCAAATATGGAAAATCACTAGGTGGTGCGAGATAAGCAACCGCAGCAGGGTTATTGAGGTTAATAGCTCCTTCCGAAGAAACATTATTTCTCATTCCATAAGTAAAACTGTTGTTAAAGTTTAATGAAAACTTTTCACTTGCTTTAATCCCAAGATTTACTGTGGCTGTTATTCTTTCTTGATCCGAACCTCTGATAATCCCTTCCTGATTGAAGTACCCTAAATTTGTATAATAAGTAAAGGCATCGGAACCTCCTGAGACCTCAAAATTGTGTTGATTAAACACCCCGTCCTGATAAACCAATCTACCCCAGTCAGTATTTCGGTTTGCTAGATTTTCAATATCTGCATTAGTATATGCTGTACCGGTATAGGGGTTTCCTAAACCTATATTTCTTCTGAATGTATTCCATTGTCTGGAATCCATCAGAGAAACTTTATCATTCGCTCTTGTTGACACTCCAGTCTGTCCAGTATACGTTACCAACGCTTTACTTCTGTTTCTTCCTTTTTTAGTAGTGATCAAAATGATACCTCCCCCACCGGATGCACCATATTGTGCAGCAGTTCCATAATCTTTAACAACATCTAAAGACATAAAACTGTTTGGATCCAAAAGCTGAAAAGCTGAAGCTGAGATAGGAATACCATCAACTATATAAAGAGGGGACACTGCGCCATTAATAGTTTGAGTTCCTCTAATATCAACTCTCAAATTAGTAGATCCGGGAGCTCCAGAGCCAAAGGAAATATCAACACCTGACAGTTTACCAACTAAGGCTTGTTGTACGGTTGCGCCAGGAGTGTTTTCAATATCTTCAGCTTTAACTGAAGTAATAGCACCGGAAACTCTCTCCTTTTTCACTTGGGTATATCCTGTGTTTATCAAAACAACCTCTTCGATTTCAGCAACCTTTGTGGTGTCCGTAACCTGCTGTGCTGAAACAGCATGTCCAATGAAAAATAGAACACCTGCACTTAATACTCGTAATTTTACATTCATATTAACAAATTTTAATATTTTAATTCGACAAATATGTTAATTTAATTTAACATATACAAGTTTTATTTTTAGAAACTTAGGGATTACCAAAAACCCCTGCTTTTTAAAGGCTTTTGATGAATTTTAAGGAAACTTCGCGGCCTTTTTTATCTCGATAGACCAAAATATAAGTACCTTTTACTAATCCTTTAATGTTAATTTTACCATCATGTACGACTTGTTTAATTACAACCCGACCGGAAACATCCAAAATGGAGATGTTTGCCTCAACAGAATTATTATTTTTGATATAGATAAAATCTTGTGCAGGATTTGGATATAATTGCAATTGCTTGTCGCTGCTTTCTATCTCACCTGCTGAAAGGGTATTTAAATTACTGGATGTAGCTATAAGAGTAAAATTTTGATTGCCACCAACTAAAGATCCTTTATGTGTAACTGTAATCGTATATAAACCAAGTGGATTATTAATGTCTACTCTTTCAAAGTTATCTACATCATTTGTTGAATTATTAGACGCAGCGTCATAATATACGGCCATACCCTGCAATTTCCATGGGTAAAAAACAGTAGCTGATGCATTGGTAATTTTAACATCTAGATCATTAACTAAATATTTTGTAGTAGGGTCAACAGTTCCGTTATTTTGTCCTGGATAAGCAGCATCGGTCCAAGATATTGAGACTTTCAAAGGCTCTGTACCAGCAGCTAAAATTGTTTTGGTATAAGTACTTCCATTGGTTAAAGATAATTCCTCGATAATACTCTTATTGGTAACCAAATTCTTATCACGAATCACTTTAGCCGCATTTTCAGCATTAATAAGCCCCCATCCAAAAGAATAATCAGGTCCTATAAACTCTCCCGCTTCGTCCGCAGTATGAAGTATGAGCCCCTTCGTAGTTGCAGCCTTCATATAGTTTGAATATAATTGATTGTAATACTGCTGTAAAAGAAGGACAACGCCTGTAACGCCAGGTGAAGCCATAGAAGTCCCCGACTTAAATCCTGTCGCAGTATCTGAAGCATCTAAAGTGGAACGCACACTTACCCCTTTCATTGAAATTTCAGGCTTAATCCTACCGTCATCCGTTGGACCCCAACTACTGAAAGAAGACATAACTACGCTTGCAGGACTGGTATAACTAGTTACTTGTCCCACTGCTGCAACCGTAAGCACATTTTTTGCATTTGCATGACCAAAAATTAAATCGTAACCTGCTTTGGCTGCATTTTGAGTCGATCCCGGAGGACTTGTTTCACCTCTGTCGTTTCCTGCTGAAATTACAGGTAAATAATAAGGATTATTAAAAGTAATATTATCCATCTGTCTTGCTCTGCTGTCGTAAGCACCATAAAACCAAATACTTCCTAGGGATCCTATACCGTAGGAATGATTAGATACAAGAAGTCCCGATGAGGCTTGAGTAAGCATCTCCGCTAAATCGCCATTCCAATCATAAGACCTGATAGAGGAGTTAAATGCAACACCTCTCACAGAAGGCACGATTCCTTGTGCTGCGATAGTGCCACCTACATGAGTTGCATGTTCTTCAGTCTGCGCTCCATCCAAGATATCAATTTTGGAAATATTGTTCACCATAAATTCTTGATGAGAGTTAAGCACACTTCCGCCATCCCAAACTCCAGCGATCATGTTTTGACCTTGAATATTCAATCCAAGAGTGCCTCCACTGTAAAGCTTATTGGCTCTTGCAGTAAGTGCAGCACCTTCGTTGTATGTTTTCGCATATATTATTTCCCCGTTAGGAAGCACATCGATTATTTCGGTTTTTGTAGAACCAACCCTTACTACTTTCTTAACATCCGGATTATTTTGAAGATAATTATTAACACGTATTTTTCTTGCAGATTCCTCTTCCTGAAGTTGTTTTGCTAAAATAGCATTTGATTCTTTATTCGAAAACGATGCAATCTTTTCTCTTTCTTCTTTAGTCTGAGAAAATATGAACATTGGCACCATCAGTAAAAGAACCGATAAAGATTTAATTTTCATTATTGAATTTATTATATTTATATTATTGTTGTTTATAAGTGGGTAAATATACAAAAAAAACTAAATTGCTTTAGTTTTTCTTGAATGTTGATTATTTTTTTAACTTATTTTAATTTTTTCTTGACGGCGACTTCCTCGTACACCTCCAGGATATCTCCAACTTCAATTTCGTTGTATCCTTTTAAGTTCAGTCCGCATTCGTAGCCTTTGGACACTTCTTTAACGTCGTCTTTAAAACGTTTTAAACTTTCCAGTTCTCCATCGAATTTCACAATACCGTCGCGAAGCAAGCGGATTTTGGAATTTCTGGAAACTTTTCCGGTCAACACCATACAACCTGCAATGGATCCAACTTTCGAAATCTTGAATACTTCCCTGATTTCTACATTACCAATTACCTGTTCTTTGATTTCAGGAGAAAGCATTCCTTCCATCGCTTCTTTCACCTCATCAATCGCGGCATAAATTACTGAGTAGGTTCTGATTTCGATTTCTTCTTTATCAGCAAGGTCTTTTGCATTGGCACCGGCTCTTACGTTAAATCCAATCATAATGGCGTCTGAAGCTGCAGCCAATAGAACATCGGATTCGGTAATCTGTCCGACTCCCTGATGAATGATATTTACGCTGATTTCTTCTGTCGATAAACTCTGAAGTTGGTCTGAAAGTGCCTCAACTGATCCGTCAACATCACCTTTAAGGATAATATTAAGTTCTTTGAAGTCTCCCAAAGCAATTCTTCTTCCAAGCTCGTCGAGGGTAAGGTGCTTTTTGGTACGTATGGACTGTTCGCGCTGTAACTGTTCTCTTTTCGTTGCAATGGTTTTGGCTTCTCTTTCATCAGCAAAAACTCTGAATTTATCACCTGCTGTCGGAGCACCGTCTAATCCTAAGATCGTAACCGGAATCGAAGGTCCTGCTTCTTCCAGAGATTTCCCTCTTTCATCAAGCATCGCTTTTACCTTACCGTGATTTTTACCGGCTAAAACATAATCGCCGACTTTCAAGGTACCGCTTTGTACGAGGATTGTTGAAACATAACCTCTTCCTTTATCAAGTGAAGCTTCAATAACAACTCCCTGTGCGTTTTTATCCGGATTGGCTTTCAGCTCCAGTAATTCGGCCTGAAGCAATACTTTCTCAAGCAAAGCATCCATATTGTTACCGAATTTCGCAGAGACTTCCTGAGACTGAACGTTTCCACCCCATTCTTCCACTAAAATATTCATTCCGGAAAGCTGCTGACGGACGTTATCAGGATTGGAGTTCGGTTTATCAACCTTATTCAGGGCAATGATCATCGGAACTCCCGCTGCCTGAGCGTGCGAAATCGCTTCTTTTGTTTGTGGCATCACATCATCATCCGCTGCAATAACAATAATTGCAATATCGGTGATCTGTGCACCTCTCGCTCTCATTGCGGTAAAGGCTTCGTGACCCGGTGTATCCAGGAACGTAATTCTCTGTCCGTTTTCGAGCTGTACATTATAAGCACCAATGTGCTGTGTAATTCCACCGGATTCACCGGCAATTACATTTGTTTTTCTGATATAATCCAGTAAAGATGTTTTACCGTGGTCAACATGTCCCATTACGGTAACAATCGGCGCTCTCGGAATCAAATCTTCTGCCGTATCGGTATCTTCTTCTGTGGCTGATTCTTCCAGATCTGCATCGGAAAATTCAATTTTAAAACCGAATTCGTCTGCAACAAGTAAAAGCGTGTCCGCTTCTAAACGCTGGTTCATTGTTACCATTACTCCTAAAGAGAAACATGCGGAAATTACTTCAGTCGGGCTCACGTTCATTAAGCTCGCCAGTTCGCCAACAGTAATAAACTCCGTAACTTTTAAAGTTCTGTCTGCCGCGTCGATTTCCTGCTGAAGTTCATCCTGTTCCCTTCTGTAGGTTCTTTTTTCTTTTCTGTATTTTGATCCCTTAGATTTACTTCCTTTATTGGTAAGTTTTTCGAGGGTTTCCTTGATTTGATTTTTTACCTGCTCGTCGGTAAGTTCAACCGGCATAACACGGTCTGTACCTCTGCGTGAACCTCCCGGTTTATTATTGTTTCCGGCCTGGTTTGGCGGACGGTTTCCTTGCGGACGGTTTTGGCCCTGACCTGGCGGACGGTTACCCTGCGTATTGGTTCCACTCTGTCCAGGTTGGGCAGTTCCTCCCTGAGGATTCGGCTTTTCAATCCGTTTTCTTTTTTTCTTGGCAGCTGCTGAATTGGCGCCGCCCTGAGGTTTTGGTTTGTTAAACTGGGACAAATCCACAGTCTGTTTCAGGATTTTAGGCCCATCAAGCTTCCGGTAAACGGTTGCATGCGTGTCGGAGCCCAGATTTTCAGATTCCTGAATGGCATGTGATGCCGGAACGGGAGTTTCAACTGCTGACGCAGGGGTTTCAGCAACCTGTGCAGGAGTCTCCTCAGCTTTCGGAAGGGGTTTTTCCTCTTCTTTTTTCGGTTCTTCTTTTTTGGGCTCTTCCTTTTTAGGCTCTTCCTTTTTAGATGATCTTGGTTTATTGCCTTCAATCTGAGAAAGGTCAATTTTATCCAGAATTTTAAATTCCTGTTTTTCAGGAACCGCAGGCGTCTCCTTCACAGGTTTTACTTCTTCTTTTACTTCTTCTACTACCGGTTCAGGCTGCTTTTCAACCTCAACTTCAGGTTTCTTAGGATTCAAGTCGATTTTCCCCAAAACTTTTGTCTCCGGTCTTAAACTTGCTTTGGCTCTTATTACCTCAGGTTTGGTGGCTTCAATTTCCAGTCTTTCTTCCGGAATCTTTGTGATCACTACCTCATGAGAAGCCTTTCTCTGTTCACCGTCTTTGGCGAACTCAGCTTCCAATGCAGAATATGCCGATTCTTCCAATTGAGCGTTCGGGTTGCTTTCCACTTCGATTCCTTTAGACTGCAGAAATTCCACGAGTCTCGTCATCGAAATATTAAATTCCTTAACCGCTTTATTTAATCTAATTTTTGGCATGTATATTTTATACTTTTATTTAAATTTTTGGTAAAGTTAATTAAATCAACTTTATTGTGTGCTTTTAAAGAGAATTAGTCTTCAAACTCTTCTTTTAAAACCTGTTTTACTTCTTCAATTGTCTCTTCTTCCAGATCCACCATTTTCAGGAGCGCTTCGGTATCCTTATCCAATACGCTTTTCGCTGTGGTAAGACCTACTTTTACAAACTCGTCGATGATCCACTGTTCTATATCTCCGGCTTCGCTTCCTGAGAATTCTTTCAGTTCAACATCATCATCTTCCTGAGCTTCTCTGTACACATCAATTTCATAACCACTCAGCCATGAAGCCAGTCTGATGTTCTGACCCTGCTTACCGATTACTCTTGAAATTTCGTCAACCGGAGTGTACACCATTGCATACATGGTTTCAGGATTGATCTCTATTTTATTGACCGTAATATTTCCTAATGCTCTCTTCACCATGATTTCAGGGTTTTTAGACCACTGAATCACATCGATATTTTCATTTCTTAACTCTCTTACCACTCCATGGATTCTTGAGCCTTTCACTCCTACACATGCTCCAACAGGATCAATCCTGTCGTCATAAGCATCTACAGCAATTTTCGCCTTTTCTCCCGGAATCCTCACCACTTTTTTCAGAATAATGGTTCCGTCCTGGATTTCAGGAATTTCAAGTTCAAGCAGTTTTTCCAAAAACTTCGGTGCAGTACGTGAAATGATGATCTGCGGTTTTGAGCCTTTAAAATCAACACTTTCAACGATGGCTCTTACACTTTCGCCTTTTTTGAAGAAATCGGACGGGATCTGATTCTCTTTTGGCAAAATGAATTCGTTCTCCTCGTCATCAAGTAAAATTACATGTTTGTGACGGATATGGTGTACTTCACCAACCACAATTTCCCCGATTCTGTCGCGGAACTGATCATACAGCATGGCGTTGTTATGCTCCTGAAGTTTGGTAGATAAAATCTGCTTCAATGTAAGGATGCTTCTTCTTCCCAACTGTGCAATTGGAATTTCAACGGTAAAATCTTCACCAACCTCAAAAGTCGGGTCTATTTTTTTGGCTTCCGAAATTTCAATTTCCAGATCATCATCTTCAGACATTTCGTCTTCAACAATGGTTTTATTCAAAAATATCTGAAAATCTCCTTTATCCGGGTTTACAATCACATCAAAGTGATCATCGGAATCAAATCTTTTTCTTAAAAGTGTCTTTAATGAATCTTCGATAATCGCCATCAGATCAATCTTGCTGATGCTTTTTTCTTCTTTGAAATCGCCGAAGGCTTCAATCAATGCTAAACCGTCCATTTATATATATTTGTTTAAATATTTTAGTTTCAAGTATGTGCTTTACCCTAAAATTTTATTGTTACTAATGCTTTTTTAATCTCGGAATAGGGAATTTCCTTTTCTTCCACTACATCCACTTTTCCTTTCCCCACTTCTTTGGGTTTGCGGTATTTTAAAACCAGTGTGATTTTTTCTTCATCCACCTTTGCCAATTCGCCTTCAATTTCCGATGAATCCTTTAAAACGATGTCGAGTTCGCGGCCGATGTTTTTTCTGAACTGTCTCGGCGAAACCAGTGGCTCGCTTAAACCTGCACTCATAACCTGCAGTGCAAAATCATGTTCCTCGCGGTCAACATTGAATTCAATCGCACGGCTCGCGTCCAGACAGTCCTGCAGGGTTACTCCATTGTCACCGTCTAAAATAACTGTAATATCATCTGCTGTAGAAAACTTCAGGTCTACAAGAAAGAGGTCTTCTCTTTCTTCCAGAAAAGTGTTAAGCAGCTCCTCTATTGTTTTTCTAAATTCCATAGTCATAAAATGAGTTACGAAAAAAGGCATTCTTGCGAAGGCCTTTTCATTGTTTTTCCGTAATTCCGATGCAAATATACAAATTTATATATAATATCCAAAACAGAATTCCCTCTGTAAATGTACAGCATCATCTCAAGGCTTTAAGCATCTGTCATAATAATTTTCATTAATTTTGCGGAAAATTTTTATTTTGAATATTACAATTGTTGGGACAGGTTACGTAGGTTTGGTCACCGGAACCACTTTAGCAGAGCTTGGAAACTCGGTTTTCTGTGTAGACATCGACGAAAACAAAGTCGAAAAAATGAAAAACGGAAACGTTCCCATTTACGAACCGAATCTTGAGGAAATGTTCTTACGCAACATTCAGGCTCAGCGGCTCTTTTTCACCACAGATCTTAAAGAAGCACTGGACAAAAGTGAAGTCATTTATCTGGCTCTTCCCACTCCTCCGGGAGAAGACGGGTCAGCCGACCTTTCTTATGTTCTCAAAGTCGCGGACGATATCGGAAAAATGATGACCGAATATAAAGTTGTCGTCAATAAATCTACCGTCCCTGTTGGAACTGCCGATAAAGTCCGGGAAACTATTGCCGCAAATACCGAAATTGCATTCGATGTGGTTTCAAATCCCGAGTTTTTACGTGAAGGATTCGCCGTGGAAGATTCCATGAATCCCACCCGCGTTGTAGTGGGCTGCAGTTCAGAAAAAGCCAAAAATGTGATGGCGAAAATCTATCAGCCATTCACCAATACCGGAATTCCCATTATTTTTATGGACGAAAAATCGTCTGAACTTACCAAATATGCTTCCAATTCATTTTTGGCCGTAAAGATTACCTTTATGAACGAAATTGCCAACTACTGCGAAAAAGTGGGCGCCGATGTAGATCAGGTCCGTTTGGGAATGGGAAGCGACGACAGAATTGGCCACCGTTTTCTGTTTCCAGGCATCGGTTACGGCGGAAGCTGTTTTCCGAAGGATGTAAAAGCACTTATAAGATCTGGTAAGGATGAAGGTTTTGATTTTCAGATCCTTGAAGCCACCGAAAATGTCAACACCTCTCAGAAAGTCATTCTGACGACGGAAATTGAAAAATATTTCAACGGAAATCTCAATGGTAAAAAAATTGCAATATGGGGATTGGCTTTTAAAGCGAATACCGACGATATCCGCGAAGCATCTTCTTTAGACAATATTAAAATTTTGCTGGAAAAAGGAGCGCAAATTATTGCTTACGATTCCGTTGCAGAAGATAATGTGCGCAAAATTTTAGGTGACCAGATTGAATATGCCCCGGACATGTATTCGGCACTTGACGGAGCCGACTGTCTTTTTATTGCTACGGAGTGGCCGGAATTCAAGAATCCCAATTTCAAAATAATGGACGACAAACTTAAAAATAAAGTTATTTTTGACGGGAGAAATATGTTCCCCCTCGAAACACCGGAACAGAACGGATTTTATTACAAAAGTATCGGGCGAAAAACAATCTCATAGAACTTAACACTTTTCAAGATATGAAAAACATCATCATTACCGGCGGCGCCGGCTTTATAGGGTCTCATGTGGTAAGGGAATTTGTCACCAATCATCCTGAAATCAAGATCATCAATCTTGATGCGCTTACTTACGCCGGAAACCTCGAGAATTTAAAGGACATTGAAAATGAACCCAACTATGTTTTCGAAAAAGCCGATATTACCAAGGAAGATGAACTGAGAAAAGTTTTTGAAAAATACAACCCGGACGCCATCATTCACCTGGCGGCAGAAAGCCATGTTGACAGGAGCATCACGGATCCGAATGCATTCATCAATACCAACGTGATCGGTACGGCGAACCTTCTGAATCTTGCCATAGAATTCTGGGAACTGAATCCCGATCATACGCACGGAAGATTTCCGGATGAAACCAGAAAAAACCTATTTTATCATGTTTCAACGGATGAAGTGTACGGAAGTCTTGGTGAAACCGGGTTCTTTTTGGAAACTACGGCTTATGACCCACAGTCGCCGTATTCTGCGAGCAAAGCTGCTTCAGACCACCTTGTTCGGGCTTACGGAAACACGTACGGAATGCCGTTCATCGTTTCGAACTGCTCCAACAATTACGGACCGAATCATTTTCCCGAAAAACTGATTCCGCTTTGCATCTCCAATATCATCAACGGAAAACCGCTCCCGATTTACGGCGACGGAAAATATACCCGTGACTGGCTTTTTGTGATTGATCACGCCAAAGCCATCCACAAGCTGTTTCATAAATCCCGAACAGGCGAAACCTACAACATCGGCGGCTTCAACGAATGGCAGAACATTGATCTGGTAAAAGAACTCATCAGACAGATGGATGAAAAACTCGGAAATCCTACAGGTCATTCCGAAAAACTCATCACCTACGTAAAAGACAGACCGGGACACGACAAACGTTACGCCATTGATGCTACAAAAATCAACCGCGATTTAGGCTGGAAACCGAGTGTAACTTTCGAGCAGGGCTTGGGAAAAACAATTGACTGGTTTCTTGAGAATAAAGAGTGGCTGGAGAATGTGACATCTGGTAACTATCAAGACTATTATAAAAAACAATATTCTTAAAGATGAAAAAAATTGTTCTATTACTTCCGCTTCTTTTCTTTATTTCAAATTTTGCCCAGCTATCACCTCCCCTTCCTTCAATACCGAAAGCAAATCATGAAAAATTGATTGATGAGTTTATCAGAGTGAGCAACTATAAAGAAACAGTAATAAATTATTCAAGAGTTTATTTTTGGAGTCAACAATATAATAATGGAAAAAGAAATTATGGTAATGAAGAAATTGACGAGATACTGAACAAATTTGACTTTGAAACATTCAAAAAAACATCACTTTACAACAGTTTTTCGCTTATTTCCGAAAGCAAATTAAAATCCTTAATTGAATTCTATAAAACTAACGGAGGAAAAATAGATGACAAAAATAATATCATTATAATCAGTGCTTCTATTTCCAGTAATCTTCAAAATGAATTAAATAAAGAAATGGAGGCGTTATTAATAGAAAAAAAAATCAAATGAAGGGAATTATACTCGCCGGCGGTTCCGGCACCAGACTTTATCCACTTACCATTGCAGTCAGCAAACAGCTGATGCCGGTGTACGACAAGCCGATGATTTACTATCCGCTCTCCACGCTGCTGTTAGCTGGGATCAAGGATATTCTGATCATCACGACCCCTCACGATCAGGAAGGATTCATCAAACTTCTGGGTGACGGTTCCTCCATTGGCTGTAACATCCAGTACAAAGTTCAGCCCAGTCCGGACGGTTTGGCGCAGGCCTTCATTTTGGGCGAGGAATTCATCGGTGACGATTCCGTGGCCCTGGTTTTGGGCGACAATATTTTTTACGGAGCCGGTCTGCCTGAACTTTTATCCTCTAAAACCACGGTAAAAGGCGGCTGCGTTTTCGCTTATCAGGTTTCTGATCCCGAAAGATATGGGGTTGTTGAATTTGATGAAAATCTGAAAGCCATCTCGATTGAAGAAAAGCCGGAACATCCGAAATCCAATTTCGCGGTTCCCGGGTTGTATTTTTATGACAATTCAGTCGTGGAAATCGCCAAAAACCTGAAACCTTCTCCACGCGGTGAACTAGAAATTACCGATGTGAACAGGATTTATCTGGAAAAAGGCGAGCTTGAAGTCGGTGTAATGTCCCGTGGAACTGCATGGCTCGACACCGGTACTTTCGATTCGCTTCACGATGCTTCAGAATTTGTAAAAGTCCTGGAGAAAAGACAGGGTTTCAAGATCTCATGTATTGAAGAGATCGCTTATCTGAAGGGCTTCATCAGCAAAGCACAGTTGATGGAAGCTGCCGAAAAATACGGAAAAAGCGGCTATGGTGCATACCTGAAAGCCTTGATTTAAAAAATCAATTACTAAACTTTGTTAAAATTTGCCCTAATAAGGGCAAATTTTATATTTTTGCACAGTTATTGATTTCATCTATTGAATTTGAAAATAATTTAAACGAATTAGTATAATATAAACCCCTAAATTTTTATCATTATGGAAAAATCGTATGAAGTTATTTTTGAAAACAACAGGAAATGGGTAGAATCCAAAATCTCTGATGATCCTGAGTTTTTTCATGAACTTGCGAAGACTCAGAACCCCGATTATCTTTACATCGGATGTTCAGACAGCCGCGTATCGGCAGAAGAACTGATGGGTATGAAACCCGGAGAAGTTTTTGTGACCCGTAACATTGCCAATGTTGTGAATACTTTAGACATGAGTTCAACAGCCGTTATACAGTATGCGGTAGAACATCTTAAGGTAAAGCACATTATTGTTTGCGGCCATTACGGCTGTGGTGGTGTGAAGGCAGCAATGACTCCCGAAGATCTGGGACTTCTGAATCCGTGGCTCAGAAACATCCGCGATGTTTACAGGTTGCACCAGACAGAATTGGATTCTATTGAAGATGAACAAAAGCGTTATGACCGCCTTGTTGAACTGAATGTTCAGGAACAGTGTATTAACGTGATTAAAATGGCAGCAGTGCAGGAAAGGTATATTCTAGACGAGTATCCTATCGTTCACGGCTGGGTTTTCGATCTGAGAACTGGGAAAATTATTGATCTTGACATCGATTTCGAGAAAATCTTGAAAGACATTCAGAAAATCTATAATTTGACCAACTCAAATTGGGTGATGAGCAGAAAGAACAACAAAAACCTCATCTAAAAAGTATTTTTTATGAAACTTTGGAGTATCCTTACATTAGCGGTATTTTTGAATTTTATGGCTTTACCCAGTATTGCCAGCATTTTCGATTGGGAACTGCCGCCAATGAATATTGTGATTTCCGAAGAAGAAACCCATTCACCGTCTACAGCCCTTTTTGAAAAGACGGTTCCGAGAACAATGAATGTTCATGATTTTCTGAAGTTTTTTGAAGACAATTCAAACAAAAAAACTTTCGTTAAGACCGATGATTCTATTCATCTGTCGCCTTTCCTTACTATATTTTCCCCTCCTCCCGACGCTTAATTTTTACTTCAGGTTACTTAAAATGTTCCGGATTTTTAAAATTCCGGGCCATAACTCGTATTAAAAATTAAATTTCACTTGCTGTGAATTCGAATGCTTGGTTTCAATAATCAGCAACAAATGCTGTATTGAGCGGTTTTCGGATTTTCCATCAGCACAATTTTTCAAAAAAATGAAAAAAGCAAAATCAATGATCGGAGGGATAAAAGAAAATTTCCCCTCGGGACTCGTAGTATTTTTAGTTGCACTTCCGCTCTGTTTAGGAATTGCACTGGCTTCCGGAGCGCCACCACTTTCCGGAATTATCGCCGGGATCGTGGGCGGGCTCGTTGTAGGCTTCATCAGCAACTCCAACGTTTCAGTTTCAGGTCCTGCTGCCGGATTAACCGCCATCGTTCTTACTGCAATTACCGATTTGGGAGCCTTTGAACTCTTTCTCTGTGCAGGTATTATTGCCGGTATCATTCAGCTCATTCTAGGATTCGTGAGAGCCGGAAGTATTTCCAATTTCTTTCCGAATAATGTTATTGAAGGAATGCTTGCGGGTATCGGAATAATTATTATTTTGAAGCAGATCCCGCATGCATTGGGTTTCGACCAGGATTTTGTAGGGAACGAAAGCCTTTTTGGAAACGGATTTAATCCCAATTATTTCTCGGAACTTTTTGCAGGAATCAATTTTGGAGCCATCATTATTACCGTGGTGTCCATAGGAATTCTGCTGGCCTGGGAAAAAATTCCTTTCCTTAAGAAAATAAAAATGCTTCCGGGCGCGTTGGTAGCGGTAGCGGTCGGAATTTTACTGAATTATTTATTCAAAATTTCAGGAAGTTCGCTTTATATCGGATCTGAACATTTGGTGAACCTTCCGGTTCCCGAGAGTTTCAGTGAAATTGGCAATCTCATCATCCTTCCGGATTTTGGTGGATTTTTAAATCCAAAAGTATGGATTGTGGGTGGTACGATCGCGATTGTCGCTTCTATAGAAACCCTTCTGTGTATTGAAGCAACAGACCGGCTGGATACGCACCGGAGAATTACCGACACCAATCTGGAACTTAAAGCACAGGGAATTGGAAATCTCATCAGTTCAGCAATTGGCGGATTACCGATGACTTCGGTTGTGGTAAGAAGTTCCGCTAATGCCAATGCTGGAGCCACGTCCAAACTTTCAGCGATGATTCATGGCTTTATGCTTTTGGTATGTGTACTGTCCATTCCGTTTATTTTAAACCTGATCCCGCTTGCTACGCTTGCTGCAGTTCTGATTTTGGTTGGATACAAACTTGCCAAACCAGCTACAGTGAAGCATTTCTGGGATAAAGGAAAATACCAGTTCATCCCTTTCATCGCTACGATTCTGGCGGTGGTTTTCCTGGACTTACTGAAAGGTGTTGGAATTGGGCTGTTGATTTCTGTTTTCTACATTTTACAGGGAAATATGAAAAGAGCATACTATTTAAGTCGTGAAGAACTGGATGATGCCGATGAAATTACGATTAAACTTGCTGAAGAGGTTTCATTCCTGAACAAAGCTGCACTTAAGAAGACGCTGAAAAACATAAAACCCGGCTCAACCGTGATATTTGATGCCAGAAGCACTTCTTATATTGCAGGAGATGTTGTAGATATGATTCAGGATTTCGCCAATATCCGTGCAAAGGAAGAGGAAATTGAGGTGAAGCTCCTCGGGTTTAAAACCTCGTACCGGGATTATGATGAAGATGAAGATTCCCACATTCTCGTCACGCACCGGAGAGCGATGTAAAGTGTTTACACCTTGTGTAAAATCACTTGCCGTTAAAAGCGGTCATCGTATTCTGTATTCCTGCAAAAACAAAAGACAGGCAGGCTTTGGAAAACTTCTCGATTCTTTCGGGAAGTTTTTCTTTTTCCTCACCCTCCCATTTGCCCAACACATAATCTACCTGCTTTCCTTCAGAAAATTCTGCTGAAATCCCAAATCTCAAACGCGGATAATTTTGAGTCTGCAGCAGTTCCTGAATACTTTTCAGGCCGTTGTGACCGGCATCTGACCCTTTCATTTTCATTCTTAAGGTGCCAAATGGCAAAGCAAGGTCATCAGTAATGATCATGACATTTTCCAATGGAATATTTTCCTTCTGAAGCCAGAATTTAACGGCATTTCCTGAAAGATTCATGTAAGTATCGGGTTTAAGGATCAATACTTTGCGGCCTTTATATTTTCCTTCCGCCAGAAGTCCGAAGTTGGAGCCCTTAAAAGGAGCCTCAAGTGTTTCCGCTAGCTTTTCGGCTACTTTGAAACCGATATTGTGGCGCGTCTCCGCATATTCTTCTCCCTTGTTTCCGAGGCCGACAATCAGATATTTCATCAATAATGTTTATGCAAAAATAGGTTTTTCAATAATATTCCGGAAAGTAACTTTCAAATCCGAAAATAAAAAAACCCAACCGAAGCTGGGTTTTATAAGTTAAATTTCTTTTTTTTAAAAAGGCTTGTACATATACGTTAGACCGAAACCTGTTAGTACGTAATTCTGGGGGTCATAGCCATAGGCTGTCGTCGACACCATCGGTACAAAAATCGTATTTGAAGTAATGCTTACTTTTTTAGGATTATTTGCAGACAGTCGGTAGCTTTTAAAACTTTCTTTGTTATCATCCAGCAACTGGTGAATATTGAATGCGAAAGGAAGCAGGGTGTACGGATTCTTCTTGTCATCGTACTCCGAAAACTCAAAATTTATCATTCCCGTTACAGGACCGTATAAATTACCCGACATCGTTCCGGTTTTATCAATCATTCCGGTTAAATTCATTCCGGTAAACGTATACGCTTTTTTGGAATAAGTTGTAAATGCAAAAGGCACGGCCGTAATTTCTTCCCCTTTTTTGGTGATGATCGAGTCCAGCTGGCCGTTTGTTTTATATTTCAGCGTATACAGTGCTTTGTATTTTTTCACCGGTTGCACAGGCAATCCTACAAAATGACTCGTGGAAGTCTCCGAAATGGTGCTGATTTTTCCGGCACCGTCATAAGTAAAAAAGCGGGTGTAGGAAATACTGTCCTGAAGGCCTACAAAACCGTCGAAGGTGATTTTATTGATCATCTCTGAATTATAGACAATTTTTGTAATTGTGCTGTCTGTAGTAACATCAGAAAGTTTAAGACCGTTGTAGTGATATTCAAGCGTATCGGCATCGGTCATCTCCCGGAAGAGCGCTCTGGATCCGGTTAATCCGCCTGGGTTCTGACCCATGTTATTCAGAAGATTTCCGTCTTCATCTGCGAGTTCCTTGCATGAATGAAAGGCAGAGAAGCCCACAATTAAAAGAAGAAAGTAATATAAGTTTTTCATTTTTGTAAATTTTCACAAATATAATTTATTTTAAATAAATAACTGAAAGTGTGATTTCATTAATTAAAGTTGTAGAATTCAGCACCATCCCTTTAGTAATTTATAAGGCCTGATAAATGAAATCATGACTATTGTTGAACGCAGTTGGATAGTTCTGTGCATCATACTGATACTGAAAATTCTGCGTGGTAGTTACTGGTGTTCCACCTACATAATGAGTGAAAGTCAACGTTGAATAGTTATTGGGATTAAGATTCATGAATCCGAAACCTTGAATCACTCCCCAACATAAATTAAACTCTTTTGGAAGCGTGGTGTAAGGATTGATCTTCGTATCAAAGTTTGCAGCAGTAATTTTTGAAAACATACCAGGTGTTCCGCTCGGATTTCCTGCTGAATCCAGCGTACCCCAAAAAGTTTCTACTCCACTGATATTTTCACCGCTATAAGTTATATTATCTTCGCTGTACATAGAATAATCGAATATACCTCCAGCCGGAGTGCCAATTTTCTGAAACTGTTTGATGACTTTTCCGGAGCTGTTATAGGTAAGAGTGCCAACAAGTCTTCTGCCAGGAACAGTTCCTGTGGTGGGAGTGGTAATATATTCTTCAAGAATAGTGTTGGTCACTTTTCCCGAAGTATCATACGTCAGTTTGATGACATTTTTATATTGAAAATTTTGACCACTTACTGCGGGCGGCACGGAGAGGTATTCAAATACTGAAATTTTACTTCCACTGTAAATCAAACTGATGGTTCCTACTGTAGGATTGGGTGAAGAAGCATCATATGTGAATGTCGTAGCACCCGTAAGTTTATTGTTGGTCAGGTGATATTTTGCGAGCGTAACTCCAGAACTGTCGACCCTGCTTAATATTCTAGGCCCCGTAATGTTGCTTACATTACTGTTTACCAATGAATTTGGGTCTACACAGGAATGCAAAATAAAAAATCCGGCAATCAGACTGGCAATAAATAGAATTTTTTTCATGTTTAATAATTTGTTCTACAAATCTAATATAATTTTGGAATTGTCAAAACTAATTTAAAATTCTTTCGAGAACCGCATTCACTTCATCCACATTCTGCACATTTTCTTTCCGCATCATGGGCTGGTTTCCGTCGAAAATATATTTTTCCTTTACTAAAGAAATCATTATTTTAAAATATTTTTAAGTAAACATTTGTGAATTAAAAAATATTTATTACATTTGTGCAATCATTCACATGTAATGATAACGCATCCCGAAATGTTTCATCGTTTCGGCCCAAAGCCTCCAAAAGAGGCTTTTTTTTTTGATATAAACATAATTATGAAAAAAGTAAGTTTTTATATTGATGGGTACAATTTTTACTACGGTATAAAAGAAATGTCAAAACATAAACCAGATTGGAGGAAATTTTATTGGATTGACATAGTAAAGTTGTGTGCAGAATTTCTTAATGAAGAGGAAGAAATCTTTGAAGTCCATTATTTTACAGCCAGACCAAAAAACAAAGGTAAAATGACTCGCCAAAACATGTTAATGGGTTGTAATAAAGCTATCAATAAGGAAAAACTTAAAATCCATTATGGTAAATACCAAGACAAACCAATAATTTGTAGAGCTCAGGATGGGTGTAGTAAAACTTTTATGCATTGGGAAGAGAAGCAAACCGACGTTAATTTAGCAATTAAAATGATCGAAAGTTGCCATTATGAAGAGTGTCAAAAAATCGTTCTAATTTCTGGAGACTCTGATTTTCTTCCTCCACTTAAATTAATAAAAAATTTCTATAAGAGAGAACTATTAGTTATGTTTCCCCCAACTAAATATACAAATTCTATTATTGACCTTCAGATTCCATATCTACAAATGGAAAAACACAAGCCAAAGTGGAATAAAGCATTGATGGAAAATGTTGTGGAATTTGAGGGAAAAACTTTTAGAAAACCAGTTGAATGGTAATTATATACTCATCCTTTCCAAAACCGCATTCACCTCATCCACATTCTGCACATTTTCTTTCCGCATCATGAGTTGGTTTCCGTCTGCAGTATGTTTTTCTTTCAGTGTTGCGTCCTTCGGATTTTTACTTAAATAGGCAATAATATGTCTGAATTTTTCGCTCTGGTAAAATTTATCCTGAGGATTTGAAGGAAAATATCCGAGGAAAACGCCGTTTTTCACCACAATTTTATCAAAGCCGATTTCCGCAGCGATCCATTTCAGTTCTACACTTTTAAGAAGATTCCGGGCTTCCGACGGCAGTTCGCCAAAACGGTCGGTGAGTTCATTTTCAAATTTCTGAAGGTCAGCCCTGTTCTGGATTTCCGCAAGTTTCTGGTATAGTGAAAGTCTTTCTTCAATGCTTTGTACAAAGAAATCCGGCAACATGAGTTCTAGATCGGTGTCAATATTCACTTCCTTGGTCGATTTAAAGAGTTTTTTACGGTCTTCTTCATTATCAAAAAGTTCCTCAAACTCCTCATCGTTCTGAAGTTCCTCCAAAGCTTCCTGCATAATTTTCTGGTACGTATCAAAGCCCATTTCATTAATGAAACCGCTCTGTTCTCCACCCAGAAGATCTCCTGCTCCACGGATTTCAAGATCTTTCATCGCAATCTGGAATCCGCTTCCGAGATCCGAAAACTGTTCTATCGCTTCGAGTCTTTTTCTGGCATCTGAAGTCATCATGTCAAAAGGCGGCGTGATGAGGAAACAGAACGCTTTTCTGTTGCTTCGTCCCACCCGTCCGCGCATCTGGTGCAGGTCGGCCATCCCGAAACGCTGTGCATCGTTGATGAAAATGGTATTCGCATTCGGAACATCCACGCCGCTTTCGACGATCGTCGTTGAAACCAAAACGTCGTATTTCCCTTCCATAAAATCCAGCACATTCCGCTCGAGCTGTTTTCCTTCCATCTGTCCGTGACCGATCATCACTTTCGCGTCGGGAACGAGCCGCTGAATCAGTCCGGCAATATCTTTCAGATTTTCAATTCTGTTGTTGATGAAATATACCTGTCCGTCGCGCTGAATTTCGTAGGAAATCGCATCACGGATGATTTCTTCATCAAATCCTACAATACTTGTTTCAACAGGCTGCCGGTTTGGCGGCGGTGTTTTGATAACCGATAAATCCCGCGCGGCCATCAGCGAAAACTGTAAGGTTCTCGGAATGGGAGTTGCCGTTAAAGTAAGCGTATCGATATTGTTTTTTAAAGTTTTGAGTTTGTCTTTCACCGAAACGCCGAACTTATGTTCTTCATCGATGATCAGAAGTCCTAGATCCTTGAATTTCACGCTGTTGCCGACGAGCTGATGCGTGCCGATCACAATATCGATTTTTCCTTCTTCAAGACCTTTAAGGGTTTCGCTTTTCTGTTTTGCGGTACGGAAACGGTTCATATAAGAAATATTCACCGGAAAATCTTTGAGTCTTTCTTTAAAACTTCGGTAATGCTGAAAAGCCAGAATGGTTGTCGGAACCAAAATAGCGACCTGTTTTCCGTCCGTTGCGGCTTTGAAGGCAGCTCTCACCGCGATTTCCGTTTTACCGAAACCTACGTCCCCACAGATCAAACGGTCCATCACGGTGTCGTTTTCCATGTCTTTTTTCACATCCAGCGTTGCTTTTTCCTGGTCGGGAGTGTCTTCATAAATAAAACTCGCCTCAAGTTCATTCTGAAGATAAGAATCGGGCGTAAAGGCGAAACCTTTCGCCGTTTTTCGCTGAGCATAAAGCCGGATGAGATCAAAAGCGATCTGCTTGACTTTTGCTTTTGTCTTTTGTTTCAGGGTTTTCCAAGCGGGTGACCCGAGTTTGCTTAAAACAATTTCCCGACCGTCGGGACCGTTGTATTTTGATATTTTGTGAAGTGAATGAATGCTCACATAAAGCAGATCACCGTTTTTATAAATGAGTTTGAAACATTCCTGAACTTTTCCGTTGTTGTTCACTTTCACAAGACCCATGAATTTCCCGATCCCATGGTCGATATGCGTGATGAAATCGCCGACTTTCATCTGCATCAGGTCTTTCAGCGTGAGCTGTTCAGATTTTGCAAAATTATTTTTGGTCTTGAACCTTTGGTAACGGTCGAAAATCTGGTGATCGGTGTACACCGAAATCTTCTGGTCAAAATCCACAAAACCTTCGTGAAGTTCAGATTTAAAGGATTTAAACGGAATATCCTGCAGCGCCGAGTCGAAACGGCCCAACTCTTCGAAAATCGCAACCAGCCTTTCTTTCTGCTTCTCGGTGGAAAAGGAAATCCAGATGTCGAAATTTTCTTTCTGCTTCTCTTCGAAATCTTCAATTAAAAGTTCAAAATTCTTATGGAAAACAGGCTGCTGCTGATGGTTTAGCTGAACCGCGGCACTTCCGTGAAGATTCAGATTCTCCATCGTAAAATCCACCGATTTGAATTTCTGATAATCCGAGAGCAGCTGTTCACCGGTCATAAAAAGCTCTTCCGGCTTCCGGTGGTTGATTTCTTTACTCAGCAAATCAAATTTTTCCTCTGCTTTTGTATAAAAATCACTGACTTTCTTCAATCCCAGGAATGTGTTTTTCGAAACCACGAAACTGTCTTTCGGAAGAAGGTCAAAAAGAGAAACTTTGGTGCCTGAAGCGGCGAAATTCATGTTGGAAACCAGTTGAAATTCATTTACTTTCCCGTTCGTCAGCTGCGTTTCGATGTTAAAGGTCTTGATGCTTTCAATCTCGTTGCCGAAAAAGGTAATGCGGTACGGCTCTTCATTCGAAAAGGAAAAAACATCCACAATCCCACCCCGAACAGAAAATTCTCCGGGCTCCGAAACAAAATCGGTAAAATTAAAATTGAACTGATGCAGCAGTTCGCCTGTAAAATCGAAATCCAGACTTTCGCCCACTTTAATCAGGTGCGAAATGGCGCTGAAGTCTTCTTTTTTCAGGACTTTTTCGGATAATGAAGAAAATCCGGCTACAATAACTTTCGGCTTTTTTCCGGCATTCAGTTTATTCAGGACTTCCGTTCTTAAAACGAGATTGGCATTCTGCGTTTTTTCAATCTGATAAGGTTCAAGATGCGTTGCAGGAAAAAAAAGCACATTCTCTTTCCCCAAAAGATCCTCCATTTCTGCCGTAACATATAGCGCTTCTTCTTTGTCTTCAATCAGAAAAAGAATATTTTTTTGACGGGTAAGGAAAAGCTCAGCGGTAAAAACCGAAGGCGATGATCCTGCAAATCCTTTAACCGAAATATGCTGATGGAGGTCTAAATTTCTGAAAATCTCTTTCCCGAATTCATTTTTCATCATGTCGGGAAGAAAAGTTTCGTGTATGGTTTTTAACTGCATTATTTAAAGTAATAGTTAATGTCCTAGAACATATAAACGACAAAAGCGATTTCGGAGCATCCCGGAATCGTTCAAAGCGCAAATTTAAGCATAATAAACGAGAAGTAATTTTCGGTGAAAACAGCATCCTAAGCCACATTTAAAAACCATCCGGAATTTTAATGGCATAATCTTTGGAAACCCTAGTCCAAATAAAATAAATGAAAAACGTACTAAAGATCTTCGGAATGCTGCTGATTGTATTTTCAGTAATCTCCCTCAACTCATGCAGAAGTGATGACGACCCTGCCGACAATGATTTCTTTGCCGGAACTTACAGAGGTAGTCTTTCGTATAATGACGGTGCTACAACTGCAACCACAGATAACGGATCTGTTTTCGTTACAAAAATTGCCAGCGGAACCAAGTATAACTTTACATTCTCGAACGGAATCCCTGATTTAAACGGAATTGAATTCCAGCAGCAGGGCGACAATACCTTAGTAATGGTCGGTTCAACAGCCACTTCATACGTAAGAATTGACAACACTCAGTTGAAAATATTTTACACCATGAACGGCAGAACCTGGATTGCAGACTGTATCAGAAATTAAAATAACAAACAATATGAAAAATTTACTCACCGTTTGTATCGTAGTTTTAGGATTCGGACTCGCCTCTGCACAGCAGCGACCGCCAGCTCCGCCTAAACCGCCAACGCCTCATTTGAAACATCCGGGACACCCGACTCCGCCGAAACATCCGGGACATCCTGCAATAAAAAACGGAAAATTTGTAGCACCGGCACATCCAAAAGCCGGTCAGTTGCCGCCAAAACCGCGGAAACCAAAATCGCCGAAGCAGGTATTCAACTCGATTTTCAAGAAAAAATAGCAAGACCTTATTTAAACCGATGACATTTCATCGGTTTTTTTTATATTTTTGAGAATGGTAAATTTCATCAAGAAAAAAATCGCTTTGCTTTGGGCAAACCGGCATGTGCAGAGCGCCGAAACCTTTAAAACAAACGCGGTAGAAGATCAGACTGAAGTACTGCTTTCGCTGGTGAAAGAAGCAGAAGATACAGTCTTCGGAAAAGAAAAGAAATTTGCAGACATCAGAACGGTTGAAGATTTTCAACAGAATGTTCCTGTTGCCGATTATGAAGATATAAAACCGTTCATCGAAAAGATAAAAACCGGTGAAGAGAATATTCTATGGCCGGGAAAACCGGAATATTTCGCAAAAACTTCAGGCACCACTTCCGGTTCCAAATACATTCCCATTTCGAAAGAAGGAATGCCTTTTCAGATCGCAGCCGCACAAAGTGCACTTCTTCATTACATCAGCCGAAAAAAAAACGCAGATTTTGTAAACGGAAAAATGATCTTCTTACAGGGCAGTCCGGAACTTGAAGAAGTCAACGGCATAAAAACGGGCCGCCTTTCCGGAATTGTTGCGCATCATATCCCAAAATATCTGCAGAAAAACCGTTTGCCCAGCCTGAAAACCAATTTAATTGAAGACTGGGAAACGAAGGTGGATGAAATTGTAAAGGAGACCGAAAACGAAAACATGACTTTGATTTCAGGGATTCCGCCCTGGCTGATCATGTATTTCGAAAAACTTATTGAAAAGAACGGCAAAAAAATCACCGAGCTGTTCCCGAATCTTCAGCTTCTGATTACCGGCGGTGTGAATTATGAACCTTATCGTGAAAAAATGACTGAGCTTTTAGGCAAGGAAGTGGATACGATCCAGACGTTTCCCGCGAGTGAAGGATTTTTTGCTTTTCAGGATGATTTTGAAAATGAAGGGCTTCTGCTTTTAACCAACCACGGCATTTTTTATGAATTTATTCCTCTGGAAAATTATGGAAAACCCGATGCAAACCGTCTGACATTAAAGGATATTGAACTTCATAAAGATTATGCGGTGATTCTCACGACCAATTCCGGACTTTGGGCGTATTCGATTGGGGATGTGGTGCGATTTATTTCAAAAAAACCTTACAGAATCGCGGTTTCAGGACGTACAAAACATTTTACCTCGGCATTCGGGGAACATGTGATCGCATTTGAAGTAGAGGAAGCCATGAAAGCGACGGTGGAAAAATATCCCGCACAAATCACTGAATTCCATCTCGCGCCTCAGGTAAATCCTGCGGAAAACCTGCCTTATCACGAATGGTTTATTGAATTTGAAAAAGAACCGGAAGACCTGGAAGCATTCCGAAAAAATCTGGACGAAGAAATGAGAAAAAGAAACACTTACTATGAAGATCTGATTTCGGGAAATATTCTGCAGCCTTTAATCATCACACGACTGAAAAGAAACGCCTTTCAGGAGTATGCGAGATCGGAAGGTAAACTGGGCGGCCAGAACAAAATTCCACGCCTTGCCAACGACCGTAAAATTGGGGATTATCTGGAAAAATTTAAAATTTGAGAAAGAAATAGCCGGAAACGGCGACTTTCAAAAAAAATTTATACATTTGAGAATCTAAAAAATTGACATGAAATTATCTCAATCTCTTAAAGCTGGTTTTTTAACGGCATTATTTTTATTATCGTCCTGTGCGACAACAAAATATTCCGACGACCTGTATAAAAACGACTACACGAAACTGAAGACGGGCAGAACCTACAGTTTTTCGCTGAAAGACAGTTCCAAAAAACAGAAAATGATTTTCATGAGTACGGATAGTGAAAACATCACTGGTTTTGTAAGCAGAAAAGACAGTACACAAGTTTCTTTGTCAAAAAGCAATGTGACTGCAGTTAGAGATCAGACAAAAGCTAGAGTTACAGCAGGAGCTGTTGTAATTGGTGCCGCTGCTGTTGGAGCACTGGTGTTGAGCTCAACACGTGCAACTTCCAACTAATGAGTTTGGGTGATTTTCAAACCCACAACCGACGCAATTAACGTACATACAAAAAACATCCGCCAGAAGGTGGCAGGTTCATTGAAGAAGATGATTCCTGATATCACTCCGGTTACCGCACCAATTCCCGTCCAAACCGCATATGCAGTTCCGATGGGAATTGCATTTTCACCCGAAATGGATTTGTACATCAGAAACATCGAGAGAGCGAGACATATAAAAAACCCTGCCCACCAAAAAGCACTCTCTTTTCCGGAAGATTCCTGTGCTTTCCCCAGACAGGTGGCAAAAGCGGCTTCAAACAAGCCGGCGATAAGTAACAAAATCCAGTTCATTTTTCAAAAATAATAAAAAAATTGAGTTTATAATTCTATTTTTGCCGCCATGATTTCTCCGGAGCCTTTACAAACACTAAAAAATGTTGAATTCAGAAATCTTCTTACCGGAAGATTTTTTATTGTTACCGCTTTCCGAATGCTGGCTACCCTTCTAGGTTGGTGGGTCTATCAGCTGACCAAAGATCCTTTTTCCATTGGTCTGATCGGACTTTCGGAAGTAATTCCTGCGGTTTCTACGGCACTGTACGCAGGACATGTTATTGATATGAAGGAGAAGAAAAAACTGCTTCTGATCTGCAACTACAGTTATGCTTTTTTGATTGCCCTTTTGCTCATTCCGGCTTTTTTCCATACACAGCTGCATTTTACCGGCCACCAGATCACCTATTATATTTATGCGGTGATATTCTGTACCGGAATTGCGCGGGCGTTTATCGGACCACTGGTTCCTTCGATGATTCCTAAAATCGTTCAAAAACATAATCTCGCAAATGCCATTACCCTGAATCAGGCGACATTTTTAACCTCATCCGTTTTAGGACACGCTATTGGCGGATTTCTGATCGCTTTAATTACCATCAAATGGACTTTGGTCGTCATCATCATCCTGATTTTAATCGCTTCGATCTTTTTCTGGCAGCTCCGGAAGCAGCATTCTGAACATAATGAGGCCGAAGTAAATGTTTGGGAAAGCATCCGGGAAGGCGCAGCATACATTTACCGAACAAAGGAAATTCTAGGCGCTTTGTGCCTCGACATGTTTGCCGTACTTTTCGGTGGCGCAGTAGCCATGATTCCTGTATTCGCAAGTGATATCCTAAAAGTTGGCGCTGATGGTTTCGGCCTGCTGAATGCGGCGTCCGATATCGGTTCCATGTGCATCATCGTCACGCTCTCCTTTATTCCGCTGAGAAAAAACCAGGGGAAAATTCTGCTGGTTGCAGTGGCCGGTTTTGGGTTGTGCATCATTGGTTTTGGACTGTCCGAACTGTATTGGCTATCTTTTATTTTACTGGTCTTCAGCGGAATGCTCGACGGGATTTCAGTCGTTATCCGAGGAACGATTGTTCAATTGAAAACGCCGGATCATATCCGTGGACGTGTTTTAAGCGTAAATTCAATATTTATTATGTCGAGCAACGAAATGGGTCAGTTTGAAAGTGGCGTGGCAGCAAAACTGTTTGGCGTAGTGAGATCTGTTGTTTTTGGCGGAACCATGACGGTTCTTATTGCTCTGTTGGTAGGAAGCACCCTTCCGAAGCTGAGAAAAATGGAATACTGATGGTGCCTTAGAAGAATATGAGAGTCAGTTCCGGATTAAACAGCTGTTTAAAAAATACGGCGTAATTTCTTATACAAATGCCGTAAAAACCCGTCTACACCTCTGATAATAAACATTTTACTTAAAATTCTTTCCTATCATATTTTTATTATATTTGTTAGTAAATATAGTGACATTATGAAAAAACTTATCCTTACTTTTATGGTAATTGCCTTTGGCTTTTATTCTTCTGCTCAGACAGTGCTTCAGACAGAAATCGATAAAAACATTTCGGCAATGATTAATGCACAAACTACTACAGATTTTGATATTATTTTTAATAATATTTCAAAACTGAGAGGAAACAACCGGGAAATTTACTACTATTCAGCTTTAGTATTAATGAAAAAAATACAGATGCTGCAAGCTGAAAATAAACTTTCTTTGGGTGAAAGAGAAAATTATATTGCAGAAAAATACGCATTATCCAGTTATAATGTTGGAAGTACTGCTATTGAAACTGAAATACTTCTGGGTTTTATTCACTTGCAAAGATTACTTATTAATCCTTCTAATTCCGCAACTGAAAAAGTAATAATCGACAGCTATATTGATAAAGCAAAAAAGCTGGATCAAAACCATCCTAGATTATTGCTGCTTCAGGGTGAAGTCGCTTATTTTTTACCGGAAAATCTGGGCGGAGACAAACAAAAAGCTGTAGAATTTTTTCAGGCTGCTGTAAAATCTTTTAAAGTCAACAAAAAACGGGCTTTAGGTTGGAACTGGGGACAGAGTGATGCTGAAAACTTCCTCAACAGACAATTAAATGCAATTACCTCTAACTAAATCTATTAGTCATGAAAAAATTTGTATTCTTATTTTTGATATTGCTGACTCAATTTTCTTTTGCTCAGTCCGATTGTGCTGATGTTGGAGGAGCAGGAGGAGCACTTGCAGTTTGTGGAAACTCACCTGTTTCGTATACGCCGATAAATGACGGTGATGTAGACGAAGATTTAGGAGGTTGCCTGAGTGGTGATGAACACTTTTCTGTTTGGTACAGTTTTACAATTGCCACCTCGGGAACGCTAACCTTCAGTATTAACCCCGTAAATTTTTCTGATGATTATGATTTTGGGGTATACGGACCAAATGTTACCTGTTCAACGCTCGGAGGCCCTATTCGCTGTAATTATTCTGCTGCTGACGGCCCTACCGGTTTAAGTGCTACAGCTGCAAATCCTTCGGAAGGAGCCGGTGGCCCCCCTTTCAGTTCTCAGTTGAATGTATTGGCAGGACAAACCTATTTTTTGGTGGTTGACAATTTTTCTTCCTCGGCAAATGGGTTTAGTCTTACATGGGGAGGTACAGCTACCTTAGCATCGCCCTTTAATGATCCTGCATTAACACCTAATCCTTTTATTGCACCAGGTCCAAATCACAATGGCGTTATTACCATCTGTACAAATCCGGCAATTTTTGATTTTTCTACGCTCTCTACCGGAATAATCAATGGAAATGCGAACTTTTCTGTAAGTTATCATAATAACTCAAATGATGCTCTAACCAATAGTAGTCCTATCACTACGCCGATTACGGTTAATACAGCAAATACATATTATTATGCGCTTCACTATACTGATCCGGTAAATCCTCTTAACCCGATAAATGATTGTACACAAACAGGAACCATTACATTTATACAAGGCGCAATTGTAGTTAATAATGCAACAGTTCGGGCCTGTAACAATAATAATTCAGGAACCGGAGTGTTTGATCTTACTTCTGTTTCAAATGCAATGTTTGCAGATCCTACAGCGACGCGGGTATATTACCGTACTATAGCCGATATGGATAATGGC